>MGUU01000027.1 GCA_001800135.1 Elusimicrobia bacterium RIFCSPLOWO2_02_FULL_39_32 | reverse complement strand
ACCGCCTCCTCACCCTCAATTTCCGCTTCTCCATCTTCTATGAGTTTCTCCATCCATTCATTTGTTTCTGAGTTGGATGCTCCAAGTTGTGACAGGTTTATACGAATCGCTCTTCCCACATCCAATAATTGAAGAACCATCATCTTTAGTTCTATAAACTTAAAATTCTGAGCTAATAGATCTAACCATGTTTTTGAATTTTGAGGCACAGTAACAATCCTTATTGAAAAAGATTGTTTCTTAACTAATACTTTTAATTTTTCTACTGTTTCTTCCGGACTATCTGCAATAAACAAAATATCTTTTAGTCCTGATATCTTTTCTAATTTCTTAATAGATTGGCCATTTTTCTTTACAATCACACACTTAATTTTTTCTGTAGGGTTAATCTTCTTATAATCCTTAATTTGTTGTATGGTCCTCAATAACGCAACACGGTTTTCTAAATTTTCTGAACTATTTAGGTCTATGATATAAAGTTCAGGGGACTTTGACTCTTTTGTCCACAAACTAAAGGCTGAGTTTAAAACAAAATTCAAAGTAACCTTGCTTTCAGAAAATAAGTGATTTAGTCCTTCTTCAGGTTCATTCAGAGCATCAGCTACTTCTCTGATCTCTTGATTCACTGATTTTTCTTCTACCCTATTCTTTCTATACGCTTTAGAAAAATCTAAGAGAGAATGAGTAGCAATAGTGAGGAGAAGAACAAGTGAGGGGGAAATGGGATGAAAGATGAATGCGGTAATAAAGATTGTATTTAAAAGAACAGTTGAAATTAATTTAGAGCTGAAGAGATCATTTTTAACTTCAATCTTCCACCCTTTCCATTTATCAGAATTACGAGCAACAAGCCAGCGAACAATAGTATGGCTAAATAAAAATCCAAAAGCGCTTATAGAAAATCCAACTAAAGAACTGATTGCTAAATCCAAACCAAGAGCATGTAAGTTTAGCGGCAGTAATATAAGTCCACCCCAGCGGTAAAAAGATTCTTCCCATGAGCCCACAAAAAGATAATAAGCAGCTCTGGCTTGCCATGTTTTAAACCTTTTTTGAGGTTGAACCAATGGCTCTAAAATATCTAAAGTTGAATGTTCCTCAGCTTCATTGGATGTATCTTCTGTCATCAGAGGAGAGGCTGAATCCTCAGTCCCAGTAGTCTCTGTCTCTAGAGTAGTGCCTGAACTTCCATTTTCACTTCTCTCTACAAACCCTTCACGAGTGAGCCCAAGTTTAGGGTGAGGGAAAACCGCTAATAAGGCGGCAATATAACTCCCATTAAAATAAGAGAACTTTCGATCATCCATTGTTACACTCAAACCCCATATCTGAAAATGACCAGAAGTGATCCCATAGATTTCGTTTCTTAAGTCATGAATTTCTCTATCACTTAATTCCGCGATCCTTTCATACTGTTGCATGATGTGTGGGGCTTCTTTGGATAGAACATATTTAATTGATTCAATCCCCTTCTCCTCACTAGACCAATCTAACTGGAATCCTAATGGATTCAAGTTTAATTGAGGGAACACTGTTATTAACGCAGTGATATGACTATCATGAAAATAAGGAGCTAATTCCTGATTCATCGCAGCGCCCAATCCCCATACATTAAAATTACCTTGTGTGATTCCATAAATTTCATTTCTTAACTCATGAATCTCTCTATCACTTAATTCAACGATCTTTTCATATCGTTCCATGATGTGCGGAACTTCTTTGGAAAGCACATATTTAACTGACTCTATTCCTCTCTCTTCATTTGACCAATCTAACTTGAATCCTAATGGATTCAGATTTAGATCAGGAAACACTGCCATCATCACATTGATATGACTCCCATGAAAATAAGGAACTGATTTCTGATTCATCGCCCTACCCAATCCCCATATATTAAGATGCCCTGAGTTTATTCCATAAATTCTGTTTCTTAACTCATGAATCTCTCCATCACTTAATTTGACGATCTTTTCATACTGTTCCATGATGTGCGGAACTTCTTTGGAAAGCGCATATTTAACTGACTCTATTCCTCTCTCTTCACTAGACCAATCTAACTGGAATCCTAATGGATTCAAATTTAGATCAGGGAACACTGCTAATAACGCATTAATATGACTCCCATGAAAGTAAGGAGCTGCTCTTTGAACCATGGCCCCACCCAATCCCCATATATTAAAATGCCCTAAGGTAATCCCATAAATATCTCTTTTTAATCTTTCAATCTCATTCTCTTTAAGTTGTGCTAAATTTTCATAACGCTCGATAATATCTGGACGATTACTTCTGATACCTTCTCTTACACTCCATATCCCTGACTCACGAGTTCCCCAACCATACTTTCTTTCATAAGTAGCTCTTCTATAATCTTTAAACCCTTGTAAAGTCAATCCTAATCTTGAATGATTAAATATAGAAATAAGGACATTTATATAACTCCCATGAAAGTATGGAGCTTTCCGTTGATCCTTCGCACTATTCAATCCCCATACCATAAAATGTCCCTTTCTGATTCCATAAATTGCGTTCCTTAAGTCATGCACTTCTCTATCATTTAATTGGGTGATCCTTTCATACTGTCGCATAATATGAGGTACTTCTTTAGAAAAAACATATCTCACTGACTCAATCCCTCTATCCTTACTTGACCAATCTAACTGGAAACCCAATGGATTCAAATTTAGATCAGGGAATACAGCCATCAATGCATTTATATAACTTCCATGAAAGTAAGGAGTACCTCGTTGATTCATCGCCCTGCTCAATCCCCATACATTAAAATGAGCTTGTGTGATCCCATAGACTTCATTTCTTAAGTCATGCATATCTCCATCAGTTAACTGGGCAATCCTTTCATACTGTTGCATGAGATGTGGGACTTCTTTAGAAAGTACATATCTTACTGATTCAATCCCTTTCTCTCTAGTTGACCAATCTAACTGGAATTCTAAGGGATTCAAATTTAGATCGGGAAATACAGCCATCAATACATTTATATGACTCCCATGAAAGTAAGGAGCTGCTCTTTGAACCATCGCCCCACCCAATCCCCATACCTGAAAATGTCCAAATGTGGTTCTATAGACTTTGTTCCTTAAATAATTCACATCTCTGTCACTTAACTGGGCGATCCTTTCATATCTTTCCATGATGTGTGGTACTTCTTTAGAAAAAACGAATTTTACTGACTCAATCCCTTTTTCTTCACTAGTCCAATCTAATTGAAATCCTAATGGATTCAAATTTAGATCAGGGAACACTGCTATCAATGCGGCGATATAACTTCCATAAAAGTAAGGAGCTGCTCTTTGAGTCATCGCCCGACTCAATCCCCACGCCTTAAAATGGCCAGAGGTGATCCTGTATATCTCTTTCCTCAATAATTCTACTTTCTGCTCTCTTTCATTAGGTGGAAGCTGATTTAAATTTTCATATCTCTCAAGCAGGTCATGCCGATTTTTCCTTATCGCATCTCTTACACTCTCAATCCCCTGTTCTCTTGTAGTCCATTCGTATTGATCTTCTCCTACTCCTGTTTTTGTCAATGGAGCTAATCTCCATTTGCCAAGAGGACGAGTGAGATTAGAAATAAGATTAAATAAATGATGAGTTAAAACATTAACAGGATATGTAAGGTATGCAATTGAAAGAATAAGTTTCTCTGTGCGATTTGGTTTGTAACTAGTCTGAATAAGTTGGTTGAAATGGATAAGTTCCTGTACAGCGACATTAAGAGCTGATCTCTGTTGTTTAAGTTCGCTAAGTTGAATAGTGGTTTGTTTGAGATGATTAAGTTTTCTTTCATTCTCTTTTAGTTGGTTTAGTCTTATTCCTGCAAGAATGGAGAGAGAACCAATGAATGAAGTAAGGAGGGTAATGCCTAGATGTTTACTAGGAGTCCCAGACAAAAGAATATCTATCCCAAATGGAGCTCCTATCATGGCTGCTACCATTGCGCCCCAGATCAGTATAATCCCAATGGCTTGTCCCACTGTTTGTTCCCTGTGGCTCTTAAAGAACTGTATGGGATTAAAGGTATCTAAGAATTCATAATGTGGAGCAAAGAAGAGTTGAGAACTCCAACCATTTGGATTCATTCCTCGCTTTACAGCTTCTTTGCGTGTATCTTCTGTCATTAGAGGAGAGGCTGGATCACTATTATCCATCTGCTCTGTCTCTTGGTTAGCATATGAAGTCCCATTCCCAGTTCTCTCTGCAAACCCCTCACGAGTCAGTCCAAGTTTAGTGTGAGAGAAAACTGCTATCAAAGCATCAATATAACTCCCATTAAAGTATGAAGCTAATTTTTGATTCATAGCTCCACTCAATCCCCATACCTGAAAATGTCCAGCAGCTATCCTATAAATTGCATTCCTTAGGTTATGTATATCCTTATCATCTAACTGGGTGATCCTTTCATACTGTTGCATGATGTGTGGGATTTCTTTGGATAGAACATATCTTACTGACTGAATTCCTCTCTCTTCATTTGACCAATCTAACTGAAATCCCAATGGATTCAAATTTAGATCGGGAAATACAGCCATCAATACATTTATATGACTCCCATGAAAGTAAGGAGCTGCTCTTTGAACCATCGCCCCACCCAATCCCCATACCTGAAAATGTCCAAATGTGGTTCTATAGACTTTGTTCCTTAAATAATTCACATCTCTGTCACTTAACTGGGCGATCCTTTCATATCGTTTCATGATGTGTGGTACTTCTTTAGAGAAAACGAATTTTACTGACTCAATCCCTTTTTCTTCACTAGTCCAATCTAATTGAAATCCTAATGGGTTCAAATTTAGATCAGGGAACACTGCTATCAAGGCATTCATATAGCTCCCATGAAAGTAAGGAGCTACTTTTTGATTCATAGCCCCACTCAATCCCCATGCCTGAAAATGAGCTTTTGTGATCCCATAAATATCTCTCTTTAATCTTTCAATCTCATCCTCTTTAAGTTGTCCTAGATTTTCATAACTGGTGATTATATCTGGACGATTACTCCTAATACCTTCTCTTACGCTCCAAATCCCTGACTCAGGAATCCCCCAAATATACTTTCTTTCAAAAGTAGCATTCCTATAATCTCTAAATCCTTGTAGAGTCAATCCTAATCTTGGATGATTAAATACAATAATAAGAACATCCTTATAACTCCCATGAAAGTATGGGGCTGATTCCTGAGTCATCGCAGCGCCCAATCCCCATACACTAAAATGAGCTTGTGTGATTCCATAGATTTCATTTCTTAATTCATGAATCTCTCTATCACTTAATTTTGTGATTCTTTTATATTGTCGCATGATACGCGGAACTTCTCTGCTAAGCACATATTTGACTGACTCTATGCCTCTTTCTTCCCTTGACCAATCTAACTGGAATCCCAATGGATTCAAATCAAAATCAGAAAACACCGCCATCAAAGCATCAATATAACTCCCTTGAAAGTATGAAGCTAATTTTTGATTCATAGCTCCACTCAATCCCCATACCCTAAAATGACCAAAGGTAATCTTATAGATTTCGTTTCTTAACTCATGAATCTCTCTATCACTTAATTCTGTGATCCTTTTATAATGTCGCATGATATGCGGAACTTCTCTGCTAAGCACATATTTGACTGACTCTATGCCTCTTTCTTCCCTTGACCAATCTAACTGGAATCCCAATGGATTCAAATCAAGATCAGAAAACACCGCCATCAAAGCATCAATATAACTCCCTTGAAAGTAAGGAGCTACTTTTTGAATTATAGCTCCACCCAATCCCCATACCCTAAAATGACCAAATGTGATTCTATAGACTTCGTTCCTCAATGATTCTTCTTCCTGCTCTTTTTCCTGAGGTGGAAGACGATTTAAATTTTCATATCTCTCAAGCAGGTCAGGCCGATTTTTCCTTATCGCGTCTCTTACATTCTCCATCCCCTGTTCCCTTGTAGCCCATTCATATTGATCTTCTCCTACTCCTGTTTTTGTCAATGGAGCTAATCTCCATTTGCCAAGAGGACGAGTAAGATTAGAAATAAGGTTAAATAGATGATGAGTTAAAACATTAATAGGATAACTAAGATAGGTGATTGAAAGAATAAGTTTTTCTGTGTGATTTGAGTTGTAACTAGCTAGTTGGTTTAGTCTGATCCCTGCAAGAATGGAGAGAGAACCGATGAATGAAGTAACGAGGGTAATACCTAGATGGTTAGTAGGATTTCCAGACAAAAGAAAATCTATTCCAAATGGAGCTCCAATCATAGTTGCTACCATTGTGCCCCAGATCAGCACAATCCCTATGGCTTGACCTAAAGTCTGTTCCCTATGGCTCTTAAAGAACTGTACAGGATTGAATGTATCTAAGAATTCATAATGTGGAGCAAAAAAGAGTTGAGAACTCCAGCTATTAGGATTCATTCCTCTCTTTACAGCTTCATTGCGTGTATCTTCTGTCATCAGAGGAGAAGCTGGATCACTATTATCCATCTGCTCTATCTCTTGGTTAGCATATGAAGTTCCATTCCCAGTTCTCTCTGCAAACCCCTCACGAGTGAGTCCAAGTTTAGTGTGGGGGAAAACTGCTAATAACGCATTAATATGACTCCCTTGAAAGTAGGG
>MGUU01000026.1 GCA_001800135.1 Elusimicrobia bacterium RIFCSPLOWO2_02_FULL_39_32 | reverse complement strand
AACATGTGTGTGTACCCACGTTTTTAGGTTTGGAGAGGGGGTCTCCGTCGAGCAGGGGGTCAAAAATCGCTCCCGAGTGTCAAAGTCGGGTTTTAACACTCTCTCAATACTTTTGCAACCATGATTTTTTGCTTAAATTTCCAGGCAGGGGAAATTTTAGTGCAGGGCTTGGGCTATGGTTTCGTAGAGTTTCTGAACTTCAAAGGGTTTTTTAAGGTAATTAAAAGCTCCCCATTTTGTGGCGCTTACTGCGGAATCTACTGTGGCGTACGCAGTCATCATAATGATTTCAAGTTGAGGGAAATTTGTTTTCATTTGAACTAAAAATTCAAGACCATCCATTTCCGGCATTTTTAAATCTGTAATGATTAAATCTAGGGGTTCTTCTAAAGCGTATTTTAAAGCGTGAGAAGGTCTCTCAAAGGTTACAATTTTATACCCTTTTTTTTCTAAAATTCTTTTTAGAATTTTTAGCACATTTGCATTATCATCTAAAATCATTATTTTTTTTGTTTTAATCGCCTGAGCCATTATTTTTCCTCTTTAAGCAGCAGTCAGGGAAGATGGTTTTTCGCTTTTGGAGTTTTTAGAACCGTGCATTTGATAGGATTGTGAATAACCATTCTTCAATGGAAACTGCATGTAAAAGATGCTGCCTTTTCCAGGGCTGGATTCTAATTTAATTTTTCCATGGTGGGCTTCCACAATGGATTTTGTGAGGCTTAGTCCCAGTCCAATCCCAGTTTGTTTGCGCCTAATAGAGCCGTCCACTTGATAGAATTTCTCAAAGATTTTTTCCTGCTCTTCTTGAGGGATCCCAACCCCCGTGTCTTCTACAAAAATTTCAATCATCTCTTTTTCTTCTATTTTTTCAGCGTATTTCTCTTCGCCATTCCCATGTTGGGTTTTGAATTGGGCTCCTATAATAATTTTGCCTCCTTCAGGCGTGAATTTCATGGAATTCCCCAGGAGGTTTAAAATTGCTTGTCTTATTTCTATGGGATCTGCTGTAAGATTTGGAAGGGCTCCTTCTATGTGGCAGCTTAAAGTCAAACCTCTTTCCTGACAAGGCAGCAAGAATTCCTCCACGCATTTTGCGATCAATTTTTCTACTGAAAAAGGCATGTTGTTTAGTGTTATTTTATTGGTTTGATATCGGAATGTATCCAGAAGATCATCCACCAGCCCAATCATCTTGTTTGAATTTCTGTCAATCATGGAAAGCATTTGCAGCACAATATGAAGGGGAATATCCATTCCTTTATTTTTAAATTCTTCTAAGAGAAGCTTAGAGGAAGCCTTAATAGAAGTAAGCGGGGAGCGCAATTCATGCGTTACATTGCTTAAGAACTCATTTTTTATCCGATCTAAATCTTTAAATTGGTTTAGGTCATTGCGAGTGGAAAGATAGCGCAAAGCTCTTTGCACAGCTTGCGTAAGTTCTTCTAAATTAAAAGGTTTTACCAAAAAATCAAAAGCCCCTAATTTCATCGCCTCCAAAGCAGTTTCTACAGTTGCAAAAGCTGTCATTAGAATTACTTCTGTAGTTGGGGAAGATTCTTTAATTCGTTTAAGAAAAACAATGCCATCCATTTCCGGCATTTTTAAATCTGTAATCACTAAATCAAAACGATTGCGCGCAAGAAGGTCTAAGGCTTTGGTAGGCTGGTCCACAGCTTGTACAGTATAGCCCTGCTTAAAAAGAGCTCTTAAAAGAAAGTGGAGGATATTTGGATCATCATCAAGTAATAGGATTCGGGCGCTGTTCTGGTTTTGGCCATTTACAGAAGATGCAGGGTTCATGTTGTCTCCTTTTTTCAGACTTTTCACTTTACAAACTATGTTCTTTGTAAAGGGGTTAGTTTAGGAAGGAAAATTCCGTTGAGGTGAACCTAAAAATAAGTATAGGGCGAGAATCTATTTTTGTCAAGGGAAGCGGGACAATGGAATTACGCGGGAAGTTGGATGATGAATTCTGATCCTTCGCCAACCTTACTATTGACCAGGATATCGCCTCCATGTTCTTTAATGATGCCGTAAGAAACGCTTAAGCCCAATCCTGTTCCCTTTCCCACCTCTTTGGTGGTAAAAAAAGGATCGAATATTTTACGAATGTTACTTTCTGAAATTCCCGTCCCATTGTCTTTAAAAATAATGTTTATTTTATTGGAATCCACAGTTGTTTTAATCATAACTTGAGCTTCAAGTTTTCCTTTTAGAGCGTCATAAGCGTTATTTAAAATATTGATAAAAACCTGTTGAATTTGGTAAGGATCTACCCGCAGCAAAGGGTTCGTTGCATCTAACTCCTTAATTATTTTTATTTCAGATTTAAATTTGTATTGCACTAAAGTCAAAGTTTTTTCCAAAATTTGATTGATTGAACTTAATTCTTTATGAGGAGGATGTTTTTTAGAGAATTGAAGGAGATGGGAAATGATCCGGCTGCATTGCACGGCTTGCTCCCTCACAATTTTTAAATCCTCTTTTTTTTGCAAAGGATCATCCTCTCCCTCATCACTCAATAAAAGGTCCACCAGACCAATCACTGAGGTGAGAGGATTGTTCAGCTCATGAGCAACCCCTGCGGCTAATTGTCCAATACCAGATAGTTTTTCTGATTGAATCAGCTGGTATTGAGTATCTGAAAGTTGTTTGTAGGATTTATCCAGCATTTCAATTTTTTGTTCCAGTTCCTGATAAAGCCGGGCATTATCAATCGCTTGAGAAACTAAAGAGACAAAAATATCCGCATATTGCTGGTCCGATTGATTAAAAGGAATTTTATTTTTTGTGCGGGTAGCGCAAAGGACTCCCAGAATGTCTGTTTTTGAAAGCAAGGGATAAATAAGAGAAGAATGAATTTCTTCCCTGCTTTCTATGCCAGAGAATCGTGGGTCGTTTGCTAAAGGGCCTACAATCAGCACGCTTTCTTGCCATTCCGCTACTTTGCCGGCAACTCTTTCTCCAATAGCCATGCGAGTGGTTTTTTTATGTTCATTGCTTTGGAAATGAGGTTGAGGAGTGGCAGCAGCTAGAAAAAGATTTTTATCCTGATCTAATAACATAATGGAAATATCATCTGCCTTTAACAGTTTAAGGGAATGTTCTACTAAAAGTGGAAGCAGATTTTCTAATTTAAGTTTGGAAAAGAGCGCTTTACTCATTTCATAAAGGGCAAACACAGCTTTAAATTCTGTTTTTTCAGATTCATAGACAATGATGGAGGAAAAAAAGGCAACAACTAAAAGCAGTGGAAACCGAATCATCACTTCCGGCTGCATGAGTTCTTCTATGCTGTGATTTTTTAAAAATAAAAATCCATAAAGTAAGCAGGCAAGCCCGGAAACTAGAAAACTTAAACTTGGCTTTCTTGCAATCACAGTCATAAAAACAACCAGGAAATAAACCAGGAAAATATCACTTTCAAAACCTTGAATTTTGTAAAGCGCAAGAGAGATAAGGATCGTATCAAAAAAGAATAAGCCTGCGGATAAACTTTTTGTGATCCATTGGTTCGGAATAAAAAATAAGAGAAAATTGCTGCCAATGTGAATGGAAGCGATGATTAATATCCATTTCATTATCTCAGAATTAAAATCCAGAGGCAGACTCGCTTCACGCTGGCCATAAAGCATGAAGAATATTAAAAGTAAAAGGATGATAAATCTAAAGGAGATGAGGGAATATTTCCCCTCAAGGTTAAAGATTGGTTTTATTTTCATGGCTGAAAATTTAGCTTATCTTTAAGAATGACTTTCTAGGCATAAGCTATTTAGATATACCACTAGTTCCAATTTTTGTCAACCACTAATAAAGTTTCCCAGCAATTCTGAAAAACCATGAGCGCAGATAATTTTTTTATTCAAGGGATAGCTTTTCAAGTAAGGTTTCGATAGCTAGGAGGCGGCAATAAATCTCCCAGACTAGACACTGAATTTTGGGGAGACAAAAAATTCCTGTAGCGTTTGTTTAATTCCACGCATGAGGAAAACTAATTCTTTCTCTTTAATTGCAAGGGGGGGCAGGACCACAATCACATCTCCTAAGGGTCTTAAGATCAATCCTTTGTTTCTGGCTTTTAAACATATTTGTCTTCCCACGCGCAGGGATAAGGGAAAAGGTTTTAAACTTTTTTTGTCTTGCACAAGTTCAATCCCTGCCATAATGCCTGCTTGTCTCACCTGCCCTACTTGAGGCAGTTGAAGCAATTCTTTTAAATGATGGCTAAGAACAACTTCTAATTTTTTAATATGTGAAAGAACTTTTTCCTCTTTAAAAATTTTTAAGTTTGCCCGGCTTACCGCGCAAGCTAGAGGGTTTGCTGTATAGGTGTGTCCATGAAAAAAGGTTTGTAATTTTTCATACTTTGCTTTAAAGGCAAGATAGACTTTTTCTTTTGTAATTGTGGCAGCCAGAGGCAAATAACCCCCGCTGATTCCTTTGGCTAAACAAAGAAAATCAGGAGTAACCTTTTCTTGTTCACAAGCGAATAGGGTCCCTGTTCTACCAAAACCCACAGCCACTTCATCCGCAATCCATGGCACATTATATTTTTTGCATAAATTCGCAAATCCCCAAAGATAGCCTTCTGGCATGACGATCATTCCGCCAGCTCCCTGAACAATGGGCTCTAAGATCCCTGCTATGATTTTTTTATTTTTTTTGTTCAAAACATCTTCTACCTCTTTTAAACATTGCCAATGGCAAGCTGTTTGGGCTCTAAAATCTCCTGGTTTTGGTTTTTGATTGGAATAAGAGTAAACTTGTTGTTCTATCGCTGGAAGATTTTTTTTTCTAAAAGGACATCTTAAACAATGTGGGGACATGACAAAATTAGTTTTAAAAAGTAAAGGTTTATATTTTTTTTGAAAAAGCTCTATGCCGCCTACAGAGACAGATCCAAGAGTGTCTCCATGATAGGAATTTTTTAAAGCCAGAAATTCTAATTTTTTCGGATTTTTAGATTTAGATTTCTTTAGATTATTTTTTTGAAGTTGGTATTGATAGCTCATTTTTAAAGCCACTTCTACCGCAGTGGAGCCATTGTCTGAATAAAAGAGCCGTGTGAGTCCTTTAGGCGCGACCTCAATCAGTTCTTTGGCAAGTCGAATGCCGGGTTCATGGGTAAGCCCAAGAAATGTAGAATGAGCAATTTTTTTAAGCTGGTTAGAAAGCGCTTTATCTAGGCTCGGGTGCTGGTGTCCGTGCAAATTTGCCCAAAGGGAAGAGATGCCATCCATATATTTTTTCCCTCTAGAGTCATATAGATAGACTCCTTTGCCTTTAGAGATCACTACAGGAAATTCAAAAATCTCTTTTTCCCATTCTTTGCTTTGGGTAAAAGGATGCCAGATAAATTTTTTATCTAATTTTTCTAAAGATTCCATCTTAAAAAGAGTAACAAAAAAGTCCTGCTTTTAACAAATTTTGACACACTCTTATTAGGGTTTTGCCTAAATCTAGCAATATGAGGGAGATTCAATGGTTTTAGATACTATTGCAAAATTCAGCTTCTATTTTGTAGTATCATTTTTTAATGAAAGAATTAGAAGAGTTAGGAATCATAGTAAAAGAGAATGAGCCGATGTCTAAACATACGACTTTAGCTATTGGCGGTCCAGCAGAGTGGTATCTGGAAATTTTTTCTTTGGAACAGTTAAAAATTTTTTTGAGCATCACTCATTCTAAAAAAAAGGCGCTTTTTTTTCTTGGGGCAGGATCTAATATCTTAGTCAGCGATCAGGGGTTGGATGGTTTTATAGTCCGTCTTTTAGGAGAATTTGAAATGGTTAGTTTTAGCGGCTCTTGCGCGCGAGCAGGCGCAGGGGTATTCTTGCCCACGCTCATTAAAAAATGCGCGGAACAAGGGCTTGGGGGAGCAGAAGCTCTAGTTGGGGTTCCAGGGACTGTGGGCGGAGCTTTAATGATGAATGCTGGAACTAGAGATTTAGAAATTGGAACCCTTGTTAAATCAGTTGAAATAGTTTCTTTGCAGGGCATTGAAAACAAAATAGATTCTAAGCAGATCAATTTTCAATACCGCTCTTCTTCCCTTGCTGGATCCATCATTTGTTTTGCAACCCTTCAATTGCAAGAAAAAAACAAAGATGATATAATTCGAATCGTTCAAGAATTTCTTTCATATCGTCTAAAAACGCAGCCTATTGGAACCTTAAACGTAGGCTCTATTTTTAAGAACCCTAAAGGACATTTTGCAGCTCAATTAATTGAAAACGCAGGTTTAAAAGGCTTTAAAATCGGACAGGCTCAAGTATCGCCTAAACATGCTAATTTTATTGTAAACTTGGGCGGGGCTAAAGCCAAGGAGATGAAAGATTTGATCTTTGAAATTCAGCAAGTGGTAGAGAAAAAATTTGGAATCCATCTTGAACCAGAAATTAAGTTTGTTGGACAGTGAGAAAATAATTTTTAGATCAAAAATTCTTTAAATGGATTCAACAGTTCTCTGGCTACAAAAAAAACGAATTGCTGTTCTTTATGGCGGCTGGTCGGAAGAAGCGGAAATTTCCAGACGCACAGGCATTAGCGTTCTGAAAGCTTTTAAAGATCTTAGTTTAGATGCTGTGGGGATAGAGTTAAACCATGATTTGCCGGAAAAACTAAAAAAAGAAAAAATTGGTTTTTGTTTTATTGCATTGCATGGCAAGTTTGGGGAAGATGGAACTGTGCAAGGTTTGTGCGAAATCATGGGAATCCCTTACTCAGGCTCTGGAGTTCTTGCCAGCGCTCTCTCCATGAATAAAGCGCATTCTAAGATTATTTTTAAAGAATCAGGGCTGCCGACGCCAAGGTTCGAACTGGTGAGTTCTCCCAGATCTTCTTTAAGGTTTCCGGTTGTGGTTAAGCCAAATGAGGGAGGGTCAGCCATTGGAATAGCGATTGTAAAAAAAGAGCCTGACTTAAAAAAAGCGGTCGCTCAAGCCTTAAAATATTCCAAACAGGCTTTGATAGAGGAATTTGTTGCGGGTAAAGAGATCACAGCGCCGATTCTTGGGAAAAAAGTATTGCCTCTGATTGAGATTATTCCAAAACATGATTTTTATGATTATGCCTCCAAGTACGAAATAGGAATGTCTCAGCACCTTATTCCCGCTAGACTTTCTAATAGTTGCGTCAGAGAAGTTTCAGAATTAGCTTACGAAGCGCATTGCGTTTTAGGATGTAGGGCTTTTTCTAGAGTTGATTTTATAGTGGACAAAAAAAATAAGCCATGGATTTTAGAGTTAAATTCAATCCCAGGGATGACTGAAACCTCTTTATATCCGGAAGCGGCAAAGGCTGCTGGTTTAGATTTTCCAGGGACGATCCTTAAGATGGTTAAACATTCTATAGCAGATGGAAAGACATCGTAAACAAAAGGTTATTTTAAGAACCAAAATCCGATCTGCCAGATGGAGAGGTTGGGCGCATCTTTTTTATAGGTCATTTAAAAGTTTAGCTTTCAGTTCTGTGCTTTTAGGTCTCATCTTTACATGGCATAGAATTTCAAAACTGGAAACTTTTATTATTAAATCAGTAGAGGTTAAGCCTCAAGAAGGAATTTTATCCTCAAAAATTTTTAACCAAATCGCGCATTTAAAAGGAAAATCTATCTTAAATTTTTCTTCAAGGAAGATCGTTAGACAGATAAAAAATAATGTTCCTCAAATCCAAACTGTGAAGTTTAAACGCTTTTTTCCTGATCGGGTCATCCTGGAATATCGTTTAAGAAAACCAGTGGCTAAAGTCGTTTTGAGTTTAAAAGAAAAAAATGGGCAGGTTCGTTATGTGGATGAGGAAGGGATTTTTTTTTCAGGAGAATTTTTAGAAAAAAGCTTTGTGCCTGAAATTGAATTGCCAAATTTAAATTCTTTAACTCCCACTCTTCAATTTATAAAACTTTGGTTTAAAGAAAAAGGGTCTGAGGAACTTCAAATTTCTCCTATCTCTTTAAAAAAAATAAGAGTGAATCAGTGGGGAGAACTTACAGCAGAACTATTAGAGCCTTCCGAGGCAGGGCGTTCTACGGAGATTTTTTGGGGAATTTTTGAAGAAAAAACTTTTGCTGAAAAGAGGAATGCCCTAGAAGTGGTTTGGAAAGATTTAAGGATAAAATCCATGCAAGCAGAAACTGTGAACTTAAGAGGAGTTCCGCAAGAAACTCCTGTAGTATTGAATCAAAAAGAGGTGGTTGGCCGGGTGATTGTGCGGCCCATGGAATTTACGCAAACATTACAGGAGAAAACTTTACTTCATTAAGGAAGGAGCTTATGGGAAAATCTATTGTTACTGTGGGTTTAGATATAGGCAGTTCTCAAACGGTTGCTGTGATTGGCAAGCGGGATGAAAAAAATGGAGCTCTTACTATTTTAGGAGCAGGCCGGGCCCCATGCCGGGGTTTAAAAGGCGGGGTGGTGGTCAATATTCCAGAATCAAAAGTTGCTATTACCCGCGCCATAGAGGAGGCAGAAGAACAATCCCAGGAAACGATCTCAAGTCTCTTGGTAGGGATTCGCGGCCCTCATATAGAGACCTTTAACCATCGTGGAGCGATTAATATCTCCCGAACGGATAAGGAAATTACTGAGGAAGATGTGGATCATGTGATCGTGAATGCAAAAGCGATTCAGCTCTCCACGGATCGTGAAATTTTGCATACAGTTCCTCAAGATTTTTCTGTGGATAAACAAGCAGGGGTGGCAGATCCTGTGGGGATGGAAGGTTCGCATTTATCAGTAGATGTGCATATTGCAGTGGCTTCCTCCAGCCATGTAAGCAATATTGTGAAATCAATTAATCTTTCTGGATTTACCTGCGATGATCTGATCTATGGTGTTTTTGCCGTGGGAGATTGCGTGATTGGAGAAGAGGAAAAAGATTTAGGGGTGGCTTTATTAGACATGGGAGGACAAACAACTAATATTGTGATCTATGCTGATGGCAGTGTGCGTTACGCAAAAGAGCTCCCTATCGGCGGAGAACTCATTACCAAAGATATCGCGTATGGTTTAAAAACTTCTTTTGCCATGGCTCAAGGATTAAAAGAGAAATATGGCATGGCTTTGACTAACATGGTTTCAGGAGATGAAAAAATAGAATTTGTGGCAGTGGATGGGCACACTCCCAGACAAGTTTCCATCCGGGCTTTAACAGAGATTGTTCAAAGCCGCATGGAAGAAATTTTTGAATTGATCCATCAGGAGATTCAAAAATCTAATTATGCGGATGTTGTTCCAGGCGGAATTATTCTAACAGGCGGATGTTCTAAATTGCCAGGGATTGATAAATTAGCAGAAGAGCTTTTTAGAATGAATGTGCATTGCGGCCGGCCAGTGTCTGTGGAAGGCGCTGCGGAAATTGTGATGGATCCAATTTATTCCACTGCGATTGGCCTTTTAAAGTATCGTCACTTTGGGGAATGGTCAAAAAGTAATCGTTCTTTAGGCCAGCCTTCTATGTACAAAAAATTTAAGAACTGGCTGGATGAGTTACTTTAATGGTTAAAATAAAATTTTCTGAAGAGTTTACAGATCAACCTGCGGTTTTACGAGTTATTGGAGTAGGCGGTGGAGGCGGAAATGCTGTGAACCGCATGATCCAGAGTGAAATTAAGAATGTGGAATTCATAGCAGCTAATACAGATGCGCAATGGCTAAGGCATTCCTCTTTAGCGCCAATGCGTCTGCAGTTAGGATCTAAATTAACTAAAGGATTAGGGGTGGGCGGGGATCCAGAAAAAGGCAATGCAGCAGCTTTAGAAAGCGAAGAGGATTTAAGAAATGTTTTAACTGGAGCTGACATGGTTTTCATCACTGCTGGAATGGGGGGCGGCACTGGCACAGGCGCTGCTCCTATTGTGGCGAAACTTGCAAGGGAATTAGGGATTTTAACTGTAGGGGTGGTAACCAGACCCTTTGAGTTTGAAGGCAGGGCAAGGGCGCATCAGGCTGAATCTGGTATTGGGAATATGCGCCAATTTACAGATACTTTGGTTGTTATTCCCAATGATCGTTTATTTTCTGTTGTGGAACAAAATACCCCTTGGGAAGATTGTTTTAGAATTGTGGATGATGTTTTGCGTAAAGCAGTGCAAGCGATATCTGACGTGATTACCCGTCCGCAGGAAGTGAATATGGATTTTGCGAATGTAAGAGCCCTGATGGCTAATGCAGGAGTGGCTTTAATGGGAATTGGAGAGGCTTCCGGCAAAGATCGAGCCATTCGCGCTGCCCAGCAAGCGATAGATAGTCCTCTTTTAGAAAATGTTTCGATCAATGGGGCAAAGGGACTCTTGGTTAATATTTCTGGTAAAAGAAGAACAGTCACCATGCACGAAGTGCGGGATGCGATGAACTTTATCTACTCTGCGGTTTCTCCGGACGCAAGAGTCTTTGGCGGTTTAGGCTCTGAAGATACTTTAGATGATTCTATTCGTATTACTGTGATCGCCACAGGTATCCCAGCGCAAAAAACAATTAACTCATTTAGGGATAGGAGAGTGGTTGAACATAAGAAATTGCAGGAACCGCCTCAGGATGACCAGGAAAATGAGCTGGAGCATAAGAATTTTAATCATGGCATTGATTTGGAGAGTTTAAAAAAACCCGCTTTTTTGCGTCGTCGGCCAAGACTGATTGGTGATTAGAGTCACTCATTTTGCATGCGGGATTTTTTTAAGAAAAATTCTCTTTTAGGAGGGACTAGCTGTAAAGAACAGGGAAACGCCAAAGAACCAGAGATCCAAAAAATGGCGCTTCAAGAATTTGGATTGTCCCAAAAGAATTTAATTTGCTGCAAACAAATTCATAGCAACAGAGTTGTAATAATTGAGGATTGTAAAGAGAAATTGATTCTGAATGCGGATGGGTTAATCACTGAACAACCAGATTTGATCTTAGGAATTTTTACAGCAGACTGCATGCCAATTTTTCTTTATGATCCAATAAAAAAAGTTACAGGGCTTTTACATGCAGGGTGGAGGGGAATTCAAAGCGGCATTGTGCGCTCATGTTTAGTTTCTTTAAAAGATTTTTTTAAGGTAAACCCATCTAGTTTACAGATTTATTTAGGGCCGCATATTGAGGAATGTTGTTATGAAGTGGGAGAGGAGGTCGCATCTTTATTCCCTAAAAACAGTTGGTTTGGAAGCGATGAAAAAAAATTTAAACTTAGTTTAAAAAAAGCTGTATTAGAGCAATTGTTAGAATACAAAGTATCTTTAATCAATATTTTAGCTCCTAAACAATGCACCTATTGCAGCCCTAACTTTTTTTCTTATCGGAGAGAACCCTCGGATAAAAGAATGTTGTCTTTTTTAGCGCAGCGGTACTTGGGTTAGTGGCGAACCATTGGGAATAGATTGATTGCACTATCAAGGTTAGATAAAAAATATGAAAAAAATTGATTCCATTAGAAAAGAAATTGACCAGATTGACGAGCGCATTTTAGAAGCTCTTAAAGAGAGAGCGGAATGCGCTAAAGCGATTGGCAAGGAAAAAGATAAGAGCGGGGATTCTATTTATTCCAGTTCAAGGGAACGGGAAATATTAGACCGTTTACTTGCTAAAAATCTTAAGCCTCTTAGATCAGAAGATTTGGAGATGATTTTTCAGGAGATTTTTAATGTTTGCAGAAACGTACAGAGAAAATTAAGAATTGCTTTTTTAGGCCCGGAAGCTACTTTTACGCATCAGTTAGCTATCAAACATTTTGGCAAGGGTTCTGATTTACTGCCTCAAAAGGCGATTAGCGACTGTTTTGTAGAGGTGGAGAAAAACAGGGCTGATTATGGAGTGGTTCCAATTGAAAATTCAACAGAAGGGGTGGTGAACCACACCTTAGACATGTTTGTGGAATCAGATTTAGTGATTTGCGCGGAAAGAGAAGAGCCTATCTCCCATTACCTGCTTTCTGCTTCCGGAAAAATTGCAAAAGTTAAAAGGGTTTACTCTCATCCCCAGGCTCTGGCTCAATGCAGGCGTTATCTGGAAAGCCATCTGCCGAATGTGGAAATCCATGAATCTCGTTCCACTGCGGATGCTGCTTGTCAGGCTTCTTTAGACGGCAGCGCCGCTGCGATCGCCTCTCCTTTAGCTGCAAAGTTGTACCATCTTAAAATAGTTGCTCCTGGGATAGAAGATTATGAGGAAAATTTTACCCGGTTTTTAATTGTAGGCAAAAAATCGCCCCCGCCTTCAGGAAAAGATAAAACTTCTATTCTGCTTTCAATCAAGGATAAGGTAGGCGCTTTAAATGAAATTTTAGGGATTTTCAAAAATTTTGAGATTAATTTAACCAAAATCGAATCTCGTCCAACTAAGAAAAAAGCCTGGGAATACCTTTTCTTTGTGGATTTTCTTGGCCATTTTAAAGAGGAAAAAATAGAAAAAGCCCTGGCTGAACTAAAGAAAGTTTGTCTTTCCTTAAAAGTCCTTGGCTCTTATCCGAAAGAATAATTCAGGTTAAGAATTCTAGTTTTTAAAAAAAATTAAATGAATCTTTCAAAAATTTTAAGACCAGAAATTCATGGGTTTAAACCCTATCTTCCCGGCAAACCAATTGAGGAGGTTCGCAAAAAATTTGGTTTAAAGAAAATTGTAAAACTTGCATCCAATGAAAATAGTTTAGGCGTTTCTGCCCGCGCTTTAGGCGCGTATTTAGATTGCGGAAAAGAGATTTACAGGTATCCGGAAAGTTCTGGTTTAAATGTTCGCAAGGCTTTGGCTGAACATTTAAAAGTGAATTTAGATGAAATTATTCTTGGCGCGGGGTCTGATGAGATCATTGAGCTTTTAGGCAAGGCTTTTTTTAATAAAGGGGATAACGTGATAGTTTCAGAGCATGCTTTTATTCGTTATAAAATGGCTGCGGATCTCATGGGATCTAAAACCATTCAGGTCCCCATGAAAGATAATAAGCATCACTTAATGGGCATGCTTAAAAAAATAACCCCCAGCACAAAAGCTCTGTTTATTGCTAACCCCAATAACCCTACAGGCACTTATGTAAATAGAAGAGAGGTGAATGAATTTTTTTCTTTTTTAAAAAAGAGGAGGCTCTCCCCTTTTATTATTTTTGATGAAGCTTATTATGAATATTCTAAATTCTTGTCTCCAGATTATCCGGAATCTCTAGAATATTTTAAGAAAGGATTGAACCTCATACTATTAAGAACTTTTTCTAAAATTTATGGTTTGGCTGGTTTAAGAATAGGGTATGGGATTATGAGCCGAGAACTAGTTTTGGCTTTAGATAGAATTAGGCCTCCCTTCAATGTCTCTATCCCAGCTCAAAATGCCGCGATAGGAGCTTTAAAGGATCAGACGCATGTAAAAAAGAGCTTAAGCTTAGTTGAAGAAGGGATGAATTATTTAACCCATGAATTTAAAAAATTGGGAGTTGATACACTTCCTTCCTCAGGGAATTTTTTAATGGTCAATGTTTTCCCATGGAAAGGGAAAGAAATTTTTTTAAAATTGATGGAACAGGGAGTGATTGTTCGCGCCATTGATGAATATGGGTTTCCCAATCATATTCGAGTTACCATTGGCTTAAAAGAAGAAAATAAATTTTTTTTAGAAAAATTCAAAATGGTTTTAAAGCGTAAAAAATTTTCTACAGATTTTAATCAGAAACTAAGAACTAGGGAGGCTTTAAAAGGATGATTCTTACATTAAAGACAGGCGCTAAAAAAAATGAAATAGAAGCTTTGACAAATAAAATTAAGAAATTGGGCTTTACTCCGCACATTTCCCGGGGAGCAGTGAAAGCGATCATTGGCGTGATTGGTGAGGGAGAAAATAAATTTAAAGAAATTTTTGAATCTTATGATATTGTGGAAAGCGCTACGCCAATTGTTAAACCCTATAAGTTGGTGAGCAGAGAATTTAAAAAAGAAAATAGTGTCATTGACATTGATGGAGTGAAAATTGGCGGAAAAGGTGTGGTGGTCATGGCTGGACCCTGTTCTGTAGATACTAAAGAGAATCTTTTTACCTGCGCTAAAGCGATAAAAAATTCCGGCGCTCATATTTTGCGAGGCGGAGCTTTTAAACCCAGAACTTCTCCTTACTCTTTTCAGGGGCATGGAGTTGCAGCTCTTAAAATTTTGGCAGAAGCAAAGAAATTAACAAATCTACCTGTGATTAGCGAGGTGATGGATACCCGGCAAGTAGAAGTTGTGGCTCGTTACTCGGATATTGTGCAAGTGGGAGCGAGAAATTCTCAAAATTTTGATTTGCTAAAAGAGCTGGGACAAATAAAGAATCCGATCATGTTAAAAAGAGGCATGGCTAATACGATTGAGGAATGGCTGATGTCTGCGGAATATATTGTTTCTAAAGGGAACAGAAATGTTATTTTGTGTGAACGGGGTATCCGCACTTTTGAAAATTCCACTCGCTTTACCATTGATTTAAACGCCATCCCAGTGGTAAAACATCTAACCCACCTGCCTATTATTGTAGATCCTTCTCATGGAGTGGGCGTAAGGGACTACATCCCTGCCATAGCTTTAGCAGCCATTGCTGCTGGAGCAGATGGGATTATGGTGGAAGTGCACCCTAAACCAACAGAGGCTTTATCTGACGGCATGCAGGCTTTGCTGCCAGTGATGTTTGACAAGATGATGAATGACTTAAGAAAAGTGGCTGTGGCTGTTGGCAGATTTGCCTAAACTGTATTTATGAAACATGGCGCAAAATTTAGGCACAACTAAAGTATGACCTTCTCAACTCTTTCCAGGAATGAAAAAGAAAAATCTTAGCATCATAGGTGTTGGAATGATGGGAGGCTCCATAGGTTTGTCTATAAAAAAGTTAAAGCTCCCTTATCATGTAGTTGGCATTGGCAGAAACAGGACGCGTTTGTCCAAAGCTTTAAAATTTGGAGTCTGTGATCAGGTAACAACTGATCTAGTTCAAGGTGTAAAAGATGCGGAGTTAGTTATTATTTGTACACCGGTAGAAGAAATAGTTCCTACTATTAAAAAAATTTATTCTTATTTAAAACCCGGAGCTATTCTTACAGATGTGGGCAGCACAAAGGGGAACCTTTTAAAAGAAGTTGAGACATTCTACGCTACTTTAAAGAATCCTCCAATTTTTATTGGAGGTCATCCTTTGGCAGGTTCAGAAAAAACGGGTGCGATTAATTCAAGCGCTCATCTTTATCAAGGTTCTACTGTGGTTCTTTGTCCTTTGGAAACTCAGCTGACAAAGAAGTATTTAATTGAGTTAAGAAATTTTTGGAAGGGTTTAGGCGCTAAAACTATTGTTTTAGAACCTCAAATTCATGATATTTTAGTGGCCCAAACCAGCCATTTGCCGCATCTCTTAGCTAGCGGATTTGTGTTGTTTATTGAGCGCTTAAGCAAACAAGATTCAAATGCTATTCAGCTTTTAGCAGGTTCTTTTAGAGACTTAACCCGCATAGCGGATTCTGATCCACTCCAGTGGGCGCAAATCTGTTCTCAAAATGAAAATTTTATTTTAGGATCCATCAAATCCTATCGAGATCTTTTAACCAGAATTATAAACCAAATTGAAAATTCTAAAAATAGTTTTTCTGACTGGGAAAGTTTTTTTTCCAGAGCTAAAAAAGCAAGAAAAGAGCTGCTTAAAAAAAATCCTAGGCTGGGACAAGCTTTAGAAAATGAAAGGCAATGAAAAATTTAACCATGTTTAAGGTGTAGATTTTTTTTAACCAGAATATTGTGAATTTGAAACCAGCTCAGTTTTCCTCTTTAATTTCAGCTAAAAAGAAAATTAAAGGGGAGTTTGTTCCTCCTCCTGACAAGTCAATCACTCACAGGGCTATTTTTCTCTCTTCTCTTTCCTTAAAAAAATCTTGCATAAAGAATCCCCTGCTTTCCGCAGATTGTCTTTCTAGCATTGATTGTTTTAAAAAATTAGGTGTTCCCATAGAAATTCATAAACAGGCTTTAATAGTCTCTAGCGGAAAAGAGAGTTCTACCTCCAAGTTTCGATCCTTTTTAAAGCCCAATTCAAAATTAGATTGTGGAAATTCTGGAACAACCATGCGCCTTTTATCAGGAGTGGCTGCAGCTCAAAATTTTAAAAGTTGTTTAACAGGGGATTCCTCTTTATCTAAGAGACCCATGAAACGGGTGATTGAACCTTTAACCAAGATGGGAGCTTTGATCCAGGCTTTTAAAGATAATTATGCTCCTTTAAGAATCAAAGGGAATCCCAATCTTAAACCTATTGATTGGAAAAGTCCTGTGGCGAGCGCTCAAGTAAAATCTTCCATTCTTTTGGCAGCTCTTTTTGCTTCTGGCAAAACCACTATTGAAGAGCCTGTAAAATCTCGGGATCATACAGAACGTTTTTTAAAAGCGTTGGGTATCAAGATAATGAGCAATGAAAGAAAGGTGACTGTCTGGGGCGGGGGATCCCTTCAAGGATTAGATCTAAAAGTCCCGGGAGATTTTTCCAGCGCGGCGTTTTTTATAGCAGCTGCTCTTTTAGTTCCTGACTCTTTCTTGGTTATAAAAAACGTAAACTTAAATCCAACCCGGACAGGTTTTTTAAAAGTTTTAAAAAAAATGGGAGCGAACATTGAAATTAAAAATCTAAAGGAGAGATTTAATGAGCCTTTAGGAGATTTAGAAGTAAGAGCCTCCAGCTTAAAAGCTTGTTCTATTCAAAGAGAGGAGATCCCTTTTTTAATAGATGAAATCCCAATTTTGGCTGTTTTAGCCACTCAAGCCCAAGGAGAATCTTCCATTAGCGGGGCTGAAGAATTAAGGGTAAAAGAATCAGACAGGATCGCTTCTATGGCGTCGGAGTTAAAAAAAATGGGAGCAGAGGTTGAGGAAAAAAAAGATGGCATTTTGATTTCTGGACCTGTTTTTTTAAAAGGAACAAAATTAAATTCCTATCAAGACCACCGCATCGCCATGTCTTTAGCCATTGCCGCTCTTCTGGCAGAAGGGGAAACTAAAATTACTGATTTTGACTGTGTCAATATCTCTTTCCCAAATTTTTTAAAGGAGTTAAATAAACTCATTGATTAGACCAGAAATTATATTTTCATAAGCGCGTATTCGGGTTATCAGAACCAGTTAAAAAATAAAGATATGAAAAAAAATTGTGTCATTGCCATTGATGGGCCTGCTGGATCTGGCAAGTCCAGTGTAGCGAGGCTGGTTGCCAAAAAATTAGGGTTTCTTTATGTGGATACCGGAGCCATGTATAGAGCTTTAGCCTGGAAAGCTTATTCTAAAAAAATCGTCTTAAATGATTTAAAAAAACTTATTCCCATGGCTTTAAAAACTCAGATTGATTTAAATTATGATGATGCAGGGAAACTCCAAGTTTTTGTAGATAAAAAAAATGTCTCCAAAAATATTCGTACAGAAATAATCAGCCAATGGGCTAAAGCAATAGCTCAAATTCCGCAAATCCGTAAAATATTGGTGGATCGCCAAAGAGAATTAGGAAGAAATAAGAATGTAGTCATGGAGGGAAGGGATATTGGAACTGTTGTATTTCCTAAAGCCAAATTTAAGTTTTATTTGGACGCGACTCCTCAAGAAAGGGCAAAACGGAGATTTAAGGAATTAAAATTAAAAGGGGAAAAGGTTTCTCTAAACTCTCTAGCCCAAGCCTTACAGGAAAGAGATCAGTCAGACTCTCTGAGAAGAGCTTCACCTTTAAAAATAGCTAAAGGAGCGCTTGTGTTAGATTCTACCTCTTTGGAATTAGAAGAAGTGGTTCAAAGAATTTTAGATCGGATTGGTTCAAAGGATTTATGAAAGAGGATCAAAAAATAAAAGGGTTTCAGAAATTTCTATATTTATTTGCAAAAAATGTAACTTTTTTATTATTTAAAACTTTTTGGAGACTTGAGATCATTGGCAAGGAAAATGTGCCTTTAAGTGGGGGGGCTCTTTTAGCTTCAAACCATGTTTCTTACGCGGATCCTCCTCTGGTTGCCGCTTCAGTAGATCGCTTCATTCATTTTTTTGCAAAGGAAGAATTGTTTCACATGCCTATAATAGGCTGGTTTATTAGTCAGGTGAATGCTTTTCCTGTAAAGCGATTTGAGCATGATATTGGCGCTTTTAAAAAAGCTCAAAAGCTCCTTACCCAAGGAGAAGCAGTAGTTCTTTTCCCTGAAGGCAGAAGAAGTAAAACCGGAGAACTGGGTAAAGCCAAAGCAGGGGTGGGGATGCTTAGCTTGAAAACAGGGGTTCCGGTTGTGCCTATTTATATTTCCAACTCCTATAAAATTTTTAGTTTTAAGAAAATAAAAGTTTTTATTGGCAAACCCATAAAAGCTCCGGAGGTAGAGAATCAGAAACTCTATTACCAGAGTTTTTCAGAAGAGGTTTTAAATTCTATCGCAGAACTAAAATCCAAAATGATGCTCTGAAAAACTTTGGTTACTTCACTTCAAACCAAGGAGTTGATGAGCGCAACGCTTTCAGATATGTTATAATTAAAAACCAAATTTTATAAGAAAACAGCAATAAAAAAATGATAGAAGAGCTTAAAAGCGCAGAACCTCCTTTGTCCGCAAGTTCAGACTCTCCAGAAGAAGAAATCGGAATGGCAGAACTACTTGAGCAGGAAAGCGCTGCTCAATCCTCAAATCAAAACCCCATATTTATGGCAGAAATAGTTAGTGTTGTTAAGGACGGCGTTTTAGTGGATACAGGCAGAAAAATGGAAGCGTTAATTCCTATGGAAGAATTTGGAACTAAGTTTCCTTTTAAAGTGGGGGAAATGATCCCTGTTTGCAAGGTTCAAGGAAATAGTAGTGATGGGCATGCAAAAGTTTCATGGAAAAGGGCACAGGAACAGATCGCATGGGAAGAAGTAGAGCAGGCATTAAGGACAAAAACCCCTCTTCAAGCTAAAATTGTTCTTGAAATAAAAGGCGGATTGGTGGTTGAGTGTGAAAATGGTTTAAGAGGATTTTTGCCGGCTTCGCAAATTGATGTTCGGCCCGTGCGAGATTTAAAAAAATGGATGGGTCAAAAAATCACAGTGTATGTTATGGATTTTGATGCGCACAAGAATAATTTGGTTTTATCCAGAAAATTATGGAAAAGCGAAGAAGACCAGAAAAAAAGGGAAGAGATTTTAACTGTTTTAAAAGTAGGGGATAAGAGAGAGGGGATTGTGCGCGGGATTACTTCTTATGGAGCATTTATTGACATTGGAGGGATGGAAGCGCTTCTACACATTGGGGAATTAGATTGGGCTCATACGAAAAGAGTAAAAGATGTTTTAAAAATCGGTCAAAGAATTGAAGTGCAAGTGATCGCGATTGATCAGGAATCCCAAAAAATAGCGCTTTCCAGAAAAACGCTCCTTACTCATCCTTGGGAAAAAATTGAAGAGAGATTTCCTTTAGGTTCCATTCAAGATGGAAGGGTAACCCACCTTACGGATTTTGGAGCTTTTGTTGAAATCTGTCCCAACGTGGAAGGTTTAGCGCATATTTCTGAAATTTCCTGGAGTAGCGATAAAAAGAAACCTAAAGAACTTTTAAAAGCAGGCCAAAAAGTTCAGGTTAAAATTTTAGCGATAGATAGGGAAAAAGAAAAAATTTCTCTTTCCATTAAACGCGCTGGACAAAGCCCATGGGAAATGTTCCCTAGTAAATATCGAGTGGGTTCTCTGGTTAAAGTGCGCATCAGCTCTTTAGCTTCTTTTGGCGCTTTTGCTAGTTTGCCGGAAGGTCCAGAAGGGCTTATTCATATTTCTGATTTTTCCTGGACTCAAAAAATTGAAAACCCTAAAGAGGTTTTAAAAGTTGGAGAGATCGTTGAGGTGAAAGTTTTAGAGATTGACGCAAAAAAAGAAAAAATATCTTTTGGTTTAAAACAAAAAGAGTCCAATCCTTTTGAAGCGATTAGGAAAAGGTCTAAATTAAAAGGCAAGGTAGTTTCAATCGAATCCTCTGGCGCCATTATTGATTTAGAAAACCAGCTTCAAGGATTTATTGCAATGGCTGAACTTTCCTCAGAAAAATTTGTTCATCCCACGGACATTATAAAAGTAGGAGAAGAAATTGAGGCTGTGGTGACTGACGTAAACGCAAAAGAAAGAAGGGTTTATCTTTCCATTAAACGTTTGGAACACCAATTGCAGCGGGCAGCGGCGGAAAAATATTCTAAAAAATCTCCTGGTCCTGCTTTAGGGCAACTATTTAATTCCTAATTGAACTGGAACACTCGTTCCTATCTTTATCTTGCGCCATTTTTATTTTTAGGGATTTATTATTTTGCGCCTCATAGGTCGGAACCCCAATTTTTTCCTCGTTTAGAAGAGTCTCCCCCTTCGCAAACCACCCTAGAGAAAAAACTTAAAAAAAGCCAAGAGCTCTATTCCAAAAACGCAAATGATCTTGCCTCCTTAGTGGACCAAGGCGTAGCTTATTTTTTTATGGGCAAAGAGACTTATGCCCAATCTTTAAATAGTTTTAATTTGGCATGGAGACAGGGGGCTTTTGATAAAAGGATCTTTTATTACTCTGGCGTTCTCTATGAAAACCTCTCCCTTTTAGAGGAAGCTCAAAAACAATATGAAAGGTTTTTAAAGCATGAACCAAAAGAGAGGCAGATTCGTTTAAGGTTGGCCAGACTGCTTTGGAAAATGCAAAAATGGAATGAGGCGATTTTAAAATATCAGGAGCTATTAAAAGAAGACCCAAAAGATATTACTTCTTTGGTCAATTGTGGTTTAGCTTTTCAAAAAAATGCGGAACTTTTATTAAAGAAAAAAAAATTAACTCAAGAGGAAAAAGTTCAGCTAGACTCCTTCCTGACCCAAGCCATTTCTAATTTAGAATCAGCTTCTCTTTTAGAAACCAGTTCCCCTGGTCATCTTTTAACTAAAGAGGTCTCTTTAACACTTCTGCAGCTTTATAAGGCGCATCAGGATTGGGAAAAGGCTGTTTCTTTTTCTTTAAATTTGCTTAAAAAATTTCCAGAAGAGCAGGAACTTTTTCTTATCTTAGGATCTTCTTATGAGGCATTAGGCAGGCAAGAAGATGCGTTTCAAATTTATTCAAAAGCATTGGAAAAAGTCCCTAAAAATCCCTTTTTAAATCAAAAAGTAAGAACATTAAAAAAGAAACTTAAAAAAAGATGATGGCGCGCGTAAAAAAAGTTTACGCGCTCATCCCTTTTTTCTTTTTTTTACTTTTTATTCAATCCTCCCATTCTGCCAGTCAAAATAAACTGATTGCCAAAAAATTTAAATGGCGTATTTTAAAAACAGCTCATTTTGATTTATATCATTATCAAGGGGCAGATCTTTTACTCCCTTTTGTGGCAGAGCATCTGGAGCATGCGTATGAGGAGGTCACAGAACGACTCAATATCCCTGTTAAAGGCCGTCTTCCCTTTTTTTTCTTCTTGAACCACAATGATTTTGAGCAAAATAATATTGTGGATGTGGGAGAAGGAACCGGCGGAGTTACAGAAGCGTTTAAAAATAGGTTCCTTATTTTTAATGACGGCACTCAAAGATGGTTAGAACATGTGATTAAACATGAATTTACTCATGAAGTTCAGTTTTATGTGCTTTACTCAGGCTTTTGGAAATCTGCTAAGCTGCTTAAATCCGTATTATATCCTTTGTGGTTTATGGAAGGCATGGCGGAATATGCCAGCGGGGAGATAGATGATCCTCAAAAAGAGATGCTTTTGCGAGATGCAGTTACCTCTCATACTCTCCTTCCTTTAACCATGCTGCATGGTTTTAGTCATCTAAAACCAAACCAAATCACATTAGCTTATAAAACCGGCAACGCTGCTTTAGACTTTATAGCGCAAGAGTATGGAGCTGAAAAAGTGGGGCTCTTGCTTGAAAACATAGCTGAAAAATTTGACATAAACAATGCTTTACAGGAATTGTTAGGGCTAAATATTTTTGAATTAAATGAGAAATTTAAAGAATCTTTGGAAGAAAAATATGAAGAAGAATCCTCTCAATTAAAAGAGCCTGCTCATTATGCAAAAAAGCTGACCGCTTCTGACCAAATTTATCCTATTTTTAATACCCACCCTGTCTTTATGCCGGGAGGGAAAGAATTTATTTATCTTTCTGACCGTTCCGGAGTGACTGAACTTTTTATTCATGATCTTCTTTTAAATCGTTCCCTGCCTTTAAACATTCAAGCGCGTTTTTCTAAAGAGATTGAAAATATTAAAAGAACTGGTTCTGCTCTTTCCATTTCTCCGGACGGAGCAACAGTTCTTTTTGCAGGGGAAACCCGCCAGAAAGATTTTCTTTATTTCTATGACCTTAAGAGGGATCGCCTAAAAAAAATAAAATTTCCTTTAGAAAGCGTCACTTCCCCTCAATTTTCTCCGGACGGAACAAAGATTATTTTTATTGGGATGAAACAAGGAATTTCTGATATTTATATTGCTTATAAGAATGGGAAAGGTCTTGAACAATTAACCCATACTCTTGAAGATGAAAACGATCTGCGTTTTTTCCCAGATGGGAAGTCAATTCTTTTTTCAAGGGAAAATATTTCTAGGACTGACATTGGTTTCTGGAACGCATCTCAATCTTCACAGCACATCAAGGTTCAGGAAAATAGAAACGATCCTAAGCATCTCTATGAACGGGATTTATGGTCTTATTCCTTAGAGACTGGAAAAGAATCTAAACTTTTAGAGCTTGCAGGGAACGAAACTCAACCCTTTATTTCTTCTTTGGGAGATTCGATCCTATTCATCAATGATGGCGCGAATATTTATAACCTCTATGCTCTTTTACTTAAAGAAGGGAAAGTCTTAAAACTTACTGAAATTATTGGAGGAAATTTTAATCCCGCTATTTCCCCGGAGCGCCAAGAGATGCTTTTTGTTTCTTATAGAGAGGGAGAACATCAAATTTATAGGGCTGAGCTTAAAACGCTATTTAGCCAGGCAAGAGAGGTTAAAGATTTTAAATTAAATTCTAGCCAAGCTTTTAATAAAGAAAAACCAGAAAAATCTCCCATCTCTTTTCATGCAAAAGAAGATTATGTTTTTAAAGCTTCCACTGATTTTTTCTTTCCAATTCTTTTTTATTCTTCCACAGACGGTTTATTTCTTTCCGCTTATTGGAGAGCTTCTGAAATGTTAGGCAATCACCAGATGCAAACATCTTTTAGTTATGCTTCGCGCTTAGATTTTTTGAACTATCAAATCCTTTATTCTTATTTGCGGTTCAGGCCTCAGATTTTCTTTGGTTTTGCCGGGGATACAGAAGAAAATGTGCTCTTAACCACTCGGGAAGTGCGCAGGGAAGACGCTCAATTTGTGGGAGTAGAATATCCTTTAAATCGTTTTGAAAAATTAGCAGCGCGTTTTTTAACCACGCAAAGGCGCGTTCAATTTACAGATGATTCCTTAGGTTCTTTGCGGTCAATAGGAAGGGAAAACGTATTTTCATTGACTTATTTTAAAGATGTGACACAGGGAAGATATTTAGAAACAAGCGCGGGCCATCGGATCATTGTGACTGGAGAAGAGTCCAATGACCAGTGGAGGAGCCAGGTGGATTACAGAAATATCTTTGTGACTCTGCACCAATTTGCGCCTTTGCCAAAAGAGAGCGCTTTAGCATTTAGAGCTTTTGGCGCTTCCAGTTTTGGCAGGGATAAACAGCTTTTTAGAGTAGGCGGGGATGATCTGCTTAGGGGTTACGGCCGTTTTGATTTAGATTCAGTTGGGAATCGCTTTCTGATTTCAAATTTAGAGTGGAGGTTCCCTATATTTTTTGATTTAAACTATCACATCTGGTTTTTATTTCCTGATTTTCTTTTTAAAAATGTCTATGGCTCCATCTTTACAGACAATGGAATTGTTTGGAGCAGCCGAGACCAGTTGTTAGCTTATAAAATAGAAGATCTGCGCAATTCTTTTGGGTTGGGATTAAGATTTCAGGCTTTTGTGCTGCAAACCTTTCCAGTGGTTTTGCAGCTAGACTGGGCAAGAAGAACCTCTGATGGGGAACAGGTCTTTTACTTTACTCTTGGCCCTCACTTTTAATTTTTAAATGTTCCTCAATAAAATGAGGAAGTTCTGCTTGGCTTATGTGGCTGACCCATTTTTGAGCGCCATTTGAGTCAAAAACCATGATGTTTGGCCCTGCTGCGCACAGATCCATGCAGCCGGATTTTGCCACTCTAATTTTTCCTTTTAAGCCTCGTTTTTTAACCTCATCTCTCAAAGTTTCCAGTAAACTCATGCCGCAGTTAGAACCGCGTTCAGGATTAGAGCAGGCATCTTCTCCTTCCCGAACATTGGTGCAGACAAAAATTATTTTTTTAAAAGGAATTTGAGCTTCTTTCATTTTTTTAAAACCCCTTTCATTGTTATGGGAAAGCCTGCTTAGAAAAAATGGACATCTTGTTCGTCTCTCCTATCCCTAAGCGGAGTCAAGGGACTTCTCACAATTAATTTGATTATTCGGGTTAATGATAAACCATTATATAGACAATAATACCAGTAAAGGAAACATAGAGCCAAATTGGAAAAGTCCAACGAGCTAACTTTACATGTTTTTCAAAATGTCCTTTCCAAGCCTGATAAAGAGTTAAAAGCGCTAAGACTGGAACAAATGCCGCTAGAATGGTATGGGAAATAAGAATTCCAAAATATAAGATTCTTATCCAGCCTTGACCTTGATAGGGGATAGAACCCGCATGGTAATGATAAATTAAATAGGAAGCAAGAAATCCCATGGAAACCATAAATGCCGTGCCCATGCAAGCTTTGTGAAATGGGATCATCTTTTTTTTAATAAAATAAAGGCCATTCATAAGGAAAAAGATGCAGCTGCCATTCAGTAAAGCGTTTAGGGAAGGAAGTTTTAAGACCCAAGGTTTATTTTTTTCTAGCAATAATAATTTTGTGTCTGTTAGGGTTTGTTTTAAATCCTGCCAGTCTTCTCCATGATAAATTTTTCGTATAAATCCATTTTGGTCAATCAAAAGAAAGTTTTGGGAGTGGATGAATCTCTCTTGAGGATTAGTTTGCTCCAAATCTTCTTGGATCCCGATATGAAAACCTTTAATCAATAAATCATAAACCTCTTTTTTTTCTCCTGTAAGAAAAAGCCAGCGATTTTCATCCGCGTTGAATCGTTCAGCGTATTCTTTTAATACTTGAGGCGAATCATAATTTGGATCTACTGTGATAGAAACAAGCTGTATCTCTTGGGCAAGATCTTTTTGCAACTGAGACATCCTAGAGCTTAAAATTGGGCAAGGGCCATTGCATCGGGTAAAAATAAAATTTACCAGCCAAATTTTTCCTAAAAGTTCTTTATCGTCAATGCTTCTGCCATTCCTTTCCATTAAGGAAAAGGAAGTTATCTTTCCATAGTTTGAAAGTCGAGACTCAAGAGTTTTAGACAAGGCTGATGCTGGATAAAAAACAAAAGAAAAACAAAAAAGGAAGGCGATCGCAAAAAAAGGAATTAAAAATCGTAAATGAAAAAAAGATAGGTTTGAATCATTCATAATGAATCGGCCAAATTCATGTCAGTAGGTTATTTTGAGTTTGTTAAAATATTCGCACAAGTCGTCATTCCCCGGCTTGACCGGGGAATCCAGTAGCTTTATTCGGTCTTTTGCCTGGATTCCCGCTTTCGCGGGAATGGTGAAACAATAATTCAACAAACTCATTTTAGTTAAGTTTTTCGTTTGCAGACTAAAAGCGAAAGAGTGAAAGTAAACAAACAAAATATGAAACTAGAAAATAAGCAAAGAGTTAAGGAGGGAAAGTTTCCGCCGGAGTGTAAAGATTGAGAATAAAAAGCAGTTCTTAACCCAGCTACGCCATAGGTTAAAGGATCTAAAATCATGAGAAGACGTAACCAAGGGGAGGCGCTTTCTAAAGGGAAAAGAGCTCCGGAAAGGAACCAAAGCGGCATAAGAAAAAGATTCATAACAGAATGAAACCCTTGAGTAGAATCCATCTGCCATGCAAGGATAAATCCCATCCCTGTTAAACCCATTGAAATCAGAAAAAGCAGTAAAAGGGCAATAAAAAGCGAGTTCCAGCTAAAATGAATTTTAAGCAAAGGGGCTAAAAGCAAAAAAGCTAAAGCTTCAAAAAAAGCTAAAGTAGTTCCTCCTAAAATTTTGCCTAGAACAATAGAGCTTCTTGGGATAGGCGCGATAATAACAGATTGAAGGAATCCATCTTTTCTGTCTTCAATGATTGAAATGGTAGAAAAAATAGAGGTGAAGAGCACAATCATGAGAATGGTTCCAGGAAAAAGATACTGCATGTAATTTTCTTCCGGGCTAAAAGTTTGAAAAGGAGATTTTCCCAATCCAGAGCCAATAAAAAACCAAAAGAGGATGGGCGGAACAAGCGCTCCAATCACTCTAGAGGGTTGCCGTAAAAAACGGATCACTTCTCTATACCACAAGCTAACTATAGGCAAAAATAGATTGTTCATCTGGTATTAGTATGAAACTTGTGTCCTGTTTTATGGATAAAGACATCTTCCAGACTGGGCTTACTTAAACTAATGGAAATTATTTCTTTGCCAAAAGTTTGAATGAGCTCTGTGATTAATTCCACCCCTTTTTCTTTTTCTATGTGAAGAGTTTTTTCATCCAGCAGCATGGTCTGAAGATCAAATTTTTTCTTTAATTCTTCTTTAAGAGAGGTTGCATTGTTGGTTTCTATGGCAATTACATCCCCTCCAATCTCTTTTTTAAGATTTGAGGGGGAATCCAGCGCCACTAACTTTCCTTCATTTAAAATAGCTAAAGAATCGCATTTTTCCGCCTCTTCCATGAGGTGCGTGGTACAAACAATGGTAGTTCCATTTTGTTTTAAATTTTTTAAAATTTCCCAGAGAGCGATTCTTGCCGCAGGGTCTAAGCCAAAAGTAGGTTCATCCATCAGGAGCAAGTTTGGGTTATGGATCATACCTTTTAGGATTTCTACTCTTCTTTGCGTGCCTCCTGAAAGAGTTTCTATTCGCTCATTGGCTATTTCCAAAAGGCCCCCTTGCTCCAGAAGAAGCAGAATTCTTTCTTTTAGTTTTAAGCCAGAAAGACCATAAAGATGTCCTTGGTGCGTTAGATTTTCTTTTACAGAAAGTTTTTTATCTAAACTTGGGTTTTGAAAAATGACTCCAATTTGTTTTCGCGCCTCAGCCATTTCCTTAAGAATGTCTAATCCAAAAATTTCAACAGATCCTGAGGTTGGAAGAAAAAAGGTGGTCAGTATTTTAAAAAGAGTGGTTTTCCCTCCGCCATTAGGCCCTAGCAGACCAAAAATCGTATTTTTTCCCACGTTAAAACTTACATTTTCCAAAGCCATTTTTCTATTAGAAGAGGCATGGGGATATTGATAGGAGAGGGACTGGATACGAATAATGCTATTTTCTAGGTTAATTGGAGTTTAAAACCAAAATAAGGAATAGGAGAGGAAGATAGAAGATAGAGTTAAAAAAGAATATTTTTGCGGAGAAGGGTTGAAGGTTTTTTAAAAAGTAGATAGAGCAAGCGATCATGGAAAAACCAAGAACCATGGAACTAATAAAATAAAGTGTTCCTGCTAATCCAAGCAAGTAGGGAATAAAACTTGCGCAGATTAAAATAAAAGAAAAAATCAGAGCGGTTTTTGCAAGGGTAGAACCTGTTTTATCTTTGAACAAAGCCATTTTAAAATCCGCTTTTTCAAAATCTTCTTTATAGAGCCAAAAAAGAGAAAGGATATGAGGAAATTGCCAGAAAAAAACTATTGCAAACAATGACCAGCTTTGAACTTCAGGCGCGCCATGACTAGCGCTCCAGCCAATCATAGGAGGAATGGCGCCGCTGACAGCTCCCACGATCGCGCCAAAAAAACCGCTTTTTTTAAGAGGGGTGTAGAAGACAAGGTAGAGGGTTAAGCTGCTTGCCGCAAAAAAGGCTGCAAGCAGATTGACCATTGCCGCAAGATGCACGATCCCAAAGGAAGAACTAAATACCCCAAGAAAAAAAGCCTCTTCAAGGGAAATTCTTCCTGAAGGAAGTGGCCTATTCTTTGTGCGTTCCATAAGCGAGTCTTCTTTATGTTCAAGCAGCATGTTTAAAGCTCCGGCTCCGCTTGCAACCATGGCAGTCCCTAAAAGAGTATGGATGAGTTTGGCTAGATCTAAACCATTTGAACTTCCTAAAGAAAAACCAGTGAAAGTAGAAATTAAAACAGCAAATAGAATTCCGGGTTTAGAAAGTTGAAAATAGTCTAAGAGTCTTGCTGCGGCGCTTGAATTTTTTTGCAAAGTAGAAATAGCTAGACTTTTTGTCATTTTTTTCTTGAACTATAAATAATGGCTGTTCCTATGGTTCCAATTAAAGCAACAGGCAGCAAAAGCAGTAGAAGGATCCCCCAATAAAACCCTTTTTGTAAATCTTCGCTTCCTTTGCCAAAACAAACAGAGCAGGCATAAAGAGAGGGGAGATCCCCTAGAATAACTGTGGCCAGAGTAACAAAGAAAAAATTTATTAAATGAAATAATGGAAGTTTTTTGACAAACCCTAATTTAGGAGTGAAATTGAACCCGAGTATTCTATTTTCAATCCCAAGTTTCGGTTTGAGGGCTGTATATTTCATTGGCTAAAATCCAATATCTGGCAAAATTAAAAAAAGAAGTATTAGGACAAAAAATAGAGCGGTATAAAAAATTCCATGAATCACTTTTTTTTCAAATTTAAGATGCATAAAAAATGCCGCGATCAGAGAAACTTTAATTCCCGCTACTAAAAGCGCTACTGTAATAGCTCCTGCCCGATTCAAATGAAGATAAGATACTCCTACCGTGAGTAAAGTTAAAACAGCTAACGTTCCAAAAACGATAAGATAGGTTTTTTTCATAAAAGATTTTTAAGCGATTTTAAAAGTAAATAATATTTTTTGCGCTTGTTTGCGCTCTTACTCATAGCAAATAAAAAATTGGAAATAAAATGATCCAGACAAGATCCACAAAGTGCCAATAAAGTCCGGCATACTCCACTCTTTCATAATGATCTTGAGTATAGCAGCCTTTAATCGCATTGACAAGGATATAGATATTAAAAGCTATTCCGCCAATCACATGCAAACCGTGAAGGCCGGTAAGGGTAAAATAAAAAGAGCCAAAAAGATTGCTGGAAATCGTAATGCCTTCATGCCATTTGTGCGGGTATTCGTAGGATTTAATGGCTAAGAAACAAAATCCTAAGAGAATGGTTATGGCCAGATTTCGAATAAGTCCTTTCTGGTTTGCTTTTTGAATCGCGTCTAAAGCTAAAACCATAGTGACAGAGCTAGTGATTAGAACAAAAGTGTTAAGAGTGGCAAGGGGAATTCCTAATAATTCTTTTGCGGGAATTGGAAAAAAACTGCTTCCTGTGCGCAGAACCACATAGGAACTGATGAATCCTCCAAAAAGCATTACTTCTGAGGCTAAGAAAACCCACATGCCTAACTTGCCGTTAGGAATTCCAGTCACTGTTTCAGCTATCGCTTCTGGTTGATGTATCATTAAACCTGTATGTAATAATTAGAAGATGAATTTAATAAAAAAATTTCTAAATTTTTCGTTTTGCATCTTTTTAAGAAACCCTGAATGAATTTGGAGAGCGATAACAAGATTTTTTTCATTTTTAAGGTAAATGTTGCGGAGAAAAGTCTGAAGATTCTCCCGGCACATTATATTCATAAGGGCCTTTATAAACTGTTGGAATTTTTTCAAAGTTCTTATGAGGTAGAGGGGGAGAAGGGCATGCCCATTCTAAAGTGGTTGCTTGCCAAGGGTTGTCTTCAGTTTTTTCTCCTTTAAAAATACTTACAAAGAAATTTACAATAAATGGAATTTGAGCAATCATTAAGAGAATTGCAGAATAGGTCATTAAAACATTGGTAGGCTGGACTACTAAGTTATGCGCTTGCACGGTTGGATCATACAACCTTCTTTGCACCCCGGCTAACCCTTGTATGAACATAGGGAAAAATATTCCATTCATAAAAACAATCGTAGTCCAAAAATGAATCTTTCCCCAGAATTCATTCATTTTTCTGCCAAACATTTTTGGAAACCAATAATAGATGCCTCCCATCAAAGCGATCAGAGATCCTGTGACTACCACATAATGAAAGTGTCCAATCACATAATAGGTATCATGCAGATAAACATCTGTGGGGGTAAATCCTAAAGGCAAACCTGTTAAACCTCCAATCCCAAACATGGGTAAAAACGTAAGGGCAAAAAGCATGGGAAGTTTAAATTGGATAGAAGCTCCTTTTAGGCTTAAGAGAAAACAGGTGATAATCGCCACTGAAGGCACAGAAATAATCATGGTGGTGGTCATAAATAGATAGCTTAAAGAGGTTTTCATGCCGCTGACAAACATGTGGTGGGCCCAAACCATAAAAGAAAGCACGCCGATAAAACAAAAAGAGCCGGCAATTTCTTTATAGCCAAAAATTGGTTTTCTTGTGCCGTTCGCTAAAATTTCAGCAACTATTCCCATGGCAGGCAAAAGAAGCACATAAACCTCTGGATGAGCTAGAAACCAGAAAAGATGCTGCCAGAGTAAAGCGCTGCCTCCTCCAGCATATTCCACTGGAGCGCCGCCTACAATAAGCCCAGATGGAATAAAAAAGCTTGTTTTTGCAACTCGGTCTAAAAGCTGCAAAATCGCTCCAGCTTGCAGAACTGGGAACGCGAATAAAAGTAAAAGCGCTGTAACAAACTGCGCCCAAACAAATAAAGGGAGACGCGACCATGTAAGCCCCGGAGCGCGTAGATTTAATGTGGTCACTATAAAATTAATAGATCCTAAAAGAGAGGAGGTAATTAGAAAAGTCATTGCAAATAACCAGATAGTTTGGCCCGGAGAAAGGATTGAAAGAGGAACATAGGATGTCCAGCCGGATTGGGCTGCTCCTCCGGGAACAAAAAAACTTGCCAGCATTAAAACACCGCCTATAAAATAAATCCAATAAGACATCATATTAATTCTAGGAAAAGCCATGTCTCGCGCCCCAATTTGTAAAGGGAGAAAATAATTTCCAAAGGCTCCCACTCCTAAAGGCACCACCCCAAGAAAAATCATGATAGTGCCATGCATGGCGCCTAGGGCATTGTATCCCGCAGGGTGCATGACTCCGCCGGCAGCAATTGAATCAGGAAGATAAGATCCAATAAGAGGAAGAGCGCTGCCCGGATAAGCTAACTGCCAGCGCATCAGTAAAACAAGTGAAAATCCAAAAAGTAGAAAGATGAGGGAAGTAAACATATACTGTAAACCAATAGTTTTATGGTCTAGAGAGAAAACCCACTTACGAATAAAAGTTTCCTGATGAGATTCTAAATGTTCTGTTTGCATTATTAAAGTTCCTAAAATTTTTTACTTTCTTTTATATTCTAGTTCAAAATAATCAAGAGGCATTAAATCCAATGACGATTTTAAGATTTTGTTTTACTCTTAGTCCAATTCTCAAATTCTTCTGGAGATTGAACAATAACATCTCCTCTCATACGGTAATGGCCTGTTCCGCAAAGTTGTGCGCAGCCAATTTCAAATTGTCCAATTTTTGTTGGTTCAAACCAGATGGGAATATTCATCCCGGGAACAACATCCTGTTTTATTCTAAATTCTGGCACAAAAAAACTATGGATCACATCTTTAGAGGAAAGCAGTATGCGAGCGGGTTTTCCTAAAGGAAGATGGAGTTCGTTCACGCTCACAATATCGTCTAAGCTGTCTGGATCATTTTCATCCAAACCCAGAGGGTTATCCGCATTAATTAAGGAAGGATTCTGTTTGCCGAATTTTCCATCCAGACCGGGATAATGCATGGTCCAGGCAAATTGTTCCGCCACAATATGGAGAGCCACCGATGTTTCTTCTTTTGGCAGATCTTCCCGAATATGAGCCCAAATTGGGATTCCTACAAAAAAAATAAGCCAGATTTCAAAAATTAGCATTAACGCGTCTGGAATATAGGACGACAAAGGAGTTCTATGGGAATAAAGAGCTCGGCTGCTATTTTTTTGACGGTAGCGGATCAAACAAAAAATCATGTAAAAGGCCCAGAGAACAAAGATTAAAAGCATAACGCCATGAAGTAAAAAAAGCGATCCATCCAATTTGCCGGCATAGCTAGAGGCTTGAACAGGCAATCCCCAACCATAATTTTGGTTCATAAATTTTTTAAATGAAAACTTTCCAATGTAATTTTAATGGAAACAGCGAAAATAAGAGCCCCGCAGGCAACATGCAAAGCGCTGATCCATCTTCTATCAAAATAAATAGGAATGCCAAACATGGGAAGAATCGTTTCTATCCCTAATAAATTTTGAAAAAGCAGTAAAGAGATTAAGACCCAAGCTGAAATAAAAAGTCCTTTTTCTTTTTTAAACTGCTTAAAAATTTTTCCAATAACAAAAGTAGAAATTAATAGAATGAAAAACGCGTTCAGCATGTGCCACTGAATAGGTTTTATCCCCAATCCATGGCGGAACCCTGCTCCTAAAATAAGTTGAATATAAATAAGGATATTAGCTATCAAGGCAAGTGAAAATAAAGTTTTTAAATGAGTTTGTTTCTCAAGTGCAGGCGGCTCTTTCCTGTTCCATGAAGGGCTTGTTAAAAGCGCGATGCTTACCATTAAACAAAAAAAAGTTTGCGCTAAAACAGCGTGTGCAATAGAAATAAATGGGGGAAGCCCATACAGAACTGTTACGCCTCCTAACAGGGCTTGCAAAACCACAACCCCAACAGCGCCAGATCCGATCCATGCCACCCATTTTCTCTCTTCTTTAAACCAGAGAAAGATTGATAATAGAACAGTTAAAATTGCAACAGTTCCAGCAATCATCCTATGACTATGTTCAAAGAGCACGCCTCCGGTCATGGCAGGAAAAAATTTGCCAAAAGATAATGGCCAATCTGGCACTGCAAGACCAGAACCTGTAGAGGTAACTAGAGCCCCAGCTATAATTAAGAAAAAAGTAATTACAGATACGAAAATCGCAAAATGATTTAGTTTTGTTCGTTCCATTAAATTTTTATTTTACCAAGCCTCTTCTGCTGAAAGCGCTGGCCTTAGAGAATAAAGATATTCTACTAGAGCGTCCAACTCATCTTCTTTTAAATAGTCGCCCCAGGCAGGCATTTCAATCATTGGATCAGGCGCATGCGGATTTTGTGAGAGCGGTTTAGAGCCTTTTTTAATTCTATCTTTTAATTCTTCTTTAGAAAAACCATCCGCTACCAAAGTTAAGGAAGGGATCTCTCCTCCTGACACATTATTATTTGGATATCTTCCTTTTCCCTCTTTTGCATGACAGCCCACACAACCCACTCTATTAAAAATAACCTCTCCTCTTTTAATAGGATTTTGCATGAGTTCAGGACGATCCCAAGGGGCTGTATCTTTTCTAAACTCTTCTCCTTTAAGGTTGGAAAGATATTCCACAAGAGCTTTGCGCACATGATCTTTTAAATAAAAATTAGGCATGAGCGTATTTTTTTTCCATTCCGGCGGGTTTTTAAGCCAAAGATCTAACCAGTCTTGCTTTTTTCTAAATCCTATGGTTGTAAGGTCAGGTCCTAGAATCCCTCCAACCTCGCCAACTCTATGGCAAGTATTACATCCATAACCAACAAAATGAGCTTTGCCTTCAGAAAATTGAGCTGACTTCCTAGCGCAGCCAGAAATAAAGATAAATAAAATCAGTATAAATTTTATGGTATTCATATTATGTTTTAAGATTTCAATAAAGATAAATTGGCAAATTACTTTTGTTTTTTTGTTCTTCTATTTGTTTTTAAATCAAGGGTGAAAGAATCTAAAATAATATTATTTTTATCATACTGATAAAATTCTAGAACATCTTTCTTTACTATAATTTTACTGAAGCTATGAATTTCTCCATTGCGGCTTGCGCTCCAGTCTGGCAATGGGCTCATCCAAATGTTTCTTAAATATTTGCCTCCAGATCCACTGACAATATGGATGATTCCATTTTCTTCATCTCTAAAGGGAGTTGCGCTTTCATCATTGTAGGTATTCACTTTATAGGTTCTTTGGTAGTTGTGATCATGTCCTGTGAGGATAAGATTCACTTTGTTTTGAATAAAAAGAGGAATCAGCTCTTTGCGCCATTCCACATTATTATCGCAGATTTTTTGACCCGCGCAAGGGACTTGGGAGCAAGTTTCATCCTCACAATATCTTGTTTTTTCTGTGCCAACTCCAAACATGGGATGATGAAAAAAGACAAATTTCCAAGTTTTGTCTTCCTTGTTTAAATTTTTTTTTAGCCATTCATAATGCAGACCAGAAGGGTTATAGATTGGTTCTTTCCTTAAATTAGAGTCCAAACAGAAAAAAGCTCCATTGCCATAGGTAAAATAAAAAGTCCTTTCATCTGTTTTCGCTCCATTAGTAGGAAGAAAATGATGGGTTCTATAAACTTGTTGATCAGGAGTCCCATCTCTTTCTTCATGGTTGCCTAAGGTTGGTATAACTGGTTTGTGCCGTATTAAACGGCCGTAATAATTTAAAGGGTAATACTTTTCTCCATATTCAGGGTCCGTGCTTTTTTCATAGACCACATCCCCAAGGATTAAAATAAATTCAGCGTCTTTGTGATAGCGATCAATGGTTTCACATATTTTTTCCTGATTCGGATTCCCGTCTGCGGTATCGCCCAAAGCAATAAAAGTAAATGAGGTTGTGTTCTGATCTTTTGGGGTAATGAAATAATAATTTCCCTTTTCTTCTTCCTGTGGCGCAAGATTTTTTCCATTACTTTTAATCCGATAGTAATATTTTGTATGCGGTTGAAGATTGGTTAAGCTTACCCAATGCTGAACTCCCACTCCCTGCTCTAAAGTAAAGCTAAAACTGCTTTTTGATAATCCAGGGAACTTTCCTATTTCATATGAGGTTGTTTTTCCATACTCCACAATGGAGTCTGATCCATCGTCAGTCCACCAGGAAATAGTGATTGCGTTTGGGCTGACCAAGTTTGGCTGAGACGCGCTATTGACGAAATGGATTGCGGGCCCTCTTTTAAGTGTGGTTGAGAAAAGATTTTCTTGGGAAAAAATCAGGCAGGAATTTAAGATAAAAAATAAAAAAAGAATTTTTAAATGCTTGCCCATTAAAGAATCTTACCATTTTTAATTAATTTTTTTAAGTCTATTGAAGATAGAGAAACTAAGAGGTAGAATAGAATAAAATATTAGCAATGAAAATTTATTTTGCAGACATTTAAATGGAGACGGGTTTATGATTACCTGCTATTTAACGAATAAGATAAAGGAAGGTGCGCAAGTATGGCCAAGATAACTGTAGTGTACGATAAAATTGGGAATACCCTTGACGTATGGTTTACTAAACCTCAGAAAGCAGTTTGTGAAGAAGTTGGACATGGAGTTGTTCTTAAAAAAGATAAGAAAGGTAATGTGATTGGTTTTGAAAAGATCAACTTCCTTTCAAGAGCGCTCTCAAGTCACACAAAGCAACTATCTGTTGAGAGCATGGTTGCTTAAAGTTTTTGAAAATAAAAAAATTTCTACACATTTTAATCCATGGGCTGTCAACCTCAAATAGAAATGTCACCTTTTAAATTGAATAGAACTGTCACTTTTTAGATGAAAGGAGAAAGGGAAAAAGAAGTAGTCGCAGCCGTA
>MGUU01000025.1 GCA_001800135.1 Elusimicrobia bacterium RIFCSPLOWO2_02_FULL_39_32 | reverse complement strand
ATGATAAAAAATGTAGTGCCACAACTCCGTCCAAACTATGCCTCCCCGTCGGAGACCGCTAACTCAAGTGTCAAAGTCGGGATTTACGTTTTCGAAAAAAAGTTCGAGAAATTATCTTCAGTTGAAATCGTTTTTCTCTCATTTTTTTAATTTATTCTCTTCTCATGTGGAACCTTCTTTCGGTAACCACAAAAGAAATTTGGAAAGTCTTTTAGCCGCTTCCCAACTTCTTGCCGCAGGGCAAGGATTAGAAGAAGCGCTAAAATTTGTACTTCCTGAAACTAGGAAAATTTTTGAAATTGGCTGCGGCTGCCTTTTATTAGAAGAGGATCAGGTTTTTAAGTTCCAGGCTCAGGATGGTTTCCCTGAAGAATGGGTTTCTCATTTTAAATGCGCATTGGGAAAGGGAGCGATTGGACAGGCATTTGCCAGCGGAGATAAATTTATTCTTTCAAAAAAAGAATTTATTAAATCTCATCTTTCAGAACATGGTTTATCAAACATCCCGTTTAACCAATTTTTTATTGCGCCCTTAAGAATACCAAACCAGCAAACTTTAGCGGTCTTTATCGCTGCCAGCCAGAAATCACATTTTTTCGAAGAAAAAATAATCGCCTTTTTAGAACCTTTTTTGCAAATTTTAAGCGTGACCATTTATAATTCGCAAATGATGGAAAAATTGGAAAAATTTAATCGGCGATTAGAGTCGGAAGTGACAGTCGTCACCCAAGAATTGACTTCTACCAACAACCGTCTGATCCGGCGATTTCGAGAATTAAAAGCGCTTTATGAAATTGCCCTGGCTGCAGGCGAAACTCCTTCTTTAGAGGGCATGTTTGAGATTGTAGCCATGAAACTAGAAGATATTTTTAAGGCGGAAGCTGTAGGTTTTTTTCTTAAACTTTCTCATGGAGAAAGATGGAATCATCTTGTTGCGCAGTTCCCATCTTTTGGATTGCCAAAAGGGGACCATTCTAAATTTATCTTGGAATCAGAACATTATTCAGAGTATGGCCCTTATTTAAAAGCAGTGTTAGACGCTTTTAAGTCTGAAGAGATAAAAATTTTTGTGAGTGAGCCGAGTTCTCTAAAAGATGAGCTGCCCTGGAAAACAAGCAGCAGCTTAAAAGATCATTTTAGCGCGCGGATGCTTCATTCTTTAGTTGCGGTCCCTTTAAAGAGCTCTCAAGTTTGTGTGGGGGTCATGGTTTTAGCGAATTGGAAGGAGAAAGAGTTCCTATCTAGGACCATTGAACAACCCACTGACTTTTTAACTGAGGAAGAGATTCGGGCTCTTTCCATCATTGCTGTGCGCGTAGCTTCTTGTGTTGAAACCGTGCATCTTGATTTAGAATCCAAAAACCGTTTAGCAGCTTTAATGGCTTTACAGGAAATTACTCAGGTTTTTTACGCTAATCCGGTTTTAGATCAAGTGCTTTTGAAAATTGTGGCTATCATAAGAAAGATTGAGAAGTGCGACCTCTGCTCTTTTATGGTTTATGAGCCTGAAACCAAAGAGTTAATAACCAGAGCTTCTTATATCCAAGATCAACCTTTAGAACCTCAACTGCTTAAACTGTCGGTAAGAGATGACCAGCATTTAACAGCTCATGTTTTTAATTCAGGAAAATCTAAGATTTTAAATGAGATCACTCCTCAGATGCGCTCTGAATATCACTTAGAAATTGAGGCAGAGATAGAATCTCTATTGTTAGTCCCTTTAAAAAGCGGCCAAGATATTCTTGGAGTCTTAAAGCTAGGCAGCCATGAAAAATTTTTTTTCACGCCCTACCATGTGAGTTTAGCGGAACTCATTGCAGAACGTACCGCTGCCATTATTCTTAATTCACGACTTTATGAGAAGTTGGTAGAAGCGAATAAAGAGTTGGAAAGGTTAAGCCAGATCAAGACTGAATTTGTTTCTGTTGTGAGTCATGAATTAAGGACACCGGTTACAGCCATTAAAGGTTTTGTGAATATTGTTATGAATCAGGAAGCTGGCCCAATTAATCCTGATCAGGAACGGTTTTTAAAATTAGCTTATAACGCGATTGAACGCCTTTCTTTTTTAATTTCCGATCTTCTGGACATCTCCAGAATTGAAGCAGGCCAAATTAAACTGCAGCCTGCTTCTTTATCCATGGAAAAAATTCTGCAGGAAACCAAAGAAACTTTTCAGTCCACCATTAAATCTAAGGAGATTAATTTTGTTGTGCAAGTTGCTTCTAACCTCCCACAAGTTTTTGCGGATGAATTTCGCATCAAGCAAGTTTTGGATAATTTGTTGTCCAATGCGATTAAGTTTACACCCAAGCAAGGGACCATTCAAATGGCAGGAGAAAACATGGGAGATTTTGTCTTGGTGAGCGTTTCCGATACTGGAATTGGCGTAAAAAAAGAAGATCAGGGGAATATATTTAAGAAGTTTTATCAGGTGGATTCTTCTTTAACTCGCTCTGCTGGCGGCACAGGGCTTGGCCTATCTATTTGCAAGGCGATTGTAGAGATGCATGGAGGAAGAATTTGGGTTGAATCTGAAGTTGGCAAAGGATCCTTTTTTCGTTTTGTTTTGCCCCGTTTGAAAGTGAAAGAAGGTTCATAATTAAAAATAAATTTATTTTTATCCCTTGAACTTTAAACACTTTTCTGTTAAACTCGTATTTATATTTCAGGTTCCCCTTTCATCCGTATAAAGAAGAGAGGTCGTTTAAAGTTATGATGAAGGATTTTTTATTAAAGCTTTTTTTAATTTTGTTTTTATTTTCTTTTCCTCTTTATTCTGAAGAATTGCAAACCCTTGAAAGCGCTCCAGCGGCCGACAAGAAGTCTGAGACAAGTTCCATACAAAAAAATTCTGCTCCTGAAGAAACTCCAGCCTTGACCTCTCAAAACGAACCTTCAAAAGAAGCGCAAACAGCGCCGCTAGTTCCCGCAGAATCCGCAACCAAAGAAAATCCGCCTCAAATTGAATCATCTGAAAAAGGAAAGGCGACTGAAGTTCCTGAAACTAGGCAAGGGGTTGAAAAAACAACTTTAAATCCTACCAAAGAAGAACCAGAAAGTTTTCTAAAATTTTTGCAGGATTTGGTTTCTTTTTATGAACAGGAAATCGTTTCCAGCAATAAATTCATTGAGAGATGGAGCTCCAGAGTTCGCTCCACTCTAGAAAGAGAAGTTACTTTAAAAACAGAGATTGAGAAAATAGATAAAGAAATTTTAGAAAAAAAAGAGGCGGATGAGAAAAAAAATAAAAAAGAGATTGGCCGGCTTGAAAAACAGGTAAAACGTTTAAAAAAAGATTTAAAGTCTGTTCAAAAAACATTGGATAATGAAAAAGACGAACTTTTGTCTGAGCTTAAAGATTTAGGCAAGGAAAGCCAAAACGCTTTAAAAGAAAGATTTCAATCTATCTCTGAAAAAGTGGAAACATTTGGCAAGGCAGAGAAAGAGGACTGAAATTTTGAAGATGGGCTATTCTTTTAAAATGCCGTACTTCAGTTGAAAGTGATAGAAAAAGTTTATTCTTTAAAGAAGTGTCTTTAAGAGTTAAAAATTTCATTAACGAACTTTTTTTAAGCATAAACTAAATAAAGGAGGCAAGAAAAATGACTTACAGAGCATGGTTTTCTTTTCTAACAGTGACTATTTTAGCGTTCAGCATTGCTGGTTGCGCAGGTGGGAAAGCTGTATCCAAAGTTAAAAAAGGTGAAATTGCAAAAACTATTGATACCCCAACGGTAGAAACAGATCGTTACATTGAATTTGACGGCATCGGAGCTGCGGACCAGACCATTGAGAATATGTCTCAAAAAAGGTCTTTATCTGAATCAGCAGGCAGAAAAATAGCAGAAGAAAAAATGTTGGCTTATCTTAAAGGACAGCAGATTGATGCCACAACCACTGTGGAACAAGCGATCACTACAGACCAAAGAATTCAGGGAGTTGTGAGCAATACCTTGCGCGGAGCAGCTGTGGTTAAAAGAGAATGGACCAGCGATGATGGCTGCGTGGTAACGATCCGTTTGGATAAAAAGAAATTTATAGATCAAGTTAAAGAGATCAGAGGAAAATAGTTTAGAATTTTGGCAATCGTGCTTTTAAGGAGCTTTTAATGAAGAACAAATCTTCTTTTTTGTTGTTTCTTAGTCTGTTTATTTTTTATTCCACAGCAGCTCTATTTTTGAATGGCTGCGCTTCAGCGCAAAAACAGCGTTTGAAGTTAGGAGAAACTGTGGATGGCGAAGTGGTTGAAGCTGAAGGTCTTTCTGCTGTTACGAATGACCTGATTGCAACCAAACGAGCTAGTTTGGCAGATGCCTACAAAAATGCGATTGAAAAAGTTGTGGGTATTTTTATTTCCGCGCGCACCATGGTGGATAAAGCGATTACGATTCAGCAAAATATTTTAGGCAAAACTGACGGCTATGTAAAAAAACATGAGGTCATTAAGGAAGGCCAAGAAGCTGACGGACTTTATCACACGAAAATCCGAGCTTTGGTTTCTTATCAGCAAATCCAGAATGACTTAAAAGAGTTAGAAGTTTTGCAGGCTCCTATGGTTGGCAATCCAAGAGTGGCTATTCTCTTAGATGAAACCATTCAGGGGTTTGAAGATTCTGGCAGCGCTTGCACGGATGCGATTGCTCAAGGGTTATTAGAGAGAGGTTATAAAGTTGTGGATCGCTCTGAGCTGGCTGCAATCAGAGTCGCTGAAGCTACGCAACAGCTTTTGAGCGGCAATATGGAGAAAGCTTTAAAACCCATTGTGGAAAAGTTAAATGCAGAGGTAGTGGTAACAGGGAAAGCAATTGCTTCACCGATTACTACCGAAGGGTTGGGAGGATTAATTTCTTATAGAGCCACTCTTACCGGCAAAGCTATTAAGGCGCAAACCGGGGAGATCTTAGCCACAGTTTCTTTGCAAGGTTCAGGGCTGGATGCAACTAAAGAAGCAGCTTCTCAAAAAGCAATGTCTCAAGCAGGGAAAAATGCCGCTAATGATTTAGCATCCCGGGTGGCCAATGAACTTGCTCGGCGTTCTACTGTATTAGTGATTGTTCAAGGGTTAGCGGATCTAAATCGTTTAAGAGACATTAAGGATTTTATATCTAAAACCCAAGGAGTTGGCGAGATTTACATGCGTTCTTTTTCTGAAGGAAGAGCTGAAATGGAAGTGAAAGTGAATTCAGTTACATCCAGCGATCTTGCGAATGCAATTTCCAGCCAAGCTTCTTTGGGAGCGCAGGTGGTTGCTCAAACACAAGATAGTTTAGAACTAAAGGTTCAGTAAGAATGAGAAATGAGATCTTTAAAGATTATCACGCTTCTGGTGATATTTCTTATAGGATGCTCATTAGGACCAAAGTACATTGCGCAAGACTCTCTATTTCCTATTCATGTGGCTGTGCTTCCTTTTACCAATGAAACTAATGATGTGGATGCGCCGGAAACTGTAAGGAAAGCTTTTATTGAGATTCTTCCTAAAAGAGGATATTTATCTTTAGAAAAGAATAAGCTGGATCAGATTTTACTAAAGAAGTTTGGCATTAATGAAGGCGGACAGCTCACCAGCGTTTCTTTCCAAAAGTTGGGAGAAACTTTAAATGTGGATGGGCTTTTTTACGGAAATGTCATTAGTTTTGTAGATTTTCCTTTTGGGTTTGGAAGGAAAAGAACCGTAAAAGCGAATTTTAAATTGATAGAAGCAAAAACAGGCAAATTGCTTTGGGAAGATGAAAAAAGCTGGACCAATCCAGAATTACATCTTTCAGTGGAAGAAGCCAGAAAAGCCGGCATTAGGCAGATTGCTGAAAGACAGCTGGAAAAAATGGCAGGAACTTTTTTGTTGCAGGAAAGTCGCGCTGTAGCGGAGCTTGTTTTAAGAAATTTGCCTTTAGCGCGATAGTGTGGAGAGATGAGTGGAAAATGCTTTACAATCTCTCCTTCAAAGAAGCCTTGGGGAGAGCCCCGTAGTTAGGAGCTTAAATTTTTTATTTTTAAAATTGAATAAGGAGGAAAATTGAAATAATGAATAGATTAAAAGGGATAGTTTTAAGCATGGGACTACTGTTTTTAAGCGGCTGCGCAGGCACCATGGGCGTTAAAATGAAGCAAGATGTTTCAGCGAATGTTACAGAAAAAGTGGAATCTAAATATACAGGCCCTAAACGGCGCGTGGGTGTGATTGATTTTGAAAACAAAACAGCTTATGGGCAGACTCGTTTAGGACAAGCTGCCTCAGATATTCTAATCACAGAGCTGGTAAAAACAGGAAAGTTTATTGTGGTGGAAAGAGAAAAAGTCAATAAACTTTTAGAAGAGCAGAAATTAGGTTTGACCGGAGCCATAGACCCTAACACAGCAGCGCAAATGGGAAAAGTCTTGGGACTGAATGCTATTGTGACTGGCGCAATCTCTAATTTTGGGGTGAGAACAACTGGCTCAGATTATCTGATCACTCAAACTAAAAGGCAAGAAGCTACCTGTACCATAGATGTGCGGGTCGTGGACGCAGAAACCGGTCAAATTCTTTTTGCTGATTCTGGCAAAGGAGTTTCTAAAGTAGGTTCAGGCTCATTCCTTGGGCTTGGCACAAGAGGCGGGTATGCGGAAAGTATTGAAGGGGATGCGCTGCGCGCAGCAGTTTCACAAATGACCATCAATATTACCTCTCAAATTAATAAAAAGCCTTGGAGCTGCAGAGTGGCGGATGTGGACGGATCCACAGTTTATTTGGATGCGGGAATGGATTCAGGGTTAGAAGTAGGGCAAAAATTAGCAGCTTATAAATTAGGACGGGAAATTAAAAGCCCTCAAACCGGTCTTGTGATTGGACGCACAGAAGAAAAATTAGGTGAACTTGTGATTGATAGTTTTTTTGGCGAGAATGGTTCAAAAGCTATTGTAAAAACAGGCCGGTCTCCAGGACCAGGGGATCTTTGCCGGATGGCTCAATAAAAAGGAGAATGGATGATGAGAAAACAATCTCTGTTATTTTTGATTGGAATTAGTTTATTTTTGTCTAGTTGCGGGCCCACTTCAAATTTATTTGTGCGCGATGCGGACCTAGCTAAGAAAACAAAAAAATTAGCTGTGCTTCCTTTTCAGGATGCAAACGCGCGGCACGCCGAGGACACTATTGTGCAAACCAATGCTTTAACTCTTAAATTTTTGCAGCATGCGCAAGCAGAACTCGCTGGGCGTTATGAATTTATTTCTCAAGATCAGATTATGCAAGAGTTAAAGAAAATGGGATTTGAAGGGTATGACCCTAATAAGTCAATGTGGAAACAGGCTTTTGTTCAAACCACAGGTTACACTATTCCGCAAGCGGTTCAGGTTGGAAAAAATTTGGGCGCTGACGCGATTCTATTGGTCACAGTAGCTGGTTCCCAACAAAATCCAGTATTTTCTTTAAGCGTGCGCATGCTGGACACAAAAAATGGAAAAGTGATTGTTGCTGGGAGCGCTGCCAGCGGGGCGGGTTTAAGTTTTACCCCATGGAACGCGCCCATGAAAAAGCTTGTGAGCCGGATTGCAAGGGAGGTGCCCTAATGACTTTTAAAAAAATAAGTTTTGTTTTTGTACTGCCATTATTCATTTTAATTTCAGGTTGCGGTATTCCTAAAATTAAAGGAAATCTGATCTCTTCTAAATCCGGGGCTCAAATGCCGGATTTGATCGCTATTCTTCCACCAGACAACCATTCCAATGATTTGACTGCGGTGGAAGTGGTGCAAAGAGCAGGCGGCGTGATGCTGACCACTAAAGGCTATTATTCCATTGCCAACAAAGCTCAGGACGCTGAATTACAGAAAATGGGCATTAGTGACGGAGGTCAGCTTAAAGCTTATAGAGCAGAAAATATTTGTAAGAGTTTAGGAGCAGAAGGATTGCTCTATTCCACCGTGGAAGATTTTAATGAGATCAATATTGGTTTTTGGATCAGCAAAAAAGTGCAGATGAAAATGTCTTTAACCGATGCAAAAGGCGAGAATTTATGGGAAGGAGAAGCCTTATATCGCATTAGAAAATTGGTGATTAATCCACAAGAAGCAGCTCAAGCTTTTGTAGAAAGAAAAGTAGGAGAGCTGGTGGAGAAGGCTTTACGAGTTCATCTTGTGCCAGAAACCAATCAGGCAGCGGTTGCTTTAGCCCAAAAAATTACTCCTTGGCCCAACCCCCAAGACGCGCAACGCAGATAAAATAAAGCTCACAGGTTTTTAGAAAAAAGGAGCAGGTAAAATTACTGCTTCTTTTTTTCTGTTCTCTCAAATTGACAGCTCTTTCGGCATAGTTCATAATATGTGCCGAAATAATAGCTAGTTTATTGGAGAATTAAATAATGGAACGGATGAGTTCTTTTATTTTTGAGGAGGAGAAGCTAAACTTTTCGTAAAGCTCTTCTGGAGAGCCAGAATGACCAAAGCCTGGGATTCCGTGGCGAACTACTTTGATGCCAAGTCCATGATCTGCAATGACTTCACTCACTGCGCTGCCCAGCCCGCCAATAGAGTTGTGATCCTCAATGGTAAGCAGGGTTTTGTAATCTTTTGCCAGGGTTAAGATCAAATCTTGGTCTAAAGGTTTTATGGTATGTATGTTTACTACTGGAATAGAAATACCATCTTTTTCTAATTCTTCTGAGGCTTGAAGACTATTGTAAACCACCCCGCCTGTTGCAATCAATGCGATCCCTTTATTTTTAGATTTTAGTTGAGACGGGCTTTTAACTAAATCTCCTTTGCCAAATTGGAAATTATAATTTTCTTTATGAATGTCAGGCAATTTTTGGCGAGTTAACCGTAAATAAACAGGCCCTTTATAATTCACTGCCCAGGTTACTGCTTGCTGGGTTTCAAGATCATCTGAAGGCTGCAAAATTGCGATATTGGGCAAAGATCTTAAAAGCGCTATATCTTCCAGCCCCATTTGCGAATTCCCATCTTCTCCAATGCCAATGCCTGCATGGGTGCCAACAAGTTTTACATTGGAGTTAGAGTAAGAGACAGACATGCGGATCGTTTCATATCTGCCTACAAGGAAACAGGCAAAGGAAGTGGCAAAAGGGATTTTGCCTGCTAAAGATAAACCAGCAGCGGTTCCAATTAAATTTTGTTCTGCAATGCCCATTTCAAAATACCGGTCTGGAAACTTTTTGGCAAATTCTCCAGTCATGGTAGATTTGCCAAGGTCAGCATCCATCACTACAATTTGCATGTTTTTTTCTGCAAGTTTAGCAATGGTTTCTCCAAATGAGTTTCGGGTTGCTTTTAATGCCATTTTAATTTATTTCGATTTTTTCAATTTCTTTAATGGCCCGTTCTGCCTCTTCTGGATTAGGCGCTTTACCATGCCAGTCAATATTGTTTTCCATAAAAGAAACCCCCTTCCCTTTTACGGTATGGGCAATAATTAAATGCGGTTTTCCTACATTTCCTTTGGTTTTATCTAAGGCGCTTAAAATTTTAGCTATATCATGTCCGTCAATCTCTTGCACATGCCAGTTGAACGCAGTCCATTTTTCAACTAAAGGCTCTAAATCCATTATTTGATGAACATGGCCATCAATTTGTCCTTTATTATAATCCAGAAAAACAACCAAATTATCTAAACTGAATTTAGGAGCGGACATTGCTGTTTCCCAAATTTGTCCTTCTTGCGATTCCCCGTCTCCAATCATGCAATAAACTCTATAAAGAGATCCATCCATTTTAGAGGCAAGCGCAATGCCTTGCGCTATTGAAAGGCCTTGCCCTAAGGATCCAGTAGATGCTTCTATCCCGGGCACAGTATTTACTACAGGGTGTCCTTGTAAAAGGCTGTTTGTTTTTCTTAAGGTAAGGAGTTCTTCCATGGGAAAATAACCGGATTTAGCTAAAACAGCGTAAAGAGCAGGAACCCCATGCCCTTTAGAAAGAATAAAACGATCCCGAAGGGGCCATTCAGGCTCTTGGGCTCTATGACGCATGGTATTAAAATAAAGAACTGTTAGAATATCTATGGCAGAAAGGGATCCGCCAGGGTGGCCTGAACCTGCTTGTTGAATCATCCGGATAATCCAGATCCGCAACTCTTTTGCGATTTCTTTAAGCCGTTTGATCTCTTCCTCTTCTAAATGAAGAGCAGGCTGTGTACTTTTAAGTTCTTTCATCATGGGGCGCACTTCTTTTTTATTCCTTTTTTTAAGAGTCAGTGGAATTTTATAGCAAAATAAAAGTATATCATTTGACAAAAATTTTGACAACATTAGCTAAAAATAATAGACTGAATTACAGAAAAATGAAGAGTCAATATCGTCGGATAATCTTAATGGTTTTGGATTCTCTTGGGGTAGGAGAATTGCCGGATGCAAAAGAGTATGGAGATGAGGGATCCCATACTTTGGAACATGCTTGTTTGGCTGTGGGCGGTGTTTGGCTTCCTCATTTAGAGAGTTTAGGTTTAAGTTTTTTAGCAAAACTTCGCGCGCAACAAGAAGAACCAAAAAAGCTGATTGGCTCGTATGGAAAAATGGCTGAACTTTCCAAAGGCAAAGATACAACCACTGGCCATTGGGAAATGATGGGTGTGATCACAGAAAAAGCTTTGCCAACTTATCCTCATGGTTTTCCTAAAAAGTTGATTCAGGAGTTTGAAAAAAAAATTGGCAGAAAAATATTAGGGAACATTCCAGCTTCCGGCACAGAGATCATTAAGCAATTAGGAGAGGAGCACTATAAAACAGGTTCTCCAATTGTTTACACTTCTGGAGATTCTGTTTTTCAAGTGGCTGCGCATGAAGGGATCATTCCTTTAGAAAAATTGTATGAAATCTGTAAGATCGCGCGTTCCATGCTTCAAGGCGAACATGCTGTGGGGAGGGTGATTGCCCGCCCATTTGTTGGGCTGCCAGGATCTTTTACGCGCACGCATCACAGACACGACTATTCTTTAGAACCGTTTTCCCAGACACTTTTAGATGAGATGCAAGCTCGTCAAATTCCTTGCATCAGCGTTGGCAAGATTTGGGATATTTTTGCAGGCAGAGGCATTAGCCGTCATGTGTCAGCCGGGCCAAACAAAGAGGTGATGGAAAAGAGTTTGCAGACTTTACAAGAAGCTGCATTTACAGATGGTTTTTTATTTGTGAATCTTGTGGATTTTGATATGTTGTATAACCACAGGCAGGATCCGAAAGGACTGTCCCAAGCCTTATTGGAGTTTGATCATTTTTTACCATCTTTTTTTGATGTGATGCGTAAAGATGATTTGCTCATGATTACCGCGGATCATGGAAACGATCCTACAGACCAATCCACAGATCATACAAGGGAATATGTTCCTATTCTTTGTTATGGAAAAGAGCTCCCCGGAGGAAAGAATCTGGGAATACGATCTTCCTTTGCAGATTGCGGCCAAACCATTGCGGAGATTTTTGGCATTTCCCCTTTAAAAATTGGTAAAAGTTTTACAAAAGAACTTAGCTTGTAATTTCCCAATCTATCTTAAAAAATAAGGCAGTTAAAAATAATATTAATTTATGAGAATGTACGACATTATTATTAAGAAAAGGAATGAAGGCTCTCTTTCCAAAGAAGAGGTTGAATTTTTTGTTGATTCTTTTACTAAGGGCGAAATTCCAGATTATCAAGCTGCTGCTTTTTTAATGGCTGCTTTTATAAGAGGAATGGATCATAAGGAGACCTTGTTTTTAACTCAAGCCATGCGTGGAACCGGGGAGAACCTAGACCTTTCTTCCATTTCTGGCCCAAAAGTGGATAAACATTCTACTGGCGGGGTTGGAGATGGGACTTCCCTCATCCTTGCTCCTTTAATAGCGAGTTTTGGAGTTGTTGTGCCCATGATTTCTGGAAGGGGACTAGCTCACACAGGAGGAACATTAGATAAGTTAGAGGCAATTCCAAATTTTAGAGTTGGGCTGACAAAAGAGGAATTTTTTAGCCAGTTGAAAAAAATTGGAGTAGCCATGATTGGACAAACTGAAAAAATCGCTCCTGCGGATAAAAAAATTTATGCTTTGCGCGATGTGACTGCTACTGTAGATTCCATTCCCTTGATCACAGCCAGTATTCTTTCAAAAAAACTCGCGGAAGGGTGCGATGGTTTAGTTTTAGATGTAAAGACAGGAGATGGAGCTTTCATGCAGGAGAAGAAAAATGCTGTAAAGTTAGCTAAAACCATGGTAGAGATAGGGAAAAGAAGCAATAAAAAAATGGTGGCTCTAGTAACTAATATGGCTCAACCTTTAGGCGCTAAAATTGGCAATGCTTTGGAAATATCTCAAGCGATTGAGATTTTACAAGGCAAAGAGAGTCAAGGCACAAAAGATATTATAGAACTTGTGGATTTTTTAGGGGGCTGGATGCTTTTTTTAGCAGGAGTTGCAAAAAATCATAAAGAAGGAAAAGAAAAAGTGAGTCTTGCCAGAAAAAATGGTCAGGGGTTTGCTAAATTTAAAGAGATGGTGAGTTTGCAAGGAGGAGATCCTAAAGTCTGTGAAGATCCCAGCTCAATTTTGCCTCAACCTAAAAAAACAAAAGAGATCCTTTCCCCATGGAAAGGAAGGGTCTATTCTTTAAATGCCCGTTTAGTTGGCACAGCTAGTTTGCTTTTAGGAGCAGGCAGGAACAAACAGGAAGATTCTATTGACCCATCCGCAGGGATTTTTTTACATAAAAAAATAGGGGACAGCGTAGAAAAAGGAGAAGCTCTTGCAGAGTTTTATTATAATAGTGATAACAATCTGGATGCGGCAACTAAAACTTTTTTTGCAGGGATTAAAATTAGCAAGTTAAAACCAAAACCTTTTAAGTTAGTTTATGAAGTGATCCGATGAATCAAAAAAAATGGATTTATAAAAAAGTAGATCAGAAAAAAGTGGAGGAGCTTTCTCTTCAGTTTGGGATTTCTCCTACTTTGGCTACTTTATTACTACATCGCAATATTGGTTCTTCCAATGAGGTGGAACTATTTTTAAATCCGGATTTAGCCAAACTGCATAATCCATTTTTATTGCCCAACATGGAAAAAGCAGTGGTGCGCGTGCGCCATGCCATGGAAAGCCATGAGAAAATTCTCATTTTTGGGGATCGGGATGTGGATGGAGTAACATCCATTGCAATTTTAGTGCGTACTTTAAAAGGGCTTGGGGCAGATGTGCTCTGGACTATTCCGGCTGAAGATTCTCATGGCTTGAGTAAAAAAATTATTGAAAAGTATAAAGAAGAAGGAGTGAAGCTTATTATTACTGCGGATTGCGGCACATCACAAGTGGAAGAGATCGCGTTTGCCGCTTCTTTAGGGGTAGAGGTGATTGTCACAGACCATCATCTTCCTCCAGATGAGCTGCCTAAAGCCTATGCAATTGTAAATCCTAATCTTAAAAATTCTATTTATCCAATGAAACAGATGGCAGGCTGTTTAACTGCTTTTAAATTTTCTTATGCTTTAATGTTTTCTTTTAATCGAACTTTTAATCAGGAATTTGTGGTTTTAGATTTAGAAACCACTGGCCTTTCTTCTTGGGACCATGAAATTATAGAAGTGGGAGCTCTACTTTTGCGCAATTTTGTGCCCTGCGGCCAGTTTCATAGTTTGGTTCGTCCAACAAAACCTATTTCTAAAGGAGCCGAGGAGGTGCATGGCATTACAATAGAAATGGTGAAAGATGCCCCTTCATTAAAAGAGGTGTTGCCTAAACTTCTTAAATTTATAGGAGACAGAACCATTATTGCTCACAATGCAAAATTCGATTTAGGATTTTTGCAAACCGCAGTTCAAAAAATAATGGGAAGAGAATTTCAAAATAGCACGATTGACACACTTTCTCTTTCCAGAACGATTTTTCCTTTTGAGTCCCATGCTTTAGGAGCTTTAGCCAAAGAACTAAAAATTGAAATGAAGCAAGCGCATCGTTCTTTAGACGATTGTTTAGCCACAGCCATTGTTTATAAGAGAATTGAGGAGTTGCGCGATCCTCGTTTGCAATTTTTTCTGGAAGATATGCTGGACATCATTACATTAGGCACTGTGGCGGATGTTGTGCCATTGGTGGGAGAAAACAGGATTGTGGTGAAGCATGGTTTAACTAAACTTTTGCAAACCAGGAAAGTGGGTTTAAGAAAAATTCTGCTGGAAAATGGTTTAAAAGAAGATGGAAATTCTCAAAATATAAGATTAAGCCCTACTGCAAAAGATGTGGGCTGGAAGATCACCCCTTTAATGAACGCTGCCGGCCGTTTTTCTAAAGCGCATTTAGCGGTCCAGCTTCTCTTAACCAATAGCGAAGAGGAAGCTGAAAAACTTTTTAATGAGTTGGCGCAATTAAACCAAAATCGTAAAACTCTGCAAAAAATTAATTTAGAAAAATTTATAGCTTTGGCAAAAGAACAAGCAGATCTAGAAAATGACAAGATTATCTTTGTGGTTGCAGAAGGGGTAGAGCATGGGGTCACAGGCATAGTGGCTAACAGGATGTTGCAGGAGTTTCAAAGGCCAATTATTCTTTTAATTTTAGACGGGGAAGAGGCTAGAGGGTCTGCGCGCTCCTTGTCCTCTTTTAATTTAGTAGAGGCGCTGAATCAGTGTAAAGATCTTTTAATTCGTTATGGCGGTCATGCTGCAGCAGCAGGGATGAGCATAACCAAAGAGAATATTGATCTTTTAAGAGAGCGCATAAAAAAAATCGCAGACCAGACGCCAAATTTAAGAATTTTAGAGCCGTGCGTAGAGATTGACCTGGAATTAGAACTGAACGCTATCTCTTTAGAGCTGATGCAGGAACTTGAAAAACTAGAGCCTTTGGGAGAAGGGAATCCAGCGCCTTTATTTTCTTTACGTCAAGCAGAGGTGGTTGGACACACTCTTTTGGGGCAGGAACAATCTCATTTGCAACTCTCTCTCGGCCATCATGGCAAAAGTTTAAGAGCTGTAGGCTGGGATATGGCAAGCTTTGCTTCAGAACTTAAAAAAGGAGAGCAGGTGGATTGTATTTTTTATTTGGAATTAGACCGTTGGAAAGAGCGCAACCTGCCCATGCTTCTTTTAAAAGATTTACAAAAATCAGTTAAAGTTTTAGTTAGCCCATCGGGCTAGCTGGAACCAATGAGGGAGGAAATTAAAAAAAATGAAGAAGAAAGGTTTAAAAAATCAAGCGCAGGTTGGAGTGATTGGGGGAAGCGGAGTTTATGAAGTTGAAGGCATTCAAAATCTAAAAGAGATTAAAATAAAAACCCCTTTTGGAAATCCTTCAGATTCTATTATGTTAGGAACTGTGGAAGGAGTCCATGTGGCTTTTTTGCCCCGACATGGTCGTGGCCATACGATTTTGCCGTCTGAACTTAATTCCAGAGCAAATATCTGGGCCTTAAAATCTTTAGGAGTAGAGCAGATTATTTCTGTTTCTGCCTGCGGTTCTTTAAAAGAAGAGCTGCCACCGCGCCATTTTGTCATTCCAGACCAACTTTTTGATCGGACTAAATCTCGTCCGGGATCTACTTTTTATGGAGAAGGCGTAGTAGGGCACACCCCTTTTGCAAATCCTTATTGTTCTATTTTAACAGATCGGGTGCACCAGACCGCGCAAGAGTTAGGGCTTCCGATTCATAAAGGAGGAACCTTTGTGATCATAGAAGGTCCAAATTTTTCTACTAAGGCAGAGTCGAACGTTTGGAGGAATTTGGGTTTTTCTATTATTGGAATGACGAATCTGCCTGAAGCTCGTTTAGCTCGGGAAGCTGAAATCTGTTATATCACCATCGCTTTAGTGACAGACTATGATGTATGGAAAGAAGGGGAAGAAGTTTCCGTGGATAAAGTGGTGGCTACGATTCAGGCGAATGTGGCAAATGTTAAAAATTTGATCAAAGCCAGTATTTCTAAATTGGCTAGGGAAAGAAGCTGTGAATGCGCCAGCGCAGCCCAGTTTGCGATACAAACCAATCCTAAATATTTAAATAAGAAAACTTTAAAGAAGTTAGATTTGATAGTTGGCAAATACATTCAGAAGAAATAAACAAAAATCGAGTTTGATTAAAAAAAGAGAGGCTAAAAAACTTTTTCACGCGGCAAAGGGCGCCGTAGAATTCGCTTACGCTCCTTACTCTAAATTAAAAGTGGGCGCTGCCCTTTTAACAAGGGAAGGGCGCATTTATACTGGATGCAATGTGGAAAATGCTTCCTATGGGTTAACTCTTTGCGCTGAAAGGGTGGCTTTGGTAAAAGCAGTTTCTGAAGGAGAAAAAGATTTTTTAGCGCTTGCTGTAATAGCGGTTGGGAAAAAGGGAATCACTCCTTGCGGAGCTTGTTTGCAAGCGCTGGCAGAGTTTAGTAAAGAAATGGTTGTGCTTTATCTGGATAAAGAAGGAAAAACTAAATCTGAAAAACTCAAAAAACTTTTTCCCCATCCTTTTAGATCTGTTTCGGTTTATAGATCGCGCTAATCACAAGTCCAATTATTAAATATTCTATCATTCCAAAGATAAACAAAAGAGATTTGCATCCAGGATCTCATTTTAAATAAATTATAAACCTTTAAGGTGAGATTGGCAAATACATTTGATCACATAAATTTAATGTTATAAAATGATGCAAACCCTATTAAATCAATGCCTACAAATGAATAAAATTTGGATTCATAAAGCAGAATCTTTTAAAGATGCGGAGCTATTCGATAAAAACTACTATCTCTCAATGTCTGCTTCAGAAAGGCTTGATACAGTACAGTTTCTTAGAGATCAGTTTTTTAAAATAAAGGGTTTAAAACATGGAAAGAGTAGAAAAAGATTACGAAGAGTTCTTACGATTACTCAACAAACATAAGGTCAAGTATTGTATTGTTGGAGGATTTGCAGTTGGATTTCATGCGTTTCCCCGTTATACGAAAGACATTGATATTTTAGTAGAACCCACCTTAGTCAATGGTAGAAAAATCTGCGATGTTTTGAAAGAATTTGGATTTTCGTCTCTCAATCTTACAGCAGAAGATTTTAGCCTTCCCAAACAAATTATTCAATTAGGATATGAGCCTGTACGGATTGATCTCATCACCTCTGTAAAAGGATGTTCTTTTCAGGAAATTTGGAAAAATAAAGTAATCGCAAACTATGGAAATACAAAAGTCTATTTTGCTGGTCTTAAAAAACTCATAAAGATTAAAAATAAAACTGGCCGTTCTCAAGACCGTTCCGATATAGAAAAATTGTCCTTTGCATTTGATAAGATTCGCAAAGAGCGCAAAGGGAGATGATTTTTTCTATTTTGCGATGAGAACCTTTAAGGGCAGCGTGAGACGGATTGGTTTGTGGAATTTACTATTGATTTATTTCTATTTTTTTTGCTATGATTGATACCTTATGTACGCGATTATTCAAACAGGCGGAAAACAATATAGGGTAGAAAATGGAACCAGGCTTAGCGTGGAGAAACTTCCTCAAGAACTAGGCGCTGAAGTGCAAATTCCAGAAGTTTTATTGATTAATGGGGACAATGGCTCTGGCCTACAGATTGGCCAACCTTTTGTGGCTAACAGTAAAGTTGTGGCAAAAGTAGTGAGGCATTTTCGGGCGGATAAAGTTATTATATTTAAGAAACGATCTAAAAAAGGTTATAAAAAAATGCAAGGCCATAGGCAAAACTTAACGGAAATTGAAGTAAAGGAGATCAGTCTTTAAACATGGCGCATACTAAATCCCAAGGGTCAAGCTCTAACGGGAGAGATAGTCACGGACAAAGATTAGGCGTTAAAGCGTTTGGCGGAGAACATATCTTGGCTGGTTCAGTGATTGTTCGTCAGCGTGGAACTAAATTTTTTCCAGGCATAAATGTAGGCATGGGCTCTGACGATACGATTTTTTCTAAGATTAACGGCGTTGTAAAGTTCGAATGGTTTAAACGAGGCAAAAAGCAAGTTAGCGTTTATCCCTCCTAAAATTTATTTTTAAAGTTTACCATCTTTTTATTTTCTTCCCTATAGGCGCTCGGCTATCAAAAGGCCAAGCCTTTTAAAATACCTTATGTTTATTGATAAAGCTCATATTATTGTTCAGGCAGGATCTGGCGGCGACGGCTGCCTTTCCTTTCGCAGGGAAAAATATATTCCTTTTGGCGGCCCAAATGGCGGCAATGGCGGACCAGGAGGAGATGTATTTTTTGTTGCGGATCAAAATATTACTACCCTTTTAGATTTTATTAATCATCCTCATTTTAAAGCAGAAAATGGAACTGCTGGAAGCGGCTGGGACAAAGCCGGAAAAAGCGGGCAAGACCTTAAGATTCTAGTTCCTTGCGGAACTGTAATATTTAGAGAAGGGAAAATGTTAGGGGATTTGCGTAAAGATAAAGAGGTTTTGCTTATTGCCAATGGAGGACGTGGAGGAAGAGGCAATGCTTCTTTTAAAACTTCTAGAAATAATGCTCCAAGGATTGCGGAAAAAGGAGAGCCCGGAGAAACCGTACCTTTAGATTTAGAACTAAAATTAATAGCAGATGTAGGTCTTATAGGATGCCCTAATGCGGGAAAATCCACCCTGCTTTCTAGAATTTCCGCAGCCAGACCTAAGATTGCAGATTATCCTTTTACCACTCTTTCCCCTAATTTAGGAGTAGCTCAGTTTAAAGAAAAAAGTTTTGTTGTGGCAGATATTCCAGGATTGATTGAAGGAGCGCATCTAGGCAAAGGTTTGGGCTTAGAGTTTTTGCGGCATGTGGAACGGACCAGAATGTTGGTTCATTTAGTGGATGTTTCTGGGTATGATGGGAAAACGCCTTTAGAGAATGTTCGCGCCATTCAAAAAGAAATGTGCCATTACAGCCAAAAATTAGCTAAGAAATCGGTTGTGGTTGTCATGACAAAGATGGATTTAACAGGAGCTGAAGAAGAGGTAAAAAAACTTAAAAAAGCTTTAAAGAGTAAAGAGGTTTTAAGTGTTTCAGCAGTTTCAGGACATGGAATTCAGGAATTTCTTGCTTTGGTTGTGAAGAAGTTAAAAACCATTAAAGAACCTGTGGATGAGGAAATCCCTAAAGAAAGCGCAGTAGGACGATTTATTTTTGAAGATGAGTTTGCAATTGAAAAAGAGGAAAATGGTTTTAGAGTTAAAGGTAAAAAAGTTGAAAGGCTTTTTGCAATGACGAATTTTAAACAGGATGAAGCAGTGAGCAGGTTTCAAAATATTTTAAAAAAAATGGGAGTGGAAAAAGCTTTAGAAAAAAAAGGGTGCCAAGCAGGAGATCTTGTCTATATCCGCGACATGGAGTTTAACTACTCTCCAAAAACTTTTTCTAACTAACCCGGATCATTCACTTATTCGGTTTAAGTCATTAGTAGGCGAATGATCTGGTTTCAACTTCCTTTTACGAATAAGTAAAACTCCCAAACCAAACCCGACCCAAACAGTTTCCCGAATTCTGCGTATAATTCCATAAGACATTCCACTAGAGGCAGGGTATCCCAGAGTAATAAAAAGCAGGACTCGTCCCCCCTCCCCTACTCCTAAACGCGCTGGCACAAAAAAAGCAAGGTTATTAATAAAGAGTGAAAATGTTTCTATGGTGAAGGCAGCTTGAAAGCTGGTTTCTAGCCCAAGGAATTTCATAAAAAGCATGATTTCTATGACTCCGCCAAACCAAGCTAAAAAATTAAAAAGGATGGATTGAAAAAATTTTACAGGGTGATCAAGATAAAAGTTTCTAATATCTTGATCTATTAAATGAGCTGATTCCAACTTGCCTACAATCCAACTCTCTAAAAGAGTGATTTTGGAAAGCCATTTTCCTGTAGGAAGGTAAAACCCTTTTTTTTGCAGAACAAACAGTAGTAAAGAGACAAGGGTCATGCCAAAAATCATGACACCTGCGGCAATATTCCAGCTTAAAGGCAGAGAATAAAAGAAAAAATGAAAGAGCCATCCTGCAAGTAAAAATAAAGTTAAAGAGATAAAATCAGCAAATTTGTAAATGGTCACTGAAGAGATGCTTTGAGTTGAGGGGATTTTATCTTTGAAAAGCATGACCTTTACAGGTTCCCCAGCTAGGTTTCCAGAAGGGACTGTCATATTTAAAGCGTCTCCTGCCGCATAAACAAGGAATGTTTCCCAGAAACCTACCTTTGTATTTATGTTTTTAAGGATCACAAACCATGCAAGGCAGAAAAAAATTTGAGCTAAGGTGTAGAATAAAATAAGAAAAACCATAGGAACTACTCCGAAATTTTTAAGATTTTCTATTAAAAGCGGCAGCCCAATTTTATGGATCATCCATGCAAGCAGAACAACTCCGCCAATACCCAGAAAGGTTTCGATTTTGAATGTGAGTTTATTTTTAAACATAATAGATTTTGGAAACTAAAGAAGGCACATACTATTTTAGTTCCATTTTACACACAATTTAGAAATGGTAAGATATTAGACTGATTAAAAGCAAATTTTTTTAATTTTACAGACATAAATCATGAAAGAATTTAAAAGAATTGTCATCAAGATTGGGACTTCTGTTTTAACTAAAAGTTTGGCAGAAGCAGATGCGGCTCATTCTACGCTTGGCTCTTTAGTTCAGGAATTCTCTAGGATTCGTTCTGAAGGTAAAGAGCTCCTTTTGGTTACTTCCGGAGCGATTGGCATGGGAATGAAATCTTTGTCTTGGCAGGATCGGCCCCAGGATATTGCTAAAAAACAGGCTTTGGCAGCTCTTGGGCAAGTCTCTCTCATGCAAACCTATCAGCAGCTTTTTAAAAACGACAATCTCATGGTAGCTCAGGTGCTTTTAACCAGAGGAGATTTTGGCGATAGGCAAAGATATTTAAACGCGCGTCAAACCCTTTTAACTCTTTTAAAGTTTGGCATTGTGCCGATTATTAATGAGAATGATACTGTAGCAACAGAAGAAATTCGGTTTGGGGATAATGATCAACTTTCAGCTTTGGTGGCTGCAAAAATTGACGCGGATCTTTTAGTTATTTTAAGCGATGTGGATGGTCTTTATTCTTCTCAAAAAGGCAAAGAATCAGAGATCCTTCCTTTAATTCCTCAAATAACTCCGGAAATTGAAAAAATGGTTTGGAAAGGGATAAAAAGCAGTTTGGGGACCGGAGGCATGGGATCTAAAATAGAAGCGGCAAAGATCGCTACAGCTAGCAGTGTTACCATGATCATTGCCAATGCATTTAGAAAAAATGTTTTAAGCGAGATTTTGCGCGGGGAACCCATTGGAACAAAATTCGTTCCCGCAGGCTCTCTGACAGCTAAAGAAAAATGGATCCTATTTGGCGCGGTTCCAAAGGGAGAAATTTTTGTGGATCAGGGAGCAGAGCTTATTTTAAAAGGAAGAAAAGTGAGCCTTTTATCAGCAGGGGTTTTAGAGGTCAAAGGAAATTTTGTTAAAAAAGATGTGGTCAGGGTAAAAGCTGAAGATGGTCAGGAATTTGCCCGAGGCATTGTTTCTTTTTCTTCTGATGAACTTCAAAAAATTAAAGGAAGAAAATCCAGCGAAATTAAAAAGATTCTTAAAAATGCGGTTCAAGTTGAAGTGATTCATCGAGATTCTTTAGTTTTGGTTCCTTAAGCATGGAAATCGGTATTGTTGGCCTGCCCAATGTAGGGAAATCCAGCCTTTTTAACGCGTTAACTTCTGCTCATGCCCCTTCTTCTAACTATCCTTTTACCACCATTGAGCCTAATGTGGGTGTTGTGAGTGTGCCAGATACACGCCTTAAACGCTTAAAGGAAATTTTTAATCCGGAAAAAGTTACCCCAGCTACTATTAAATTCGTGGATATTGCAGGCTTAGTTAAAGGCGCGAGTTCTGGCGAGGGTCTGGGAAATCAATTTTTAGCTAATATTCGGGAAGTGGATGCGATTGTGCATGTGGTTCGTTTATTTCAAGATCCAGATGTGGTGCATACCATGGGAGGCATAGATCCTATTAGAGATATAGAAGTGATTGAAACAGAACTCAATCTTGCTGATCTTCAGACCATAGAAAAACAGATTGACAAGTGCCAAGGCTCTGCCCGTTCTGGAGACAAAGAATCTAAAGTGAGGTTGGAACATTTAGAGAAAATAGAAAAAGTTTTGAATCAGGGAAAACCTGCGCGTAAATCTGGTTTATCCCAGGAAGAGCTTAAACCCTATTTTTTGCTTACAGCCAAACCCATGCTTTATGTCGGCAATGTGGGAGAAGAATCTAATTTTGAAAAAGATCCTTTACTTCAAAATTTTAAAAATGTTAGTGAAAGCCAAGGGGCTAGTTCTTTAACCATTTCAGCTAAGATTGAATCTGAACTCCTCCAGCTGACCAGTGAGGATGAAAAAAAGAGTTTTCGGGAAGCTTTGGGAATGAAGGAAACTGGTTTGGAAAAACTGATTCGTGAATCTTATAAACTTTTAAATTTAGTTACTTTTTTAACTGCTGGATCCGATGAGGCCAGAGCCTGGACAGTGCCAAAAGGGAGTTCTGCCCAGATTGCCGCTGGTCAAATTCATACGGACATTGCCAAAGGTTTTATCCGAGCAGAGATTTATCATTTTCAAGAGATTGATCGTTGGGGATCAGAGAAAGTTCTAGCGGAAAAAGGGTTAAAACGTTCTGAGGGAAAAGATTACCAGATTCAGGATGGGGATGTTTGTTATTTTCATTTTCGCAGTTGATTCCGACCAGAACTATTTGCTATGATTGAAAACCGCTATGAATACATATGAAACAATTTTTATATGTCCGGGTGAGATTTCTCAGGAAAAACTGGAAGCCACTTTAGAAAAAGTAAAGTCCCTGATCACTCATTCAGAAGGTAAAGTGAACACTGCAGAACTCTGGGGCAGAAGAAAACTCTCTTATCCTATTAAGCGCTGCCGGGATGGTTTTTATGTTTATCTTATTTTTGAAGCATCCCCTAAAGTTCCAGGAATGTTAACCCGCCATTACAGAATTACGGATAGCATTTTAAAAGGACTTATTGTGAAAGTAGATCCGAGACATTTAGAAAAGATTCGCCCGCAAATAAAAGCAGCGACTGAAGCGGCTGAAGATGCAAATGCTGTTCCTTTGCCTCCAGCTGCTCCATCTCCCAATCCTCCTTTAGCTCCTGTTTCTTAAAATTAGGAGCTCTTAAAACATGTCAACCATCACTCTTCGCCTTCATGAATTAAATGATGTGAGGTTAGTTGGCAGGCTTACTCGGGATCCGGAACTAAGATTTACCGGCAAAGGTCAAGCTGTGTGCCGAATAGATCTTGCTATCAATAGAAGATATAAAGACGCTACAGGAGAATGGAAAGATGATACTTCTTTTATTCCTGTGGTGGTTTGGCGGGAAGCAGCGCAAAGGTGCAGTGAGCGATTAAAAAAAGGGAGCCCGGTTTACGTGGAAGGACGTTTACGTTCTAGAAACTGGGAAACTAAAGATGGGCAAAAGCGGACTAGCATAGAAGTGGACACGCGCAGAATCCAATTTTTAGAAAAGAGCGAGGTTAGTCAAGGGAGTCAAGGCGCAAGAGACGCATCTCCCCAGACTGAGCAGGCTCAAACAAATGATGAAGCAGAAACAGCTTCAAATGAATCGGTGGAAGAAGAAATTCCATTTTAGGTGAATAATTTCCATGGCACAACTACCCCATAGACCACAAGGTTATTCTAGGCCAAGCGGAGCGCCTGGTCCTAAAGGCCGTTTTAAAAAACCATTTTTGCGCAGAAAAGTATGCCGTTTTTGCGTGGATAAAATTAGTTATATTGATTTTAAGAATGTGAATCTTTTAAGAAATTTTATTTCTGAAAGAGGCAAAATTTTTTCTTCCCGCTCCACAGGCGTTTGCTCCACGCATCAAAGGGGTTTGGGTTCAGCTATAAAAAGAGCCCGGGATATCGCCATGCTTCCTTTTGCGGTTATTTAGTTTATGCTGCACAAGCGCTTTATCAGCATGAACTAATTTAAGAAAAAATGAAAGTCATTCTTTTTCAAGATATAGTTAAGATAGGAACTGCCGGTGAAGTTAAAGAGGTAGCAAATGGTTTTGCCCGCAATTATCTTTTGCCAAGGCAGATAGCTCATCTGGCAACGCCAGCTAATTTAAAGAGATGGGAATCAGAAAAGAAAAATAGAAAGATTGAGCTAGAACAAAGTTTAGAAAAGGCAAAAAGCCTTGCCTCAGAAATTCAAAATATTACATTAGATCTTTACGCTAACGCGGGCCGCGAAGAACATCTTTTTGGTTCAATTACAGCTCAAGGGATTGCTGAAGCTCTATTAGAAAAAGGTTTTTCTGTTGATAAGAAAAATATTATTTTGGACGCGCCTATAAAAATGTTAGGGGAATATCAGGTTACGCTTAAACTCCACTCACAAGTAACCCCTTCCCTAAAAGTTAAAGTTCTTCCCAAGAGTTCGTAATATTTAAACCTGTTAAAAGCCAGGTAGTTCCGCGATTTTTTAAAAGGCGCTTAAAGAACATTTTTGAGAGCAGCTTTAAGAATTTGATGGTTTAAGGTAATTATAAAATCGTGAGATCATGGTACAACTATTAGATAAAGTCCCTCCTTACTCTCAAGAAGCAGAAAGAGCAGTTTTAGGCTCCATGCTGATTGACCGTGAAGCTCTGGAAAGAGCTTTAGAGCTTTTAGACGAAAAAAGCTTTTACGAAGAACAAAATCAAAAAATTTTTTCTGTGATTAAAACCCTTTCTTTAAACAATCGGGTCGTGGATACCGTTACTCTTGCGGAAGAGTTAAGAACAATGAATTATTTAAGTTCCGCGGGCGGGGCAGAGTATATTGCGGAATTGATCAACACAGTGGCCACAGCCGCTCATATTGATAATTATGCGGAAATTGTTAAGGAAAAAGCGATTTTGCGGGATTTAATTCGCGCAGCCACGCAAATGGTAGGAGAGTGTTTTCAGGAAAATGAAGGGGCGAATAGTCTCTTGGACAAAGCTGAAGGGCTCATCTATTCTATTGCGGAAAAAAAAGCGCGCACAGGGCTTGCTCCTCTTTCAGAAATGATTCATGAAATGATTGAGAATTTGGAAGTTCTGCATCAAAGAAAAGAAACAGTCACAGGAGTGCCTTCGGGATTTAAGCGTTTTGATGACATGACCGCTGGTTTCCAGCGTGGGAATTTAGTGATTCTGGCTGCCAGGCCTGGTGTGGGAAAAACCGCGTTAGCTTTGAATATAGCTTTGCATGCGGCTGTAAAGAAGAAACTGCCGGTAGCGATTTTTTCATTAGAGATGAGCCAGCAGGAGATTGGCATGCGTCTTTTAAGCTCCATTAGTTCTATCCCTTTGCAGAGTTTAAGAACAGGTTTTTTTAAAAAGTCGGATTGGCCAATCATTACCAGAAAAGCAGAACTGTTATCGGAAGCGCCAATTTATTTGGATTATTCCAATTCAGCCATGTCCATCCTTACTTTGCGTTCCAGCGCGCGCAGAATGGCTGCGCAGTTGGCTTCTAAAGCAACGCCGCTATCTCTGATCATTATTGATTATCTTCAGTTGATGCAGGGCTCTAGAAAAAATCCGGAGAACCGTCAAAATGAAATTGCTGAAATCTCCCGCTCTTTAAAAGGTCTGGCGCGGGATTTAAATGTTCCGATTATTGCTCTTTCCCAGCTCAATCGCTCTCCGGAAGAAAGAGGACGGGAAGGGAAACCGCAACTTTCAGATTTGCGCGAATCCGGAGCCCTGGAACAGGACGCGGATATGGTTGGCTTTATTTATAGAGAAGCGATGTATAAAAAAGATCCGGACGAAGAACTTTTGCGCAAGGCAAAACTTATTATTGCTAAACAAAGAAACGGCCCTTTAGGAGAAATTGATCTAATTTTTTTAAAAGAGTGCGCTCGTTTTGAGAATCTTGAACCTGAAGCAGACTGAATCTTTTCCCTTAGATTCCAATCTTTCTTTGCATCGGCCCACCTGGGTAGAAATTAATCATAAAAACCTTAAAGAAAATTTTTTCCAACTAAGCAGGCTGGTTTCTCCAAAAGTTTCCATTCTTTCTGTGGTTAAAGCCAATGGTTATGGCCATGGCTTAGTTCCTGTAGCTAAGAGTTTAAGTGAATGCGGCTCTAGTTTTTTTGGAGTTACTTCTTTAGAAGAGGCGCTGACTTTAAAAGAAGCTCATTTGAATGCGCCTATTTTGATACTGGGAAATATTTTTCCAAATTCCAGTTTGGAGCCCGCAATTAAAAATGGGATTAGAATCACAGTGGCAAGCATAGAGTCTGCGCGCGCTTGTGAAGAAATGGCAATAAAATGCGGCTTGCGCGCTCTGGTTCATGCAAAATTGGACACTGGCATGAACAGGATCGGGGTGAATATTAAAAATGGTCTGGACTTTATTCAGAAAATTTTAGAACATCCATCTTTAAAATTAGAAGGGATTTATACTCATTTTTCCGGTTCAGCGGAAGATCCTAAATTTACGAAATTTCAAATAGAGACTTTTACGAATTTTATCTCTCTTCTTTCTCAAAAAAAAATTTATGCGCCGTATGTGCATTGCGCGAATTCTGCGGCGCTCATCAAATATCCGGAAAGTCGTTTTAGTTTGGTCAGGCCCGGGATCTCACTTTATGGAATCAATCCTTTTCAGGGAGAAAAAAAATTAAAACTTAAAAAAGTGCTTAGCTGGAAAAGCAGGATTGTATTTTTAAAAGAAGCGCCTGCTAAAACGCGGATTAGCTATTTAGGAACTTTTGTTACAAAAAGAGCTTCTAAAATCGCTACTGCTGCTTTTGGCTATGCAGACGGATACCGGCGTTCTCTTTCTAATAAAGGAGTTGTTTTGGTCAATGGAAAAAGAGTTCCTGTCATAGGACGAGTAACCATGGACATGACCATGCTGGATGTGACTGAATGTCCCAAGGTGCATGTTGGGGATGAGGTGGTTTTAATTGGAGAGCAAGGGAAAGAAACCATTTCTGTAGAGGAGATGGCAGAGCTCTGCCAAACCAGCGCTTACGAAATTTTTTGTAACATAGCAGCCAGAGTGGCTAGAGTGGACTTGGTTTGATATGAATACTGATTTAAACCAGAGCAATTTTATTTCTTTAATTGGCAGAAAGATATTAAGAAGTTCTGAAATCTGCGGCGAGGTTGTGATTTTAGTTAAAAGAACTTTTTATTGGTTTTTTCATGCTCCTTTAAATCGTAGAAATGTTTTTTTGCAGCTTCTGGAGATGGGAGCCAGAACCTTCCCAGTCACATCCCTCACCCTATTTTTTACAGGCATGGTATTAGCCTTACAATCTGGCTACTCTTTTATTAAAGTTTTTAACGAACCTCTTTATGTGGGGCGGTTAGTCGGGGCTTCTATTTGTAAAGAGTTAGGACCCGTATTAACTTCCCTTGTTTTTGCAGGCAGGGTAGGGGCGGCGGTTGCAGCTGAATTAGGCACCATGAAAGTTACAGAACAGATTGACGCGCTTTATACTTTGGGAACCAATCCCATAAAATATTTAGCTGTTCCCAGGTTCCTTGCTGCCATGCTGATGCTGCCTTTGTTAGTGATTTACTCTGATTTTATTGGAATTTTAGGCGGTTTTCTTATTGCTCATTTTAGGTTTGGCATTCCTCCTAATGTTTATTTTGATGAAATCTATATCATGCAGATCAGGGAAGTTGTGCACGGCTTAATCAAAGCAGTTGTTTTTGGATTAATCATTATTACTATTTCTTGTTATGAAGGATTAACCACTGAAGGGGGCGCTGAGGGAGTTGGCCAGTCCACCACTTCTGCGGTAGTGATTTCCATGGTTTTAGTGTTAGTGGGCGATTATTTTTTAACAGCTTTGCTTGTGGCCTTTAGAATCGGATGATTCAGATATCTGATTTATTCAAATGTTTTGGCAGAAAAATTGTGCATCAGGGAATTTCATTTGAGGTGGATAAAGGAGAGGTCTTAACGATTATTGGCGGTTCAGGCTCAGGCAAATCAGTGCTTTTAAAACAGATGGTAGGACTGATTAAGCCAGACAGGGGAGAAATTTATATTGACGGTAAAGCGATCTCTCATTTAGAAGAGGAAGAGTTACAAGAAGTGCAAAAAATGATAGGATATGTGTTTCAAGAAGCAGCGCTTTTTGACTCTTTAACTGTGGCTGAAAATGTTTCTTTTGGTCTTTATAATCTTTTAAAATTTAGTGAACATGAAGCTAAAAAAATTGTGCGGGATAAACTTGCTTTGGTAGGCCTTTCAGGAATTGAGGATTTAAAGCCTGCCCAGCTTTCTGGAGGCATGAAAAAAAGGGTGGGCATTGCCCGGGCCATTGCTTTAAATCCTAAAATTTTACTTTATGACGAACCCACCACAGGTCTAGATCCTGTGATGTCTGATGTGATCAATGACCTGATCTTAAAACTAAAAAAAGAAACCCAAACCACAGCCATTGCGGTCACTCACGACATGAAATCCGCGTATAAAATTTCTGATCGCATCGCTATGCTTTATGAGGGTAAAATTTTAGAGATAGGAACTCCCCAACAGATTCAAAATTCTAAGAATCCAATTTTGCGGCAATTTATCTCTGGTTCAAGTTTCGGACCTATTCCTATTCCAGGGCACAAAAACAATGAACATAGAAACTAAAATCGGAGTTTTTGTGCTTTTTTCTTTTATTGTTTCTATCGTTGGTGTCATGAAATTAAGCGACGTGAGGCTGGAAAGAAGATATAAACTTTATTTTATTTTTAAGGATGTGCAGGGTTTAAGAAGTAAAAGTCCTGTGAAAATTGCAGGGGTAGAAATTGGGAGAGTGGAAAAGATTGAATTAGCTGAAGGTCAGGCAAAGGTTGTAGTTAAAATTGATAACGATGTTCCTATTTATGAAAATGCTAGAGTTCGAGTTAGGCTGATTGGTCTCATAGGTTCGCAATTTTTGGATTTACAGCCAGGCAGTCCGGAAAAAGCTAGACTCAAAGATGGGGATATTCTTTATGGAGATGTGGCTCGTTCTTTTAGTGATTTAATGGATAAACTTGCTGATTTAGTAGAAGGCAAGGATGGGAAGGGAGGCATTGGGGATGATTTGAAGATTACCTTTGCCAACTTGCGTTCCGTATCAGATTCTTTGAATCAAGCGATTGGTTTGCAGAAGCAGGAATTAACTGAGCTGGTGAAAAATCTAAATGAATTTACTGTGGATTTAAAAGGCATGGCTAGTGATTTACACCACATAACTTCTACTAAGAAAGAAGATATTGAAGTTTCTATTACTAAATTGCGTTCTTTATTAGAACGATTAGATGAGTTGGTTCAAAAAGTGCAAAGCGGAGAGGGAGCTGTGGGCAGACTGGTGAGCGATAAAGAGATGGGAGATGAGGTCAAAAAAACAGTGACCCATTTAAAACAAACAGCAGAATCAGCAAAGGATGTTTTAGCCCGATTTACTAAGATGCGTTCTTTCTGGGAATTTCAGTTAAGAGCAGCGCCGGGATCCAAGAGCGCTCATGGAGATGCTGGGATCAGGCTCCAGCCCAGAGAAAAAAAATATTATTACCTTGGGGTAAATAATGCAGGGGATAGAAAAGATGAATTTAAGAATGTTGGCGATTATGAAAAGAAAAATACGATTACCGCTGTGTTAGGAAAGGAGTTTGGGCCTGTGGTGATGGAAGCTGGAGCGATCCGCTCTAGCGCGGGGGTTGGATTAAAATATTATCCTTTTAAGAATTCAATTCAAGATAAAGATTCAGGGGACACTTACAGAAAAGTTGAATTTAATCTCCAGGCTTTTGATTTCCCTCGCAATGAAACTAGGGGGGCAGCTGGTCAAGAGAGAAAATTTTCTAATCCACAATATAACCTTGGCGCAAAATATAGAATAAACCGCTGGGTCTATTTGGGAGCAGCCATGGAAGATATTGCTGAAATTCGTCAATATAATTTAAACACTCAGCTTGTATTTGAGGATAGGGATCTAGCTTACCTTTTTGGGTTTGTTAGTTTTGCGCGTTAGATGGCTGTTAAAATTTCAAAGAATAAGAGCCTCTTTCGCTGTGAATCCTGCGGATACGCTTCATTCAAATGGCTGGGAAAATGTCCGGACTGCGGAAATTGGAATACATTAACTGAAGAAAAAGTTTCTTCTGAAAGTTCCTTTGCGCGTAGAAATTTAACTGATTTTACTTCCTCTGTAAATCTTCTATCCGAAGTTTCCACGCGCGAATTCAATAGAACGAGCACTGGAATTGCTGAATTTGATCGTATTGTGGGCGGCGGTCTTGTGCCGGGCAATCTTATTCTTTTAGGCGGCGCCCCGGGGATTGGAAAATCCACTTTGGTTTTAGAAATTGCTTCTAATCTAGGAAAAAATAAAAAGGTGCTCTATGTCTCTGGAGAAGAGTCCCAAGAACAAGTTAAATCCAGAGCAGATCGTTTAGGTATTTATTCTCCTAATCTTTATTTATTATCTGAAACCAATTTAGAAAATATTTTAGAAAATGTAAGAAAAATGGCTCCTGACTTTTTAATTATTGATTCCATTCAAACAACCTATTTGAATGATTTCAGTTCTCTTCCCGGATCTGTGGGGCAAATACGGGAATGCAGCGCTGAGTTTTTGCGGTGCGCTAAAGCAATGAGGATCACTGTGTTTTTGTTAGGACATGTCACAAAAGAAGGAGATTTTGCCGGGCCAAAAGTTTTGGAACACATGGTGGATACAGTTCTTTATTTTGAAAACGAGCCGCAGCAAAGTTACCGTATTTTGCGTGTCTATAAAAATCGGTTTGGCCCTACTTCTGAAATCGCGCTATTTGAAATGAAAGAAAATGGTTTAAAAGAGGTGCCAAATTTATCTCAAGTTTTTTTAAGTGAAAGACACAATGCTCCGGGCTCTGTGATCATAGGCACCATGGAAGGGTCGAGACCCCTTTTGTTGGAAATTCAAGCTTTGGTTAGCCGAACTCATTTTGGAATTCCTAGACGGATGGTTACCTCCTTGGATTTTAACCGGGCGCTCTTGATGATGGCTGTGTTAGAAAAAAGGCTTTCCTACCATTTAGAGACACAAGATGTTTTCTTAAATGTGACTGGAGGAGCTAAAGTTAAAGAACCTGCAAGCGATTTAGGGGTGGCTTCGGCTATTGCAAGTGCCTATGGCAATTTTGTTTCATCCAATGGTCTTTTGATTGGAGAGGTTGGTTTAGGCGGAGAAGTAAGATCTGTTCCCAGAATTGAAGATCGTTTAAATGAAGCTGAACGTTTAGGTTTAGATTGGGCTGTGATTCCTAAAGCGAATTTAAAAGAAAAAATTCATTCCCATAAAATAAAAATTGTTCCAGTAGAAACTTTAGAGGAAGCTGTGCGTTGGATTAAATCAAAGGAGGCACACTCTTTATGATACGATGGATTATTCGAGTTCTAGTTATTATTGCCGGCCCTACCATTGGCTGGCTGCAAATCGCTCATACTGCCAGAGGAATTCTTGTTGGCGTTCTATGTTCTCTTTTAGTGATTTTAGCGGAGATTGTTATTGAACGCATCCCTTTGGATAATTTGATAGCAGGAGTTTTAGGTTCAATTTTAGGACTTATTTCCGCAAAGGTGATAGATTATATTACTTATATGGTGGTGGACGCTACTTTATATGAAAGGATTCATAGGTATTCTTTATTGATTAATGTTTTGCTGACTTATTTAGGCATGGTGGTGGCAATACACAAAAAAGAAGAGGTAGAACTCTTGGACCGCAATATCTTTATTCCCACAGCTAAAAAACGGGGCCAGGAAATTATTATTTTAGACACTTCTGTCATTATTGACGGCAGAATTACAGATATTTGTGAAACAAGATTCGTAGTGGGACGGCTCTTGGTGCCTCGTTTTGTTTTAAATGAGCTGCATGTTTTAGCGGATTCTGCAGACTCAATTAAACGGCAAAGAGGCAGAAGAGGATTAGATATTATTGCTCATTTGCAGCAGCTTACGGAAAACCCTGTTACGGTTTTTGAAAAAGATTTTTCTGAACTTAAAGAGGTGGATGCAAAACTGATTGAGCTTGCTAAAGATCTAAAAGCCCGGATCTTAACCACAGACTTTAATTTAAATAAAATCGCTTCTGTGCAAGGGGTGCGGGTACTGAACATCAATGATTTAGCCAATGCTTTAAAAGCTGTGGTTTTGCCGGGAGAAGCCATGAATATTTTTGTGGTTAAAGAGGGAAAAGAAAAAGATCAAGGCGTGGCTTATTTGGATGATGGAACCATGGTGATTGTGGAAGAGGGAAGGAGGCTGGTTGGGAAAAAAATAGAGGTGATTGTTTCTACCATCCTACAGACCTCTGCAGGCAGAATGATTTTTACAAGGCCTAAAGAGAATTTACAAGCTGGTGAGTTCCAAAACCGTTCCTAAAAAAGTTTTAATCCTTTTAGCTGCTGGAGTTGGAAAAAGGATGGGGAAATCCCAGCCTAAAATGTTGCTTGAAATTTTAGGGAAACCTCTTCTTTATTGGAGCTTAAAGGTTTTGGAAGAAACAACCATTTTGGACAGAGTTGTTGTAGTTGCGCCTAAAGCTTATTTGACAATTTTTAAGAGGTTAATTCATTCTTGGGGTTTTAAAAAAGTTTTCAAAATTGTTAAAGGCGGGAAAGAAAGAAAGGATTCTAGCCGCAATGCTTTAAAAGTTCTTCCAAAAGATTGTGAGTGGGTAGGGATTCACGATGGAGCCCGGCCTTTTGTATCCAGCGCATTGATTGAGAAGTGCTTTAAAGCGGCTTTTAAGAATGGAGCAACTATTTTAGCTATTCCTGCTCAAGATACAATTAAAATGGTTCAGGAAAATCTACAAATTAAAAGAACCATTCCGAGGGATCGCGCCTGGCTGGCTCAAACCCCGCAGGTTTTTAAGAGAGACCTTTTGGAAGAGATGCACAGTATGAATCACCCCCAGTTTCAAACAAATCGCAGCCGTTATACAGATGATGCTTCTTTAGCTGAATCTCTAGGCTATAAAGTACAAATTGTGCCGGGTTCTTATGAAAATATTAAAATCACAACTCCTAAAGATTTAATTTTAGCAGAAGCGATTTTAAAAGAAAAAAATGTTTAGAGTTGGGATAGGATACGATGCGCATAAGCTGGTAAAAGGGCGCTCCTTATTTTTAGGGGGTGTTAAGATCCCTTATTCTAAAGGGTTAGAAGGTCATTCAGATGCGGATGTGCTTTTGCACGCGATTGTGGATGCGCTGCTAGGCGCGGCAGGACTTCCAGATATCGGCGCCTATTTTTCTAATAAAGATCCTCGTTGGAAAAATGCGTCAAGTCATATCTTCCTTAAAAAAGTTCAAGAGATTTTTAAAAAGAAAAAGATTAAAATTATGAATATTGACGCGGTCCTTCTTTCCGAAGAGCCTAAGATCAGTCCCTACATAACAAAAATGAAAAAAGAAATTTCTCTTTCCTTAAAATGTTTTCCTTCCCAGATTGGCATTAAAGCTTCCACCAATGAAAGAATGGGTTTTGTCGGGAAAAAACAAGGCATGGCTGCTACTGCAGTGGCTTTGGTTCAGGTTTCATAGTTTTCTTTTGAATGATCCCCATCCATTTTTATAACACCCTTTCTGCCGCAAAAGAATTATTCCAACCGCAAGTTCCTGGGAAAGTAAGCATGTATGTTTGCGGGATCACGCCTTATGACGAATCCCATTTAGGACATGCCCGCTGCTATGTTTTTTTTGATGTGGTTAAACGGCTTTTTAAAGAGAGCGGATTGGAAGTGACTTGCATTCAGAATTTTACTGACATAGACGACAAAATTATTGCGCGCGCTAAAGATTTAAAGGAAGATCCTAAAAAATGCGCGGACCGTTTTATAGAAGATTATTTTCAGAAAATGGATCTTTTGAATGTGAAAAGGGCTACTTTTTATCCGAGAGTGACTGAGGTCATACCAGAGATTATTCAATTTATCCAAAAACTTTTAGGGTTGGGGCTGGCATATCCTCTGGATGGGGATATTTATTATTCAGTGCGGAATTTTAAAGGTTATGGCAAACTTTCAAAAAGGACTTTGGATGAGATGGAATCTGGCGCAAGAGTTGAGGTGGATGAAAGAAAACAGGATCCTTTTGATTTTGCCTTGTGGAAAAAAGCAAAAGAGGGAGAACCCTTTTGGGATTCTCCTTGGGGGGGAGGCCGTCCAGGATGGCACATAGAGTGCTCAGTGATGGCCATGAAACATTTGGGAGAAACATTTGATATCCATGGAGGCGGGCAGGATCTTATTTTTCCCCACCATGAAAATGAGATCGCTCAATCTGAAGGTTTAACTAAAAAAATCTTTGCCAGGGCTTGGCTGCACAATGGTTTTGTGACTGTGAATAGAGAAAAAATGTCTAAATCCCTTGGAAATTTTTTTACCTTAAGGGAAATTTTTGAAAAATTTAAACCAGAAGTGGTTCGGTTTTTTTTGCTTTCGCGCCATTATCGCACGCCTTTAGATTTTTCCGATGAACTTCTTCAACAATCCGCAAATGCTTATCAGTCTTTAAAGGAAGCAGAAGAAATTTCATTTTTTCTTTTGGAAGAAGAGCCGAAGGAACATTTAATTTTAGAAGATAAGAAAAAATTTTTTTTAGATGCCTTGAGCGATGATTTTAACACGGAAAAAGCAATAGCGGAACTTTTTAAATTAAGGAACGAGATGGTGGAAGCATTTAAAAAAAGAGATTTGGCGTGGATAGCTAAAGCCAGGAACACTCTTTACCATTGTTCCGTAGAACTTTTAGGGGTTTCATTAAAATCTGATTTAACCTTGCCTTTAATAGGAGAGTTAAAGCAAAAATTAAAAGAGCGCGAACTTGCCAGAAAAAATAAAGATTGGGCAAGGGCAGATATTTTAAGAAACGAAATTTTAATGAAAGGGAGGGTGATAGAAGACACCCCTTCTGGTCCAATCATTAAATCTAAAGGGTAAAGGGTATTATGTCAGAATGGATTTATGGAAGGCAGCCTGTATTTGAATTTTTAAATTCAGGAGTAAACGCTAAAAAACTCTATGTCAGCTCTCTTAAAAAAACAAATGAGATTTCTTCAATCCTAAAACTTGTCCATGAGAAAAAAATTCCTATAGAGGCTGTTGACAAAAGATGGATGGATCAAAAGTTTCCAGAAAATCACCAAGGAATTCTTCTGGAAATTGAAGCTCATCCCATAAAAGAGTTTAAAAATATTTTTTCTCATCTGCCTAAGGAAAAGAATCATTATGTGACGCTGTTGGATGAAATTCAAGACCCTCAAAATTTAGGAGCCATTATCCGCAGCGCAGTCTGTTTTGGTTGTTCGGCTCTGGTGCTTCCTAAATGGAGATCTGCTTCAATGTCCCCGGGCGTGATTAAATCTTCCAGCGGAGCCCTGGCGCATTTGCCTATTTTTGAAATTTCAAATTTAACTGTTGCCATTGAACGATTAAAAGAAAAAGGTTTTTTTGTATTGGGCACGGACGTGCAAAGCACTGTTTCTTTAGAGTCCGTGACTTTACAGTTTCCTCTAGCCGTGTTATTCGGCAATGAACATCGCGGCTTAAAACCAATTCTAAAAAAACAATGCGATTCTCTTGTGGCGATCCCTCAAACAACAAAAATAGCTTCACTCAATGTTTCTGTTAGCGCTGCCATTACTTTTTATGAAATTTTTAAGCGGATTAAAATTTAATGAAACTTCAATTTTTAAATTTTTTACAGTGTCCTGATTGCAGAAACAGTTTAGAACTCTCTATTTTTAGAGAAGAAGATTTTCTTTGCAAAGAGATAATCGAGGGAATTCTTCGCTGCCAAAACTGCAAAAAATCTTTTCCTATTATTGAAGGCATCCCTAGATTTGTGCCCAACGCAAGCTCTATTTTTCCTGAATTTTTTAAGAAGCACCCCCAAGTTTTAAAAGAAATAGGCGAGGAAAAAGATTTTGAAAAAGTTCATGGAGAGACTCAAAGAAAATTTGGCATGGAATGGCTAAAATATCCGGGCTCTTTGCCTGAAGATCAAAAGATATTTTTAGAGGAGACACAAATTCCAGAAGATGAATGGAAAGGAAAATGGGTTCTGGATGCAGGGTGCGGCATGGGCAGGTATGCACGGGTTGCGCATCATTTAGGAGCAGAGGTTGTTGCTTTAGACTTAGGGCCTGCATTAATAAGGTTATGGGATTTAGCCAAACAAAGTAAGAGGCTGCATCTCGTGCAAGGGAATCTTCTTCAAATCCCTCTAAAATTTAAGAGTTTTGACATTGTCTATAGTTTAGGAGTGGTTCACCACACGCCTTCTGCAGAACAATCAGTGAAAAATTTAGGTGAATTAGTTAAACCACAGGGACAAATGACGATTTGGGTTTATGGAACTAATGGAACCTATAAAAATTTTAAAACTAATCCTCTGCGGCATGATCGGCAAGGATTAAATAAAATGATATTTTTGGTTTGGCTGATTGTTAGCGTAAGAGAGTTTATAAGCAATAGTTTGCGTTCCTTTACTATTCATATTCCCCAAAATCTTTTGTACGCGCTTTGTTACCCATTGGCTCTTATTGGAAAAATCCCTTTGATTCAGTACCTTACCTTTTCCGTTCATCCTCTTTGGAGAGTGAGGCTTCAGGAAAATTTTGATTGGCTTTCTCCTCCTTACCAGAGTCATCATACGAAAGAAGAGCTTTGCCAATGGTTTGAAAAGAATGGCTTTAAAGTTTTTAAAATTCTTCCTCACGGATTTGTCCCTAAGCCTGGGGTTTTAGGCATAAAAGAGACCCATGGATAGGATTACAAAAGTTTTTTCTAAATTATTTTTCGAGGGAATTTGTTCGCTTGGGATTTTCATTCTTTTTACATTTTTTATTCAGTCAAAACTTTTGGCCTGTTCCCCAGGATCATTTCATGCGGATGGAAACAAAAATAAGAAAGCCATAGCTTTGACTTTTGACGATGGTCCGGGAGAATCGTCATTAAAGGTATTAGAGCTCTTGGATCACTATCAGGTAAAAGCAACATTTTTTATGAATGGGGATCAGGTAGAGTTAAGACCAGAACTGGCCAAAGAGGTTTTAAAAAGAGGGCATGAAATTGGAGATCATACTTACAGCCATATTAATTTTTATGCGTATGAGAAAAAATTTGGTTTGGAAAAAACAAAATTAAAGGTAAAAGAAGAGATTCAAAAGTCTAGAGATTTGATAGTTCAGGCTACAGGGAAATCCCCGGAATTATGCCGTATGCCGCATGGATACCATCGTGCTTGGATGAAAGAAATTGCTAAAGAGTTTAATATTTGTTTGGTAAACTGGACTTTTGGCAAAGATTGGTTAAAGATTTCTGAAGATCGTCTTTCAAAGGAGTATCTTCAGAATTTAAAGCCAGGAGCCATCCTTCTTTTTCACGATGGAGGCCGTCATCGTGAAAAAACCTTAAATCTTCTTCCTCTCATTATTGAAGAAGCCAAAAAAAGGGATTTCTCAATTATAACTGTCAATCAAATTCTTGAACCGTAAGAAGATTTTCCTGTTGCTTAAAATTTAGTTTGGGCTCTAATAAAAAGAGTTTCTGAAATAGAAAAGTCGCTTTGCTGGATGATCATCTTATAGCTGCCTACTGGGTACCTAGACCATTCAGAAACCCCAATAACCGAGGAATAGAACAAAGGTACTTCCAACTGCGTGCCAAAACCCGAGCTAAAACCACCAGAATAGTGAAGAGCAATGATTGAATTTTTTGGTCTGGATTTTATTTTAGGTTCAAAGAGACTATTTTGAATAACTAGTTGATTAGGCGCTAGCTGAAACTCATGATGGACAAGAGAAAAACGTCTTGGAATCATTCGATTGATGTCTCTAACCACAGGGATCAACTCTATTAAATCCCAAGGCTCATTATATTTTGTTTGAGGGATAAAAGGTGAAAAAACTCGTTTTTCGTTTAAGAGAAGCGCGTTTTTTTGGCCAGTTTCTTTTTTTTGACTATTTTTTTTTATCTCTTCAGCTTGGGTTAAACTGATAAATAACACTACCATCCAATATAGATTTAAAATCCATCTTATTTTCATTTAGATATTCCTTCATTTGCCCCTTTTATAGATATATCAGAGAAACGTCTTTATTGCAAGCCAACAACATACCCTCCAGCCATGAAGAATTCTCAATTCTTCATGGCTGCATACCCTAGAAAATTAGACTTAGTCCCGCAGATGCTCGAAACGTTTTTCACCCAACAAGTGATATGAAGTAAACTTTCTGTCAAACTATTTTTTAACTTTTCCCATTGAATTTTAACTGAATTCCTGTTATACCTATAAAGCGATAAGGGCAAAGCCTGAGTAATCAGGGGACGCAAAGTCATGGATCCTTTGAAGCGCAGTCCTAAAGTATTGCTAATGGACTTTTTCTAAAAGAAGGATCGCCAGACTGCCAAAGCTGGGAGCATTCCCAGTTTGTTCTATTTTGCCCTTACCATAATCTTAAGAGGTAAGGGTTTTTTTATTTCCTATCCATCCATCTCAAAATTTATGCATAAAAAAATAAAACCAAGCTTTTGTCTTTTTCTTTCTGCTATCTTTTTCTATTCTAATTCAATAGCTGTTTATTTAGCAGAAGCAAGCATTTGGGAAGAGCGCAAAAAAGCAGCGCAAAGATTGAACAATGAGGAAACCTTAGAACAACCTCAAATTCCTGCTCAGTTACCTTCTAAACTTACCCAAGAAGAATACCAGCTCTTAGCGCAAGTGCCGCAAGCCGCGAACCTTGGCTTTGCTGTTCCAGATAAAATTTCAATCGCGCCCAATGTGCTTCGTACCACTCCTGACTTTAAACAATCCACGCCTAAAGATGTGGAAACATGGCTTTCAACTCTTGTGCTCCCCTTTGGTTCTATCCGAGATATTTATCTTTCTAAAAAAGAAAATGCGCCTATGATTATCCACATTCAAGATGCTCATGAGATTCTAGAGGCTCAGAAGAATATGGCATCCATGATTCAGGGGCTTGTAGAGGAAAGAGGAATTCATTTAGTGGGGCTAGAAGGAGCAGAAGGTCCTTTTGCGCTTGAACCTTATAGAGCCTATCCAAACCAAAAAATTACAAAAGGAATTACAGATTATTTTTTGAGGGAAGGGTATATCGGCGGACCAGAGTTTTTTGGGATTACAGCTACTAAAGCGCCGCTTTTGTGGGGGATAGAAGATATTAATCTTTACCAAGGGAACATCAAAGCCTACCAAGACTCTGTTAAGCACAAAGATAATGTCCAAAAATTTTTAAACGAACTTAAAAATAGCGCGGGTGAACTAAAAGAAAAGATTTATACGGAAGAACTAAAAAGTTTTGATCAGCATTTCAACGCTTATAAAAGTTGGAAAGAAGGTTTGGGCTCTTACGTTGAATATTTAGTTTCTGTTTATCCAAAGGACAAAAATCAGTACCCCAATCTTTATTTGCTTTTAGAAGCTCTTCTCTGGGAAAAGAAGTTAGATTTTAAACAGGTGGAGCAGGAGCGTTTAAAATTGGTAGAAGTTTTTGCCAAAGAATTGTCGGAGCGCGAGCTCTCTAACCTTGTTCAGCAAAGCATACTGTATCGTTTAGGCAGAATGACTTACGCAAACTATTACATGTTCCTAAAAAAAGTTTGTGAGCAGAACCGCATATCTTTGGAAGGTCTCAAACAGTTAAAAACCTATATTAATTATGTGCAACTGGCAGATAATATTGATAAGAATCGTCTCTCAGTTGAACTGATGGGTTTGGAAGAAACCGCGCAAAATTCAATCGCATTAAAACCAGCGCAGAAAAGATTAATTGTTTTAAATCGGGATATCCTGCTGTTGGAAAAATTGACCAGCCAAGCTATGACGCCCGAGGATTGGCTCTATTACAAGGAAAGAGAAAAAGATTTGCTTAATCTTGTTCAAGAAACGAAAAGTTTGGCTAAAGAAGCGGGTTTAGGGGTCAATCTAAACCTGCCTGAAAATTTCATGGATTTGCTTAAGCCTTCCAAACAATTTTGTGACTATGCTGTGAAGAGAAACCGCGCTCTTGTTGATAATCTTTTAAAGAAAATGAAGGTGGAAAAAACATCCAAAGCAATTATGATCGCCGGGGGCTTTCATTCCGAAGGGTTAATGCAGATCTGGCGCGAGAAAGGAATTTCTTATGTGGTGGTTGCGCCTAAGATTACTGAAGTTCCCAAAGATAGCCATTATTTAGATATTTTTGCTCGGGATCCAATTCCGTTAGAAAAACTTTTTGCAGGAGAAATCATATATCTGGTTTCTTGGCGTTTGACTGCAGCTGGAGCAAATAAATTGGAGGGAGCTGCTCCTAAGATACAAGCTTTTGAAGGGATTCTCGCCTCTCTGCAATCTCTTATGACTAAAGCAGAATCTTCTCCGGAAGAATGGGCAAAGAATTCCGCTCAATATGAAAAATTCGCAAAAGATTTAAAAAGCATTGATGAATTTGAAATCTCAAAAGAGGCTATTTCAATGCGAGATAGTCTTTACCAGTCTCTTCTTTTCCGTAAGGATGGGAAAACAGAGTATGTGATTGTTGCTGCGAAGAAAGATAATTTCGAGATGGCTGAAAGAGAAAACTATTTCGGGAAAGATGGTTTAAACAAAGATGACATCATTCTTGAAAAAGGAGAAATAACTATTGAAGGGAAAGTCTATGTGATCCGCATTTATGCTCATAGTAATTTTGTTGGCAAGGCAGGGAAGTTTACAAGAGTCAGTTCTAGGCGTGTAGGCGCAAGTTTTAATAAATTGTTTCAGGCGGTAGATCAAAGCATAGGGAAAGTCGTTCAAATAAAAGACAGATTTAGAGCCAGACGTACAGGTGTGCCTGCGAAATTTTCTCGTTTGGCTGGATTTTCCGGATTGGGAACGATTGGCTTGGTGATCGGGCTGGCAGGGATTGGAATACTGATTGCGGCGGCTGGCGCGGGCGCGGTGGGCGGCGCTCTGCTTGGAGGAACAATGGTCGCATTCGGCGCCGCTACATTTTTTTATAAACCGATCCTTAACTACTTTAGTCCTCCTGCTCAATCGCCTCCAACCCCGGCTCAGCCGGCAAAGGTAAGCAAGCTAACTACTCGCTCAATTACGGTTTCCCCGGTTGCTAAACCAGTTACAACGGCAGTATCCACCATCGCTCAAAAACCGCGGTTCAAATTTGAAGGACCCATCTTTTCTCAGGAGATTGAAGGTTTGATTTTAGAGGCGAATGCAGTGAAGGCGCTATCGGATGGCAGGATTGCAGTAGCTCTTGGGGGTCTAAGAATTTATAAGCCGGATGGATCTTTTGTCAAACTTGGGGAGAAGGATTTTTCGTTATTGGTTGTAGATATGGTTCTGGATGAAGAGGATAATATTTATGCCGCCACGGATAACATTTTCAGCAGAAGACAAATCATGAAATATAGCCCTGACGGAGAACTGTTGGAAGTCTATGATATTCCTGCCAGTCAATTTACAAAACCAACCCACCTAGTGCGCAATATGATGCTCCATAAGGGAAAATTGTATTACAAAATTGATGAGGAGTTTAGGGCTTTGGATTTAAGCACTAAACAAGAGAGAGTGTGGGGCGGGGAAGAACCGGATCGCTCTCTGGGACTGATAGGTGGTTATTTCCGTTTTTCACAAAAGATGGTTTTAAATAAGGAGAATGGTTTAATTTACATGATGGATCCAAAAGGAATTAGAACTTTTAACACGGAAACTGAGGAATTTGGAGACTTAAGGGCGATTCGTGGATTAGAATTTGGCGACAGCATCGCAATGGATAGTGATGGCAATATGTATATCAATGATGGAGCAAGAAGAGTCATTCATGTCATGAATTTTGAAAGGGGCTATAGGGGATTTATTCCTAGCCCCGCGGGTGAAAAGAAGATCGCCTCCATGACGATAGATGGTGACAATAATCTTATTCTCAACCGCCGAGGAGGTTTTGATGTTGTTTTTAGCGATTATATTTTCTCAACCATGGTTCGCGCAGAAGGTGATGCCTTAAGCGGTAAGGGCATGATATTTCTATCTGAACCCCAAGCTGCACGGGTGCCACCCCCTTTAACGATGCCTCAATATGGGGGAGTGATAAGCGCAGAGGAGTTTGAAGAAATTACAACGGAAGAGGCTCCAATAAAAGAGACCACAATATTTTTTATCACGTATGTTTTAGGAGCTTTTGTTACAAAGGCATTATTTATTCTTTTTGGCGTCGATTTTCCCCTTTCTGTTCCTAGTCTTGATTTTATACTAATTTTAGCATTGCCTTACATTGTGGGTAACCTGATTTTTGGTTTTATGCATGGTGAAATTCCGGGATTTGATTGGAAAAATCCGCTGACATGGAAGTTTTGGAAGTACCAGCCTAAAGCATACCAATTGAATGATTTAACAGGAAAATGGGAGCTTCAAACAGTTGGATTTGATGTTCCAATTCAAATTGCTTTTATGGGAATGATGATCCATCTTCCCATACTTTTTGCTTTTTTATTTTCGCAATTGATTGTCCATATATTGCCGCCAATATCTTGGAACCTAACGGGAGTTATGGGAGTCATAATTTTAGGCGCCAGTATTTCAACGGGAATCATTGCCGCAAGAGAAGTGCATCGAAAAGTAAATATGCTCACCTATTACAAAAATCTTGACCCTTACGGTATTCTTGAGCGTATTTTAGCTCCGTTTGTAAGGGCGAACGCATTGCCACTATTGACGATGCCGACTAAAGACGTAGGCAGGATTGTTGGGATAGATTATAATTTCATCATACGGCATCTAGGTGATTTAGATTTTTCACCTACTAATATTCGAGAGGCAGTATTTGAAAGCAAAAGTACTAGAGATGTAATAATATCATTCTTTGAATCTCATTTATCCCGATTGTTTCCGACCGCTTTATCTATGTTACTTAGGAGGCTGTTTTATGAAAAAGGTACGGATTGGGGAATTTCAGCGCTTCTAGCCGCCAGATCAAATCCAAAACTAAGTAAAATTATCAATCTTTATTGGGATGATTTTGTTGTTCTTTGCAGATTAGCTGGAAAAGATTCGGAGAGGTTACTCTCTTCTATTTCTTCTTCAGACGAAACAATAAATCGTTGGGCAGGCATCATGGCAATAGCTTCAGCCATTGACAATAAAGAAGATGTTATAAAATTTTTTATAGAGGGTTTATATCACCCACCATGGATTAACGATGATCGCTGGTCGGATTTTGTTGCATTAGGCGTTGCGTCTGGAAAAAACGCGGTAAAACTATTTTCAATATTAAACAAATTGTATTGGTGGAGAAGCGATTCTATAGAGAAACGTTCAAGGCATGGGGAGCATTTTGGAACATTCTGGTTTAATAAGAATTGGAAAAATATCGCTGATATTGGAACGCTGTTGGGCGAGGATGCTGATCGGTTCTTTGGGCTTTTGTTGGATTCTAAAAATGATAGAGGAGATCCTGATCGATTCGATAATAGTTGGCCCGAATTAATTAGAATTGCCCGAGCGGCGCCGTTAAATTTTGTTCGTGCGCTTGACACTCTTGATTATGTTTACAGTTCGGAGGTTGCAGATCAAATGGTTTTCTTTCGAGACCATAATTTTGATTCCGATCGTTTGGCTGAAACAAGAAAAAAGGTCCTCGATTTCATCGATTCGTACATGGAACAGAATGAAACGCTTGTTGCGCAGTTAATGTCTGGAATACCCCATCTATTATTAGATGGGACAATAGATTATTCGTTTTCCAAGAAAGACCAAGATGGAATAAAGGATTTTGTAAATAGGTATGGCATGTTTCATCCAGATTTATTCCGTCGATATAAAAAGATCGGGAGTAAAGAATTTGAAGTGGAATTGAAAATCATCGAGAATTTAGCGGATAAAATTAAGAATGGTGAGATTCAAAATGGCGAGATAGAAAAGCTTATAGAAGAAATGGTTGCGGAGTATAAGAGAAAAAGAATAAATATACACCGGGACGATATTCTATCTGCCGCGATGTGGATGGCGCTTCCTCATCTAGAGTTGGCCCCTTTTTCTAACGAACAAATTAGGGAAAAATTTGAAACCTATTTAAAAAGAGCTCAAGAAAAGTCCGATTTTCTTAACCTTTCCGCGTACCTTCCATCCTGGTATGGATTAATCAGCGAGATGGTTAGTAGTAATGAACCGGCTCTTTGGGAGAGGGATTATCGAATATCTAAAACCGAAGAAATCATCAGGCGTAAGCGGCTTGAAGTGTTGGATAAATTAGAGAGATTGAATGCGGATGGAAAAGCGTTTGATATCATGAAATTTATCCGAGGTATCAGAAGAAGAAATGATTTTGAATCCACTTTAAAGTTGGTTGATTCCATGGTGCGATCTCATTTAAACCTGAGCAGCTATCAAATCGCGCATATGGTGCAAGGATTATTGCATCCCGCAATTGGAACAACGAATTCTGCAAATGAATTGCTAACTCTTGGGGAAGCGGATGTTAAAGAAACTGGACTGAAAGAGCAAGTTCGTTCATCGCAAGAAATTCTTCCTTCGGAAAAGGAAACGGGCAGGCGACAATTGGGGGCGGTTCCTCTCACCATGCCGTGGCTGGTGGGAAAAGGGAAGAGTCAGGCGGAGATCAATCGGGCGATCGCAGAGGGGGCTCCAGATAAAGAAACAGCGAATTTTGGAACCTTATATCTCTTCGCTGTTTTTTTGGGCGGCTTAGCCATGACCCTGTTTGGAGTTGATCCTTCCATTCCCGACCTTGTTCGCAACTCCCTTTTTCTTGTTCCCGCCTTATACGTTCCCTTCAATATTGTTTTTGCCATGATGCACGGCGGAATTCCTAAAGGGCAACCGAGATGGCATTTTTGGAAATATCGGCCCATGGAATATCAATTTAAAAATGGTGTATGGCAAGTAGCTGTTGTAGATTGGAGCACATGGGCTAGTAAATCTATAGTTGCAATGATGATCCATTCACCCCTTCTTGTTGTGACGATTCTGGTTCCATGGTTAGCCGGATTAGCTGGGAATGTGACCGTGCTAACTACGATGATTTTGCCGGGCGCAATTGTAATGGGAATGTATGGGGTTCGATTTGCGGTTGCTGCTCATAAATTTATCAATCAAAATACGCCGGGGATGAGGGTCGCTAGAGAAATTAATGCGGATGGAGTAATGCGGGATATTAATGTGCAAGATTTGTTTGGCAATATCCATAAACAGGCAAATGAATTTATTGTTTTAAGCGGCGGCGCATCGAAAATGAGCGAGGATGACAAAGAAAAATTAATTCGATTGTTTGATGCATTATCCCAAGTGGCAAAAAGCAGAAAAATTGCCGTGCTCGATGGGGGTACACAAGCAGGCATTATGGAAGCGGCAGGCAAACAGATGGCCAAAAGAAATAATTTTGTGTTGGTTGGTGTTGCCCCGGGAGCTGATGTTAGCTTTGCGGGTGAGGAAGGAAAAACACCTGTGGATCCTAACCACTCGTACATCATGACTGTAAAAAATGACCCATGGTTGGAAGAACAGAAAAAATATGGATGGGAGCCTAGTTGGGGCCATTGGGGCTCTGAAACTGAAGCGATGTATGAACTGTTTGGCCGAATGGGTTTGATTGGATTTAGACCTTCGGTTGCGATTGTTGCAAATGGAGGAGGAATTACCCTCGATGAAGTAAAGGAGAATATTCGGCAGGGCAGGCGGATGATTGTGATTCGCGGAAGCGGTAGAGCCGCGGATGTGATTGCAAGCCTTGTTACGGGTGAACCTATTGCAAATCCAACGGAGGAAACAGCAAAACTTGCGGTTAAGGCGGAGAAAATTGGAGTGAAGGAAAATAAAAATTTATTCCAAGTTTTTGACTTAAATCAAGGATCAGACGAGCTTGCAGAATTAATTGAGGAAATTTTGAAAGAACAAGCAGAAGCAACAAAACGTGAAATGCGGGTGAGCGCTCCATTGGGGTTCTTTTCTGATATTTCGAATATTTTTAATGACATTTTAAGACAGCTTTATTTGGCAGTGACGCCTCTTGTAAGAATGTTCAGCAATAAATTCGCCATCGCGCCCCTCACGATGCCGATAAAAGAGGAAGGCGGGTTTGAAGGTTCCATGCCGGGTGAAGTAAGTGGAACAGGGCTTGGACTGGAATCCTACGCGGCGGAGTTGGAGATTTTAAGAAAAAAGGGATACGGTTTAACATTTTATCCGGACGGGAAAAAGATTTTAGTAGCGGTTTCTGTGCCTAAAGGGGAGAATGAATTTTATTCATGGAATGGTTTTAGCGCTGCTCGAGGGATAGAGTTCAACAGTACGGCATATCAACAACTATTGGAATTTATTGCTGGACTTAAAAATGATATGGATGGCATGAGAGAATCAGCTCCAAAGCTCGCGGGCGTGGGTTCTCGAATAAGACATAAGATTCACTTTAATAATGCATTAACGCGCATAAGAAATTTTGCGCAATATCTGGAGACGATCTCTATTGATGTCTCACCTGAATTCCAAAATTTAACAGACTCTGAAAAAAAGTTGCTTTATGTTATCTACCATATGATGGACGGTGGCGGCGTTTACAATTTGACAAGAGCGGTCAGCGCTGCTGATCGGGTATGGCCGACGGGAGAAAAACCATTTGACTTAAGGAGCGTAACGCCAGAGATGATAGAAAAATTTAGTAGTTCATTGGAACGTGTGGCTGGTTTAGTTGCTATTTTTATACCCGCATATCTTAAATTAATGGCTGCGAGATTAAGATTAAATCCAGAATATTTTGATCGGATTAAGAGCGAACTAAATGCGGCTGAAGATTCTTTGCTCAATAGAGTTTTTATTGCTGAATCGCTCAAACCCCGCGAAGAAGCGCCCCAACCCTATTTGGAAACAGGCGCCGAGGGAGGCATGGCGCGTGCGATGACTCAAGATTTAAAGCCATTAGAACCAAGGACGCCGGCCCACTCAAAATTTAAAGCCATTAGACCAGAGTCAGCTCAAAGAGATTTTAGTAAATTAGAAGAAGTAGAGAGGTTAGTCATAGAAAGGAACCGCCAAATGATGCGTGATCGGGACGCAAGAACAGAAGATTATTTAGAATTTCGTGATTCACTGCGGCGTTTGGAAGAAATAAATCCGTTTATGGATGCTGAGGAATTAGTTGTAAGAATAAACACCCTTGGGTTTAATAGTTTTGGAGAATTTGTAAATAGAAGTGAGCTGTTACATCGTGCATTTTTATTTGAAGAAAAAATTGCGCTTAAATTTAGTTGGTTTAGGGATCAAATGAAATTTGTCAGAGAAAATGAGCCGTTTGAAAGATATGAGGATTATGTCAATCGTATCTATGGACTCTTAATCGAATTATTAGAATCACATCCCAGCAACTTTCTGGATTTAGTGAGTGAAATTGTGTTTAAACTGTTAAGTAGGCGTACAGATTCTTTGGATGGGGTTATAAAGACTTTAGAGACGATGTTGGATCAAAGGGGACAGTCCAGTGTTGAGTATGGGGTTATTGTCGCGCTGTTTGCTGTGGTTTTAGTTGTGGTTATGAATTTGTTGAATCCCATAGGAATAAATATTCCTATGTCAAACATTGAGAGTTTATCCCCGTTAGCCCCTATGCTGTCTCCAATGGTTTCTCTAGTAGGATCCGGACTTTCCCTGCCAAACATTGCAACTGCAAATATGTCCGCAACACTGTTTATGAATTTTGAAATGTTTAAACAGATGATGGGATATTTGAGCCTTGTGGGTTTAGTTGGTTTTATTGCGCAGTTAGTATCTGGAAAAATTAGCAGAGATCAATTAGCTGATGGTATAAAGGCGCAACGCACTCTTTCTCTTGGAAAAATTCTTCTTTCCGCAGTTATGATCTCAATTATTTTATTTGTTTGGTTTATGTACCAACAATCCATTGGCCAGTTGATTCAACAAACCTTATGGCCGCTCAATCAGATATTACATGCGAATGTTACTGAGCCTTTGACAACTTTACTCTCTGTTGGCATTGGACTTTACTATCGTTTTGTTGAGCTTCCTAAGCAAGCTCTGGGCGCTGTTCCTGTTTTTAAAACTGCCCCTGTCCCCACAGCTCAACCAAATCTGACTCCAAAGGGAAAATTGGAGCGAATAAAGATTTTGGGTGAATTGTTGTTGGGTGGTCGCGCCAAACCCATTCCAGTAGAAGAGTTTGAAATCAGTCTAGAATCATTGCGCCAGAGAGCGCTTCAGCATAGAAAAGAATCTAGCGCTATTCGAGACGCTCTGCAAGAATTTTTTAGGAGCTCTGTTGTAAAATCCGCTAGAAATAAGCAAGAAAAAAGAGTTGCAGAATTAGAGAGTAAAATATCCGGAAAATTGCTGACTGGCCAAAGAGAAGTGTTTAATGAACAAAATAGAGTGAATGAAATATTCCGCATGCTAGCTGAATATCATGCAGGCCATACCTTAAGCAAGCAATGGGGAGAAATATCTTTAGTGGCTCAAATGAAGGTTCAAACCCAGTTAGGTTTAAATCAAAACGCTCAGATTAGTCAGATGCAATTAGCTGATATTGAGCTTGCCATTTCAATTATTTTTGGTGAATATTATTTAGAAGATATGGAAAGGAAAGCGGAAGTAGAGGAGTCTTTAAGAAATGCTTTTGAATCTTATAACCAGCGTATGGGAGAACTTTCCAGATTAGAGTTTGCTGATAAACCATTAGAATTAGAATGGGGCAGAGCAAATGTTCTGGAAGTTTCTGCTAATATGGTTACAGGCGATAAATTCAGCGCTCAAGAGAGTTCTGCTTTTGATAAATTAAGAGCTATTACTGAACAAAGGAAATCTGACCCAGAAAAGTTTGGAAAAGACAAACCAGTTGTGATTACTGTTTTGGGATTGGATGTCCGAGATTCTGAGATTGAAGCCACATTAGAAAAACTTGGTCATAATGCCGAGCTTAAAACAGAGGAAGTTGAGATATTAAAGAACGCATTAAAACTCAATGAAATTATTATTAAATCTGTCACAGAAGAAAATGGCTTAATAAATAAAAAAGGGAAACTAAAAGGAAGGATCAATGCGCTTGCTTTGAAAAATAGCCTGCCTAAAACAATTCAGAAAATGACTATTTTTGCTTTGAATAAAGATCACTGGGACTTAAACGGTTTAGAAGAGGGAGTAGTTAAACTCTTGGTGTTCTTAGCGGGCGGTCTGGTTCAGAAGATTGAAAAAGGCGTGAGCGAAGATCTTAAACGCATTAACCTCATCAAATTCCAAGCATAAAAATTTAATCTAAAGGTAAGTAATATCCTTACCTTTAGATATTATTATATGCGTAATTTAATCAATTCTGCCACTCTTTTAATTCCCCTATAAACATCATTGTCTGATCTTTTTGGGAGATTACACTTTTACAGTGTGTTTGCGGAGGAATTTTGCTATTGCTTCTTTATCTGCTTTTCCAGTTGCGGTTTGTAGAACCAAGGCTTCATACTCTTCTTGAGAAGCTTCAAGTAAGAATGGATTTCCATGAGCTCCTCTAGCTCTAAAAACAATATTTTCATTTAGGATTTATTTAGCGCGCTAAGTTTTTTAACGCTCGGGTATATCTTGTATTCCCTTCGGCTAGAGCAGCCTCAAAAGATTTAAGGCGTTTAGGGTCACGAACAGGCGCAACAATGAGAAGGTTACCATAAACAGGCGCTAACGCATGGAACTCACACCCAAAAAATTCAAAAAAAATGTTACAAAAATGTTACAAAAAGTTGAAGACTTGTTGAGGGGAAACGGCTATACTTTTTGCATATGTTATTTAAATCTGGATATTGCATTTTCGGCATGAAGAAGATGAAAACTAGGGGTTATCTGGAATGATTCGCTTTTGGATTACAAAAAGAAATAGGAGTTGGCTTCAGCTGACTGCGGAAACCCTTGCGGTTAGTTTTTTGTTTACTACGATCAGCGCGCCTTTTGTACAGGCCAATTTATGGCAGGATCGTAGAATCGCGGCAAAAGAGTTACAAAAAGATGAAACCCTTTTAGCTCGACTTCCCTCCATTGAACAAAATATTTTCCCAACCGCTTCTACTAAAAATCTTCTTGATAGTTCGAACTCTTCACTTGCGCCTCTTTTAAATCAGAAAGCCCATATTCCAAGTCTTAAGTTTCCTTTACCACAATGGGTCACATCCAACCCATTAAGTTATGCAACTCTTAAAAAAGTTGTGATTCCTTCTTCCTGGAAAACTGGGGACCCGATCGTTATTTATATTCAAGATGCTCATTTAAATAAAGATGCTCAAAGGAACATTGGGAAATCAATTCAGCACTTCATCGCCCATGGCAAGCCAGACTTGGTTGCGCTGGAAGGAGCTTTTGGACTGATTGATCTTAGTAGTTTTCGCGAATTCCCAAATCAAGACGCGGTTAAGAAAGTGGCGGATTATCTTTTAAAAGAAAACAATATCTCTGGGGCGATTCACACAGCTTTCACAAGTCCCAGAACCATTCCTCTTAATTCTATTCCTCGACTCAGATCGGGACAGGCAGAGGACAGGCAGAGGACAGGCATCTTAACTACTCTTGAGTCAGGCAAGAAAGAGATTCCATCCTTTGTAGGGGTGGATGACCGCAAACATTATGATGCCAATGTAGAAGCTTATAAACGATCTTATCCTAAGATAGCCCAATATAAAGAGCAGCTCCATTCTTTTAAGATAAAACTGGAAGAGCAAAAATCTGAGAGCTTTAGCCAGAAGTTAAAAGCGTTTGATCAGAAGGTGCAATTATACCGAAATCAGAAAATAGGCTTGGGAGAATATATAAAAATAGTCGCTTCGGTTTCTTCTATTGCCTATCGAGTCACTAGGAATCATTCTCAAATTATGAAGTTCCTTAAAGCTTTGGAGATTGAATCTTCCCTTAATTTCAAAGAGGTAGAGAAAGAACGAGCAGTACTCTTGGAAAAATTGATCCACTCTCTTTCCAAAGCTCAAATGCAAGAGTTGCTGAATGTGAGCATGGTTTATCGGCTAGGGAATATAAAGCACGCTGATTTTTATCTTTATCTACAGAAACTTTGCGAGCAAAGCGGGGTTGACTTTAAAAAGTTTCCAGCAATGGATGCTTATCTGAAATATGTTTTACTCTCTGATGAGATCAATGCGGATAAACTTTTTGAGGAAGTAAAGGTTTTGGAAGAGAAGGCGTATCAGTCTCTAACCAAGTCAAAGGAAGAAAAGGAGATTGTGGCCCAATCGAAAGCTCTCTATCTTACCGAGAAGCTGGTGAGCTGCTCCTTAACCAGAGAAGAATGGAAAGAGTATAAGAGAATCGCAACTCTAAATTCACCAATATTTCAACTTCCTAACTTTCTTCTTGATTTAAGATCATTTGAGGATTTCTATCAAGAATCTTTTATTCGTGATGAGAAAATAGCGAATAATCTATTAAATCTTTTATCCTCTAAATCTTCAACTTCCTCCACTTCCCCTACCTCCCCCATCTTCCCTACTTCCTCTATTACCTCTATGTCGAGTGAGAATCGAGTATTGAGCTCCAAGTCCCATGTTGCAGTGCTTGTAACTGGAGGATTTCATTCAGAAGGGATTGAAGCGCTGCTTAACAAATCTAATGTAACGGTGATCACATATACTCCCAAGATTGCGAAGGTAGATATAGCCAATGGCTCTGCTTATTTAAGCGTATTTACTCAAGAAAAAACACCTCTTCAGAAATTGTTTGATGGAGAAAAGCTGTTCTTGCCGTCTGAAGCCTACCCTTCCTCTTTGCCCCCTATTGTTGCAACCCATATTATTGGTGTGGAGGAAGCAAGTGATTCTGAAGTAGAGATTCCCGATGAAGAAGAGAACCTTAAATTTCATGGATTAGTTAAAACAGTTAGGAAAGATATGAGGGTCTATGCCAAGGACATTGGGGATGGGATTGCAGCTACAACCAGTGGGGATGTGACATTTAATCTCGAGCTTGATAAAAAAGATGGCTCCATTCGTCATACTACACCGCAGCAGGTAAAGCAGAATATTTTTATCCAGATTGTAAAAGCTCTTAAAGAAGAATCAAGAGACTGGCAGAGTAAAGGAAAGGAGTTATGGTTAGATCAATCGGCACAGGGGATGGTGGCATATGGAATGATGATCGCGGGTCTAGCTGGTTTAACTATCCTTGTTTTCTTCCTAAAACAATATGTTCCAATTTTGAATTCAGTGCCTCAATGGGTATTTGGGACGGTATTGTTAGGAGGCGTAGGTGTGTTAGGCGTCTTATGGTTCTATAGAAACATTCGTAGGAAAAGTCTTGCAATTAACCCCGTATCTCTTCCTATAAAAATTTCAATTTTTGGATTTAGAGGTGAAGTTTTATCTTCAGCTGAGGAACAGGCAAAAAAAATTATTACTGATCATTTAAGAAGACTGCAAGCCAAGGCACATATTCCAAACGAAATCGTGACTGAAGCCTATTGGACTAAAGTTTTTTCTGATGCGGGCCGTCCTGAACTATATTCTCTGGCGCGAAAAGTTGAAGGAGATGTGGAAGATGTTAGACCAGCTCCCTATAAAATTGGTCTAGAGATTCATCGGAGGCTGTTGAAGTTAGATGTGCCTTCAGAAATATATGAACTTTTGATTCGTTCTGCTGAGCAAAATGATCCCTCTAAACTTTCCTCTGACCAAAGAGATGCCCAACTTTATATTCTTAAGCTTTTAGGCGAGGGTCAACTTCCTCATCTTATTTTATGGCTTCAGGATTCTTTTAGGAATCACGGGAAGTTTGCCTCTAATCTCATACAATCTCAAAAATCTTTTGAATCTCAATTGAAAAGCTTTCAGGAGATCATGCAGCGATTGATGGTGTTAGCTGCTGGACTGACTAATAAAGATTTAGATCGGCGCTCGAATGTATTTAAAATCTTATCAAGAGAATTTGATATTGCTTATGAGCGGTTGAAAACAGCCCCGTGGACATTAAAGCCAGAAGATTTATACCTATCCTTGATAGTTTCATCTTTGCTTTATATAGGAAAACCATTTGAAGCCGCTAAGTTTTTGGATCAGCATAATTTCGAAGAAATAGAATCCTATGCAAGGATTTTAGCTCAATTTGAGCTTGAGGCTGAAAGAACGCTGGAAGATGGAAAAAGTAAGGATGCAATGGATACTTATGAAGCTTCCCTTTTAATTCTAACGCATCTACCGCAATCTGAGGTAGAGGACTATGTAAGAAAAATTAGAAAGCGTCTGGCTATTATAAAACGTTGGTATGGAAATTCTGCCAATTCGCTTGCAGGATATAAAGGATTTGAGTGGGAGAAACCTCGTTCATGGTGGCTTTTGCCTGGAAATATTAACCATGAACTTGGGCACATGATCACAGGTTTAATGGCAGGATTCATCGCTCTACCCTTTTTCCCAATTAAATATCGAACCACTATTATTGCAGGCATTGGGGTGAAGGGGTACTTTCATCCTCACAATGAATGGGAATACGAAGTTAGAAGATGGCGTCTCGCTCTTTTTTATGCAGGTGGTTTTTTGCCTGTATTGCCTGTTCTTGCGCTTTTAGCTCTTACAAATTTTTTTCCTTTTAATTCTATTTTTTCACCTGCAATCATTTATGCACTTTGGGCAGTTGTATTTGTTCTTCCTTATTTTGTGGATGTGTGGCTCAATCTTCCATCTAATAGAAAAACATATAGTGAAAAATATATGACTGATCTCTTCCAATTTCTACTCCTTAGATCTAAAGGATTATTTACCGTAGAAAAAGGAGCTGGTTTACCGATCGCATTTACAATGGCAGGGAAAAATGAACCATTGCAAGTTCCAATTTCTAGGGACAAAATGATAGACACCCAACCATTTTTAGAGACTTTCACAAAAAATGCCACGCTCTTAGAGAATCAGGATTTAGTGAATAAAACTAATGAGCTTTTAGAGAAAAGGGATTTAGTAAATGAAGCGAATGATTTTGTGGCAGGACTGTTTAAGAAAGATTATGAAAAGAGGATTTATTTTAAACCCTGTTTACGCGGATTTAAAGTTGTAGAGATACCAGAATATGGATTTTTGTCAGGAGAAAAATTAGTTCCATTCTTTCATGATCCAGATGGTTTTATCTATTTAACTCGCGGATTGTATGAACGTATTCTTGCAGATCCTTTTAACGAACAGATTCTTTTTGAGCTCGCTGTGCACCATAGTTTTAGATTGAATTTTTTGAGTTTTATAAGAGAAGGTGGCTCAGCAGAAAGATTCATTCAAGCGATATTAGAAGGATTTGATTTTTATGCCAAGACGATATTTATCTTAAATTATCTGCCTGTAGTTTCTCAAGGAAGATTAAAGGGTGAACAAGAAAAGGGTTTTGGACCGTTTCATATAAAAGGGGATGAAACAGAAGCTGCCTATTATTTAGCACTCTTTTTGGAAAGATATGCTCGTTTTAGGAAATTAGGCTATCGCCCGCAGGGTTCAGATAGAATGATTGGAGGGCCAGAGGACACCTATATGATTGGAGTAGGAGAATGGGTAGATTTTAGGGACAGGTTCCCAAATAAAAGCTTTTTAACTTTTCCAGGAAAATTGTCTGAATTTCTGGAGAATCTGGAAGATAGAAAAGAGATAAAAGTCGGAGCGGAGACAATCAAGAGAGATGAGATAGATCCAGAATTTAGAGCCAATCTCGCGGGAGAAAATTTGTTATACATTGCAAGCCTGGTTTATGATTACTCTCCGGGAGCCCAATTGGACATGTCAAAAATATTTGGAGCTCTGGATTCTTATAAGGAGGATCGTTTTGTAACAGGACTCCTGGCCACATTTGTCAGGCGGTACGGGCGTAATCAAATGCACTTTATGCGAGACCTGTTTGAAAAATTTAAAGCAGAAGAATTAATTCAAATTATTGTTCAGCTCAATCGGTTGGGAAGGAAAGTTAATTTAGAAGATAAAGGGGAACACTATGGATTCAATGAGACTGATCAGCTAATGAATATCCTGTATAGGATAGTTCTTAAATATTCTTTGGATTCAAAAATAATCTTAGGTTCATTAGAAAAACTGAATACAATTTTTGATTTACTCAATCGGAATGTTCGGCCTCTTGGAAAAGTAGGCGAGGTTGTAAGCATATTGAATAAATTTTTGGACAAATCTGGAACTCAAGGCGAGCTCTGTTTAACTGTGTTTCAGGAGATTTTATCCTCTACGGACCCAAAAAATCTCACAGTCTTATTGAGAATCATTTTTGAAGATACTAGCGCGATTACTAATTTGGATAGAATCAAATCCTTGCTGGAAAAGATAAAGGAAAGAGATGTGGATTTTACAGATATAGAACGCGCAAATCAGCTTCCTCTTTCTTTGGTAGAGCTTATTTTAACGCATAGTTCGTTCCCAAATAAAGATTTAAGAACCGTATCTTATCATGGTGTGATCGGCTATAAGCTAAAAGAAAATGTTCCAGAAGATATGGAGGCTCTATATAGCCGTGGATATCGCTGGATGGATGCGCTCTTTTTTAAAGGGATTGAAAATTTTTTAGAAATGGAAAAGGAGATTGAGCAAAGAATATCTCAAGACCCTCATTTTGTCCCAACCATACGAACTATTCATCCCCACCAGGATTGGTATCGCAATGAACTTTCTATTGACTGGGAAAAAAAGGAACCACACCTTAATTTAATGATCTTTGCCTCAAAGTTCCTAAAAACAGATTCTGGGCAAGCTGTTCCGTTCCGAGTGATTGAATCTCTCTGGATTTATACAGCGAACGCTTTAAATCCATTATTTCCTAAAGAGTACGATGAACAAAAAAAGGTTCAGGACTCTTTTAATGATTTAAAGGATCGTTTGTGCAGGATAGGGATACGCATGTTAAAGAAAGAGAACGAAGAAATTGATCCTATTCTTTTTGTAAGGGATTTAAACATTCTTGTTCAAAGGATGAGCATGGCAGAGGTGGAGTCACTTCTAGAAAGTTTGGAGATCGCTTTGGAAGGTACGGATCAAGAACTCATTAACCCTTTCATAGAAAGTTTAACCTACTTTGCGGAGACCATGAGTTATGAAGAAGGGCGGGATGAAATTATTCGCGCTTTAGAAAATCTTAGAACAGATGGGATCGCGGAAGCTTTGGAATCCGCGTTACAAAGACGTCTGGATTACGAAGCAGAGAAGTTTCCTGAAATTCCTTTAGAGAAAACAATAAGCCGAATTGATGGGTTGGACAAAAGTCAAAAAGCAGAGCTTCAGGAAAAATTGCAGGTTGTGTTAGCTTTTGAACAAGAGCTTGTTACAAAAACTCAAAGAGAACTTAAAGCCCGAGCCCTTGAAATTAGATCTTTAGTTGAAAACCAAGCTCTTTCTTTTGATGAAGTAAAGCTTGAATATTTGGCGATATTAAGAGAAATTTCTAAAAGGCTTTATGGAATGCGCGCTTATAATGTTCAGCTCGCATCTACATTGCTTTTCTTTGAAAATAGTGAAATGAATCCAAGAGGTTTGGCAGAGCAAGTTAAAACAGGTGAAGGCAAATCTCTCATTATTGCTTTAACCGCGGGGATGTCCTCGCTTTCTGGAAAGCCAGTAGATATTTTTACAGTAAATAGCTATTTAGCAAAAAGAGATGCTATTAAATTTAAACGCTTGTATGATTTTTTAGGGCTTACAGTAGATCATATTAAGGATCAAGATCATTCATCGAGAAAATCGCTAAAAGAATCTAATTCCGACACATTCTCAGCAGATATTGTTTATGGAACAAACTCAAATTTTGAGTTCCTTTATCTTTATGAGCAGGTGGATCAGTCCCCAATTCGAGCAAAAAAAAGTAACGGAGTCACAGTAAAACGGGAGTTCGCCACTGCGATTGTAGATGAGGTTGACAGCCTATTTTTGGATGAAGCTGTGAATCCGCATCTGATCAGCGGTTTTGGCAGAGCCATGCCAACCTGGCACTATCAGCCAATCTATCAATTTTTCAAAGGTTTAACCCAAGGGACTGATTTTCATGGAACAGAGCTTACTTCTATAGGTGAGGATAAGTATCGAGATTTTATAGATCAGCTTGTTAAAAATCAAGGGAGAGGAAAAGCTCAGTTCTCCCAAGTTCAGTTAAAAAGATATGCAAGGTCTGCTCTGCAAGCCGAGCGGATTCAAAGAGATGTGGATTATGTGGTAGAAAAGGTTAAAAAAATTAAGATGACATATTTTGGTCCTCAAGAAGTTGAGGAAGAGGATATCATCATCATGGATAAAGCCACAGGACGAAAAAGAGAGGGATCAGTTTGGAACCATGGATTGCACCAATTCGTTCAGATTAAAGAAGGGATATCCCCAAGAGAAGAATTTAAGCCAGGAGCTTCTATTACGCATCCTTTTTATTTTAAGTTTTACAAGAAGATTTTTGCTATTACAGGAACCATTGGATCAGATACGGATGAGAAGGAACTGCTGGAAGTTTATGGGTTAAAGTCATTGAGACTTCCTAACCACAAACCTTCTTTACGAATAGATATGGAAGACTATGTGGCTAGAACTTTACAAGAGAAATGGGATAAAGTGGTTGAACAAGTGGAGTTATATCACAAACAGGGGAGACCTGTACTTGTGGGAGTTATGACCATACGAGAATCTGAAGAACTGCACAAGAAATTAAGGGAATCTGGAATTGAAGCTCAACTACTCAATGGATCTCAAAACCAGCCTGAAGAAACGATTATCCAAAGAGCTGGATACAAAGGTGTTGTTACTGTTGCAACCAATTTAGCTGGAAGAGGTACGGACATTCTATTAGGACCCGGTGTTGTGGAGCTAGGCGGATTGCATGTTATTGGAACCCAGAGGTTTGATGCAAGGCGAGTGGATGATCAGTTAAGAGGACGAGCAGGAAGACAAGGCCAGCCTGGAAGTTCACAGTTTATTATCTCTTTGCAAGATGAGGGGTTTAGGCGTTATCTGGGACCCTTAGCAGTTGTTTTAGGGACATTGACGCATCGTCCCCAAGAGACAAGACGTGAAATGGCGATTGAGACTCAAAAAGCAGCAGAGATTATCCACTACCAATGGAGAGTTTCTAGAAACCGAATCTATTCTGTTCAAGATAATCATATGAACAGGTTTTTTAAGATGGTTGGAGATTATTTTAATGTTCGCAGGATTTATGAAATTTTTCCAGAGTTAGTTGCTGAATACCAGAAAGAGGCTATTGCTCAAATGGACTCTACCCAATCCCTGTTCCTGATTGTTAGAGAAAAAGTATTTGATTATTGGACTAACCATCTTCAGTTATTAGAAGATTTAACAGAAGATTTTGAAGACGAAACAGGTCCAAGTTTTGAGGAGGGCTTCTCTAATTATAAGAGACTGGCTGAAGAAAGCTTTCAGGATGTTTTGGAGAAACTTAAGAAAGATGTTTATTCTATTTATGGAGGCATGGCAGGACTCAGTGAAACTGAAGTAGCAGAAAGAATTGACCGGTTTAAAAATGGTTCAGGAGAAGGTGATACACAATCTGATCCGCAGGCTCAACTGGCGGTCGCTGATCAAGCTAATTCGCAGGCTTTAAATGCAGATGGATCCGCTGTCTCTGATCAAGATAATTCAGGGAGAGGAAAATCAGACGGATCATCAAGCTCTGAGTCAGTAGAGATAACATTTAATGATTTAGTAGAAAGATGTCGTCAAGCCTCATTTCCTTTTGACCCGGCTCAACTTATCTCCATTCTACTGGACACAAAAAAATTAAAGAGCCACAAAGAGCGCATCCAAATCTACTTTTGGTTTATGCGCTTTCCGGATATTTCCTTGGTCATGGAGGCTGTAAAGGATTTAGCGCACCTGATTGCCCAAGATTCATCTTTAGATACTCCGGAATTTCGAAGTAATTTGTCTGACATCTTACGTTTACATTCAATGGAGATTGTTTCAGATATCAATAGAATTATACCTCTTGCCTCTAACCCTGGCGGAATTATTTTTCTTATTAAAGCTCCTTTGATGGCTATTTTAAAGAAGCTGTTGCCTCAGGAGCGGATGCCCCGCATTTCAAACATTTATGATCTGTGGATTGTATTTGTTTTAGAGAACTGGCTTTTGCAGAATTTTGTAAAACCATTCATGCCAACAATCCTTCATGCTTTAGGTTTAGATTTTGTTTCAGTGAATGCTGGTCTATGGGGACTTTTCCTTGGGATTCATATTTTGGATTATTTGGGGTGGAAGTTTGTCAATGTAATAGAGTACGCTTTTTTCAAAACTCAAAATTCTCCTAGGGCTCCCCCTCCTTCAAACATGCATGCAGCTGGAATCATATCAATTTTAAGTTTTGCTTTTGGTCTTGATCCCTTCTCTTTACAATCCCTTGCAATCCATTTCCTCACGAATTTTGCTGGTCATTATATCGGAATGTTTCGGACTGAAAGAAAATTTGTGGAGAAGCTTAAGAGAGAATTATATGATCCTTATTTTGAGGATGCTAAAAATTTTCCCTATGATGAAGCTTCTTTGTCCACCCCTCAACCAGAGAATTGGGGAACCAGTGTTAGAGATCGCTGCGTGGACAAAGATGGGAATCCAACTCTGCACTATTCTTTAGCATTGATCGTTCGTCCAGAACATGGAAGTCCATTATTACAAAATCTAGTGAGCATTCAAGAAGGGTTTTCAGGATTGCCCTTTGCAAAAAAATTTTATGCCACGCCTTCTCCTGGGATTCATTTTACTGCATTGCTTTTAGAGGGACCTCGAAAAGAGATGGTGCCAAAGGATACTATTGAAGAGAAAATGAATGATTTTGAAAAGAATCTGTTAGCGGATTTGAGCGCATTTGATCTATGGGTTGAGGGATTGACTATGGATAAAACAAGCGGCCGGATCATGGCTCAAGTTTTCCCGATTCCCAAAAAAGATGGGAGCGATTCTCCCTTTTATTTATTGCGCAGGATGAATCCTAATGCTAGACCTCGGATTACCATCACGCTCTTTACCCCGTTTCAACCTTTAACAGAAAATGAGAAAGAGGAATTGGCAAGATGGCTTCAGCAAAATAGAAATAGAATTTTTGGAAGAATGCATGTGAATGAATTAGAGTTACTGCACACTTCAGACGCTTATGGCCAAGGAGAGACCATTAAAAGCTATGGTCTGGATGGCGTAGCGCGTCAAAGAGGGATTGATAATCTTTTTAGAAATGAAGATGGACAAGCGATGACGGAATATGGACTTATTGCTGCAATTGTAGCTGTGTTGGCAGTCGTGTTATATCGCTTGCAACAGAATATTCCAATTTTGAATTCTCTTCCATCATGGGCATGGGCTGTGGCAGGTATTGGGGCTGGGATTGTAGGGTTTGGTTTATTATATCGTTTGCATAGTTCCAATAAATTAAAGCAGGCACTTTTTCAAATTATTTCAGAAAAAATTGGAGGGATTAATGAAGATTTAGATCGGCTTAATGAATCGCTTGATAGATCGGAAGCAAGGTTAACAGAGTCTGATAATATTTCTTTGGCAGATCAGATAGAACCAGCGGATGGGATTCCAATTACAACTTCTCTGGAAGAATCTGTAGAGATTCATGAAAAGTTCATTCTTGATTCAACAAATATTGATGAAATCGCTCAGAAGATCGTAGATCTCTATGAGGATCAAAATGTTCGTGAACTAGTTGTTTTATCTTCAGATCAACGTTTAGATATGCCTTTAGGAAAACAATATCGGTTTGCTGCTTCCTGCGTTTTTGGTTCTAATCTTGCAAAACCAATGGATGAAAGTGGCGGGTTTATTTCACTGCCAGTTGCAGTAACAAAGGATAGTGTTAAAGAATTAATATTAATGTCACTCGGACCTCTGCCTGAAGTAACCCAATTCAAATTGTTTGTGGATACTTATAGTCCAGAGACAAAAGTTGCAAAAGTGGTACCAATATTTTTAAGCAATAATAAAGAAAATGTAAATATTCCCTCTTCTGACTTAGGACAACCTGTAGATTCATACAAATCCTTTTACGATACTATTCGTCAATCAGTTAAAGGTGTTACCCATATTTCAGAGGAAAATTTACAACGATCTAGAACATTTTTAACTTTGGAAGGAGACCTTAAGAGTTTTGATGAGCGCAGTGCAAATGGCGTTTTTGGGATTACAGAAGTTTATTTTTTACCAGAGTCCAAAACTCGAGAGCGTATGGCTGCGTTTCAAGATGAGTTAAAGCAAAGGTTTGGGAACAAGCTCTATTTTGTGGACGCGGATAAACTTCATTTCACCACTCAAGGACTAGAACAGCAATGGGATAATAGGGAACTCCAAACAAAGAAAGAATTAGCCATGCACAACAGGAAAGAGGATATTGATCCTGAAGCAGAACCTTTTGCAACTGTTCGTAGGCGAGCGCACCAAATTGAAACTCCTGTGACTCAGATGCAAGTTGGCAGAGTAAATTGGAACCCGGAGATTGGAATATTCTGGGAACTGCGACCCCGTTTGAAAGCGGGAGCATCAGATCCCATCCTTGAGCGTTACAAGTCATGGGAGATGAATCAAGGCAGTGAAATTGATTCCCCTGTGGCAGGAGACCCTATCCTCGATCGTCGTAAGTCCTGGGACCTTCCGCAACCTCGGCCCCCGCATATAACTGCCGCTTATTTCACTCAAGCTTTCTCAGAAGACGAGCTTCGCGATTTAAGAAAAATTATTGCTAAATATCAGCAAGACGATTATTTTGGCGACATTGTAGTTGACAAGGCAGAAGTAATTGCATATGAAGATTTGTCTTTCAATGCTGGAGTTCGGGTACTTGAGGTAGTTCCCTTTGTAAAGAATTACGGTGACTCCTTACCCAACTCCAGTATCTATTGGTTTGTGCGGGCGGTGTTTGGATGGAGCCATGAGCAAGCTAAATGGATTGGGATTTCAGGATTGCTGCCAGAAATTTTTGTATTGATTAAACTCGTCACCATTTTGGATGCAATCAGCATGGGAATTTTCTTGATTGGATTTACTGCTTTGCATATTGTTTTAGAAACAATTGTTGAATTGAACCAGAATAGGTCTCCCCCAACAGTTTCGCAGTTCTGGAAGCAGTTCGTCAAAACATTCCGCAAGAATTTCTCCAAGCAGTTCCTTGTCTTCACCCCATATCTTTTTATTCCTATCATGAACTATTTTCACGCTGATCCTATCTTTATAGTTGCATCAGCTTTTGCCGCGGCAGCTATCCATGTCGCATATGATTGGAAAACTTTGTTTGGAAAAAATGTGAAGCATCCCTCTTCTCCCAAAGAATCAGAGACACTTGCAGACAAAACTCAAGCAGAGCAGGCAGCAAAGGTGATTGCGAGCGCAATAGCGGATCGCTATGAAGGAAAGGAGATAAATCGTTCCAAGTTATTAAAAGGATTGAAAAAAATTCTTAATGAAGATTTGAGAAGAGGAATTGAGAATATCAGTAATCCGTTTGTACAGAATAACTTAGTGCTGCAAACGATTCATGGTCTCAATGAAGATGAATTTAAAGCAGCGCTGGCAAAGGAGTTTATGGCTCGGTTCAAGGAGAGGTTATCTGAAGATCAAGCGTACAATCTAGCTGCGCAGGTGGTACTCAATGGTTTTAGTACAAAACCTTTGGAGGAGGCTTTAAGAGAAAGCGAGATTAACAGCCATACGCTTCAAATTAGCGTGGTAGATCCTGCTAATCCAGTTAAGTATCTATCCAAAGCTTTGAAGAAATACAAAATAGCAGCGAAAAAACTGCTGGAAGGGGAGAAACTTTCTGTTTTATTTATTTTAAAAGAACCACTTTCTTTGGATAAGGAAGCAGAGATAAGGAAGAAGGCTGGTAAGCAGATATCCATCAGCTTTTTAAATGTAGAGGAGGCTTTTGGTCCTCATGGTCTAAACATGGCTGTTTTGGATAAAAAACTGTTTCATTGGGAGAACATAGAATATTTTGATCACTTTAGTTTAATCCTTCCTATAAAGTTAGCGGGCGATCTCTCTAAGTTGAAAGGGTTAGGGATCTTGGGCAAAGCTGTGATTCATTTTATTGATGAGCTGTTCAATTCCCTTCCTGTAATGCGTGTTGGGGACGAAAATTTTGAAAAAACTCTGCACGCCATCGCCCTTATCGCCGAGCAGGCGTAAAATCATAGAATTTTTATTTTATTGAAAATATGGCAAATAGCTAGTAGAATAGTGGTAAAATAAGAAATTAAATTAAGAAGGGGGTATGATATTTAACCTCGGTTATTTGCGATGAAACTTAGTAAAACACGGATTGATCACCTTGGTGATCAATTAAGAAAAGGCACCATTGGAGATTCTGACTTAAGAACTCTCGATGATTATAGACGATCTTTTGGTCAAGTATATGAAACAGTAGTTCAGACTATACGTGAAAAATTACAGCTGGAACCAACAGGAAGACCTGCTAAATCTACAAGCTCTATAATAGAAAAACTGCATCGAGAAAGTATTCGGTTAAGCCAAATGCAAGATATTGCAGGAGGTAGAATAGTTGTAGAAAATATTGCAGCTCAAGAACATGCTATCACCTTGATATCTAGAGCTTTTGATGATATATCTATTGTAGATCGGCGGGTTAATCCCAGTCATGGTTATCGCGCAGTCCATGTAATTGTCAGGATTCTTGACAAATTAATTGAAATACAAATTCGAACTGTTTTGCAACACTTATGGGCGGAATTTTCGGAAAAATTGTCTGATCATGATCCTGGAATAAAATATGGTGCTGGGAATAGAGATATTCAATACAGGCTTATAAACTTATCTCGTATAATATCTAAGTTTGAAAATATAGAACTAAAAGTCACAGATTTATTAACTAAATCAACGACAGATGAAAAGATAAAATTAAAATTGGAATCATTCCAACAAGAAATGGACGTTGATAAAGAATCAATAATTAAATCTCTTAAGGATATTATTAGTTTTGATAGTAAAAAGGAGATACCATAATGATATTTTTAATTGAGTACAATAGACTCCAAGGTAAAATTGTTAAAATAGAACGTTTTGATAACTTAAGCAGGTCCCGGGCCGAGAAAATACGGCTTGATATTGAATTGGATTTAAGTCATAAATTAATTAACCATGAGGTAGTCCTGCTTGATGCGGTTAGTGAAAAAGCTGTTCGTCGAACACACCGTCGCTACTTTGAGAATGTTAGTCAAATCGCAGCTCTATAATTTACATTCCCCTGGGGGCATTCATGGGGATTTTCAGTAGAAAAGATACCGAGATACCTTAATATTTATAACATTACAAAAATAGAAATCTTAATTTCTATTGAATCAGATGGATAGCCATTTCTTTCTTTACCCGTTCCACCAAATACATTTTTATTAACGATTGGTAGGGAACATCTTTCGCATTAGCCAATTCTTTAATACCCGCGAGCAAATATTTTGGCACACGCAAGGAAATAGATTCCGTCGTCGGTTTTAGGTTAGGAAACAACGCCCTTTCCGGTTTATTCCAATTAAAATATTTGGAACTATCCGCCTTGGCCCAGAATCTTCTTTCTTCATCTTCGCTTTTAAATTTTGGCAGTTCTTTTAATTTCTTCATATTTTTTCCTCTCTTTTTTATGCAGTTCTCTGGCAGAAATAACACGCACTTTACCTTGATACCTTAATATTTATAACATTACAAAAAAATGTTATTTGGAACTGAATAAGCTGGCTAGCTGATCTACTGGCACAGCAGAAATCCCTGATCTTAAAGTTTTAAGCGGCAACTCCCCTTTTTTAAGCGTTGGATGAACAAGCGCTCCTTTCACATGGTACTTTCCAGCATTTTTAGATAAACGGATTAAAGCATCCGCCATTTCTGGTCGTAGTGTTCGGCTAGCTTTGGCTTCTATAAAAATAATCTTTTCAGCTCCGCCAGGCACAAGGAAATCAACTTCTAACCCTTGCTGATCACGGAAGTAATACAACTCTTTTCTATGTCCAGAATTAATTTGTATTTTAATGATCTCTGAGGCTACAAAAGTTTCAAAAACAGGCCCTAAAAAAATGGATTTAAATAAATCTCTTTCTGAATTAATTCCAAGCAAATGACAGAGCAGTCCTGAATCTGCAAAATAGCTCTTGGGTGTCTTAATCAGTCGTTTTCCAAAATTTTCGTAAAAGGGCGGTATAATGAATATCTGAGAAGTTATTTCAAGAACACTCATCCATTCCGTAATCGTTGGGATGGATATGCCCAAAGGGGCAGCGAGTTCCGCTTTATTTAGCAGAGTCCCAGAACGGCTAGCCAATAAAGAGAGAAAACGACGAAAGGTGGACAGATCTCGGATTGCGGTAACTCCTCGCACATCTCTTTCTAAGTAGGTCTGGATGTAAGAACGAAAATAGATTTCATGTGTGGAAGGATGGGACAAAACTTCAGGGAATCCGCCGTTGTAAATCGAAACTTTACTTGATTCCGCTGAGGAGAATGGCAGAAGATGAAAAACCGCAATCCTTCCGGCCATGGATTCAGAGATGCCACGCATTAAAGGAGCTTCTTGCGATCCAGTCATCAACCATTGTCCTTTTTTTGAAAGTTTGGAATCCATGCGGGTTCTAATATAACCGAATAACTCTGGAACATTTTGCATTTCATCTAAAATCACAGGGGGTTTAAGTTCATCTAGGAAAGAACGCGGATCACTTCTCACGCGTTGGATGACATCAGGGTCCTCTAGCAGGTGATATTCTGCCTGTGGAAATAATTTTTTTAGTAATGTGGTTTTCCCTGCTCGTCTAGGACCGGTTAGAAGCAGTCCTGAGAAAGCGCGAGCCCCCTTTAAAACCTCATTTTCAATGGACCGATGGATGAAAGGCATATGAGTATTATAAACTATAATCTTATAATACTCAAGAGGCCATGCGTATCCCCCATGTAAGGTTGCCCATTAAATTTTACAACAGCAAGTTTACACACCTATGTTATCCTCTTTTGGCGCAAGACGGCGTTACTATTAAATGTGTTATAATCTATTTTTAGATCGGATGGCAAAGGCTTTTAAGAGCCAATAAGGTAGCTCTCAAAAGTTGGAAGGCTTTACTTATTAGTTTGTGAGGGGTTTTAAAAATGGCTGAAGAATTTTCATTTGACGTGGTTTCAAAGGTAGATTTACAAGAAGTAGAAAACGCAATGAATCAGGCTGCTAAAGAAATTTCAACCCGATTTGATTTTAGAGGCTCTGTCTCTCGGATAGAGTTTGATAAGAAAGAAACTTCTTTAATGCTTTATTCAGATGATGAAGGAAAATTGAAGAGCGTTGTGGATATTTTGCAGAACAAGATGGTTAAAAGAAATGTCTCATTGCGTTCCTTATCCTTTCAAAGCGTAGAGCCTTCAGAAAAAGGAACTGTAAAACAGTCTGTTAAAATTAAACAAGGGATCACTACAGAAAAAGCAAAAGAGATTGTTAAGGCGATTAAAGACTCTAAATTAAAAATAACTCCTTCTATTCAAGCTGAGCAAGTCCGCATCGCTTCAAAAAGTAAAGATGAACTTCAGTCTGCCATCACTTTTTTAAGAGCTAAAGATTTTGGGCTGGATTTACAATTTGCAAATTATCGTTAGCCCGAATCTTTCAGTTAGAGTTTTTATCGTCTTCCACAAGCCTACTGAAAGATTCAAGTTATTCTAATAATTCCATCCTTTAACAATGAAATCCTATAGAGAGTATTTGTGGGTTCAGACAAAAAAACATAGAGAGTTCATAAATATTACCCCACAAGTAGAAGCAGCGCTTAAAAAATCTGGCATTCAGGAAGGATTCATTCTAGTTTCAGCCATGCATATTACCGCAGGGGTTTGGGTGAATGACGATGAGCAAGGGCTCCTTAAAGACATAGAAGAATGGTTAGAAAAACTTGCGCCAGAAGGTCCAGATTATAACCACCACCGCACAGGAGAAACCAATGGAGATGCTCATTTAAAATCTTTATTAGCGCATCATCAGGTGATGGTCCCTATAACAGAAGGCAAACTTGATTTTGGTCCTTGGCAGCAGATTTTTTACGGAGAATTTGATGGCCAAAGAAAAAAAAGGATCATTGTCAAAATTATTGGGGAATAGAACATGCAAAGTTCATTAGTTAAAACAGCTTTTCTCTGTAATATTTCTCAAAAATGGAAACAGGTGGTTCCTGAGGTTTTAGGGAATATTAAGAGAATTTTTACAGAGGAAGAGGCTTTATTTTTTGTAGATCGCAAAAATCCTGTCTCTAGCGAAGAACATTTAAAAAAAATTTTAGAATCTGGGTTTGAAAGGATCGTAGTTGTAGGCGGGGATGGCACTTTAAACAGGACTGTTAATTTTTTACAAAGAAATCAATTTTTGGATCAGGTCACTTTAGGGATCATCCCTTTTGGAACCTGCAATGATTTTGCGAAAACTATTGGCTTGCCCAAAGGAGACGCGTTTTTTGCCTTAGAATCTTTGGAAAAAAATAAGATAAAACGCGTGAAAGTTGCTCAGGTAAACCGTCATTATTTTTTAAATAATTCAGGTTTTGGCAGGAGCAATCCGGGTAAAAGAAGAAAAGGCCCTATAGCGGATATCAATCAGATGAAGCCAATTCGCACGAAAATTATTTGGGAGAATGGGCTTTTGCAGGATGAATTTTTTATGATGATTTGCGCCAATGCCCCTTACTTTAGCGACGGGCTTCACTTCTCTAAAGAATCTAACCCTTACGATGAGAGGCTGGAATTTTTCTTTGTAAGAAAAATGAGTAAAGTGCGCTTATTAGCAAAACTTTTTTTTGGAAAAAGAGGCAGACCTTTAGAAAAAAGTCCTATTGATGAAAGCATCTTAAGAATTGACACCACAAAAATCACAGTGCAAACAAATGCGCCGATCTGGGTTATGACGGATGGTGAATTGGTTCCGGAGCTTTCTGCTATTCGGGAAGCTGTTTTTCAGATTGCAGGAACCTGTAATTTTGTTGTTCCAGAAATATGAAAATCAAAGAGATTCTAAAAGAAAAAAAAACGATTTTTTCTTGTGAATTTTACCCTCCTAAAACTTCGGAAGGGATTCAGGATCTTTATAAGGCAGTTTATGATTTAAAAAACCTTGGGCCAGGGTATATCTCTGTCACTTACGGCGCAGGGGGATCTACCCGGGAAAAAACAGTAGAAATGGTCAGTAAGATCAAACAGGAAATTGGGATAGAAGCCATGGCGCATTTGACCTGCGTAGGCCATTCTAAAAATGAAATTAAAGAAGTTTTGAATCAAATTAAAGATAAAGGCATTGAAAACATTATTGCTTTGCGCGGGGATCCGCCTAAGGGTGAAAAGAATTTTATGCCCCATCCAGATGGATTTAAAAATGCGCATGAATTAACCGGGTTTATTCACGGCTCTTATGATTTTTGTATCGCGGTTGCAGGCTATCCAGAAGGGCATATTGAAGCCCCTAGCAAAGCAAAAGATTGGGATTATTTAGAAAAAAAGGTTCATGCCGGAGCGGATTTTATAGTGACGCAACTTTTTTTTAATAATGCGGATTTTTTTAATTTTGAGAAAGAGATGCGTAAAAGAGGCGTAGTGGTTCCCATTATTCCCGGCATTATGCCGATCACTAATTTTCATCAGATCGTAAAGTTTACCCAAATGTGCGGGGCAACTATCCCGGAAGTTCTTTTAAAAGATTTAGAATCAGTTCAAGACAATGGCGGGGCAGTGGAAGAAAAGGGAGTAGAGTTCGCCACAAAACAGTGCGAAGAGTTGATCTTAAATGGAGTTAAAGGGATTCATTTTTATACTTTGAATAAATCTAAAGCCACAAAAAAAATTATTGAAAATCTAAAAGAGAAACATTTAATTTGAAGTTTAACTTTTTTATAAAAGGCGGGTTCTAATAAAAATTTTAGTCTAATGACACTATTAAATTTTAACTTTTATATTATTTTTAAGAATATTTATGAAAATAATAAATAATAGCTTTCCCGCAAGATTTTTAAAATTTTTTTTATTTTTTTTATTTAATTTTTTTCCTTCCTTTGTTTTTTCTCAAAAACCGTTGGAACACCCTGTTTTTGAAGCGATGAGTTTGGAATTAAAGCGTTCCATGAAACAATTGAAATTAGAGAATTTTTTCACCCCTTACTTTCTTTCTTATCAGCTTTTGGATTCAACAGATACCACGATCAACGCTAGAAACGGAGCTATTACTTTTGATCAAACTCAACATGCCCGTTATTTTTATGTGGAATTGCGCTATGGAAATTATGAAAAAGATAATACTGGGGAGAGCTATCGGGGTGTTTTTGAGGGAGCTGCTTTAGAGGATAATTTGGAATCTTTGCGCCATGCTCTTTGGTTAATGACAGATCAGGCTTATAAGCAGGCTGTAAAAGCATATTTGGAAAAGCAGGGAAAAAAGATTTCAGAGGTTCAAAAAGAGGATCTGCCTGATTTTAGCAAAGAAAAACCGCATCACACTGTTGTAAGAATGGCAGAGGATGATTTTCCTTTAGAATCATACAAAGAAATTTTAAAGAACATCTCTGCTGAATTTAAAAAGTATAAAGAAATATTAGATAGTGGAATCACTTTAAGAAAAGTTCACAGAAAAAATTATCTTTTAAATTCTGAAGGCACAAGGTTGCTTCATCCAGGAGCAGGCAATTCTTTTCAACTTTATCTTTGGGCAAAGACCATGACAGAAGACGGCATGAATTTAGAAGTGACTCGTCCTTTTTCTTTTCGTTCCAAAGAAAAGGGGCCTTCTCAAGAATTTTTAATGAAAAAGGCGCAAGAAATAGTGGATCAATTGCTTAAATTAAGGGTCGCAAAAATTACAGATCCATATACTGCGCCTGCGCTTTTAGACGGCGAATCTACAGGGGTTCTTTTCCATGAAGCTCTAGGCCATCGCCTGGAAGGAGAACGACAGCGGGATGAGGATGAAGGTCAGACTTTTAAAGGGCAGATTGGAAAAGAAATTATTCCTTCCTTTCTTTCCGTGGAGGATGACCCTACTCTAATGGAGTTAGAAGGAGAGGATTTAAATGGTTTTTATGAGTTTGACGATGAAGGGATCCGCGCGCAAAGGGTAGTTTTGGTAGAAAAAGGGATCTTAAAAAATTATCTTTTGTCTAGGCGCCCTATTAAAGATTTCTATCATTCCAATGGGCATGGCAGGGCTCAGTTTGGCAGGGATCCTATTGGCAGAATGTCCAATCTGATTGTTAAATCTTCTTTAACTTATCCATTAGACTCTCTTAAAAACATGCTTTTAGAGGAATGTAGAAAACAAAAAAAGCCGTATGGTTTTTTGATAAAGAGAATTCGTTCTGGAGATACCTTTACAGGTCGCGGCCGTTATCAGGCTTTTCGCGGCACTCCGGAAGCGGTCTATCTTGTGGATGCCCAAACAGGAGCAGAAACTTTAGTTCGCGGGGTAGAAATTGTAGGTACTCCTTTGATTACCGTGAATAGAATCCTTGCGACCAGCGATTTTTTTCAAATTAATAATGCTTTTTGCGGCGCAGAGTCTGGGCTGGTGCCTGTTTCGACCATTGCCCCTTATAGTTTGGTGCAAGAGGTAGAATTGCAGCGCCTGCCAGAAGAAAAATCCAGACCCCCTATCCTCTCACCCCCATTTTTTTCTAAAGGAGCTGAACAATGACAGCTGAACTCATTGATGGCAAAGCGATTGCGAATCAAATAAAGCAGGAACTAAAAATAGAGGTGGAAAAACTAAAAAGTTCTGGAATTGTTCCCGGACTTGCCACTTTGTTAGTAGGAGAAGATCCTGCTTCTCAAATTTATGTGCGAAATAAACATAAGGCTTGCCAGGAAATAGGGATCGCTTCTTTTAACCATTTAATGCCAAAAGAATCCAGCCAAAAAGAGGTTTTAGAAAAGATGAACCAGCTTAATTTAGATCCAAAAGTTCATGCTATTTTAGTGCAGCTTCCCCTGCCTGCTCAAATTAATCCGCATGATATTTTGTATGCGATCAAACCATCTAAAGATGCGGATGGTTTTCATCCAGTTAATTTAGGCAGGCTTTTTGCCGCTAAAGATTTAACTGAATTAAGGAGCAATCAGCAGGTGATCCCATTGCCTTGCACGCCTTATGGGGTTTTAGAGCTTTTAGATAGGTCCAAAATTTCCATACAAGGCAAAAACGCAGTGGTGGTTGGCAGGAGCATGATTGTAGGCAAACCCATGGCAGCTCTGCTCTTAGCCCGTCATGCCACGGTAACTGTAACCCATTCACAAACAAAAAATTTGATAGAATGCTGTAGATCAGCGGAACTCCTCGTAGCAGCGATTGGAAAAGCTAAATTCATTCAGGGAAATATGGTTAAAGAAGGCGCGGCTGTGATTGATGTGGGGATTAACCGTAACGCTAACGGCAGCTTGTCAGGGGATGTTGATTTTGAGGCTGCTAAAGAAAAAGCGGGTTGGATTACTCCGGTGCCTGGAGGGGTAGGTCCCATGACCATTGTCATGCTTTTAAAAAATACAGTTGAATTATGTAAAGCTGCTGGCGGAACTTGATCTTGCAGATTTCATTTGGGAAGGGTAAGTAAAATATGGAAAACCAAGAAAAAAAAATTTTAATTGTTGACGATAACCGCGAAAACGCGGAAGTGATAGGTCAGCTTCTGCAAGAAAATGGTTTTGCCACAGTTTTTGTTCCCAGCGGTTCTAGCACGGTTGAAACTGCTTTGAATGAAAGCCCGGATCTTATTTTATTAGAGATAGATCGTCCGGGCAAACAATCTTTTGAAGTAGCTCGGCAGCTAAAATTAGAAAGGGAAATGCGTTTTATCCCTATCATTTTGTTAACCGTGCGGCTAGAGCTGGATTCAAAGGTTCAAGGTTTAGAAGCAGGCGTGGATGATTATATCACGAAGCCTTATAGCGGGGTAGAACTTTTAGCTCGGATTCGGTCACTTTTAAGAGTTAAATCACTGAACGACCATTTGGATGACGCGGAACGAGTTGTTTTTTCTTTGGCCCGTATTATTGAGGCAAAAGATCCTTTTACGCTTGGCCATGCGGACCGTGTTTCCCGGTATGCGGTGGTTTTAGGAAAATTATTAGATAGAAAAGAGGCGGACCTTGAGACATTGGAAAAAGGCGGCGCTTTACACGACATTGGCAAGATGGCTGTGCCAGATTCTATTCTTCTTAAACCCGGTCCTTTGACTTCAGAAGAATTTGAAGTGATGAAAGGCCATCCAGTGGTGGGATACAATATTTGTGAAAGGTTAAGGTCCGCTAAAGATGCTTTGCCTCTCATACGCCATCACCATGAAAAACTGAATGGGGATGGGTATCCAGATCATTTAAAAAAGGATGACATTCCCCCTTTAGTCAGGATCGTCAATATTGTAGATATTTATGACGCGTTAACCTCAGCGCGTTCCTATAAAGATGCCTGGAGCATAGACAAGGCTTTTGGCGTAATGTATGAAGAAGCAAAACGCGGCTGGTGGGATGGGGACCTGATTAGAATTTGGGAAAAAGCTGTGCGCAGCGGAGAACTCGCCACTTTTCTTTCTCAAATTAAAAATTTAAAAATTTCAATGGCTAAAAAATCTCGACTTTGAACAATTTAGGAGAAGAATTTCAAAGAAACCTGATTCAAGTCGCCTATTCCGAAGACAGTAAGCTTTACCCCAAAAAACACCTCGCCCGATCTAAATTTTTTAAAATTTTTGAAATATTTTTTAATCTTCTCGGCGCTCTCATGGGCTGTTTTTTTATTCGTTTTCCCTCTGCCAAATGCGCTAACCGATCCACTGTTTTTATATCGCGCTATAGTTCCAAAGGTAAAAAACTTATCTTAGGCGCAGAAAATCAAAAGAATTTTAATAATGCTTTGCGCTTAATTCGAATCTTTGAAAAAGAGCATGGAGAAAAATGTTCTTTGATGATTTTAACTTCACATCCAGAAACCATTGGCCAACAGTTTTATCTTTTAGGCCAGTTGATCGCCTATGCTGTAAAAAGTTCGGAACTTCTTTGTCCGGATAAAAAATTTAAGTTAGTGCAGGCAATTGATTCTTTTGCTTTGGATACTCTCCATCCTTTTGTTGGGGCAGCTTATGCAGGTCTCATTAGCTCCGGCCATTGCGCAGTGGATAGAAAGCCATATGAAAAATTTTTCTTACAGAAATTTTTATTTAAAAGATTTCATTACACTAAAGCCATTTTTCATATGCTTAAAATCTTAAAAAATAAAGAGCCTCTTTGCCTTGCTTTAGCCGGCGGGGTAGCGCACAACTCCAGGGTTTTTTACACCATACGAGAATTCGCGCATCAGGCATACTCTCATTCTTTCCCAAAACGTTTATCCAAGCAAACAATAGCTCAGTCCATTATTTCGATATTAATAAAAGAAGGTTCTTTAGCCTGTTCCAAAGGCATGGTAGAGGATAAAGAGCTGAATGAGCTCATCTTTTTTTTGCAAACAGTTGGGATCCCTGCCGGGATTCAGTTTAAGATGATCGAAGATTTTAAAAAAGAGCTTCTATTAAAAAATCCATGGAGGCTTCGGTTTTTTAGAATTCTATTATCACGGATTTCCAGTAGAAAAATTCCTTTAATTATTTTACCCATGGCGCATTCCTCTAAAGGAGAAATTTGTTTAAATCAGCCTTTTTTAATTAAAGACTATAAAAATGAGGGAAAAAAAGTGACGGTTCAAAAAGATGAAGGAAAGGAAGTAGAAGAAGACTATTCTATTTTTTTCAAACGATTTGTAGAAAGTGAGTTGAATATGGCTTAATTCGAATTGTCCATAAAACCAAATCAATGCGTATTTTAACTATAAAACTTTTATTAATTTTTTCTGTAAGCTGCCTAACCCATTTGCCCGGTCTTTTTAATCCTTTGCTTGATTTTCATGGATGGGCGCAAACCTTAAGGGCTTCTATTTCCAGAAATTTTTATGAGGGGGGAATGAATTTTTTTAAACCTCAAATAGATTTTCAAGGGAATGACCTGAGGCATGCCTCTACCCAGTTTCCGCTCTATAGCTATCTAGTTGCTGTTTGTTACAAATTTTTCGGAGTCAATGAGGTTTGGGGAAGGGTTCTTTCCATGATTTTTGCGGCTGGAAGCGCTGTTTTACTTTATTTTTTAATTTGTTTTTTTGGGCAAGAGCGCGTTGCTTTAATCAGTTCTCTTGTATTTTCTTTTATTCCGATACGCATCTATTTTATGAGAACTTTTATGCCGGAATCCATGGCCATTTTTTTTCTTTTAGCAGGGTACCTTTTTACAGCGCTTTATTTAAATCCAAATATTGCATTGTTAGAAAATGGATGGCGACAAAAAAGTCAGTTAGAAAAAGAGAAATTTTTTCCTTATGGTTTTTGTTCAGCTATTTTTTTAGCTCTCTCATTTTTGTTGAAACTGCCCTACATTTTTTTAAGCGCCCCTGCTCTTTTTTTAATCAGCGAAAAATATGGAAGAAAAGCGTTTTATAAAAAAGAGCTTTATCTTTGGTCAGGCTTAATTATTATTTTTCTTGGCAGTTGGTATGGTTACACGATCTTTGGATTGCCGGCATTGACCGGGGAGGAGAGTTTTTTTAAAAATGAATTGGATTATTTAAAAGAGTGGAGGAGCCTTAAATTTTGGACTACTCATTTTTTATCCCGCACCCCAGAGCTTTTAACCACTTATGCGGGTCTGCTTTTCTTAGTGGTTGGTTTAAAAGAGGCATGGCAGAAAAAGATTCGCTTTATCTTAGCATGGTTTTTATCCGCTGTATCCTACTTGATTTTATGCGGAAAATATGGAAAAGTACATCAGTACGCGGCCTTGCCCCTGTCTCCTATTTATGCGGTCTTGATCGCTCTGGGAATTTTATCTTTATGGGCAAAGGTTCAAGAGAAAAGTTCTTTTAAAATGAACGGGGTGTCAGGCTTAAGGGCATGCCACTCTTTTAACTCGACAAAAGTTTTGTTCATTCTTTTAGTGTTATCTATGCCGCTCCATGCTTTTTTAAGAATAAGACATTGGTATGATCTAACAGACTTTTGGGTATTGCGGGCAAAAGTTGTAGCTAAAGAGCTTTCAAAACGCGAAGATTTATTTTATATTTATGCAGAGGATCAACCTTTTTATTTATATCATTTGGCAAGGAAAGGGTTTACCCACTCTCGCCATCCTTATGGCAGCGGCCGTTTTAAAGAGGCTTTGAAACAAGGGATAAAATTTTTTCTTGTTCCAGGAGAACTAAAAATGGAAGAAAAAGATCCTTTATTTTTAGAACAGTTTAATTTAGTTTATAGAGATTTAGACTTTTCTATTTATGAGCGTATTTAAAGGTTTCCTGACCATTTTTATAAGATAAAAAATATGTTTACAAAGCTTTTCCGTTTTTTCTGGGGACTGGCGCTGATTCCTCTTACCCTAGCCACCTATCGTCATTTCCCTGAATTTATTTTTTCCTTGAACCATTCTTTGGATTTATTATTTTTTCTGCTCTTAGGCGCTCTACTTTACATCTTTTTTGAAATAATTTTTAATCGTCCTTTACGAACCTATGTCTTTGGCCATGAACTGACCCATGCTTTAGCCTCTGTGGTAGTAGGCGGCAAGGTCCATTCTTTTGAGGTTTCTAAAGAGGGAGGAAGTGTTTCTCTTTCTAAAACCAATTTTTTTGTGGCGTTATCTCCCTACTGCATCCCTTTTTATACTTTATTTATTTTTTTAGTCTATACTATTTTAGGATTCTGGATCGAGATGGAAAAATATCATTTAATTTTTCTTGCTTTAATCGGTTTTACCCTTGCCTTTCACCTTTCTTTAACCATATTTGCTATCCGTCAAGAGCAGCCGGATATAAAAAAAACAGGCTTCATTTTCTCTTTAGTTTTTATTCTTTTGGTGAATGCTTGGATTTTAGTCTTTTTAACCAAATTCCTTTTTTGGGATTCAGTTGGGGTTAAGAGATATTTTTTTCAAGTTTTCAATACGCATTCTTTGATTTGGGCTTGGGTCTGGGAAAAAGGGATAGAATTTTATAAGTTGGGAATCAGGAAGTTTTAAAGCTCGCGCAGAAGTTGTTTTTGAATCTCTTTTTTACTTTTAGAACGAACATAGATTTTTGAGCTCTCTTTAATTTTTGTAGAGGGCTTAATTTTCCACTTCTGCCGCAATTTGATCATTAAAATTTTTTTCTTTTTTTTCATTTTGCTGTTCATCCCTTAACGCAAACTTCTGATTTGAATCATATTTTTCCAGAAAAAATAATCCTATAAAGGAACCGCAGCTGTCTATCATGACGTCAAAGACGGTCCCGCCCCTGCCATAAACAAAAGATTGATGCCATTCATCGCTCATGGAAAAAAGCAGGGTAAAGAAGAAAGTAAGAATAAAATGAAGACGAGGAACATTTAAAAAAGTTTTTTCCAGAGCGCGCTTGCTAAAAATTCCAAGCAGTCCATATTCTAGCAGGTGCGCAATTTTTCTAAGAATAAATTTTGAAGCTCCTAACCATGTTTCAAAGTTAAGGCCTTCTCCTGTATAGTTTGGCTGACTGGAAAATATGGTGATTAAAAAACACCAGAAAATGACCCTTCCCCAAAGCTGGAAAAGCGTTGCGGACGAAGATTTTTCAATAGAAAGGAGGTTCACGCTACTTTATGGTTGTTTTTTTATCGAGAGAGAAAGGATTTCTACTAGAATAGCAATGGTGCGCAGGGTTTCTTGATAAATTTCCTCTTCAGAGGTTTCATTAAAAATCGCTTGGTTCATTTTGGAAGAATCTTGGTCAAAAATTCTTCTAAAATCTTTAATGCTTTTATCTTGATCACTGTATTTTATTCGATTTTCTGTAACTTTTTTTTCTATTTCTTTTAAGACAAGAGAAAGAGGCTTTGTTGTGTCCTCAGTTAAAATTGGAAGATTAGAATTATTTTCATTCATACCAATTTTACTATATCATACTCTTTAGATGAGATTCAAGCGGAAATTTTTTACAGAAATTTTTTACTTCTTGCGAAATTTTTTTAAGTTCAGCTTCATTCCCTGTATTTTTAAGAGCCCGATCCATCCAAATAGAAATTTTTTCCATCTCTTTTTCTTTCATGCCGCGCGTGGTTAAAGCAGGGGTGCCAATCCGTATGCCGGAAGCGATAAAAGGTTTTTGAGGATCATAAGGGATGGTATTTTTATTAACGGTAATTCCAGCTTTGTCTAAACTTTCTTCCGCAACTTTCCCTGTAAGATTCTTAGATTGCAAATCCACTAAAAACATGTGGCAATCGGTGCCGCCAGTAACAATTCTAAATCCCATTTTGCTTAAATTTTGCGCAAAAGCTCTTGCGTTATTCAAAACTTGGGACTGATATTTTTTAAAGGAAGGTTTTAGAGCTTCTCCCAGGGCCACTGCTTTTGCCGCAATCACATGCATCAAAGGCCCTCCTTGAGTGCCAGGGAAAATAGTTTTATCCAGAGTTTGCGAGTATTGAGCTTTGCACATAACAATGCCTCCTCTTGGCCCCCGCAAAGTTTTATGGGTAGTGGTGGTTACAAAATCCGCGTAAGGGATGGGGGAAGGGTAAAGGCCAGCTGCCACAAGGCCTGCATAATGAGCCATGTCCGCCATAAAAATAGCTCCGATTTTATCACAAATTTCTCGAAAGCGTTTCCAATCAAAAATACGGGAATAAGCTGAAGCCCCTACGCAAATTAATTTTGGTTTGTGCTCTAAAGCTAATCTTTCTGCTTCTTCATAGTCAACCAGCTCTGTTTCTTTTTTAACTGTAAAGCCGATTACTTTGTAATATTTACCGGAAAAGTTCATGGGGTGACCATGAGAAAGATGGCCTCCATGGGGTAGATAAAGTCCCATGATGGTATCTCCAATGTTGAGGCAGGCTAAATAAACAGCGATATTCGCCTGGGTTCCTGAATGCGCCTGAACATTCGCATGTTCGCAGCCAAAAACTTTTTTAGTTCTTTCTATGGCTAAAGTTTCAGCCACATCCACCCACTCGCAGCCGCCATAATATCTTTTCTGCGGCAAACCTTCCGCGTATTTATTGGTCAGCACAGAACCCTGGGCTTCAAGTACGCTGGGAGAAACATAATTTTCTGAGGCTATGAGTTCTAGTTTTTCCATTTGTCTTTTAGTTTCACCTTGAATGGCTGAATAAATTTCCGGATCTGTTTTTTTAAGGGTGTTCATGGTTGCTCCTTCTTTTATAGGGTTGTTTTTTTTCAAGAACGATAATCAGAGTTTATTTTAACGTAATCCAAAGAAAAATCGCAGGTCCAGTAATGAGCGGATGCTTTGCCCTCATGTAAGTTAAGAAAGATTCTGATTTCTTTTTGGCTTAATATTTTTTTTGCTTTTGTTTCAGAAAAGATGACCGCTTTCCCTTTTTTAGCAAGAGACAAATTTTCTAACAATAGATCTGTTTTGTTTGGGTGGAACTTGACCCCTGATCGGCCTGCTGCGGCTAAAATTCTTCCCCAGTTAGCATCCTCTCCAAAAAAAGCTGTTTTAACTAAAGGGGAAGTGGCTACCACTTCGGCTATTTTTTTTGCTTCTCTATTGGAACGCGCCCCGCGCACAATAACTTGAATTAATTTTGTGGCGCCCTCTCCATCCGAGATCATTTTTTTAGTTAAGGATTCACAGAGACTTTTAAGTTCAAAATTAAATTTTTCTAGATCTTTTGGCTTTTTGATTTTTGCGCTTAAACCATTGGCTAGAAAAAATACAGAGTCATTAGTAGAGGTATCTCCATCCACGGTGGCAGCATTAAAGGATTGGTCGCAAGAGGTTTTTAGCATTTTTTTCATAATGGGAATGGGCAGCTCCGCATCTGTTAGGATAAAGCTAAGCATGGTAGCCATATTAGGATGGATCATCCCTGCTCCTTTAACGCATCCCCAGAGCCTTACTGTTTTGCCTTCCATAATAAATTCTCTTTTTTCAAATTTAGGAACTTTATCTGTGGTCATGATGCCATAGACCGCTTTTAAGGGGTTGTTATAAATTTTTTTATTCTTAGGGTTAAGCTGAGAAGAAAGATTTTTAATTCCCTGTTTTATTTTTTCTATGGGAAGGGTTGAACCAATGACGCCTGTAGAAGCTACCAGCACATGATTGTTTTTTATCTTAAATGCATCTGCAGCCAATGCGCACATTTTTTTCGCATCTTTTAAGCCCTGATCCCCGGTTGCGGCATTGGCGCAGCCAGAGTTAGCTACAATCGCTTGAGCTGTTCCACTCTCAAGATTTTTTTGGCTAACAATAATTGGGGCGGCTTTGACCAGATTGCGGGTAAAGATTCCTGCCGCGTTACAGATGCGTTCAGAGTAAATCAGCGTAAGGTCTGCTGGTTTAGGTTTTTTAGCGATTCCGCAGTAAACCCCAGACGCATAAAAACCTTGAGGGAGCTGAATGTCAGACACTATCTTCTCTTAAACTGTTTTCTTTTAGAGCGGCAATTTGGACACCTTTTTGGCGGGGTGAGTCCTTTCATTTTAAAAAATTGCTGTTCTCCTGGTTCAAAAAGGAATTGTCTTTTACAGTCCACGCAAAACATTTTTGCTCCATTCTCATTTTTACCATTTCCTTTATCTTCTTGTTCAGGAGTATAAGGCGCATATTCTTTATCTTTTCCAAACCAACGTTCAAAAAAATTTCTAATTCCCATGGTACTTCCTCCTTTTTAACCCGAATATTCGAGTTCAGTTCCTTTATCCTAAATCCCTTGTTTAGAAAAACTATTGTTTGGGCCTATAATAGTCCGCATGTCTCCTCTAAACCAAACATCAGGTTCATATTCTGAATTGCTTGAGAGCTTGCGCCTTTCCCTAGGTTGTCCAGAGCTCCAATCACAATCGCTCTATTTGTTTTTTCTTCCAGATGCACTCCAATTTGGCAAAAGTTAGAGTGTTGCACAGCTTTTAACTCCGGAAACGAACCTTGAGGCAATACTTTTACAAAGGGTTCGTTTTTATAGAAAGAGTTGTAGATATCCCATAATTCATTCAAAGAGGTTTTTTTAGTTAAATTTGCATAGAGCGTTACAAGGATGCCTCTATGAATAGGGAGCAGATGGGGCACAAAAGTTATTTTTATTTTTGGCTGATCTTTCCTTAAATTGGAAAGCTCCTGTTCAATTTCAGGAGAGTGTCTGTGTCCGTTTACAGCATACGCCAAGAAGTTTTCATTTGTTTCAGTAAAGAGATATTTCAGTTCTAATTTTTTGCCAGCGCCAGAGACGCCGGATTTTGCATCTATTATTAGACTGTTGGGATTACTCCAGTTATTTTTAACTAAAGGGCTTGCGCTTAAGATTGCGGCTGTGGCATAGCAGCCCGGATTTGCCACCAAAGTTGCTTTGGCAATTTGTTTGCGGTAGAGTTCAGGCAAACCATAAACAGCTTGTTTTAGCAAATCTGGGCAAGGGTGTTTGGTTTTGTACCAGCTTTCATAGAGAGAGCTGGAGCGCAGTCTAAAATCAGCGGAAAGATCTATGATTTTAATTTTTTTAGGATAGAACTCCTTGACTATTTTAGAAGCTTCTCCATGCGGCAGGCAAATAAAAAGTATATCGGAATCTTCTGCAATTTTTTTTACATCACACTTTTCCAAAAACCATTCTTTTTTATTTTTTAGCTCCATTTTATGCGCGAGATTCGGGTGGATCAAAGACAGGGGTTTTCCCACTTGAGATTGAGAGGTGCAATGCGCAATGGTTGCTTCTGGATGTTTCAAGAGATAACGTAAGAGTTCCCCGCCAGTATAACCCGTAGCTCCAATAATGGAAACTTTCATTTTAACTTGGCTCCTTTATAATAACGGTTATTTCCCCTAAGATTTCTTTTCCCTGCATTTTTTCTATTATTTCATTTAAAGTTCCTTCCAGCACCTCTTCAAATTTTTTAGTCATTTCTCTGCCAATAAAAGTAAGGGTTTCTTTTCCCCAGGTATCAGCGACTAAAGAGAGGGTTTTTAAAATTCTAAATGGGGATTCAAAGAAAACCACAGTGGTTTTAAATTTTTTAGCCTCTAACAATTCTTTTTTGATTTTGCCGGACTTGCGGTGAAGAAAACCAAGAAAAAGAAAGCTTTTTTCCGCAAAACCGCAAACCGATAAAGCGCAAGATATGGCTGAAGCTCCGGGAATAGGCACAACAGGGAACTTTAACTCTTTTACATTTTTTACAATGGATGTGCCGGGATCAGACAAGGTAGGGGTTCCAGCATCGCTTAATAGCGCTAAACACTGGCCTTTTTCAAGCAAGGCAAGAATTTTTGGAATTTCTTTTTTTTCTTTAGGACCGAAAATGGTTAAAAGTGGTTTTTGTATTCCAAAATGGTTTAATAGTTTTAAAGTTATTCTTGTATCTTCACAAAGAATCTGGTCAGCTTGCTTTAAAACTTCCAACGCTCGGATTGTAATATCCGATAAATTCCCAATTGGCGTTGAAACAACATACAAAATTCCTTTTTGATCTTTTTCAGTTCCATTCCCAGAAATTTTCAAATACGGACTGATCTTCTTTTCCATTTCTTATAAACGCTTGTCCTTGTGGGATCTTTTCCTTTTCGATTTCAAAAATTTTTACAAATGTTTCTACTACTTTTGGGTCAAACTGGGTTCCAGCCTGATTTTTCAGCTCTCGAATAGCCTGCTTTTCAGGCAGAGCTTTGCGGTATGGGCGGTCTGTAGTCATTGAGTGAAACGCAGCCAGCACAGAAACAATTCTGGATCCTAAAGGAATTTCATTCCCTTTTAGTCCAGAGGGATATCCTTTTCCATCCCAGTGCTCTTGGTGGTACAAAATCATAGGGCCAACCGGTAAAAGAAATTTTACTTTTGAGACCCAATCATGACCTTTTTTAGGAGCTTTTTTAACTTCTTCTAATTCTTTGGGAGTCAAGTTGCCTGGTTTATGCAAAATGAGCTCATTCAGATCGCTTTTTCCAATGCCGCGGAGAATTGTGGCGAATTCAACATACATCGCTATAGAGTCAGGCAGTTTTAGCTCTTGAGCGATTTTTCTTGCATAAAACCGCAAGGTTTCATTCTTATCTTTAGATTCTTCCGCGGCCAATCTTTCTGCCAAAGCCTCAACCATTTCACAATAAAAAATTTGCAAGTTTTTATATAACCCCAAATTTTCCAGAGCAATCGTGCTTTGGCGAGCCAAGATATTTAATAGACGGATTTTCTTTTCTTCAAAGATATGGTGCGGTTCATCCGCAAAAATTGAAAGTAAGCCCATGATTCGGTCTTTTAACTTTAGAGGGATCAGCATTAGAGATTTTCCTGGAAGTTCTAAACCAGCAACCCTTGTATCTTTAGTTAAATCATCAAAGATTTTAATTTTTCCAATTAAGGCAGACTCGCCGAAGAGACCTTCTCCAAATTTTAAACCCAAAGATTTACAGGTTTCTTGAGAAAGTTCTTGCGTAGCCACAATTTTTAGTTCTTGACTTTCTTGGTCCAAAATCATTAATGAGCCAACAGCGCAACCCATAATTTGGCAGGCAGAGCTAAGGATCATTTTTGCAAGAACCGGTTTTGTTTTATCGCCAAAACTTTCCAAGACAATCTCATGGACATTTGCTAAAAGATTAACTAAAGAATCAGTGTTGACCACCTCTTCTCTAAGGCGGGCTTGAGATTCTTCAAAGTTTTTAAGCGCAAGGTTATGTTTTTGTCTGTTTCTTAAGTAATAGGAGAGATAAAATAACCAACTCCCGGCTAAAAGAAAGATAAGAAATGTGACTGTGAAGATCATTGGGGACATCTTTAAAGCTCCTCCTAAATGAGGGTTAGCTGTGATAATAACAGAAGAAACTAAGATTGTCAAGTTTCTTGATGTCAGATGGTAATTATGTTACGATTGGGTTCAATTATGAAGATATTGGTGACTGGTTCCAATGGAATGGTTGGAACTGAACTTAAAAAGCATTTGGATAATGCCTTTTTCTTCAAACATTTTAATTATCCTGATTTAGATGTAACTAATCGGCATAGAACGCAGGAAATCATAGAATATCACAGGCCGGATGTGATTATTCATCTTGCGGCTAAAACAGATGTGGATTGGTGCGAGTATAATCCTGAGGAATGTTTTGCAGTTAATGTTGAAGGCGCTAGAAACGTTTGCGAAGGCGCGCAAAAAGTAAAGGCTCTTTTAGTTTTTCCATCCACTTTTTATGTTTATCCGGGAGATAAAGAGAGTCCTTACGATGAGCGTTATGATAAGGTAATCCCAGATAAAATCATAGGCACTTATTCTAAAAGCAAGTGGATCGGTGAAGTTGTGGTCTCGGAATTTAAAAATATGAGACATTTGATTGTTCGTTTTGGTTCTTTATTTGGAGGGGGAGAGAAGGATAAAAAATTTGTGAGCAAGGTTTTGCGAATGGTCAGTTCCGGAGTAAAAGAAATTAGAATGATTGATAATCGTTTTATCCAACCCAGCTCCGTTAAAGACACTGCCCGTAATTTATTATCGTTGATTGAGAAAGGCGGAGAGGGAGTTTTTAATATGGTGGGGCATGGAACCGCAAGCTATTTTGAATATGCTAAGGCAGTGCTGGAATTTGCCGGGGTTAAAGATGTAAAAGTTATTTCCATTAATTCAAAGGATTTTAAAGAGACAGCGCCAAGAGCTTTTAATTTAAGCGCAGTGAATGGACGTTTAGGTGAAATGGGGTTGGATAGGATGCGGGATTGGCGTTTAGCTTTAAAAGAATATATTGAGGAAATTAAGAGCCAATTTATTGAATAAAGATAGAAAATTGACTGTTTTCGTTTTAAGTTTGAAATAAAGAATACCAATCAAAACGAACCCTTATGCCTAATCACTCGCAGTTTGTACATTTGCATGCCCATTCTGAATATTCCCTTTTGGATGGAGCCTGCAGAATTACGGATGATCGCGGTAAACCCTCAGAACTAATTAAATTTGTTGCTGCCCAAAAAATGCCGGCTTTAGCCATGACAGACCATGGGAATATTTTTGGCGCCATAGAATTCTATAAATCTTGTCAGACTGAAGGCATTAAACCCATTATTGGCATGGAAGCCTATGTGGCTCCAAAATTAAGAAACGACCGATCCGGAACCCTCTCCACATCCAATAACCATCTGACCCTTTTAGCTAAAAATGAAAAAGGGTATGAAAATTTAATGAAACTTACCTCTATTTCTTATCTGGAAGGGTTTTATTATAAACCTCGCATAGACTGGGAAATTTTGGAAAAATATCATGAAGGTTTAATTGCTTTGTCCGGCTGCTTAAAAGGAAAAATCGCGGAGACTATTTTGCAAGAAAAATCAGACCAAACTTTGGAACTTGCAGGCAAATATCAGGAGATATTTGGCAAAGGGAATTTCTATTTAGAAATCATGGATCATGGAATTGAGGCTCAAAAAAAGGTAGATCGGACATTAACGGAACTTTCCCAGAAAACAGGGATCCCTTTAGTAGCTACCAATGATTGCCATTACTTTAAAAAAGAGGATGCATTCGCTCACGATGTGTTGCTTTGCATTGGCACAGGTAAAGTTGTGAGTGAAAGCAACCGCATGCGTTATGCATCTGAAGAATTCTATTATAAAAGTCCGCAAGAAATGGAAAAACTTTTTTCAGAAGTTCCCCAAGCGCTCCATTCCACCATAGAAATAGCTTCCCACTGTAATTTGGAAATTAAATTCGACAGGATTCTTCTTCCTCAATATCAGGTGCCTCAAGGGGAAACCATGGATTCTTATCTAGAGAAACTCTGTATGGACGGAATCCGAAAAAGGTTTGGGCAGATGTTGCCTGCATATAAAAGCAGATTAGAAGAAGAACTGGCTGTGATCAAACGCATGGGGTTTTCAGCTTACTTTTTGATTGTTTGGGATTTTGTAAGTTTTGCTAAAAAAGAAGGGGTTCCGGTTGGGCCGGGAAGAGGTTCAGGAGCGGGTAGTTTAGTGAGCTACTCTCTGGGCATTACAGACATTGATCCTTTAAAATACGGTCTTTTATTTGAGCGTTTTTTAAATCCAGACAGAAGAACCATGCCAGACCTGGACATAGATTTTTCTGATGAAGGCCGGGAAAAAGTCATTCAATATGTGAGAAAAAAATACGGAAACGATTCTGTGGCGCAAATTATTACCTTTGGTTCCATGCTCGCGCGTCTTGTGGTTAGAGATGTGGGAAGAGTATTGGAAATGCCTTTACAAGAATGCGACAGGATCGCGAAAATGATTCCAAAAGAGATAGGAATCACAATCTCTTCAGCTTTAAAACAGGTGCCAGAACTTAAAAACCTTTACCAAAACAGTCCGGATGTAAAAAAGTTATTGGATGTTTCACAAAGGCTGGAAGGTTTAAAACGCCATACCGGGGTGCATGCCGCTGGCATTGTGATTGTGCCAACCCAGGAAAATCAGGACATTACTCATTATATTCCGGTAGCCCAAGGCAGTAAAGATGTCATTACCACTCAGTACAATGATGACAGCCTTTTAAAGTTAGGGGTTCTTAAAATGGATTTTTTGGGTTTAAGAACCCTTACAGTTTTAAAGAATGCAGAATCCTGGGTGCAAAAACGGCATGACCCTGAATTCGATTTAACAAAAATTCCTTTGGATGATCCAAAAACTTTTAAATTTTTAAGTGAAGCAAAAACCATTGGCATTTTTCAGCTGGAGTCTTCTGGCATGAGAGATCTGCTGCGCAAATTAAAACCAGATAGTTTAGAAGATATTATCGCTCTGGTTTCTCTTTATCGTCCGGGTCCCATGGGCAGCGGCATGCTGGATGATTTTGTGGCTAGAAGACACGCTCATTCTAAAGTGAAATATGATCACCCTAGCATTGTGCCAATTGTTAAAGAAACTTATGGGATTATTGTTTATCAAGAGCAGGTCATGCAAATTTCAAGAGTGATTGCCGGTTTTTCCGCAGGACAGGCTGATGTTTTAAGAAAAGCGATGGGAAAAAAAATTCCGGAAGAGATCACTAAACTTAAACAGAGTTTTTTGGAGGGAGCTAAAAACAAAGGGATTGATTTAAAAATTGCTGAGAAGATTTTTGCTCAAATAGAACATTTCGGAGGGTATGGATTTAATAAGTCTCATGCCACGGCTTATGGCCTTTTGGCGTATCAAACCGCATATTTGAAAGCGAACTATCCGCATGAATATATGGTTTCTTTAATTTCTTCTGTGATTGGCCATTCTTCCTTTGCCAAAGAAGAAGGCAACAAAATGGTGGAATATATTCAGGATACGCAGTCTTTGGATATTGAAGTGCTTCCGCCTAATGTGCAAAATTCTTCTACTCATTTTAGTTTGATTGGGAAGGGGAAAGAGACAAAGATCATCTTTGGCCTTTCTGCGGTAAAAAATGTGGGGGAAGGCGCGGCTGAAGCTATTGTAAGGGAAAGAGAAAAAGAGCCTTATTGTTCTTTGCAAGATTTTTGCCAAAAAGTTGACACTAAAGGTGTGAATAAAAAAGTCATTGAATCCTTAATTAAAGCCGGCGCTTTTGATTTTGTAGGCGAACCTAATACAAGAACTCGCGCTCAAATGGCTGGTTCTCTTGAGAAAATATTACAGTTCACTTCCAAATTAAGGGACGATCAGATAATAGGACAAGCTTCCCTTTTTGAATCTTTGCAAATTACATCTCAAGAAAACCCGAGTGAACTCGTTTCAAATATTCCAGAATGGCATGAACATGAATTGCTCTCTTTTGAAAAAGAGGTGCTGGGTTTTTATTTTTCTGGCCATCCATTAGCAAAATTTAAAGATGAACTTAGCTTTTATGCCACTGCCTCTTTAGCTCAAGTAGGAAACAACGGCCAAGCAAGCGGGCGAGTGCGTGTGGCTGGTATTATAGAAAATGTAAGGAGGCTCATTTCTAAAAAGCAGCAAGTGCCCTACGCGCGATTTAAACTAGAAGATTTAGAAGGTGAGATGGATTGTGTGGTATTTCCCAAATCTTATGCAGGAGGGCTTTCTAAACTGATTGCCATCAATCAAATGGTGGTGGTTTCCGGGCGTTTAAATCGTTCAGGGAAAGAGGAGATTCAAGAACTGATTGTGGAAGAAATTTTATCTTTAGAAAAAGCCCGGGAAAGTTTAGTAAAAAAAATGGTACTTCACATCAACACTGCGGGATTAGAGGATACGTCTCTGGAAGATTTAAAAAAATTTCTGCATAAAAATAATGGTCATTGCCCTGTGCAATTTTTGCTTTCTACCCCTAACCACGGAGAGTTTTCTCTAGATCCAAAGATAAAAGTAAAAATTACAGAGGAGCTTTTAACAGGATTAAAAGGCATGTGCGGGGAGAAATCATGGAAGCTTGTCCCTCTTTAAAGGTTTCTTAAAGAAAACTTTGAAAATCTTGCGGATTTTTTTTAAGATGCGGCCAATACTTCTTTTTTATGAAGAGCTTTATGCACGGCTTTAAGAAGATGATCTTTATGAATGGGCCTTGCGATCATGTCAAAAGCTTGAGATTGCAGCGCGTTTAACCAATCCTTTTCCTTGGTGCCGCCATTGGATGTTAAAATTACAGGAAGCTCAATGTCCCAATTATGCAATTCCGCAAGGAAATCTGTGCCGCTCATGCCCACTAACTGGGTGTGACAAATGACAAGGTCAACCTCTTCTCTTTCTAAAAGCTCCAGCGCATCTTCAGCGGTAAAAGCTTCCATGTGCTCATACTTATCCTGCTCTAAAGTTTTTTTAATAACCTCGATGTTTTTAGGATCTTCTTCTACGATTAGAATCTTTTTTCTGCGATGCATTTTAAAGACTTCCTTTTTAAAATATGTCATGCAGTCACGAGATGTGTTGTTTGTTCAAAGTTTAGCCCCAAAAGTTTTTTTTGTCAAGTGCTGCATGGAAGTAAGCTTATAAAAAAATGATGAATGCCTTTAGCTTTAACGCTCAATTAGAAGACCGAGATAAAAGATTAGATCAGTTTCTTAAGGAAAAGATTCCTGATTTCTCCCGCAGCAAAATTCAATATTGGATTGAGCAGGGAGTGATTTTGGTGAATCAAAAAAAGGGACGTTCAGCTCTTCGTTTAAAAGGGGATGAAAACATTTCTGGAAAAACAGTTGAAGAAGAATTAACGCTTGCAGCAGAACCCATTCCTTTAAAAATTATTTATGAAGATAAAGCGATTCTTGTGATTAATAAATCAGCTGGGATCGTGACGCACCCGGCAAAAGGTCACAGAGATCACACGTTAGCTAATGGGATCGCATATCATTTAAAACAAAATAAAAGTGAACTGTTTTTAGATCATGAGTCACAAGGAGCTGAGGGACTTAGGCTTGGGTTAGTGCACCGGTTAGATAAAGAAACTTCTGGGGTGTTGGTGGTGGCAAAGACTTTTTTAAGTCAAAAATTGCTTTCTGAACAATTTAAAGATAGGAAAGTTAAGAAAGTATATCGCGCGATTACTACAGGTCGCTTAAAAGTTTTAAAAGGGGAAATTGAAGGATCCATTGGCAGAGCGTATCATTCTAATAAAATGGATCTTCAACCTCAGGGGAAGTTTGCCCGCACAGAATTTAAGGTTTTAAAACTTTTTCCTGAACATTCCTATATTGAGGTTTATCCGCAGACAGGCAGAACTCATCAGATACGGCTTCATTTCTCTAAGATCGGAAACCCGATTTTAGGGGATACCCTTTATGGGATAGAAGATCAAAATGTTCCGCGCCAGATGCTGCATGCGTTTCGTCTTAAAATTGAACATCCTGTTTCAAGAAAATGGATTCAGTTTGAAGCTCCGCTGCCAAAAGATTTCTTGCAGACTCTTAAATTTTTAAAAAATAAAGTAAAGTAAATTTAGTCTTTCCTTCTTTTTTTTCAATTCCCATAAGCCCACCCAAAAGCTGAAAACTTTTAGCAGTCTTTAAACGATTATGACTATAGGTCCACAAGGGAGCAAATCCAGTTGTGCTTTCCTCATCTTGTTTAGAATAAACTTTAAAATAGGGGGGTACAATCTGAATGGAGGTATCCACTCCTTCAAACCTCCAATATAAAGGAAAGAATATCTTAGAATGAAAATGTTCCTTTGTATATTTAAAATATAAAGGAAAAAGATAAGCGCTACTTTTTTTAGGTTCAGACTCCTGCCAGTAAAGGGGAAAGAAAAATGTTGTTTTTTCTTTGGTTTTATTTGAACTTTTTTGTAAAAAATTTAGAAAAAGCAATGAGGAACTTTCCGGGCTTTTTCGAACCCAAAACCCAGGGAAAAAAATAGTTTTTTCTTTTAAATCTGCCTGATAAGCCTTATAAAAAATCGGGAAAAAAACTGATGTTTTGGATTCCTTTTTTTGGGAATGCCACCAAACAGGGAAAAAAATGTCTCGAGATAACTGGGGCTCTCTTTCTCTCCAGTAAGGAATTAAAACCTGAATTGACTTTTCTTTTTCCGCAAAATACCAATAGAGAGGAAAGAAAAATGTTTTTCTTTTTTGTTCCAATTCATTGGAGCTTGAGAAGTAAGCTAAAAACCATCGTACCTCTGAAACTTCTTTCAAGGACTCTTCAGACATTTTTTTCTTTGAATAATATATAGGGAAAAATAGATTTTTTCTTAAAGCAGGACTCCTTCTCCAAAAATAGGGAAAAAAAGTGCCTTCTACGATTTGTTCCTCTTTTTTTGCCCCTTTTACTTCATATTTCCAAAGGGGAAATGGAGCTGTGGGCATTACAAATCCTTTACTATTTGGGGTGCGATAAAAAGAAAAAATAGGGTCTAGCCGGGTTAAAGAAGCTTTTTCGGATCTCTGCCAATAGCTTAATAAAAACAATCTGCCGCGAATGGTTTTTTGGTTTTCTTCGCTGATTTCTTTCTCAAAACGCGCTAACAAAAATGGCATCCACAGATCAGTGCCATTAGGAACTTTTCTATAAAAATAGAATGGAAGGAATCTGTGAGAGTTGGCCAGAAAATGTTCCGGCCCTTTAGACTTTGTCCTTGCCCAAAAAGGAAAAAGACCGGTTTCTTTAATTTCCTGATTCTCGAATTTATAAATGGGAAATAAACTTTTTAACCCCCAACTGGGTCTTGAGAATTGGTAATAGAATGGCGGGAAGAATTGGTATTGGGTAGGACCTCTTTTATCCCAAAAATAGGGAAAAATAAAACCTTGAGTTTCTTTTCCCTCTTTAAGGTAATAAAAGCCGGGTAAAAGGAGACTAGAACCATTGGGGAAACTGGCTCTGCGATAAATCGGGAATAAACTGGCAATCGCCTTTTTCCCTTTTTGAAGATGCCATAAGAGAAAAAAGTGTGTTGTCCAGGAGCGTTCAGGCACGGATCTCTGCATATAGGCTGGAAAAAAGGTTGTAAAAGTCTCCTCTCCTTTTTTTATTTGGAAAATCAAAGGGGTCAAAAGAGAAAATCTGAAATCTTCTTTTTCATGGGTAGCGAACAAAGGAGGAAGAATTGTGGTTTTTTGATCTTCTGAGCGCACGGTCCAAAAAATTGGGAAAAGAATATGTTTTTGTAAGGCAGGGGAATTGTTTCTTAAGGAGGTTTCCTTTCTCCAAAAATAGTTTAACAAAAAACCTCGGTGGACTTCTGGATCCTTGTCGCGGTAAAAACCTAAAATAAAGATTTGTTTGCGGTCAAAGTCTCTACGATATCGAACTAAAGGCAGGAGAGAAGTTTCCATGCGCTTTTGGTCAGCATGACGTTCCAGATAAAAAGAGAGGCATCTTAATTTAAAAAAATCCGGTTCTCCCCTGTAATATAAAAAGGGAAAAAAAATTTCTGATTTTCCTCCCCAAGGCTCTTTTGAAAAAAAATTAAGTCCCGTGTGTCCCCAGATTCTTCCATTCTCATCTTTAAAACGGCTAAAAATAGGAGTGATTAATTTATTGTTGCCATTCTTATCTTCAGACTGAAAGAGCAAAGGGAAAAATAGGTTCCATTCTCCTTTTTCCTCTTTAGTTCTACCCCAGTAGAGGGGCACAAAGGTTCTAAAGCTGTTATTTCCAGAACGAAGATAGATCCAAGGAAATGCGATCTCAAAATCTTTTAATTCAGGATCTTTTTTGAAAAATCTCCAATAAAGAGGAAAACCAATTTGAGTTTTAGAAGATTCTGTAAGTTTCCAATAAAAAGGGGGCAATATTCCTTTTGAGCTTTTTAAATCTTTATAGGACCAAAAAACTGGAGAATAAATTTCTTGATCCTGTTCCCCCTTGACCCTTAAATAAAAAGGGAATAAAAGTTCATGTAATTTTTTTTCTGGCGTTAAAGATTGAAATGACCAATAGAACGGGAAAATAAGTTTTGATTTTAATTTTTCATCCTCGCTTTTAAAAAAAATTGGGAAAATGAATTTTGTTTGTTCAGAAATAGATCTTTTTGAAAAATAGGGCCCAAGAAGAAATAGACTTTTATCTTCCGTCTGGCGATAAAAGTGAATTGGCAAAAGCACCCTGACTTTATCTTTTTCACTTTGAAAATCATAATAAAATGGCGCAAAAAGATTGAAAAGGCTTTCTCGATCTTTTCCCCTCCAATATATGAGGAGGGTCATTAAAAAAGAGCGGTCTTCCATGGGCTCTGATTCGTACCAAAATAAGGGCGGCAGTCTAAAATGAGAAGGAGCAGAATGAAGAGGTGTAAGGCAAGTAAACAAAAGAAGGGAAAGGCATAAAAGCCGTTTCCCCAAAAACCGATATTGGCTGTGAGAATCGAGACGAATTCCTTGAATCCAATTTTGGTTCTGAGGGGTCATTCAGGATTAAAATCTTTAGGACGATTTTTTTTATAGTTGAAGTAAAATAAAAGAGCATTCACTATTCTTTGCGCAGCTTCTCCATCTCCATAGGGATGGGAAACCTTAGCCATCTTTTGATAGCTGTTTTTATTTTTAATTAATTTGCTAATTTCAGCTATTATATTTTCTTTTTCAGTTCCTATCACCTTTACGCTTCCTGTTTGAACTGCTTCTGGCCGCTCTGTAATTTTTCTTAAGACCAGCGTTGGGATCCCAAGGGTTGGAGCTTCTTCCTGCAACCCTCCGGAATCTGTCACAAGAGCCCAAGATTTTTTTAAAAGGCAGGTAAAATCACTATATTCTAAAGGGGGTAGAAGAAAAATTTTCGTTTGGTCTTTTAAGATTTTTTTTACCGTAGAAGCAACATTGGGATTAAGATGCACTGGATAAAAAATAAAAACTTGGTTAAAAGAATCTGCTATGCTTTTTAAAGCTAAACAGAGCTGTCTTAAAGGCTCGCCAAAATTTTCTCTTCTGTGAGCTGTTACCAAAATTGTTTTAAAGGCCTCTTTTTTAGGTTTGGAATTGAAAAATTTTTTCAAAAATGGATTTTTAAAATTTTGAGGATTTTGCGTAACGCTTTTAAGCGCGTCAATCCCGCTATTGCCAGTAACAAAAATAGTTTTGGCAGAAAAACCTTCTTTTAAAAGATTGGTTTTAGACTGCAGGGTTGGGGCAAAATGTAAAATGCTTAATGCGTCAATTAATCTTCTATTAGCTTCTTCTGGAAAAGGTTGAGAGTAGTTATAGGTTCTTAAGCCAGCTTCAACATGAGCCACAGGAATTTTAAGATAAAATGAGCTTAAAGCAGCTAAAAAGGCTGTGGAGGTATCTCCTTGGACTAAAGTCAAATCCGGGTTTTCTTTTTTTAAAATAGAGGGAATTCGGGATAAGAGATTGTGAGAGAGTTCCTCTAAAGACTGGCGATCTTCCATGATGTTTAGATCATAATGAGGCGTGATGCCAAAAAACTTTAAATAAGGGTCTAACATTTCCCGATGCTGGGCTGTGACGCAAACTTTAAGGTTAAATTTGTCTTTTTCTTTTTTTAAAATTTTAAGAATAGGGGAGATTTTAATCGCTTCTGGTCTGGTTCCAAAGACACAAAATATTTTTTTCATGGTTTTATATTATCATAATAGTAACCCAGAATCGTCATAGGATTCAAGGAGTTCCTCAAAGATTCTTACAACCAATGACGATTCTTAAGGCACGAAAGAAGTTGACTAATTTGGTTTCTTGTTCTATGATCAGACAAAAATGAACCAAGAGAATAAAGAGGGAAATTTTTCAGGACTTAAAGTTACAAGCTTTGAAAGCCGCAGGGCTTATGAAATGCAGAGCTTGCTGACACGCTATGGAGGGAGGGCTACCATAGCTCCTTCCATGAGAGAAATTCCTTTTGAATTAAATCAGGAAGCGCTTGAATTTGGCAAAAAAGTGGTGCAAGGCAAAGCTGAAATTGTGATTTTAATGACTGGAGTTGGCACCCGTTTTCTTCTACAGGTGATTGAAAAAGAGATCCCTAGGGAAACTTTTTTAGCTTCATTTGCAAAAACAGTTCTTGTGGCTAGAGGCCCTAAACCAGTCTTAGCTTTAAAAGAAATGGGAATCACTCCTGCCATTTGCGCGCCAGAACCCAATACCTGGCGCGAGGTTCTATCCATCTTAGATCAAAAAATTTCAATTAAAGAAAAAAAAGTTTTTGTGCAGGAATATGGCATACAAAATCAAGAATTTATTAAGGAACTAAAAAAAAGAGGAGCGCATGTTAGCCGTGTGCCTGTCTATCGCTGGGCATTGCCAGAAGACCTTTCTCTTTTAAAAAAAGCGATTTTTGACGTGTGCGACGGTAATACAGATATTCTATTGTTTACGAATGCCACACAAATTTATAATGTTTTAGAAGTTGCTAGTGAAGAGGGTTTAGAAAGTTCTTTTAGAGAATCTTTGGATCGGATGGTGGTTGGATCCATTGGCCCGATTGTTTCAGAAAATCTAAAGGAAAGCGGGCTGCCCATAGACTTTGAATCCAAAGAATCCAAGATGGGACTTTTTGTAAAGGAAGCATCCTTAGTCTGTCCAGCTCTTTTGGAAGAGAAGAGAAAATCTTGGCAAAAAGATCATAAAAAAATAGAAGTTAAAATTTATCCGATCAAACTCTATAGTGGAGATCTTTGTAAAGAAAGCGCTTTTATGAAGGCATGTCGCTTAGAACCTTCAAGCTACACCCCGATTTGGATCATGCGTCAAGCAGGGCGTTACATGAAGGAATATAGAGAACTAAGGTCAAAAGTAAAATTTTTAGATCTTTGCAAAAATTCAGATCTTGCTTGCGAAGTGACAGTAACAGCTCAGGAGAAATTAGGGGTGGATGCAGCTATTCTTTTTTCCGATATTCTTTTAATTTTAGAACCCATGGGAGTGGGTTTAGAATATGCCAAAGGGGATGGTCCTTTGATTTATCGTCCTGTGCGCACAGAAGAAGCTGTGGAAAATTTGCCGATTGTTAAGCCAGAAGAATCTCTTGGCTTTGTTTTTGAAGCGATTAAAAAAATACGGTCTCACCTAAATTCAAAAATACCGCTCATTGGTTTTGCCGGCGCCCCTTTTACTGTGGTCTCTTATATGGTTGAGGGAAAATCTTCAGAAAATTATTTGCATACAAAGTCATTCATGTATCGAGATTATAAAGCTTGGAACCAGCTGATGAGTAAAGTGACGGACTCTTCCATTGCTTACATTCTTGGGCAGATTAAGTCAGGGGTGCAAGCTGTGCAGATTTTTGACAGTTGGGTGGGTTGTTTGTCTCCTCAAGATTATAAAACTTTTGTTTTTCCTCACATGAAAAAACTCTTTTCATCTTTGCCATCCACCACACCCATGATCCATTTTGGCACGGATACAGGGGCTCTTTTAGAATTAATGAAAGAGGCTGGAGGTCAGGTGATGGGTCTAGATTGGAGAGTAGATTTGGGAAAGAGTTGGGATCAGTTAGGTTCAGTCGCACTCCAAGGGAATTTAGATCCCCTGGTGCTTTTGTCTGATCATAAGACAATTCGAGAACAAACTAAAAGAATTTTAGAAGAAGCCAAATCTAGAAATGGCCATATCTTTAATCTTGGGCATGGAGTTCTTCCGCAAACACCGGTAGAAAATGTAAGAGCTTTAGTAGAGATGGTGCATGAGCTGAGCAGCCGTTAGTGACCATGAATGTTGATGCGATCTTACTTTTTGCCTTTGGCGGGCCTGCAAAATTTGAAGAAGTAAAGCCTTTTTTAACCAATGTAACTCAGGGTCACAACATTCCTCAAGAAAGAATCGCCACTGTGATTGAGCAGTACAAACTGATTGGCGGCGGTTCCCCTTTAACTGCGATAACCTGTTGTCAAGCAAAATCTTTGGAAATTTTTTTAAACTCTAAAGGAATTTCTTTAAAAGTTTATGTGGGAATGAGAAACTGGTCCCCTATGATTTTGGATACATTGCTGGAAATGAAAAAAGATGGAGTTAAAAAAGCCCTTGGAATTGTGATGTCTCTTTTTCGCTCAGAGGCTAGCTGGGATCGCTATATTCAAGTTTTAAACCAAGCTAGAGAAAATATTGGGACCGGAGCTCCAGAAGTTGAACTTTTGAATCCAAAGCATGACCATCCTTATTTGATTGATGCGATTGCAGAAAGAATTATGGAACTTCAATCTTTTTCTGCCAATGCTCTTAAAGAGGATTGTTACTGGATTTTTAGCGCGCACAGCATTCCTTTATGGATGGATCAAAAATCCAGATATTCTCAGGAAATTTTGAACACAGCAAAACTGGTTGCAAACAGGTTCCTTAAAAAAAATTGGACCATCGCTTTTCAAAGTAGAAGCGGTTCTTCAGAAGAGGCTTGGCTGGAACCAGATATCAATGAAAAATTAAAAGAGTTAAATTCTCAAGGAGTGCGGTCTGTTTTAACTATTCCAATTGGATTTGTCAGCGATCATGTAGAAGTGCTTTATGATTTAGACATTAAAGCGAAAAAAACAGCTCAAAGATTAAAAATTGATTTTTTTAGATCTAAAACCGTAGGCGACCATCCTAAATTTATCCAACTCTTGGCTGAGCTTTGCATGGAAAAGCTTTAACTTAAAATATTCACCTATGATAACAGAAAATATTGCGTAATAATTAGTTAATCTAAATCTTTCAGTTGGATTGTGGAATTTGACTAAAAATTTTTCCATTTTTTTCATAAAAAAGAATGAGGACACTTTCTAAAAAAAATAATTATGAATGAAACTAAACCTCCAAGAATTGTGGTGATTGGCTCAGGGATTACAGGGCTTAGCTGCGCTTATCGTTTGTTAAACTTGAGCAAGGAAAAGAAATTTCCAATTGAACTCTTGGTTTTAGAAGCTGGGGATAGAGTTGGTGGGGTCATTCAATCAGTGATGGTCAATGATTGTGTTTTAGAGCTGGGGCCAGACGCAATTTTTACAGAAAAAAGAGCTACGATTGATCTTTGTAAAGAATTGGGTTTGGAAAATGATTTGATTGGCACAACCCCTAGTTTTCGTCATAGTTTTATTGTCTGGAAAAATAAACTGGAAAAAGTTCCTGAAGGATTTTATTTGCTTGCGCCTTCACGCATTTGGCCTTTTCTAACCACACCCCTTTTTTCTTGGAGGGGAAAACTAAGAATTCTTTTAGAAACATTGATCCCTCGTAAAAAAAAGTTTGAAGATGAAACCTTAGATTCTTTTGTTAGAAGAAGACTGGGAAACGAGGCTTTAGTTAGAATGGCTCAACCCATGGTTGGAGGGATCTATTCTTGTGACCCGCAAAATTTAAGTTTGTTAAGCACTTTTCCTAAATTTTTAGAGTGGGAATTTAAATATGGAAGTGTTATTTTGGGCCTTTTAAAAGAAATGAGGAAGTTTAAAGAAAAATCTTTTAGCGGACCGCGCTATACCTTGTTTGTTTCTTTAAAAAATGGATTAGAAACTTTAATTGAGAATCTTTCTCGTAAGCTCCCTCAGGACTCGATCAGGCTAAAAAGCGAGGTAAGAGAAATTAGTTTGAATCATTTGCAGGGAAAAAAATTTAAGATCAAGGGAAAAGATTTTGAAGTTGAGGCTGATGCGCTTTGTTGCGCGCTCTCCAGCGCGCAATCCGCTAAAATTTTAAAGACTTTAGATCAGGAACTTAGCATTGAACTTGAAAAAATTAGGTATGGTTCAGGAGCCACAATCAATTTAATTTATAAAAAGGAGGAGATTGCGCATCCTTTGAATGGTTTTGGGTTTGTAGTGCCTGAAATTGAACAAAAAATAATTAGCGGCTGCACTTTTTCCAGTGTTAAGTTCCCGGGGAGAGCTCCTTTAGATAAAGTGGTTTTACGAGTTTTTATTGGCGGGAAAAAGGTTGAAACGCTTTCTGATTTAAGCGATCAGGAGCTAGCAAACGCGGCAAGAGGAGATTTAGAGAATATTCTTGGGATCAAGGCAAAGCCGATTTCAACTGTTATTTCACATCATAAAAATGCGCTTCCTCAGTATGGGCTTGGACACAAAGAGCTTGTAGAAAAAATCAGGCAAAAGGCTGCCAATTTTAAAGGGCTTGTTCTGGCGGGGAATGCGTATAGCGGCACTGGAATTCCAGACTGCATTCAAAGCGGCGCTGATGCCGCAGAAGATTTATTTAAGAGCTTTTTTAAATAAAGAATAAGTTTTTTTAGGAAGAATGAACTGTTTTCTTTTTATCATCGGAAGGATAAGATCGTATAAAGATCCATAAAATAACAGGTGGTTAAAGAAAATAGGAATCCCAGTACCACGAGAACTCTCCAAATTTTTTTGGAGAGCAGTTCTTTAAGAGCTTGAGCAAATTCTGTCATGACAAAACATTCTAAAGCAAATGGCGGGAATCCTAGAAATCCTATTAGAGGCATCTCGAAAATTTTGTTCTGAGAAGCTAAAAAATCTGGTAAAGGAATAGTATAAATCCATTTAGCGCCTGCCCAAAAATTCCATAGTTCCCATAAAAATCCGCAAACAGCTCCGGCTAAAAGCAGTTGAAAGGTTCTATTCCAGTTTCTTTGAACCCATTCTCGGATCAGGGATTTTTTTTGCCAGTGGATAAGGAGCGGGTCCAACAATAGAATAAATCCGCCCCAAATCAAAGGAAAAAAATAGGCTGGAAAAATCAGGGGCAAAATGAGCATAAAACCACCAGTAAGCATGAGAAAAATTAATAAAAATTTGGAGATTTCCAGATTGAAAAATTGAGAAAATTCATTTTTCTTAAAAATATTTAGATGGTCTAGGGAGTTAGCAGTTAAGAAAATTCCAGGGACAACAGATGCATAGGCAAGAAAAGTAGATGGCCAGCGAATCCAAATCTCTTTGGGCATATTTAGATAAGACCAGTTCTGAATCCTTAAGTTAAATGCTTCAAAAATAAACCAGAAAAAAGTAGAAAAGGGTAGAAGAAAAAGAAAAAAATTAGAAAAATTGGCTATCATTAATGATTCTCCTCCATGAAGATAGAGCCAGCTATCCAGCAAAGCGATATAAGACCACCAGGCAAAAAGAAAATAATGAGTTTTAAAAGGCTCTATCCCTTTCCAAAGCAATACAGTGGATAAGATCAGAATAAAAATTGAAAGGATTTGAAGGAGTTTTGCCAAAGATTCTTTCATTAAGCCAAATTATATCATTTGTCCAAATCATTCAGCCTAAATATTAGATTGCTCAATGTGGTGTCTTGACAAAATGTACTTTATAGGATACACTCCTATAATCTTCTATGGAACCTTTGAAGAGACACATTAAGCATTACCTTGTGGAAAACGACCGAGACCTCTTTGCAGAGTGGTTTGATGGGCTAAAAGATTCCCAAGGACAGATCATAATTTTAAAACGTATTGATCGGGTAGAGGATGGTAACTTTGGAGACCATTCCTTTGTTGGGCAAGGAGTGTGGGAACTTCGAATTCATTTCGGACCTGGATACCGTGTTTACTATGGAGAGGATGGTCCTATTATAGTCATCTTACTCTGCGGTGGTTCAAAACGTACCCAAGTAAAGGATATTCGAAAAGCGCAAGAGTTATGGCAAAATTATAAAAGGAGGGGAAAATGAATAGGGTAGTAGATCATCATAAATTTCTAATGACATTTCTTGCAAAACCAGAAAAAGCAGCAGCTTACTTAAATTCTGCTGCAGAGGAAGGGGATTTTAAATATCTTCTTAAAGCGCTTAAAAATGTTGTGGAAGCTCAAGGTGGATTTACAAAATTGGCTAGAAAAGTTCGTATGAGTCGCCCAAGCTTATACAAAGCGCTTTCTGAACAAGGAAATCCAGAAGTTTCTACGCTAGAAGCGGTCTTAAAGGTATATGGAATTCGTATTGGTTTCTTCCTTGAGGAAGATCGCCATCATCGTAGGGCAGCTTAAGGAATCAATATTTAATTCTACGCCGTATCCTTTAGATTGGTATAATAAACCAATGAATGCAGAAATTATTACTATTTGCGCCTGACCTTTACCAATGAAGCGTATATTATTTTTTCTCCTATTTTTAGTTCAATCCTCTTTAGTTTTTTCTGATTCCAACGATCCGATTCAAAACTTAAGCAAAAGAGTGATTGAACAAACCCTGCCCAATGGATTAAAAATCCTCATCCTAGAAAGAGACCAAGCTCCGTTGGTTTCATTTCAAATGATGTTTAAAACCGGGGGCGTGGATGAAATTTCCGGTAAAACAGGGTTAGCCCATCTTTTTGAGCACATGCTTTTTAAAGGAACAAAAACTATTGGCACAAAAGATTATGATAAGGAAAAAACGGTTTTAGAGGAGATTGATAAGACTGCTTTAGAAATTTTAGAGGCAGAATCGGATGCAGAGAAATTAAATCTTGAGAAAATTAAAGCTCTTAAAAAAAAGATGGAAGCATTGGAAACTGAACATCAAAAATGGGTTATTCCAGAAGAATACGATCAGATTTATATTCGGCACGGAGCAGAAGGTTTGAATGCTTTTACAGGGAAAGACATGACTGGATTTGTGGTGAGCTTGCCATCCAATAAGTGGGAACTTTATTTTTTAATGGAATCTGAAAGAATGAAAAATCCGGTTTTAAGGGAATTTTATAAAGAACGAGATGTGGTCATGGAAGAGCGTAGGATGCGTTATGAAACAGCTCCGCAAGGAGCTCTTTGGGAGAATTTTATTTCTCTTGCGTTTAAAGCGCACCCCTATGCTTCCCCCACCATAGGATGGAGCTCCGATATTAAAAATTTAACCTTAAGAGATGCTAGAAGATTTTTTAGCGAACATTATGTGTCTAATAATGCTACGGTTGTGATCGTAGGAGATGTACGCGCCAAAGAGGTTCTGGAAAAATTTAACGCTTATTTTTCATCTTTATCCTCTGGAACCCTGCCTTCTTCCTATAAAACCGTAGAGCCTCCTCAATCAGGGGAAAAACGTTCTCTTGTTAATTTTGACGCAGAACCTTCTTTATTATTGGGTTTTAAAAAGCCCAATCCTCCACATCCGGACAATTTTGTGATGGAGATGATTGAACAGCTATTATCTCGAGGAAGGAGTTCCAGATTTTATAGAAACATTGTGGAAAAAAAGATCGCGTTGTCTGTTTGGGCATCGAATGGAAATCCGGGAGAACGATATTCTAACTTAATTGTTTTTGGGGGTTCTCCCAGAAAACCTTTTAAAAATAAGGATTTGGAAATTGCGATTTTGCAAGAACTGGATCGTTTAAAAAAGGAAAAAGTTTCAGAGCAAGAGTTAGAGAAAATTCGTAACCAAATTGAAGCGGATTTTATTAGGAACCTTTCTTCCAACAGCGGGATGGCTTCTCAGTTGGCATACAATCAAGTGGTTTTAGGGGATTGGAAATATCTTTTTCAATATTTGAAAAAAATGAGGCAGGTTACGCCTGAAGAACTTCAAGCATCAGCTCAAAAATATTTTGTTGAAGATAGTAAAACCGTGACTTTTCTAGAAAGAAAAAGCTTAAAGTTGCCATGAAAAAATTTCTATCTTATTTTGTAATATCTTTCTTTCTATTTTTTTCAGCTCTAAATGCTCATCCGCTTAAAGAACCAGAATTTAAGACTTTAAAATTTCTTCCTCCAAAAATAGAGAGCCATTCACTTCAGTCTGGCGCCACTCTTTTTATGTTAGAAGATCATGAGCTCCCTTTAGTTCAACTCACAGCTTTGGTTAGAACAGGAACCATGTTTGAATCAGACAGAGAGGTAGGTCTTGCCTCTTTGTGCGGCGCTTTGCTTAGAGCCGGGGGCACGACCAAAAGAAAAGTGGAAAAGATGGATGAAGAGTTAGAATTTATGGGAGCGAGCCTGGAATCTGGAATAGATTTGGAATCAGGAAGCATTTCTTTATCTATTTTAAGCAAAGATTTAGATAAAGGCCTAAATCTATTTTTTGAAATGCTCACTTCTCCTAATTTTGACAAAAGGAAATTAGAAATTGAAAAAGCCAAGATCATTGAAACCATTCGCAGAAGAAACGATGATCCTTTTCAGATCGCGCGCAGAGAGTTTAGAAAACTCCTTTATGGGCCAAAGCATCCTTTAAGCCGCACGCAAGAAATTCCTTCTATTAAGAAAATTTCCCGCAAGGATCTTTTTAATTTTTATCAGCAATACTATTTTCCTAATAACATGATGATAGCGATTTCCGGAGATTTTTCCAGTAAAGAGATCATTCAAAAATTGGAAAATTATTTTTCTTCTTGGAAAAAAGAAAAAAGAGAATTAGCAGGGGTTGTTTCATTACAGGAACAAGAGCGATTCCTTAAAAAAGCTAAGGGTGTGGGATTTGCAGAGAAAAAAATTAATCAGGCTTCAGTCTTGATTGGCCAGCTTGGCATTAAACGTCATAACCCGGACCGATTTGCCTTAGAAGTATTAAATGAAATTTTGGGAGGTTCTTCTTCTTCCCGTCTTTATAAGGAAGTTCGATCCAGATCTGGTCTTGCTTACTGGGTAGGGAGCTCTTTTTCTGAACCCTATGACTATGGCATTATTGCAGCAGGCTGCCAGACTAAAAGCGAAACTTTGGGGCAGGCCATACGCTCTATTTTTAAACAAGTGGAAAGTTTAAATAGTTTTTTAGTCAGTGAAGAGGAATTAAAAGCCGCTAAAGAAGCTTTGATCAATTCTTTTATATTTCGTTATAATTCTAGCCATGCGATTGTAACCCAAAAAATGAACTTAGACTATTTTGGCTTTGCTAAAGATTATCTGGAAACCTACACTCAAAAAATAGAAGAGCTTACATCCAGCCAACTTTTAGAAGTTGCTCGTAAATATCTAAAACCAGAAGAGATGACCTTAATGGTGGTTGGGGAAGAGGCAAGTTTTGATGTTCCTTTAAAGGAGTTTGGAACAGTTCAACCTATTGACTTAAAAGTTAATGAATAATTTTTGGTTGGTAAAATCTGAGCCTAAAGAATATGGATGGGAGGATCTTCTTAAAACTAGAAGCGCGACTTGGGATGGGGTGAGGAATTTTCAGGCGAGAAATAATTTAGCCTGCATGAAAAAAGGAGATTTGGTTTATTTTTATCATAGCGGGAAAAATCCAGAAATTGTTGGAATTGCAAAAGTAGTAAAGGAACATTTTCAGGACCCAACTTCTCAAGACCCGAGATGGCTGAGCGTGGAATTAGCCGCTGACAAACCCTTAACATTCCCTGTAACTTTAAAAGAGATTAAAAAAGATAAAAGATTAAAGGAGATGAAACTTGTTAAGCAAAGCAGACTTTCTGTTATGCCGGTCACTGAAGAAGAATTTTACGCGCTCCTCTCTTTAAGCGCTAAAAAAGATGTAAAACTTTAAGTGAGGATAAAAAATGCAGGGAGCTTACTTAGAAAATGATACGATTGCCGCGCTTGCTACGCCCATTGGGGTTGGGGCATTAGCTATTATTCGTATTTCAGGACATAACTCGGTTCCAATCCTATCATCTTTTTTAAAGTTTTCGAATGGTTCATCCCTAGAAACAGTACCTGCACAGAAAGCTGCTTTAGCTTATTTCCAAGTTGAGAAAACGATCTTAGACCAGGTGATGGTTACTTTTTTTCGCGCCCCTCACTCTTATACAGGAGAAAATTTGATAGAGCTTACCTGCCATGGGAGTCTAGCGGCATTAAGAGAAATTTTAAATGTTTTATCAAAAAATGGCGCAAGGCTGGCAGAACCCGGAGAATTTACCCAGAGGGCTTTTTTAAATAACAAAATGGATTTAACTCAGGCAGAAGCTGTGGCTGATCTGATCCACTCCCAAACCGAACTTTCTCAACGTCTTGCTTTAGCTCATCTTCAAGGTTCTTTTTCCAAAGAGATTTCTAAAATTAGAAATAAACTCCTAGAACTTTTGGCTCAGATTGAAGTGGGGCTAGATCATTCTGACGATCCCACCGCAGGAGTTTTATTTTCCTTACAAGAAATAAAGATTATTTTAGAGGAAGAATCTAAAAAAATAAAAAGATTGGCTGATAGTTTTAAATTTGGCCGTTTATTAAGGGAAGGGGTTCATATTTCTATTGTTGGCAAGCCCAATGTGGGCAAATCTTCTCTTTTAAATTGTTTGCTTAAAAGCGAGCGTTCAATTGTCACTCACATTCCAGGCACAACCAGAGATACGATTGAAGAAGGTTTTGACCTATTTGGAATGGCTGCGCTTTTAGTGGATACAGCCGGCATTCGCCAAGGAGTTGTAGATCCTGTAGAACAGATCGGGATTGAGCGCACTTTAAAATCTTTAGAAAAGTCTGATGCTGTCATTGTGGTTTGTGATGGAAGCGAGAAATTTAGTTTGGAAGATAAAAAAATATGGGAGTTGGTTAAAAATAAAGAAAAGGTGATCTTGGCTATTAATAAGAATGATTTAGAAACTAAAATTAATAAGGAGGAAATAAATAATTTTTTTCCAAAACTTTCATTTATTTTTATATCTAGTTTGAAAAATCAAGGAATTGAAAATTTAATGCAGGAGTTAGCTTCACAGCTTTTGCCAAAAGGAGAAATAAAAGAAGAAATTTGTTCAGGAATGGCGGTTAGTTCCCTGCGTCAGAAGAATGCGCTTTGCCAAGCCCATGAAAATTTAAATCGAGCCAGCGCTTTGTGTCGTGAAAGTTCCATGGAAGAATGTTTAGCCATGGAGCTTAAAGGCGCATTGGATGCTTTAGGGATGATTGTTGGGGAAGTGGTTACGGAAGATTTATTAAAAGAGATTTTTTCAAAATTTTGCATAGGTAAATAATGAACATTAAAAACCATCACGAACATAGAGACAGCAGCCATTCAAAAAAAGCTTTGAAGCTGGCTATTGGCGCCACAGCTGGAATTTTAGTGATTGAAGTGATTGGCGGGATTTGGACTAACTCTTTAGCCTTACTATCTGACGCTGCTCATGTTTTTATGGATCTTTTAAGTTTTATCTTATCTTACACCGCCATCCTTTTAGCAGAAAGGCCAATTTCTGACACTCGCACTTTTGGCTGGCACAGATTGGAGGTTTTCGCAGCCATTGTGAATGGGTTAACAGTTTTTTTAATTGCTTTTACGATTTTTTGGCATGCGCTAAGAAGGTTAGTCCAGCCAGAAGAGATTTTAAGCATGGAGATGTTAGGGATCGCTCTTTTTGGGCTTTTAGTTAATCTATTTGTGATTTGGAAATTACACCCTCATTTAGGGGAGGATGTCAATGTGCGCAGCGCTTTTTTGCATGCTGTAGGAGACGCATTAGCAAGCTGCGCGGTTGTTTTAAGCGGCGGAATCATTTTAGCGACCAAGAATAATGTGGTTGATCCAATTGCAGCCATCTTTGTTTCCGTAATTATTGTGTTCAGCGCTTTTCGTATTTTTAAGGATTCGGTTCATATTCTTTTGGAAGGCGTGCCCAAAGGTTTGGATAGAGGGATTATCATTGAGGAGATGGAATCGCTTTGCGGCAAGAAAAGCGTAAGGGATTTACATATTTGGAACATCTGTTCTCACATTTGCGCGCTTTCCATGCATGTAACGCTTCCCCATGAAAAGATGCAGGAACAGAAATTTATTTTACAGAAAATAGATACCATTCTTCAGAAAAAGTTTAATATAATTCATTCTACGGTCCAAATTGAGTCAGAGAAATGGCATGAGGAGGTAAAACCTTAAATGAAGAAAAAAAATAAAAAGATAAAAAAGAAAACCGCAGCAAAAAAATCAAAACTAAAAGTAAAAACCGCAAAGAAAAAAAGTTTAAAAAAACAAAAGTCAAAAACTTTAAAATCTAAAAAACGGATAAAAAAAGTAAAAAAAGGTTCTAAACCTGCCAGGAGAACAAAAGCCGCGCCTCAACCTTTGCAAACAGGATATCGTCCTGCAGCTAATGAAACAAAATTAGGGGATGTAGAGGATTATTTTTCTCATATTGGGGTGGTTGCTTTAATTTTAGAAGCAGCTTTAGTTGTAGGCGATACCATACATATTCACGGACATACTACGGATTTAACCCAAAAAGTGGAATCCATGCAGATTAATCATGTGCCTGTGCAAAGCGCGAGAAGAGGAGATTCTCTAGGCATTAAGGTGAATGATAAGTGCCGTAAAGGGGACAAGGTTTATTTAGTCGCTTAAATTTTAGATCTTAATTTTAGAGCAGCAAATAAATCGGGTTTCATTTCTATAGCCAAGTTTTGGGTTTAAATGAAATCTCTTATTAATAGACAAGTTTTTGCCTGGGCATTTTACGATTTTGCAAACTCTGCTTTTGCAACAACCATTCTTGCCGTAATTTTTAATGTTTATTTTGTAAAAGTAATCTGCTCAGGCGGCGTTTTAGTTGGCAAGTTCTTAATCCCTTCCGAAGCTTTTTGGGCTTATAGTTTTTCTTTTTCTACTCTCATTATTTTTTTTCTTTCTCCAATTCTTGGAGCCCGAGCTGATCTTTCCAATACGAAAAAGAAGTCTCTGATTTTATTTTCTCTTTTAGGCGCGATTTCCACTGGATTTTTAAGCTGTTTTAAAGAAGGAGATTATTGGGCCGCGGCGCTTTTTTTTATTCTGGCAAACAGCGGGTTTGCGCTTGCCAATGTTTTTTATAATGCGTTTCTTAAAAGTCTTTCAACTCCAAATACAGTAGGAAGGGTTTCAGCCATTGGCTGGGCTTTTGGTTATATTGGCGGAGGGCTTCTTCTTTTTATCAACCTTTTGATGATTCAGCAGCCTGAATGGTTTTTTATTCCTTTGGAAAATCATTTTCCTACGCGAGCAGCCATTTTTTCAGTATCACTTTGGTGGATATTATTTTCCCTTCCTATTTTTTTCTGGCTGGATGAACCCAAGAGCCCGCAATTAGAAAAGGAAAGTTCATTTTTTATTGGATTTCAAAACGTCCTGCAAACTCTAAAAGATTTAAAAAAGCATAAAGAAATTTTTAAATTTTTTCTTGCTTACTTAATTTATAATGATGGCATTGAAACCATTATTATCATGGCCTCTATTTTTGGAGCCCAGGAACTTAAGATGAGCCAAAGCGAACTGATCCTTTGCTTTCTTTTGATTCAAGGGGTAGCATTTTTAGGCTCTCTATTATTTGGGAGCATGGCAGACACTTGGGGTCATAAAATTTCAATTTGGTGTACTCTTATTATTTTTTGCGCGGTAACGGTGTGGGCAGCTTTAATTTTAAAATCAAAATTTGAATTTTGGATTTTGGGAGCAGTGATTGGACTGATTTTAGGCGGCAGCCAATCCGCAAGCCGTTCTTTTTTGTCCTTGCTTACCCCAAAAGAACAAAGCGCTCAATTTTTTGGTTTTTTTGCGCTTACAGGAAAAGTTTCAAATGTGGTTGGCCCTTTGACCTTTGGGCTTTTAGTTCAGTTTTTTTCTTTGCGCATCGCTGTTTTTAGTTTAACTTTTTTCTTTATTGCCGGCATTTTTTTACTTTTTTACGTTAACCCGAATACCCTGAATAATGATAAAATAACAAACCCATGATTTCTTATTCTAAAACCTATGATGTTATTGTAGTAGGCGCAGGCCATGCTGGCTGCGAAGCCTCTTTAGCCTCAGCGCGCATGGGTTTAAAAACATTGCTTCTAACCATGAATCTAGATTCTGTGGGTCAAATGTCTTGCAATCCTTCTATTGGAGGGCTGGGCAAAGGGCAGGTGGTTAGAGAAATAGATGCTTTAGGCGGTGAAATGGCAAAGAATACGGATAAAACCGGCTTGCAGTTTCGGATTTTAAATTCTTCTAAAGGTCCTGCGGTGCAGTCTCCTAGAGCTCAGTGCGATAAAAAGCTTTATCAATTTACAATCAAACATGTGATTGAACAAGAAAAAAATTTGGATTTAAGGCAAGGGGAAGTGTCCGGACTCTTAATAGAACAAACCTTGGATGGTTCCAGGAAAAAAATTTCAGGGATTCTCACTAAGTCTGGAATAGAATTTTATGCAAGCGCGGTGATTCTTACCACAGGAACATTTTTAAGAGGTCTTCTTCATTATGGAATGCATCACCAGCCTGGGGGACGAGCTGGGGAAGGCAGAGCAGAATTTCTCACAGACTCTTTAAAAGAATTAGGGTTTGAAGTTGGCAGAATGAAAACTGGAACTCCCATGCGCCTGAACGCAAAAACAATTGATTTCTCAAAATGCGCGATTCAACCCGGGGACAATCCTCCACTTCCTTTTTCTCACTTTACAGAAAAAATCAGACAAGAACAGCTTCCTTGTTACTTAACTTATAGCAATGAACTAACCCATCAGATTATTCGGGAAAATTTAGACCGTTCCCCGCTTTATACAGGAAAAATTAAATCCATTGGGCCTCGTTACTGCCCAAGTATTGAAGATAAGGTGGTGAAGTTCCCTCATCATAAGCGGCATCAAATTTTTTTAGAGCCAGAAGGATATCATACGGAAGAAATTTATGTTAATGGTTTGTCCACCAGTTTGCCAGAGGATGTGCAATGGCAAATAGTGCGCACAGTCCCAGGCTTAGAATCTGCAGAAATGATGCGCGCAGGATACGCTGTAGAATATGATTTTTGTCCTCCCACTCAATTGTTTCCAACTCTAGAAACAAAGAATGTGGAGTCTCTTTATTTTGCTGGACAAATCTGTGGAACTACTGGTTATGAAGAGGCTGCTGGACAAGGGCTTATGGCAGGGATCAATGCCGCGTTAAAGATAAAAAAAGAGGAGACTTTTGTTTTGAGGAGAGATGAGGCTTATATCGGAGTGATGATTGATGATTTGGTGACTAAAGGGGTAGATGAACCCTATCGTTTGTTTACTTCCAGAGCAGAATACAGGCTGCTTTTAAGAAGCGATAATTCTGATTTAAGGCTCATGGATTTTGGTTATAAGTTTGGTCTTATATCTCAAGAACTCTATGAGAGATTTTCCGAGTATAGAAAAAGAATAGTTCGGAAATCGGAAGGAATCAATAGTTTTAATGATGAAGCTGCCTTAAAAACCGGTTTTCAACCTGATTTGAGGTCACGAGAGTCAGAGACTCAACATTCAAAAGAAATTTTTCCATGGTCAGATGAAAAAGTAGAGCTTCAGGCCGGGATTCAAAAAAAATATGCAGGTTACTTGAATCGGCAAAACCAGATGATCGCAAAATTTGCAAAGATGGAAAGAAAACAGATCCCATCTAATTTTGATTTTGATTCAGTGCCAGGCCTTCTTTTGGAATCCCGTCAAAAATTTAAAAAAGTTTTGCCTAGAACCATAGGCCAGGCCTCGCGCATCCCAGGAGTAACCCCTGCTGATATTGGCATTTTATTGGTTTATCTTGAAAGATTTAGTCGTCAGTTCTCTCACACAAATTCTCTATAATTTTTTTGGATCCTTATTTATTATGTTAGACAGAAATATTTACTTAGAAATAGAATTCAAACTGTATTGCTGCTTAGCTTTGGGCTTGGTGTTATGAACTATAGAATTTTAGGAAAAACGAATTTAAAAGTTTCAGAAATAGGTTTTGGCGCATGGGCCATTGGCGGAGGCATGTGGGGAAAAACAGATGATGAGGTTTCTCTTAAAGCCTTGCGCCGCTCTTTAGATTTAGGAGTAAACTTTATAGATACTGCTGCGGTCTATGGCAAGGGACATTCGGAACAGTTAATCGCAAAAGTCTATAGGGAAAGAAAAGGGAAATTTTTCGTTGCCACTAAAATCCCTCCAAAAAATTGGCAGTGGCCTGCAAAAAAAGGGACCCCTATCAAAGAAGCGTTTCCTGCGGATTGGATTAGAGAACAGACAGAAAAAAGTTTAAGGAATCTAAAAATGGAATGTGTTGATCTTCAGCAATTGCATGTTTGGGCGCCGAATTGGGTAAAAGAAAATGACTGGTATGAAACTCTTCTTAAACTTAAACAGGAAGGAAAAATTCGTTTTATTGGGGTTTCACTCAATGACCATGCGCCGGATGAAGCTTTAGAATTAGTTCAATCTGGAATGGCAGATAGTGTGCAGGTGATTTACAATATTTTTGATCAGTCTCCAGAAGACCGTCTATTTCTTTTATGCAAGGAAAAAAATGTAGGGGTGATCGCAAGAGTGCCTTTGGATGAGGGTTCTTTAACTGGAAAATTTACTAAAGATAAGGTGTTTGAAGAAGGAGACTGGCGCAGAGATTATTTTTCTCCTGACATTTTAAAAGAAACAGTAGAAAGGGTGGAAAAACTTAAATTTTTGGTCAGTGGGGAGATAAAGAGTTTAACAGTTGGGGCTTTAAAATTTTGTCTTTCTCATCCTACAGTTTCTACTGTAATTCCTGGAATTCGTTCCATTCAACAGGCTGAGGAAAATATCTCTAGCTCTGATGGAAATTTACTTTCTAAAGAATTATTGGAAAAATTGAAGACTTTTCGTTGGGTGAGAGATTAAAGTTTAAGAGTTTGGATCAGTCAGCTAGTTTTAAAGAATTGAATTAATTGCAGATTTCTCTGGTTCCTTGACATTCGCTGCATTCTACTTTGCCTCTTCCATTGCAGGTAAAACATTTATCTTTTATTTGGCCTTGCGCATGACAGGTAAAACATTCAGTTCGTTTAAATCCACCGCCGCCGCAAACATAACAGTTGTATTTTACAAACCCGCTGCCTTGGCAGGAATAACAAGCTTCCCTTTTTGATCCAGAGGACCCTTCACCTTGGCAGGTTTTACAAAGAGAGGTTAGTTGCCCTGATCCTTCACAGGTGTTGCAATGGTTATCAAAATATCTTCTGCCATTACAGGAATAACATTCCTTATCATGTTCGCCAGATCCATGGCAATCTTGGCAGGTTATAAATCCGGTTCCAATGCAACTCGTGCATTGAACACATGCGGAAAAAACAATGCCTGTCAATAATAGGATCAGTGTAAACGATTTCATAAAAACTTTCATAAATTCCTCTTTTTTGTATTAAAAAATTTAAAATTTAAGTTGTATTTTTTAAATTTTTAGACTTTCTAGATTTATTGTAACAGAATTAGAAGTGGTTTGTCTTCAACTTTTTGTAAAAAAAATGTAACAATTTTGTATTGTTTCATAGGATAACAATGATTAAAATAGCGGGTCTCCATACTGCAGTCCCACCCCTTTCTCTAACCCAAGAGCAGTCTTTGAAATTTATTCTAAAGAATTTTAAAACAAGCCCAGCCTGCAGAAAACTTTATAAAAAAGTTCTTACTCATAAAGGGATTGCTAAGCGCCATTTTGTTTTTGATAAGATTGAAGATGTTCTAGAAAAAGATCCTGATAAAATTAACCACAGATTTGAAGAAAAGGCTTTAAAATTATCTGCGCAATCTATTTTAGGGGCTTTAGTAAAAGCTAAAATTAAACCAGAAGAGCTTGATTTTTTAGCTGTGAGCACATGCACCGGCTATCTCTGCCCGGGATTGTCAGCTCAATTAATTGGGAAATGCGATTTAAGAAAGGATGTAAGAACTCTAGATGTAGTAGGCATGGGCTGCGGCAGCGCGCTCCCTGCCATGGAACAGTGCCACAATTTTTTGCATGCCTATCCAAAAGCTGTTGCGGCATTTGTTTCCACGGAAATTTGTTCTTCAGCTATTTTTGTAGATGACTCTGCGGATTTGGTCATTTCTAATGGAATTTTTGCAGATGGTTCTGCATCTTTAGTTTTAAAAAATATGGAAGAGCCGGGAGTTGCTGAACTTTGCATGTTTCACTCTTTAACTTACCCTGAATGGAAAGAGACTTTACGATTTAAAACTGAAATGGGGCGTTTACGCAATGTTCTGGGAAAAGATGTTCCGCAACAGGCAGGACAATCAGTAGAGGCAGTTGTAAAACAATGTTTATTAAAGATGGGTTTGAAAAAGTCTGATGTAGCGCATTGGATTCTTCACTCAGGAGGTTCTAAGGTACTAGACCAAATTCAAAAAGTTCTTAGGTTGACCGACAAAGAGGTATTCCCTTCCAGGGAGATTTTAAAAAATTTTGGAAATATTTCTTCTCCCACGGTTCTTTATGTTTTGAACGAAATTTTAAATTCCAGCCTTCCCCCAAAACCAAATGATTTTGGTTTAATGGTCGCTTTTGGAGCTGGATTTTCTGTGCATGGATGTGTCATCCGGTTTTAGAGCATTATGGCAACCGTTTAGCGCAAGATCGTCCTAAAGGACACCACTCGCTTCGCTCGTCCCTCCTCTTAAAAGATTCTTTTGTAGGAAGGGACAGTCCCTTTGGGACGAGTGCTGCTTCGCTGCGAGAGTGCTTCGCCTCCAGTCATTCCCGCTTGTATCGGGAATGACTACCGGAACTGGAACGACAACCCTCCGCTAAACGGTTACATATTATGACGCTTTTATATACTAAATAGGAGCAGGGTGATGGTTGACTTTAGCCAGCGCTTGGACAAGCTAGAACTGATGGATACTTCTGTATGTACAGATCAGGAAATGATAGGAGCTCTTAGATTTTTAAAGATCACCAACCGCTATTTTGGCGGATGCGCCCTGATCCTTAAAATTTTGAATGTGTTTAGCGCTTCTTGGAGAACTACTGAAACAATTAAGATTTTAGATGTTGGCTGCGGACTAGCAGACATCCCACTTGCTATTGCGCAATGGGCAAAATCTAAAAATATTAAAGTTGAAATTACCGGCTTAGAACTTGTTCCACAAATTGCTGCTTTTGCTAGAGAGAACACTCGAGAATTTCCCAATATACTAATTGAAGAGCGCAATATTTTAGATTTGGATGAATCCAAAAATTCCTATGATTATGTGATTGCTTCACTTGTTCTTCACCATATTTTTTCTGAGCATTGTTCCGCGGTTCTAGATAAGTTTAACCGTCTTAGCAATCGAGGCATCATTATTAGCGACTTAGAGCGCTCTTGGCCCGCATATGCGGGCATTACTATTTTAAGTTACTTGATTGGGAATCGAATCGTTCGGAACGATGGTCCATTATCCGTGCAGAGATCTTTTACTGTAAGGGAGCTCAAAGATTTAGCCCATTCTCTGGGTTTGCACTATTTAAAAGCGCAAAAAGAATCATTTTTTAGACTTAGCCTTGCTGGGGAAAAAAAATGAATTTAACTGCAATTGTAGTTGGAGCAGGCCCTGCGGGATTGAGCGCTTCTATAGGTTTGGCTAGAGCAGGATTTTCTGTGCGCGTCTTGGAACAAAGAAAAGAATGGCAGAAGAGAGTGTGCGGCTCATTTTTAAGCGCGGAAGCTTCCCAACACTTACAGTGGTTGGGTCTTTTAAAGAGCGCTCGTGAAAAAGGCTGTTTTGTTCCTGAGGCATTTCTTTATCAGAACGATAAGCTAAAAGCTACGGTTCCTTGCCAGGTTAAAAATTTTTCTGGGCTAGCCATTCCCAGAAAAGAACTTGAAGAATTACTAATTTTAGAGGCAAAAAAAATAAATGTTGAGATTGAATGGGGAATGTGCGTTAATAAAATTCAAAAAATAAGCGACTCTTACTGGAAAGTAGAGGCTGTCTCGACTTCGGAGAAAAAGAAATTTGTTTTGGAAAGCGAGGTAGTGGTTGCGGCAGAGGGACGATTTTCTCTTTTTAAAAAGGAAGTTCATGAAACAACAGGTTGGTTTGGTTGGAATGCTGAATTTAAAACATTAAACCCCATCCCGGGAGAACTTTCCTTACATTTTTTTCCAGGAGGATATTTTGGAACTTTAACTTTTAAAAACGGTAGTAGCAATGTAAGCGGATTAATTCACAGCAATTTTAAAAAAGATTTTAAAGGAGAGTGGAACGAATTTTTAACTCATTTAATTGAATGTCAGTCTGCTTTAAAAAATAAATTGAGAGGCGCTCTTGAGAACTCTACTTGGAAAGGAGTGGGTCCTCTTCCTTTTGGGCAAGCTGTGGATTTAAGTCCCGGGATTTTTGCGGTGGGGGATGCCGCAGGCGTTTGTGATCCGTTTATGGGTGAAGGAATTGCCCGGGCTTTAAGTTCTGGCTCGATGCTGTATCATGCGTTTGAAAAGTATAAAGAATCAATGCTGGCTTGGAAAGAATATGTGCGGCGCTGGAAAAAAAGATATTGGGTTCGTCAAAAAATTGGCAGCCCTTTAAGAGCAGTGATCAGGAATCAAACTCTTACCACTGCCATGCTCACTTTAATCCGCAGACCGAACAAAATACAAAAGCAATTGATTTCTTTGCTTCATTCATAGGGGGATGATTCTGAAGCTTTTCATTTTTATTATCTTGTCCGCACTACTTTTAACCTAAAACTTTTACGATTTTATTGGGAGAGGTTGCACCCTTAACAATATGCAGTCGTCCTGGATTTTGGTTCAGAGCTTTGGCTAGAAACTCTAGAGCTGCTTTGTTTGCCAGCCCCCTTTCTCTAGGCGCTCTTACCCATACCTCATAGGCATCCTCTGTTTTTTTTACCAGAGAACTCTTTTTCGAGTCTGGATGAACTTTAAGTTTAATTAGCATTATCTAATTTGGGAGCTTGCGTTTTATTTTGAAAGTTTATCTTAATTTTAGAGGAGTTTTACTAGACACTAACTGAGGAGTCTGGTCGCGATTTTTAAGGTTTGCTGCATCTTGAACTTTCGGTTTTAGATAATCGTAAAGCGATTGCGCTGTCACTTGACCCGAACGATCTATTGCCTCGCCATTCAGACCTTTCAAAAAATAATAAGTGAAGGCTCCATGTCCCTGATCCTCTATTGTTCCGGAAATTTCGTTTCCTGCTGAAGCAGAAAAAATCGTCATCTTATTAGCTGCAGGAATTTCCACATCAACTTTTGTAACCAAAGGTCGGGCCCCTTGCGCTAGAACTGATCTCCCTCCTGCACCGGAAAAACAGGAATCAATGGCAACAATAATTTCCTTTGTTTTCAAAGAGTTAAGAATTGAGTAGAGTTTCTTGATCGGATAACCGGTTATACCAAGAAAGTCCGGATTCCCATCATAAAGAACAAGATAAGCTTGTCCAGACTTAAGGTCTGGCGCTCCATGACCGGAATAATAGAAAAAAACCCGGCTTGGTTCTTTAACATTTCTAGGCAGCCATTCTTCTAAGTAAGCCTCAACATTAGCTTTTGTTGCTTGATGATTGGTAAGTAGTTTTATTTGACGAGGAGGAACCCCTAAAGCAATTAGATGATTTTTAATTGCTTCTGCATCCCGTTCAGCGAACTGTGCATCGGGGAGCTGATTAGAATATTTTTCAACCCCAATCACCAATGCAAAATCATTTGGATTTTCTTGAGCTTTATAGATAGGAACATCAACCTCGGATTTTAATAAGACGGGCTGTTCAATTAGATTATTTTGGGGCAAAGAGGCAGAAGCTGTTGAATCAGGAGCCAAACTATTTTCGCCAAGGATTTGGGAAGACTGCTTTTTACTAACCCTATCAAGTAATTCCGCTAAGGTTTTGTAGCCATTCAGTTCTGCATACTGAATATCAGTTGCGCTGACAGCTGCTCCCTTAGCAAGCAGTATATTAACAATATCGCTGTGGCCGTAGAAAGCCGCATAAAAAAGCGCGGTAACACCGCTGTGTTTTAAATTAACATCTGCGCCATGATCTAACAAAATTCTTACGGCATCAGTATGCCCGTAGCGCACAGCAATCATCAAAGGGGTAACCAAATCACCAAAATCCCAAAAAGTAGCCTTCTTTTTATTCACATCCGCTCCTTGATCCAGTAAAACTTTCACAGTTTCCGCATCCCCTCTATAAGCTGCCCACATCAATGCTTTATCATCTATTGCGGATCCCTTCTCAATTAACGCTACAACTTTTTGTGTTTGCCCCTTTTTAACCGCGCGTACCAAAGGTGTGGCGCATCCTGCCAGCGACAGGATCAACACAAAAACACACATCGGGTTCAAACTGTTTAAAAACTTTTTCATATTGTGATTACCTCTTGCGAATTGTAAAGGCGCTGGCAGATTCACACCAGTCTATGTTGGATTCACTCAATTTTTCTAAGAGAAGATTATATTTTTCATTCAACAGCGATTCAGGAATGGGTTGTTTAGTTGCCAGCGCTCGAAGCGTCTCTGCAGAAAACTCCGCTCCTTCTGGAAGTTCCGCCACAAGACGAACGCCGTTCTTTTTATGTGATTCATCTGGATAAATGAAAATGTCATTTGCTTTGATAAAGTTCTCTTTAATTAGCGAATTGGGGAAAGCAGTCACTTGATTCCAATCTTTGTCCACACTCATCAAATAAATATAGGAATCGCGAGTCGCGCCGATGATGACTTGCGCAGATTCTTCTTCCTTAAATTCTGTGCGGCTAAGGCTCAAACTTACTTGAAATCCTTTATCAATATTTTCTTTTGGAGGAGTGACGCAATCCTGCAACACCACTCTATATCGGCATGCTTTACAATCTTTAGCATCCACCACATTTTCTTCCATAATTTTTTCTTCGGTAATTCTGCCATACCGGGTTAAAAGCAAGACATTTTCAATCAGTTGGTTCTCTTTTTTGAATGCTGCTTCACTGAAATTTGAGAATTCTTCAGCAGTCTCCTCGTCTAGAATTGCCGTCATCGCTTTTTGCCGAGCTTTAACAATGGCTCTTGCGCGCGCCTGATTTTTAGTTTCGTTAACGCCAAACCTTACCACTCCTGGAGATTCCACCCAAACGCAGTTTCTCAGTCCCTTTTTTGATAGGATTACGGCATCATCTTTAGATTCTTCAGCCTTTTCCACCGGGCGATTCAAAAGCAAGGTTTCATCGTCCGCTTTCATTGAAACGCTTGCAGCCTGATGAATTTCCGCTGAATCTGTTTTTACAAGTTTCGAAAAAAATAGCATCTCGTTAGCTCCCATCTTTTGAATGCTTCCCAACAATAAGTAAGAGGCTCCGGTCATTTCACCAATTTCTCGAGTTGATTGTGAATTGACTGCTCCGGTTAAATTCAATTTCCATTCTCGATAGATTTTATCAAGATCCTTTCTCTCCACCACTTTTATTTTTTTGCTGGCCACTAACTCTTTGGAGATTCCATCGGCAATCAGTTGTCCGAGCTGAGTTACTTTTCCTTCAGTATTTTCAAAAGGCATGACCGCCACAGATAAATCAGAAGGCGGGAGTTTTTTACAAAGTTGGTCCGACAATGATTTAACTACTGAGACGATCTGTTTATTAGGAGCGCAATATAAGAAATAAGGATTGAGGGAGAAAAAGATAAAGCAGATGAGGGTAAAAATAATCATAAATTATTATAGCCCTGAAAACACAATGAATCAAGGGCTTATATTTTTATATGCATTTTTTAAGGATATGGAATTTCAGTTGTCAAGTTCCTGCAGGTTTTTGGGAATTTTGTATGCCTGAATATGTTTGTATTTTGTGCAGGCTGGGGCTAACTTGTGATTGGCGTAATAGAGCAGCCCCTCTGCCATATCCACGCAAAGGGCAGTGATGCAACTGCTTGCGGCTTTTAGTGGCAGAGCCTCCTTGTAAGTGCCATCTTTAAGGCTTACGGCTGCAATACTTGCTATTCTGAATGGCATAAATGCGAATATATTGGTATCCACAACTTTGGGTTGCACATGCAAGCGGGTGTCAGGGGCATAATGCACAATCTCAATCCACCTGCTGAGACCTGTAAATTCAAGATCAGATGCTCCTACCTTATACCAAGCGCTGCTCCGTCCTGCTTGTTGAGCCGCAGAGGTCAACTGGTATCGGGCGCTGGGACTGAAAACATAGTGAGAATAATGGCTTCCGGATTTTCCGCCCACTTTTGTATTGGCTAATGACTGCATGCTTTGAGCGCTGAACTCCTGCATGGAAGCAGCAGCTTGAAATCCTATTTTCATTAATCCTGCTGAGAGTTTTTGATTGCGCTGGGCATAATCCTTTGGGGCGCCGAAGTTATTGATCCGCCACTTTAGTTTGCCTGACATTAAATCATGTGCTCGGATTTCCAGCGCGCCATGAATAATAACAAGATCTTTCCATCTTTCGATCTGTTTTGCATAGGTGTAGTTTTTCTTTTTTAGATTAGTCTTGTAAGCAATTTTGCCTGTGACGGTATCCAGACCGATGAGACTGTTTTTCAAGGCCAGGGCCACTCGATCTTCACTAACTGCTAACCCGATGGGAGGAGCTTGAACACGGTCCCACTTGGCCATCATTCCATCGCGCCCTTGATACCGCCATTTTTCCTCGCCGCTTTTTCGGTCATAGGCAAGTATAAGAACTTTGGATCGTTCTCTTTTGGGAATTCGGTAACCAGCTACAACCATGGTTTCCGTAAAGGCAACAGTGTCGGGAATCATCTTTTTGAATGTTTTAGACCATGCTAAGCCTTTGTCAGCATTGAGAAAACAAATGCCATTATCCAGCGCTAGAGCGGCAAATTGGTCGGTTGCATGCCATTCAAGGTTTGGGGACGATTCCTTTTCTAGAGTGGCTTCCAGAATCTGGTTAAATGCTACGCTTCTGGTTTCCCGGTTAACTGACAATACTTTTCCGCCGGCTGCAATCCAGATAGACTTTGGAGTTATCTGCATGACTGTGGACGGAATTACAATGGGCAAACGAAAGGCTCCTAATTCCGCTTGCCAAACGAGCGTCCCATCATTTAAGGAAATAACTTTGAGTGTTACATTTTGTTCTTTGGATTGATCCCACCAACTCTTTTCTGATTCAAGAAGGATTAGTTGATTCTGTTCCTGATCTACGGCTGCGGATAAACTGACGCCAGGGTGAGTATTTGACCAGACCTCGCCACCGCTGCGGTCCATCGCTTTGAGGTTCAATGAATTTTCATCCTGCTTTACCACGATAGGATGCGGATTGCCCGCGATGATTTGGTTTCCTTTTTCAGGCTCATTCCAGACCACGTTTCCATTCCGACCATCCAATAACCATAGTTTGATCTCCTCCTCATTTTTCTCTGATTTTCGTTCCTTCTTTTTTGGACCAGAAGTAACGGCTAAAAAACCATTAGGGAGAGCTTCTATTTTGTAAATCATTTGGTTAAAATCATGGGCCCAGATCGGAGCTGCTTTAGACTCAGTCGCATCCTCGTTATTGCCGGCGTCTTCGGCGCGCGCCGAAGTTTGTTGGCTGATCACACAAAAACAAAATAAGAAAGAAATGATGATGAATGCTGCAAGACGCTTCATTCTAAAATACCTCCTGACATGTAATTTTGGCCGCAACCTATTGTCCAATATAGGTGAGAAATAATTCAACCATTGGAAATACACTAGTAACTAATGACTTTTCTGTCAACACAGCGAATCAAAAAATTTAAGATGTTTTTATTCACTGAAGATTTTGTCTCGGTTCTCATTTCCTAATGCATAAGCTCGGTTAAATATGTCAGAAAAGATCATTAGATATAGATTTGCTTCAATGGGATTCTATCCAGCGGATAATACGATTCACTAGATATTGACACTGTTTTTCTCTTAAATCTACATTTTTTGGAAAGCCGTACCATTTCTGTATACAGCTTCGGCAACAGGTAGCGGTGGCGTGCTGCGCTTTAAAGACTGGGTGACCTTTGAATGGTGTCTGCTTACCATCATTTTTAGGATTGCTCGGCGCAATCCGCAAGCGAATAAAATCTTTTGCATGGCTAATAATTTTTTCCATTTTGACTTGGTTGATGTACGCATGATCGGTTGCATCCAACTGAAATCTGGCACGGAATTTTGATTGAGATAGTTTTAGGTCTATGATTTGAGTCGCGTTCATGGATGGAATTTTTACAGCACCCCTAAAATCAATTTTTCTTTTTTTGAACGGGGACTCCGCTTGATTTGCGCTTCGCGGATCAGTGCTTCTGATCTGGTCATGTGGTTTTCTTGATACAAAAGCTGTACAGGAAGATGCGTTCGAGTATAGACCGCTCCTTTTCCTTTAGAATGTTGCACGAGTCTCTTTTCTATATCTTTAGCGATTCCTGTGTAAAGCGTTCCATCCCCGCATCGGAGAATATAGACTGACCATTCTTTCTTTCTGCCTTTTTTCATTCCTTGCAGCATCTTTAGGTATCTTGGGTTCACGGGTGTCAGCCTAGGATTTTATTTTATGAGATTTCATACTTCAAATTTTTTTTATGAAGGACACTATTAAGCGGTTAGAAAATCGAATTGCAAAGGAACCGCGTTCACCACAAGGTTAAAACTTCTTTCCGCGGATTCGCCCACAATATCCACGGTTCCTTTCCTAAAGGACACCACTCGCTTCGCTCCAGTGCTGCTTCTCTGCGAGCCCCCAAAGGGGACTGCTTCGCTGAGTCCTAAAGGAGGAGAGTGCTTCGCCTCCTCTGAGACTTCGTCTCCTCCAGCCACGGCGTTAAACCACTCCTGAAACATCCGGTTTGGGAACGCCCAAATCTCTACACGGTCCGCACCCTGAACTTTATGCTTTTCAATGGTTTTGCGCAAGGTTTCCGCTTCGTGGTAAGTTTCTTTAAGGGTTATAATACGGGCATTCCGATACCGGCGGGTAAGTTTATCGAGCTTATGAGAAGTTACGGTGCCGCATTCCACCCATAATTGCACTTCCCCAGACTCGTTCAGAGCTAATAAATCCGGTCTAAATTCCTGCCCTGCAATCGCTGGGTGTTTCAAACTTACATCCATTAATGGTTTTGACTTGAAAAACAGAACGAATGCCGCAAGCTTTAGCGCCAAATGCTGAGGGGTTTCATTCTCTTGAGATGCCAGAATAACCTTGCGGAAATCAGAATCTATTTGTACGTTACAACGAATTTGCATGTAATTTAATGATCCATATTTTTTTGGGCTTTAATATTAAAAATCTTAGATAATTGTAACATTTCTCTCATCTTATTGCCCATTAGGGGCAGTTTTCTAAAATCCTTATAATTCCATCCTTTTCTCATTTTTCCGTCAATAAAATTCATTTCCCAATCTTACCTGATCTGACCCACTTTGACCCATTCTGACCTGAGCATAGACACCTTTTGGTCACCAAAATAGACACCTCCTCACTGCCAGTTTGATAGGCAGTCATTATTAGACACATCAACAGAACATGTCTGCGCGATCTTTGCGTGATTCTTGCGCGATTATTTCTGATGTGATATTCATATATAACAATAGTTTGGGGGTATTCTAACAAATATTTATAGTGATTATTGTTAATAATTAAGTATTTTAAATACAATAAATTTTATGTAACACATAGTTTACATAAATTATTACTTTGATATAATGAGGGGAGCATGAATACTAAAAACGGATTTGCAGATATTCAGTTAGAGGACATACTAACTCCATATAATCCATGGTGGAAAGAAGGAACAGTAAAAACAAAAATCTTCAAGCGGCCTGTTTTTCAGAAAATTTATAAAGATCTTCTTTCTTTGAAACAAATTATTTCTATTACTGGTCCGCGAAGAGTTGGAAAAACCACAATACTAAAACAAATCATACAATCTCTAATTCAAGAGAAGCATACCGAACCCTCTCAAATCATTTATTTTTCTTTTGATGACCCTTTGCTGGTAGACCCCCATATTCATGAACGATTCTTTGACGATTTAATAAAATGGGCTGATGTTAAACACAGAAACAAAATAGTTTACTTTTTCTTCGATGAAATCCAACGATTTGAACGATGGGAACTTTACCTTAAAAAATATTACGATTTGGAGTTTCCCGTTCGTTTTGTTATATCCGGATCGGCTTCATCTCCCATATTTCGAAAAAGCCGGGAAAGTCTTTTGGGAAGAATTAAAGATAATCACTTGATGCCTTTTTCTTTCAAGGAATTCGTTTATTTTAATAAAGCGAATGACCCGGAATTGCTTGACGTTGTAAATAAAGCGCACAACATTGGGTATAAATTGCAAAGAGAAATGGTTATAGATTGGTTAAAAGGAAAATCGGACGATAGCCCTTTACATATCTCCAATCATGTATTTGAAGAACTCGAACGCTTATTAAATGATTATTTTGTCGAGGGTGGATTCCCAGAGGCTTGGGAAATAAAAGATATCGTTGCCAAACAAGAATATCTCTTTGACAATCAGGTCCAAAAGGTTATTTTTGAAGATTTGGTGATCGCCACCGAATTTAGGAAACCAGAGAAAATAAAAAATTACTACCTATCATTAATTGAACAACCCGGCCAAGAAATAAATGTAGAAAAATCTTCCCAAAAAATTGGTATTAGCAGGGCGATGCTGGAAAAATATCTGCCGCTGTTAGAGATGACCGACCTCGTTAAAACCTTACCGCGTTTTAGCAAGAGGCCTCTTAAATATCGCAGAGGAAGCGTAAAATGTTATCTTGTCGATCTCGCTTTGCGCAATGCAATTTTAAAGTTAACTGACTCCATCTTATCCGATTCCACTATCATGGGTCTTTACGCCGAAAATCTTGTATTTAATGCCTTGCGCCAATTTGAGGGAGCTATTGAGTTAAGTTATTTCAAGGACGCAAAACGCGAGATAGATTTTATTGTCCATTTAGGCGGTAAAAGATATTTACCTATCGAGGTTAAGTATAGAGACAATATTGATGATATCGCGCCTATTAAATACTTTCTTGAAAAATACAATCAGAATTTTGGGATTGTTGTGACAAAAAAGTTCATTCAAAATCAAGAAGATAACCGTGTTTTATTTATTCCGTTAGCTGTATTCCTTCTTTTCTTCTAATATAACAAGGCCTCTTAACGAAAATGGGGAAATTGTCAATTCCAATCGATTTTCTCTTATGTCTACCATAATTTTTTATTTGAATATGATAGAATTTATCACACTAGGATTTTAGATTAATAATTAGAATTTTGTTTGTCGACGGTAAAATCCATTTCGCTGGGGTAGCTCAGTTGGTAGAGCACTTCCTTGGTAAGGAAGAGGTCGTCGGTTCAATCCCGATCCCCAGCTCCAGATTTTTTAGTTGCTTTTTTTAGACGATATAGATGATTTAATGTCCTGCAAAAAAACGTAAGAGAAGTCCTTCACCGTAAACCACAAGTGTAATAAAAATTAAAATTTCTAGTATGGTTGGAGTCACAGCTTTGATCCACTGAAAAGGGGTGAAATGTTCATCCACCTCTTTTCTAATAAAGGCATAAGCAACCACAGATTGAGCAGAGCCTATGTGAGTCCAACAACCGCCCAAAGCATATCCTGCAATTTGCGCCATGGAAAATAGATATAAGATTCCTGTTTCCAAACCATGAAGACCGCGGCTGGTAAAGTCTGCGACTACATTGTTATCTAAAATTGCGGATAAAAAAGTCGCGCCGATGAATTGCGCAAAAGCGACATGAGAGGCGCCTAAGAGTTCAATCCCTTTACGCAGAAGTTCTGCGATCTGATTAAAAAATCCGGTTTTCTGCAGCAGTGTAATGGAAAGAAAAAGTGGAAAAAGAAATAGATATTCCACATATTCGTGTTTGGCTTCTTTAAGAGAAAGGTTTCTCATTTTTGAGATATTAAAAATTCCTAAGAAGGCTACAAAAAATCCTGCAAAGGAAGCTAAAAATAACGGAACATGGTGATTCATCCCGTGCCAAACTAAAAATCCAATAAAAGGGATAAAAGAAATGCCGCCAATTATCTGAGATTTTATTCTTTGTTTATGAATCGTTTCAAAAATAGATTTTATCTTTTGGTAAGAGGAATCCATCTTGTCGTTTTCTCCTCTGATTAGATGGATATAATGCTGGTCTAATGCTTCTTGGAGTTCTTCAGTAATAAAATGACCTAACATTTTTTTGCGTAATTCTTCTGGAACTCCCTCTCTTACCATGGCGCTTCCAAGGGGTTCTCCATTGTGCAGACGTTCCGTAACTCCTTTTAAGTGAACTCCTAAATCTTTTTCATAACTGTCAATGAATTCTACAGGAATTAAAACCTCACCATGCTTTTCAGCTTGCAAAAATCGAACATCTGCGGTGTGTGTATCTAAAATATCTAAGTCATTGATTTGAATGCTCACCTTTCCTAACTTTCTTTTAATGTTCCATGCCACAATACAGTAACTCCCCACAGCTATAGGGAGACAGTAACGCAGGAAAAACGCATTATCCAAATAGGGATGCAAGTTTGCCTTCATGATCAAGTTTGGCGGTTCCCCATAAGCTAGCCACATGCCGCACACTGTTGTAATAATAGTGGCTATCATAACAGCATAAAGAATGGCTTCATCTTTTGCTTTAGCTAGGAATAAGATAATCACAAGGGTGCGAATCATTAACCCAATCATTGAAACCCCATCTAAAATTCCAGAGGCAAATGAAACTAACCCTGTAAGAATTAAGATGGTGAGAAGTGCATTCCCTTTAGTTTTTTCCAGCACTTTAAAACTAACAGTTTCTAGCAGCCTGGTCTGGGCAATAACAGAAACAAAAAAAGTTAAGCCTAAGATAAATAACATGGTATCTGCATGCACCAGTTGGTCTAAGCCATGCAAAGTTAATAGATAATGGTGGAGAAATTCCCATAATTCTCCTAAACCATCTGTTTGCATTGAAGTGCGTAAAAAGGAGTTTGGCCACCATTTCCAAAAAAATGTGGATCCAATCACTAAAACTGCCCCATAGGTAAGAGCATTTTTGTCTAAACGATAGCGAATAGAACCAAAAACAAATAAGGAAAGTATAGTAACCAAGACTTCTAGGGCAATGAACCAAATAGGGATTGAAATAAAGGCGCCTATTATAAAGACAATGACAGACACTATAACAGACAGCCCTAAAAAATTTTTACTTGAGATTTCAACTATTTGGTTAGAATTTGCAGCTGCGCTTTCTGTTTGTTCCATAATTATTTTTTCCTTTTAATTTAAAACCTAGATTAAAAAATAGAACTTTTTTTGTCACGTTTCTTGTTTTCTAATAAAAGTTTTAGGTTTAATTATTTTATTAAGTTTAACAACATTTCCAACCACAATCATTGCCGGGGAAGAAAGAGAATCTTTAAATTTTTCTACTTTGGGAACAATATCCTGTAAAGTTCCAGTTAAAGTGAATTGATTGGGCAGGGTTCCTGAACTAATTAAAGCGATGTGTGAATTTTTTGGCCAGCCAAAGTGAATTAAACGTTGCACAATCGCCTTTAAACGGGCAAATCCCATTAAAATCACTAAACTTTTTTTGGAAGAGTAATGGCACCATTCAGAATCCTCATTGTTTTTTGATTTTTCTTCTCCATCTTTTTGGTGACCGGTAGCGATGGTTACAAAGGAAGCATAACGCCGATGAGTAAGAGGAATTCCAGCATAAGCTGGAACCGCGATAATAGAACTTATCCCAGGAACCACTTCAAAAGAAATTTTATTTTTAGAAAGAAGTTCTGCTTCTTCCCCGCCTCGGCCAAAAAGGTAAGGGTCCCCTCCTTTTAAACGGCAAACCACTTTTCCCATTTTTGCATGGCGCAGTAAAAGTTGGTTAATCTCTTTTTGTTCATAGGCATGTCTGTGCCGTCTTTTCCCCACAAAAATTCGTTCTGCATTTTTTGGGCAGTGCTCTAAAAGCTCTAAATTAATTAAGGCGTCATAAATAACCACATCCGTTTTTTCTAAACAATGTTTGCCTTTAAGCGTAAGCAGTTCCGGGTCACCCGGCCCCCCGCCAATGAGATAGACCATGCCTTCTTCTCTGTCATTCCTTCTGTAAGTTTTTATCATAAGTTCTTTAAGTCCGGGTTAAGGTACGATTACCCCAAAAAAGTTATTTTGATATATGATATATTTTTTGTAAACTTTTAGGAAAATAATCCTTGAATGAATTTTACTATGCCGCAAGCTAAGAAAAATCTATAAATACTACATTGAAACTATCTAAGCCAAACATTGGTAAAGGAGATTACGGTTCTACGGAATTTATTGGCACAGCAGTAGCTTATAAAAGTTCATGGCAGGCAGAAGCCTGCGGAACTGTGGATGAACTGAACGCAATGATTGGGGAAGCCTATACACGCATTCAGCAGGCAAAAGTAAAATCGGATCTTTTGCGGATTGCCAAAGATCTTTTTATTTTAGGCACTGATATCGCGAATACAAGAATGAGTAAAAAGGATCTTCCCAGAATTACTACCCGCCATATTCACCACATAGAAGAGCTGATCATTAAATACGAAAAGTCTTTAAAAAGAATTCATCATTTTATTGTTCCAATTGGTCCGCCTAGTTTTACCATACTTCAGCAGGCAAGAGCAGTTTGTAGAAGAGCGGAAAGGCAGCTGGTTAAATTCATGAAGAGCGATAAGACAGATATAAAAAATAATCCTTTGACCCTTGCCTATTTAAATCGTTTAGGGGATCTTTTTTTTGAGATGGCCAGGTTTATTTTAAAGGAATCAGACTTTCCTGAAATTTATTGGAGCAGAGACGTTTCTTAGTCTAGAATATCAGCTAATTTTTTTGGGTTAAAGTAGCATTGATTCTTTACTGGGAAAGATTTAAAATTTAAAAAAGGAGCAAAACATTTTAAAATGAATGTAAGCATTGTTGGAGCTGGTTCCGCGTATGGCATCTTTCTTGTAAAATGGGCTCTGCAGTTAAAGCACCATCCTGAAACAAACCGAGAAAATATACCTATTCCTGTCATTGAAAATATCTCTTACTCAAATACAAGTGAAAGGAATAGGGATCTGGTCTTAGAGGTGCTAGTCAATGATTTAGCCCACATGCCTTCTTTTGCCAAAACACCTGAAGAAACCATTCTTAAAAGCGTGCGCGGTTATACTAATTGGCGAGAGATGATCCTTAAAGAATCCCCAGAGCTTGTAGTGATCTGTTCTCCGATCTCCACTCATTTATCTTATTTAAGAGAATTGCTTACAGATTTTAAAGTAAAAAATATTCTTTGCGAGCCCCCTTTAGGACATCTGCATGAAGTGGAATCTCTGCAAAATTTAATTCCTTTGGCAAAAGAAAAACAGGTTAAAATCGGCGTGAACCAGCAATATAGAATTCTTTATGAAAGACTTCAAAAAGTTCCTTTAAACCCAAATTCTCCGCAGAAATCTGGAAGTTTTGGAGAGATGCTTACTCATTTAAGCGGTTTAAAAATTACTTTTATTACGCATGGAACCAGAATCTGGAGGAAATTACAGGGAGTGGGGGAACAGGAAATTTTAGAGGATTTAGGCCCGCATATTTATGAGCTAATACCAGAAAGCATCCGCAATAAAAAATTAACCGTTAAAGAGGTAAAAAAAGAGGGGGACAATCTTTTTTTAAATTTTGTGGAATATGAACTTCTTTTAGACCAAATTCCAGTTCGGATCACTTTAGGATATCACAGAAAACTTAAGAGTTTAAAATTAATTTTTAGCAAAGAAAAAAAAGATTATGAGTTTAACATATCAGGAACAACCAATCCCCAAACTGGAGAATATACCCGTTGGATCGAAGGAAAAAATTACGCCTATTTTTTTAAGCATTTATTAAATACCGACCTTGTTAAAACATCTTTTATCTCCTCGCTTGCAGGCAGTCCGATTGTCTCCCTTGAAGAGGGAATCAAGAGCTTACAGTTTATTCAAGCCCTGCGCTCCCACTAACCTTTTAAAAGGATGTAAATGAGGTGGTAGAAGTCTGCCAGCAAGCAGGTCTTTCTAGAAAAGTGGCTCGTTTAAAACCTATTGGGGTGGTGAAGGGTTAGGAGCAGTGGAAATTTCCGAAGATTTAGAGTCATCCATAATTTCTAAAGCAGTTTGACGATTAAATTGGTCTAGTTGTTGGTCAATTCTATTTAGTTTATAAGCTTGTAAAGTTTCAGTTAAAAGAACCATTCCATAAATGGTAGTGCCAACACAAATATAAGAAAGCATGCGCCATGAGCGTGGAGTCATTCCCGTGGAAAGAAAATGATTTTTTTGAGAGGCCATAACACATTTATTTTATCATTTTCTAACCCGACTAATTTATTTAGTTCATGCTGAATTCAATAATCTTATTGAATATTTGGGCGGCTATAATATTTGGGTTTAATCTGTAAAAGGGAAAATTAAGAATGTTAAAGAGGAAAAAATCAAAAAACTATTTTAAGAGTGCGAAACAATTTTTAGTTGGAGGGGTTAATTCCCCTGTAAGAGCTTTTAAATCTGTGGGTGGAGTTCCTCTTTTTATTAAAGAGGGCAAAGGGGATTTAATTTGGGATGAAGATGAAAATTGTTATATTGATTTTGTCTCTTCCTGGGGACCTTTAATTCTAGGCCACGCGCACCCGCAAGTTTTACAGAGGGTAAAAAAAAGAATGGCTCATGGTTTTTCTTTTGGCGCTTCTACCCAAATTGAAATCAAGATGGCGCAAACATTAGTCCATGCTATCCCTTCAATAGAAAAGGTGAGATTCGTTTCTTCAGGCACAGAAGCTGTCATGTCTGCGCTTCGTTTAGCGCGAGCCTATACCAACAGAGATAAAATTCTAAAATTTTCAGGATGTTACCACGGTCATTCCGATGGTTTATTAGTTAAAGCTGGTTCTGGAGCTCTTACCCTTGGCATTCCAGATTCTTTAGGCGTTCCAGAATCTTACTCTAAACAAACGCTTGTGCTTCCTTATAATGATTTAGATTCAGTGCGTGATCTATTTGTAAAACAAGGCAATGAGATCGCAGCAGTCATTGTAGAACCCATTGCAGCCAATATGGGGGTGGTATTGCCTAAACAGGGGTTTCTGCAAGGATTAAGAGAAATCACTGCTCAATCAAAAGCCCTATTAATTTTTGATGAAGTGATTACTGGTTTTAGGATCGCTTATGGCGGCGCTCAAACTTATTTTAATGTTCAGCCGGATATCACTTGCTTTGGTAAAATTATTGGAGGCGGTTTTCCTGTAGGGGCTTTTGCAGGGAAAAAAGAAATACTCTCCTTAGTTGCGCCGGATGGGCCGGTTTATCAAGCAGGAACTCTTTCCGGCAATCCTGTAGCTATGGAAGCGGGTCTTGCCACTTTAGAGATTTTAAAGAAAATGAACCCCTACGCCAACTTCAATAAAAAGAGCGAGGAATTTGTTCATTCCATAAAAAAAGAGGTTGAATGGCTGAATTTTGTAAGCATCAATGCGATTGGCTCAATCTTCACCATCTTTTTTACTCCTAGGCCGGTTACAGATTATGATTCAGCAAAAACTTCCAATACAAAAGCTTACGCAAAATTTTTTCAATTTTTGTTAGAGGAAGGAATCTATTTTCCACCCTCTCAATTTGAAGCTGTTTTTCTTTCTTTAGCGCATAAAGAATTGAATTTAAGCAAAGCTAAAAAAGCGATTGTTAATGCGATTTTTAAAACCGAAAGGATTTTTCATGCCTAAAATTTATCCATTCAAAGCATTTAGGTACTCTGGAACTTCCAAAGAAGTAGCGCAGTTGGTTTGTCCGCCTTATGATGTGATTGGGTCGTCCTTAGAAAAAAATTTAAGAAAAATAAAGAATAACGCCATACAAGTGGAACTTCCTCAAGGGACTGATCTGGATAAATACGAAAATGCAAAAAAAATTTGGCAGGATTGGGTTAAAAAAATGGTTGTTCAACAGGATCAGGAATCTTCTTTCTATGTTTACGAACAAATTTTTAAAAAAGATGGGGAGTCAGCCTCCCGTAAAGGATTTTTTTGTGAGTTAGAAGTAGAAAAACCAGGAGAAGGTTCTGTCTTAAGACATGAACTAACTCTTTCTAAACCTAAAGAGGATCGGCTCAATTTATTAAAAGCGCTGCAAATGAATACCAGCTCTATTTTTGGCATGTTTAAAGATCCAAATCAGAAGGTTGGCAAGATCCTTACTGATTTTTCCAAAAAAGATCCTTTAGTTGAATTTAAGGATAAAGACCATGTGCTGCATAAAATTTGGGCTTTAAGAGATATAAAGCTGCAGAATGTTTTTCAGGAAGCCTTGCAAAAATCCCCTGTTTTAATTGCAGACGGTCATCACCGTTATGAAACAGCTTGGAACTATTCCCAAATTAAAAAAGAGCTTGTTGGCTCAAAAAGAACTCTTTTTTATCTTTGTCCCATGGAGGATAAAGGGCTGTTAATTTATCCCACGCATCGCATTTTAATGCCACAAGGCCAAGGAGGGAAAGTTCTTTTTAAGCAGCTTTTAGAACAACTTAATTCTCTTAAAGAATTTTTCTGGTTAAAACCCGCGCTAAAAAAGCCAGCCAAAGATTATTCTTTTATTTTAAGTTATGGCAGGGAAAAATTTGCAGTGGGGATTCATTCTTTGAGCGCTTTAAAAAATTTGTTCCCTGATAAAAGCGAGCCTTATCTTAAACTTCCTTTGGTTCATTTGCACAGCGTTTTTTTACCTGAAAAAAAGAAAGAAGATTTTATTTATACGCACGATAAAAAAGAGGCTTTGCAAATTGCTAAAAAATTGGATTCAGTCGCTTTATTGGTGCCTCCCAGCTTCATCCAAGAACTTTATCAGATCGTGAGCCAAGGCGAGCTGATGCCGCAGAAATCTACCTATTTTTATCCCAAATTGCTTACAGGTTTAGTTTTTAGAAGCTTATAAAGTCTTTTGTTAAATTTTAAAAAGATTCAAATCTATCCTTCTTTAAAACAGTTTATTAACTGGTCAAAAAAATATTCTCAAGTTCCTATCCTTGTTTCATTCAGTTTAGAACAGGCGGATCCATATCTTGCTTTTCTTTCTCTTTGCAAGAATTTTTCCAGAACTTTTTTTTTAGATAGTTTTAATGTTTCAACCTCTGGATCGTATTCCTATTTTCCTTTGGCTAAGGCTAGAGAATCTTGGGTTAGTTTTGGCAAAAAAAATTCTTTAAAGGTTTGGAAATCTTTGCAAAACTATATTCACTTTAACCCTGGCCCTCATTTACCAAAACAGTTTCCAGCTTTCTATGGAGGGGTCGTTGGTCTTATCTCTTACGACTTGGGCAGAGCATTTGAAAGCGGTTGGGCTAGCGATTCCCCTAAGGATGAACTAAAGCTCCCTTGGATTGATTTTAGTCTCTATGAGAAGATTGCCTGTTATGACCATAAAAAAAAGAGAATCTATTTTATGAGCTGCCTCAATCTAAAAAATAGATCTGTTTTTCCAGCCAATTTATATAGTAAAGAAAAAGAAAAACTGCTTGAATTTTTAAAAATTTTTAGGAAAAAACAAAGTTCTTTTCCAGATTTACCCCTTAAAAAAGATTTAAAAATTTCCAAAAAAAAATTGCCGATTGAAGACAAAAAAAAATATTTTACAGATTCTGTTTTTAAACTAAAAAAATATATCCGCGCAGGAGACATTTATCAGGCCAATCTTTCTCAACGGATTAAAACTCCCTTTAGAGGAGACCTTGGTTTTTTTTACGCGCGTTTAAGGAAAATTAATCCCTCGCCCTATGCCTGTTTTTTTCGTTTGCCAAATTTGCAACTTGCCAGCTGTTCACCAGAGCTGCTCTTAAAAAAAAGAGCCAATCAGGTGGAAACAAGGCCTATTGCAGGCACACGCCCCAGGGGAGCAAATTCCAAGAAAGACAAGCTTTTAGCAGGGGAACTGATATTAAGCCCAAAAGAGCGCGCAGAACATATTATGCTTTTAGATTTGGAACGGAATGATCTGGGCAGGGTGTGTGAGTCTGGCAGCGTAAGAGTTAAAGAAAAGATGGTCATAGAAAAATATTCGCATGTTATGCACATTGTTTCTCATGTGCAAGGAAATTTAAGCAAGTCTCAAGATATTTTTAGCGCAATTCAAGCAGTTTTTCCAGGAGGAACCATCACAGGCTGCCCTAAAATACGCTGCATGCAGATTTTAGATGAAGTGGAACCTCTAGCTAGATCTCTATTTTTTGGTTCTTGCGGCTGGATAGGGGTTCAAGGAGATGGTGAAATAAATCTTTTAATTAGAACCGCAATAAAAAGCAAAGGGATGCTGAACATACAGGTAGGCTCTGGAATTGTGGCAGACAGCGATCCTGAACTTGAATTTCAGGAATCTCTGCACAAAGCCCGAGCCTTATTAGAAGCTTTATGATAATTTGAATTTGCCTTGACTTTTGAGAACAATTCTGTTATAAAATGAAACTCGTGCGCCTTGTTTGCTATGAAAAATATCGCTCATAAATTGACAAAATCTTTTAAACAAAAGTTAACCCTGATGGTGGTGCCTCATAGCACCCTTCCTCAAGTTCGATTACAAATCTCCTTATCTTTTTTCTTGTTTTTAGGCTCTTTGTGGATCGGTTTTACTTTTTGGGCTGCTTTGGCAGTTTTTGGAAATATTGATTATTGGAAAACAAAAGCAAGCTATGAAATTCTAAAACTAAAAGTTCAATTTTTTGCGTCTGAACTTAAAAAGAGCAGAGAATTGGTGGATCAGGTTCGGGAAGCAGATGCCCAGCTAAGGCAGCTTTTAAAAATGGGAAATCGTCAGGCTATTATAGAAGAGCGTTCAAGTTCTTCCGGCAAGGGCGGTCCAGAAGCTTTTGAGCGCTCTATCTTATTAAAAAGTTTAAAGAAACATTTGTGGGAAATATCAGAATCTGAAATTTATCAAGAGTCTAGCGCTGTGCAGAAAGAAGCTAAATCTAGGCTAGAATCTTTTAAAGAAATTTCTGAACAGATTGCCTATGAGAGAGGTTTTTTTAGAGCAACTCCTAGGGGATGGCCTGCTGCCGGCAGATTAACTTCAAAATTTGGAGAAAGAGTATCCCCGTTTCATGGTCAAATGCAGTTTCATACAGGGGTGGATATCGCCAATGATAAGGGCACTCCGGTTTTAGCCACAGGAGATGGAATCGTCAGTTATGCTGGCTGGGAATCTGGGTATGGTCAGTTAATTGTGATTGATCATGGTTTTGGTTATACCACTCACTATGGTCATAATTCTAAGATATTAGTTAGAGAAAAAGAAAGGGTTAAAAGAGGACAGAACATCGCCACAATGGGTTCTTCTGGATCTAGCACAGGGAATCACAGCCATTATGAAGTTTGGCACAACGGCGAATGTTTGAATCCTTGGAATTATATGATGGGGAAGTCACAAAAATTTAGAAGGATAGTAAGAAAATAAAAGGAGGTTTTAACATTTGTTTAGAAAAAATAAATTTTTAAAAAACTTAAAAAATATTTCTAAAATGGAAACCATTCTTGGCTCTGAAACCTTTCTTAAAGGCGTTTTAAATTCTGAAGGCGCTATTCGTGTGGATGGCAAACTTGAGGGGGATATAGGTGAGGCAACTTATTTAATTGTGGGTGAAGGAGGAGAAATTTGCGGCAATGTTCAGGCTTCCCAAGTAGTGATTGGCGGGAAGGTGACGGGAAACATTGAAGCTCACTCTTCCTTAGAGTTGCTTGAAACCGCTCGGGTCTTAGGGGACATTAAAACCGCTTCTCTTTCTATTGCAGATGGCTCTTTTTTTGAAGGGAATTGCTCCATGTTAAAAGAAAAAAATGTGATTGAGATGGAACTTTCTTCCAATTCTCTTACAACTTTAAGGAGCTAGGGGTTAACCAGAATAATGCAACATTCGAGTTTAGATAGAGGCATTCATCCATGATGCATTGGTTTAGGAAACATAAGAATACAATCCTAATCATTATGATCGTTGGTTTTGTGATTAGCACTTTTGTTGGGTTCGGATTTTATCTTCGTTCCGGAACATCCTTAACCGACACGATAGCTGAGGTGAATAGAGAAAAAATTCCCCTTCGTCGTTTTTCTACATTTTATAATCAAGTGATTAATTCCAAAAGAGATCGGAATGAAGATTTGAGTCCTCAAGTTCTAAATCAGATTAAACAGGATGTGGTGCAGAGCCTTGTGCAGGAAAGCGTATTTTATCAGGAAGCAAAACGTTATGACATCTATGTTACGGACATGGAATTAGCGCAAACTTTGGCTTCTGTTCCTTCTTTTCAAAGAGATGGAAAGTTTGATCCTAAAACATACGCAGAGGCTTTAAACTATGGCTTTAAGACAACCCCTAAAGAATTTGAGGAATCTCAAAGAAGACAAATTGCCATTGGCCGTTTGCGGGCATTTATTTTGCAGGGCATAAAAGTTACGGATAGAGAACTAGAGCAGGAGTTTACTTACCTAAGCCAGACCCTTCCTGAAAAAGATAGAGATAAAACATTGGAAGATTTTAAGAAAAACCCAGAGGCTCTTAGAGAGAAAATCCGTCAAGAAAAGAGCGCTCATATTTTAAACCGTTGGTATCAGCAGTTGGGAAGTAATGCTAAATTAAAAATGCATCTAGAGTCTTTGGAGAATAGAGTCGCTCAATAGTTCCGCAAGATGCATTATTTTTAGTTTGTTCTGCCACCCTTTTTTTCTAATCCCATATTCTAAATGCAGAAGACAAGAAGAAGCCTGAGTGATCACAATCTCAGCTCCTGTTTTCTCAATATTAAGAAGTTTTCTTTCTAGAATATCTTCCGCGAGAGAGGGGTGTTTAAGGCAGTAACTGCCCGCGCCTCCGCAGCACCAGTTAGATTCATCCATTTCCACAAACGCTAATCCTTTCAAGTTCTGTAAGATTTTTCTAGGGGCATCGGTACTTTTGTGAGCGTTCCCCATTTGGCAGGGATCATGGTAAGTAACCTTACCCATGGTTTTAGTTTGTCCTATTTGAGGTATGGCTTCGTTTTCCAAAATGAATTCGGAAATATTTTTTATTTTATTGGAAAATTGAACGGCTTGTGGATCTTGGTTTAAGAGTTCCCCATAGCTTTTCATAAACCCGCAGCAGGAATCATCATCTACAATTATTTGATTTGGGTTTAGTCTGGAAAATTCTTTAATATTTTTTTTAGCTAGCTCTTTAGCAATCTTTAAGTTCCCTGCGCTGGCTGCTATTAATCCGCAGCAAGAATGGTTTGGCGACTCAATCCCGAGATTGCTTAAATTCAATACTTTTAAACATGCGGTGGAAACTTTTGGGTAGAGGTAATGAATGCCGCATCCAGAAAAGTAAGCGTTTTTCATTTTTTTTGAAAGAGAAGGTTCTTGTTTTCTTTGTTTTAAGACATTTTTTTTTCCTCCAAAGATTAGAGGAGTTTTTAAGATAATATCTTCCCCTGCCTCTAGTTCCGGAATAAATCTTAGGAGTTTTAATTGCTTTAAGATTTTTGAAATTCCTAATCTTTTACATAAAAAAAGAAACCAACATATTAAAGAGAACAGTTTTCTTTGTGAAAGAAAAAGGGATAGGAGAAATTGTTGCAAAGGGTAAAAATTATTTTTTTCTTGGGCGCAGGCTCTTGCAGAAGACATTAATTTTGCCACAGGAACTTCCGAGAAGCAAACATTGGTGCAGGCGTGGCAGGTAAGACAGGTAGAAAAAATCTCCGAAGCATTTTCTGGATTTTTAATTTTGCCTTCTAGAAGTTCGCGGAAAGCTTGATTCCTACCCCTTGGGGAAAGAGTTTCTTTTCCGCTGACCATATAGGTAGGGCATACGGTTTCACAAAATCCGCAGCGATTACATTGTACGACCGCATTATACTCTTTTTCCAGCTCTTTAAATTTAGGATCTAAGTAGGGGGAGCTCATAAAAGATTCCTTTTGGATCAAAACTATTTTTAATTTTTTTATGGATTTCTAACATGTTTTCAGGAATGTTATTTTCTACACTTTCGCGCTTTTGAGCATTGGGTTGAGCTTGGATCGGATAGTTTAGAGGGAAAGTTTTTAGGATCACTGAAAGGATCACCCCTAAGCTGCCTCTTGAGCCAAGCAGCAATTTGCCCGCGTCATATCCAGCCACATTTTTCATTACTTTTGCCCCAAATTGAACCACATGGCCGTCAGCAAGCGCGAGTTTTATGCCTAAAATTTGATCTCGCAAAAGCGGAGTTTGATCTAAGTTAAGAGCTAGTGTTCCGCCTATACTTTTTTCAAGAGAGGAAAATAATATTTTTTGTCTTTTTTCACAGAGGAACTTTTGCAAGTCTTCTACTTTTATGCCGGCTTCTACCGTGACGGTAAAATTCTCTACATCATGTTCTAGAATTTTATTTAGATTTTTTGTGCAAAAAAGAACATCCGGGGTTAGGCTGTGCTTTTTTAGAGAATTCCCTAGCCCTTGGATTAAAACCTTTTTTTGATCTAGCCAAATGTTTTTTAGAAACGAGCAAGCCTCTTCTTCATCTTTTGGGACTATGGAAGTTGGAGAAGTTTGAGTAATTGGGTTCGTCTCTTTTTTGGAAGGCATGAAAAGGTCATTTTCCGAACTTTTTTTTTGATTTTTTTGTTCTCTGAAAAGAACTTCTTTCGCATCTTTGGTCGGGATCAGTTTGTCTGGGTTGCAGAGGTTGTCCGGGTCAAACGCCTGTTTTATCCTGCGAAAAAGCTCCAAAGTTTCTTGCGTAAATAGCCAGCGCATCGCCTCTTTTTTATCCATGCCGATCCCATGTTCCCCAGAGATGGTTCCGCCTAAATCTATGCAAACTTTAAGCATGTCACTTCCTGCTTTTTTTACTTTTTTAGTTTCTTCTAAATTGCGTTCATCAAAAAGAATTTGCGGATGGAGATTCCCGTCCCCAGCATGAAAGATAAGAGAAACATTTAAATTATTTTCTTCCGCAATTTTTCTTATTCTGTGATGGGCTTCAGGGAGCTTGTTTCTGGGCACAGCTCCATCTTCCACCAATACATTGGGACTAAGCCGGGCCATGGCTGGATAGGAACCCCTTCTTCCTTCCCACAGTTTTTCTCTTTCTAATTTATTTTGCGCCAAGCGAAACTCTTGGCAGAGATTTTTTTTACAGAGTTCTCTTATTTTTTTTACATCCTCAAGGATTTCTTCTTCGCCATCTACTTCTATCAATAAAACCGCTTCCGCATCTGTGGGATAGCCCGCGTGAATAAAAGCTTCTACAGCTTGCACGGTTATTTTATCCATGGCTTCCAGAGTTGCAGGAATAATTCCGCTAGAGATAATATCTGTAACAGTTTGGATGGCTGCTTCTAAAGAGGGAAAAGAAACCAGCATGGTCTCTACTTTTGCAGGAAGGGTAAGCAGATTTAAGGTGGCTTGGGTTACAATGCCTAAAGTGCCTTCAGAGCCAACCATGAGACCAACCAGATCATAACCTTTTTGAAGGATATTGAGTTCAGTGATCTCGCCATTCGGCAATACTATTTCTAGTCCACGCACATGGTGAGAGGTGACCCCATATTTTAAACAGTGAGGCCCGCCGGCATTAGTTCCAATGTTCCCGCCAATGGTGCAGGCTTTTTGGCTGGCAGGGTCAGGCGCGTAATAGAGCCCATAGGGTTCTAAAGCTTTTTTTAAAAAAAGATTAGGTAACCCGGGTTCAACCACAGCGCATTTTTTTTCTGGATCTATGGAGATAATTTTATTCATGCGGGTGGGCGCAATCACAACCGCTTGCTGAAGAGGAATGGTTCCGCCGCAAAGATTGGTGCCAGCTCCTCTGGCAACAAAAGGAATTTTATTTTTATAACAGATTTTTACAAGCGCTGAAATCTGTTCTTTATTTTCCGGAAAAAGTACAGCGGTAGGACAAGCTCGATCTAAGGCAGCGTCGTAGGAATAAAGTCTAAGCGCGATCTCTTTATAAAGAACATTATTTTCCCCAACAATTCTTTGAAAATCCTTTAGGTTAGAGTTTTGTTTGCTCATTAAATCTTTTATCTAGTTTTTCTCCTCCCTGTGGGTAGGATTTTAATTTTTCTTCCACAAGCCGCAGGCGGTCTTCTGGATGAGGGTGGGTGCTTAAAAGGAATCTTAATTCTTTGGATTTTCCAGATTGAAGAGAGCGATCTTTAAGCATTTGAAGGACTTGTGAAAAAGATTGAGGGTCATAGCCGGCTTTTGCCGCAAATTCTAAACCGAACCGGTCAGACTCTAACTCATCCTCTCTGGACAAACCTTTCCAAAGGGTTTGAATAGCCAGTCCTGAAATTTGTTTCATCCAGGTTGCTTGGTTTGCCGCTGCTTTTATATGGGACGGGATCACAGCCTCCACCATTTTTGATTTTTGAATTTCTTTAATCACATGTTTTTGAGTCACATGCGCAACCTCATGGCCTAAAATCGCGGCTAGTTGGGATTCATCTTTTAATAAAGAGAGCAGACCTTTGGTAATAAAAATGTAGCCGCCCGGGGCAGCAAAAGCATTTAACACAGGGCTATTTAAAATAGCAAAATGATATTCAAGTTCTTTCCGCGAAGAGTTTTTTACAATAGTCATTCCAACCAAATTTACATATTGCGCTAGAGATTCATTTTCATAAAGACCAAATTGGGCAATGACATTGGCTGCCACCTCCCTCCCTAGAGCGATTTCTTCTTCTAAACTGAGTGGACGAGCTGCTTCTTTTAATTCTTTTGATACTGGCGCTTGGGTCACAGGGTTGGGAATTGTTTCCGATAGGGGTGGCGCGATTTTTGTTTGAGCTTCAGGCTCTTTTACAGTTATTTTTAGATTACCTTCCGTTATAAATTGATTGAGAGTTTGTTCTGGAATTTTTCTTTTTTCTATTTGAGCTAAAGCTTCAAAATTGCGCGCGTTTTGATCCACATCGCTTATTTCCTCCACGCCTCTAATAGCAGCGACTGTAGTTTGTTTTGGAGAAACTTTTTTTGATTTTTTTCCAAGCTGTTTAACCCAATCTTGGGGGTTAGCGGCGAGCCCAAGAGAATAAGAGAGCGTGAAACATACGGTTAAAATAATTTTATTGATTTTGTAATTTTTCATTTTGTTTACTCCTTTGAAAAAAGATTAAAGCTTTGGCTGGTTCCGATGTTTTCAAAAATATCCGCAGCGCAACTCCGAACCCAGGTTTTGCCCTCTTTGCCAATGGGGATACGGCTCATATTTAAACTAAAAATATAGGGAGCGTTCCAAAGAAATTTTCCATGCATCACCCAAGTTTTGTTATCTGTAGAAATTTCAAGCCAGGCCCTTTCTATAGAATTGCCCTCAATTAAAGCGTGAACGATTTTTTTTAATTTTTCTTTGGCTAGAGATTTTTGATCCTCTATTTTAATAATTTCTATTTTTGGCGCAAGTTGTTGGCTCACATCCTGGACTAATTTTAAAGCGATTGCAGGCTCAAAAATGGTGATAGGGGAGGCAACCCCTGTTTTAAGATTTTGCGGTGGGGAGCCTTGAGTATTAGTTACCAGCCAGGAATTAATCTCTTTGTTCCCCCAACCTGCGGCAAGAATAGGAGAATTTTTTGCGGAATTAAATTCTTTAGTAGGAGACCAAAGCGCAATATAGTTTTTGCCTCCTTTTTGGATCTGTTCTTGTTTTATTTCTACCCAGAACCAGCGGGATTCCCCAACCCCCTCTAAAGCGTTTTCACTGTCTGGCTCTATTGGAAGTTCTTTAGAATTTATTAAGGAATAGGATTCCTTTTTATTCCAAGAAAATGTGGAAGAAATTGCCATGAAGATTTCACCTGGAATGATCTCTTTTTCCCAAGGTTGTTTGCCTTTAGCCCCGCCTGTTTTTGCTCTGCCTAATTTTGCGCCTAGGAAAGCGCGTTTAAAATTAATTTCTTGAGGGACAAAGATTTCTTGGATCCAGCAGGTATTGCCGCCCACATACCAGTTGCCATCCCACCCGCTATTTGCAAACAAAACAAAATCATTAGGATTAGGAAGTTCTGAAAGAAAAAAAATCTTTTCTTTTTCTTGCGCGGAAAGAAGTTTAGAATAAATGAGAAAAAAAGTTAGAAGAAAAAAGAGCCTAAGAGTTCGGCTCATGTTAAAAAATATTATTTATTTAAGAGAGCAACGATCCTTTCCATATCTTCTAAGGAGAAAAACCAAATTCTTAAAGAACCTTTAATGGAAGTCCCTTTGCCAGTGGACAATATTTGCACTTTTGTTCCTAGTGTTTGCTGCAGCCTATCTTCTATATGACGGATTTCTGGATCTTTTCTTTTAGTACCTTTTAGTTTGCCTGTTGCGTATGCTTCTTTCCAGTCCGATACAATCTTTTCTACGTCCCGCACCGTTAAATGTTCATCTAAAATTCTTTGAGAAAGTTCTTTTTGCACAGATTCATCGCTGACTGAAACTAGAGTTCTGGCATGGCCGGCAGATATGCTGCCAGAGGCTACTGCATCCTGCAGGGATTGAGGCAGTTGCAACAATCGTAAGGTGTTGGCAATGACCACGCGTCCTTTGCCAATGGTTTTAGCCAGTTCTTCCTGAGTAAGATTAAATTCATCCAGTAACCTTTTAAAAGCAAAGGCTTCTTCAATTGGGTTTAAATCTTCTCGCTGCAGGTTTTCAACTAAAGCGATCTGAAATTGTTCTTTATCAGAAACGTTTTTGATGACAATAGGAACTTCTCTCAAGCCTGCTATTTTGGCAGCTCTCCAACGCCTTTCACCCGCAATTAGTTCATATTCCTGATCCCCATTATTTAACGATAAAGGGGTGCACGCAACCACTAAAGGCTGAATTAATCCTTGCTCTTCTATAGATTGGGCAAGTTCTTTTAAGCTGTCTGGGTTAAAGTGGGTTCTGGGTTGATAGCGGCTGGGTTTAATTTTTGAAATGGGAACAATTTTAGAGTTGTGGTCATCCTGTATCTCATGGATTTGGATTTGTTCCTGTTTGATTGGTTTAGGAATTAATGATTCCAGCCCTCTGCCTAATCCTCTTGTTTGCATATTAATACTCCCGGTCTATTGGACCACTAAATCTTTTTCAACTTCTTGAGCTGATTTTTTAATGGAAAGATCTTCTACATTGATTCCGTTTTTTTCTAGAAATTCTTTGGAAATTTGGAAATAGGATTGCGCTCCTTTAGAAGAAGGGTCATGAAGAATAACAGGCTTGCCAAAACTGGGAGATTCCGCTAAACGCACATTTCTGGGGACTAGAGTTTTATAAGCTTTTTCATTAAAAACTCTTTGAACTTCAGCGACCACATCTTTTGAAAGTTTTACTCTTGCATCGTACATGGTTAAAATCACGCCCTCTATCTCTAGCGCAGGGTTTAAATATTGTTTTACGCGGTTGATGGTATCCATGAGTTGGGAAATCCCTTCCAAGGCATAATATTCACATTGCAGAGGGATCAGCACAGAGTTTGCAGCGCAAAGCGCGTTTAAAGTCATGAGTCCTAAAGAAGGGGGACAATCAAGAAAAATATATTGATAGATTGGATCTAGCTCAGCCAGCAGAGTTTTTAATTTATGTTCTCTGCCATCTTGTTGGATCAGCTCTAGTTCCGCGCCAATAAGATCAATATTGGAAGGAATAATATCTAACCATTCAATGATCCCTGGGCGCACCACATCTTGTATTGTTTTCTCACCCATAAGAGCATTGTAGATGCTTCCATTGGCAGCGTTTTTATCCACGCCAAGACCAGAAGTGGCATTCGCTTGCGGATCTAAATCTATGAGCAGAGTTTCATGTCCGTAATGAGCAACCCCAGCTGCAAGATTGACAGCTGTAGTGGTTTTTCCAACACCGCCTTTTTGGTTTGCCACAGCAATGACTTTTGCCATAAAAAAGCATTCTATCAAAGTTTTTTTTTAAAACCAAATTTTAGTTGCCCTTGCAGCTTAACAGCGCCATTTTGTAAAATAAAATTTATGGATAACATTCGAGTTCGATTCGCGCCATCCCCGACTGGCTTTTTGCATATTGGCGGGGCAAGGACCGCTCTTTTTAATTGGCTTTTTGCGCGCAAAATGAAAGGCACATTTATTCTTCGCATTGAAGATACGGATGAAGTGCGTTCTACGGAAGAATCCGTGAATGCGATTTTGCGTGGAATGGAATGGTTGGGATTAGATTGGGATGAAGGTCCGGATTTTTTTAAAGACCCTACTAATAAAGTTCAAAGTACAGCAAGGGCAAAGGGCGATGTTGGACCTTACTTCCAAATGTCACGGCTAGATCTCTATAAAAAATATGCGGATCAATTAATGGAGAGTGGGAATGCTTACCATTGTTATTGCGCGCCTGAAGAACTCGAGGCCATGCGAACTCGCGCGATGCTGGCAAAACGGCCTCCAAAATATGATGGCAGATGCCGAACCCTATCTCAAGAAAAAAAAGATGAGTTTGAAAAATCTGGGAAAAAACCAGTAGTACGGTTTAAAACACCTTCTCAAGGCATCACGGAATTTGAAGATATTGTGCGCGGCCATGTTACTTTTGAGAACGCGCTTTTAGATGATTTTGTGCTTTTAAAAGCATCTGGGATTCCTACTTATCAGTTTGCTGTAGTGATAGACGACTATTTGATGAAAGTGACTCATGTGGTTCGCGGGGATGATCACTTATCTAACACTCCCAGACAGATTTTAATTTTTCATGGCTTAGGTTGGAGCGATTTTGTTAAGAATTTAAAATTCGCTCATCTTTCCATGATTTTGGGTCCTGACGGGTCGCGGCTTTCTAAACGGCATGGAGCCACTTCAGTGGAAGAGTACAAAAATCAGGGATATTTGCCGGAAGCAGTTATAAATTATCTTTCGCTTCTTGGCTGGTCCACTGAAGACAGCCAACAATTATTTGAAAAAGAAGATCTCATTCAAAAGTTTGCGCTGGAACGCTGTGGAAAAAGCGCTGCGATTTTCGACCCGCAAAAACTCCTTTGGATGAATGGTGAATATATTCGTAAATCAAATGTGGATGATCTTACAAAAAAAGCTCTTCCATTTATAAAAGAAGCAGGCCTCATAAAAGATGAAAACTTTTCTAAAGAAGAATTTGAGTTTGTTAAAGCATGCGTTAGGCTTGAGCAGGAAAAAATAAAACTGCTTTCAGATGTGCCAAAATTAATTGATTTTTTAGTGATGGATGATTTTGAATACGATGTAAAAGCCGTGGAAAAAGTTTTGAAAGTGCCGGGCGCCATTGGGCTTCTTTTAGGGATAAAAGATAAGATCGCAGCGCTCCCTGAATTTACCGCAGCTTCCATTGAAAAACTTTGCCGGGATCTGGCAACGGAAAAAAATATTAAAACCGGAGCTGTGTTTCACCCGCTGCGGGTTGCAACCTCTGGCCGCACCCAGGGCCCGAGCTTGTTTCATTACATGGAAGTCTTAGGAAAAGAAAAAGTTTTGCGTCGCCTTGAAAAAACCTGCGCCACTTTCGCGGTGCATTGATCAGCATGGCTAGAAAGTTTTCTGCTTTTTACAGTTTTTGTGCTTCCTTTACGATATAATTCAGAACTTGCAGAGCTCGTAGGAATTTTTTTGGGAGATGGGTGTTTAACTAATGTATCTCGAACAGAAAGATTTTTAATATCTTTAGATTCTCGTTCTCCGGATCAAATTAATTATGTATCTTCTTTAATTAATAAGGTTTTTGAAATAATCCCAAAGATTGAAAAGCAAAAAGGTAAAAATTGTATTCGTGTCTTATTTTATAGAAAAGGTGTGGCTAAGGCAATCGGTTTTCCTATCGGAAATAAAATAAAAAATAACTTGGGAATTCCTGATTGGATAAAACAAAATAACTCGTTTTTAAAATTTTGTTTAAGGGATCTTTTTGAAACAGATGGCAGCTGCTATGAGCAACCACATAACTATACATTTGTATTAGATTTCACAAATAGATGTAAAAATCTTCTGCAAGATGTTTATGAAGGACTTATCACCTTAGGTTACAACCCGCAAAAACATAGCGATTATGTACGATTAGCTAGAAAAGCAGAAGCTAAAAAATTCATACGCGAAATCAATTTTAGAGATTTTAATTGCCGGGTAGTATAATGGTAATACAGACGACTCTGAATCGTCTATTCTAGGTTCGAGTCCTAGCCCGGCAGCCATCTTTGTGAACAAGAAATCCAAAAAACTCTGCAAAGCCATCAACACCAAAGGCAAGAAGTGCATTGTTCCCGCAGTATCAGGCAGCGACTACTGTTTTCGGCATAAGAAGAAATAGCAAACCATGAAATTTTATGGCATCACGGACAGCTTGACAAGCAATCAAATGCCTTCTATAATATATAGGAGTCCTATATATTATGAAAATCACTTATCCTTTTTCTTTGGAGGCTCAGATCGCAGTCGGGTTCGAACGGCTTCAGACTCTTTATCGCAGTTTATTGCAACAGCAGGCTACGGAACTGAATCTTACAGCGCTCCAGATACAAATCCTTTCCACCCTGCACACCTACCCCCAAGGCATTTCCATCAATTCATTGTCACATCATTTGAGGTTGACCCATGCCACACTGAGCGATGCGGTCAGCGTATTAGTTCGAAAAAAGTTAGTAAATAAGCGTCTTTTCCCGCAAGATAGAAGGGCGGTAGTTTTGCAATTAACTCCTAAAGGAGTACAAAAATCTGGAGCGGCATCCCACTGGATCCAAATCATATCTGAGAGCATGTCTTCCATGAGTTTAGATCAGAAATCAAACCTGTTAAGAGCACTTCTTCAGATAATTGATCAACTCAAAAGTTTCGGCATGATCGAAGTTGCGCGCATGTGCATTCGTTGCAGCCACTTTCGTGCTAATGTGCATCCAGGATCGGATGCCCCGCATCACTGTTCATTTATGGACAAGCCTCTTAGAGAAAATAATCTGAAAACGGATTGCCCTTTATTTGCTGAAAAGATATTGGGAAATAGCTAAAGAGATGGAGGAGAAAACGATTATGAACGGAATCGCTGATTTTATGAGCAAAGACCATGACAGATTAGACGGCCTTTTCAAGGAGTTCCAAAGCAAGAAAATTACAGAGCCTGAGAATGTCAAAAAGTCATTCTTTGATTTTAAGTCCGGGCTGGAAAGGCATATTGTTTGGGAGGAAGAGATTCTATTCCCAATCTTTGAAGAAAGGACCGGTATGCAAGGCGGGCCGACAGCCGTTATGAGAATGGAGCATATTCAAATCAAAAAATTGCTGAGCAGTATTTATGATCAGATCTTAAAAAGAAATTTTGAGACGGAATCTCTGGAATCTCAACTTTTTGGCATCCTATCTTCCCATAACGTAAAAGAAGAAAACGTTTTATATCCTTGGATAGATCAAACTTTGTCCTTGGAAGAAATTAAAGTAACGTTTCAGAAGTTAAACTAACCTAGACTTTCGACTCTAAAAGAATTTCGCGGGCGCAGGAGCCAAGATATTTATACTGCTGTCTTTGATTACAGCGATCAACATGGTCTGGGATGGTTCAAAAGGTTTGATCATGCGGCCTATTTGGGAAAGGAATTGAAAAAGGCGGAGGTTTGTTTAGCTATGGATTGCGACTATTACCAAGAATAGCATGAAGCCGCACAGAGATAAACTGCTTCCGGAAGTAAGAACGATCACAGGCATAATCTCAGCAAAGAAATCAAAAGGGAGATCGCGCAGTAAAAATTCTATGCCGAAGGGAATGCGCATTCCAAATTCAACCGTGCTCTTCCTGCTCCTTCTTGTAATCAGCATTACCGCGTGCGCGCCAAAATCTCGGATATCCCCTCTTGCTGCAAGAACGGATATCCGAGAAGGTTTGGATTTTCATTCCATCAGATCTAAAATTAAATCTGACTTAAAAACGCTAGATAAAACTTTGGATGATTCCCAAACAAAAGAGAAACTTTTAGATATTATAAAATCTTTAAAAGATGATTACCGAGCCTTGGGGCGATCCATCCCGCCTAAGAGCAATATGGAACTACTCCAACAGTACTGTGAAGTGATGCTTGGAATTTTGTCAGATTTTGAAGACCAGTTTCGCAGAAAGTACAAGAAAGCTGAACAAGACGCTTTTGTCCGTTTAAAAAGAATGGACCGAGAACTTCTAAATGAGTTTGAACCCGGCATTTTTGAGAAAATCTCACGCCTGCTTAAAAAAATGAGGACCCCCTAGTCAATAAAAAAATTAAACCATTGGACTTATTCTGTTGTTCACAAAATCAAGGGAAAGATCCCGACATCTATTTTTGCGGTTTAGACAATTTTATTTGCATTGCTTTTTCGCCAAGGGATGCGATATCCGGAAATAATTGGGGGTTTTGATCTCTAAGATTGCGCCGCGCTGATACAGCAACATTTTTTTTAAGATAAGCATACTCTTCTTGAATTGAAACCCAATCGTCATGGTCAGTGTCAGCATCTCCTCTTAGCCCTTTTAAAAAGAAATAAGTAAAAAGTCCGTGTTTCTGATCTTCATGGCTTCCAGTAATTTCTGAGCCTGATGCCGCAGTAAACACTACTAGATTCCCTGCCGGCGATACTCCTCCAGTTTCAATTTTTGTTATAAGGGGCCTTGCTCCTTGAGCCAGAACAGATCTTCCGCCAGCGCCAGAAAAGCAGCTATCCAACGCAATCACTATTTCTTTAGCTGGCAGCTCATTCATTTTTTCATAAAGCCGTTTTAAAGGGTAAGCGGTAATCTCAAGAGCTCTTGGATCTCCATCGTAAGGAAGTAAATATGCCTCTTCGCTTTTTGGATCAGGAGAGCCGTGACCTGAAAAATAAAGAAAAATTTTAGATTCGTTTGTTGCGACTAAAGGCAGCCAAAGTTCAATTTCTTTGGAAAAATCTGAGCGCGTGGCCCGGTCATTCCCTAAAAATTTAATATTTTGCTCAGGAAAACCCAAGAAATCCCTTAAATAAAGCAGCATGGTGCGCGCATCTTTTTCTGCATGATCTGCAGGGGTTTGAATGTCTCGGTATTTTTCAATTCCAATCACAATCGCAAAATTTTCTTCATGTTGAGGCAGACCCCCTCTTGGAACCACATCAATATCTTCAGACAATTTAAGATGATCAGAGACAATCCCTTGCGCAAGCTCTGCCTCTTTTTTCTTAAGTTCTTCTTCCCTTCGATTTAATTCTTCTTCACGCTTTTTTAGTTCAGCCAGCAAAATAGAATTCTTCAGTTCAGCCGATTGTTGCATCGTCTCTATCTCCATCTGATTTACATCTCTTTCAGCTTTTGTTTGCTCCTCTAAAAGTTTTGTCTCTTCCTCTTTGTTTTTTAGTTCTTGCGCTGCTCTCTCTTTCTCAATTCTTTCTTGCTCAGCTTTGCGGATTTCTTCCTGAAGGTAGGTTGAAGAAGAAGTTTGGTCGGGCATCATTCTCACCCACTGTTGGGCTTGTTTAGCTTTTCTACTCTCTGGATACCTGCGGATGAAGTCTTCCCATGCCTCACGCGTGTTCAGTTTTCTAGCGTAACGAAAAGCGGTCATTTCATCAATGACATTTGCAGTTGTCTCCACAAAACCGGCAGGCGCGCAACCGGTTAAAAAAAGGAGAATAATTCCTAAATTAAAATTAGACAAAAGCAGTCCTCCCTTTAACTCGAAACTTTCATTTTTATAAGCGCGATGTTCGGTTTAAAAATGTATGGAAATCCCTACCCCTGCTCTTTGTGTTTTAATGCTGTCATATTCATCGCGGACAATTCTGCCGGCAACCAAAGGATCGCTTTTATCCGGCTGAAATGTTAAATCATTCACTTGAGAATATTTTCCTTCCACAAAGGCAGAAACGCGTCTGGTAATAAAAAATTCTGCTCCAGCAAATGCGTTAAGACCAATCTTTGTATCCATTGCAGTTACTTGCCCAAGTTCTTTGCCCGCGCTATTTTTAACTGTAAAGGAGTAAAGGGAATAGAATATTCCAGGACCTCCTCCAGCATAAACGCGAACAAATTTAAGGGGTAGTCCCACAATGATATTGAATGCAGGAACAATTTGAGTGACTCGGGTGCGGTACTTTGTAAATGAAGTGAAAGTTCCAGGTTTGCCTTCTACAACATAGGATACGTTTTGTTTTGTCTGCTCGCTAATAATCGCCGGATAAAAATCCATTGCGCCTGAAATGCCAAAAGACAAAGGGGCTTGTTTAAACCAGTAGCCCAAAGCAAAACCTCCCCAAATATTGTTTTGCTGTTTCATTTCCTTAAGATCAACGGAAAAATCATTTCCGCTTAAACCCACCCAACTAGCTTTATTGCCGCTTATTGTTACATTCGTATTGCTGACAGAAGTAAAACCTACCACCATGTTAAAAAACCCATTTGGAACATCGGTGCGGCGATCCTCCGCTTGAATCCATTGCGCAAACCCAAGACTGGTCATTATGATTGCTATAAATATCCATCTTATTCTTTGAATTCTCATCTGAAGCACCCCCTCTATTTATTTAAAGGTTTCTAGAATTATTTTATTCGCTTTTATAGGTTTTCACCAAATCCTTGGAAAGTTTTTCTGAAAGATTTTGTACAGCTTTTTGGGTCATGGATTGAATGGTTGCTAAATCGCCGATTTTTCCGCCAAACGCATGTTTTTCAGCAGTTTTCGACTTTCCAATAGCTCTGCCAGAGCCTAACACCTCGCCAGTTTGAATATCCACGATTTTTACCTCTGCTTCAACTTCCACAAAACGCACTGTTTTTTCAGCAAACTTTACGCTGCGCCATTCATCCCTAACGGAAACCGAAACTACTGAACCCAAAAGATAGGCTTGAGCGCCTAAATGTTTTCCTAATTGAAGCGCGGTTTCAGGATTGACTATGCCCATTTGCTGGTACTTTATTTCTTTAAGCAGAGTGTCAACCCGCTCTCTTTCAATAATTCTAAAAACTTTTTTTTTGACTAATTCTGATGACACAGCTTGCGCTAATCCTTCTTCTATGCCTGCATACTTTGGATTTTCAGCTTTGTAGGTAAACGGTATCACAGCTACAAGTATCCTATTATTTTTGCTTGCTGCCATGATTTGAGAACTGGAGAAAACGTTGAAGTACAATGTCCCTGCCAATAGCAACGCTAAATTTTTAATTTTCATTAGGTTTCTCCTATTTTAAATAACATAATGTTACATGAAATAATATAGCATATAAAGTAGAATTTATATGGCAATGATTTTAGATAAAGATGTGATCGTGATTGGCGGCGGAGCGGCCGGTTTAATGTGCGCTATTGAAGCGGGCAAGAGGGGCCGTTCAACTCTAGTTTTGGAAAGGTCAGAAAAAATTGGCAAGAAAATTCTTATTTCAGGGGGAGGCAGGTGTAACTTCACAAATCGGGATGCCTCCCCGCGCAATTTTATATCAGAGAACCCCCACTTTTGCAAGTCCGCATTGGCGCGCTTTACCCCGCAAGATTTTATCTCTCTGGTTGAAAAACACGGCATCGCTTATCATGAAAAAAAGCTGGGGCAACTATTCTGCGATCAAAATTCCGATAAAATTATCCATTTGCTCGAGGAAGAATGCAAAGTTGCTAAAGTGGAAATTCGAGTGAACTGCAGTGTCTCCAAAATTGAGAGAAATAATCATTTTAAGATTCACACAGATTATGGCGTTTTAAAATCACAGTCTCTTGTGATCGCAACTGGAGGACTATCAATTCCTAAAATGGGAGCAACCCCATTCGGATACGAAATAGCAAAACATTTTGGTCTTAGCGTAGTTCCCATGAGGCCGGCTTTGGTCCCATTTACATGGAACGCCCAAGATTCTAAAATTTATAATGAATTAGCCGGTGTTTCTTTAGATGCAATTGTCCGCTGCGGCAATCAGGAATTTCAGGAAAATATACTTTTTACGCACAAAGGATTGAGCGGCCCAGCCATCCTGCAAATTTCCACCTATTGGCAAAATGGGCACCCCATCTTTATTGATCTTTTGCCCGGGAAAGATGTGATGGACGAATGTGTGGAAGCGCGCAGTCGCGGGATTGATCTTGTTAGGGCGCTGTCTAAACACCTGCCGCGCCGTTTTGTTCAGAACTGGTGCAAACAAAACGTTCCTGCCAAACCGTTTAGCCATTGCACCGGCAAAGATCTAAAAGAAATTTCCGACCACCTGCACCGCTGGCAGGTGAATCCCAATGGAACAGAAGGGTATGAGAAGGCAGAAGTGACCAGAGGAGGAGTGGATACAAAAGAATTTTCATCCCAAACAATGGAATGCAAAAAAGTACCGGCGCTATATTTTGTGGGAGAAGTGATGGATGTTACAGGTCATTTGGGAGGATACAATTTTCAATGGGCATGGGCTTCGGGATTTACCGCAGGCCAGGTAGTTTAACTATCTTAAGATACAACAAACAGTTCTACGATTTATTTTTTGAAGTTATTAGGGTTAATTTTCATTTTTTTTAGAACCTGCTTGAAGACGCGGATGGGAAGCCCAATCACATTATCCAGATCCCCTTTTATATGTTTTATTAGCCGATCATTCATTTTTTGAATCGCATAAGAACCGGATTTATCCAAATTTTTTTGAGCGTGGCGGGAAATAGTTTTTGAATCCATTTGATGAAAAAGAATTTTTGTTTTAGCGCAAGCGGTTTTCATTTTTGATTCCGGATTTTTTATTAGGCAAAGACCGGTCATTACAGTTTGCCAGCGATTGGATAAGCTCTCCAGCATGCAGCGCGCATGAGCGGTATTTTTTGGTTTTCCCAATATTTTTTTGTTACAAATCACTAAGGTGTCCGCCCCAAGAATTACGCAATTTTTGTTTTTAAATTTTTTCGCTATTGCCATGGCTTTTTTAACTGCCAGGTTTTGCACAAGTTTTTGCGCCTGTTTATAATGGATGGTGTCTGCATCTGTTTCTTGAACGCGGGCAGGATAAATTGAGAAACGGAAACCGGCTTTACTCAGAAGTTTCCTTCTTTGAGGGGAGGCAGAAGCTAAAATTAATATCAAAGCTCGTTTCCTATAAGAAGTTCCCTGTAAATAGTGTTGGATAATAGCCAGCCTTTTTGGGACGATACAATGCGCTGGGTTTCTTTATTATCCCGCGCAATTTGAAGAATTCCTTCTGTAATAAGTTTTTTTAGAACAGGGCCAAACTTAGAATTCATTTCTTCTGTAAAAAAGAGCCCTTCCTTCATTCTTAAACCCAGCATCATTTTTTCCCGTAACCGATCTGTGGATCCAAGACTTTCAACATTTATGATGGGCGATTTACCAGATTCTAAAGTTTCAATGTAATTCCAAAACCGGTCTGTGTTTTGAGTGCGTTGAGTTCCATCATAGCCGGCCGCAGAAACTCCAATGCCAATACAGGGATCATTTTTCCAATATTTGAGATTGTGACGGCATTGATAGTCTGGCAATGAATAACTGAATATTTCATAATGTTCATACCCCGCAAGAGCGGTTTGTTCCGAAGTCCATTCATACATATCTGCTTGCAGCTCTTGATCCGCCTGCACACCGTCAAAATAAAAAGCGGATTTATTTTCAATATCTAGAGGGTACATGGAAAGATGTTCTGGGCGCAAATCCAACACTTTTTTAAGAGTCTGTTTCCAATTTTCCATGGTTTGACCGGGTAACCCAAAGATCAGATCCACATTTAAATTACTTAACTTTGAGTTTCGGCACAGGGAATAGGCTTTTAAAAAATTGATCCAAGAATGAGTTCTGCCAATTTTTTTAAGAAGAGCTTCATCAGAAGTTTGTAATCCTAAGCTGAGTCGGGTCACTCCTTCTTCACAGTAAGATTGAACTAATTCAGAGCTGATGTTTTCCGGATTGCACTCAATGGTAATTTCCATGTTGTCTTGAAGGATAAAGCGGGATTTAATATTTTTCATAATCCCATTCCAATTTTCTGGAGATAAAATTGAGGGGGTGCCACCGCCAAAATAAATGGTGTCAATGGCGCGATTCTGATAGAAAAGCATTTCTTTATTTAGAGCCTCAAGGTATCGGGCGATTTGTTTAAGAAGACCTGGAAAAACAGCAAAAGCGCAGTACCTGCACTTTACTTGGCAAAAAGGGATATGGATATATAACCCTGAGGGGTCAGGTTTTGCGATTAAATCCATCGCATTTAGATACAGGTTGAGGAGGATATTTTCGGAATCGGGAATTTGTTTTTGAGAGGGAACACAATATAAAAACACTCCCTCTTTCATTTTTGATTAGCTTTGTGTTTTCGCAGAAACCGCACAACCCATTTTTAAAGATTTTTTCAATCATTTTAGTTCTATTGCGGCTAGTACTTCCGCAATACAAGAGGTGATTTTAGCATTGGTTGTCACAATGCTGCATCCTGAAAGACGGGCGCTTTCCATTAGGGTCTGTTTACTGTGGCCGCAAAATCCAATGATTGGAATTAATTCTGTTTCAGCTGAGTTTTTAAGTTTTTTGATGATTTCTATCGGATTCAAATCTTTTGCGCAGAGATCAATGATGATAGCGCATATTCCAGTTTTATTTTTTATTTCTTCAAAACTGTAATTAATCTCTACAGTATAACCCAGCTGTTTTAAGGGGGCTGTAATTTTTAGCGAGAAGAAAAGATTCGTTTCAACTAAAATGATTTTTTTCTGTTTTTCCATTTAAATTATATAAGATTATAATATAAGATATATTGTACTTTTTTAAAATGATTAGAAAAAAATTGATCTATTAGTTTTATGTTTTCTTTAAAATCTTCCTGCGAGCGTTTTTTTGCATTATCTCAAAATCATACTAACCTGCGCACAGAAATTGTTGGCGGTCTAACAACTTTTATGACCATGTCCTACATTATTTTTGTGAACCCAGCGCTTTTGTCAAAAGCCGGCATTCCTTTTGAAGCAACTGTCACAGCCACTGCATGGTCCGCTGGACTTATAACATTACTGATGGGTCTGTGGACGAATTATCCGATTGCTTTGGCTTCTGGAATGGGATTAAACGCAGCTCTAACTTATAATATTGTGCTGGGAATGAATGTGCCATGGCAAACAGCAATGGGCGTGATTGTTGTAGAAGGTTTGCTTGTAACCGGGTTAGTTTTGACAAATATACGCGAAAAGGTGATGGATGCAATTCCTTTTTCACTTAAACGAGCCATTGGCAGCGGCATTGGACTGTTTATTGCTTTTATTGGCCTTAAAGACGCTGGTTTTGTGGTTTCTCATTCTGCAACTTTTGTAACCATAGGAAATTTTAAGGAACCAGCAGTTTGGCTCTCAGTGTTAGGTTTACTGATTTCCGTGGCGCTTCTTTTAAAAAAAGTTCGCGGCGCTTTGCTTTTTGGAATGATTGTAACAGCTGGAACAGCTTTTATTTTTCAATTATTGAATAAACCTTCTCACTTTATTTCTTTGCCCTCATTTCCATCCACCTTTTTTCAGTGTGATATTCGTTCAGCTTTAACTTGGAGTTTAGCTCCTATAATTTTTTCCTTTTTTATGATGGATTTTTTTGACACCATGGGGACTACCATTGCTCTGGCTGAACAAGGGGGATTTCTAACTCAAGAAGGGAAAGTTCCAAGGCTCCAACGCGTGCTCCTAGTAGATTCTTTTGGAGCGGTCTTAGGCGGTCTTTTTTCTGCAAGTTCTGTTACAGCTTATATAGAATCAGCCAGCGGCATTGCAGAAGGAGCGCGCACAGGTCTATCCAGCATTGTGGTGGCTATCTGTTTTTTTATAGCCCCATTTTTTACCCCTCTTGTTCAGATGATTGGAGGCGGCGTGCCAACTGAGATGGGGTACTTAAATCCAGTGACTGCGCCTGCCTTGATCTTGGTTGGTTTTCTGATGATGCAGTTAATTGCAGATATTCGATGGAGCGAGCTTGAAGAGGGTTTTCCAGCTTTTGTAACTTTGGTAGGCATGCCGCTTACTTTTTCCATTTCTCATGGCATTGGTTTTGGCTTCATTTCCTTTACGCTGATTAAAATTTTTCAGAACAAGGCAAAAGAGGTCTCGTTCTTTATGTATGCAAGCTCAATTCTATTTATGATTAGTTTTGTTTTGGGTTAAAGATGAATGATTTTTAAGAAGTTTTGTTATAGGCTATTGCATTATTATCTTAAGAAATTCTAAAATAATATGTTCATTGGCAGTAAAGAAAGCCGACAGCTTTAACCAGAATGTCAGCGTCAAAAATATGTAACTATATGACATTAAAAGTGAGGAGAATATGAGTACAAAACAGAATGTTGAAAAATTAATTGCGGATATTAATCAGAAGGCGGGGAAAAAAATGAGCATAGCTAATTTATTCGGCAGCAATGTCTTTAATGATAGTGTCATGAAAAAAATGTTGCCCAAACAAATTCATGCGGAACTTAAAAAAGTACAGGCAGGGGAGGCTAAACTAACTCTGGAAGTAGCCAATGTGGTTGCGGAAGCGATGAAGGATTGGGCTATTTCTAAAGGGGCTAGTCATTATACCCATTGGTTTCAGCCTTTAACTGGAAAGACTGCTGAGAAACATGATTCTTTTCTTTCTCCTCAACCGGATGGCTCTGCCATTGCTGAATTTTCTGGAAAACAGCTTATTCAAGGTGAACCGGATGCATCCTCTTTTCCTTCAGGCGGATTACGTACTACTTTTGAAGCTCGCGGTTATACGGCATGGGACTGCACCTCTCCTGCTTTCCTTAAAGAAGATGCGGCAGGCGATGTTACTTTATGTATCCCCACAGCATTTTGTTCCTATAATGGGGAGGCTTTAGATAAAAAAACCCCATTGCTGCGTTCCATGGAAGCTGTCTCTAAGCAGGCTTTGCGGGTTCTGGCAGCTTTGGGAAATAAAACTTCAAAAAGAGTTACCTCCACGGTTGGTCCTGAACAGGAATATTTTTTAATTGATAAAACTTTTTTTGATCAAAGGATTGATCTGATTGTTACTGGGCGCACTCTTTTTGGCGCTCCATCCCCAAAAGGACAAGAATTAGAAGATCAATATTTTGGAGCTATTAAAGATAGAATTTCTAAGTTTATGAAGGAGCTGGATATTGAGCTTTGGAAAATAGGTATCTCTTCTAAAACTAAACACAATGAAGTGGCTCCAGCTCAATATGAAATGGCTCCTATATTTTCTACTACCAATATCGCTGCGGACCACAACCAACTGGTAATGGAAACCATGCAGAAAGTCGCATTGAGAAATGGTCTAGTCTGTCTGCTTTTTGAAAAGCCGTTTGCAGGGGTAAATGGATCTGGCAAACATAATAACTGGTCACTTGCTACGGACGACGGCATTAATTTACTTGAGCCAGGACACACACCGCATGAAAATGAAATCTTTTTAACATTTCTTTCCGCAGTTTTAATGGCTGTAGATACACATGCGGATAAGCTACGCGCAGGCGCTGCAAATCCAGGCAATGATTTGCGTTTAGGCGCTAATGAAGCTCCGCCGGCTATTATCTCTGTTTTCCTTGGCACGTTCTTGACTCAGTTGTTAGATAACATGGCAAAAGGTAAAGCCACCCGTGCTAAAGGCCAACAGTTTTTAAATATTGGCGTAGATTCTTTGCCCTCGCTGCCTTTAGATAATACGGATCGTAACCGCACCTCTCCTTTTGCTTTTACCGGCAATAAATTTGAATTCCGCATGGTTCCTTCTTCCGCTTCCATTGCTGGTCCTAACACAGTTTTGAACACCATTGTGGCTGAATCTTTAGATGAAATTGCAACCCGTCTGGAAAAAGCAAAAGATGTGAATAAGGAAGTTGCCGCTATTGTGAAAGGAACCTGGCAGAAACATAGCCGTGTGGTTTTTAATGGCAATAATTATGCGGAATCATGGCTTAAAGAAGCAACTAAACGCGGATTGCCCAATATTCGTTCTTCAGCAGAAGCATATGCAGCTATGGCAAATAAGAACGCAATAGAGCTTTTTGAAAAATATAATGTGCTTTCAAGAAAAGAGCTGCATTCCCGTTATGAAATTTATCTTGAACAATATGCCAAACATATTAATATCGAGGCTAGAGCAGCGATCCAAATGTCGAAAACTCAGTATATTCCTCAAGTGATCGCTTATACTAACGAGTTAGCTGATACCATTAATAAGCTAAAATCTGCTGGCGCAGACAGTTCAGTGCAAGCTAATCTTTTGGAAAAAATTTCTGCGCTGCTTAGCTCTGCGAGTAAAAAGCTTGCGGTTTTAGAAGCTAATACAGATAAGGCTTCTAATATTGGGAACATGGAGAAAAAAGCAGCAGCTTATCGAGATACCGTGTTTACAGCTCAGGCGGAATTGCGGCAAGATATTGACGCGTTGGAACAACTGCTTCCAAAAGATTTGTGGCCAGTGCCCACATACGCGGACATGTTGTTTAACTTCTAGAATTAGACTTTATTCTTCAGTTATAAAAAGGGCAGTTCCTTTAAGAAAAGAGGAGCTGCCCTTTTTTATGGCGCTCTTTTTTATCTTGCCTGTCCCCCAGGGGAGTTGAGGGAGTTCTTTAGAGCCAAGTGAATAGTTCCGGGTAACTTTATGAAAAATTTTTTAGACGCGGTCATTTTAGGAATAGTGGAGGGATTAACGGAATTTATTCCGGTTTCTTCCACAGGCCATTTAATTGTGGTGGGCAATCTTTTGGATTTTAAAGGATCGCTTGCTGATACTTTTGAAGTTTTTATTCAGTTAGGAGCCATTTGCGCGGTTTTATTTATTTATAGAAAAATATTTTTTGGTTTGTTTCAATTTGAGAAAAAGGAGGGTTTTTCAGGAAGAAAAGGCATGGTTCTTTTAATGCTTACAACCATTCCTGCTTTAATTTTAGGAGCTGCGGCTCATGGCGCAATTAAAAAATATCTTTTTAATCCCCAAACTGTGAGCATTGGTTTGGGGTTAGGCGGGATAGCTATTTTGGCAGTGGAACGGTATTTGCCTCAATCCAAAAAATTAGGACTGGACGCTTTAACTTATAGAGACGCAATTTTAATTGGATTTTTTCAGTGTTTATCTCTATGGCCTGGGATGTCTAGATCTGCTTGCACGATTTTAGGCGCCATGTTGCTGCAAGTGGAAAGAAAAACAGCAGTGGAATATTCTTTTCTTGCCGCTGTGCCTGTTATGTTTGCCGCCACATTTTATGATCTATATAAAAGTTATTCTTTATTTTCTTCAGAGCTTCTTCTTATCTTTGCAGTTGGTTTTATAGTCTCATTTATTTCTGCATGGATCTCTTTAAAATTTTTCTTGAAGTTAATTTCGTCCCACACCCTCATTCCATTTGGATGGTATAGAATCTTAATTGCTCCTTTAATTCAAATCTTGAGCCGGCAGTAAAAAATTGGTCAAACTTTTTGGTCTTTATTTTTTTGGCAGACGGTCTAGGATGGATAAGAGAGCTTGTAAAATAGCTGTAGGGTTTGGGGGGCATCCTGGGATATTGACATCCACAGGGATAATGGTATTTAAAGGGCCGCTTACCGCATAGCTATTAACATAGACACCACAGTTGATAGCGCAATCTCCAGTGGCAATGACAATGCGGGGTTCAGGAGTTGCTTCGTATGTTTTTATTAAAGCTGGTTCCATTTGTCTTGTGATTGGGCCAGTCACCAACAAAACATCCGCGTGTCTGGGCGAGGCAACAAAATGAATTCCAAATCGCTCAATGTCATAGATAGGGTTGGATAAGGCGCTGATCTCTAACTCGCAGCCATTGCAAGAGCCAGCGTCAATTTGGCGGACATGAAGAGATCTCCCACCGAAAAGTTGTTTAATCTTATTTTTTAATTCGTTACCAACAACGCTAAACTCCTTTTTACTTTTAGCTTGGATTGGAATAGTGGCGCACCCTGTTTTTAAATTTATTTTTATGATGTCAAACATTTAACGGTCATTCCCTGAATAAGATAAATTAAAACTTTTATTGATTAATGGAAAATCCGGAACAATATTTCCTTGCACTGCCCAAGGTAAAATCCGCCAGTTTGAGAATGAGGGGGACTTAATTTTTAAACGATCAATTTTTCCATCCCGGTCAATCCTTAACCAATGAAATATTTCTCCACGGGCTGATTCTGCCCAGCCAAGAGCTGAACCTTCCGGAAGAGACTGAATATTGACAGATAAAGGTTCATCAGTCAAATGATCTAGAGCCTGAAAAATAATAGAGATCGCCTCTTTAAATTCAGCCATTTTTACAAACATCCTTGCCGCTACATCCCCTTCTTTTCTAAAGGCTGCCTCAAATTTTAAATTTGGATAATCCGCATAAGGGAAGTCTTGTCTTAAATCTATTTTTACGTTTGAAGCTCTGGCCACAGGCCCAACTCCCGCAAGATCTCTCACAACTTTTTCAAGGACTACTCCGGTTCCTTCAATTCTGTCCATAAGAGAGTCTGTTTCAAAATAAAGATGTTCAACTGGATTATATTGATTCAGCAGTAAATTAAGGAAAGAGCGAAGTTCATTTTTCATTTCAGCTGTTAGGTCGCATGCAACCCCTCCGGGAATGACGATTCCGCGAAGAAGACGATGTCCTGTAAAACAATCATTTTTTTGTAAAATAAGTTCACGCAGCCTTAACATTTGCGCTGCGCCAAAAGAAAAACCAACATCCGTTGCAATCCCAGCGATATCTCCCAGATGGTTATATAAGCGTTCCATTTCACTGAAAATGACTCGCAGGACTTGAGCTTTTTTTGGGATTGTGACTTTTGCTATTTTTTCCACAGCTTGACAAAATGCCAGGCTGTGCGCAAAAGAAGCATCTCCTGAGATTCTTTCCGCTAGGCATACTGCTTCCAAAACAGTTTTTCCTTCTGCCAATTTTTCAATTCCTTTGTGCGCAAACCCAAGTTGAATCTCTAAATGGATCACAGGCTCTCCAGCCACGCTAAACCGAAAATGGCCTGGCTCAATAATTCCCGCATGCACAGGACCCACAGGAATTTCAAAGACTCCTTCCCCTGTCACTTGCAAAAAGTTAGAAGGCTTTTTTTCAACTCTTTTTATTTTTTGGTTTGGATCAAAATCTTTTCGTAGAGGAAATGTTTCAGAAGGCCAATCTTCATGCAGAAGGAGGTTTTTAAGGTTTGGATGGCCTTGAGGTATCATGCCAAAGAACTCTGAAATTTCTTGTTCAAAAGCAGCTGCAGCAGTTACTGGAACAGCGATGGAGGGGAATTTAGGGGTATGATCTGGAACCTTTGACCGCAGCAGGATAAGGAGACTTTCTTTGTCAATAGAAAAGAGGTATTGAAGGCCAAAACTCTTACTGTTTTTGCGGTCATCTGTTGCCCCAATGAAGACTAATCTTGCTCCTTCCATTTCTAAAAGCCGCTTTATAATAAAGGGGATTTCATCCAGAGGAAAAAGAGCAGAAATCTCATTCTCATTTCCGGAAAGAGAGTTAGCTGGAAGTTTTAGCAGTGAGCAGATCCTGTCAATAAAATATTTTTTAGAATCAGACATGTGAACTTCCCTGTATGATTTGCGCCATTTGCCAAAGCCAAGCATTTAAAGAATTTGGCATCCAGCATCCTAAAACTACCAAGATGACAATGATAAAAGCAGCGCAAGCGTTCCATGAAAAATGTGACAAGGGATGCGAATCATTTTTAGGTTGAAGATTTGACCCAAAAGAGATATGAACCAGATGATTTAAAAGGCCGGCAAAAATCAAGCCAAGGAATATGAGAGCTAAAAAACTAAACCAATTTTTTCCGGAAGCAAATCCTGCAGAAAGAATCATAAGTTCACTTGTAAAAATGCTGAAAGGGGGTAAACCAGCCAGCGCCAGTATTGAAATAAAAAAAGAGATCCCTGTTTCAGGCATGGTTGTAATAGTTCCTGTAATCTTTTTGATTTTTCTTGTCCCATAGGTTTGTAAAATACGGCCTGCGCTTAAAAAAGCAAGAGATTTTCCAAAAGCATGAGACAAAATGTGCAAGAACATTCCATAAATTGCAAAAGGAGTTCCTATTCCAAGTCCAAAGGTTAAAAGTCCCATATGTTCTATGCTGGAGTAGGCGAGCATGCGTTTATAATCTCGCGCAGCAATAATAAAAGGAGCTGCAATTCCCAGCGAAGCGCACCCAAATAAAAGTAAAATGGTTCCCGGAATTTCTGTTCCAACGCATCGCACGGTAATGGCATAGAATCTTGTAAGAGCATAAAACGCGCTGGTTAAAAGCACTCCTGAGAGCATGGCGCTAATAGGGCTGGGAGCCTGGCTATGAGCATCCGGCAGCCAAGTGTGTAGCGGGGCTAAACCCGCTTTTGTTCCATAACCTAAAATAATAAATATAAAGCCAAGTTTTACAATACGGGGATCGAGTTGAGGAGCTATTTCAATAAAAGTAGTCCATTCAAGGCTATATCCCAATCCACTTTTAACCGCTGAATAATAAAATAGAATAGTTCCAAATAAGGCAAAGGCAATGCCAATGGAACACAAAATCACATACTTCCAAGCCGCTTCTATGGAATGGCGATGGCGATGAAAGCCAACTAAAAATGCGGTAGAAAGAGTGGTTGCCTCTACCATAATCCAGAGAATCCCCAAATTATTTGCAATAGAGACTAAAAGCATGGTGGAAACAAAAACATGAAAAAGAGCATAATAAGTTCTGTATGAGTTTACTTTTAAGTTTTCTAATTTTTGTTCATGATTCATAAAATCTTTTGATAAGATAGAAACTAAAAGAGAGATTACAGATATAATCATGGCCAGGTATGATCCTACAGCATCTATAAAAAGAGCGGAACTCTTCAATGTTGTTGGAGCATGGGTTAAAAAATGGAGGCAGACAAAACCAGATAAAAAGCAAGTAATCCAGGATCCAACCACACTTACTCGTTGAATAAAGTTCGGGCTTCTGCCTAAGGCGCATAAAAGAGCAGTTAAAAAAGGTGAAATTAAAATAAACCAGACTTTCATATTCTATCCTTTTAAACGGTTTAAATGTTCTGTATTGATTGAAGAAAAAGTATTTTGAATCCGGAAAATAAGCATTCCCATAATAACCACTGCGATTAATAAATCAAACACTAATCCTAATTCAACGATCATGGGCATGCTAAAAGAGGTAGAAAGCGCTGCCACAAAAAGCCCGTTTTCTACGACTAAAAGCCCAAGCACTTGAATCATTGCTTTTTTTCTACTCACCATCAGCCATAGTCCCAAAAGAATCAGAGTTAATGCCAGAGAAAATCCTTTAGCTGCAAAGGGGTCATTCATTATGACCCGGTCAACTAGGGAGTAGGAGACAAGAGCTAGTCCCACGCCAATAAACATGGAGATAGGATAACTTACAAAAGGATCCAGCTCTCTTTTAATACGGACTTCCTCCATTACTTTATCTAGGAACCATGGTATTAAAAGTCCTTTCACAATCATTACAACCATTGCGATTATCGCTACATGGTAGTGTCTAAGGCTCAAGCCTAATAAGAAAGCTGTGAAACCTAGACAAAGGGATTGAGCGGCATATGTGCGAATGCACAGGCGCAAAGTTCTCAGGGACAACATGCCAAAAGCGCTGACTAAAGAAAGAGCGGAAAAAAATGTAATTGCCTGGGTTAAATAAAAAGAATGAGTGTTCATAGCCCTAATTTTAAAATGCTCTGAGATAAAAGAGCTAGAAGCGCTAAAACAAATGCTGTTCCTAAAAAGTCTGGAACTCTAAATAATCTTAATTTAGCGGTTGAAGTTTCTATAAAAGCTAGAAGCAGACAGAACAATCCTATTTTAAGAATAAAAAAAATCATAGAATTCCCAAGCGAGATTAAGCTAGTCTCTTGGGCAATTCCCCATGGAAAAAAGATATTGGCCAAGAGCGTGAAAAACAATAGTAGCTTTGTCATAGATGCCCACTCGATCAAAGCTAGTGATTTGCCGGAATATTCTAAAATCATCGCTTCATGAATCATGGTAAGCTCAAGATGTGTGGCGGGGTTATCTACAGGAAGTCTGCCGCATTCTGCTAGGGTAATTAGAAAAAGAGACACAAATGCAAGGACAGTTCCAGGCCAATAAGTCATCCATCCTTTTTGAAGTATCGTTCGAATAATCTCTTCTGCTTGGGTAGTTCCCGCTGTAACAGCCATAGTGAATAGAACTAAAATTAAAGCAGGCTCAGCGGTAGAGCTAATCATCACTTCACGGCTGGAGCCCATTCCGCCAAAAGCGCTGCCCGCGTCAAGTCCTGCCAAAGCCATAAAGAATCTTGGCAAAGCTAAAAGATAGACCAGGGCAATTAGATCGCCTGTAAACTTGAGTGAATGATTGATGCTAATGGTTGGGACTAATAAACAGGAGATCAGAATAGAACTAAAACAGATTAAAGGCACAGCCCGAAATATCCAGGAGGTTGTTTCAGAGATTACTTCTTCTTTACGGAAATTTTTTAACAAATCCCAATAAGGTTGAAAAATGGTTGCTCCCTGACGATTTTGTAAGAGCGCTTTAGTTTTTTTTATTAAGCCGATGGCTAGAGGCGCCAAAATTAACAATATCGCTGCTTGAAATAGAGCGATCATAAAATTAATTTTATTCACTAAGTTTCTCTCCATAGAAAAAGCGTGATCAGGAAGATGACGGTTGCCAGAAGATATCCAAGATAAAGGTTTAGGCTTCCTGATTGTATGCGGCGCAGGGTGCGTGAAACTTTGAGCATTACCTTTAAAGGCGGGTGATAGAGAGTTTCTTTTATAATGTGAGTAATTTCATTAGAGTAATGAATGGAATTTAAAAAATAAGGAGAAAGGGTGGTTTCTTGGCGAACCTCACGCATGGGTCTGTAGAAGAAAGCAAAAAGTATTCTAAAAGGTTTGGAGAAAGCAGTTGAGGTGTATTCCATTCTGGGATCAAGATGATCTAAGCCGCATCCCCATGTGGGCGCTTTTCTGACTTTGTTTGATTTATTCAAAATAGAAGAGAGGAACATTGCCAGAAGAATTCCGATCATAAGGCTGGCTAAAATTCCCATTGGAAAAATAGAACCGTAATTTCCAGACAAAGAATTAAACAAGTTTATATTGCTGGATAAAAGAGGATTTTCATTGGGCAGCAAAAATTCAATGGTAGGTTTTAAGTACCAGCGCAGATGATTTGGAAAAATTCCAAAGATTAGGCAGCCCAAAGAAAGACATACCATAGGAGCTATTTCTAAAATAGAGGGATCGCGGCATTGTTTGATTTTTTCACTTCTTGGCTGAGCTAGAAATGTTATGCCAAAAGCTTTAACAAAACAGGCAACCGCAAGAGCTCCAGTTAAAGCTAAAGCAGCTGTGGCAATTAAACAAACAATTCTAGCGCTGGTAAAGTTTAGATTAAATCCTGAAAGCAAAACTTGGAAAGTAAGCCATTCACTGACAAAACCATTTAAAGGAGGCAGAGCAGATACAGCCATTGAGCCGATCAGAAAACAAAAAGCTGTGATTGGCATTTTTTTAATAATGCCGCCCATTTCCTCCATGTTTTTAGTATGAGCTGCTTTAATCACAGAGCCGCTAGATAAAAATAAAAGTCCTTTGAATAACGCATGATTTAAAGTGTGGTAAAGTCCAGCTGTAAGGGCAAGAGCTGCAAGATGATCTTGAGAAAAAGAATGGAAAAGCAGGCTAGCTCCCACACCCATTAAAATAATTCCAATATTTTCAACGCTGCTATAGGCAAGCAGCCGTTTAAGATTATTTTCCATTAAAGCATGAAGTATTCCAACTAGACTAGAGATTGAAGCGATCATTAAAATGATTGCTCCCCACCACCATGGCCCTCCTTTTAAGAAAGAGAATAGAATAAGCAGAAACCCATAGATTGCGGTTTTGATCATCACTCCGGACATGAGGGAAGAGACATGGCTTGGAGCGGCAGGGTGCGCGTAAGGAAGCCAAAGATGCAGTGGAACTAGACCCGCTTTAGTGCCAAATCCTAGGAGAACTAAAATAAAGAGGATATTTTTTAAATGATTGGGCAGTTGGAAAGCAGCAATTCTAAAATGTTGGAATTCCCATGATCCTGTTGTTTGATATAGGAGAAAAAATATAAGGAATATAAAAGCAGCGCCTAAATGAGACATGACAAGATAAATATAGGCAGCTTTTCTGGACTCTTTTATTTTATGTTCTAAAATAACCAAGAAAAATGAGGCCAGAGTCATCCCTTCCCAGCAAAAAAGAAAAGTGAAAACATTTTGAGCTATAGGCACCAAACTCATTCCTAGAATAAAGAGATTAAAGAAAAATCCCAGACCAGCAGCGTTTTCATCATACTCTTTAGCGTAAGTTATGGCATAGATACTGGCCAATAAACTTAATCCGGAAATAATGGCTATAAAAGGGGAGGAAAGCGGCGTGAAATAGAAATGAAACCCTGAAAGCAAACCTAGACTGGGCAGAACGATCTCCATGGAGTTTTCATTTTTTAAAAATAGAATAGAATTAAAAAAAAGAATCCCGCTGCTTAAAGCGGCAAAAGAAAGGGATGAAATTCTTGCTAGAGACGGTCGTTTTTTAAAAATTAAGCTGGAGAGAGCTCCAGCAATAAAAAGAAAAATGCAAATCGTTAACGGGTTTGTTCTCATTGATTTTATTTGGGTATAAAGAATTTTTTAATATATTACTATTATATATTATTCTCATATATTCATATATTATCTAAAAAAATATTCCTTATGTTTTTCCAAGTTTGACCAAAATATTTTCGCTTTCCTTAAGATTTTTTCTTAAAATTTCCGCAATGGGTCGTAAAACGTTAAATATATCCATATCTTTCACGGAATAATAAACAGTTACTTTTTCTTGACGAGAAATTAAAATTCCTGCCTGGCGCAGCACTGCTAAATGTTTAGATAAGCCAGATTGTTCTATATTGAGGTCATTCACCATTTGTCCAACTGAAGATTCCCCTTTTTTCAGATATTCAAGGATTCTAAGACGGGAAGGGTGAGCCAGAGACTTTAAGAAATCAGCCTTGATCTTGAAAATGAGTTCACCAGCAGGGAATTTGTTTTTATGGTGTGTCATGAATGATTATAAAAGAGTACCATCTTCTCAAAAATCAGTCAATTTTTTATTTTAGAGAGTTATTCTAGCGAAATGATGCTGTGTTCGTTTGGCTCTTCTTGATCGCGCTTTTGGTAAACCTGTAAAACTTGAGAGTCAATCCTGGAGTAATCTTCAATGGATTCTAATCCTTTTTGGACCATGGGGTCTTTTTTAAAATTCTTCCATACCATGCCATCATAAAGATAATTTGCTAAAGATAAAAATATCATGGTCTGGTCTAAAGCTAAATAACCTGAAGAGACAAACCCAATTTTCCAATTCAGCGAGTCTCTAAAGCCAAAATTAAGTTTTTTCCCCATTTCCATATAAGGTGAAGAAGCGCCTAGTTTATCTAGCTCCTTTACATTACCCATGACTTTATTGGGATAATAATTAATAGCGAGCAAAGATGCGTGCGGGGTTACGATCTCATCTTTGATCGCTCCCCAACCTAAATATTCACCCGTGGGAGCCTGGCTTGCTGACCATCCCCATACTTTTGCCTGAATTTTTCTTGCATGGAGGATTTGAGCATAAGCAAAATTCGCAGCAGATTTTCCAAGAACCGTCGTTCTTTCATCTAGAAAGAGTCCAGAAACAAATTGCATAAAAAGCCCTCCACCCTGCCATCCGGGAACAAAATAATTTTGTCCATATTTTGTTTCAATATTTCTATTTAAAGATTGCCATTGGATGTATGGAATTTCTCCTTTCGCTATCCCTATAAAACTGCCCAATCTTGTATCTGCTCCTAAAAAACTATAATACCAGTCTCCCCAGGGTTGTTTAATATCAAAATCCATTTTATCTAATCGGTAGCCGCCTCTATAAAAATGATTTTTTTCTTCATAAAGAATAGACCAATTCATTGGGGATAAAATCTCATCCACTGCAGGGGCTAATTCAGGATAGATATTTTTAACCAGGATCAAACTCGCTGAGAGATTTCCTAAATGGTCTATTGTGGAAAATTGCTGTTCAGTTGTTTTTAAATTGTAGGCATTGACCCATGTCACTGGAAAATTTCTCCATTTTTCCATTAGTTTTAAACTGTGCAAACACTTCTTTAATTTTAGATTTGCATCTTCCTTTGGAATTAATCCTGTTTGAGAGGCAATGGCGCAAGAAGCCATGTAAAAACCAATATTGGTTAGGGAGGTGCTTGGTTTTTTTTCATGGGAATCATAAGGAAAGCCTGTAAGATCATTTACAAAATAATCTATATAGCTCCATGTATTTTTGTACAGGATTTGAAGGATCATTTGATCGCTGATGGGAACTTCGACTCGCGCTTCTAAAACAGCGCAGAAAAGATAGAGGAATATAAAACTGGAAATAAATTTATTTTTCATTTTCAATTTATTCTATCTAAAAGTTAGCCCTAATTCTAATTGGCAAAAGAAAATGTTTTAATTGACATGGGATTGGCAGTATGTTAGTATCATAAAGTCAGTCCTTGAAAAGAAGGATAAGACTTTTTCTAAATAAAAGAAAAACCGCGAAAACTTTTTTTCCGCGGTTTTTTATCTAGGAGTTTAAATATGGGAAAAAAACTTTATGTTGGCAGTCTGCCGTTTGACACTACAGAGGATCAAATCCACAAAATTTTTTCTGCTCATGGGCAAGTGGTTAGCGCCAAATTGATCACAGATAAATTTACAGGACAATCTAAAGGGTTTGGCTTTGTAGAAATGGGAACCGATGAAGAAGCGCAAACTGCAATTCAGCAACTTCACGGAACATCTCTAGGAACCAGAAAAATCATTGTGAATGAGGCTCGGCCTATGGAAGAAAGAGGACCAGGAAGGGGTTTTGGAGGAGGAGGCAGGGGTGGAAGAGGCGGCGGCGGAGGAGGCAGAGGCGGGTTTTCAAAGCGTTGGTAAAATAATAGAAAATTAAACCCGAATTTTACATTCTTACCTTTTGTTAAGGACTATTTTTTTAAGTTTTCCATCGGTTGTGGATCCAGAGCCATCTTTGAGGTTGTTCTCTAATCCAATCTTCAACCACTTTATTCATTCGACAGGTTGCTTCAAAAATATCCGCTTCGCTTTGGCTTAAATCAGAAAAATCCATTGCAGGACTGATATGGATTTTTATTTTAGATTTTTCTTTCCAGCTGCGGACAAGGTGTACTGGAATCGCATAGCGTAAGCTTAAGATCGCTGGCAGGGAAGTTGTGGATGCCAGACGGCCAAAAAAAGGAATTTGAAGACCCCCTTCTTTAACCCGATGGTCAATTAAAATTGCAAGCAGATTTCCTTCTTTTAACCAGCGGATCCCCTCGCGCACCCCATTTCTTGAGAGAATCACTTTTACTCCATCCGCGCTTCTAATCTTAGTAACCAGATCATTTACATAAGGATTCTTTACTCTTCTAGCGATCACTGCGGTTTTAAATCCGGAAAAAGGCCAAAATTTAGCTCCCCATTCCCATGCCCCATAGTGAGCAGTGAGGATGAGAGCGCCTTTGCCTTGAGAGTATGAATTTTTTAAGTGAGTCAGCCCTTGAGCTTCAACAAAAGAATAGAAATCTTCTTTTGAAATTTCAGCCATCTTCACAAAATCTGCAGCGCCTTCACCTAAATTTTCCCAACATTGTTTAATGATTGTTTTAACTTTTTTTTCTGGAATTCCAGGAAACGAGGCGATTAGGTTTTGTTTGGCGATCTCAAATCTAGAAGGCAAAATCAGATAAAGGATTCTGCCCAAATTTTTTCCTAAAATTAAAGAGATTTTACGAGGGAAAAAAGAAAGAGTTTTAACCAGCGCCCATACAAAACTAACTTCTATGCAATATTTAATTTTGAGGGTGAAGGCAATGTCCTTCATGGCTTAACCCGAACTTTTTTATTGAGTGGAATAAATGCGGGAATGCTTATGTTTAAGAATCCAGCTTAACTCTATTTTTTCTTTTTGGGGCTTGGTTCGCTCAGCCAGTTTATAGTATCTATCCGGCAGACTCAAGAGATAGTCTTGAGATTCTATAGCAGCAACTGACAAACCTTTAAGATGTTTTACATTCCAGCTTTCAATTAAATGTTGAATAATGGAGGCATAATCAGTAATGGTATAGACCCCGATACTTTGCGCGATCAGAGAGTACTGGTTGAATAAGTTTTTATTTTTGTTGTCACTCATTAGTTTTGCCGGCATGGCTACTCTTTTTTTCATGAGTTTGGCAAAGGCAATCACTGCTCCATTGGGATCTATCTCAAAAATTTTTTTCATAAATAAAGTGTATGCTTTTTCATGTCTTGCTTCATCGCCGGCAATTAAACCGCAAATGGCGTGCAGATTTTCATCCCCTGCTTTAGCTGCCAGACTCGCCACGTTTCTGTGAGAAATTTTTGTGGCTCTTTCTTGGAAAGAGGTATAGACAAATCCTAAATAGGGATCATTTTCTGTTTGAGGATCAAATCCATTCCTTATTAAGTACTGAATGGTTGTTTCCACAGCATGCATGTCCACTCGGCCGCAAAGGTAAAGATATTTGTTCAGTAAATCTCCGTGCCTGTTTTCTTCAGCTGACCAACCTCGAATCCATTGAGCCCATCCATGGCTGTCCGCGCCGCTATAATCCTTTACTCCTGCTAGATTATTTAACCAGGTTTGATAACTGGGCAGGGCCTCTTCTGTAATCATATTCCCAACCAGGGCAGTTAAAAGCTCATCCGACAGACCTTTAGCCAAATCAAGAAAGTTCTGTATTTTTTCTTTCCAGTTTTCTTCTGCTAAATCAGGCAGGAAGGAGCTGGGCTGCCAGTTTGTATGGATTGGTTTCAGTAAATCATGGACACGGTCTTGAACAAAGCTATCCATGCTTTGAACAATTTCAAACTGGTTTGCTTGCTTGTGAAGTTGCTGTGTCTGGTTCATAAAGTCCCTTTACTATACTATTTTATAAAATAAAAACCCCATGCAATTCAAATGCATGGGGTTTATTTAAGGTTTTTTAGTTCATTACCTTAAGGGCTTAACGTTAGAAGCTTTGGGACCTTTATTTGAATCCACGGTCTCAAATTCTACTTGCTGGTTTTCAGATAAGCTTTTGAACCCATCCCCAATGATTCCGGAGTGATGTACGAATACATCCTTTGATCCGTCTTCTGGTGTAATGAATCCATACCCTTTCTGATCGTTAAACCACTTTACTGTTCCTTTCATCATGTTACATACCTCTTTATTTTTTATTCGTAAGTTTTAATTTTGAAGTGAATAGATATAGGCCTAAAAACAAAAAATCGCGTTTCTCGGATTGAGAAACACGAAACTAAAGTCTTAAAACAACTACAACTCTTGTTACTTCAATCTTACGTTTTTATTATAGCATATATTTTAATAAAAAATACAAATATTTTTATAAAAAGTTATGTTAATCCAATTACGGGGCGCTATCGTGTTCGTCTTGAATATCTCCCACGATTCTTTCAATAATATCTTCTAAGGTAACAATCCCTTTTGTTTGCCCACGATCATCTTGCACTATTGCCATGTGCAGATGACGTTTTTGAAAGAGTTTAAGCAGATCTTTAGCTAAGGTGGATTCAGACACAAATAGAGCGGGTCGGACCAAGTCTTGTAAAACAATGATTTTTCCTAGAGTAAAGGCATAGATTAAATCTTTCATGTGCAGGACCCCTACAATATGATCCAAATTTTCTCGATAAACCGGCAGTCTGGTAAAAGCTTCTCCAGCTACAGCATCCATTAAATGATCCGTATTGATTGTGATGTTGATGCCAGAAATTTTTTCTTTAGGGATCATTAAATCTTTAACTTTCACTTCCGCAAAATCAAATACTTTAGGAATCATCTGTTGTTCTGTTTGGTCAAAGATGCCCTGACTCCCTCCCTCGCTGATCAGGAAGCGGATCTCTTCTTCAGATACAAACATTTCTTTTGGAATTTCTTTTTGTCTTAAAAATCGCAAGATAAAGCGGGTAGAGCTGGTAAGAATATGAACAAACGGTCTAGCTATTTTGGATAATAATAAAATAGGGCGAGCTATGAATAATGCCATCCCTTCCCTGTGGGTTAAAGCGAGTGATTTAGGCACCAGCTCTCCAAATACTAAGGATAAATAGGTAATGGTCATTGCAATCAGCATGATGGCAATGGGTTCTGCCCAAAGACCAAACATCCCTAGTTTTTCAAGTTCGGGTTTTAAAAACTGAATAGCGGTAACTCCGCCAAGGGTTGCTGCCAACACTCCAACCACTGTGACGCCAATTTGAACTGTGGCTAGAAAATCTTCTGGTTCCTTTAACCATTTGGAAATAATGGAGGCAGCCTGTTTTCCATCTTTTGCCATTCGATGGAGGGTGCTTCTGCGGGAAGAGACTACGGCAATTTCTGAACCAGCAAAGAAGCCATTCAGTAAAATTAAGATGAGTATTAATACTACTTCTACGCCAATGGCTTCAAACAACATTTTATAATTTTACCATATATTTAAATACAAGCGGCGGAAAATTTTTCCATTTTAGAGCGATAGGGAATTCTTTAGGACCCGCTGATAAACTGGGCGTACCATGCCCGAGTTCAATATTACCGGGAATCCCGGTAATATTGACAATAACCCTATTTCCCGGTATAATCAATCTCCATGAAGGTCCATTTACCCAATAGCGCGTTTCTAGGAAATATTGATCCCTTTTTAAGAGAATTTAATCCATCCAACCCTGATAGATTGGAAATGACCTCTAACAAAAAATGGATTTCTATTCATCCAATGGTTTTATCTATGATTGCGGCTCTTGGACTTACAGTAAAACCTTCCAGAATTACACTTCAGAAATTTGAGGCAACTTCAAAACATTACCTGCATCGAATGAAATTATTTAATTTCTTAAGGTTCGAATCTGGCATAGAAATTAGAGAGCATGAACCTGCCGGGCGTTTTATCCCTTTAACTCAAATAAAGGATTCGCAAACTTTAACCAATTTTATTAAGGATATGATCCCCCTACTTCATGTTGAACCAAAACATGCCGAATCCATCCGATATATCATAGCCGAGTTGGCAAGAAATGTGCTGGAACATTCACTCTCCCCGCATGGGGCTATTCTGTCGGCTCAATACTACAAAAAGAGTAATACGATAAGAATTGGAATTGCAGATACTGGGGTTGGCATTCAGAAAACCATTAATGAATCTTATAACGCAAAAAGTGACCTAGAAGCAATACGTTTGGCGCTCATGCCGGGCGTTACTGGAACCACAAGAATGGAGGGAGGAACTGAACTAAATGCCGGAGCCGGGCTTTTTTTTATAAAAGCTATTGCTCAAGTCAATCGTGATTTTTTTGTTATCTATACCGGGAAAGGAATGTATAAGCTTTTAAAAAAATCCACTGCCTCAGAGCGTATTTCATTGCATGCCGATCCATTTGAAGATCGCCATTCTAAAGCAGGGAATTTCCCTTTTTGGCAAGGGACTCTGGTTGGAATTGATATCTCTTTAAATACAACTAAGGAATTTTCGATTCTTTTGGATTCGATTAGAGAATCCTATGCTAAAGCGATCAGAGAAAGAAAAAAAGCAAGGTATAGGAAAGCAAAATTTATATGATTCATGTTCAGCTATTTAAAACAGTGGGATCCTTTGCCGAAAATAAGGATTTGGCTAGAAAAATAAGAATGGAGACAATAGTTCCAGCTTTAGATAAGGGAAAGGTTGTCATTTTGGACTTTAAAAAGATCGAGTCGGCAACCCAATCATTCATCCATGCTCTTATCAGCGACCTTATAAGAAAATATGGAAATGAGGTTCTAGAAAAAATTAGTTTTAAGAATTGTAATGAAACAATAAAAAAAATAATAACTATTGTGATTGATTATATGCAAGAAAGCGAGTAAAGAAAACTTTCTTAAAAAAACAGACCCCTACCCAACCTAGATAAAATTTGAGATAATAGAACGTCATTATTACAATGAGCCCGTAGCTCAGTTGGTAGAGCACTCGACTTTTAATCGAGTTGTCGAGGGTTCGAATCCCTCCGGGCTCATTTTAGTTCCATGGTCTTATCTAAAAAAATAAAAGAAATTTTAAAGATTTTAAAAAGCAATTATCCGGAAGCAGATTGCGCTCTTAATTATTCCAATCCTTTACAACTCCTTATTTCTACCATTCTTTCAGCTCAATGCACAGACAAGAGAGTAAATCAAGTCACTAAAACTCTTTTTAAAAAATATAAATCCATTAAAGATTTTTCTAATTTAGATAGGACAATTTTGGAAAAAGAGATTAGATCAACAGGTTTTTTTAGGCAAAAAGCAAAATGGATACAGGAGAGTTGTAAAAAAATCGAGCAGGATTTTCATGGTCAGGTTCCTAAAACCATGGAGCTATTGACCAGCCTCCCGGGTGTGGCTAGAAAAACCGCAAATGTGGTGATGGGAACAGCTTTTAATATTGCCTCTGGGATTGTGGTGGACACGCATGTAAAAAGAATTTCAAAAAGGCTTGGGCTTACTAAGAAGCAGGATCCTGTAAAAATAGAAGAAGACTTAATGAAAATAATCCCTCAAGAAAATTGGATTTGGTTTTCTCATGCTTTAATTACCCATGGAAGGGCTTTATGCAAAGCGATCCGCCCTCTTTGCAGCCAATGTCCTCTCAATAATATTTGTCCATCTTCTTTAGTTTAAAAAAGAGTCCTGTTTGAAAAAAAATTGTTTTAGTCAGATGAGTAAAATGGTTTTTAAAGAGTAAAATAAATTTTATAATAGGCTCATAATATGAGTAATTTTTTTAAGAATAAAGTTGTAATCATAACAGGCGCTTCTAGCGGCATAGGGCTCGCCACAGCCAGACTTCTTTATCAAAATGGAGCCAAATGCGTTTTAGCCGCGCGTAGGAAGGGATTGCTTGAGAAAATAGCTAAAGAATTGAATGGCTCTCTTCCTATAGAAACAGATGTCACTAAAAAAGATTCTTTGGAAAATCTGGTAAAAGAGACTTTAAAAGTTTTTGGCAGAATTGATATTCTTATCAACAATGCAGGTATCCTGATTTATAAACCAATTGAGCAATGTTCAGAAGAAGAATTAAGAGAGGTAATGGAAGTTAACTATTTTGGGGCTGTAGGGTGCGTGAATGCTATTTTACCCATTATGAAAAAACAGGGAAGCGGCGCCATAGCGAATGTAGCCTCTATTGCCGGGAAATTGGGATTTCCTAGTTTAGGGTATTACGCGGCAAGTAAGTTTGCGCTGGTTGGTTATTCCCAAGCTTTAAGGCAAGAGATAAAACAGTATGGAATTTTTGTTTCCGCGATTTATCCGGGAACTGTCTATACCCCAATGACAGAAGAGATTATTGAAGGGGCAAAGAAAAAAGGCAAAAATGTTTTGCCTATCTCAGCTGAAAAGGTTGCGGAAAAAATTCTTGTTGCGATTGAGAAAAAAAAGAGCGAAGTTTTTGTTCCAAGAGCAACTCATTTTCTTTATTTCCTCCATTTCTTTTTTCCAAAATTTACAGAATGGCTTGCTTGGAAATTTAGAGCCAGCGATCCCAATGATTTTAAGGCATAGCTAATCTCGGTTCTCATTTCCTAATGCAAAAGTCGGGTTTAAAGTCTGTAGTGTGCAATGTTTGAAGAATTCAGGTTAATTTTGGATTTATCTTTTAACTGTAAAGCGAACGTGGACTCTTAAATTTGGTTCTTGAAAGTCTTCAGGCAGGGGAGGAAATGGATCGCTTTCTTTCACTGCTCTCACAGCAGCCTGATCAAAAATTGAATTCTTGGAACTTTCTTCTAATTCAACGTCAGTCAAACTCCCATCTCGAGTAATGGTAAAAACAACTTGGCTATAAATTCTTCGGTTAAAGCCGCTCGTAATATTCCAATGAATGTCCAGACTTTTTTTAATTGCAAACACATACCAGCTGTAGGGAAAATTTCCTCCTTCACCGCTTCCTAAAGCGCTATTGTCTGGGCCAAAACCAAGTCCCACTCCTGAACCAGAAGGAGCTGTGGGTATGATCCCCGCATCACTTAATTTCTCTTGTTTAAGAGATTTTGCTTGCGGAATGGGAGGTGGAGGAAGGGATGGGATTTCATTCACAATCTCTTTTTCTTTTTTTTCCTCTTCTTTTGGTTTAATTAGCAAATCTTCTTTAGGGTCAATGCGTTTAGAGAGATCAGCTTGGGTTTTAGCTTCTTCTCTTTTAATTGGAGCTTGTGTTTTTAAAGAGGAGCTTCCGCTGCCAATAAAATCCACGCTAAAATAATTTTTTTCAGCTTGTTTGGAAAAGTTCGCAATTAAAATCCAGCTTACCACAAAAAAGTGTAAAGCTGAAGAATAAGTTAAATAAGGTTTAAGAGGATTTTTTTGAGAGGTTTCTAAAGGTTCCAGCACTTTAAAGTTAATCTTGGCTTTCTATTTCCTTATTAACAGCCACACCTAATTTATTAGCTCCAGCCAGTTTTGCTTGGTCCATGGCAAGAATAATGGTTTCAAAAGGTACTGAAGCATCCGCTTCAATTAATACTGAAGGGTTGGTTTCTTGTGAGAGTTTTGCCCGCAGGAGTTTGCCGAAATCTTCTTTATGCGCAATTTCACCATCAATGTAGAAATTTTTTCTAGCGCTTATTTGAATTTTAGTGGGTTCACTCTCCAGAGCTATTCCTGTAACGGTTTTTGGCAAATTAATTTTAATCTGAGAGTTCACTAAAAAAGGAGTTACCACCATAAAGATAATAAGCAAGACTAAAGAAACATCAATCAATGGAATCATGTTAATCTCTGCCATCAGGGGAAATTTTTCTCTGCTTATTCCAAGTTTTGTTTGCATTTTATGCGTTTAAAGATAGATCTTTTTCTTTTAAACGAGTGGGTATCTTATTATTTAGAGTCGTATGGCTTAAAAGTTGTATTAAGCCATCCACGCAAATTTCCATATTCTCAGTGGTTCTGCGGATTTTTGTGGAAAAAAAGTTATAAGCTACAAGAGAAGGAATCGCTACCATAAGACCTAAAGCAGTGGCGATAAGAGCTTCTGAAATTCCTCCGGCAACTACTTGCGGTCCTGCTCCACCGCTCATGGCCAGGGAACGAAAGGCTCGAATAATTCCAATCACAGTTCCTAGGAGACCAATAAACGGGGAAGCTGCTGCAATGGTTCCTAAAAAAGGAACAAAACGCTCTAATTCCCCAACTTCTACTCTGACTGCGCGATCCGCAACCAAAGCTATATTTGTTTTTCTGTTGCCGGCAACCATTAAGGCGGAACGGGTAATGGTTGCCATGGGTTCGCCTAAAATAGAGGTTTTTTCCCGCAGCTCTTTGCTGCTTGCAAGGACTGATTCAATTTTAGAGAAAAAATCTTTTACGTTCACTTTTCTTTTTTTAAAATGAATCCATCGTTCTAAAATAATAGCCAAAGAAATAATGGAGCAGCCTACGAGAACGCTTAAAATCGGCCAGCCAAGTAGGAACATCTCTTTAAAAGAAAAAGTTTGGTTTATCATTTATGGTCCCCAAGAGGGAGTAAAAGAATCTCCCGCCATCTCCAACAATTTTTTTTGCATGGAACCGTCTAAACTAGAAATATAGATTTCTCGTTTTTGATTTCTGTTTGAAGAGAATGCAAGGTACTGCCCATCCGGAGAAAAAGATGGGTTCTCATTGCTGCCTTGATTGTTTGTGATCTGCGCAATTTCTCCGGAGATAAGGTCGTGAATAACAATCTCATGGATTCCTTTATTGGTTCCGCGAGAATAAGCGATTTTATCCCCTTGCGGAGACCAGATTGGGGAATCACAATATCCTGAGTCGGACAATCTTTTTAGGTTAGAACCATCTGTATCTATCACATAAATTTGAGGCCAACCCGGACGGTCAGAAACAAAAATAATTCTTTTACCGTCTGGAGAAAAAGATGCGGAGGTATCTGCAAATTTTCCATGAGTGAGCCTCTGCAGAATTTCTCCTTTACGGTCTAAGAGATAAAGATTAGGATACCCTTCATGGGAAAGAGTAGCAACTAAAACTTTTCCGTCCGGAGAAAAAGATGCGGAACTATTCAAACCTTTGCGTGAAGAAAAAACCTGGTTTGTGCCATTTTCTAAAGAATAGATATAAAGATCCGGATTATGCCTTTTGTAACTGGTATAAATAATTTCTTTTCCTTCCGGAGACCAGCGCGGAAGTATGGCAAGGCTGTTGTCTGTAGTAATGCGTTTTAAATTGGTCCCATCAAAATCTACAAGATAAACCTCTTTTACGCCTGTACTATTATTAGAAAAAGATAATTTGGTAGTGGAGAGTCCTTTTTGGCCGGTAAAGCGGTAAAGTAAATCCGCTACAAATTCATGCGCCATTCGGTTGGTATTTTCCGCATTGGAACTGTACATTTTTTGAAAAATAGATTTTTGCGTTTCAATTTCATAAACCGAAGCGATCATTTGAATCTTGTCAGCTTCTTTATTTAGAACATTCGCTGTAATCAGGATATCAGCGCCATTTTTGCTCCAGGATTCAAAATCTATTTTTCCTTCAGCAGGCATGGGTCCTTCTTCAATTAAATTAAAGACCCGGCTAAATAAGAGATCTGAGCGAGTAACATTTTTAAGCTCTTCCGCAGCTTCCATCTCTCTTTCAGAATTGTTTTTTGCGCGGAAATCCGGAAGCGCTATTATTAATTTTTCGCCCCGTTGGATTTGCAGATAGAGTTCTGTTCCAAACAGACCACTAGACTGACAGGCAAGAAGAAAAAACGCTAAGTACCCAGCCTTCATTCTCTTGCTTTCTTTTTAGAGCTGTTTGATTTTCTTTTAGGTTGAGCAGCGATGGATTCTTGAGAAGAGAGTTTTGTTAGAATCTGTTGACCTGTTTTAGCTTCTTCTGATTTAGGAAATTCTTTAATTAAGGCTTGCAGTGTGGCTTTCTGATTGATGATATCACCTGACCCAGCTAAAGCATAAGATCTTTTTAGCAAGGCTTGGGCGCGTAATTCTAAAGAGGTGGAAAGGACTTTGTCAAACTCAACCCGAGCTTCCTTAAATTTCTTTTTAGTTAAGTAACAGTCCGCAAGAAAAAATTGAGCTTGATCGCTTAGGTCATGATCCGGATAGCGCTCCAAAAAATTTTTAAATCCTTCTAAACTTAAATCGATTTTTCCCGCAAGGTAATCTCTGTAAGCGATTTTATATTCATCGCTGGGTAAAGGAAGCGAAGTTTGGTTAGTTGCAGCAGAAAGCAGTTGGCCGATCCCTTCCATTTTATTCCTTAACCCCATTTGTGTGTCATCTAGTTTTTGAGAAACTACCAACATTTTCCTTTGGCTGGAGGAAAGTTCTTCCCTCAGGGCAGTGAGCGTTTGGTCAAACTCTTCTATTTTTACAAGCAGATCCGCTTGCCCTTTTTGCATGGAGTTTAAGGTCTCCTGCAAGCGGTCAATGTCCATGGTAGTGGCGACACATCCTGTTAAGGCAAAGGCTTGCAGCAGGATTAGATAAAATAAAAAATTAGATTTTAGATGAATAAGTTTAAGGACCTATCTTTCAGTTTGGTTTTTTTCTGGATCTTTAGAACCATTCGCTACTTTAGGAGCAAGAAGTTTGCTTTCTGCTCTGCGATTTTTTAGCCAACACTCTTCAGATGATTCCAGACAAATAGGTTTTTCTTTTCCATAGGAGAGTGTTCCAACCTTCTTAGGGTCCAGGCCTAAAGAAAGGTAATATCTTCTTACAGATTGCGCTCTTTTTTGGGCTAAAGCTAAATTGTATGCAATGGTTCCTCGTTCATCACAATGACCCTCAATCAGGATCTCTGTATTTTTCAGTTTCTTTATATATTCCGCGTTAGAAGAAAGGCTTTGACGCGCCTGTTCTGAAAGGTCGGAAGAGTCATAATCAAAATAAATCGCATCCAAATTTTTTGAAGTTTCAAAATCTTTGCCGTGCACGTCCAGTTCCTCTGTTTCTACAACTTCCTGGATTTTTTGTGCTGGTTCTGGAATTTTTTTAACTGTTTGTTTTTTAGGACAGGCTGTAAGGGATAAAGATAAGAGAGAAATGAAGAGCGCTGAAATCCACTTTGACTGTAAAAATCTTTCCATCAGTTTACCTCCTGTAAAATCGTTGTTAAAAGCATACTATAATCTTTTATCCATTTCAACTTTCTAATCTTTAAAAACTAAGAGCGGTTTTTAGCGCTTGATAATATTTTTTTAAATCAATATGGATTAATTCAGTAACTTTTTTAAGAACTGTCCTGTATAAGAAAGAGGGTTTTCACAGATACTTTTTGGAGACCCTTCTGCCACCACACTGCCGCCTAAGTCCCCGCCTTCAGGTCCCATATCCACAATCCAATCAGCGGTTTTAATCACTTCTAAATTATGTTCTATCACTAACACGCTATTTCCAATCTCCACTAATTTGTGCAGCACATTCAATAGTTTTTCCACATCCGCAAAGTGAAGACCTGTGGTAGGTTCATCTAAAAGATACAAGGTTTTCCCTGTGGCTCGTTTGCTAAGTTCTGTGGCTAGCTTTACTCTTTGCGCTTCTCCTCCGGAAAGAGTGGTGGCGCTTTGGCCTAGTTTAATATAACCCAAACCCACCTCTTGTAAAGTTTGCAAGGTGCGCGCTATTTGCGGAATGGCCTGAAAGAAAATTAAAGCTTCTTCTACAGGTAAATTTAAAACTTCCGCAATATTTTTTCCTTTGAATTTAATCTGCAAGGTTTCTTGATTAAATCTTTTGCCTTCACAGACCTCGCATTTTACATAGATATCCGGCAAAAATTGCATGGAGATTTTAAGAGTGCCGTCCCCTTGACAGTTTTCGCAGCGTCCTCCTTTTACATTAAAGGAGAAACGTCCCGGTTTATACCCTTTCCTGCGCGATTCTTGCAGCTGCGCAAAAACTTCTCGGATTGGTGCCCAGGCTCCAGTATAAGTTGCGGGGTTTGAGCGAGGCGTTCTTCCGATTGGGGATTGGTCAACCACAATCACTTTATCTAAATGTTCAAAACCTTCAATCTTGCGCGCTTTTCCCGGAAGATCTTTTGAGTGATGTAATTTTAAAGCAAGAGATTTATAGATAATTTCATGCACTAACGTGGATTTGCCTGAACCGGAAACTCCTGTAACGCAGACAAAAACTCCCAAAGGAATTTCTAAATCAATATTTTTTAAATTAAATTGAGAGGCTCCAAAAATCTTTATCGCTTTTTTGTTTTGCTCGCGAGCTTTTCTTAAAGGTATTTTTAGGTTCCCGTTTAAATAACTGGCTGTCAAAGATTTTTTTTCTTTTAGAATTTCAGGCAATGTTCCTTGAGCAATCACCTCTCCTCCAAATTCCCCGGCTCCTGGGCCAAGATCTATAATCCAATCAGCGGATCTAATAGTCTCTTCATCATGTTCCACAACCACTAATGTATTTCCTAAATTTTTTAAACGGATTAAAGTATCCAATAAGCGTTTATTGTCCCGTTGGTGAAGTCCAATGGAGGGCTCGTCTAAAACATAGAGCACCCCCATAAGCCCGGAGCCAATTTGAGTGGCTAAATGGATTCTTTGCGCTTCCCCTCCCGCAAGGGTTTGGCTTTCTCTGCTTAAGGTTAGATAATCAAGTCCTACATTTTCTAAAAATTCGAGTCTAGCTACAATTTCTTTTAAAATCGTTTTAGCGATTTTTTCTTGAATGTTCCCAAGTTTTAAGCAATCAAAAAAAATTTTTGCTTTTTTTACAGAAAGCTGGCTAATCTCTTGAATGTTTTTCTGACCGATTTTAACAGAAAGAGACTCGTTTTTTAGTCTCGCGCCTTTGCACTTTGGGCAAGTGCGCCTGCGCATGTAAAGGTTCATGATTTCTTCTTTTACAAATTCAGATTCAGATTCCGTATATCTGCGTTCCAGATTGCCGATCACCCCTTCAAATTCTTTTTCCTCTCGACCCCACAATGACTTTATCTGAGTGTTAGCCCCTCCATAGAGCAATATTTTTTTATGGTTTTCTGAAAGGTTTTTCCAAGGGCTCCCCATGCCGATCCTATATTGGTCGCATACTTGTTTTAAAATGTCATCGTAATATTCTCTCCATCCTTGTTTCCAGCGATGGGTTCTGGTGGTGACTGGGCTATTCCATGCAATGATCGCTCCCTCCAAGATGCTTTTATCTTTTTCCGGCACAACTAAATCTGGATCTACTTCCACTTTTGATCCAATGCCGTCGCATTCAGGGCAGGCCCCATAGGGAGAATTAAAAGAAAACATTCTTGGTTCAATTTCAGGCAAGGAAATCCCGCATTCCGTGCAAGCATAGCGCTCGCTAAAAAGAAGCGGTTCTTTTTTCCCTTGTTCTATTATTTCCACTACTCCATTTCCTTCTTTTAGCGCGGTTTCAATGGAGTCTGCTATTCGTTCTCTGATTTCAGGCTGAATCTCAACCCGATCCACCACTAACTCAATGGTATGTTTTTTATAACGATCTAAAGGGATTTTTTCTTCCAACAGAACATTTTTGCCGTTCACACGCGCTCGAGAATAGCCGGATCTCTTTAATTTTTGGAAAAGTTCTCCATAGGTGCCAATCCTGCCTCTGATCAATGGACTTAAAATTTCAATTTTAGTTCCAGCTTTTAGTTCCATGATAACAGAGATGATTTGGCTTGCAGATTGGGGTTGGATCAGTTTTTTGCATTGGGGGCAATAAGGGGTGCCAACCCTTGCAAATAAGAGTCTTAAGTAATCATAAATTTCTGTTACCGTCCCTACCGTAGATCGAGGATTGTGGGATGGATTTCTTTGTTCAATCGCAATGGCAGGAGAAAGCCCTTCAATTAGATCTACGTCCGGTTTATCCATCATCTCTAAGAATTGTCTGGCATAAGCAGACAGGGATTCCACATAACGCCTTTGACCTTCTGCGTAAAGCGTATCAAAAGCAAGGGAAGATTTTCCTGAACCGGAAAGGCCCGTGATCACCACCAGCTTGTTGCGAGGTATTTTTAAGGAAATGTTTTTAAGGTTATGTTCTCTGGCCCCTTTAATAAAGATAAAATCTTGCGGCATGGTTTTTTTAGAAAGTTAGTGGGGAATTTGTAAGTTAACCCTGCAGGTGTCAGAAAAAAATGGCAGACGAGACTTGATTTTTGTTAGAGCTTCTTCTGCGGCTTCTTCGCCCAATGGGATGATCTGTTTGGCTTTGTGAAAGTCAATCCAGGAAAAATTTTTTAAATTCGGCCGGATCACAATATGGGAGAGGTCTGGCTTGCCTGAAGCAATTTGATATTCCATGGTATAAAGCATTTTAGAAAAAATATTAAATATTCCCGGGGTGGTAGAAGGGAACATGCCTAATCTGCGTAAAGAAACTTTTTTTTCTGAAGCTTTCCCTGTTAAATTAACAGAAATCAGAATGTCCGCGCCCATAGAGGCAACCGTAGAGCTGGGAACAGGGTTGACTAACCCGCCGTCCACATAAAAATGATCTCCTATTTTATAGGGACAAAAAATGAGCGGCAGGGAAAGACTAGCCCGAACCGCTTGCCAAACCTTGCCTTCCCTAAAGACCACGCCATCTCCGGTCATGATATTGGTGGCGGTGCAGGAAAATGGAATTTTTAAATCTTTAAATTCTTTTTGTCCAAGCACGCTTTTTAAAAATTTAGTTATGGTATGACCCACCATCATGCCGCCATGGAAACCAGGGAGATTGAGATCGCTTAATACGTTTCTCCTAATCCATATTTTTGTAATGGTATGGGCGATTTGTTCAATTTCTTCCGGGCTTTTTCCAGACGCGAAAAAAGAGCCAAGCAAAGCTCCCATGGATGTGCCGGAGACAAAATCAATCGGGATATTTTCTCTTTCAAATACTTTTAAGATGCCTATCAAGGAGTATCCATAGGCGGCTCCAGAACCCATGGCGAATCCAACCTGAATTTTTCCAATGGATCTGGCGATTCGGTTTAAAACTTTCTGGGTTTCATCGAATTCCGGGTCAGTTAAATAGGGGCGGTTGCCTTTTTTAAAATTTAAGGTTGTCTTTTCTTCCCAAGGAACAACAAAATGTATCGGAAAAAACAAGGAAGAATATTTCTCTCCCAACACAATTTTTTTAAAGGTTTGTTGTTTTTCATCGCTCAAGGAGTAGAGCAATTTAATGTTTGTGGGTTCACCCCCTGAGACGTAATACACGGAATCGCTTTCTTCCAAAAACGCCCGGGCAAGTTCAGTTTTAAGTTCAGGCACTAAACTTAATGTTGTAGCTTTGCCATGAATATTCACAATCACGGTGTTATACATTTGCCGCAGGGTTTCTAAAAATTCCGGGACAAAATGAAAAAAAGATTCCGTAAGAAAAGTTTCGTTTAATTGCAAAATTTCTAAACCAGAAGGATGAACTAAAATCATTTTCTCTAAATTTTTAGGCTCTTGCAATTTTTCTAAAGTTCTGGGAAGAGCCAGATTTTGAGGATTTAAGCCTATAGATCGGATCAGTTCTTCTGCCAGAGGGCCGACCTCAACCAATAGAATTTTTCTTTTGGTTTGTTCAGTTAAGGCTAGGCATAGGTTTACTATAAAGACAATCTCATCCTCTTTGTTTAAGTCTGAAAAAAAACCCAAAACTTCAGGCGCGTGAGAATGCCGAATAAAAGGATGGGAAACAGCTAAGAGCCTGCGGCTTAAAAGTTGGGAAAGATAAAACGAGGCAGTGGGATTATTTTTTAAAAAAGTTTCAAAATCTTTTTTGTAAAGGACTAGGAAATGCGCGTTGGAATCTAGTTTTACCGTTACTGAACGAGAGGCTCCGGTTAAAAGAGCGGTTTCGCCAAAGGTATCTCCTCGCCCAAGAAAGTTCAGGATTTTTTCTTTTCCATTCTCCTCCTGGCCAAGGATCCTGACCCTGCCGGATTGAATGATGTAGAGAGCGTCTCCCGGGTCCCCTTCTTTATAGAGGAGGGTTCCTTTAGGCAGTGTAACCTGTTTTAATTTGGCAGCTACTTTTTTTAAGGAGTCCCCTTCCAGATCGGAAAAAATAGAGACTTGCCTTAAAAAACTGCACCAATCCTCAAGAAATTCCAGGGATTTTTCCATCCGAAATTTTAAAAATACCTCTTTTCCTTAAGTTTGTCAAACAGAGCTTTAAACTTGTATAATGACAACAGTTTTTTAGAAGATCAAATGAATCTCCAAAAAAATAAATATTCTCTTTTAAGAAAAGTATCCCTGCTTAAAGGAATTTCCTTTAAAACTTTAAATAAAATTTCGCAGTTCGCGCAGTTCAATAGTTTTAAAAAAGGAGAGGAAATTTTTTCTAAGGATTCTTCCGGCGAGTGCCTGTATGTGCTGGTGAATGGCAGGGTGAAAATTTATACCTCTATTGGCGCTCATTCTAAAACTTTTGCGCTTCTAGACCCAGGAGACTTTTTTGGAGAGATGGCGCTTTTGGGAGAGCCCATCCGCTCTGCCAGCGCAAAGGCTATTTTAGCCTCTGAACTTTTGATTTTGGAAAGAAAAGATTTTCAGAAGTTTTTACAAGAAGACAATTTTTTAAGTTTAAAAGTTTTACGAACTCTTTGCAGCCGTTTAAGACAAGCGGACCGGGAAATAGAAAAACTCTCTTTTCAAAATGTGGTGGGACGAACCATCCTGACCCTTTTTGATTTGGAAGCGCGCTATGGAAAACCCTGTTCCAACGGGGTTTTAATTGATGCGCAAATTAGCCAAACAGAGTTAGCGGATTTAATTGGGACCGCTCGTGAGATGGTGAGCAGAGTCTTATCCCGTTTTAAGAGAATGAATTGGATTAGCATGGAGCCTGCTTCAGGAAAAATTATGATTTTAAACAAGGACAAATTAAAAAGCTGCATTTATGAATGATTTAAGTTCGATTCAAGCAGTGCGAGGGATGCATGATATTGCAGGAGATCGCATGGAACAGCTAGTGCGCATGGAATCTTTTGCCAGGGATCTTTTTTTTCTTTATGCGTATCAGGAAATACGCACTCCGCACTTAGAATCTTTAGTTTTATTTGAACGCGCTTTGGGCCAGACCACAGACATTGTGGAAAAAGAGATGTTTGTTCTTAAAGATAGGGGAGAGCGTTTATTGGTTTTAAGGCCGGAAGGGACTGCTGGAATTGTGCGTTCTTATATAGAGAATGATTTGGACAAGAAATCTGTTATTGCAAAATTTTTTTATATGGGATCCATGTACCGGGCAGAAAGACCTCAAGCTGGAAGACTAAGAGAATTTAACCAGATCGGCTCAGAATATTTTGGCAATAACGCGCCTTCAGCGGATGCGGAAACCATAGAACTTGCTTGTAAATTATTGGAAACCATTGGAATTCAAAATGTTCAGGTACAATTAAATAGCATCGGCTGCTCTGAATGCCGTCCTAATTACCAGAGAGTTCTTTTAGATTTTTTAATGAAGTTTAAAGATCAGCTTTGTTCAGACTGCATTAAACGAATGGACAGAAACCCTTTAAGAGCTTTGGATTGTAAAATAGACAGGGACAAACTGGAAGCTGCTCCCAGCTCTTTAGACACTCTTTGTCTTGCCTGTAAGGACCACCATTTGGAGCTTGAAGCTTTTTTAAAAATGATTAGTTTAGAATATAAGATAGTTCCACACCTTGTGCGTGGATTAGATTATTACAACCGCACTGTGTTTGAGATTTATAGTCCAGGAAAAGATGGTTCTCAAGATGCTTTAGCTGCCGGCGGCAGGTACGATACTCTTACCCAGCAGCTGGGGGGAGCTTTAGTGCCAGCAGTTGGTTTTGCCATGGGAGTGGAACGGGTTTTAAATTTGTTGGAACAAACAAAAGCTAGTCAATCTGAAACTAAAAAAAGAGAAGGTGTTTTTTTGATCGCTTTAGGAAAAGAAACTTTTGCAAAATCTTTTCAGACCTTAAATTTTTTAAGATCTAAAGGTTTTAAAACAAACTCTCTTTTGAACCATCAAAGTTTAAAATCACAAATGCGTTTTGCGGATGGACTTGGGGCAAGATTTTGTTTAATCATCGGAGAAGATGAAATAAAAAATGATCAAGTCACTTTAAAAGATTTGGAGCAAAAATCTCAAACCTTGATCCCCAGTTCAATGCTTTTACAAGAGCTAGCTAAAATTCAATAATGAAAAAGAAAATTTATTTTGACAACAATGCCACGACTCCTTTGGATCCAAAGGTAGCAGATGCCATGCTTCCCTACTTAAGCGCAGGCACGGAACTTTATGGAAATCCTTCCAGTGTCCACACTTTAGGACAAGCCACTCGCAAAGCAGTGGAAGAAGCAAGAGCGCAAGTGGCGCAACTGATAGGATCGAGCCTGGAAGAAATTATTTTCACTTCCTGCGGCTCTGAGTCCGACACAACCGCAATTAAAGGAATCGCATTTTCCGCTAAGGAACGTAAAAAAGGAAATCATATTATTACGACAGCGATTGAACATGATACTGTGCTTTTTTGCTGTGAATATTTACAAAAGCAAGGATGGGACGTGACTTTTTTGCCTGTAAGTTCTAGCGGAATCTTAGATCCAGACTCTGTGAAAAAAGCGATCCGTTCTGAAACTATTTTAGTGAGCGTAATGCATGCGAATAATGAAATAGGAACGATCCAGCCCATTGCTGAAATAGGTAAAATTTGCAAAGAAAGGGAAATTCCTTTTCATACAGACGCGATTCAAACTGTGGGGAAACTTCCAATTACAGTAAATGAGTTGAACGTGGATTTACTTTCTTTATCCGCGCATAAACTTTATGGGCCTAAAGGCGTGGGAGCGCTTTTTATTCGGCGAGGGACCAGGTTTCATCCTCTTTTTCATGGGCATCATGAAAGAAACCGCAGGGCAGGCACAGAAAATGTTCCAGCCATTGTGGGATTGGGAGTTGCAGCCGAGCTAGCTCAAAAAAATTTAGGGCAAGAGGCTAAGAAAGTAGCCTTTTTAAGAGATCGTTTAGAAAAAGGGATTTTAGAAAAAGTACCCTATATTCGGCGCAATGGAGATCCTAGACATAGAATTCCAGGCACTTCTAATTTTAGTTTTGAATTCGTGGAAGGAGAGGGGTGTGTGGTGATGTTAGATATTGAAGGAATTGCGGTCTCAACAGGCTCTGCTTGCGCTTCTGGCTCTACCAAAGCCTCTCATGTCTTAAGAGCCATTGGTCTTCCTGCGAATGTGGCTCAAGGCACGGTTAGATTTTCTTTAGGTCAATTTAACACGTTGGATGAGGTGGATAAAGCATTAGAAATAATTCCAAGAGTCATATCTAAACTGCGTTCCCTTTCACCTCTCTGGTCAGACAAAATGGCTGGATTGCCTACAACAGTAACTCCTCCTCTTTCTCTTAAAAAATAATTTTTTAAAAGGACAATAAAATGGCTTATGATTTTAATCCAAACATTCCACGCATAAAAAAATGGAACATCTTTTTTTATGTTTTAATTTTTCTTTTGGTTAGTTTTGGCGGAAAAATTTTGCACTTAGTTACAGACTATTATTGGTTTGTGGAAATTGGTTTTAGCTCAATTTTTAAGAAAACTTTGATCGCTCAGGTTAGCTTATGGATTCTTGGATTTTTCATTTCCGCAAGCTTCATTTATTTTAATCTCTCTTTAGCGCGGAGAATCTGCCGCAAACCTTTTGTGATTATTGGGCCGGATGCTTCGGTGATTTCTCCTTTTCCATTGCCTATTCTTTCAGAAATAAAGCAGGTTTTGCTTCCCTTCCTCTTGCTCCTCACTTTGCTCATCTCATTTTTTCTTGGGAACTGGGCATCCAATTCATGGGAAGAGGTTTTAAAGTTCTTTAATGGAGTTCCTTTTTTTCAAAAAGATCCTCTTTTTAACCAGGATATTGGATTTTACATATTTAATTTGCCTTTTTATAAATTTCTCTATCGTTTTTTCTTTGTGATTATTCTTTCCTCTCTTTTAATCAGCATAGGAATATATTTTTTAAGCAGCAGAATTTATATGTCTGGAAATAGAATGCAAGTCGCGGAAGATTCAAAAACCCATTGCGCGATTTTGGCTGGGTTCCTTGTGCTTCTTTTCGCTTTTAGTTTTCAACTAAAGATATATGATCTACTTTCATTGCAGCGCGGGCTTGCCCCTGGAGCTGGATATGCTGACCTCAATGCTTATTTGCCGGGATTAAAACTTTTAAGAATTGTGGCTTTTATTTCAGCTCTTCTTTTATGGATTTCCCCTTGGTTTCATAAAAGTAGGATGATACTCTCTTCTCTTATTTTTTTAGTGGGTGGAACGTTTTTGGTTAAAATCTATGCAAGCACCATACAAAAGTTTGAAGTTTCTCCAAATGAAATTGTAAAGGAAACCCCATTCATTCAGCTGGCCATTGAGAACACTAGAAATGCTTATGGTTTAAATCAGATTCAGGAATTGGAATTTGATCCGGAGGCGAATTTAACCCTTGAAATTTTAAAAAAGAATGATCTAACCATTAATAATATTCGTCTTTGGGACCACCGTCCTTTGCTCACTTCTTATGGACAGCTTCAGGAAATTCGCACTTATTATGATTTTTTAGACGCGGATAATGACCGTTACAATATTGGCGGAGAATATCGGCAAGTGATGCTTTCTGTGCGTGAGCTTGTGCCTGAGAGCTTGCCCTCCAGAATCTGGATCAATGAGCATTTAACTTACACTCATGGTTATGGGGTTTGCGTAGGGCCGGTGAACCGTATTTCTCCGGAAGGGCTGCCTGAATTTTTTATTAAAGATATTCCTCCCAGCTCCACCATCGCCTTAAAAATCACCCGCCCAGAAATCTATTTTGGGGAATCTCGGGCCAATTATTCCATTGTAAAAACAAATGCAAAAGAATTTGATTATCCTGCCGGGGATCAAAATGTCTATACCACTTATGCTGGCACAGGAGGAGTGGCTGTAAAAAGTTTTTGGAGAAGGCTTCTTTTTGCAGCTAGGTTTGGAGAACTTAAAATTTTATTTTCCGGAGATATTACCAAAGAGAGCAGGTTTCTTTATTATCGTTCCATTAAAGAAAGGCTGAATAAAGCTTTTCCTTTTTTGCGTTTTGATCAGGATCCTTATATTGTGGTGAATGAAGAAGGCAAACTTTTTTGGATCATGGATGGCTATACAGTGACAGACCACTATCCTTATTCAGAAAAAGTGGGAGGCATTAACTACATTAGAAATTCTCTTAAGGTAACCATAGACGCATATAATGGAACCATTGCCGCTTATATTGCGGATGCAAAAGAGCCTTTGATTCAAACTTACGCAAAAATTTTTCCAGATGTTTTTAAACCCATGGAAAGCATGCCTAAAGATTTAAGAAGCCATATTAGGTATCCTCAAGCTTTAATGAATATTCAGGCAAGAATGTACTCTACCTATCACATGACGGATCCTCAAGTTTTTTATAATAAAGAAGATCTTTGGAAAATTCCTGTGCGCACTCAAGGAGGCCGTTCTGAACCAATGGAGCCTTACTACACCATCATGAAACTTACAGGGATTGGAGGGAAAGAAGAATTTATTCTGATGGTTCCATTTACGCCGTCTAAAAAAGAAAATATGATCGCATGGATGGCTGCGCGCTGCGATGAACCTAATTATGGAAAACTTTTAGTATATAATTTTCCTAAGCAAAAACTTGTTTATGGCCCGCAACAGATTGAATCTAGGATAGATCAGGACGCGGAAATTTCTAAACAACTCACCCTTTGGGACCAGGGGGGGAGCCGGGTATTGCGCGGGAGTCTCTTGGTGATCCCTGTAGAAAAATCTCTTTTTTATGTGCAGCCGCTTTATTTGGAAGCGAGCGGCGGAGGATTGCCGGAACTAAAGAGAATTATTGTGGCTTATGAAAATTCTATTGCCATGGAGGAGAATTTTGAATTAGCCCTGATGAAAATTTTTGGAGGAAGAGTGAGCGCGGTTTCCAAAGAGGAAAAATCACTTTCTCCCATACAAGAAAAATTGGAAGATAAAGTTTTAATTAGAAAGACAAGGGAAAATTTTGAGTTAGCCCAAGAAGCATTAAAAAGAGGAGATTGGGCAGGATACGGGGAAAAAATAAAAATAGTTCAGCAACTTCTAAAAGAACTTTCTAAATAGTTTATGCTTAGAAAGTCATTTCTGTTACGAAAGCGCTTTTTTTAGCATAAACTTAAGTAGAGAAAAATAAACTCATGAAAAAAATTGGTTTCATATTTTTAATGCTATTTTTTAGCTCTGCTTTTCTACTGTATGTTTCAAAGAGCAGCCAGGCTACTAAACAGATTGTGCTTGAAAAAGAAATCCTTGAAGCTCCGGAAATTGTAGAACCAGTTCAAAAGATAAAAAATGTGAAAGGCATCCATCTCACTTCTTGGGTGGCTGGCTCAAAAAAAGCTAGAAAACGAATTGGAGCTTTATTAAAAGAGACTGAATTGAACTCCATTGTGATTGCCATTAAAGAGTTTCAAGGAGAGGTTTATATTCCCGGAGTTTATTTGGCGGAGAAAAATAAATTGTTTGTGAATGCGATTCCGGACATTAAAGAATATTTAGAGCAATTGAAAAAAGACGGGGTTTATACGATCGCTCGGATTGTGGTTTTTAAGGATGATGGGATGGCAAGAAAAATGGCTGAGCTAGCTGTAAAAAAACCAGATGGGACTCTTTGGACCGACCGTCAAAATAGAGCTTGGTTGGATCCTTATAACAAGCAAGTTTGGGATTATAATTTAACAATCGCTAGCCGCGCGGTCGAGTTAGGTTTTGAGGAGATACAATTTGATTATATACGCTATCCTTCGGATGGCAATATCCGTCTTTGCCGCTACTCTTATGCCAAGCACGACTCCACCTCTGCAGCCAAAAATCTAAATGCTTTTTTACAGGAAGCAGCTAGACGTTTAAAGCCAATGGGCGCTGAACTTTCCATTGATATTTTTGGTTTAACCCCTTCTGTGGAACATGATATGGGGATTGGACAAAAGATATTGCAGATGACAGAGTGGGTGGATGTAATTTCTCCCATGATTTATCCTTCTCATTACGCAAAAGGTGAATATGGCATTGCGAATCCTAATAGTCAGCCTTATAGAGTGGTGCATAGAACTATATCAGACGCAAAAAAGCGTTTAGAAAAAAGCAGCGCGCGTTTGCGCCCCTATTTGCAGGATTTTTCTTTAGGAGTTCGTTATGGAGAGGAAGAGGTTAAAGCTCAAATTAAAGCTTGTGAAGATTTGGGCATCCATGAGTGGCTGCTTTGGAGTCCAAATTGCAGATATACGAGAGGAGCTTTAAAATCTAAATCTAGTGCGAATTAAACCTGAAATTTGTATGAGCGCTGAATGGATGATCTTAATGCATTAAATGTTTCTTAAATTTTATGGAACCTGAGACAAAAAAAATAAGAGTGGTTGTGGCAATGTCTGGAGGAGTGGATTCTTCCACAGCTTGCGCGCTTTTACATTCTCAAGGCTATGAAGTGATTGGCATCACTTTAAAACTTTGGACTCCTAGACATTGGGTGGAGGGGGAAAAAGTTGGGAGCTGTTGCTCTCCTCAGGATATTGGAGAAGCAAAAATCGTGTGCCGTCAATTAGGAGTGCCGCATTATACTTATAACATGGAAGAGCGTTTTAAAGAAAAGGTTGTGGATCAGTTTGTGGATTCCTATTTAAATGGAAGAACTCCAAATCCCTGCGTAAGCTGCAACAGTTTTATTAAATTTGATCCGCTTCTAAAATATGCGGGAGCTTTAGGAGCAGAATATTTAGCCACTGGCCATTATGCGCGGATTATAAGAGAAAATCATTTTTATTTAACTAAAGCAAAAGATCAGTTTAAAGACCAATCTTATTTTCTTTATATGCTGAATCAAGCTCAGTTATCGCGGGTACTTTTTCCTTTAGGGGATTATCAAAAAGAAGAGGTTAGAGAGATTGCGCGGAAATATAATTTAGTGAATGCGGAAAAAAAAGAAAGCCAAGACATCTGTTTTTTAGAAGGCAGAGATTATAGGGAATTTATTAAAGAGCAAACCAGCCAGTCCCTTAAAAAAGGCGCGATCCAAACTCAAGATGGGAAAATTTTAGGAGAGCATCTTGGTCTTCCTTTTTATACCATTGGACAAAGAGAAAAGTTAGGTGTGGCTACCGGAGAAAGACTTTATGTGATTGATAAAGATTCTAAAACCAACACCTTGATTGTAGGTAAGGAATCCGAAAACCTTAAAAATGAATGCGCGATTCATTCTATGAACTGGTGTTCGGATCAAATTCCAAATGAATCCGTGCGCGCTCTTGTTAAAGTGAGGTACCGTCATAAGGGAGCTTTAGCCACAATTAATCTTCTTTCCGCTCAGGAAGCAAAAATTGTTTTTGATGAGGATGTGAGCTCCATAACCCCAGGTCAATCCGCTGTTTTTTATGACGACGAGACTGTGCTTGGCGGAGGAATTATCGCTTGAGTTTAAAAGAAGAGATTCAGCTTTTTTTAAGAGGTGTGAAAGAGGTTAAAACAGAAAAAGAGTTAGTTCAAAAACTCTCCTCTGAAAAAAAATTAAGGATTAAGCTGGGAGTAGATCCCACTTCTCCGGATTTGCATTTAGGGCATACTGTGGTTCTGAACAAATTAAGAATTTTTCAGAAATTTGGACATAAGGTCATCTTTATTATTGGAGATTTTACCGCTTTGATTGGAGACCCTTCTGGCAGAAATGAGACCCGTCCTAAAATTTCTAGGGAACAGGTTGAGGCTAACACCCAAACCTATTTGGATCAAGTTTTCAAAATTCTTGATCCAAACTTGACCGAGGTTCACAAAAATTCCACATGGCTTGCTCCTATTTTTGACATGAGCAAACTTTTGGATGAAGGATCTGCGTTTTCAATCTTATTTCAAGGCTATACCGTGCAGCAGCTTTTGCAGCGCGAGGATTTTAATCAAAGGTTAAAAATAGGCAGCCCCATCACTTTTCTAGAGATGATGTATCCCTTATTTCAAGGATATGATTCTGTTGCGGTTCGCGCGGATGTGGAACTTGGCGGCACAGACCAGCTTTTTAATCTTTTAATGGGCAGGGAATTGCAAAGGAATTTTAATCAGGAGCCGCAAATTGTAATGACTCTTCCTTTGCTGATTGGCACGGACGGCATAAAAAAAATGTCTAAGTCTTACGGGAATGCGATTGCATTAAATGATCCAGCGAATGAGATGTTTGGGAAAATCATGTCCATATCAGATGAGCTGATGTGGCAGTATTATGAACTTTTAACCGCGAAAGATTTGGCAGAAGTAAAAAAATTGCATCCTAAACAAGCGAAATTAAATTTAAGCGTTGAGATTACTAATCTTTATCATCCAGGCAAAGCAGAGGCTGCAAGGGAAGAATTTGAAAAACTATTTTCCAATCGAACTCTGCCAGAAAGTTTTGAGGAATTTGGAGTCACAAAATCTAACATTTTGATTTCCCATCTTCTTTTTGAATCCGGGCTTTCTCCCTCTAAAAAAGAATCTAAAAGGTTAATTGAAAACGGAGGAGTTCGGATAGATAATACCCAAGTTTTAGAGGATAAAGAGATAGAAATCGCAAAGCCATTTATATTACAAGTAGGCAAAAGAAAATTTAAAAAAATTGTTCGTGTCTAAGAAATTGTTTTTTCCTATTTTTTTCTTTTTTTCCTCCACTCTTTTTGCCACCCCTTTATTCGTTTCAGAAAAAAATTCCAGCGAAACACTTTCTTCCACTTCTTCTACTAGTGGGAATTCCTCCCCACAATTTACCATTGTTTATCCGCGCCAAGGATCAAAAATAGCGAATGTAAAAAAATCTTTTGTTTTTGGTTCTGTTAAACCTGAAACTAGCACGGTTTTAATTAATGGCTCTACTGTGAATGTTTATCCCACAGGCTCTTATTGCGCGGTGATTCCTTTTTTTCCCGGAGAATTTAAAATTAGAGGGGTTGCGAAAAAAGGAGACCATCAAGCAGAGGTAGAACGCGCTGTTTTTGTCTCTTCTCCAATCATGGTTTTACCTGCCTCTCCACTAACTGTTTCAACAGAATCTATTGAACCGCAAGTGAATTTAAAACTTTATAGAGAGGAGCCTTTACGTTTGCGGTTGCAAGGATCCCCGGGAGCTAAAGTGGAATTTCGTTTAAAGCCTTTAGGCAAGAAAAAAAGCAAGGATGATTCTTGGAAAAAAATGGAGGAAACAGCCCATTCAGTTCCAGGATTTTATGAAGCGCTGATCTCCTTACCACAAGATTCAAAACTAGATGAATTTAAAGTTGAATACCGGTTAGAAGATAAGAAAGGAAAAATAAAAAAAGTAGAAGCTCCGGGGAAAGTTACTGTTTTAGAAAAAGGGACTTTTAGTTGGATGGAGGTGAGTAGTGAGGAAGCGATTTTACGCACAGGGGCTAGTCGTAAAGGGGACTTAATGGGATATGAACTTTTTTTGCCAAAAGGGGTGAAATTAAAAACTACAAAAGCGATTGGCAAAGAAATTAAGGCAGAGTTAAGCCCAACCAGCGCTTATTGGACCCATGAGGATTTGCTTAAAAACACGGCTCCAGCGAATTCCCCCTTTGTATTAGATTCCGTAAAAGTAAAAGATGGGGAGGGATTTGTTTCTTTAGAATTTTTTTTAAATGAAAAAGTTCCATATAAAGTGAGTCTTTCCAGAGACTTAAAAAATTTTTCTTTAGAATTTTTTTACACCATTTCCAATTTAGACCGCATCCGATATGAAGCAAAGGCTTTCTTGAAATTAGAACAGGTAAGATGGAGCCAAACCCAGGAGGAAACTTTAAAAATCGAATGTCCGCTTAAAGAAAAAGTTTGGGGGTATGATCTTAACTATGAAGGCAATAAACTGATCTTAAAAATTTTCTTTGCTCCGCCCATTAATAAAAAATTCCCTTTAAAAGAGATGAATATTGTTTTAGATCCAGGCCATTCTTTAAAAGTTGCGGATGGAGCGATTGGGCCTCAAGGCATTGTTGAAGGAGAGTTCACAATTAAAATGGCTCAGGTTCTAAAGCAAATTTTAGAAAAAGAAGGAGCTAATGTTTTTTTAACCAGGGGGTTAGAAGAATCTCCCTCGCTTACAGAACGCGTTACCAGCGCTTATCGCAAAGATGCGGATTTATTGATCTCTTTGCATGCCAATGCTTTAGCGGATGGCTCAAATCCCTTTGAGCGTAGGGGTTTTAGCTTATTTTATTTTCAGCCTCAGAGTTTTGAGTTTGCAAAGTCAGTTCACGCCGCTTTTCAAAAAATGGTTCCCTTGCCAGACGATGGTTTTTATTATGGAAATCTTGCTGTTTTAAGGGCAACCCGCATGCCCGGGATTCTAGTGGAATCTGGTTACCTTATTTTACCTGAAGAAGAAGCCTTGCTATTAGATGTTAGATTCCAAACCTTGTTAGCTGAAGCGATTAAGACAGGCATTTTACAATTCCTTAAAACCTGGTAATGTCGCATTTAACCCGACTAGAAAATGTAGAGGAAGCAAGAGAGTTATGAAAAGGGAGCAATCTTAATGCAAACAGAAACTAAAATTGCTATTTTTAAAGGAAATAAAATCAGAAGGGCATTATATCAAAACGAGTGGTGGTTTTCGGTAGTAGATATTACGGAGGCTCTTACCGGAAGCGTTGATGCCGGCGCGTATTGGAGAAAGCTGAAGCAGCGGTTAAAAGAGGAGGGGGGTGAGGTCGTGACATTTTGTCACGGACTAAAATTAGAAGCATCCGACGGTAAAAAATATGAAACTGATTGCGCCAATACGGAAGGCATATTTCGCATCATCCAATCAATTCCCTCTCCCAAAGCGGAACCATTTAAGCGTTGGCTGGCGAAAGTGGGATACGAGCGAGTGCAGGAAATAGAAAATCCTGAACTTGCGACGAAAAGGACTCGCCTGATTTACAAATTTAAAGGTTATAGTGATGATTGGATTGAAAAGCGCATGCGCGGTATTGCCATCCGGGAAGAATTAACCGATGAATGGAAAAAGCGCGGCGCGAAAGAAGATAAAGATTATGAAATTTTAACTGCTCAGATATCCAAAGCCGCCTTTGGCGTTACGCCCAGCGAGTACAAGGAACTCAAAGGGTTGAAGCGAGAAAACTTGCGCGATCATATGGACGACTTTGAGTTGATTTTTACCATGTTGGGTGAGCGCGCGACTACGGAGATTCACCGTAACGAAAATTCACAAGGCACAAAAAAGCTTAAGTCCGATGCTCAAGCCGGCGGCGGCATTGCCGGCAATGCCCGTAAAGCTCTGGAAAAACGACTTAAAAGGCCGATTGTTTCTCATCATAATTATTTAAAAGAAAAAGAATCGCAGATAAAATTGAGCGATAAGATCGTTAAGAATATTGATGAAATTTAATGTATATGGACGATGACTATATTCCCCTTTCGGCGCTGCAACATTTTTTATTCTGTGAGCGGCAATGTGCGCTCATCCATGTCGAACAGGCGTGGGAAGAAAATGTGTTCACGGCTGAAGGCAGGATTATGCACGAGCATGCGCATGAAGAGGAGTTTGGAACTCGCGCCGGTATGCGAATCGAGCGGGGGTTGCCGTTGCGTTCACAAACGCTTGGATTAAATGGAAAAGCGGACGTGTTTGAGTTTCATAAAAAAGAAGATGGCAGGTGGTACCCGTTTCCTGTAGAGTATAAACACGGCGAACCCAAGATCATTCGCGCCCCGCACGGGCGCGTGGGTTCACTAAAATTGTGCAATTTCACATTTGACATAATGTAGTAAAAATACTACATTATTATAAATGATACCATTCAATCAAACGGTTCTTTTGTGGCGGTTGCATAGGGGATTGGCTCAAAGCGCTTTGGCCATTAAAGCTGGCATTCCTAGATCTAACCTTTCAGATATAGAAAGAGGGAAAAAAGAGGTTTCCTTAAGAACTGTCCGGGCATTAGCGCAGAGTCTGGATTTAAAACCCGGGGTTCTAGTGGATGGAATAGGCCCTATGGAGGTAGAAACAATTCCCTCCATGACTCGCGCCACCCTAGAACGGATAGCCGATGCCGCAGCTTCTAATAAACATCTTTCAAGCGCGCAAGAGCAAAAAATTGTAGAACAGCTTAAGGAAATTTTAAGCTCACGTTTAGAGGTTTATGGCCAGGGGCTGAGAAAGGGTAAAAAAAGGAAGCAAAAATTTTCTAGATCGTGGATTTCGCTTTCCTATCTTCCCTCTGCAGTCTTAAATAGTTTAATTGAACGAGTTATAGAGAAAAAGGCTTTAAAATGGAAAAAAGACAGATAGAGCGTTTTTTTCAAATTTTATCTCGATTTGTTCCGGGAAAGTGTAAAGTAATTCTTACCGGGGCCGCAGCCGGATCCCTCTTAGGTTCGGTTCGGCTAAGTCGGGATATAGATTTTGCACTTGAGTTCTTAGGGAATAAGGATGACTGGGAAAAGTTAGAAGAGGCCATTCATAAAACAGAGCAGTTAACTGGAGTCCCCGCGCAATATGCTCAAGATATTAGTCGCTGGGGGATGGTTTCTCTCTTAGATTATAAAAAACATACCACCCTGTACCGTGGTTTTAATCTTTTGGAGGTTAGAATTCTTGAGCCAGCCTATTGGTCTTTAGGAAAAATATCGAGGTTTCTTGATCCAGACATTCAAGATATGATTTCTGTTTTTAAGAAGCAGAAAATTTCGCAAGACAAACTTGTAACCATTTGGGGCCGTGCCTTAAAAAGCAGTCCACCATCTTCCCATCTATTTCAGTTTAAAAGACAAGCAGAAGAGTTTTTGCGAGTATGGGGAAAATCCATTTGGGGGCAACAATTCAATTTTGATAAAACAGTCCAACTTTTTTATAAAGAAGCTGGTATTTTGTAGTTTCTTAAAACTTGGTAGCCCAGTATATTTTTATGGAGACGGTTTAGGAATCTGCTAATGAATGATTTCGTTGTTCCAGAGCTTTTTCAAGAATAGTTCCCATGGTAAAACAGATGTTTTTCCAATCGCCCGCGGGCGTGGATCTAGGGTAACTGCAATAGCATGTTTGGTTGTATATTCCTCTTGAAATGCCTTCAATCCTTTCAAATGATGGCTCTCGGCTTGAGAAACTCCTTTTACTTCTAAAGCTACTTCATGGTCCCCTAAAATAAAATCAACTTCTAATTGAGATGCCGTTCTCCACGTTGTGATCGGGTAATTTAATCCCGAATAATGGCTATGCGCGCGCAATTCTTGAAATATAAAATGTTCGAATGCCCTCCCAAAGCTCTCACTGCGGTTTACAATAGGTCCTCTCTTTAATAAAAAATTAGCAATCCCAACATCAAAGTAATAAAACTTAGGTGCCAGAATAACTCTCCGTTTTGGTCTCTTCTGATAGGGTGTTAGCAAAGCGCCAATGAGCGTATCTTGAAGAATTTGGAAATATTCCTTTACCGTGACAGCGCTAACTCCACATTCGCTAGCCACATTTTTATAGTTCACCATTTCTCCATTGCTAAACGCTGCGGCTTCCAGGAAACGACTAAAGGAAGGGATATTGCGCGTAAGCGCTTCCTGAGCAACCTCTTCTTTCAGATAATCACCTATATAGGCAGCAATAAGATCTTGAGGATGTGAAGATAAGTAATGGCGTGGAAGGAGACCATGATTGAGAGCCCGTAGCAGATTAAAATCTGGAATTTCATGAGAAGTCAGTGGATATAGTTCGTACCTGAGGGCCCGACCCCCCAATAAGTTGGCGCCACTCCTCTTTAATTTTCTTGCGCTCGAACCGCTTAAAATAAACTGTTTTTTATGATTTACAATGAGCCAATGGATTTCATCTAAGAGGGCTGGAACTTTTTGGACTTCATCTATAACAATGGGTCCTTTAAATTCATTAGAAGCAAGTAACTCTTCGCGTAAAAAGGATGGGTTTCTATTAAGGCGAGCATACTCATTAGATAGAAGAAGATCATAATAAATTGCGCTTGGGAATAATTCCTTTAATAAGGTGCTTTTACCACTTTGGCGCGGACCCCATAAAAAACAGCTTTCTCTTCCTAACCGATTAAATTTCTGTATGCGGGAATAGGTTTTCATAAGTATACTTAATTATATCATGATAAAATAAAGTGTCAATAGTCTCTAAATTTGCCGAGGGATTACGGCTGGGAATGGTGTTCTGTGTGTGTTCTGTTCTGTGTGTTCTGTAGTCTTTAAAAGAGGATATGGGAGCATTAAAACAGGACAGTCGTAGTAGTAATTTTCTTTTTTTGGTACTTTT
>MGUU01000024.1 GCA_001800135.1 Elusimicrobia bacterium RIFCSPLOWO2_02_FULL_39_32 | reverse complement strand
AAGGAACACGGCTCATTGGACCAACTGAAAATGTGTTGGATATTCAGTTCTCGCCCGACGGCCGCTCTTTGGTTTCTGGAGGATTGGGTGGAGAGGTTTTCTGGTGGAAACTCCCACAAGCAAAGAATAAAGTTTTAGAGCGCGCAAAGGCCGAAGCAGGGTCAACTCCAACTCATGCAATACCTCAAGCTATCGGATCCGAATTAGTGAGCGGCGACGTCCATCTTCCCCTTGGCACGGATACCGAATATCCCAGCTCTGAGTATGAGTATTCTCCTAAAGAAACCCCCACTAACAACAAGATCATACATCAAATATTGCTGGGTATTAGTTTAGGCAGGAATGTATTAGTCATAGGACCTGTAGGAACTGGCAAAAGCTGGCTCACTAAAGCTGTGTTTAGAATGCTGCGTAGAAAAGTAGAACATATGTCCTTGCATGAAGGAACCACTACTCGAGACCTTACCTGCTGGCCTAAAACTAAAAGTGAAAACAATCAGGACGGATATCACTCTATCTCCACAGATTATGAACTGTCTCCACTCGCTCGAGCCATGTTAGAAGGAAGACCCTTTATTGCAGATGAAGTCAATAGAGCTACTCCCGGCGTCTTAGCAGTGTTGAATCACGCGTTACAGTTTAAAGAGCTTATATTGCCTAGAGAAATAGAACTCACATTGCCTGATGGCAGAAAGATTCTTACCAATAGAATTAAAGCTAAACAGGGATTTAGTTTAGTGATGACCATGAACCCTCCGGGAGGAAGAGTAGAAGTGAACGACATGATGGCAGATTTTATGGACAGAATGTATGTGGTAGAGGTAGGGTATCTGCCAGAACTAGAAGAAAGAGCATGGTTAGAAAAGATCTGGGAAGAGAATGGAAAAGTGTTGAATCAAACTCCAGAGAATGTTTTAGATGAACAAACGAAGAAAGAAATTGAAGAGTTAGTAAAGATCGCTAATAACTCAAGAGCGTTAGCGAAAGAGAACAAAGATAGAGCGATTAGCACAAGAACATTAGAAAGAATGATTAGATTTAAGAAAGAAAACCCAGAAGATAGTTGGGTCAATATCCTCTGCATGATGAGCGGAGTAGAGGGAGCAGTGAGCCATGAAAAAAGAAATGCTTTAGAAACATATTGGGAAGGAAAGTTTGGAAAAGGGAAGGAACAGAGAGCTCCACCTACTCCAATTAAGATTGAGATAAGTAAAAATAAGAAAGAAGTAAAGATAGGGAAATATAGTTGGAGAAGAAAAGATTCAAATATTCTCACTCATTATTTTAAAGGAATAGAAGAGAATGACAGAATCTTAGAAGTAATGAGTAAGATGAGAAGACTAGGCGAGCATGTTTTATTAGTAGGGGAAGCAGGGGTAGGTAAAGACTGGTTAGCTCTAGTCTATGGAGAACTCATGGGAGAAGAGCCGATAGTGATGTCTCTTAGTGAAGAGATAGAAGGACAAGACCTAGTGGCTTGGAGAGGATTAGAAAAAAGTTTAACTATCTGGGAATATAGCCAAATTGTAAAAGCCTATAGAGAGGGAACCATTATTATTATTGATGAGGTCACTAAAACTAGACCTGGTGCTAGAGCTATATTAAATGATTTGATGCAGAGTAAAGAGATCGAGTTGCCAGATGGACAAAGAGTAAAAAGAGGGGAAGGGTTTCAAATCATAGCTACCATGAATGAAGCAAAAGAACCGTATGGCGGATATGAGTTAGGAGAAGACTTTGAAGACAGGTTTGGCGCGATACTAGAGGTAAGAGAATTACCTAAAGAAAAGAGAGTGGAATTTTTAAAGAGAACTGCTATCGTTCCCCTGAAAACTGGAATCCAGAAAAAGGGTAATGGCGAACTAGATTCTAGCTTCTCCTTGACTACGCTCGGGACAGGTCGCGGGAATGACGAACCTTTGCAAAGCACTGTGCCAGAAGAGTTCATAAAAGAGTTGGTAGAGATGCAAGAGAGGATTAATGCCAGTGGCAAGGTCTGGAGAAAGATGTCCCTGAGAGTGTTAGAGAGAATCATTGAGGCGATTCAGAAATATCCAGATGAAGATATTGGAGAGATCATCCGCGCAGAGTACAGGATAGGAGACTGGGAGGGAGGGAGAGAGTTTGTAGAAAAAGAGATACAAGCGCTCACAAAGAAAGAGTGGGTGGAGAAGGATTGGAAAAAGGGAACTCCTCTGACTGGCCCTACTGGAAGTGTGCAGAGTTTCACCTGGTCAAACGATGGGACTACTCTTTTTAGTATAGGGGATAATGGCGAGATATTCTACTGGAAGTACAAAAATGGAAATATTGTAAAGAATCAGGGAACTCCTCTGACTGGCCCTACTGGAAGTGTGCAGAGTTTCACCTGGTCAAACGATGGGACTACTCTTTTTAGTATAGGGGATACTAACAAGATATTCTACTGGAAGTACGAAAATGGAAATATTGTGAATAAGAAGGGAACTCCTCTGACTGGCCCTACTCAAAATGTGTGGGATTTCACATGGTCAAACGATGGGACTACTCTTTTTAGTAGAGGTATTGGCGAGATATTCTACTGGAAGTACGAAAATGGAATTATTGTGAAGAATCAGGGAACTCCTCTGACTGGCCCTACTAGAAGTGTGTGGTATTTCACCTGGTCAAACGATGGGACTACTCTTTTTAGTATAGGGGATAATAACGAGATATTCTACTGGAAGTACGAAAATGGAATTATTGTGAATAATCAGGGAACTCGTCTGACTTCCCCTACTCAAAGGGTGGAGGGTTTCACCTGGTCAAACGATGGGACTACTCTTTTTAGTAGAGGAGATCATGGCAAGATATTCTACTGGAAGTACGAAAATGGAATTATTGTGAAGAATCAGGGAACTCCTCTGATTGGCCCTACTCAAAGGGTGCAGGGTTTCACCTGGTCAAACGATGGGACTACTCTTTTTAGTACAGGGGATAATAACGAGATATTCTACTGGAAGTACGAAAATGGAATTATTGTGAAGAATCAGGGAACTCCTCTGATTGGCCCTACTACCAATCTGAAAGACTTCATATGGTCAAACGATGGGACTACTCTTTTTAGTAGAGGGGGTGTTGGCGATATATTCTACTGGAAATACGAAAATGGAATTATTGTGAAGAATCAGGGAACTCGTCTGACTTCCCCTACTCAAAGGGTGGAGGGTTTCACCTGGTCAAACGATGGGACTACTCTTTTTAGTAGAGGTATTGGCGAGATATTCTACTGGAAGTACGAAAATGGAAATATTGTAAAGAATCAGGGAACTCCTCTGACTGGCCCTACTCGAAATGTGCAGGGTTTCACCTGGTCAAACGATGGGACTACTCTTTTTAGTATAGGGGATAATGGCGAGATATTCTACTGGAAGTACGAAAATGGAAATATTGTAAAGAATCAGGGAACTCCTCTGACTGGCCCTACTCGAAATGTGGAGGGTTTCACCTGGTCAAACGATGGGACTACTCTTTTTAGTATAGGGGATACTAACGAGATATTCTACTGGAAATTACCTCAACCAAAAAGCGGAGTCCTTGAACGAGCTAAGGCTCAGGCAAAATCCATTCCTTATTCCCCTCCGCAAATCATTGAAAATGGTCTTATCAGTGACGAAGTACGCATTCCTATTGGAAGTGATACTGACTATCCCGGCACTGAATACGAGTACGCTCCTAAAGAAACCCCCACTAACAACAAGATCATACATCAAATATTGCTGGGTATTAGTTTAGGCAGGAATGTATTAGTCATAGGACCTGTAGGCACTGGCAAATCCTGGCTCACGAAAGCTGTGTTTAGAATGCTGCATAGAAAAGTAGAACATATGTCTTTACATGAAGGTACCACCACTCGAGACCTTACCTGCTGGCCTAAAACTAAAAGTGAAAACAATAATGACGGATCTCACTCTATCTCCACAGATTATGAACTGTCTCCACTCGCTCGAGCCATGTTAGAAGGAAGACCCTTTATTGCAGATGAAGTCAATAGAGCCACTCCCGGAGTCTTAGCAGTATTGAACCACGCGTTACAGTTTAAAGAGCTGATATTGCCTAGAGAAATAGAACTCACATTGCCTGATGGCAGAAAGATTCTTACTAATAGAATTAAAGCTAAACAGGGATTTAGTTTAGTGATGACCATGAACCCTCCGGGAGGAAGAGTGGAAGTGAACGACATGATGGCGGACTTTATGGACAGAATGTATGGGGTAGAGATAGGGTATTTGCCAGAAGAGGAAGAAGTGGATCTCTTGATGAGAATTGCTGGAAAAGGGAATGAAATTTTAAGAAAAGATATTGAAACATTGGTTTCTTACGCGAATAACATGAGAAAAACAAGTCTTAAAAAACCATCCTTCCGCGCTTTAGAACGAATCGTTGAAAGTATCAAGCATTATCCTAACCAAGATCCTATAGAACTTTTAGAACAAAAAATGGGAATGGCATTAAGACCAAAAGCAGAGAGAGAATCTTTAGCAGTGGCGCTGCTCGCAAAAGAATTTGGCAAAACTTTTAAAAAAGTTGTTCCTATAGCAAAAAATGTTGCGCTTAGAGCAGTCACAAAAATAGGAGCTGTAGCAGCTCTTTCCATGAATTTAGCAACTGGGAATAAGGATGAAGATGGAGAAGAAAAATATAATCCAGAAAGATGGTGGGAGGTTGGCAACCCTTCCTTACAAGATCAAGGAAGAGCTAGAGAAAGGAGACGGGTATTAGAAAGAGTCATGCAAATCACAACAGGATTGGGCATACCTTTAAAAGCATGGTACCCTATTCCTGAAGCAGGTGAATTGGGAATGATGAGGACATGGCGGTGCATATGGAATACAAAAGATATGAAACCCAGAGAGATGAATTTCGTAGCAGAAGATATGATTCAGCCTGGAAGTGAAGAAAGTGTTTTAGGAGTTCTTTATCATGAACTATTTGAACTTCTCTATCGCCATCCAGAAGCATCCAGCAGCGAATTCTTATCTAAACTGGGCGCTGCTCTCTTAGATAATGGAGTTGGAGATATTTGGATCAATCTCAAAGGTATTGAAGATTTTGTAGGCAGCCGCAACTGGCTGATGGCAAGATATGATGAAACCTATTCTCCTACCCGTTATGGTAAAAGCCTGGAAGAACACCAAATTCTTATGGCGCAACAACCTTTATATTTTCAATTTACATTAGGGGTCATCTATGAATGGGTCTATGGAAAAAAAGATCCAACGATTCTTAACCAGCAAGTTTTAGATGCGATTGAGACTTTACAAGATCGCGCAAAAGAGGTTTATTTAACAAAAGAGGTGGCTGAACACAAAAAAAAGATGGAAGAACTCTATGACACAGAAGAATTCCAAGCTTTGGTTCAGAAATCTATAGAAGACAAAGCTCAATCTAAAGCAATTGCAGGAGGAAAAGGAGGAGAAGGAAAAGAAGCTGGAGATAGAATTCCATGGGAAAAACTGTCAGACCAAGAAAAAAAGGAGTTGTTGCAGCAGTTAAAAAAAGCTTGGGACAGTTTAAGTCCAGAAGAAAAATTAGAGTTACTTAAGCAAGCTAAACAAGAATTAGGGGAAAAAGATAAAAATCGGCCAGAGATAGCTCCACCCTTAATGGTCGGCGAAGATGGAAATCCGTTAGACAAAGATAAATTAAAAGAAGCGATCCAATCCCTTAAAGAATCCATTGAAAGGGCGCAAGAAGAACAGGATCGTTATGATGAAGAACAGGAACAAAAACGCTTGGAAGAAGAGGAGGAAGCTGCAAAAAGAGATAAAGAAGAAAGAGATCGAGAAGGAATCACAGAAAAAGAACAGGCTGATTACAATGCGCGTTACGAAAGAGTGCAAACAGATGTGAACCGAATGAAAACTGTGTTTAGGAAGTTCTATCAAAGACAGGTGGGATATTGGCAGAGGTGGAGAGAAAAAGGAATGCTGGATGATGCGGCGCTGCCTTTAGCTGTAGCGGGCGAGGATCTGATCTTTAAGCAAAGAAAAATTCCAAAACAATATAAAGTCAGAATATCTCTTTTAATTGACCAGAGCGGAAGTATGGATGGGGCTAAGATTGAAGCAGCGGCAGATGCTGTATTGATGATGCTTCTTGCTATCCAAGAGGACCAGAAAAAAGGAATTATATTAGAAGTGGTTGGATTCCATGATAATCTACCCATGGAATTCTATTTTAAGTATGGAGAAAAACTCAACAAACAAAAAGTTGTAGAAGTGATGAGTAAGGTGGCTAAGACATATCTTGGGAATAATGATCTAAGAGCCATGTACCATGCTTTTAAAAGAATTCCTTTAAAAGAAAAAAACACATTAAATCTTGTAATTCATTTTTCCGATGGAGATCCTAACTTCCAGTTCAGCCGCGACAGATTTAGAAAATGGATTAACAGTAAACCTCATATTGTGGTGGTTGGGCTTGGAATAGGAAAAGGAGCTGAACTGATTTTAGATCTCTACCATAAAGGTCAAGGAGTATGGGCTGAATCCACCCGAGACGTGCCTGCCAAAATGCAGCAAGTTCTAGAACGATTCATAGGACGGCATGGAAGAAATGGGCCAGAGACTATTCGCTATAGCGCGGACGACATTGCAGAATCTGAAACAAAAGCTCATACAAGAACTCAATTTTTAGCAGAGTTCAGAAATGGAGGAATCCCAGCTTCAATTTTTTACCCCTATTACTTAAAAGGACGAATTCGCAATCCTTCTCATCTTGGAGAACGGTTCCATAACCTTCTCTACTGGTTAGGAGAACCAAAAGTAGTTGCGCCCATCTGGGAGGAAACGCTGTTTAGAGTTCTTCCTATTATTTTAATCAGCAGTTTAGGTTTTAATACTCAAGAATTATTATATACCTCCTCCTTACTTGGTTGGATGACCTTTGGCTTTGCCCTTTCTCACATCATGGTAAGATGGGTCATAAGAGCGAACGATCAAAACTGGGATAAAGGTATTCTTCTTTGGAACTACAAAGAAAAAGAGGATTGGCCCAATTTTATTAAATATCTAATCCCTGCCTTACTATTTAGTCTTATCTACATAGTCTCTCTCAACTTTCTGCCGCTGCCATCTTCTATCTTAAACCATCTGGTTCCCTACTTTATTGTGGTTCTAGCTCATGGTCTTTATAGCGCAGCGCTGCTTAAAAATTTGCTTCCTGAATTGCTTACGCCTTCTTTAAACTCCCATCCAAAAAATTCCAATGAGTCAGAGAAGAATATCACTAAAACTAAAGAAAAAATTGAAAATGAGATTGAGTTAATTGTAAAACAAGAGCTCTCACCCTTTTCTTATGGTTCTTACCAAATCAATCAGGCTGCGATTCAGGCTGAATCTAATACAAAACAATTTCCGCTCCATCTCATTGATTTTCCAGAAGATATGGCAATAGAAGAAGATGGTTTTGATCTACCTCAAAAATATCAGGATTGGATCCTAGGTCTAGTAAAATTTATCTCTCTTCACTCTAGTTCTGAAAACAACCGAAATCCTAAGATCGGGTTTATTGTGCAATCAAATCAGGCAAAAAGAATCATTCAGACCATGTTGCTTGAGTTAGAAATTCCAGAAGAGATGGTGCTCTTTACAGTTCAAACGCCAGAACAGGCGGTAAATCTTGCAATAGAAAAAAACGCATCCATTGTTACTCTATTTACAGATCGGCCTGAAAATGAGTATTGGAAACAGACTGTAAAGTGGGCTATAACTTTAAGCTCTGGAGATGAACTAAAAGTAAGAGGCAAAGAATTAAAAATATTAAAAAATATGCTGCAAGGAAAACTATCAGGAAAAAATGGAAAAATTCTATTTAAAGATAATGAACTTATTCTTCAAAAAGAGACACTAGGGTTAGAATTAAACAAAACAGAAGAATATCACAGACAAACCTTACATTTTAAATTCCAAGCATAACCTATTCTGATCAAACTAACCCAACAAGCAGCTTATCAGCAGAAATAATTCGAATCCCATTTATAAATCTATCAACCCCTTTTTTTCTCACACCCTGGTAAACAAAAGGAATTTTTAACCTTTCTTGAAAATATTTTAAATTAGACGAGATGCTGTCATCTTCCATTTTAACTTCAACTGCAAACCATGGTTTTTCATCAACGGTCACCAAAAAATCTACTTCCCGATGGGAAGAATCACGCAAGAAATATAGCTTTGCCTTGTAACCTTCACGGTCATGCCACCAGCTGACGAATTTAAAGAAGTGAGAGGCAACCATATTTTCAAAACGGGCGGCTTCGTTGGAAACTTCCGACCAGTCACATAGGTATAGCTTTGGAACTTTTTTAAGAGAACGATAAGGAACTCGTGCAAATGGGTATATCCTAAAATGATAATGGAAAGTTTCTAAAACATCCAGCCAGCGCGAGGCTGCTCAGACAGCAGAGAGCGCTCAACCTACAGAGAGTAGAGGAGAAGCAAAATGCACTCAACCTAAAGAGACTAGTGACGAGACAAAGGTTGCTCAGTTCCCAGAGATCAAACCCAAACCCACTAATATCGTTCCATTTGAAGGCAAAAGTTACCGGCTTAAAGGCAGAATTTGTTTGCCAACGACAGAACCCATAGCAATTAAAAGAAACAAACCAAAATAGAATGAAAAGGAAAAAAGCTAAGATGTTCTGTGGAGATGCCGCTCATGTGGAACTTGACATTCGGCTAATTTCTGTGTACACTATAAATATGACGTTTGAATGGAACAATGAAAAGGCAAAAAGAAATGCCCTCAAACATGGAATCAGCTTTAAGACCGCTACTTTTGCATTCGATGATCCATATGCTCTTATCATGGAAGACTCAAAACATTCCGCCCACGAGACCAGGCAATGGTTAATTGGGGATTCAGTCACCAGTGTACTGGTTGTGGTGTTTACAATACGTCCTCCGGGTCAAACGATAAGGATTATTAGTGCCCGCAGAGCTAATCATAAAGAAAGGAGATCCTATGAAGAAAATAAGAGAGTTTAACTTTTCTAAAGCGCGGAGAGTTACTCCTCAAGAGAACCAGATGTTTCGAGAAGCTATCGAGAAGACTTTTCACATCAAACGCCGATCGCGCGGCCGTCCACCAAAAGAACAAGACAAGTATCAAGATATTCACATTCGATTGCATCCAAAAGCTATTCAATGGGCACGAACTCAAGCTAAAAAGAAGGGAATAGGCTATCAGACGATTATCAATGAAACTCTCTTACATCACGCAGCATAGCCTCCCATCGAAGTGGTTCATTTTCTCTCTACCACTTTCATCTCTAGAATCCGGTCCACACGGAAAACGCGTTCATCCCTGCGTTTTAGGCAATAGGCTGCGAGCCCAGTAAAAGATTTGCCTTGGTATTCCATAGGTCCGACTTCGCGTGGGATAATAGTGCGCCGTGTTTTGTCATCGGTTGCCTTTAAGTAAACGATGTCTAAATGGGATTCACTCTCAATCGCTTTTTGAATTGTTTCGAGTTTCTGGTTTAGCGGCAACTTCTGCTCGGAATCTTCGTATTGGTGGCGCGTCATGAACCGGACAATCCTCCAGTCAGTCCAAATGTGCGTTTTTTGCACAGGTTTTACAAAGCTCATGCCTTCCAGGGATCTGCATCGGCTTAATGCCACATAAGTTTGTCCGTGCGCAAAAGCCCCGTGTCCCATATTAATTACCACACGATCAAATGTCTTCCCTTGGCTCTTATGAATGGTTACGGCCCATGCTAGTTTTAAGGGATACTGCCTGAATGAGCCCAAAGTCTCTGTCTCTATTATTTGTCTCTCACTGTTAAATGTAAAATGAAATATATCCCAAGTATATGGCTGGACATCTTCTATGAGTCCGTTGGAGAGCCTCACCTGAATGATGTCTTCGCCCGTTTCATGGTCGTACTCGATCGCTTCCACCCTGCCCAGTGTGCCATTCACCCACCGCCCGCTGGAATCATTATTTAAAAGCATGACCTGCGCTTCCGCTGCCATTTGAAGCTTCTCATCCGCAGGATGGGCATGGCTCTCGAACCGTCCTGAAATCAGGGCAGAATAGGTATGGACTTGCTCCTTGAGACGGCTTAAGTGTTCTGCGTTAATTTCAGCAGCCATGGCATTAGTCGGAGTTAGATGAATGGTGTAGTCTGTCTCTTTAACAGGAGCGAGTTTTGCTCCCACCCTTGAGTTTAAGTTCTGCAACTGATCCTCGGTAATGGTGTTATTGCGGATCGCATTCAACAGTTTGATGAAACGCTGATCTTTTTGACGATATACTTTCTCAAGTTCGATCATCTCCATTGGATGAGCGCGAAAGAGCTGCGAATCAAAAAAGTAAGGGCTTTCATACTGTGTCTCAAAAATCTTTTTTTCTTTAGAAATGACAACAGGAGGAAGTTGGTACAGATCGCCAATCAGGATCATCTGTACACCTCCGAACGGAAGCCTAGATGATTTAGCATTCAAACGCAGAAACCGGTCCACATAATCCAGTAAATCAGCGCGAACCATGGAAATTTCATCTATGATAATCGCTTCGATTTCTTGGTAAAGGCGGGCTCTCCTCTCTTTTAATTTTTTGATTTTCTCAAACGTAATATCAGGTTTGAAACCGAAAAAGGAATGGATAGTTTCGCCCTGCACATTAAGGGCCGCGACTCCAGTCGGAGCCAGCACCACGACTTTACGTTGAGTGTGTTGCCGAAAATAATTGAGAAGAGTGGATTTACCTGTACCAGCCTTGCCAGTGATAAAAAGATTTTTTTTGGACTCTATCCCGTCCAAAGCTTTTTGGAATTGCCCGTTAATCTCAACAGAAGAAACGGTCATGCGGACTGACTCTTTAAGAGACCCCACTTAAAGTGGGGTCTTATTAACGAGAACCTTTACGCTTGGAGTAACAATCCTTGCAATATACGGGACGATTCCCGCTGGGCTTAAAAGGGACATCGCATTCTTTCTTACACTCCGCGCAAATTGCTTTATGCATCTCCCGCGGTCCACCGAAGTTATCTTGGTATGGCATAGTTAGCCTCCTATTGATTTTTAGTTCTATTTTATTACTATCACTTTACGCAATTTTTTATTCTAAAATGAATTTCTTATTGAATTTGCAAAGAATCTGTTTTAGCCTGTAAGTTTTTTCTGTTTAATTTGTCTTGCTTCTTTTCTTCTTGTCTTTTTTTTCTTGCCAATTCTTTTTGTTTCTTTTTATATGAATAATTGTCATTTGCCATTTCCTTCTCCTTTTAAAGTAACTAATAACTACTCAATCCTAAAATGTAAGCTTATTGCTAACTAAATAGAAGTATCCATAAAAAAATTGGTGTTCCCTAACAGGACAATATTGGAACTATTCTGACCAACTCTAAAACTATAAACAAACTAGGATTCTTTCTAAAACAATTTCAAGACTATTTTCCAGTGTTTTCTTCGTTTAATACCTGAATGTCTTTTTGAAGAAATGCTTTCAGTTCATTCTCGGTTGGGAGTTGTAGCATATAGCGCGAAACAAATAATCGGTTATTTATGCCAGCAGTAGCGTATTTGACTTCAGCTTTATTGTCATGAGTGCAAAGAATAATCCCTACTGGAGGATTGTCGTTTTTCTCCATTTCGTTTTCATTCATGTAATTTAAATAAAAATTCATTTGACCTGCATCGGTGTGGGCAAACTCTCGAACTTTTAAATCAATCAGCACATGACATTTTAAAATACGGTGGTAGAAAACTAAATCAATATAATAATGTTGGTTATTAACCGTAATGCGTTTCTGACGCGCTTCAAAACAAAAACCTCTACCCAGCTCGAGCAAGAATTTTTGCAGATGATCAACCAGTTCCGTTTCCAAAAGACTTTCGGTGTATTCACTTTTTTCTTCTAAGTTTAAAAACTCAAAGACGTAAGGATTTTTTATGATTTCTTCCGGACTTAAAGGTAATTTTTGAAGTTTTTTAAGAAAACTCTTCTTATTTTTAGATTTTCCTGTTCGCTCAAAAAGAAGGCTGCCAATCTGACGTTTAAGTTCACGAACAGACCAGTTTGATTTAATACATTGAGATTCATAAAAGGTTCTCTTGAGCGGATATTCAACTTTTACTAATTCTACAAAATGAGAAAAAGTTAGGCGTTTGAGAAGCAGGTTCGGAACAATACTTAATTTATCAGACACTGTCTGATAAATCTGGACTTGGTTTTTTGGGATCGTGGACAGTGATTTTGTACCACTCAATTTATTGGACACTGTCTGATAAATTTGAGGATAAACAACATAAAATTGACGATAAAGAATTAAGTTAGTCTGGGAAATGCCTTTAATTTTTTTGGCTTGTAGTTTGTCCGCAAGGAGTTTAAGAAGCTGTTTCCCATAGATAGCTCGATCCTGTCCTTTCTGTTCAAATTCAACAATGTAATATCCAATCAGCCAATTCCGAAGCGTTAAAGCTGTATTAACGCTTTGTGCTGCTTGCCCTTGCATGGAGTGATGAGTCGTTTCAATGGCAGAAATAAGTTGATTAAAATTCATAAAATCAATTAGAATTCTATCAAATTATTGGAATCAATAACTGTAATTCAGCTCCGAATAAACAATTGGATTGCGAAATCTAGTTTAAACTCCAGACCCAAGTTTCTGCCTTAACTCTTCAATTTGTTTTTTTGCCTGTTCTACATACCAAGGATCTTTGCCTGACTCGTAAACATCCAGCCAAATTTCTAAAGCTCTTTTATCATTTCCTCTCTCTCTATAAATATTAGCCAAAATGGATTTAATCATGGTAGGACAATCCGGATAACGAATCGCATTTTCTAAAAGGTGAACCATGTTGTCCAACTGCCCTTTTTGTTTATAAATAATCGCTCCTACATAGAGCTGAAACCGCCAATAAAAAGGATTTTGTTTTATTCCTTCTTCTAAAATTTCCATCGCCTCATTGGGACGATTTAAATTAAAAGCAAGAGCTCCAGCTCCATAAAGAGTAGCGTAATAAAGGGATGGGTCTAAACGCACCACGCGTAAAACCATTTTTTTTAACGCATCATATTCTCCGCCTCCAAACTCATGAGAATGGGACTCCTCCCCTCCTTGATCTTTTTCATGAGAACCGTAATACTGCAAAACGCTTAACCATGCGATATCTGCGGTTAAACGGCGCGCGCCAAAAAGAAGCCCAATAAAATCCCTAAACCCTCCTTTAGAACCCAGAGGCTGATCGTAAGAAATACGATCAGAAAATTCTTTGCCAATATCAAAAATAAGTTGGTTAAAAGGAGGAAATGGAAAAATAAAATTAGAGTGAATCTTAAAAGATATAAAAAAAATTAAAAAAGGAAGAATAAAGAAGGAAAAAACTTTTGTCACACTTAAAACTCTTTTTTTCGGAAAACTAAAATAGCAAGGGTTAAAGCAAAACTACTGTAAAGCGCGGTATAGAGAGTTCCGTAAACAATAAAAATAGGCAGACGATCTAAAACAGTAAGCCAGAGATCTCTGGCGTTCAAATATTGAAAATGCGGGATTAAAAAATAAAAGCCTTTAAAAATTAATTTAGAAAATTCGCTTGAAACCGAAGTGGCTAAAAACTTAAGTTCCATGGCAAAGTGCCCTAAAATCCAGAAAAAAAAGGTAAAAGCTATTGAGACTAAAGCAGAAGAAGAAAATAAAGAAAAAAATAGAGCCAAAGAGGATATTAAAATCACTTTTTCAAAAGACATGAATAGCGATAAAAAGTAAAGCAACCCCTCCTCTTTTAAATTCCATCCTTTAAAAAGGATCAAAAAAAGATGAGCTGCCGCCATCAGTAAAACGCAAGCTAAAACTGAACTCATGGTGCCTAAAAACCTGCCAAAAAGATACCCTTTTTTGCTAATAGAGCGAGTGAGCACTAAATAAATAGTGCGAGAATCCATCTCTTCTAAAACAAGGGTTACCATTAAAAATACAGCGGTTAATAAAGATAACTTTTCTATGCAAGTTAATCCTAAGTCCACTAGCATCCGCACTTCCTGTTCCTGGCTTAAAAGCCCAAGCAAAATGGAGCTGGCTAAAAGAAGAAAACCAAAGATAAGAAGCACCAGAAATATTTTATTTCTAAAATTGCTGATAAAAGTGTATTTGGCAATGGATAAAAATTTCATAATAAACTACTGACCCCAAACTCTCTGACAGTATCTATATAAATCTTTTCTAATTTTCCAGTCTCCCCATTTTGATTCCATTCACTGGAGTTTAATAGTTTAACAAGTTTGCCATCCACCAAAATTCCAACCCGATGAGCGATTTTTTCTACTTCCGCTATAATATGAGAAGAAAAAAGAATGGTTTTTCCTTTAGAGTTAAGATCCAGCAAAAGTTCTCTCATCTCAGCTAACCCTAAAGGATCGAGACCTGTAATAGGCTCGTCTAAAATAAGAAGTTCCGGGTCATGAATTAAGCTTTGCGCCAAAGAAAGGCGCTGCAGCATGCCTTTGGAACACTCCCTAATTCTTTTATCTTTGTGCTCAAACATTCTCATTAATTTCAGCACTTCCACAGTCCTCTGGATAATTTGAGATTTAGGGATATTGGAAAGAAGTCCATAAAATTCTAAAACTTCTTTTACAGTAAGATAGCGAGGGAAATAGGGCACTTCCGGAACAAAACCTGTTTTTTGGATTGCGGAACGGTTGGGCAATATTTTGCCTTCTAAAAAAATTTCTCCTTTATTTTGAAAAAGGAGACCAAGGATTAATTTTAATGTGGTTGTTTTTCCAGCCCCATTTTGGCCAAGCAGCCCAAAGATTTCTCCCTTATAAATTTCCAGGGATAAATCTTTTACGCCTATGGTTCTTTTAGTTTTCCAAAGATGGGATTTTTTGTATTCTTTGGTTAGATTTGAAAGTTTAAGTAAAGTTTCCATTTATTCATGTTAAATTCACAACGCAAACACTGGTAATTCCGGAAAACTCGCCTATTTTTTTAATAACCTCTTGGCTTACCGGCGAATCAATATTAAGAATTGAGACCGCTTCCCCGCCCTGAGACCTTCTACCTACTTGGAACTCCGCAATATTGATTTGGTTTTGTCCAAGAAGCGTGCCAATAAAACCAACCACGCCCGGCCTATCCAGATTAGTTAAAACTAAAAGGTGGCCGCTTGGAATCACATCTACAGGAAGATCATCAATCCGCACAATTCTAGGAATTCCTTTGGTTAAGATACTGCCGGAAACAGAGCGTTTTTGCAGAGCGGTTTTAACTTGAACCGTCATTAAATTCGTGTAATCTTCAACTTCTGAAACTGCAATCTCCTCTACTCTAATCCCTCTTTCTTTAGCAATCGGCAGGGCATTGACCCAATTCACTTCAGCTTTTCCTATGGCGCTGGAAAGAACTCCCCTAACCACTGTAATGGCAAGAAGGTGAGACACAGCGCTTGAAAAATCCCCGCTAAAAGTAATTTTAATCTCTTCGATCCCGCCCTTTGCAATTTGAAAAATAAACTTTCCTAAATTTTCAGCTAAAGCGATGTACGGGGATACTTTTTCTAAATTTTCTATGTCTAGGGAAGGAACATTCACCGCATTGCGAATTAAACCTTTTTCAAAAAATTCTTTTACTGAATCCGACAATTCTTTGGCTACTTTAATTTGCGCCTCTTCCGTAGAAGCGCCTAAATGAGGGGTTAAAATCACGTTTTCTAATCCAAAAAAAGGGCTGTTTTCTAAAGGCTCTTTAGTAAAAACATCCAGAGCCGCTCCTTTAATTTTCTTAAGTTCTAATGCGCTAATTAAGCTAGTCTCATCAATCAGTTCTCCGCGAGCGCAATTAATCAGTCTTGCATCTGGTTTCATAAGAGCAATGGTTTTCTGATTTATAATTTTTTTGGTTTCATCTGTAATAGGAAGATGAAGAGAAATATAATCGCATTCTTTTAAAAGCGCCTCTAAAGAACCTGCTTGAACACTAGAAGCTTTCATATTCGCCTCAGAAATAAAAGGATCATAAGCAAAAACCTTCATGCCAAAAGCAAGCGCTCTTTTTGCAACTTCCCTGCCAATTCTGCCAAAACCAAGCAACCCTAAAGATTTTCCTAAAAGTTCAGAGCCAATAAATTTTTCTCTTTTCCAGACCCCTTTGCGCACGCTCGCGTCAGATTGAGGCACATTACGCGCCAAAGCTAAAAGCAAAGCAAAGGTATGTTCCGCGGCAGAAATAGTATTTCCTCCAGGCACATTAGCCACTACAATCCCTTTTTTTGTGGCAGTTTCCACATCAATGTTATCCACTCCCACGCCTGCGCGGCCCACAAACCTTAACTTTTTCCCTTGAGAAATGAGTTCCTGATTCACTTTTGTTTTGGAGCGAACTAAAAGAGCATCCGCGTCTGGAAGCTCTTTTAGAAGTTCTTTGGAATCTTCTGTAACATAAAGCTTAAAACCATTGTGTGAGGCGAGAGATTCCAGCCCTTCTTTGTCTATGCCGTCAGTTACAATAATTTTTATCATGGTATTTAAAAAACTCCTGAGGAAAGGGTTTCAGCTAAAGCCTTCATCCCTTTTTGGATATCCGCTTTTTGAATATATCCCATATGGGCTATGCGCACCACTTTTCCTTTAAGTTTGTCCTGCCCGCCAGCAAGAGAAATATTATATTTCTCCACAATCTGTTTTACAATTTTTTGCCCGTCTAAACCTTCTGGAACTTTAAATGAGGTTAAAATTTCGCAAGGATCTTTAGGAAACATTTTAAGCCCCAAGGAAGAGCCAACCTCGCGGGTAAATTGTGCCAGCTCTTTAGTCTCCTGCCAAACATTTTTTAATGTTTTTTTGCGAATCATCTTTAAACTTTCGTTTGTGGCTCTTAAAAGAGAAACAGGAGGGGTGAAAGGAGTTTGGCCGGTTGCAAAAACTTTTTCAAAAGCTCTTAAATCCCAATAAAATCTGGGAGATTTAGATTCTTGAACTAACCCCCAAGCTTTTGGACTTACAGAAATAAAACCAAGACCTGGCGCAGACATTAACCCTTTTTGAGAAGCAGAAACCACCGCATCCAAATGCCAATCATCCATATAAAGCTCTTGTCCCCCTAAACCGGAAATAGAGTCCACCACAATGATTGCTTTTGTCTTAGCCGTGATTTCCGCATACTTTTTAATGTCGCAAAGCACAGCCGTAGAAGTATCTGTATGAGTAGAAAAAACCGTTTTTACGTCTGGATTTTCTTTTAAAACTTTTTCCAGCTCCTCTGGTTTTACCTGCGCGCCCCATTCTGAACGAAGTGGAATGACATTGGCGCTAAAAGCAGTTAAAATCTTAATCCAACGTTCTCCAAAAACGCCGCAGGCAACAGCAATCACTTTGTCTCCGGGAGAAACTAAATTGGCTACTGCGCATTCCATTGCCCCTGTTCCAGAAGAAGCTAAACTATAAACCTTATTTTTAGTTTGAAATAAATATTGCAAATTCTCATGCAGCTCATTAAAAAGATCCATAAACTCTTTTGTGCGGTGATGGATGATGGGCAAAGATTCCATCTTTAGAGTTTCTGGAGGAATAGGTGTGGGTCCTGGGGTTAACAAAATCTGACGATCCATTTTCTTGCTCCTCTTTTACAGCTGTTCTTTATGATAGATACCCTTTAAGGCTTATCCTTAATGCCCTTGGTGGTCTTGTCGTTACTACTTTTTGTTTTTTTCCCAATCAATAAAACTTTTCTTTATTTTCCCAATTTATCAGGCAGCTAAATTGTAAGCGCCTGCTGAAGGACTTGATCCATATGTTTGACCGGGATTAACTCCAGAGATATTAAAATTTCTTTAGGAATTTCAGGTAAATCTTTTTTGTTGCCTTCAGGATAAAGCACCTTTTTAATTCCTTCCCTGTGCGCTGCAATCACTTTTTCTTTAAAGCCCCCAATAGGAAGCACCTGACCTCTTAAAGTAATTTCACCGGTCATGGCTAAATCTTTATTTACAGCTCTTCCTGAGCAAAGACTAGCGATCGCTGTGCCAATAGCGATCCCTGCAGAAGGGCCGTCTTTAGGAACCGCTCCTTCAGGCACATGCACATGAAAATCTGTTTCCTTAAAATATCCATTTTGAATATTCAAATTTTTAGAAGATGCTTTCACATAAGAAAGAGCAGCCTGAGCAGACTCCCGCATCACCTCACCTAACTTTCCTGTTAAAATTAATTTTCCTTTTCCCGGCATGGCATTCACTTCTATAGAAAGGAGTTCCCCGCCATGTTCGGTCCAAGCAAGTCCTGTAGAAACCCCAATTTGGTTTTCAGTTCTTACCTCTTTATAAAATTCAGGTATTCCTAAATAGTCTGAAAGTTTTGAAGAGTTAATTTTATAAACGCTTTGTTTTTCTTCTTTAGCCACATCCATAGCTATTTTTCTGCAAATTTTAGCGATCTGCCTTTCTAAATTGCGCACCCCGGCTTCTCGCGTGTAACTGCGAATCGCTTCTTGCAGAATAGGTTCCTCTATTTCTAAACAGGATTCTACCAAGCCATGTTCTTTAAGTTGCTTAGGAATTAAAAAACCTCTTGCAATCGCGATCTTTTCCAAATCCGTATATCCCGGAAAACGAACTATTTCCAAACGGTCTTGCAATGAAACTGGAATATTATAAAGGGTATTGGCTGTGGTTATAAAAAGGATGTCGCTTAAATCAAAACCAACATCCAGATAATGGTCCACAAAATTTGTATTTTGTTCTGGATCTAAGACCTCCAGCAAAGCTGAGGAAGGATCCCCTCTCCAATCTGTGCCCATCTTGTCAATTTCATCCAAAAGAAAAACAGGATTTCTGGATTTTGCTTTTTTTAAAGACTGCATGATCCGTCCGGGCAAGGAACCAATATAGGTGCGCCTGTGCCCTCTAATTTCAGCTTCATCCCTTACCCCGCCTAAAGATACCCGAACAAAATTTCTGCCCAAGGCATGGGCAATGGATTTTGCCAGAGATGTTTTGCCAACTCCCGGAGGACCCACAAAACATAAAATTGGACCTTTTATTTTTTTTACAAGTTTTAAAACAGCCAGATACTCTAAAATTCTTTCTTTTGCTTTTTCTAAACCAAAATGTTCCTCATCTAAAATTTTTTGGCTAGCTCCTAAATCCAGCTGATCTTTAGTGCGGCTAGACCAAGGGAGCTGAATCAGCCAATCTAAATAATTGCGCACCACCGTTGCTTCCGGAGAGTAGGGCATCATTTTTTCCAACCGCTCGCACTCTTTTTTCGCCACAAGAAATGCCTCTTCGCTCATTTTAACTTCTTTAATTTTTACATAAAGCTCCTGCACCTCTTTGGCAAAATCATCTTTCTGCCGCAGCTCTTTTTGAATCGCTTTCATTTGTTCGTTTAAATAATACTCTTTCTGACTTTTTTCTATTTGGGTTCTTACTCTGGCTTGGATTTTCTTTTCCACATTTAAAATTTCAATCTCCGCGCTTAAGAACTCAATAATTTTTTCCAAGCGGGATTGCACTAAAGTCAGTTCAAGCAATTTTTGTTTATCCGCGATTTTAAGAAAAAGATGACTGGCCACAAGGTCAGACAAACGAGAAGGATCTTCAATAGATTGAAAAGAGCCCGCAACCTCTGCCGGCACCCTGCGATTCAATTTAACATATTGTTCAAAAAGCGATAGGGTTTGTCTTTTAAGCGCTTCGATTTCCGTACTTTCTTCATACAACTCTTCCAGCCATTCCAGCTTAACAGCCATGTAATTTTTTTCCTGCACAAACTTAAAATCTTTAATTTGAGCTCTTTTAATCCCCTCCACTAAAATTTTTAAAGTCCCATCCGGCATTTTAGCCAACTGCAGCACTTCACAAACCGTGCCTGTGGAATAAAGATCTAAATCTTGAGGCTCATCCACCTGCACTCTTTTTTGAGTCACTAAAAAAATAAAGCGATGCGTGGCCATGGCCTCTTCTAAAGCCCGCACCGAGCGTTCCCTGCCCACAGCAAGGGGAAGCACCATAAGAGGATAAACCACCACATCTCTAATGGGGAGTAAAGGAAGAATCGTAGGAATTTTTTCTGTGTCGGCCATATCTTTAAGCGCTCTCTTTTAATTCTTTTTCTCTGATCAATAAAGGCGCTCTTTTCTTTTGCACGCTAGGCAAATCCACAACGCACTGTTTTAGAGTTTTATCTTCCGGCAAATCATACATCACATCCAACAAAATCTCTTCTAAAGTAGAGCGCAAACCTCTGGCGCCAGAGCCTCTAGTAAGGCTGACATTGGCCACTTCCCGCAAAGCTTCAGGAGTAAAAAAGAGCTCTACCCCTTCAATCGCAAACATTTTTTTATACTGTTTTACAATCGCATTTTTTGGCAACGTAAGAATATTAATTAAAGCTTCTTCATCCAAATCTTCTAAGGAAGCTATGGCAGGCAAACGTCCCACCAATTCTGGAATTAAGCCGTAACGAATTAGATCTTCAGGCTGCAAGTGCTTTAAAAGTTGATAAGCTCTTTTTTCCTCTTTCTTTTTTAATTCCGCGCCAAAGCCTAAAGTTTTTTTGCCTATTCGCTGCTCTATAATTTTATCTAATCCCTCAAAAGCGCCTCCGCAAATAAAAAGAATATTCGTGGTGTTTAACTGAATATATTCCTGCTGCGGATGTTTTCTGCCTCCTTGCGGCGGAATAGCGGCTGTGGTCCCTTCCAAAATTTTTAACAATGCCTGTTGTACCCCTTCGCCGGAAACATCCCGGGTAATGCTAGGGCCATCTGTTTTTCTGGAAATTTTATCAATCTCATCTATATAGACAATCCCTTTTTCCGCCCGCTTTACATCATAAGCCGCATTCTGCAAAAGCCTTAAAAGAATGTTCTCCACATCTTCACCCACATAACCAGCTTCAGTTAAAGTGGTAGAATCAGCAATAGCAAAAGGAACGTGCAAAAGTTTTGCCAGAGTTTGAGCCAAAAGAGTTTTTCCTGTGCCAGTAGGTCCAATTAAAAGAATATTTGATTTTTGCAGTTCAATCGCATGATAAGGATCTAATTTAGGAATAGAATTTCTTGCATTAGCATTAGGGTCCATTGCCTCTATTCTGCGAAAATGAGAATAAACAGCAACTGAAAGAATTCTTTTAGCGCGTTCCTGGCCAATCACATATTCATCTAAAGCCCTTTTTATGTCCGCAGGCTTCAGGATGCTGCGAGTCGTCCTTTTTTCATCTTCATCGCTAATTTTCTGCAGCAGGGCAAAAGAATTGCGAATGCACTCCTCGCAAACATAGACCCCATTGCCGCCAATCAGCTTTAATCCATCTTTTTTGGATTTAGAGCAAAAGACGCACTCAAAATTTTCTTTTCCGTCCCTAGGGGCAACCATTTTTTTAAGATTTTTTCCTTGTCTCTATCACTACATCTAAAAGGCCATAGGCTTTAGCATCTTCAGCAGACATATAAAAATTCCTTTCTGAGTCCTGTTTTACTTTTTCCAAAGTTTGGCCTGTATGCCTGGCAAGAATATCTAAAAGTTTTGCTTTTGTGCTTACCAACTCTTTGGTTTCAATGTCAATATCCGTAACAGATCCTGAAATGCCCTCCCCATAAATCAAAGGCTGATGAATCATAATTCTGGAATGAGGCAAAGCAAATCTTCTACCCTTAGTGCCTGCTGCTAAAAGCAGAGCGCCAAAAGACATGGCCATACCCATGCAAATCGTGGTGATGGGCGGTCGGATATACTGCATGGTATCATATACAGCCAAACCAGCGCTGACCATGCCGCCCGGAGAATTAATGTATAGATTAATATCTTTTTCAGGATCTTCCGCTTCCAAATAAAGCAGCTGGGCAATAATCAGATTAGCGGAATCTGTGGTAACTGCGCCTTCATAACCTCCAACAAAGATAATCCGATCCTTTAAGAGTCGCGAATAGATGTCATAACCTACTGCGGCTCCTTGATTCCAACGCTCTATAATCGTAGGGACTAATCCTGGCATAACATTACCTCCTGGGATTCTATCTGTAAAGGCTGCTAAAGCTCTACAAGGCAGAGATCGCAGCCGTTTCTTAAGTGGTATCTACTCTTGTATTTCTTTAATTTTCGCTTGATCTGTTAAAAATTTTACAATTTTGTGACGGTGAAGCTGGTCTAAAATATTTTGTTGGTTTTCCTCATAATATTTTTCAATTTCCGCTTTAAGCTCTGGATTTTTTTCTAAAGCGTTTTCTTTATCTTTTTTAAAATCTTCCTCTAGGGTTTCTATATGCTCTGACCTGCCAACCCCATCAATTAAATAAGAGAGCCGCACTAACTTCTCAGCTTGGTTTTTAAATTTCTCCCTTAAAATCTTTTTTTGCTCCTCTAAACTTTGCCTAAAAGACGCATCTTCCATGGCTTTGCCATACTCTCTTTTTAAAGCCTGGTCCACTAAAGATTCTAGCTGTAAAAAAACCAAACTTTCAGGCACTGAAATTGGATTTTCAAGAATCAATTTGTCAAAAATAGCTTTTTCTACTTGCTCCTGGGATGCGGTATCCGCCCATCCTTGCATAGTCGCTAACATTTTCTCTTTTAATTCTGCCAAGGTTTTTAAACCATAGTCTTTGGAAAATTCGTCATCCATGGCAGGCAAAACTTTTTCTTTAATTTCCCTTAAAACTACTTTAAAAGTAACTGACTTGCCGGAGAGTTCTTTCCTCGGATATTCTTTAGGAAACTGAAAAGGGACATCTTTTGTTTCCCCGGATTTAAGCCCTAAAATAGCTTCTGCCAGCCCCTCTACAGTCTGCGGGGCAGAACAATCAATCAGTTGATTTTCATATTTTAAATCTGGAATCTCTTTGCCATCTAGGAAAGCCGCATAATCAATCACCGCGAAATGAGTTTTCTCTAAAGTTTTTGCGGAAGAAGGCACGAGACGGGCGTTTCTTTCCCGCATGTTTTCTAATTCCTTTAACACATCCTCATCTTTAATTTTTTTAATCTTTTTTTCTACCGCGATCCCTTTATAATTTTTTACCTTAAACTTTGGGCTCCTCTCTACAATCAGCTCAAAACTAAGGTTGTTATTGCCGTCATATTCTATTTGGCTGGCTAAAGGAGTGACAATAGGGGAGATCTCTTTTTCTTTTAAAATCTGCGGCACAAAAGCTGATAAGAGTTTATCTTGAGTTCTGCTTTTTACTTTTTCCAGATAATTTTTGCGCACCAGCTCCACGGGCGCCTTCCCCACCCTAAAACCCGGAAGTTGAGCCTGTTTCTTAAATTCCAAAGTCACCTCTTCTTCTTTTATATTGACCAGATCTTGAGGTATCTGCACGGCAAAAATGATCTTGCAAGGATTCTCTTCTTTTGTTTTAAATTTTATTTTCTCTAAAGTTAGTTCCATAAATTTAATTTTCCTTCCTAAAAAATGCCGGGAAGAGGATTCGAACCTCCACAGGTTTCCCTACTAGCTCCTAAGGCTAGCGCGTCTGCCATTCCGCCATCCCGGCTTTAACAGAGGCTTCTAATCTTCTCCCCTTTTATAAGTAAAAATTCCCTTTTTAACTGTAAAAAAGGGAATTTATTATTATAGATTTTTAGTGGGATTCTTGCAATTAAACTTGCAGCTTTGGTTATGTCAATGTCTATTGCTAAACCCCGGGGTTAGTCATTTCGATTAGATCAAAATAAAACTATTTTCTATTTTATCTAGGTTGCATGTATTGGTAAAGAAAATCTGTGCACTTCTTGTTCGAGGCGAGGGGACAAGCGTTCTTCCTCTATTTCTAATTCAAAATGAGTTTGTAAATTCAGCCAGAATTGAGCTGAATTACCGAAATAACAGCTAAGTCGTAACGCAGTATTTGCCGAAATAGCTCTTGCTCCATGGACAATTTCATTGATTCGGCGCGGTGGGACGTTGATATCTTTGGCCAGCCGGTATTGGCTGATCTCAAGCGGCTTCAGGAATTCTTCCATTAATATTTCACCTGGGTGCACAGGACTCATCTTTTTTCGTTTCATAATTTCATCTCCTAATGGTAATCCACAATTTCTACATCATCCGCTTGTCCGTTCTGCCAACGAAAGCAAATGCGCCATTGCCGATTGATCCGAATACTGTGTTGTCCCTTCCGATCTCCTCCTAAAGCTTCTAGGCGATTTGCAGGGGGTATTCGTAGATCCGCCAAGTCCATTGCCGCATTGACCATTATCAACTTTCGCAGCGCGGTTCTTTGCAAATCTACTGGCAGTTTACGAGAAAATTTCCTATGAAATACAGCTTCTGCTTCTTTGTCTTTGAATGAACGAATCACGCCCTAATAATAACACAATGCGTTAATAATGTCAAGTGTTATTATTATACGTTCTTAAGTTCAAGGCGTTAAAGCAACACTTTAGTTTATAAAGCCTGCCTATGCAGAATAGGTGATGAGTTTAATCTTTTCTATCTCCATATTTAAGATATTTGTAACTGATTCAGTCTCTATCCGAATAATCTCTTTAAGAACATGGTCTAAATTCCACTCATTTGCTCCGCTTAAGAGAATTAAAGAGGTGTTGAACAATCCATAGGCGTCAATTAATTCTTGAAAATCAAACTTGCCATTATTCTTAGGCTGTATTAGAACTCTAAACTTTAAATTTTCAATTCCTCTTTGAATTAACTTACCTTTTATCTCCTGCTCTTTTATGGAAGGACTCTCTGCGACCACTAAAAGTTCAATTTGCTTTTCTTCAAAGAGATTAGTTAATTTTTTAATAGTGGTCGTAAATTTTTCAAGTTCATGATAGCTTACTGTAATTTTTATTGAATCTTTTTGATTGATAACCTCTGGAGCCTTTTCATTCAAATTCCTAGCCAGCATCTCAATGCTGCTTTGAACATTTGAAGCAGAACTATTTTCCCTAAATAGAGTTCCTCCCATCTGAAATATCATGTTAGGAGTTTTAACGAATGCCCAGTTGGGTTTTCTAAATAATGTAAATGCGTTTCCTATTATTTCGTTTATATCTAATTGTTTCCATTCTAATAGTGAACGCGCAAAATTTATCTTTTCACTAAGCAAGTGGATGGCGAGCGGATTTTTATTGATTCTTGCTCCTATCGCCAATCTGCTGCCAAGCCATTGAGAAATAGAAACATTAGATGATGGCTCTGTACCAAATGACCTTCTCAATGACTTCTGGGTTTCTAAAGTCAATCTATCCCATGAGTTCTGCCCAAAATAAAAAGAAGAAGAGGTTATAGGCTCAAGAAAAATAGGTAGAGCTGAAATGGTTGCGCTCAGAATAGCATTAACAGAGGATTCATCAGTTTTATCGCTGTTTCTATCTTCTTTGTCATCTTCTGGTTTCTCAGTATCATCAAATAAAGGATTAAAGCCAATAGCATCCCAATCTTCTGGTTCATTTTCTTTAAACAAAACTACAAATGTCCGTTCTCTATTGATTTCAATGATCCTAAAGCCTGCGCTTTTAAACTCCTCATTAGTAGTTGGGATGCGATGCTTTGTGCCATGAATGCTAAAAGAGCCTACTGGAGTAAGAGAAGAAATAGAGCGCAAAATCTTTAATCTTTTTTTCCTATTCGATATATTATTTAAAAGACCATAAGAAAAAGTTAAAGAGACTTTCCTATTCCCAATCAATTCTTCAACAGCTGTTTTAAGTTCTTCTTTTAATAAGCTGCCATGTATAATAGGAATTCCAAATTGCTTGGCAAATTCTACAAATCTTGGATCTGTTTCAATGCCTATTGCATTAACACTGCCTAAACGAATTAATTGCTCGACTCCAACCCCTGGGCCTGCATACAAATCTATGACTGTTTTCCCTTTAAGAGAACCAAATCTTCGATAAATCTCTTTTAAAAATTTCCAAGCTCCTAAACTATTCCACATGTCTTCTTTAACAAGAGAATCAAAATATTCACATGCTTCAGAGAGATAAAACTGGTTGAGAACAGCAGTTCTATACGCTGAATCTTCTATTTTGTTTTTTAAAAGCTGTCGTACCATAGGATCTGTAATATCAATTGGTTTATTCCTCTGATAAGTTAAAACATCCTCTCTTTGAATGACATCATGCGTATTCTTTTTAAAAATAGCTGTATTTAGTACGCCATTGTGAATATCCTCTAATGTCTTTAGAATACGATTCTTAATATCTTCCCAGTTTAATTTGTTCCATCTTTCTCCATATTCAACCTTTAGCGCTGGGATGATATTATTAAATAGAAATCTTTTATATTGTTTTGCGGCTCTTAATAATATGATTAGATCAAGTCCGATTTTCATTAAATTTTCCGCGGTAATCATATCTCTAATTGATAAAAATCCTGTTTCAAATAGAATTCGAGCATCCTCTCCGGCAGATTTGTCTAAAAGAAAAAGATCAAGGCAAACAGATCTCAAATTTTTTGGAGTTGTAATCCTGCTTACTGCAAGGAACGAAATCCAAAAATATGCGCCAGAATTCTTAGTTCCTAAACGATGCAGGGCGATTAGTTCAGCGCCAACAGTTGAAAAATTGTTTGGTGTAATTATTTCTCTAAGCGAATAAAGCGCAAAACTTAAAATTGGACCGGCATTCCCTTTTGCTGATTTATTTAGAAAAAGAGTCTCTTCTGATATAGAATTTAGGTTTTGTAATGTAATAATTTCTTTTAGAGCAGCTAAAGTATAGTAAACAGTTTCATAATCTTCTCCGGCTCTTTCCCCAAGTAGGATTAGATGATCTCCTACCTCCTTGATATTATTTTTGGTTACCAAGCGGCTTAACGCCGGCAATGCAACAAAAAATATAGAATCCGCATATTTTCCCGCAATTAAATGCAAAGATTGAAAAGCATGCCAATGCCTTTCAATAAAACTTCTGCTGTATGCTCTTTCCATTTGAGGATAACGGCTTAGGAATTGAGAGAGCATCTCTGGCTGGGTCAACGCATGGGTCTGATTTGGTTCTCTTAGACCGCTGCTTATAGCTGACTCTGATCTAAATCTCTGCCTGCCAATTGCAATATCTCTTTTATGCTTATCCAGTTCATTAGATAAATAATTCCTATAGTTATCGTCAGAAGCCCAATCCATTATCATTTGAAACGCATTCAAAAGTATATGGGTGAAAATACCTCCTAAATAAGCATTAAAAAGCACGATCTCTTTGGAATGCCACTGAACAAAAGGATAAAAATATAGAAGTGCGATACTATTCATGACAACGATAAAAATAGGAATAGCGCGTGAGCCAGCAGGATGCAAAGCAATAAATCGCGCTCCCACAAGAATATTGAGCAAAAATGTTAAAACACCGGTTGGAACAATGCCAAGCCCCGCCTGTAATAACAGTTCTCCTGCTAAAAGCGGAGCTAAATTTAACCAAGATCCCTCTGTAAAAAGAGGGGCTATCATAAGCCGATAAACAGGTTTTGGAGTTTTAGGAAAATGTTTCATCCACCAATCTTCAACCTCTGGAATAATCCCGGCTTTTAATCTCTTAGTTGTCTCTAACCCTATCCTTACTCTGCTCAATCTAATTAGTCCTTTGTACTTTTCTCTTTCTTGAGCAGTTCGCTTTGGATTGCGAAGAAGCTCCATTAAAGCATGATAATCATTCTCTCCCAATACTTCTTTCATCCTGCCTAAAACTATAGTTTCTTCATTTTTATCGCCTGCGCCTAAGATGCTTGAATCCGTAAAATCTTCTTCACCATGAATAGAGTCTTGAAGCAGATAAAGAATGGGGGAATAATACCAGTGCATCTCCTTGCGAATATGATCTGGAACGCTAGACAAATATTTAGCAGGATCTAATTTAGATAAAAGCGTATTTGATTGAATTCTTATTTTACTGATGAGGCGAGTGAATCCTTCATATCCTTTATAATCTTGAAACGGAAATATTAAATTAGCAACATGAATTTCTCCCCTATTATTTATATTCATTTCTGTCAGTATTTTTGCATCATTATAACTGCAGGATAATTTTGTCCAGAGTATTCTTTTATTATTTCTAATCGCTTTTGGTAAAACTAGGTAGAGAATTGATAAGGACATTTTTGAAAGTTCTTCTGGAAAGATGGCGCTATAAAATTCCAACTGACCTTGATTATCTTTTCCATACCTTCTTTCAATTTCACTTAGTCCCATTCTCTCAATTTGATTTAATAAACGCTTAATGTGGGCTGGGGTGATCGTGCTTCGCACAACAGACCTGATCTGAAACTTATCTAGAATTCCTTCAGCTTTAAGGGTATCAACAACTTTTTTTATACCGGCAAGATATCTTTCTCTCCTGATAATTCTTGAAATTTGAGCGCTATCCAGAATCCCTAACCCATTTAGAAAAGTGACAAAGTCATTAATGGTTGTTAGCTCTTTTGAACTTCCTAAAATTTGGCTCAGGTGAGAACTGTTTGTAAACCCTAATTTGTAAAGACGAGCAATGAATTTCTTAACCTCTTTTAAATTCATGGAACTACTCATAATTTGAGCCATATGAGATTTATCTTCAATGGCTGCTTGAACTAAATAATTTATAAATCTCTTAATTTGCTTTAAATTCCTTGGATGACTTACAATTGAGCTTATATGAGCTCCGTCTGAAAAACTTTCTTGAACAAGGAACCTAATGGTTCTAATAATAACTTCCGGACTCTTTGCATTATCCATGATCCTGGCTATTTGATTGCCATTAAACACAAACCGATTATCAATTTGAAACAAAATCAAAAATTCCAATAATGCCGCTCTTTTTGCCAACTTTATCCAAGATAACTCCAGTATTCTTTTAATATCTGATCTTTTAAATAATGGTTCGCCATCCCGTTTGAATTCAGTGAGATAGTTCTCAATCTCCTCTTTATTTTTAGAACTATTGGAAAGAAAGGAACTCATTTCTTCTTTTATTCTCAGATGCGTTACAGCATTGGTTTCTCTGTTTGCTAAGTCTGCTAAATCTAACAGTATAAAATCTCCTGCTTCCATGCTGTTGTAGCGGTCTTCCCCAAACTTTTCCGTAAAAACGCTCCAGCTTTCGTCATGGACTGGCTTTAACTTAATTTTTTTACCGTTCTTATACAAACTCATTTTAGGAATCACGTCTTTATTTTCAAAATTAAAGTATTGAGCATTTTCAATGTTTTGTGGCAGCGCAATTCCAATGGCCCCTAATTCTTGCGCGACCTTGTGAAGTTCGTTAAAAAGATTTATTAGAATCTCTTCATTGTTAAGAGAAGGAGAGTTAATCGTATCAATAGTTAAGACTTTTTCACCATCATCTCTTATTCCAATCATTAAGCCAACATACCCTTTTAGTTCTTGGCCTTTATAGACAAAATAGTAAAGGGTATCTTCGTGCATGGCGCGAGTATGCGGGAATCCGCGCTCTCTATCAAATGAACAATCAATAATTCCAGATCGCCCTCTAAATAAACTTAGGAACCCTTGCGGAATCAAACGGTAGGTATCATTGCTAGTTGTTTCAAAGTAAATAACTTTTTTTATTTCAGCATAAACTGCTTTTGAAAGTTCTTTAATACTTTTATCTAAAGATTTAATTTGTTTTGCATTTAGACCGACCGCATGGTTCGGCAAGTGATGGATAGAATCTTCATAAAAATTCTTAATTGCAATGATTCTGGTTTCAATATTAGACGACATCATTTCACTTGCCAGATCCCTGTTTGATAGCGCTTCTGATAAAGTTAAATCCCTCATAAGACTTACGCATTTATCCCTTAGGGCTTCATTCCCTATTTTTTTATGCGCGAGCTGGAACAAAACTTTATATAAAAGTTTAAGGTCGGTCTTTAATTCCGCCGCCAACTTTTTTTCAGAAGGGTAAAGAACCCTGTACCTCCCAGCTCTTTTAATTTCACCGCGGTCAATCGCTTGCTCGCGCTTAAATATAAAATAGAGATTGCGCAAATTAAAATCTTTGTCTCCCTGAAAATCCTTTAGCCAATGAAGGCTATCTATCCGTTCTTTTATTTCTAATAACTCTTGAAGATGTTCATCTAAAATCTGCGTATTAACTTGACTCGCGTCAATCTGTTTTGATTCTTTATGGCTGATTTCAATTGGTTTTAACCCTTTAGTTTTAGAGAAGAGCGCGCGAAAAGAGCCGGGTAACTCTTGATCCAGCTCAATCACATCTTCCATCCTTTCACTATAATCCTTCCAGCTCACATGAATGCCATTAAATCGAATGCCAAGAAAAGCCAGCCATAAATTTTGTGAATGGTTATAGTTAAAACCTTCGCGAATAATCTTTTCCGCTTTTCTTTTAAGAGCATCAATAAAACTTTTTGGTTCTTCTGATTCTAAGTAGTCAGTTACTAACTCTTCTTGATAAGGAAGGCTATTCGCCTTCCAAAGAAGATATTTTTGAAAGTCTTCCTCCAACACTTTTCCTTCTCTAATATTAGAAGCAAATATCTCCCCTAATGCAATCACGCCTATGATGCGGCGCCATTCATCATCTTCTAAATATTTTTCTAATTGGGAAATTTCTTTCTTTAGCATGTAATAGAGGTAACCTAAAGCGATTGCGGCTGTTCTTCGAACAGAAAAATCAGGATCAGAAAGTCTTTCTTCAATCAAAGTAAGATCTGGAATTTTTCCCCCTGCAATCATCGCAAGGTAATGTTTTTTTAGTGAAAGCACAGCTCGGCATCTCGCTTCTTCATCATGTGATTTTAGGCTCTGTTCCGCAGTCTTCAATTCTTCATCTTCCAATATTGAACTTGGTGAAGGAGTATCTTCCTTAAGCATGAAAGCAGCTTGAATTCTTTGAGCTACATCGTTTGCCATGCGCCGCACGTCTGGGTCCGGATCATCCAAAAAGCTTTCTAAATGTAAAATTCCTTTTATGATCTTTTGGGATAAAATTTTTGATTCTAATACATTCACTTCTGGATTCGCGCTATGAAACATGGATTCATAAAGCACCATTGGCCACGGGCCAGAGCCAACTGTGGCAACAAGTTTTAGCCAATCTTGCTGGTTAAAATAAGATGTAGATCTTCCCCAAGAAATAATCCGTATCTTTTTTTTCTGAGCCATCTCTTTTAATTTATTAACCACAATTTCTAAAGTTTGATCGTTAAAAGGGTTAAATAAATAAAATACAGTTCCATCGCTAAAATCGTAATCTCTGATATTTACTTGAACAAATTCAACATTCTCTAATCCCAACTGATCTTTTACTTGATCGCTTTCAGCGACTCTTTCAGGAGATATTTCAATTCCTTTTACTTTTCCTACCTTTGTGGTAATTGCTGTATAAAGCGGCAAACGGCCGTAACCAGAACCTAAATCATAAAGAGTATCGGATGAGCTAAGGTTTAAAGCAGGAAGGAGTTCCCTGATTTTATGATAAGGTGTTCCTTCATAGGTTACCTGCTCTGTTTCAAAACCATCTTGAAGAACTCTATGACCCGTAGTGATCTCCACCCGCTCACTATTAATATTCAAAATCCAATCCATGATTGGATCCGATAACATAAAAAACTGTTCAGAGCTTAAGCGAACCAATTTATGAATAAGAGCAGGATCCGCAAGGATCCTTTGCTTAAGTTCTATTTGCAATCTTTCTTGGAGTGAAGATAAAGGACCGAAATATGAAATCATGGATCTTTCCACAAAATGTGGAAAATCTTCATGCTTAGCAAATAAGGAATTTAATTCTTCAGGAATTGAATTAGACTCTGACGGATCTCTATATGGGTTTAATTCATTTAGATTGGAAATCATTACGTCAATAGGAAAAACTCTTCCTGTCCTTTGATAAACAACTCGATTGATGTGAGATAAACCAAATTCTCTCCATCTTAATTTTATTCTTGACTTTAAAATTTCTACCTGATTTAAAAGAAGAAAAAGTTTAAAGTCGTCCAGTTCAGTTCCATTGAGATCAATTTTAATTAATTGATCGGCTTCATCTAATTCTGTTAAGTATGAATTAAACGCTCTAGTCAAATCATCTTCAGAAAATTGGTAACTTTCAGGAACGCTTAAATAATTTTTCCACCACCAGTACTCTTCAAAAAAACTCTCAGCATCTAGATAGTCCATTAAATCAGCCAGAGCTAATTCCATAGGATTAATCAAATTTCTATTTTCTTCTAAATGCAATTTCTTAACCCATTCAACTTGTTTTAATCTACTGGGTTCAGAAAAAATTATAGCAGGACTAAGATGAGATGGCAGGAAACGCTTAAATGAATGAGGACTATTTTTTTTCAGCCATTGAGATATTTCATCAATATTTTCGTTATATTCCTTATGGAGATGAATATTCCAGAACATCCCGAGCACGAGGAGAAATACATAAGTTATTGCGCTAACCACGAATGGTAATTCTAAGCCAAGCCAATTAAGAGTCAAAGAAAATAAAATAGCAGGAGCGATTGTCACTCCTGCTAAAATTGAACCAACCACCTGCAAATTAAAGCTTTCCCTTCCTTTGTGAGCTCCGCTAAAAACATAGCCGCTGGCTAAAGACCATAAAACAGATGCGGCGATAATGATGAGATTGTGACCTGTTAAAAAACTACTGATCAAAACTAGAGAGCTAATGAGGCTGATTGTTTTAGAGTAAGGGGCTTCTCCTAAATGATCCTCAATTCTTTTGACTCCTAATTTCTTCCCAACCATACGCGCGATCGCATTTGAAAAAATAGATAGAACAGGTGTCTGATACACCCACTCCCAATAATGCGCTGTATCTTTGTGCTTTTTTCCAAAAATAGCGCCTATATTTAAGAGCGGTGAATAAAGAATTTTTGGTATTTTTGATTGCATATATTCAAACAATGAGCTGCCAATCGGCAACAAAATAATAGGATCTTCATATTCAAACATAACATCTTCAGCTTTAAAAATATCATCCACATATAGTGAACGGCCTGCTTTTTGCACGCTTCTTAAGCCTTCTGCGAATATCCCAGTATAAATAAATCTGCCTTCACCATTTGCAGTAATAATAAAAGGAGATCCGGCTCTTATATCAGGATCGGACACACACCTTTCAGTTAGATAACTAATAAAAGTCCTGGATAGATCGCGTGGATAACAACAATCAAATATGATCTTAACTTCACTTAAATTTCCTCTTTCTAGAAGAGTATCTACTAACTCGCGGTGACTGATAGAATAAGGTTCATCAATAGGGCGTTTCTGGTCATTGGCAGTATTTTGAGAACTTACTTCTTTACTATCCAAACTAAATCCCTCCCCATCCCCATGCGCATGAATATAGATAGTTGTTGGACCTTTGCTTTGTCTGATCGCTTCTAAAGCATTCTCTTTTTGTTCAAATCCTTTGAATGTTTTGATCTGTTCTGGTTTAACGCGCGCCAAAATCTGAACCGTTTCCATTCTCTCTTTTCTGTACTCTTCATCTTGATGCAAGATATTGATGGCAGTCACATTGGGTCCATACATTAAGTTATCTGGATGAGGTACAGATAAAACGCTTCTCAAAATTAAAATCAAATCTAAACCTTTTTTAATGTTTTGTTTGGAAAGACGAAGGTTAGAAAACGTTAAAAGTTCATAAACCGCGTTAGAAACCGAATAAGCCTCACTATTTGACTGAACTTTTTCCATCCAAGCTCTAAAATAATTGTCAGTATAGATACGCCAATGATGAAAGGGATGGCCTAATATTTTTTCCGGCAATATTTTTATAATAGGGTATAACACACTCCCATTTTCTAATTTTGGTTCGGCTTTTATTATTTTTTTCATTAAGCGAGCGGCATAGCGGTATTCTTCTGCTTCGTGCCTTTTTTGCATCATTAAGTACTCTAATGCAAAAAATATTTCTTTATTAAATTCTGGTCTTTTCTGAATTAAATTTTTAAAAGTGTCTAAGACTGCCATATAAGTTTCTTTACGAAGGTCCTTAATTTTTAAAAGGTTGAATAAAAGCGATACAGTGGACAATTGGATAAGATCAGCTCTGGCTCTTGAAACTTCTTTAAAACAATCAGCAATGGGTTTAAGAAATTGACTGTAATGAGCCGTTTCTTTACCTAAAAGTCTTCTAGCGTGCTTTTCTAATATTTTTATGTGGTTTGATTGCAAAATTGCCGGCGCTTTTAAGGTGATCTGTTTAAGTATGCTAAAGCCAACGGGATAGAGGCGTTCGGAATTCTTTAGAAATTTACAAACTGCTTCAACTAATCTTTCTAATTCCACAAGATCAGGACGAGATTTTAAAATCCGCATCAAAGCGCCTAATACCATGCCATAATTAGTTGTTGATTCGTCTTTACCAACAAAATGAGCCTCTACATACTGTTTTCTCTGTAAAGATTGAATTAAAGATTCAACTGTTGATACCTGAATAGAGGAAGAGCGATTTTCAGCAATGATATCAATAAACTCAGCAGCGCTTTTATAGACTTCATCTTCATGCCCATTAGTGCGCAATATTTCTTCTTGTGTGGACAATAAATCGGGATTAAATAATAAATTGCCTCTTTTTTTAATAATTTCTAAAATAGCATGATTAATATGGCGGGTTGCATAACTTTCTAATTTCTTTCTTTTCGCAGTATGAATGAAACTATTCAATACAGAAAGAGTATTGGCATTAATAAAATCTGGATGGATCTGGAAAATAGCTTCAATCGCCTGGGCTGCGGCTGAAACCACATAAGGTTCAAGCTCATCATATGAAAAAACTCTTTCTAAAGCTCTAACAATCATTGGATCAAAAATTAGCTCTGGCCTATGTTTTGCAATGGTTTTTAAAATATCGCATGCGGAAGAATAAAAAAGGCTGTCCCTCCTACTTTTTTTAAACCATTTGCTAGGACGATCCCAAAAAATATTGTCAGTATTGAGAATGTTCACCGCAGCAAAAACGAACAAGGATGAGATTCTATCCGGTCGTTTTTTGGCTATTGCTAAGCTAATAAGATTCTCAATCGCGTTAAATTCAAGAGAACTGAGATTTTTTCTTTCCAGCAGAATTTCTAATGTTTCCCGAATGGATTCGCTAATCAAATGCGGCTGTTGCATCATAATCCACATCAATAATTTTATCACCTGTTCAGAATTGATGTCGCTCAGTTTCCCGCGCCTTAACACATCTTCCAAAACTGAAACAAGGGATTGAGAAATTGCTAAAGGTTTTTTACTGTTAATTTCATGAATGCTCGAAAATAAAGTTTTGCCAAAATCAGTGCTTAAATCTTCTTGAAGAAAATATTCAAACGCTTTCATGGCCTGCCCCATCCGCCTTAGACCAGATTCTTCTAATACAATTTTCTGCAATTTTTCTATTTCTCCCAGCTTGTAAAACTCTAATAGTTCGCTATCCCATTCAGTTGTATCAAATTGTATCGCAATGGAATTTCTTATTTTTTTTCTAATTTTAACTTCCCATCCATAACCGGAATGAGAAGGAATAAACATGCGCCACCAGCGCATGGAAAGGGATTCTCCCCAACTAGTAAACTTTGAGCCTAATTTTTGTAAATGCGGCATTGAGTCTATTGGTCTTTCATCTCCGTCAAAATCGCAAATAATAACCATTCCATCTAATTTAATAGCTTCTGCAATGCGGGGAAGAAATTTCCCCCAACTTTTATGAATGTTCATCCCTGCTTTTTCGTAATAAAAATCAATGCCTGAATCTAAAATTTTATTTAAAAGATTATTGTCCCCTGTTCCATTGCCAATACTTTCAACATTAGAATTAATATAAAAAATTGTATATTTACGATTTTTATTAGTAACCGGATGTGCCCAGTTGAAACTTAATTTTGTATCTCCTTGATCTAGTTCAACCTCAATGGCATTCAGTTCTACTCCCATGCTTTTAAGTTCAGCTGCAATTGCCCAATAAATGTTTTCAGGACTGTTTTGTAAAAAAGCGCCCTCTCCAAAACCCCTCAAACGTTTTTTGTAAGTGTACTCCTGGTCAGTATAATCAGACTCGACTGTTTTAGAATCCCATTCCCTTAAATAGGATTGTAATTTATGGACATCCACGCTATTGTTTGTAACAAAATACCCTGTGCCTGCGTCTGTTGAAAGCAGGAAGGAAGAAATATCAGCGCCTGCTCCGCCATAGAGTCCCACTAAATCTTTATGATCCGGGTTCACAATCTCACAAACTGACATTGCGTAATGAACAAAGGGAAGTAAAAGAACTGAGGTGCGGTCTTTAATAATTTCTGGGTTAAACCCTGTAATGCGGCTGACAATTTTAGATAATTCACCTTTCTTAAATCTTTTTGAAAGAACTATTTTCTTATTTTTATTTAACCACTGAGAAAAATTAGATGGGACATGATCGTATTCTTTCTTAAATTGAGGAAGCAGAGCTTTAAAATCTTTACTTTTAAAATAAGCTTTTATCAAGCCTGCAAGCTGAACTTGGGGTTCAGCCCCCCAGTTTATAGTTGCAGTCTGAAGTAACGTATAGATTAATTTTAAATTTTTAGTTATTGTAAAATCTCGAGCTTCTTCTAACCATTTCGGATCCATTTTAGAAAGCGCATAAATTCTTGCAATCGTATATTCTTCTGCTTTTTCCGCAAATTTTTCTGGAGGGATATGAGCCCTGACCATATCTGTTGCCACCAAATCCGCCAATGCCACTAAAGGCAGGTCCTCTGCTTTAACGCCACTTGTTCTATCTTTGGCTTTTGCGACAGCAGTAATAAGTTGTTGTTGAGGTTGTTCTTTTTTTATTCTGATCGTTACGTCCCAACCGTAGTTAGATTTTGAAGGAATTATTTTTTTCCACCAATCGAATATTTTTTTAGAGGAATTCTGTTTAAGTGAAACAAAATGATGTGACTCTGTATTAAGAAACGGTTCAGGGTTGTGAATACCGCTTATGGATTGGTAATCATCTGTAATGGAAGCGCCTCCCACTCTAATTGCTTTTGCAACCCTAGGCAAGAATTGACCCCATAAGTTATTTGTATCCTGTACAGCTTTTTGATAGTAGATATCAATGCCTTTTTCAAGCGCAGAATTAAGCAAAGGGTCAGTTGTTTCAGGGCTGCCAATCTTCTGCAACCGCTGCTTTATATAAGTAATTGAATAAGTTCTAGGCTGATTGGTCCCCGGGTAAACCCAGTCTAAAATAATTTTTGTATGACCATCCTTATTTTCAATTCTTACAGATTCTTTTCTAACTCCAATTGTTTTTAGTTCTTGGACTATCGCTTTATAAATTGCGCCCTTTCTTTTATCAAGAGTTCCGCCATTTCCAAAACCATAAAGCCTTTTATCTTTAGCATAATCGTCATCAAATGTTATTGAATCCCATTGTTCCATCATACTTTTAAGTTGTTCGGCATCTACTTGATTTTGCGTAACAAAATAACCTGTAGAAGCATCTGTGGATAATAAAAATGTTGAAATATCAGCGCCTGCTCCGCCATATACCGCAACTAGTGGTTTATGTTCAGGATTAACTGACTTTCTTACCTGCATGGCATAATAAAGATAGGGGATAGAAAGTACCCCATCCCTGTCATGAATGGATTCCAAACTAAAACCTGTAAGTTCTTCAAATAGAGCGCCAATATCATTTTCTCTGGGTCTATAATCCATTGGAATGTCAAAAAGATTTTTATACCATTCATCATTCTGTTTAAACCAAAGGTCTAATCTGCAAAAATCTTCAAAAATAAATGAAGAACCTTTTTCAAAATAGTCTTTTATAATTCCAACAAAATAATTTTTATAAGAGTTTCCCAAATAGGTTTCAGCTGTTTCCATAGCCTTAAAAATAAGTTCCAGCTCTTTATTATCTGTATATTGCGCAAAGAATTTTCTATCCTTGCGGTTAAGCCTAGATAAAATCTCCATACGAACTAACGCATATTTTTCCGCCTCTTTAATAAAATCTTCAGGGGTTACGCCATTTCTTCTCATGTCAGCTAAAACCATATCTGCAAAAATATCTAGCCCTTGGATAAATTGATTCTTTTTCTTAACTGTAGGTTTTAATGAAGGTTTTCTACTCAATAATTCCTCATCTGAAATCATTGAAGATTCAAAGATAATTGGATTGTTTTCTGATCTGACTTTAGCAGCAGAATTCTTTATTTTTCTAGAAGTTTTGATTTTAAGCTCTTTTCTAAAATTTCTTAATGTTATTTCGTTAATTCCTAAACTTTGAGCTGTTTTAATAAAATTCCAATGGTGTTCAATTAATCTTTCAATGATCTTTTTCTTTAACTCTCGCAGCAGTCCCTTCTCCTTAAAAAATCTAAAATAACCTCCGCCGCGTCCAGCAAGCTTGAGTCCTAATTCCCTTCGAGCTTTAGACAAAATCCAATTATGTTTATTAAGTATCTTTATGTTTGGATCATCTGGTGTATCCTCTGATTTACTTTCAGTTTTGACAATAAGTTCTGGCAGAAAAATAGTAAATTTAGCTCCTTTTTTTCTGCTTTTGTGATCTGAAAGATTGCTGGCATGAATCCATGCAGGCTGATCTTTAATGCTGTGAAGTTTTATGAGATGCCAGACTTCTGCTAAACCTAACCCAGATCCTCCTTTACGTTCTGAAACATTTAAGAAAAACATCTTTTGCCGATCTGGTTCTTGACTCTCTGGGACATCCAAGAGCCCGTCATTCTGAAATCCTCCTGCATTATCTATTATTTCAAGAATAGGTTTATCTCCAACCCATCTTAATTTAACGCTCAACTCTAAGGATAAAGGCGGCGGAACATTGTCTTTAGCTTCAGCTTGTAATCTCTCCTGCCATACCTGCCTTGTGTTCATAAATAAGGTTCTAAAAACATTTAGAATTTTTCTTCTGTCCCCAGCACTTTCAATAAGGTTATTTTCAAAACTTTCAAATTCCAAAGTAATTTCATTCCCTCTTTTCGCATATCTTTCCCTAAATGATTCATTAAATACATTCTCGAACGCTTCCTCAATTACTTCCTTAATTCCAAATGTTGTTTTCCGTTCCTCTATATTTCCATCAATAAAAGAAATTAAATCCTCTATAATTTCAATGGAACGGGTGTGATAAACTTGAAGAGTAGAATGGTTTGAAAGGCTGATCAAAGCTTTATTATTAAGACGCGGTCCAATTTCGTTCTTTAAAAAACCGATTAAAATTTCTAAAACTTCTCTATACTCAAGCAGTTCATGATCTTGAAATTGAAGGCTGACTCGTTCAGCATAAAGGTCTAAACGATCCCTAAGCCCTTGAAGATGATCTCCTGTTTCTAAACTTAAACGATCTGGCTCATCTAATTGTGTCATGGCTTTATAAAGAACGGATAATTTAATAGAGAGTTCATTCCATGAACCATGTTTAATGGAACGCGCAGCAATTTCTGAACGTTCTCTATCTTGTTCTGATTTAAATTCGGTTCGCTTAGTTGGAGAAGCCATTGCTAAAGGCCAATAATATCTTGGAGCTAGTTTGCTGTTATAAATAAACCCATGCGCAACAATAGCTGCAATGGTTGCAAGGATCAGGTCAATGATATTTCCAAAGGGAGATAGATAAAGAGTTAAAAGATAAATGGATCGTAGAGTGACTGCTATTAAAAAAAGAATTTTTTTTGCTCTTAGTTGAGCTGCTTCTTCATCCATTCCTAAAGGAGGTGCGTGAGTGAGAACGCCTTCAGAGGTTAAATAAATTGGTTTTTTGTGTGTTTTCATAAAGAGGAGCAGGCTGATAACAGAACCGATTAAATAACCAATCGTGGGAGCTGCCCAAAATAGATGATTCCAGATTTCTCCTATTCCACCAACTAAAAGAGCGCTGTAAAAAATCTCTTCAAAACCTCTTAAGCCTGCTCTCTGTCTGCTAGACAAAACCAATCCCTTTTTGGGTAAAGTAGATGGATAATCTGAAAAAATTTTCTGAACCTCGACTTTTTCCATCATCCTACTTTGTACTTTTGGCCATTCTCCTTTTAAGCCGGCCCATTCAAAAGCTAACTCCATTTCAGAATCAAAATTAAATAATGCATGATTCTGATAATCCTCATTTGAAAATATGAGTCCACTAGTTTGAGCTGCGATTAAAGATTTTTCAAGGATTAATCTTCGCCAATAAAATATGCGAGGGTCCTTTCCATTATATTTTTCTGCCGCAAACTCATGATTGAGGAGACAAGCCGCCAACCTTGAAGCATGAGTCAATGAATCGTCTTTTTCTAAAATCAGTTGATGCGGTTGAAATCTTGAATGTTCTGGATCAATAAAAATATTATTTGAATTTGTTAAATCAAGCGTATAACCAGCATCCTGAATATTTTTTAAGTCTATGGCTAAGTTGTCATAAGCGCTTTGAGCCATTCCTGCGGCAATCTCAAGATGCTTTTCATATAGGGAATCTAAAGTTGGACTCTCTTCAAATGAAAGGGAAGATACACTATAGGGAACTCCGAATAATCTCTTATGAATAGTCACACTGCCCAACTGAGCAACCGCCTGACCAAAATTACTCTTTGGAAAAGGATCCTGTACAGGTTTAAAATCATCAAATTTAATATCTGGTGGGAGGTGAAGTTCATAATCCTCTAAGCCCTCAATTTTATAGACTTGACCTTCTGAAGATTGTCTAACCATATTTTTGTGATTAATGTTCTTGGTAATAAAGTCAAGTAATCCCTTAGCCCCAATTTTTTCCGCAGCCTCCATAAAAGCGCGATAAACTTTAACTGAGTAATGTTCAAAAATTTCATCTTCTAAGCCAAACTCGTTCTCCCCATAGGTCACTTTAACAGTATGCGCTAAGTTTCTGTCAAATAAAAATTCTAGAACAGCCGCAGCCCCTCCCTCTGCTGCCTGACGAGGAGTTGTATTTATATTGTAAATTTTAGGCATGATTTGACTGACTTTGCCTTGAATGCCTCCATTTTTCCCTACACCAATTGGAGTTTGGCAGGTATGACCATAAACAAAATATTCAAATCCCAACCTTTTCATCCACTCTCTTACGCGTTGAGAATTACTGACCCATTCCCTATCCTGTATAGTCATTAGTTCTCCTCTGGCGCTAGAAGCGATCTCTTCAAATGTCCTGGCATAAAAATCTGGAGCTGCATGCGCTGCCAAAACATTTTCATTGATTCGCACCGCATAAGGCATGGAATGCTGCATCCATCTTAGAATGTTATTCAATTCCGGATACCGTTCATGAATTTCTCTTAAAAGTTCTTCTCTATTTTGAACCGCATACCCTAACTCAGCATGGCTATCTTTTTCCCAGTTTGAATCTAAATGTTCTCTGCCAAGCAATTTTTTCAAAGTATTGAGCCCGGTCATGGCATTGTCATCACTCAACCAATGGGTCCAAATCAACTCTCGCGCGTAGCGATCTCTTCCTTCAACGCTGTTTAAAAACATATATTCATGATTGCCCATCACTGCAATGACTTTTCCTCCTTGAGCGCTCGCCTTGTTTTGAAGACTATAAACAAACTGTAATACCTCCCATGGATTTGGCCCGCCGTCTATTAAGTCTCCATCAAAGATAAGAACTGCTGAACCTGCAATCCAATCTCCTTTGCTGTCAATAAATCCGGATTTTTCAAGGGCATTTAACATCTGCAAATAATTTGCTTGCACATCCCCCATAACTCCCAGCCTTTCAACTCCTGTAACATCCATCAGCCGAACTTTATTAAATCCATCTGTGATATGTTTTGTATTTATTTTTGTTTGGGGAGCCGGTTCTAACTCCGATTCTCCATCAGAAGCGCGAATCTCGTTTAGTTGGGCTGATTTGCCCTCTGGCTCGTTCCCTTTGCCGGGTATTAAATTGGATAGAAATAGCCAATCTGGCAACCGTACTTTCTTTACTGAAAAATAGGGGTAAAAAACAAAAGCTGGAAAATAATTTTGATGTTTAGTGATCAGACTGTATAGATTCAATAAGATTAACGCAATCGCCGTAAAATAAAGATTCATAAAAGGAAAAGAAGCTACAGACATGGAAGATTGTTCCGTTATTACTGAAACGCAGCCCTGAGTTAAAAGAGTAGTGAGGTTTAAAACTAAAAGAATGGATGCTGCTTTTACCCAAGGTTCAAAACTTTTTTTCTTTATCCTGTCTTGTTTTTTAAAAGGGCTCTTTGCATGAAGATCGGCGATAAGCTGATTCGGTTTAAAATTTAATTTTGATCCCTCTTTCTGAGGCTCTACAAGGAAGTTAGGCCATAAGGATAGTCCTCTTCTTATATCTTTAAGCTCCCAGTTTTCATTTACTTTGAATTCATTTTCTGTAAGTAATTTTTTGATTTCAAAATCTTTTTCTACCTTAGACTCAAAGTTCCCATCTTTAGAAAATATCAGCGCCAGATTGGTTTGAAAATGTTTTCCCCTGATTGCGGCTAAAACATAAATTTTTTCATCTCGTACGCTAAAAATCGGGGTTGCGAAAAGAAATCTGTTGGCAAGAGATTTAAATGGAACTTTAAACTCATTCTCTTTTTTACTTATGGTTTCTAATTCATGGATATATTGTTCGTAAAATAAATGGAACTGTTTTGGATTCTGAACCAATTTTTCCGCAAGGTGTTGCACAACTAAAGCAAGAGGATTTTTTGTGAATTGGCTTAAAGCGCGCAGCTGGTCAACTCTTTGCCTTTCATAGATTTTAGCTTGGGCAAAACTTGGGGCCGCCATGCTAAAGAGCAAAGAAGCTGCCAGAACTAAGGAAAACATTTTTTTCATAAATTTTAAAAAGATTTCATTTTCTAGTAAAAAAAGTGAAAAATAACCTTTTTATTATACGGCAAAACAGGTCGTTTGATCTTAAACTTTTTGTGACATTTTTGTAACAATTTTGTAACGGAAAAAAGCGTTACAAAAAGTGTTACAAATTTGTTACAAAAAGTTGAAGAATAGTTAGAGGAACCTAGCTATAATTTTGGTAATGAGAACCAGGTCACAAAGCCAAAGCAAAATGATTTTGAACCGGGATTTTTTTATCTTTATCCTGACTCTTTTTTCTATTTTATTCTGGGTTCAGCCCCCTCTATTTTCCGCCCCAGGGTTTAAACAATGGCAATCCATTGAACAGCCGGATGGAACTAAAATAAAAGTTCTTAATAAAGGAGATGAGTGGGCAAACTGGCTGGAAACTGAAGAGGGTTATCCTGTTATCTTAAATAAAGAAAGCCTTTATTTTGAATACGCAAAAATAGATTCAACGAAAGGTCTTGTTCCCAGCAACCTTATCGTTGGCAAAGACCAGCCGCAAGGCATAAAAAAAATCACATCTTCTGACTTAGAGACTCTTAAAGCAATTAAAACGCGTGGAGCTCCTAGTTTTTTTGCTCCCCAATTTTCCGCGCAAGCAGCAGCATCGGTAGAACCAACTTTAGGCACGCACAAAATTTTAGCGATACTGGTCAATTTTAAAAATCGAAATTTAACGACTACAGAAGCAGATTGGGAAGAAAAATTTTTTGGCGCAACCAACAGCGTAAAAAAATATTTTAAAGAAGTTTCTTATGACCAACTGACCATGGCGCCTGCGCAAGAGAGCAATGGGACTGCTAACAATGGAATTGTAGTAGTCACCTTATCTTACAACCATCCCAACACGGGTTCTAACATTGATGAGACCAATCAACAACTTACCAAAGATGCAATTCTCGCAGCTGATTCTTATGTAAATTTTGCTTCCTTTGATGCCAATAATGATGGTTATCTCTCTACAGATGAATTGCATGTTGTCATCATACCCGCAGGTTATGAAACAGCCTACTCCCCAACCACACCCTCTGTTTGGGGGCATCGCTGGTCAATTTTCTTTGTTGACCCTCCAGTTGTAGATGGCGCCACAGTGGCTGGATTTTCAAGCGGATATACGCAATTTGGCGAACTGCACTATAATCATCAAGCCACAATAGGGATCATTTGTCATGAACTGTCCCATGATTTAGGTCTGCCTGATCTTTATGATACGGATAGTTCAAATGGTTCCTCAGCTGGAATTGGAGATTGGGATATTATGGCTTCTGGTTCATGGAATGGAATACTCTATGCCGGAGACAGCCCTAGCCACCATAGCGCTTGGAGCAAATCTTATTTAGGATGGGTCACTCCTACCCAGATAAAAAACTTTATCACAGGAGCTTCCTTCAGCCAAGTTGAAACATCTGAAAATTCTGACAGAGGAATCAAACAACTCTTATCTAACCCTAATGGCCCAGAAATGTTCGGCACAGGAGAATATTTTTTAATTGAAAATAGGCAAAAAACCGGATATGATCAGGCGCTGCCTAGCTCAGGGCTTTTAATCTGGCATATTGATGAATCTCAATCAGGCAATGGAAATGAATCAAGAAAACTTGTGGATTTAGTGGAAGCAGATGGTTTAAATCAATTAGACAGTAGCTCAAGTTATGGAGATAGCGGAGATCCATATCCTGGATCATCCGGCAATAAAACTTTTAATAATAGTTCCAATCCTTCCAGCAAATTTTATAATGGTTCTAATAGCAATATTAGCATTTCCAATATCAGCAACTCCTCAGCCACCATGACAGCAGATATTAGCTTACCCATTCCTACCATCTCTCTTAATAAAAATTCTCTAAGTTTCACTGCTGCTTATGCATCTAATAGCAGCGATCCTCAAATTTTTACCATTACGAATACAGGAGCAGAAAATTCCACTTTAAACTGGACAGGAAAAGTTTCCAATTCATGGTTAACTCTTTCTTCTAATTCTGGATATATGGCAAAAAATGATCAAACCCAAATTACAGTTTCAGTAAAACCATTTGGTCTGGCTGTAGGAACTCACAAAACCACAGTTGTGATCTCAGACCCAAACTCTTCCAGCTCCGAAGTTACTATTTCAGTTTCACTCACTATTCAAGATAATACACCTGTTGTTGGCGCCCCATCTGTGCCTGAAGATCAAGGAACATACACGAATTCAACCAGCATACCTTTTAGCTGGGAATCTGGCACGGCTCAAGATTTAGAAACTGGAATCGCAGGATATTATTTGCAGGTTGGAAATAGTCCGGGTGGATCGAACCTTTTTGATGGGGATGTAGGCAATGTTTTTTCAAAAACAGTCACAGGCGCAAAAGAAGGGGAAACTTACTATGCAAGAGTACGGGCAAAAAATGGAGCTGGCCTCTATGGGAGCTATTCTGACAATTCCAATGGAATTAAAATAGATTTAACCGCTCCAAAAAAACCAAGTTCCATTATTTCTAAAACACATCCAAATTCAACTAATAGTTACCCAGAACCAAAACCAGAGTTTAAAGTTTCAGGGCCTGAAGATTCTTCAGGCGTTTCAGGCTATTACTGGAAAGTGGACAGTCTGCCTGATTCTACTCCCTCTCAGTCAGACAATTTTTCAAGCGATGGAACTTGCAAAGAATCTATCCCTATAGCAGATAACACCTGGTACTTTCATTCAATTGCCAAAGACGGGGCTGGCAATAGCGGCGCACAAGCCGCTCATTACAAATTTGTGGTTCGGTCTTTAATTGACATAACGAATAAAAATATCTTTGCCACAGCAGATGGGGTGCAAGTGGAAATTCCGCCAGACGCTTTAGCCAACTCCACGCAAATTATGATTGAAGAAAAAACAAACGCTCCTCCTTTGCAAAATGATCCAAAAATAAAAGGAACTGGAATCATGAGAGAAATTACCTTAACTGATGGAACAAAAAAATTTAAAAAAGAAGTAACAATTAATCTTCCTTATGCTGACAGTGATATATCGAACCTAAATGAACATCTTCTTCGCCTCTTCTATTATGACGAATCTACCGGCCTTTGGGTTCTAGTTCCAAATTCAAGCGTGGACAGAACCAATAAAAGAGTGATTGGAAAAGTAGATCATCTTACTTTATTCGCGATTATGGAATATGCAGCGGATATTACTTCTGATATTATGGTCTATCCTAATCCATTTAAACCCGGAAATAGTGAGCATATAAATAATGGGATTATCTTTAGAGGTCTTCCTGCCTATTCGGAAATTAAGATTTATACGCTTTCAGGTAATTTAGTTAAACAGCTTAAGGATGAAGATGGCGACGGCAGGGTCAAGTGGAACGCTCAAACTGAATCTGATCAAAAAGTAGAGAGCGGAATCTATTTTGCTTTAGTCAAAGAAAGCGGAAAAACAAAAACAGTTAAAATTGCGATCCAACGTTAGGTGAAGTTACTCTAAATAATTTTTTGTGCGTCTTTCAAAAATTTTCAATTCTAACGATTAATTACTATCTTGTTTCAAAAAATTTCCAGTGTTCTTCCCAATATTTTAATACTTCATACCAAAATTGAGTTTGTAAGTAACGTTCTCCGCCATCAGGAAAAATAGTCACAATCAGGCCTTGTTTAATTTCATTCGCTAGTTGATAACAGGCTTGTAAAGCTGCTCCGGAAGAGTATCCTGCCAAAATCCCTTCTTGCCGAGCCAGCCTGCAAGTCATTTCATAAGCATCTTCTGTAAAAACAGAAATTTTCCGATCATAGCCACTAGGGTCATAAATCCCGGGCACAATGGAAGATTCCATATGCTTTAATCCTTCTAAACCATGCAACGCGCCTTCCGGCTCTACCGCTATGACTTGGATCTCTTTTTTTAGCTCACGCAGCCTTTTCCCGGTTCCCATCAAAGTTCCAGATGTGCCAATGCCTGCCACAAAGTGAGTTAACTTCCCATGAGATTGTTTCCATACTTCTTCAGCCGTGGTTTCGTAATGAGCTTTCCAATTGTTAGGATTATTGTACTGGTCTGGCATATAATATTTCCCTGGATTTTCTTTAAATCTTTTTTGAGCTTCCAGGATAGCGCCGTCCGACCCTTCCAAAGGATCGGAAAAAATAACCTTTGCGCCAAAAGCTTCGATCGTCCTCTTTTTTTCTGAGGCATTTTCCGGCATCACTAACTCTAATTTATATCCTAAAGCCGCGGCAATTAAAGCATAGCCAATCCCGGTATTGCCAGAGGAAGAATCCAAAATAGTTTTTTCCCGCGTTAGCTCTCCAGAGCGAACCGCTTCTAAAATCATTTTTTTTGCAGCCCGGTCTTTTACTGAACCGCCCGGATTCTTAGATTCCAATTTTGCAAAAATAGAAACCTCTTTTGGAATCCATCTTTGGAATGAAGTTAGTTTTACAAGCGGAGTATTGCCAATCGTATCTAAAATATTGGGAAGAGTTATTGTCATTTATCTTTTTTCAAGTAACCCCCAGCGCAGCCGCACCTTTTTTTCAATTTTACCAAAAATCCAAAAATCCACAACCACGCCAATTAAAACAATTAAAATCATCACTGCAAACATTTGAGCCGCATCATTTAGTTCTCGTCCCATCTGTAAAAGGTGACCCAACCCTAAACTAACAAATAAAAGTTCCCCTGCCATTAAAGATCTCCAGGCAAAAGACCACCCCTGTTTAAGACCTGTGACAATCGTGGGCAAAGCCGCAGGCAAAACCACATCCCAATAAAGATGCCAGCCTTTAGAACCCATGGTTTTTGCAGCCCGAATGTAAATAGGTGAAATATTTTTGATTGCGTCTGTGGTGGCTAGGGTAAGAGAAAAAAGAGAACCAAAAAGAATCACTATCAAAATTGCCCCATCCGACAAACCAAACCATAAAATTCCCAATGGCAGCCAACAGATGCTGGGTAAAGTATGAAATCCTAAAACTAAAGAGCCCAAGGTTTCTTCCAACAAACGAATTTGACTTAATAAAAATCCAAGGATCAAGCCTCCCAGAATAGAAAGCCCATAACCTAAAAGGATTCTTTTCATGCTCATCTCCACAGCTAGAAAAAAACTGGCATCACTGAAACCCTGAACCATGGCTTGCAAAACTTTTAATGGCGAAGGGAAAAGATATTCGGGCCAAATCTTTAAACTGACTACTCCTTGCCAAAGTAAAATTAAACCGGTATAAAATATAATCTGTAAAAAAAATTTACGCATGGGCTCTATTCCTTTAGCTCTTCGGAAACTGATTTTTCCACTTCATCGTGCAGTTCTTCCACTATAGAGCGCACAATTTGCTCTAACTTTGGATCGTCCGGATCTCTGGGACGCGTGACTGGAATAGGAAAAATATTCTTTACTTTCCCAGGTCGAAAAGAAAGCAAGATCACCCGATCCCCAAGATAGACCGCCTCTCTCACATTATGAGTCACAAAAAAAACCGTATTTTCTAATTCGCTCCAAATGCCTCTTAGCTCTTCCACTAAAAGATCCCGGGTTTGAGTGTCTAAAGCCGCAAAAGGTTCATCCATTAATAAAATTCTTGGTTCAAGCACTAACCCGCGGGCAATAGCCACCCTCTGCCTCATCCCGCCAGAAAGCTCATGAATAAAAGAATGCGCAAATTTATCTAAATGCACTAAACTTAAAAACTCTAAAGCGATCTCCTGTCGTTCTTTAGCGCCTACCCCGCGTATCTTAAGACCGTACTCTACGTTTTCCAAAACACTCATCCAAGGGAAAAGCGCTCCTTCCTGAAAAATCACAACCCGGTCTGGTCCTGGGACAATCACCTCTTTCCCATCTAAAAGAATCTCACCGCTATCTGGTTTTTCCAATCCAGCAATCAAATTAAGCAATGTGGATTTACCGCAGCCAGAGGGGCCAACCAAGCAGACGAATTCCCCTTCCCGCACGTCAAAACTAACATTCTTTAAAGCATTGGTGTTCCCTGTGCGGGTGGGAAATGTTTTAGTCACATTTCTTACAATAAGTTCTGACGCGGATGTTTCCAAATAATGTTTGGATTTCTTTTTAAACATTAATTCACCAAACCTTTTCCCTTTTCTTTTAAACATTCATTTAAAATAGAAAGATCAAAAAGGGTGGAGAGCTCCGGCTCTTTCTTTCCTAAAAACCCTTCCTGAAACGACCACTGAGCTTGCTTCTGGATTGAAACTTTTAAAGGATCCAAAGTAAACTCAATTTCCTTAAAAGAGTTTTCAAAAACTTCGGGCGCCAAAGATTTACCTGTAAGCTTTTTAAGTTCTTGATTTACTAGTTCCTTTGCCTCTTTGGAATTAGATTTTAAAAAGTCAGTTGTTTCCATATGCGCTTGCAAGAGATTTTTAATGATTTTCGGATGCGCCTTTACAAATTGATCGCTCGCTAAGATAACAACAGTGGCATACTGCCCCCCGGTTAAATCTTTCCATAAATTTTCTTCCTTCATAAAAATTTTACCATTAGCTTCCTGAATGAGACGATGCGTCCATGGAGCAACGGTCCATGCAGCATCCAGCTCTTTTTTTAAAAATAATGTGAGCTGATCAGAATTTGCTATGGGTAAAAGATGGACTGTGCCTCCTTTTTCTCTCAATTTAAGACGATTGTTTCTTAACCAAATCCTTGCCGCAATATCCTGAGTGTTTCCCGCTTGAGGCGTGGCGATCCGCTTTCCATTAAAATCTCCCGCGCCAGCAATTCCAGCATCGTTTCTAACCACCAAAGAGGCTCCTCCCAGACAAGAGCCAGAGATAATTTTAAAAGCTCCATTGGACTTTACATAAGCATTGATAGCTGGATTAGGTCCCACATAAACCACATCCAATGCCCCGGCAAAAAGAGCTTCTATGGCTTGAGGTCCGGCATTGAAAACTTTTGTTTCTAAAAGGACTTGGCCTAAATGTTTTTGAAAAATATTTTGAGAGACTCCAACTAAAGCCTGAGCATGCGTGATATTCGGAAAATAACCTAAACGCACTTTCAAAGAATGAGACTCTTTCTTGCAAGCGCAAAATAGAAGTAAAGAATAAATGAAAAAAACTATCTTTAAACGATTCAAAAAAAATCTCCAATTCAACTCGAATACTGAATTAAAAAATAAGAACTCCTCGACTTCGCTCCAAGGATAGTCTCATGGACAGGCAAGACGAAAAAATAGACATTTTTTCGAAACAAAAGTGGAAAAATAATCAGTTTTTATAACCCTACAGGGCAAGGGTGAAATGATACTCTTTTTTAAGATTAGAGATACAAAATTTTTCAGTTTTCATGAGATTTTGATCTTAACAAATCATTAAAAATTAATCAATTGCGTTGCTTGAGTCTTAACTTACAAAATTAGTAACATTGATTATTCTTATGCGCTCCCCATTCCTTCAAAAAAAAGGGTTTACTCTAGTAGAACTAATGTTAACTGTTACTATTCTGGCTATTCTAGTGGTTGTTGTAACCCCAAAATTCGCTGAACTCTTTCGCCGCTCTAAAGAAGGCGCTACCAAAGGCTCTTTAAGCGCTTTAAGGTCTGGTTCTTCCATGTATTCTGCAAGTGAATTTGGAGTCTATGCTCAAAACTTAATATCTTTAACAACCCAATATATAGATGTAGTTCCTACCGCTAAATTAGGAAAATATCATAATGATTCTGCTAGTGAACTAACTGTCTATACCAGCACTGTAGCCAGCACAGATGTGACTGATGTTGGGGGATGGATATACTCTTCTCAATCAGGAGAGGTGACTGTGAATTGCACGCATACGGATAGAGAAAATATTCCTTTTTATACCTGGTGAGAACTCTCCTTAAAAAACTTTTTTTTTGATGCCAACAAATAATTTAATATGAGATTCAAACTTACTTGAGATACTTTTGTATGTAAAGATGGATCGCTTCTGGATAAAGCAGGTGTTCCTCTTTCAAAATCCTATCCGCTAAAGTTTGCGGAGTATCCTCGGGTAAAACTAGAACCTTTCTTTGTAAAAGGATTGGGCCATGATCAAAATCTTGATCCACTACATGCACGCTGCATCCAGACTCTTTTTCTCCTGCTTTTAAAACCGCTTCATGCACATGATGGCCATACATTCCTTTCCCGCCAAATTTTGGCAAAAGCGCAGGATGAATATTCAAAAGTCGTTTAGAAAATCTTTTTAGGATGGGACCTTCTAACTTTAAAAGAAAACCTGCAAGACAAACTAAATCCACCTTTCTATTCTCCAGTTCGTCTGTTATTTTTTCAAAATAAGAGAAACGTGTGGAAAAAGAAAGAGGATCTAAAAAAAGAGCTTCAATCCCTGCTCTTTTAGCTCTTTCTAAAGCAAAAGCTTCTTTCTTATTTGCGATCACAAGAACTACTTCTGCCAACTTGAGAACTTCTGAAGAAGTGGCATCAATAATCGCCTGCAAGTTAGAGCCATTGCCTGAAGCTAAAACAGCAATTTTCACTTTCATAATATATTTTTAATTCGAGAATGAACCCTATTTTTTCTGAAAAAATATAAAAACAATAGAAATTTTTATTGAGGATATAACTTTAACATTTTACTCTTTTTTTGTAAAATTCATTAAATCGAATATTGCATAAAAGCATCTCCATTGAAAACCATACTTTTTATATCTAAAGAGGAATAAAAAATTGAAAATACCGCTGGAAGAAATTACAAAAATAACCAAAGAATTGGAATCCAAAACTGCTGAAGAGCTCTTAAAATGGGCTTTAGAAAATTTTTCTCCTAAAATAGCCCTGGCATCCAGCTTTCAATGCGAGGATTCTGTTTTGATTGACATGCTTTATAAAATTAATCACAAAAATTTTAGAATTTTCACCCTGGATACCGGCAGGCTGAATGAAGAAACCTATGAGATCATGGAACGGATTCGAGAAAAATATGGGGTACCCATAGAATCTCAATTCCCAGATAGAGAAGCTGTGGAAAAACTGGAAAAAGAAAAAGGGCTCTACTCTTTTCGTCAGAGCATTGAAAATCGTCTGGAATGCTGTAACATTAGAAAAGTAGTTCCTCTCAATAGGATCTTAAGCCAACTGGATAGCTGGATTACAGGCTTACGCAGGGTTCAGGCAGTCACCCGCGCAAATACACCCAAAGTGGAGTTAGACGAACCGCGCAAAGGTATTGTTAAATTTAACCCTTTAATAGATTGGTCTAATGAGCAGGTGTGGGACTACATTAAAAAAAATAAAGTCCCTTACAATAAGCTATATGACTTAGGATATACATCCATTGGCTGTTCCCCCTGCACACGCGCCATAAAAGCCGGGGAAGATTTAAGAGCAGGAAGATGGTGGTGGGAAAATCCAGATCAAAAAGAGTGCGGCTTACACATCCACATTAAAAAATAGATGGTGAAGAAAATAGGCTGGATCAGTTCTATTTTCTTTATTTTTTCTTCTCCTTCTTTTTCCAATGATCTCAACGATCTCTGTGAATCTCTCATGAGCCGCTATAAAGAAGTACGATCCTATCAATGCACCTACCAAGCCAAAACTTATTATGAAGGCAAACAAACAGAGACTCTCATGCGCTATTCCTATCTTTCTCCCAATAAAATCCGCATGGACATAGAAAAGCCTAAAAAAGGCGCTGTTTTGATTTATAATCCAGGGATCTCAAATCTTGTAAAAGTAAGACCTTTCCCAAAACTTAAATTCTTTGTCCTAAACTATGCTTTAAATGATAAAAAAGTCTCTTCTGATTCAGGAGGAACAGTGGATCGCTCGGGGCTAATCCACCGAGCAGAAACAATCTGCCAACTCCTGCAAAAAAGAATCAATAAAGACAGCAGGGACTCTCTTCTTATTTCTCCAACTGATATCGAAGGCTTAAAAAAGATCTCTTTTGAACATTTAGAAAATGGAAAGATATTTAAACGCAGTGTTACCATGGATCAAAATCATCTGATAAGAAAAATTGAACTGTTTGAAGAAAATGGAAAACTGATTGAATCCTACGAATGGAAAAATCTGGAAATTAATCCTGACTTAAACCCGGACCTATTTAAAGAATTTTAAACGCTTTGTCAAAGAAATCTAATATTTTTTTTTGGTATTCTTCTGGATTTTTTTCAAAAATAGCGCCATGATCTGTTTCTGGAACAATCCAAAGCTCCTTAGGCTCTCTTGCTCTATCATACAAAGCCTGTCCTTCTTTTACCGGCATACGCAAATCATTTCCGCCTTGAATAATCAATAAAGCTCTGGGCGCAATTTTAGAAACAAAATGAATCGGAGAGCATTTCTCTGGATTAAATCCTAAACGAGCTTGAATAAAATAAAGTGTGATAGGAACCACAAACCGCGGAGCCCCATAAAAAAGTTTAGCAAAACGATAGACTGTTTCCTCGTAAGAAGCAAAAGGGCTTTCTGCAACAATCGCTTGCAGCTGAGGCAGCTCTGCTCCAGCGCTAATCGCCACAGAACCGCCCATGGAAAAACCAAAGACACCAGACTTCTGAACAAACTCTTTCTTTTCTTTTTCTATAAAATTAACTACTGCTTTAAAATCTTTAATTTCCAAACAGGTTAAAGAAGTTTTATCTCCTCCAGAACTTCCATGGTTTCTAAAGTCAAAATAAACAAGATTATATTTTTTAGCTAAAAAAATAGTTGTTGCCAGCACATCGCTTCGATTAGCTCCCCATCCATGCAGCACAAAAAGCAGCGTAGAGCTTTTCTCTTTTGCTTGGACAAACCATCCTTCTATTTTGATCTGGTCTTCACTGAAAGTTGCAAAAGATTCATAATCATAACCAAAAGATTTAGGATTAAACTCATTGGCCGCTCTTGGAACTTTTAACACGATGCTGGAAGAAAGGTACCCCAAAAAAAAGATGAGAGTAAAAATTAAAATAAGTATGGCCAGAAACATTGGAACCTCTCGAGTTAAAAACTGTTTTATGGGCGAGAAGAACAAGGATACCGTTTGGTTTTAACCTCGTTTTTAAACGCCCGCACCGCTTTATAAATTTCTACTTTTAAATCCGCATATTGTTTGACGAACTTTGGCACATGTCCTTCTGTAAGCCCTAAAAGATCATCGCTCACTAAAATTTGACCATCACAACCAGAACCAGCGCCTATGCCAATGGTAGGCACTGAAATTTTTTTAGTAATTTCTTGAGCCAGATCCTCTGGAATCGCCTCTAAAACAATGGCAAAAACTCCTGCGCCTTCTAAAATTTTTGCGTCTCGAACCATTTTTTCTTTAGATTCTTGAGTCGTTCCCTGGATTTTATATCCCCCAATTTGATGGATTGACTGGGGAGTTAAACCTAAATGTCCCATCACTGGAATATGAATTTCCACAAGCGCTTTAATGGTGTTAGCCACTTCCAAACCACCTTCAAGTTTAACCGCTTCTGCCCCGCCTTCTTTAATTAACCTGCCGGCATTTACTTTTGCTTGCTCTATGGAAAGCTGATAAGTTAGGTAAGGCATGTCTGTCACCAGCAAACTAAAACTATTTCCTCTTTTAACCGCTTTGGTGTGGTGCAGCATCTCTTCCAAAGTGACTGGGATTGTATTTTCATAACCTAACTTTACATTGCCCACAGAATCCCCAACCAATACAATTTCAATTTGAGATGCGTTCAAAATTTTTGCCATGGCCGCGTCATAAGCTGTAAGGGCAGTGATCTTTTCCCCATTTTTTTTCATATCTAAAAGCGCGGCTGTAGTAATTTTTTTAATTTTCATATCTGTTTTCGATGTAGTTTAACTTTTTGACTTGGGTCTGTCAAACGACGATAAAGCTGTAAAATTGTCTTCTTAAAACCCATTGGTTTTAAGTTAGGCGCAATCTCAAGTAATGGTTTTAAAACAAACTTCCTTTTATGAAATCTAGGATGAGGCAAAGTCAACAAAGGAGATTGAAGCCTTTTCCCTCCATACAAAATTAAATCTAAATCAATTTGTCTCGGCCCATCTTGAATTGTCTTTTTTCTTCCCATTTTTTTTTCAATCTCTTTTAATTGAAAAAGAAGCTGCTCAGGGGATAAAACTGTTTGTAATTCTAAAACGCAGTTTAAAAAATCTCTTTGTTTAGGGCCTACAGAGGAAGTTTCATAGATAGATGAGAGCTTGCCCACTTGAATTTTTGGGTTTGCTTTAAGAAACTTTATTGCTGTTTGTAAATTTCTGATTCTTGCGCCAATATTAGAACCAAGACTTAAAAAAATTTTATTCTGCAAAGTGATCCACTGTAAAAATAAAAAGTTCTGTTTTGGAATCTTTCCATGCGTCTTTAGAAAGCCCAGCCTTAGAGAAGCAAAGCTCTTGCAAAAATTCTTCCAGATGGGGGAGCTCCTGCCAAACTTGCGGCAGAAAAAGTCCAACATTAAATCCATTTTTTAGATAAACGCCATGTTCCCCGGGAATGATCTCCTCAATTCTAATAATTTTTTCTAAAGGAGATAAAAAAGAAATTTCTATTTGAATAAAGGGCAGTTCTTCTAAAGTTAAAGGGGAAAAACGAGGATCAAAAAAAGCGGATTGCATGGTCAATTTTCCAAGCCCTTGCAATAAAGGGAGTTCAGTTAAAATCGTTCCCACGCAGCCTCTCAGCTCTTTAAATTTTTTAAGAGTCACAAAAAGAGATTGAGGGCTCATGTCGCTCACGGAAAAATTAGGAACCAGTTCCTTTAACCAATCCACCTGATTTCTTAAACCTGATTCTTTAACGGAGCGTTCAAGAACTGTTCTTGCGAACTTTAAAAGGATCGGTTTTTCATCTAATTTTAAAGACATGATTTAATCATTAAACTTCCTTTCTTAAAGATATCACAAACCTTGTGGGTGTGGAGTATCATTTTAAACCCCCAACTCTCTTTTGTCAATCCTAAAAAAATCTGCTAAAATTTCCTTCAAAACCTTCATATGAAAACCCAAGTAGTCCTTTTTTTTCCTTTTGACTTAGGCTTAGAGCTGGATTTTGCCGGAGAAGAGGCTCAAAGCATGACCCATGAAATCTATGCGCACGCCCTTCCACCCATCTCCTTTAATTCCAAACTTTATACAGAAGCTAACACGGAATCACATCTCTATAGATTCGGTGTGGGATTAATACAAATTAATTTTCAAATGGAGTTTAACCTGAATGAATGCGCGGAACTTTCCTGCAATGTTGAAAAACTCTTTATTGGAAAAACTGCGATCGCTGAATGGTGCCAAAAAAGAGTGAATGAGCTGATTGAACGCGCTCAAAATTTTGCCATTCACCGCTATGATTTACGGCTAAAAGAATCAGAAACCTTTCCTGCTTTTATTTTTCATCCTTCCCATGTTAAAAATGCGGATCATTTTATCCGGCAGCACTATAAAGCCCTCTACGGCATTGTAGCCGGGGAGCCAAATTTCGACATGCTTTCTGATTTTGTCTTTACCAAAGATCCTTTGACAAACTTAGGTTATTATGAAAATGAATTGATCCTGCTCAAACGTTTTGGGGCTGTGATCTCTTCCAGTGAATTCGACACTCTCTTAGATCTAGTGGCCCTTTCTTACGCGCAATACTGGAGCTTAAAATCCTATCATTTTGTTTTAGACAGCGAAGTGGACAGCGCGCAAAAATTATTGGACCGGCTTCCCCCTTATTACAAATTTTGGGAAATCCCATCCCGCTACCTCCGTTTTTCACAAGATGCGATTGATTTTGGCAAAGACAAACTCTCCATTGTGGATTCTCTTTACAATGTTTCTAAGAACATCCCTAAAATTGACATGGACTGGCATTTACGAACCATCTATAAGGATGTGGTAAAAGTTTTTAACATTGATGAGCTCTATAAAACCGTGGAAATTAAACTGAACCGCATTGAAGAATCTTACAACCAAGCCCGGGAATTTCTCTCCACCAATTTCTTTATCTTGCTCGATATTATTTTTGCTCTCTGGCTTGTTTGGGGGATTTTAGACACGATCCTCCTCCTTTACATCGCAAAAAAGTAATTCTACAAATGAAACTTTTGAAAGTTTTTTATTTAATCTCCATTATTTTTTTCTTTTTTTCTTTTTGTAACGCTGAAGAACCGCCTTCTCAAAACCAGCCTGAGAATTCCTTGCTTGTCCGGGTCACCCAGCCTATGGAAGATATGGTCACCAAAACCGCTCACACAGCAGTGGAAGAGGTTCAAGCTGCGGCTAAAGAAGCGCATACTCTTGGAAAAAAATTCTTGCAAGGTCTGATCAATATTATGATAGCAGCCTCTCCGGGAAAAACACGGGTCTATCTTCCAGCTCCCTCTTCTGATCCAAATTCAGGCTTAACCGTTGGGGTATTGCCTGTTTTTTTATTTGTAAATAAAAAAGAAGAAATCCAACATATTCTTGCTCCTTCTCTAACCTACAACCACACTTTTGGGATCAACAGCACCATGCGCCATTATTGGTATCCTCATAAAAATGCTCAAATGTTTATCATTGCTTCTTATGCCACAGAAACCAATAGAAGAATCACATTCCGGTATGAAGATTCCCAATTTCTTTCTGAATGGTTTTACTTTAAATGCGATCTAACTGTGCGCAGGGACGGCTCTTTTAGATTTTTTGGCTTTGGCCCAAGATCAGAATTCAAAAATCAATCTAACTATACCTTGAAAGATAACCATTTTCAAATATTTACTGGCATCAACTTTTTAGAGCGCTTGCGTTTGACTCTTAGCAATCGCTACCGTCTTGCTAATGCGCTAGATGGACCCATCCATTCTTTGCCAAGCATCACAACTTTTTCTCCCAGGCCAGAAGGAGTGGACATACAAAAAGCGGTCTTAGCGCAGCGTTTAACGCTTTCTTATGATTCACGCGACTTGATCCTAGCTCCAACCCGCGGACATCTTTTTAATCTGTTCGAGGAAATTGCCGGCCCTTTAGGAGGAGATACAAAATATGACAGAATGGGTCTGGAAGCTAGAGGGTTTTATCCTTTAAAAAATAATCAGTGGATTACAGGCTGGCGCTTTTTAGTGGAAGGAGAAAATGGCTCCAAAACCCCTTTTTATGAACAATCTCTTTTAGGAGGCAAAGATTCGTTAAGAGGGTTTGGAGACGCGCGCTTTATTGACAGAAACAAGATGAATCTTACCATAGAAGAAAGGATCCGGGTTTATACCTTAAGCGCCTTTAATGTAAATGTTGACTTTGAATTAACCCCTTACTACGACACAGGAATGGTTTTCCATGATCCAGATAATGGTAGGATTTGGGACCTGCACCATGTTGGAGGTCTGGGTTTTCGCACTGTGGTTCGTCCAAATGTAGTTGGCATTATTGATTTAGGATTTTCTGAGCAAGGAACCGCTCTTTTTGTTGGAATTGATTATCCATTTTAGTTTTGATAACATCATTTAAATTTATGATTTATAAGGGTAAAGAAGGGCAATGGTCTTGGATTTTCCACCGCATTACAGGGATTGGCGTCCTGCTATTTTTAGCCATTCATATTATTGACACCATGCTCATAGGCTGGGGCCCGGAAATTTACAACAAGGTCATAGCGATCTATCGCAACCCTATTTTTAAAATTGGAGAGGTGGGACTGTTTGCCGCAGTGCTCTACCATGCTTTAAATGGAATTAGAATTATACTGATAGATTTTATTCCTGAAACTACTAAGTATCATCGTCAAATCTTTTATGTAGAAATGCTGCTCTTTTTCTTGGCAATGATTCCGGTCTCTTTTCTGATGTTATCTCATTAAACGCGACTAAACCAATTATGAAAAAGAACCCTAAGACGAAAAAAATTGATTATTTTTTAATATATTTTTCAAACTAAAAATTCATCTATGCAAAATTCAGAAACTTTTCAAAACGGACGGCCCATTCCTGTGAACAGTTCTTTTGAACTTTTTGCCTGGTTCTTTATGAGGCTAAGTGGAATCCTTCTTTTACTCTTAGCCATTGGACATCTTGTGATCATGCACCTAATCAATAGCATTGATACGATTGACTATCAATTCGTGGTAAATCGCTGGAAAACACCATTTTGGAGAAGTTATGACGGACTCATGCTTTTTCTAGCGCTTTTGCATGGGCTGAATGGTTTAAGAACTATTTTGGATGATTATTTAAGGCCCGGAGCATGGAGAATTTTTTGGCTAAGCATCATGTACACAACAGGTTTTATTCTGCTGTTTGTTGGATTTCTCACCCTCTTTACTTTTCAGCCCAAGTGATTTAATGATTAAAATACATCAGTTTGAAGCGATTGTAGTGGGCGGAGGCGGAGCAGGGCTTTATGCTGCCTTAGCGCTTTCTCAAGCAAAAGTTCAAACAGCAGTGCTTTCCAAACTCTACCCAACACGCTCCCACACTGGAGCAGCTCAAGGAGGGATTGGCGCGGCTCTAGCCAATAAAGAAGAAGACCGCCCTGAATGGCATATGTTCGATACAGTTAAAGGTTCTGACTATTTAGCAGATCAAGATGCTGTAGAAATATTGTGCAAAGAAGCTGTGACCACTGTGTATGAGCTGGAACATTTAGGTTTGCCTTTTAACCGCACGCAAGATGGCAGAATTGATCAACGCAGGTTTGGCGGCCATACTAAAGAATTTGGAAAAGGGCCGGTGCAACGCGCTTGTTTTGCCGCGGACCGCACTGGACACATGATTTTGCAAACTCTTTATCAGCAATGCATTAAAAATGAAGTTAAATTTTTTGATGAATTTCATGTGGTGGATTTGATCATTGAAGAGCAAATTTGTAGAGGCGTCATCGCCTATTCAATTGAAACTGGAGAGCTTCATATTTTTCATGCTAAAGCTGTTCTTTTTGCTACTGGCGGTTCTGGTAGAATGTTTAAAATCACCTCTAATGCTCATGCTCTTACAGGAGATGGAATGGCGATTGCCCTAAGAAATAAAATTCCATTAGAAGATATGGAATTTTTTCAGTTCCATCCCACAGGGATTTATAAAATGGGTATTCTTCTAACTGAAGCCTGCAGAGGTGAAGGTGGCATCTTACGCAATAAAAATGGGGAACGCTTTATGGAACGGTATGCTCCTAACATAAAAGATCTCGCGCCAAGAGACATTGTTTCCCGCTGTATTTATCTTGAAGTACGAGATGGCAGAGGCATTGATGGAAAAGATTATGTGCATTTAGATCTAACGCATTTAGGAAAAGAGGTGATTGAAAAAAAATTGCCGGACATTACAGATTTTGTGCGTACCTACATGGGGTTAGATCCTGTAAAAGATTTAATCCCTATCCAGCCCACAGCGCACTACTCCATGGGCGGAATACCCACCAATGTAAATGCAGAGGTGGTTTGGGATGAAAAAAATAGTGTCCTAAAAGGCTTCTACGCAGCCGGGGAATGCGCCTGTGTTTCAGTGCATGGGGGCAACCGTTTAGGCACAAACTCTTTAGTGGACATTTTAGTTTTTGGCAGACGCGCAGGCCTTTCCATGGCTGAATATTGCAAAAAAACTGAGTTCTCTCCTCTGCCTTCAAACCCTCAAACTAAAATTCAAGCTCAAATAGAACAGTTTAAATCCAAATCAAATGGAGAAAAAATTTCTACCCTGAGACAAGAATTACAAGAAACCATGATGGATTTGGTTGGCGTATTTAGAACAGAAGCGGGTTTGAAAAAAGCTCAAGAAAAAGTTAGGGAACTAAAAAAACGTTTTCAAAATATCTCTCTATCTGATAAAAGCCAGGTATTTAATTCAGAACTTTTAGACGCTTTAGAATTAGGCAATTTAATCACTTTATCTTTGGTAACGATTGCCAGCGCTTTAGCCAGAGAAGAATCTCGCGGAGCTCACTACAGGGAAGATTATCCAAAGCGCAATGACCAGAACTGGCTTAAACATACGCTTGCAACTCTTTCCGAGATTGGTGTAGAATTAAAATATAAAAATGTGGTGATAAAAAATTTTCAGCCTCAAGAAAGAAAATACTAAACGTAAAAAAGGTTAGAGAGCAGGTTCTTTAAAAGAGCCGCATTCAAAAAAATAAATGATAAAAGTTCATCTAAAAATTCAAAGATATAATCCGGAAAAAGATTCTAAACCTTATTTTAAAGATTATGCTGTAGAGTGTGAACCTACGGATCGGGTGCTGGATGCGCTCTTAGCAATTAAAGGAACATTGGACGGCTCTTTAACTTTAAGGAAATCCTGCGGCCATGGGGTGTGCGGGTCCGATGGGATGCGGATTAATGGCAGAAACATGCTTGCCTGCAAAGTCTTGATAAAAAATGTATCGCAGCCAATTGTGGTAGAACCATTAAAAGGTTTTAAAATTGTAAAAGATTTAGTTGTAGATATGAAACAATTTTTTGAAAAATATGTGGCGGTTAAACCCTATTTGATAAACCAAGAAACTTCTCCGGAAAAAGAAAGGCTTCAATCGCAAAAACAACAAGAAAGGTTTGAAGATACCACAAAATGTATTCTCTGCGCCTGCTGCACAACAGCCTGCCCTTCTTTTTGGTCAGATCCAAACTATGCAGGTCCAGCTTCCATTGTGCAAGCGCATCGTTTTATTTTTGATTCCAGAGATCAGGGAGGAGAAGAACGTTTAAATCTCCTAAACCAAAAAGAAGGCGTGTGGCGCTGTAGAACAATCTTTAACTGCGTAGAAGCCTGTCCTCGAGACATTAATATTACCAAGGCTATTGGCGAAATCAAAAAAGATCTTTTATTCAAAAAAATTTAAAGAAAACTACCTTTATCTTAAAAAATCTAAAAATTTTATTCTGGTTAAAAATCTTAAGCTAAAAAAATTAAAATGGGAAAAACTCTATTAGATAAAATTTGGGAGCTTCATCGGGTACGGACATTGCCCAATGGCAAGGATCAAATATTTATTGGTCTTCATTTAATTCATGAAGTAACCAGCCCTCAAGCCTTTCAAATGATTAGGGAAGAAAAACTAAAAGTACTTTTTCCCCAAAATACTTTTGCTACGGTAGATCATATTGTGCCCACAGACGATCAAAGCCGTCCATTAAAAGATCCCCTTGCTGAAGAGATGTTGGTGGCTTTAGAAAATAACACAAATGAGTCTGGCATTAAATTTTTTGACTTTAAAACTGTAAAGCAAGGCATTGTGCATGTGATTGGGCCTGAACTTGGTATAACTCAGCCGGGCATGACCATTGCCTGTGGAGACAGCCATACCAGCACCCACGGCGCATTTGGATCCTTGGCCTTTGGCATTGGCACCACGCAAATTAAAGATTTGCTGGCAACGCAAACTTTAGCTTTATCTAAACCAAAAATCAGAAAAATCAGTGTAAAGGGTAAATTAGGAATTGGAGTATATGCAAAAGATGTGATCCTTGCCATTATCCAAAAACTAGGAGTGAATGGCGGCATTGGCTTTTGTTATGAGTATAGCGGGGAAGCGATTCAAAATTTCAATATGGAAGAACGCATGACAATTTGCAACATGACAATTGAGGGCGGCGCGCGCATGGGTTATATAAATCCCGACGATACCACGTTTAATTATCTTTCGGAAAAAGAATTTGCGCCTAAGGGAGAAGAATTCAAAAGAGCTGTAAGCTGGTGGAAAGCGATCGTATCCGAACCAAATGCAAAATATGATGATACAGTAGAACTAGATGGCTCTAAAATTGAACCCATGGTAACCTGGGGCATTAATCCAGGTCAAGCGATTGGCATTAGCAAAACCTTGCCAGACCTTAAGAGCCTCAACTCAAATGAAAGAGAAACCGCAAAAGAAGCTTATGAACATATGGGGTTTGAATCAGGAAAACCCTTAAAAGGGATTCCTATCAATGTGGCTTTCATTGGATCCTGCACTAACAGCAGAATTTCTGATTTAAGAGAAGCGGCAAAAATAGCAAAAGGAAGAAAAGTGGCTGCGGGAGTAAAAGCATTAGTGGTTCCAGGATCTCAACAAGTACAAAAAGCAGCGGAAAATGAAGGTTTGGATAAAATTTTTGAAGAAGCTGGTTTTGAGTGGAGAGAAGCTGGCTGCTCCATGTGTCTAGCCATGAATCCTGACAAACTAAAAGGCAGGGAACTCTGCGCCTCCTCTTCCAACAGAAACTTTAAAGGCAGGCAGGGAAGCGCAACCGGCAGAACCATTCTCATGAGTCCAGCCATGGTGGCAGCTGCGGCGATTCAAGGCTCTTTAACAGATGTAAGAGAATTTCTATGAACCCAACTGAAATAAAAAAAATCTCTTTTGTCTCTGGGCCAGGAATTCCTTTAAAAGGCAATGACTTAGACACAGACCGCATCATTCCTGCGCGCTATTTGAAATGCGTTACTTTTGACAAATTAGGAGAATACCTTTTTTACGATGTTCGCTTTAATGAAAACGGTTCAAAAAAAGAGCATACTCTCAATGAAAAAAAATATGAGGGAGCAACCATCATGGTAGTCAATAGAAACTTTGGCTGCGGCTCCTCCAGAGAACATGCCCCGCAGTCGCTCTTGCGCTATGGGATTAAAGCCCTGATTGGAGAATCTTTTGCAGAGATTTTTTCAGATAACTGCACTGCTCTAGGACTGCCTTTAGTAACAGCCAAAAAAGAAGACATAGAAAATCTGATGAATTTTGTGGAAGACGATCCAGTTTGTGAAATTAAAATTGATTTAGAAAAATTAGAAGTAACCTATGGAGATTTTTCCATCTTGGTCCAACAACCTGCCCAAATGCGCAAAGCCCTGATTGAAGGGAGTTGGAATTCTACTGGCGAACTTCTTTCTAGCCTAAAAGAGATTCATTTGGTAAAATCCAAACTGCCGTATCTAAACAAATTTAACTTTTAAATCGCCTATTGCTCTTATGAAAATAAGAACTGAGATGGAAAAAAGCGCCATTTTTCAAAACGAAAAAGCAAGAGAATATTTAAAACTATTTACGAACTTTTTTATGAGGAAAAAATTTAGGTAAATCAAATGAAAAAAGAAGAATTATTAATTAAAATTGCGGAAAAATCTAAAGTTAAAAGCCCAGTTGCAAAAAGAGTAATCAAAGCTCTAATTGAATCTCTTGGGGAAAGCATACAATCAGGAGAAAAAGTGACTCTAACAGGATTAGGAACTTTCCGCATAAAGATAAGAAAAGCTAAACCAGCTAGAAATCTGCAAACCGGTGAGACAGTTCATTTGCCTGAAGGGAAAAAAATCTCTTTTAAGCCCAGCGTAGGCTTTAAAGATCTGCTTAAAAACCCTTCTCCAACTCCTTGAAAAACTTAAAGTCATGCATAAGAGCGAAGAAAAAAACCTAGTCCGAGCAATTCAATTAAATTGTTGAATTCTTTGAATCCGACTGAATGATTCGGGCTAACTATTTATGGAAAACATACAAGAGTTAAAACCTCTTCAAGAAAAAGTAAAGATCCGCGGGCTGGTGAGAATTGCAGGCTGGATTTTTTCCTCTTGGGGAAGCATAGTCGGAATTGCTGGAATTTACCATGCGTTTTTTGGCGAGCCGGAAGCGAACTACTATTCTCCAGAAAAATGGGATTTTGTTACTCAAGAACAGTGGCTGCGCTGGAGCGGATTTGAAATTACCTATGGCATGGCTTGCATAGGAATGGCTCTGCTTTGTTGGGAATATGCTAAAATTCTTCCTGAATGGATTGTGCGAGAAAAAAAAGAGATCGCGGATTTTTTGAAATAACCCAACTGTGATAGAACCTTCAAAAAAGTTACAAGAGCTGCCCCCCTATTTTCTTTCTAAAATTAATCTTCTTAAACTGGAAGCTTACAAAAAAAAATTAGATGTGATTGACTTAGGAATGGGAAACCCAGATATTCCCACACCGCCCCATATTGTAGAACGGCTCTGTGAAACCATTAAAGATCATCCCAGAACCCATCGTTATCCGCAGGCAAAAGGCATGCCAAAATTTCGCGCTTCAATCGCAGAATGGTTTGAAAAGCGCTTTCATGTTTCTTTAAATCCGGAAAAAGAAATACTTTCATTGATTGGTTCCAAAGAAGGGATTGCGCATTTGTGCATGGCATATCTAAATCCTGATGATCTGGCTTTAGTTGGGAATCCAGGTTACCCAGTTCACTTTAACGGCGTGTATCTTACAGGAGGTAAAGTTCATTTTGTTCCTTTAAAAAAGGACAAAAACTATTTGCCGGATTTAGAAGAAATTCCTGAAAAAATCGCTAAAAAAGCAAAAATTTTATTTCTAAATTATCCCAACAACCCCACTACAGCCACTGTAGATAATTTGGAATTTTTCGAAAGAGTGGTTCACTTTGCTAAAAAATATGAGATTCTAGTAGCGCACGACAATGCTTATTCAGAAATTACTTTTGATGGGTATGAGGCTCCTTCTTTCCTGCAAGTGCCGGGCGCAAAAGATGTGGGAATTGAATTTTTCTCTTTTTCTAAAACTTACAATATGGCAGGGTGGAGAGTGGGTTTTGCCGTAGGAGGAGAAAAATGGATCGCTCCTTTTGAAAAACTAAAATCCTTTTTAGATTACGGAGTCCCTACCTTTATCCAGTTAGCTGCTTCATGGGCTTTAAAATCAAGCCAGGAGTGCGTACAACAAACTGTGCTAAAATATCAAAAAAGAAGAGATTTTATGGTTCAAGGGTTGGCTAAACTGGGATGGGATGTGCCTACTCCCAAAGCCACCATGTATTTATGGGCAGAACTGCCTGAGGCCTTTAAGACGGAAGGCTCACTTAGCTTTTCAGAAAGACTCATTAAAGAAACAGGGGTTGCGGTTTCTCCTGGGGTAGGATTTGGACCTTATGGGGAAGGATTTATCCGCATGGCTTTAGTCACGCACGACAAACGTTTTCATGATGCCTTGTTACGAATAAAAAATTTTTTAAAAATAGCTCCGCCTAAAAAAGGAGGCTAAACTATTATGATCGGGTTAGGGTTAATTGGATTAGGGACAGTGGGCGTTGGAACAGTAAAAATTATTGAAAAAAATAAGAGTCAAATCCTTAAACGCGTTGGCGCAGAACTTTCTTTTATAAAATTCTGCGATAAATTTATAAAATCAAGACCAGAAATCGGGCTCAGCGCAAAAGAGATTGTGTCTGACTATAAAAAATTATTAAATGATCCCTCTATTGACATTATAGTGGAACTCATTGGAGGGTATGAACCTGCCCGCACCATTATCCTAGAATCTTTAAAAGCCGGCAAACATGTGGTCACTGCCAATAAAGCGGTTCTGGCAAAATATTGGGATGAAATTTTTCTTACCGCGCAAAAATATAAAAAACTAGTTTATTTTGAAGCTGCGGTTGGCGGCGGTATCCCGATTGTGCAGGGTTTAAACGAAGGGCTGGCTGCAAACCAAATTAAAAAAATTATTGGAATTTTAAATGGAACCACAAATTTTATCTTAACCAAAATGACGGAAAAAAACATACCTTTTGAAGAAGCCTTAAAACAAGCGCAAAAAAGCGGTTTTGCGGAATCTAACCCTGCCTTTGACATAGAGGGAATAGATACTGCGCATAAGTTAGCCATACTTTCTTCCATTGCTTTTGGCGGTTGGATTAAAATCAGCGACATTTTCTGCGAGGGCATTACAGGTTTAAATTTAATGGATATTCAACTGGCTCAAAAAGAGTTTGGCTATGGACTTAAATTGCTTGGCATTGCCAAAGAAAATAAGGGAAAAATAGAGGTGAGAGTTCATCCCACATTCTTACCCCACAACCATCCATTTTTACCTGTGAATGATGAATACAACGCAATTTTAATTGTTGGGGACGCTGTGAGCGATGTCATGTTTTATGGAAAAGGCGCGGGACAAATGGCTGCGGCTTCAGCTGTGGTGTCAGACATTATTTTTCTTAGCCGACAAGTGGCGGAAGGAACCGCAGGAAGACTTGCCTATGTGACCTACGACCAAAAAAAGAAAGTGCATCTGCTCCCGCAAGAGCAAAGCAACTCCAAATATTATTTGCGTTTTATGACAGAAGATAAACCCGGAGTATTATCAAAAATTACAGGCATCTTAGGCCAATACGGGGTTTCCATTTCCTCTGTCTATCAACCCCAAACAGCAGAACAAAATGGAGAATTAAAAAAAGAGGTTGTGCCAATCCTTTTAACCACGCATCTGGCAGAAGAAGGAAAAGTGCAAAAAGCTGTTCAAGAAATCAATCGCCTCGCCGCCATAAAATCAAAAACAGTTTTAATCCGAATTGAGGAATAAGAATCTTTACTTTTTTATAATCGAATTGTAAAAAATTACTTAAAACCCATGGAAACTTTAGGAATTATAGAGCGTTATCGCGACTTCCTGCCCATCACTGAAAAAACACCGCTCATCACTTTAAAAGAAGGGAACACCCCTTTAATCCTGGCAACGAATCTGTCCAAAAAACTTGGCGCAGATTCCTATGAAATCTATTTAAAATTTGAGGGTTTAAATCCTACCGGCTCATTTAAAGATAGGGGCATGACCTTGGCAGTTTCAAAAGCTCTGGAAAATGGATCCAAAGCGATTATGTGCGCCTCCACTGGCAACACCTCTGCCTCGGCTGCGGCATATGCGGCCAAAGCTGGAATGCGCTGCATTGTATTAATTCCTTCCGGACAAATTGCTCTGGGCAAACTTTCACAAGCGCTCATGCACGGAGCAAAAGTAATTGCCATAGAGGGTAATTTCGACGATGCCTTAAATTTAGTAAAAGAAGCTACAAAACAATACCCAATCACTTTAGTGAATTCGATCAATCCATTTCGGATTGAAGGACAAAAAACCGCTGCTTTTGAAATTGTAGATGAGTTGGGGGAAGCGCCAGATTATCAATTTATGCCTGTAGGAAATGCGGGCAATATTACTGCTTACTGGAAAGGCTATAAAGAATATTGTGACAAAGGGAAATGCGTCAACTTGCCTAAGATGATGGGATTTCAGGCAGAAGGAGCTTCGCCTTTAGTAAAAGGAACCCCAATTAAAAATCCTGAAACACTAGCTACAGCTATTAGAATTGGAAATCCAGCTTCTTGGGATGGGGCGATCAGAGCCAGGGATGAATCCGCAGGCGCAATTGATTCAGTGACAGATGACGAGATTATTGAAGCTTACAAAATGTTGGCTGAGCTGGAAGGAATTTTTTGCGAACCCGCATCCGCTGCCAGTGTGGCAGGGCTTAAAAAATTTCTCTTTCAAAAAAAGTTAGAAAAGAGAATTGTTAAACTGCGAATTGTTTGCATCTTAACAGGACACGGCTTAAAAGACCCGGAACGAGCGATCCTCACCATTGAAAAACCAGAAACCATCCAACCCACCCTTGAATCTTTAAACAAAATTCTTTAGTTGAAACTTAGAAAATACCCAAGAAGATGGTGAAGTTTGGCGAGATTCTGGTTTCCCGTCCCATGGGGAAAGACGCTTACTTATCATTGACAGCCTATCTCTTACCTAAAGATATAACAGAGCCTATCCAACTGGATTTTAAAGGGGTGAAAGTTTTAGCCCCCCTCATGGGGAGACGAATTTATTACACCTTTAGTTCAAAAACACGGCAAAAAGATAGAGTTCCTAAACACCGAAAACCCTTCCGTTAAAGCAACATTAGAGATTCTGCAATTAGATTAAATCGTTGAATTGGATTTTCTTCGAATAGCAAATTTCAAGAAAAGTCGGACACGTTTTTCGAACCAACAAAAACGCAGGTTATGCAGTCAGTGTTTTCCAATTCGATAAAATATTTCTGAAATTTTGCCATAAGGATAACGTTCCTCAGAACCCGAGGGAGTAGATTCCTAAAAGCTTTTCAAAACCAGCCCCCTTGCCGGGGGCTTTTTTTTATTATATATTCCTATATGTATATAAATATAGTAACATATAGGTATCATGGATCTAAGTCATCTACGCTTAAAAATGCGATATCTTGCCCGCGAACGCTTGCGCATGGAAAATAGACTCCTCATGCACGAACGCTTGGCGAGAGGATGTCTGGTTCGAGTCCGAACCCGTTGCGGACAACCGAACTGTCGTTGCAAGAAATCAGATAAATACCGGCACGGCCCCCATCTCTACCTTTCAGTCAACGTTGACGGGAAGACACGGATGATTCATGTGCCCAAAGCTTGGGTTGCTCAGACCGAAGGTTGGGTGAAGTCCGCACAGTCTTATAGAAAAACCCGCAAAGAGTGGCTCAAGATTCAAAAGAACCTTTGGAAAGTTTTTATGCAGATGGAACAACTGAAGACTCAGGAGTTGCCCTATGGCCCGTAAAAAAAGGAATCAGGCAGTTAAGGATCAACGGGACCGGGAGCAGGCGCGCAAGCGCGGACAGCGCCGAGCTGCGCGGAAGAACCGCCAGTATTTGGCGTGGAGGCATCTGACCCGAGACCAGAAGGAGGTCGCCCAACGGATTGTGAAAGGAGATTATCGCATGATCCAGCATGGGGGGTGGGGTTTTCTGGACAAGTTTTTAATCTTCATCAAGACGATTGGATTTCTGGAATGCTTGGATGTGGCTGGGGAAGGATACGCGCGGAGAATGATTACCATTGCCAAACTGCTTTTGACATACCAGATAAAGATTCTGATGGGCATAAACTCGATGAATCAAGTGCCAAGATTACTGTTTGGGGATATTGGGTTGCTCATGATGCTGGGCTACACGGCCGAACAGATCGAGAATGGACACTGCAAAAGAGGCCAAGGGAAGAAAAATCGTCCCTTGCATAAAGACACCCTTGCCGACGCTTTGGATCGTTTTTCACCCCGGGAGTTAGAGGGTATTTTAAATGGAGGGGTTAAGCTCTTGTCCAAGCGAGGATTTATCAAGGATCGGACGTATTTGATGGATGCCACAGACCTACCAACCACAGAGAAGTGCGGAGGGGCAGGACGCAAGACGGTAGACAAAGAAGTCTGGAGCCGCAAAGAGAAAAGACTGGTGACCCTTTCAATAACAACCTTTGGATTCAAGTTGATGTTGCTGCGGAGCCTGGATTCGCGAATCATCGTGGCGGCCAAGGTCACGCAGATACATGAATCCGAAAAGAATTGGACGCTGCCATTGATCCAGCAAGCCATAGAAAACATAGGATCTGGCAGGATCAAACTGCTTCTAATCGACAGGGGCTATCTGGATGGTTTGACTCTTTGGATCTTAAAGCATACCTATCATATCGACTGGATTATTCCAGCGCGCACTGACATGGCAGTGACCAAGGATGCGCGCGGTTTGAGGGATGGGAAAGATCCGAAGATCATTTTCCGGCAGCAGAGCAAGAACTTAAAGGTAGTAGGGATCTTGGGACTGACCAGTTATGATCAATATGGAGATGAGGAGCATCAGAAAAAAAATCCGCATGCCAAGGATTTCAAAGGCAATCCCATCCATGTGGTTATGGTGACACATTGGAATGGCAGAGACTACGATCCCGGACATGAGAAGGTTTTTTTGACATCGTTGGGAGTGTCTAATCCATTGGGAATTATCGACAAATACGATTGGCGCAGCCTTATTGAAAATACAACCAACCGGGAACTCAAACAAGGATGGCTGATCAATAAGATCCCAAAGAAAACAGAGCGAGCCGTGACGGCTCACGCCGTTTTGACATTATGCATGTACAATCTGACTAATGCCTATCGCACCGAATTGGGGCAGAAGCTCACAGAAGAAGGAATTCGGAGATTCCGCCTCAATACAATTTCTCAGACCCGTTCCAAAATTGTAGCTTTTACAGATGAACATTATGGGATTTTTGACATTCAAGAGTTGATGATCCTTCTGGGCAAGCCGCCAAAATCTTTTACTCGGGATGTGGATCCGGCAGGTTTTAGAAAAGAACATGGTCTTCTCTAACAGGAGAGGTCTGTCAAAATGAACATCCCTTTTGATTGATGTAACTTCAATCCGCAGATTATTCCCACTCTTTTAAAACCGTTAACCCAATAATATCGTAGCACTTCACTAAACCTGACTTGCAGTCCAAAATATAACTAGAAGAACTGCTCCTCAACGCATCGCTCTTTTGCTTCCTACGTCCCGTGATCAGTGGCCACCGTCCTTATGGCAAAACCTCAGAAATATTTCTTACCTATTGATAATAGATAAGAACACTGTTATACTGTTAGTGTGGAGGTGAGCCCATGACAACTGTAACTATTTCAATGCCTGAACCAATGAAAGAATTTGTCAAAAAACAAATAAAAAATAAAGGCTTCGGCAATGTTAGCGAGTATGTTCGGACGTTGCTTCGGAAAGCCCAAGAACAAGAAGCTGACGCAAAACTCGAAACTCTTTTAATGAAGGGGCTTGAATCTGGAGAGGATATCAAAATCACTCGCGAGTTCTGGAAGGATCTTAAGGCCGAAGCATCTCAATTATTAAAGAAACATAGAAAAACTGCTTCTAAATGAAATTTATTATCCGGTCCACAGCGCGACAGGATATTCTTAATCAGTTTATTTATTTGATTGATCAAGGCGTCCCAAACGTTGCTAGCCGATTTGTTGATGCGGTGGATGAAACAATTTCACGACTGACTAAGCAACCTAATATTGGAATGCCTAAAAAGTTAAAAAATCCTCGCTTACAAGGCATCCGTAAATGGCCAGTTAAAGGATTTGAAGTCGTTTGGATATACTACCTTGTAACAAAGGATGCGCTGCGGGTTATTCGGGTTCTTCATGGGAAGAGAGACATTAACAGAATCCTTGATAGTGAAAGAGACTAATTCTACTCAACTTTGATTTACGCAGCGGTGGCGATGACGTGGGCAATGCGGTCAATGGTTGCTAAATTGAGATGAAGAAAAAAGGCAGCTCCTTCAAATTATTTTCTCGCAGTTTATGTTAGATGAAGGGAGGCTCAGTTTTACTTTTACCAAACCGTTCGAATTGCTTTCCAAAGCAGTCCGCTCGACGAACAGTTCGAAAATAGGAAATTTTGAGAAAACGGCAAATAAAATTTTCGAACCAACAAAAATGCCTGAATTGTCACTGAGAATCGACAATTCAGGCATGGACCGTCCTATTTGGCTCCCGGGGTAGGACTCGAACCTACAACCCTCCCGTTACAAGTAATCCTTAAGTTTCCTTAAGGCTTGGACTATATCATCTCCGAAGAAAATAATTTTTCTTTACGGAGCCAGGCGCTTCCCCTAATTCATAGAGTACGAACTTTACGTTCTAGTCTCTGCACCTTTTCCGATTTATGGTCGGAACTTGGCTCAGGATTACCTTATCCTTTATGAGGACTTAGGCTTCCCTGAGTTCACCTGGTTATTCACTTGCCTGTTTCCAGACAAGGCTGCATGGGTTTACAGCGGGATGCTCCACCATTGAGCTACCCGGGAATTTTAAATAACAAATTAATTTTTTGACGCGTTTGTTATATTAACAATCCTCGTCTAAAAAATCAAGACCCTTCCTCATTAACAATTTTTAAGACCACATGCCGGGGATATCTGTTTTACAGGAGGGACAAAAGCCAGAAGGGGAAATTAAATCTTGAAGAATTCTAAACCCGAATCTTTCTATCAAAAGTTTTTTGCAAGATGGACAGTAGGTATTCTCATACTTGCTAACTTTCCCTGGCAAGTTTCCAGCATAAACATATCTTAAACCCGCTTCCTCTCCAAGTTGAGCAGCGCGAATTAAAGTAGCAGCTGGGGTATTATCTGGATCCATCATCTTATAATCTTTATGAAACGCTGTGACATGCCAAGGAATATCAAAAGAGATAGAAGCCAAAAACTTTGCAATCTCTTTTAATTCCTCATCTGAATCGTTGAATCCTGGAATAATGAGCGTAACGATCTCTACCCAAAATTTCATCTTCACTAAACTTGCAATGGTTTCTAATACAGTAGAAACTTTACCTCCCAGCGCCCGATAATTTTCTTGTTTGAAGCTTTTTAAATCCACCTTATAACAATCCGTATAAGGACGAATAAATTTGAGGACTTCAGGGGTGGCATTCCCATTAGAAACAAAACCGGTTTTAAAACCATTTTTTCGCGCATCCTTAAAAATTGAAACAGCCCACTCTGCTGTGATAAGAGGTTCATTATAAGAACTAACCACCAAAGACGCTCCTAGTTGTTTGGCGATTTCACTCATCTTCTCTGGAGAAACATCATTTGGCATCACTCCTGCTTCTGGATCGCGAACCGCCTGTGAAATATCCCAATTTTGACAATTAGGGCAATGGAAATCACATCCGAGCATTCCAAAAGTAAGAGATTTTGATCCGGGAAGCGCGTGAAAGAAAGGTTTTTTTTCAGTCGGATCGCACTGAATGGCAGCTACATAACCATGCGGAACAAAAAGTTTTCCATTTTTGTTTCTCCGCACTTTACAAATACCGCATTGCCCGTCAAAAATAATACAGCGGTGGCCGCAGGCAAAACAGCGGAGTTTATTTTCTGATAATTTTTCGTAAAGTTTGCCTTCTATTGAATGTTCATCTAAAATTTTATCTAAACTTAAAATTTAAATCACTTCCTTATTCATTCTAAGATGGTCGCCTTGGCGACCACTCTCGCAGCGAAGCAGCACTCGTCCCATCGTGGACTGTCCCTTCCTACAAAAGAATCTTTTAAGAGGAGGGACGAGCGAAGCGAGTGGTGTCCTTTAGGATAAGAAAAAGACCATTTCCTGCATAATCTCGGTTTAAGTTAGTTCTATGGAAAATTTCTATATTTATATTATCTCAGATTATCCCTATTTGCTTGTCTTTTCTCCCTCCGCATTGCTCTTCTCATTTTTACCCTTTCAGCAACATTTTCTTCAGAACGCATTCTTCGTAAACGGTTGCCAGCGTTACGCACTAAAAGAGTCTGAAAAGGTATTAAGCGAATCACTTCCACATAATGATCTTGGGCTTTTCTTTGCTCACCTAAACTTTCACTAAATCTTCCTAAAATAAAATGAGCTGCCGCGCTGATCTTTGGCCATTGTTTAAACGCTGCAATATCCTCTAGTTCCTCTTTTGCTTTATCCTTATTTTCTTCTGCAAAAAGACTAAGCCCAACACCTAATTTTGCCATAGCTCTTAAACGAGGTTCTTTTCTTAGATTTTCAGCAAGCATTAAAAAATGTTTTTCCGCAGCTTCAGGCTGACCTTCTTTTAAAAGTATAATGCCTTGTAAAAGCTGTTGCCCAATTGGACTTCTAGCCATTTCATGTGGAAATCCAGCCTCAATCAAAAAACTATCTAAAGGTCCAGTCCAGATCATTTGATCTGTATCTTCCATCCCCATTTGCTCATCCGGCATACCAAAGGGAGGAGTCATCATTTGTCCATGGGGAGGAGGCGGCATCCCACCATAAGGAGGTGGTTGCATCTGTCCATGCGGAGGTTGGTTCATCTCTCCATAAGGAGGCGGCTGCATTTGACCATGTGCGCCTTGTCTCATTTCACCATGGGGAGGTGGCATCATCTGTCCTTCTGGTGGTTGGTGCGGAGGAACCATTTGCCCTTGCTGGTTTGGAGGAAAATGCGCAGGATGAAAATCTCCCCTAGGTGCTCCCATATCTCCTTGTGAATGGGCAGGCATGGATCCATAACCGCCAGTAGGATGATTGCTCAGCACAATGGTTGGCCCTGTTGGTTCTGGTTCACTCACAGTTAAATTTTCTGCATCGGCTTGGGTCAGCTTGGTTTGCTCTTGCTTTTGAGAAGTTTTATCTAAAGATTGAGCAACCTCTTTTTGTTTTGGCTCCTCATCTTTCCAGAACCGGTCCACTTTGCCGCTAGAAGCAACAAGAATTTTCCCTGTTTCCGCTTGGATGAGCCTTGCATTGATTTCAACTTCTTCTTCTCCCAAATCAATTAAAGTTCCACTTACAATCGCTTCCACTCCCAAAACTTTGCCAATCTGTTTTGCGGATTCTTCGTCAATACCTCCGCTAGTTTGCAACTTTAACTCCCTAAAAACTTTTTCTAACAATGAGCGCTCTATCACCTCTAATTTTTTTTGTTCCACAATTTTAGTAATCAGCCGTTCTGAAACAATGGTAGAGCCCTTTGATTCTCTGCCATCATGATAAGGCAAAGGCAAAACAGCTACTTTCTTATTTTTTAAATCCTTGCCCACAGAGGAAATTTTTTTAGCTATTTTTTGAAGAGCGTCTGCAAACAAATTTGTACGGTCAAAAACTAAAAGTATTCCTGCTAAAAATAAAAAAACTAACTTTTTATTGATTTTCATGAATTTCCCCCATGCTTAGATTTTTCTAAAATCCAGATCTAAAAAATTGAGAATAATTAAAATATAGCAGAACAACTCATTGAAATCAATCCAACCAATTTGCTAGTCTATTTTCACAAAGGAGAATTTTCATATGAAATGTGTGATCATGGCAGGAGGGTTTGGCACCCGTTTAAGACCCCTCACCTGCAATCTACCAAAACCAATCGTGCCCATGGCGAACCGTCCCATGATGGATCATATTGTAGAACTACTATCCAAACATTCCATCAAAGAAGCAGTCTCCATGCTTTACTTCCAGCCGGAGGACATTCAAAAACATTTCCAGGACGGTAAAAAATTTGGCATAAAAATGAAATACCTTCTCCCCCCTTCAGATTTAGGAACCGCGGGCTGCATTAAATTTGCGGAAAATGAATTGTCAGAAACTTTTATAGTGATGTCTGGAGATGTGCTTACCGACTTTGATTTAAGCAAAGCGATCGCTTTCCACAAAGAAAAAAATGCTCTAGCTACCATGGTCTTGACCCGGGTTACAAATCCGCTGCAATACGGAGTGGTGATTATTGACGAAGAAAATAAGATTACCCGATTTTTAGAAAAGCCAAGCTGGGGAGAAGTTTTTTCAGACACCATTAACACAGGCATCTATATCTTAGACCCAAAAGTTTTACATGAAATACCTCAAAAACAGATGTTCGATTTTTCTAAAGATCTTTTTCCAAAACTCTTGGCAAAAAAAGAATCTCTCTATGGATATGTGGCGGAAGGATTTTGGAAAGATGTGGGAGATTTAAGAGAATATCGCTTAGCCCATCGGGATATTCTAGACCGTAGAGTGTTGGTGAAAATTGAAGGAAAACAAAAACAGTTCACAAACAATGAACATGAATCCTCAGTCTGGGTAGATGAGGGAGCAGAAATCCAAGATGGGGTAGAATTTATAGGCAACTCTATCCTTGGGAAAAATTGCAAAATTGAAGCCGGCTGTAAAATAGAAAATTCCGTAATTGGAGAAAATTGCGTTATTGGAAGCTACAGCCACATCTCTGGCAGCGTGCTCTGGAACCATGTAAAAGTTGGCAGAGAGAGCCTAATGAGAGAAACCATTGTCGGCGAAAAAGTTGTGATTGGAGAAAAAGCTTTGATCCAGGTTGGGGCTGTGATTGCGGATGAATGTAAAATTGGCAGAGAAGCTAAAATAAGATCGAATGTAAAAATGTGGCCGCACAAAACCTTAGAAGATGGAGCGATTTTAGCCACCAGCCTTATCTGGGGTGAAAAGTGGTCCAGAACTTTGTTTGGCGCTTATGGGATTAGCGGACTTGGCAATATTGAGATTACTCCAGAATTTGCCGCTAAAGTAGGGGCTGCTTATGGAGCCTATGTTGGCAAAGGCGCTTACATCATTACCTCCCGAGACACACATAAAGCCAGTCGAATGATCAAGAGAGCTTTGATCTCTGGGCTCCTCTCTGGCGGGGTACGCGTGGGAGACTTACGGACATCCCCTATCCCTGTAGTGCGATATGAAATGGGAAAAGAAGGAGAAGTGGGAGGGGTTCACATCAGGCAGTCCCCATTTGACCATCGCTTAATTGACATTAAATTTTTTGATCAAAATGGCGGAGACATATCTTTTCAACAGGAAAAAGCGATTGAACAACTTTTTTTAAGAGAAGATTTTAAGCGAGCCTCTATTGAAGAGAGCGGGGAACTGGTCACGCCGCAAAGATCCGAAGAATATTATCGAGCTGGTTTCTTAAAAACAATTAAAAAAGAGATCATTCAAAATGCTCAATTTAAAGTAGTGATTGACTATGCTTTTTCTTCTGCTGCCATGACGTTCCCTGCGATTTTAGGGCAATTAGGCATAGAAGTAGTGGCTTTAAATTCTTACCACAATCCACAAAAAGTCACGAAAACAGAAAAAGAATTTCAATATTCTTTAGAACAACTTTCTAATATTGTAACCACCCTAAAAGCAGACATAGGATTTTTAATTGACAATGGGGCAGAAAAAGTATTTATGATTGACGAAAAAGGGAACATTGTTTCAGACATGGAAGCCTTAGTAGCGATCTCCAGCCTTGTCATGAAATGTTACAAATCCGGGAAAATCGCAATCCCAATTAACCAGACCACTGTGATTGAACAACTCGCTTCAAAATCAAAATTAAAAGTAGAAAGAATCCCTACCATTCCTCGTCATATTGTAAATGCGTCCCGTAAAGAACAGATGCTCTTTGTAGGAGATGGGATCGGAGGATTTGTCTTTCCAGAATTTCAAGCTAATTTTGATGCTATGTATGCGATTGCGAAAATTTTGGAAATGCTCTCTCTGCAAAATACGCGCATTGGACACCTCTTAAAAGAAATCCCTTATAAAATTCAAATCCGCCATCAAAAGGTTCCCTGCCCCTGGGATAAAAAAGGCCAAATCATGCGTTTAGCGTTTGAATACGCTAAAAACAAAAACACGGAACTGGTAGAAGGGGTAAAAATCCATTATAAAGATTCTTGTATCCTTTTGCTGCCAGATCCCGACGCAGCCTATTTCCATCTTTGGGCAGAAGCAAAAGAAGAAAAACGCGCGAAAGAACTCTTAAAAGAATATTCAGAAAAAGCCTTAAAGTGGATCGGAGCCTAAAACCTTAAATTCCTTAAAAATAAAAAGGATTTTAAGCGCTGGATTTAACGCGCGCATTCAATTCATGTTCTTTCTCTAAATGTTCATCAAACTGTTTAGGACTTATCCAACTTCTGCCCATGTTCTCGTACAGCAATTCTATAATTGTTACTAAATTCATTGTGCCTAAACTTAAGATAAAACGAGAATGATCATTGGTAAGAACTTCCACAGGACCGATTAAACCCAATTCATTCATTTGCGCGATCACTACATCCATACGGATTTTTTTATCTGGAGCTTCGCTATCCACAACTGTAAAAATCTTGTTTTGTTCTATCGCTTCTACCAACAACGCAAACTGATCTGAATCTATAGTTTCTCTTATCTCCTCCAGCAATTTTATAGGCTCACAATTTGCAGTCAAAGCTAAAATTCCATCCCCTCTTGCAACGCGGTCAAGCTCAAGCTGTAAACGGCTTTGTACATTTTGATTTTGTTTGACATCGCTAAGATCAAGCGTTCGAATACCAGATGGAAGATAAGAAATTTCTCCATCTATCCACCTTTGACTGATGCGGTCATAATCCTCTTGGTCATACAATTTATGATGAATACGCTCTTGTCCTTCTTCATTGTGCAATTTGCGATTAATACGTTCTTGAGCTTCATGATCGTACGGCACAAGTCTTAAATCATTAAAAAATGACGATGACGATCCCAGTTCTCTTCTTCTAACAACTGCCAGAAGCGGAGTAATAATGAAGGCGGCAGATAAAAATGAATTAGAAAGCAGATAACGATCTGCCCAGTTGAACCAATGCGTAAAGGGATCAAACCCAAGTGAAGCATTAGTTAAAAGCGGCGCTGCTTCCATTGGAATTGGCAGGAATCCTAAAACTGTAAAAGCCAAGAGAGCGCCAAGACCTACAACAAGAATGTTTGTAAATGATTTTTTATCAAGGCTCTCTTTCTCTTCTAATATGCGACTTAATTGTTGAATTAATTCATCTTTTTCTGCTTTAGAAAGATTTAAATCTTTTTCTTTTTTGTAAATCTTCATGTTCCAGCCATACTCGCCCTGGCCTTTGTATCTCTTTATAAACTCAACCCAAGATTGAATCAGTTCAGTAACGATAAATTTACTAAATTTCACATCTTCTACTTTTGTACCTCCAAGCCAATAATATAATTCTCCATCGTCTAGATACTCATCACTAAGGACATATCCTCCTAATTTTAAAGCATAGCCAATGCGCCAGAGAAACTTAAAATAATGTGACTCCATATTCATTCCTGCTCTTTGATAATAAATGTCAATACCTTGATCTAAGACTTTATAAAGCAGAGAATCCGGTCTTAAATGTCCTGGTTTATAAATCTTTGTCATATCTTTTTTAATATAGGTAATCGAGTATCTTCTTTCCATATTGCTGCCAGGATAAGTCCAAAAGAAACTAATGGTTGTATAACCATCCACCTCTTGCACATCAATAGTCTCCTTACGCACTCCCAATCCTTTTAACTCTTGCACAATCCTCTTATGAATATCTCCCATAGTTAAATAATATGCATGACCATTTTCTCTTTTATATTGACTATAGTCATCGGTAAACGAAATAGTATCCCAATAATCCTCAATCGCTCTAGATAATTTCATTGGATTGATCCATTCCTGATCCACAAAATAAGCTCTTTCTACGTTCGTAGATAATAAGAAGGATGATAAATCTGCTCCTGCAGCTGCATAAAGTCCGACCAATGAAGGGTTATTGTTTGGGTTTACAACTTCTTTTACAGCTTTTGCATGTTCTTCATAAGGAACAGATAAAACACCAGTATGATTTGATAAACTAAATATAGTAGATGGATCCTGAATCTTAGACAAATCAGATGGTAAAAGTGCTACTTCACCTCTATCGTCTTCAGGTGGTAGAATATCTGCTGAACCTTTATCACCTATAGAAACAAGAGTGGAATCTGATCCATGATTAGGATTTAATAGATTTCCAGAGAGAGGTTCATGTAGGGTATTGTCAGATAAAGAACTTCTAAAATCCGAAAAGGAAATTCGCTTCCCATGTATACGATTAGATGGAAGATCACTCTCTTTCCTTCGGATTGTGAGATCCCAACCATAGCCATCTAGACGGTATGGGATTCTTCTTTTTATAGAATCTAATTCTCTAGTAATAATAGGCGCGCTAAATTTAGAACCTCCCATCATAAGATGTCTTGTAGGATCAATGTATAAACCACTACTTGTATAATCGTCGCTCACAGTATAGCCGCCTACTTTCAATGCTTTGCCAATTCGCCACATAAATTTGTGATATTCAAATGGAACGGTTTGAGCAGCTCGTTGATAGTAAAGATCAATCCCATTCTGCAGAACCCAATTTAATAAAGAATGGGACTCTAAAAGTGTTGAGCTTCCGATCTCAGTAATATCTGCATTGATATAGGTCACATGATATCTCTGCTTAAAATTTGAATCAGGATGCTGCCAATCAAAACTGATTTTTGTGTTTCCTTGCTCAACTGTAACTTCAATGCTTTCTTTTTCAACCCCAATCAGCTTTAATTCTTGGATAATTATTTCATAAATATCTTCAATAGTGCTAAAGTGAGCGAATCCACCATACCATTTATGCTTTGCGTAAATTGTATCAAGAGGAATAGAATCCCATTTATCTTTTATTAGCCTCTCTAATTTTTTCGAATCCACTGCGATCTTATCCACAAAATAACTTTCAATGGCATTGGTTGCAAGCAAATAAGAGGAGAAATCTCCACCTGCTGCTCCATAAATTCCCACTAAAGCGCGATTTTCAGGATTTACAATTCTTTTAACAGCAATCGCATGCTCTACAAAAGCAGGAGAAAGAAAAGTAATAGGGATAGCTGAATAAGGAGTTTGGCTAGTTGAGCCTCTTTCTAAAAGAATCTTTGAATATTTTTTCCACCTCTCTAAAATGAAAGTTTTGTCTGTATCGTAACTCATGCCTGAGAGCTGGAAGCGCAAAAATTTATCGAACATGTGTGCTTTATTGGGACTATCTATGGACGCTTTTCTAGAACTTGTCATCAAGAAATCTAGCCAGCCACTTCTGTAATTATTAGAAACATTCCCATTCTTTCCCTTCTTGGCTACATCCACATCTTTTTTGGGTCGGCCGCCGCTACCATGAGGCACACCTACAACTCCCAAAAGTGAAAGCACTACAAAAGTGGAAGGAAAAAGATATTTAATAATATGATTAACAATATAATGGGAAAAGAAAGAACAAACAACTGCAATGATAGGATGAAGCTGAAAATAAGGGATTAAGAAAATATTGAGGCTGCTGATGATTCCTGCAAAAACAATGTTAAGAGGCGGAGCGCGTTCTGCTTTGGCTCTAAAGATATTTAAGAAAAGATCAAAAATATGTCCTGCAAAGAAAAAAGACCATAGGAGATTTTGATACTCGTTAAAATCCAAATTAAAAGTTCCTGTTACATAAAATTTCAAACTCACAAATAAAAGATAAAGAGGAGCCCCGTAGATATAAAATAAAGAGTTTTCAAACCACCAAGCATCCTTCCGATATTGCAAGGGCGAAAGAGTTGTTTTCAAATGTTTTGGTAAAACCCAATCCCTTACCCAAAACATCAGCCCACCGGGCGGACCAGCCTCATCTTCTCTACCCCCGCCTGATTCTTCTGAACCAAGCTCGTCTCTTACATGGCTTGAAGAGAGAGAATCTTTTTCATCGCTTAAAGCTAGAAGGAAAAAACCATAAAGCTCCTCCCAAATCGCTCTTCTAAATCTTTCGAAGTCTCCACGGGTTGCCATTAAAAGTTGAGGCACCTCAATTTTAAGATAATCCAATATTGCATCTGGCTGCCGAAGTTCTGCGCTCTCTAAAATATCCCTAAAAAGAGATTGATCTCCTCCTACAAACCAAATCGTTTCTGGAATTAAAAGATAAAAGGAGGCTCGGCTAGAATCATCCGGCAGGAGATCATGAATATGATTCACTGCTTCCCATGAAACATGGTCAGATCCCATGGAAAGATAAAGTTTCTCTAAGGAGCCTAGTAAAACAAGCTGTTGGTCAGGCGGCAATCTTTTGATCAGCTTCCTTAGCGGCCGAGTAAGAGATAAAAAATATTTTTCCCAAGGAATAGTCTGAAGAGAATTTTTTATTTCTCTCCTCATTTCTCTTACCTGTCGAACACAGCCAAGATCGTGAAAAAAAACAACTGAATAATAAAGAACCGCGTCTTTTAAAAATCGTATAAGAAATTTGTACAGTTCCTTTGCTTGCAAGTCAGAAAGTTCGTTATCTTTAAGCGAAAGCATTCTCAAATTATGTATCAAATGGTTCTTGATCCCAATCACCAAAAAAAGCGCAGAAGCTGTAATATCTTGAAAGATGGAAGAAAAGTTCTGAGCTTCTGGTTCTTCTAGGCTGAGCATAGAGACTATATTTTCTGATACTACCCCATCGGAAAAAAGGAATGATTTATAAAGATTCTTTGCAACGGACTGAAACACAACTCTTGCTTCTGTCACATCCGAATCACTTAAAAGTTTAGCAAAGGAGGAATCCCTTACCCCCAAATTTTCTTTTAAATAAGAGACCTCTGTTAAAAAAAGATACCATGCGCGTAAAATAACCAAGCTGATCATAAAATCTCCAAGAGGATCTGTTCCTTTGGAAAAACGTTTATGCTCTCTCATCCAGGCTTTAATATGCTGGAGTTCATCCATGACAAGATATAAAAGCCGCTGCTCCTGTGATTCAATTGCAATTTTGGAACGAATTACCGCGCGCGATAATGAACCAGTTTGTTTTTGGTGACGCAAAATTCGTTTTTTTTCTGCCTGAAATTTTTTTAATTCAGAGACAACTGGAATTTTAAGAGCGCGCCGATAAAAAAGAATTTCTTCTAGGAGAACTAATAACATGTATTGCGCTGTGGTCACCCGCTCGAGAATCTCCCTTTTTTGGCTTAAAATCACTTGCATTAAAATCTGAATCATGCGATCGGAAACAGCTATAGGCCCTAATAAAACCATGGAATTTAAAATCTTTTCCGCCTCTCCAAAAAGATCATTATAAGTACGATAAAGAACTCCTTTCTCTACTTCAACAAACTCCTCATGGCTAAGATAAGGAATCATATTTCGAACAATTCTTCTCATTAAAGGAGGTTTAACATTTTTTAAGAATCGCTCTTTTACCACAACTTTCTGAAGCGCCTTTAGAGATGCTCTTTGTTTAGCAACACTCAACCCCTTATTTTTTTCAATTTTATCCAAAATTCTTTGAGCTTGACTAACAGGATCTCGTTTTTTAATAGATTTTTTAGGTTTAAATCTCTCTCCTCCTCCACCGCCTCCTCCTGTACCTGCCCCTTCTTCTCTGCCTGCTCCACTGCCACCACCACTTTTTCCTACCCCCCCACCTCCTAATCCAGATCCAAATCCCATTCCTACTGCGCCAAGGGAACCCATAATAACCATCAAACCAAACCTTTTCCATTTAGCTGGGGTTGAAGAGCCTTCCTCCTCTGTTAGTAAATTTTGAGCCACACTGTCTGACTTTGGTTGGTTTACGGTTATGGGCGGAGTTTGCCGAAGAGCGATGAACCCCTTAAAACTATTTTGCTTTTGTGGAGCGCTCTTAATAAAATCTTGATGGTTTGTTCCTTCTAAAAAGTAATATTCAAATGGCTCTATCTGAAAACCAGATCCCTTAACCCTGTTAATGGTATCCATAAGAGCAGCCTCGTCCGATGGATAATTGGCGTTATATCCAGCACTGATAAAGAATTTCATCTCGGATAGTTGCAGTATGAGATCAATGACATTCTGATCTGCATTCGCATAAGCATCCGGGGAACCTAGATTAGCTGCTCCTATTCGAGTGTTTCTGATTCTATCGTCATTCTTAAACTTATCTGCAAAATAAGGATCTCGCAGATCTTCTACTAAAATACGATAGTCGCCATCGTTTGAGCCATTAGCTTCCACTCGGCATTCATCTTTCAAAAAAACTCTAGCCCTTTCGAATTCTATAGTATCCAGTTCAAACAGAACCGCCTGAGACGCGCCTAAGCGCAACGCCACTCTTGAGAGCAGACCATCCCCTGCCCCATAATCTGGAAATATTTCATTTTCAAACTGTTCGGGATAAGCCAGCATCGCCGCAATCGCAAGCATTGTATTAGGATTCAACTGCAACAGATTAAAGACAGGCGACTCGTCACTATATTCAGTTTCAGACAACTTTGCAGCGCTGTACCTGGACGGCCTTGTAAAGAAAATGTTCCCCTGATTTTCTAGATAATCGTGGCCCAAATGCATCTTTAGAAGTTGCAGCCTCTCATTCAGAATTTGAGGATCCATATTCATTTCTTTGTATAGATGGCCAGGAACTTCAATAAAGATGAGGGGCCCGATTCTCAAGAGACGCATTAAATACTCATCCGAATAATAGGATTCGACTTCAAAAGTACGATTCCCAATTTTGATTGGAGCAAATTTTAGCGCGTCATTAATCTCTAAACCCCGTCCTAATTTTGACATTAGATCACTCGCATCTTGATCAGACAGGTTCTTAACCCTAAGATCTCTACCCTGTTTTTGGATCCCTGCAGAAGAAAGAGATGACTTAATCGCAGGTTCTTGAGAAATTTTTGTCTGTTCGCTAATCAGCGAGGGAGAAGCTGACAGTTCAGCTGCAGGTTTTGCAGACATTTTTGATTGTTCCATAAAAAATGCGATCTTATTTTCATAAAATCGAAGCGTTGTCCATATCTCTATAAACAAGGAAATAGGAGATTGATTTTGTATCTTGCCCAAATATGAATTTAACTTGAGCTGGAGATGTTTATGCATTTCTCTCATGTCAAACAGTTCAGGAAGTTGACCATCGCGAATATTTGCCATGATGATGTTTTTCAAAATCTCTCGGCTTTCAATCCCTTTCTGAATCTCGCTCACTGCTTGAGGCAATGAATAAGATTCTAAAAAAACCAGATTCATTATTCGAGTAAAGAGCGCATCCCCAACTAAGAAATTCACAAAATCTTCTTCTTGCAGCAAGGGCTCGTCTTCTTTAAGAATTTGATCATAAACCGAATCCATGGTTTGCAGATGCTCATAATTGAATCTAGGTTCAATATCGCTCATCTCTTCCCGTATTCTCACGCGCAACTCATTTTTTAAATCTCGCAGGGAGGTTGAATAAGATAGCTGACCATACGGCTCATTCCGGTCAAAACCTTCTATTGCTTTCAAAGCATGGAGCTTGCTATCTTTATCCCAAAAATGTTTTAAGATAAGATCAAATCTCTTATGCAGCAAGATAGGGGTCATCCACAGCTTGATCTTTGTATGCGCTAAAGCATGGTTCAGCGCTTCTTTACTCGCGTTGCCTGCAGCTAAAGCGCCCTCAAGAAGATCTTCGATATTCCTCTTTTCCATAAAAAGTGAGGGGGGAATTGCGCCCTGAACATCTTCAAAATGAGGTTCTCCGTATTCATCTTTGGCATGGATTCCTATACGGCCGATGATCTCACTTGTCTTTGCCATTTCCTCCATTAACTTATTTAAGATAGATTGAGGATCCAACAAACCCGAAGCTATTCTTGAGAGCTCTTGAACTCTTTTGTAAAGATAGGATGCTGTATATAATGCCGCGCGATCAACAGTAAAATAGAGTTCTGCGGTATCAACATTTAGAGGCCTGTGCTTAGATACAACCTGATGCACTGTAGAATTTTCGTACAAGAGACGATTAAATTGAATGTCCAAAACATCACCTAGAACAGGAATGTCAGCCATCCTTGGATCTCCGTTAAACTCTTTTTCTGCCCGAAATAGGAGCATGGCATGGAATGCCCTATGGAACGCGCGAAGAGCCAAAACAGTTAACGGTTGCATGGAATGGCGCAGATCAATCTGAACTTCTCTTAAATAATCTTCTAGGGTCTGCCTTGACTCTAAACGTTTACCTGCGCGAGGTTTTGTAAATACGAATGTATCCAAGGTCATTTGACTTAGCTTATCGTTATAGACTCCAACCTTATATTCAAAACCCCAACCTTCTTTTTCAATAAGGTCTCGATAGATGTTATCCACCATGGGAAAATTTCTATCGCGGACAAGCGCTGTAGGATCTACTTGAAAAATAATCTGGCCGCCCTCTTCTAACCATAAAGAAACCCGATCCCAGAACACTGAACTGCCAATAAAAAAATTGCCCAAATTCTGAACATGAATGGTTCCTACGCTGCCCGTGTTATATTCTAAGAGAGCGATATCTTGCTGGACTACAGTCACATTCTTTTTTCCCAAGAGTTCTAACATCTTATTTAAAAAGACTGTAACGAAAAATGAGGAATCTATCAGGTGATAATTTAAATCGTTCCTTAAACTATCCATATAAACAAGGAACCTGCTTCCGGAAGTTAGATCAACGTAAAGGTTTGAACCTTCTTTTTCAGAATCAGACGGTTTTGAGGAGCTGGGGCGATGCGGCAGTTGTTGATTTTCTCGTGTGCCCGCATGGTGGAGTTCAGCTGCTTTCTCTGCCGCGATTTCTGTGAACCTGCGCGCAAAAGCATTGGACTCGCTCTCGTTTGCAAATTTAACCACATTTTTTAAAGCTTTTCGGTAAAGAACAGAATCCATGCTTAAACTTTCTTCAAGCGGATATCTTTCCATAAACCGTGCCACGCATACATTTACATCTCCAATCATAATAGCTCTTTCAATAAGAAGCCCAAGATGTTCTAAAGAAGGAAGAGCGATTTTTAAAAAAGCGACCGCTTCCACCCCAAAACCACCTTTCAACAAACATTCCTCGATTTCCGTTGGCAGAGCTTGTCTTTGCGCCACTGCCCCAATCTTTTGTCCTCTCTTTTTTTCTCCTCGCCCGGAAAATAACCTTGCAATATCAGGATCCTGCAGAATCATTTTCAAAAGTTCTGGATTAGACTTTATGCGGCGTATATAATCAGATCCCATACCAATATCCATTAAAAACTCCTCAATATCCGGTAAGGATGTTTGTCGTTGAATATCTGCTGGAAGCGTTTGTCTCTGAATAGCGGTTGGAACTATTTGCCTTTGAATAAGTCCAGCGGATTGGAGTCTGAGTCGTTCCTCCTCTTTTTCTCTCAAGCCCCGCTCATCATTGAGTTCTCTTAAGAATTTCCCGGGCTTAAACGGTGTATTCTCAAACTCTGTAAAATGAGCTCGCACAAATTTCGCTGCAGCCTCAACCGCACTCACCGTATAACCTTTCGAAAGTTCCATGGACTGCGCTAATAATAAAAATTCTTCTGACCCCTTACCCGATAGCCCTAATTCTTGAGGCACATTCTTATAGTCCGAATGTTGCAATGTTTCTACTGCTGCCAAGAGCTCGCCAATTTTTCTAATAAAACGTTTTTGCGGTTTTCCTATCCCGCCAGCTCCTAATCCTCCGCTCATTCCCACTAATCCCATTGCTGCAAGAGAGCCAATGGCCACCAAAGAACGATACTTTCTTGGGATTAATCTGAAAGCAGCATAAAGTAAAATGAGCCATGAGATCGGATTCGCAAAGATCCCCGCGCCCATCGGATTCTGTATTATCAGCAGTACACCCACTGCGATCAGTCCAACGATCGCCCCAAGCTCAACCTTTGCTGAGCCTTCTTCATCAGGGACCAATCCTTGATTCCGACGAATGTCTCGGTTAAGCCTCCCCATAAGATTCCTTTTGAGGTCATTCGCTCTCAGCCGTTGTTTTTTATTATGATCTCCTTCCTGACTATAAAGATTAAAATCTCTAAAAATATCTGCCCATATCGGTATCTCATCGTGGGCTGTAAGGTATCCTGGGGCGCTGTATAATTTTTGAACCGCCCTATCCACGCCAAATACAAAACGAACATTTTTCATTCGTTCAGGGTTTTGGAGGAAAAGATATAAGAGAAGAAAATATTTTTCTTTAAAGAAACCACCGATGAAAAAAAATATTGGCTGTTCTGATTCTATTGTAATCAAATCAAAAAACTCTGATACTTTCTCAACGTTTTTTTTCGTAATCCTCCTCAGACTAGAACGGAAACGATCTATCTTCTTTCTAAGAAGTCCAGAAACAAGCACGAGAGCATCCATGACATACCGCGGAAATGTTAATTCAATCACTACTCCATCTTTTGTTTTTGCTTTTAGAACATCTTCCAAAAAATCATAAATGGTGATTGAGTGTTTTCTTATAAGATCAATAGCTTCCTGGGAAAGCCCTGTTTTAGTTAACTCTTGCTCAAGATCAATGGGCATAAGAAGAGGAGAGGTATCTGATATTTTTTCCGATTTTTTTATCTCATCTGTCCGTAATTTATATCTCCTTGTTCTTAAATCTCTAATAAACTGCTCCATTCTGTCCAATTCAGTTGGCGTTTCGTCTTTTGACTCAAGAGCGCCCGTCACCCACTCCAGAATATCTCCTGCTGTGACTCCTCGCTGCGCTGAAGTTTCTTCGCTTGTTATCGGTGAAGGTGCCGGTTCTGACACAGGATTAAGACTTTGAATTGGATGTGCGGGATCCACAACCACCTCCAGTTTTTTCACTGGAGTCGCAAGTGCAGGTGGTGATTCTGGCAATAGAGATTTTTCAGGATCTGTAAGCTGTGGGGGATTAATCTCACCTACAGCAAAATTGGCGCTCTGAATCGGAGGTGCAGGGGGTATCTCCATACCTTCCTTAAGTTCCACCTCAACTCTTTTCTCCTTTTCTTCCGGAAGCAAGGCTTTTAGCGCTTCGAGCAATATTTGAGCTGATTCATATGAGATCGGTGACCTTCCTGAACTTTTACTGATTATAAAACTATATCTAAATCGAGTATGCTGAGATATTTGATCGAGCTCAATCCCATGTAAAAAATATGCAACGTCGAACCAATTGTTTAATATCGCTACAAATTGATGAATTCCAGGAATTTGCATATCTTTTCCCACTACTATAAACTGAGCCGGTATTGTTCGTGACTTGCCCAGCCTCTTCTTTGCCACTTCAAGAAGATATTCAAAGGGATAAAAACGAACAGTTTGCATATGTGAAGGAATATTCACCATGCGAGCTCGAAGCTCCTGAACTTCTTTAAATTTTTTCGCTTTTCTTTCAGCGCGTCTTAAAACAGAAGCAGATGTTTGAGAGCCAGCGCTACCGCGTTCTTCAACTCGAGCTGGAAGTTGAACTGCTACGTCTTTATTTGTTTGAGCAGCTAAAGGAGTCTCTGATGGCGGAGGCGATTCATCTTTTCCCAATCGAGAAAGAGTACCTCGCGCGGCAGTTGGCGGCGGGGACGAAGAATCAGGACTAGAAAGCAATTTTCCATCTTTGGCAATAGGTTCTGCGCGCGATGAAAACGATGGATCCGCTTCTGTCAGCCTCTTTGCGCGTAAATTGGGCGATGGATTAGGGCCACGCGAGATGAGCGCGTCAAAAACATCGCAAAGCGCTTTTAGCTCTGAACTCCGGATCAGTAAAAGATGTCCGGAATATAAGCGGCTCAGAATTTGCTCAATATAGGCGATCTCCGTCATCTTTAACGCTCGAGCGACATCATTCACAGAATAACCTAACTGGTCGGCATGCTCTGCTTTCTTTACAGCGGCATCTCTTTGGCTTTCGCTGACAACTGCATCCAACCCAAACTTCTCCTTTAATCGCCTCTCTGAGTATTCATGAACCGATGCTTCAAACTTCTCTACATTCTTCATCTGTCCAGCGCTAACTATTTTTGCATCAACCAAAGATTTAAAATAACTCCCCCCTTTTTTGTCTACTGCTCTATATTTCTTGTGCTCCTTTCTATCTTCGTTGACAAAGTAGTCAAGTTCAAACATTCCCATATCTTCAATCTGCCGCTTGAGAAAAGGCAGTTGGTCAATCGAAGTGATATTTTCCGCCGCCAATTGGTTGATCCATGCAAAAATATGGTACAGCCGCTGAGCAATCTTACCTTTTAATCCTAATTTCTCTTCCCAATAGATTTCGTAGAGCTCGTGCTTTCTGGCAAAATCCTCGCTCTCAAAACCTTCCTGCACAAAAACATATCTTACTTTGGTGATAGGATGGATGTAATGGTAAGCTCCATCTATGTTCTTATACTTTGCCAGAATTTTATATGCCTGATCATCATCGCCTTTCTTATATTTGACCAGCTTATGCCTGATTTTTTTGCCGTTGATCGGCTCTGATTCAATTTCATCAATCTTAAGTGCCTCTGCGATCCTCACCAACTCCAGGTTATCTTCCAGCGTTACAGAAGGATGCTTGCCTATCAAAATCTTCTTCAATCCCCCTCCCCCGCCCTCCTTGTCTGAAGACGGATAAAATAAATCTTGATAGCGGCCTGCTGTGTAAAAAATAACATAAGGAATGGCGTGCGCCACTAATGTGTAAAAACTAAAAAGTTTGGGGAAGGTTTTATATATTAAGTCCAGATCCGAAGACGATATGCTCATAACTAACGCCAACAACACTACAGCGCCAATAGCATTTACAACAAAAGAAATCAGATGGGCTCTCCATGGAAGAATCTTCAAAATCGTCTCGTTCCCCTTTTGTGCCCGTGAATAAATTCTGTTAAACACTAAATAACCAAAACCATACAAGCTTGCAAAAAACATAACAACTTCTATTAAAATCGCCTCAGATAGAGAATCAATCGTTATCTCTTGCAATAATGCAACTACCCCCTTTGCAGATAGCAAAGATAAAAGTGAAACTGCGGAGCTCAGAACCACAATCTTCCATATTTTTGGAAAAATATTCACTATAAAATGAACAAAGTAGGATATCATCAAAACCGTAGGTATGCTTATTAAAGATAAATATGGATCTGTTGAGTAAAAGGTGGTGGGGGTAAAACCGAATCCAACATAAATTGAAATCAGACTAATGATAGAGGCGCGCCAAAAATTTTCCGGAGGAGCTCTAGAGCCAAAAATTCCAGCAACCAAAAAAGTGTGCCCCAAAAGAAACGCGCTCCATGTGATCAGGTTTGCAGTTCGGAACGCAAATAGTAAGTCGTGTCCGATAAATAGGTAGAGAAAAATAAAGCTTGGGACTCCTAAAAATAGAATAAATAAGCTATTCTCAATCCACCATGCGTTTTTCTCATATTTTTCAGGGTCAGTGTATTTGTGAAGGAAAGAGAACCCTCTCACTTGAGAGACGCGCGGCAAAACCCAATCCCTTACCCAATAGATATATCCGCCATTGGAAGATATGATATCAGATTTATGATTTAGGGATTGTGCGAGATTAGTGAATCCCGCTTTCTTTGCCATACCGTTTAAGGCATTTAAGTTCTTAAAAAGCAAAGTCAATTGAAGCGGCAGAAACAGCCCTTCCTTCTTTAACTCTACAATCAAACTAGATAAACCTTCCACAGTCATTAACTTTTCTAACTTTTCCTCTTCTTGATATGCCTGGAATATTCTTTGAGTGATCTCTTTTCTATTGCCCTTCACTCCACTGTTTTCTTCAAAACTAAATAAATAATCAAGCAACTGATCTAACTTGTCTTGAGCAATCTGATCCTTTTGTCCGCCTGCTTTCGCTATTTCCAACCAAGAGACATTAGTTAATTTTCGAATTAAATCTTGATCCTTTTTAGAAAGCTCGATGTAAAAATTCCGGTCCAGCACGGCGAGCCGGCCATCGGGCATCAATCGAAAGTTCCCCTCATGCGCATCAGAATGGATGAGACCCAACTTGCCATTCACCTGCGCCATGTAGTTTTTAGAAATTAAACTGATAATATTCTGATAGGTGGACTGAGTCACTACGCCATTTTTATAATCATCGCGATCCCCAATCGTAATCTGAGTGAGGTTGATCCCTTTTATATATTCCTCTGCTTTCAAATAATAGGTGTTGGGAGCAAAAGATTGCGGAACATAGATAGAATGGGCTGATCCGTCCGTCCAACCGTGATACGCTTTTTTAAATTTCTGATCGTTCTCCATAAACTTATTATCGTGGATATCCGCTAAAAGCCAGCGTTCGATATCGGGAAGAAGATGATTCTTTACAAGCTGATAAATCTTATTTTCTGGATCCTCATTTAAAAGATGGTCCAACACACGGTTGATAAGATCAATGGTCTCGCGAATGCGGGATTCCGCATTGGGGTTCAACACTTTTAAAGTATATTGAGATCCGTCCGCGCGTTTTACAAGATAGGCGGTTACCAATGAACCGCCGCCCAAACGACGAACCAACTTATCATTGAAGTTTGGCCATTCTCTTTTAATGGTTTCGTAAGCGGAAAGTTTAGATTGGCCTTTGATGTCATCGTACACTTGTGAAAACTCTCTCTGCATCTCCTCAGGGATCTCTATGTATTGGCCCAGCACCTGCAAGAGCCGAGTTCCTACGGCGCCCAACATTTGGCCTAATTCTTTTATCGCCTCCATTTCGGAGAGTTTACCGCCGCCCTGAGGCCTTCGGTATTCTTCCGGCAGATTTTGGAAAATTTCCCGCTCTGCGCTATTGTTAGCTTCTGCAATCGTCTGCTCGCCAAACGCCCATCGAACCACCTTTTCTACGAGAGCATCGCCTTCAGTTAAAATTTCGCGTCCGTCAATGATCACAGGTACTTTTAATGAACGTTCCCAAATCGTTTTTTCTTCTTCCCCCTCTTCTCCTTTTTTTACGGGGCGGTTGAAGTAGTCTTGTTTCATTAGAAACTCTCGAACAACAAGGCGGACATCTGCCCTCTCCTCCGGCTTCCTTAAAATCGCCCCTGCCAATAGATGAGAAAGCGGATGATAAAGCTCTTCAAGATTAGCCGCGCAGACTAAAGAATTTAAAATTTGCTTGATCGCGGGCCGATGGGCTTGCGCAACATCCACATGTTGATCCAAATAGAACGAAGCCAATTCCATGGCAGACTCTTTATTGCGCAAAAGGCCGCTTTTTGAATCTGTGAGCATCTTTCTTAAAATCACTTGAAGTTCTATGACGCCGGCATCGTAGAGTTTTTGCGCTGTGGCGCTAACTCCTATTAATCCACTAATATCCGGACCTCTCAGATTAAAACCGCTCTCTTCCATGCCATCCCCCTCCATTTCTGTTTCCAAATCCGCGAGGTTAACCGGCTTCTTTCTTCCGGCTGAGGTTGCGTCAATTATCGTTTCAGTGATCCAAGCTTCGATCGCTTTGGGATCCTCCATGTATCCAAGAGCAGTCGCGTCTAAATGATTTTTTAAAATTCCGCCCGTAAACAGCCTGGACCACCATTCTTCCAGACCTAAATCTAACAAGGGAGCTTCATCCTGATCTGTCGCCAGCGCCGCATGCATGAACTGTCTAGAACGCTCGAAGCAATACTTTAAAGTGCCTTCCAGCATCACAAGCACGCCCACTTTGGATCTTCCCTCAGTTTTATAAAGTTCTAAAAGTTCAGATTTCACCATTTCCAAATCCTCTACGGTTTGAGCGATCTCCTCCACTAAATAGTTCACACTGTTTAAGCCAAACCTTAAAAACCTTCCAATGTATTCGCCGTGGAACAACCGCTGAATTGCGGAGCCAAGATCCGACATCGAAAGAAGCCGGTTCATAACGTAATCCTGCACCTGCCTGCGCAAATCTGGATCTCTAAAGAGGCTTGTGAGTTCCAAGAGCGATTCCAGCTCATCTTTGGAAAGTTCGTTGAGAGGCTTTGATTTAAGAGGAGATAAATGCGCAATCACATCCTGAAAACGACGAGCGATCTCTGAGGGTTCCATATCCACCCCATCCACAACAAACATCGTTATGGGATCAGAAACTGTCTTAAAGAGATTGATCGGCAAATTTCGGTTCGCCCATCTTAAGGTCTCCATAGCGGCGGCATCATCCCCTTTACCAACGCAGTCGGAAAGAACCTGAAGCAATAAATAATGAATCCAGTAGAGCGTGAGAACCTTATCGCGAGGATCCATGGACACACCGGGTTTAGGAGAGATCAGATCGCCGACATACCGAAGAAGGGTCAACGATTTAAACTTCTTAAATTTTTGGTCCATATCGCCCAAATAAAAGAGAATGCGGTTGAGGCATTCTACACACCAGCCCATGTTACCGCCTAATTCCCGCAGAGACATATCAAAGAAACCGTGAAGAACTTCCAAAATATTCTCATGTAAAAATCGGAGGGAATCTCCACTTAAATGGGAAACTTCAATCATCGTAGGAGCGATCACCTGCTCGATTAAAATGGAATAGAAACGGCCTTTTTGCAACATCGGCACATTTTTAAAAAACCCTTCCAAATCAAGGAGAAACTGGGCGGGACCATGCTGAGCAAGATAAGCCACAAACAATACATGGGCGCTGTGCCGCTTATTTAGTGTTAGACTATTCTCAAGCTCAACCATCATTTGGTTGATGTCCGCTAGAACTTTAAGCCCCTCCGCTTTGCTGGAGGCGCGGACTCTCACCTCTGTGAGAGGAAGCAGCCTCATTTGACCCAGCGCCAGCATTAAAAAGAGATCTTCTTCTTTGGTTCGATCTTCTTTGGTTAAGAGAGAAGTTTCAAAGATAAATTTTTCCAACAATTTTTTTTGGCCGCGGTCAATCACTCCCAAAAGTTTGAGCATGGATTCCACGTTCCATAACCCGCGGGATTTATAATCTTCCACCAATAGGTCAAAGAGCCCTTCTTCATCCAAAATATGATTCCTCTTATCAAAGATATGCTCCGCTAACAGCGAATCATTCCCAAAAGCGCGGTTAAATTCGACAAATTTTTGTATTAGCCGGTCCGTCCGCTCAAAAAAGAGTTGAAAATTGAATTTTCCTGTCCCTTGATCATAAAAAAGACCCACATCCTTTGAGACCGCATACTTAATGAGGTTAAGTAAACTGGTTTCATCTTGCCAAAATCCTTTCGAAGGAAGAGTATAAATCCCCAGAGAATGAAAAATTCCTGGGTCGAGCGCTTTTATAATTCCTTCAAATGGTTCGTCCTCATCCATAAGATTTATCGTAAACTGTTGGCCAATATAGAAATTTTTAAAGCTCGGCACGCCGAGATCATAGTCAACTAAATAGAAGGAAAAAGGGTCTTGGGATTCCTCGCCTGAGATCCGGCGAATCAGCCAGACATCTTGATGAGGATCGTTGCCCGTATATCGGTAGCGATCAAAAATATCTATGCCCAAACCAAAGAGGAGCAAACTTCCCAAGATATTATTTCTCTCAGCGATCCCTTCAATCTGCGGAAACTGCGAAGGAATGAGGTCATTAAAAATTTTAGAAAGAATGCGGGAGACGGTCTTATATTTTCTTTCCAATTCTTTATCCACCTTTACCGTCAAACGATACTGCGGATAAGAGCTAAACGACGGGCCAACTTGATGCGGGTTGGAGATCGCTTTATATTCGATCTGCTGTTTTGAGGTCTCATCCAGCACTTCTTTGTGAAGCTCAGATAAAACCTCTCGCAATAAAATCCATGCTTTAGGGTCTTTATGCTCGACCAATCTTTCAATCAACCCCTTCACTTGATCTTCATCCGCATTCAGCAGTTTTTCTTTAGCCGCATTGAAGTCGGAAATCTCCGGCAGGGATTCAATTTTCTTTCGAACCATCTCTTTCCAACTTGAATCAACTGGTTTCTGCAGCCGTTCAATTCCTTTAAGATCTATCAGATACCGCAAAGACAATAGATTGAGCCTTCGATCTTCGAGGCTGCCATGTTCCAAGTCCCACTTCTCGGTTTGTTCCTCCGACTGCATATGCTCAAACAGAGTCTCGCCGGCTAAAGGGTTGTAACCCGCTTGGCCCAAGATCGCGACGGGAGGAATAAAATCGGCATCCACTTCATAAGCGCGCCCTGCGCCGATTCTCTCTTTAAGCGTCCACTTTCCGTTTTTAATATTTTCCAAGAGATCAGAATGATGTTCTCTTTCCACATGAGTGAGTTCATGCGCAAATACGGAAGCGAGTTCATCTTCTGTATGAACCAAATCCAATATCCCCAAACCAAGGACCACGCTTTTATCTGGCAACGCAAAACCATTGACCATTTTATCTTTAAAAATATAAAGCCGCGGACGACTCCCATCTTTACTTTTAGTCTGCTCCAATATCCTCTGGAATATTTGATTTGCATAACTATAAATGGGATGGTCTTCCTCTACAAACCCATAGCGGGCGTCGAGTTCAAGAAGAATAGCCTGAGAAACAACATCAAAATTTTGCGCAGCAAATCTCGCTCCTACTCCTCCACCGCCGCTTTCTGTACCTGTACCTGGGTCTGCAACTCCGCCCGCTCCACCGCCCCCTACGCCTCCACCTCCTCCAGTACCTCCACCTCCTGCTCCACCGCTTTCCACGCCTCCGACTCCCGCGTCAGACCCCATCCCCACAATCCCCATAACAGCAAGTGAGCCCATAATGATCATGTAAATAAACCTGCTCAATGAAGAGCCCAATGAAACAAGACCAATGGCGATCCCTGGAATAATATTTTTTCTTTTAGGAGACGCTCTGCCGGTCTTGGACTTGTGGCGCAGTGATTGAGTTTTATCCTCCGCAGGTTGAGATATGGTTTTCTTTAAATAGACAGATTGATTCCAGCCATAAGAATCTCTAAGTATTGACTTTAGAACATCCCTCCAATAATTTAACCGGCTGGAGCTTATCTTCTCAAGAATGCTCGACTCTCCCGCCTCAGGTTGAAATGCCGGCACGGGCAATTCCATATCATCAACAACGAGATACCCGCCTTCTTTTACGATAGAAGACATTAAACGCCGTAAAAATTTGGTGTAAAACCCCAGAAAAAGGAAAGCGCCTCTTTGGTAATAAATATCAATCCTTTTTTGAAATAACTCATTTAGGAATGGCGGCACATCGAAATCATTTTCAATCTGCACAAGATTCACTTCCACAAATGTTATGCTATAAATTTTTTCTGCTTTTGAACTGGGATGGGTCCAAGGAAAAATGATTTGTGCGTGTCCCTGATTGGAGGCAATTTGAATTCGTTCTGGCTTTATTCCTAAACTCTTTAGCTCTTGAGCAATCTGATAATGGATATCTCCTCCGAATGCGCCAGAGCTAAAGCCATGGGATCTCTTACTTATTGCATACTCATCATCAAAAGTAATTTTGTTCCAGTCTTCTTTAATAACTCTAATAGCTCTACATAACTCTGAGAAATATACAGGCGTCATGTCAATATAAACAGCATTTTGTACGTTTGTAGCAAGCAAAAAAGTAGTGATGTCTGCATCCGAACCGGCATACAAACCAACTAAGTCTGGCTGATCTTGAGGATTTACAATTTCTTTAATGCTCAGGGAGTGGTTCTCAAAGGGAGCAGAAAGGAGTTCAGTTGAGTTTGCTCTGGTTTGTACGCTGATAGAAGCCTGAGATGCAATTCCTTCCAAATTTTCATCAGACAGATTGCCATCTACACTAGAACCGCCGTCTCCGTTTAAAGCTAGGCTTCCGAATGTAAGAACCGACCCAACAACTCCGGATGAAAACTTGCGAACTCTTTGAATTCTCCTTCCGATCATTCCAGCTAATGGAACGAAAATACGGGCTCTTGCCCTCTCTAATATCTTTTGCTTTTCTAACGCAATGACCACTCCTCTTTTTTCCTGGTTGGAATCAAAAATATTATTTAGTTCCGCAAGTTCCATTGCCTCAATCTTTCTTTTCTTAAATGACTTTAAAGATTCCAATGTTCTTTCCGTATCCGCAACAATTAATCTATTTGCCTCTTTATTTTTTTTCTTCGGAGTCCAAATCCGATAACGTCTGCCATTCTGTTCTATTATTGCGCTAAAGAAATCTCCCTCCCATGCTCCTTTTCTAGTCTCTGTCTCCTTCAACTTATCTTCGGATAAACCAATTCCTTTAGTGATTACCTCCAAACTGTTTTCCACTAAAACTGCCCCTTGAGCATTCCTGCCTCCGGCCAAATTCGGTTCCGGAGCTAAACTCACTTTTTCCGGCAAAAACATTTTTTCTAATGGGAGAAGATTTTTCCTAAATACATTCAGCGGATGATACCCTTGCTTTAGCTGACCTCTTACACTTGCGCTGTTTCCCACTCCAGTCTCATTCAACTCTTGCAGGTTCATGTGTGGACGGATGATGATATAGGAGATATTTTTATCTCTTAAGATTTGCTCTATGCCTTTGCTATGGTAACCCCCGGCTACAAGAACACTGATATTGTTATCGCTTATCAGAGCTTGATTCTTTGGGTTTATAATCTGAGATTTGCGTATCCGTGGAGAAGGATGAGAGTTCTGTTCCAGATGATCATTAAATCTAGAGACTATCTTATCCACAAAAATATGGTTTCTCTCATGTGAGAGACGATTGAACTTACTCACATTCTTTAACAGTTCCTCTACTGGTTGAGATATGCCGGCTAGACCTTCATTTTTAATGCCATCCTTAAACCCAAATATTGTTTTGAGAAATGCGACCCTAGATAAAAAAGATAGATCATTTTTATTTTCTTGATTAATTTGAAGACCCTTATTGCTTATCTCATGAATCCTCTGCCCTATCCTTTTTATATCTTCTTCTCTTTTACTATATTCCTCCCACTCCTCAGGAGTCAGCCTAAAATCAAGAGCTTTCTGTAATAAACGGAAATCTTTATTCAGCTCTACTAACTGCTGCAAATCAATATTTTTTTGGATTGACCGAGCAATGACCTTTTCCTCGAATCTTTTAGCCTCTACAAACAAATTTCCTTGATCAATTCCCCCTACACCAACCACATACTGTATATATTTGTTTAATTCAGGCGTAATCTGAACTTTTGCTTTTTTGCATCTCTCTTGAATTCCTTCATAAAAATCCCTGTATTCAATCCTTCCTAACCGATACAACAAACTTTCTTCTAATAAACCCATTAATTCTTCTTTACTCAATCGCTTTGAAAGTTGTTCTAAAAGTTGTTTTTGTTCCTCGCTAACCTTTTTAAAATTAATCTCTTTCTCCAGATGGTACGCATTGAGGTATCTGCTAATATTGGGAAATTGTAAATTCGTCTCTCCATATTTTTTAGATAAGAATTCAAGCCACTGCCCTAATGTTTTTTCTCCTTTTTCATATCCCTCTTTATTTTCATCCAATTCTTTTAACTCTACTGTATAGAACAGTTGCTTTAACTCTTTTATTTTTTTCCCAATACCCAATACCCAATCTCGAACTCTATTCTCATTCTTCAAGGTATCCTTAAATGATTTCACTTGCTCTAAATATTTTTCTTTGTCTTCCACCCCATAGTATTCCACACCTGTTCTATTAACTGCCGATCTCACACTGTCCCCATGTCCGCTTTCAATTCCCCTTGACTCCGTGTATTGATATGCCGCATTTTTGGAAGACAACCCTGCAACTTCCACTCCTGTTAGCAGTCCCTTCTCCAACAAATAGCCAGCAACTCCCATTAAACTCTCTTTATCCGGATAACTTCTCCATTTCTCTAACCCCTCCAGCTTCCCGGAAGATCCTTCAACTCCAACCAACCCTACTCCCATCTCTGTGAGCTCTTTTAGTAAATGAGCTATATTTTTCTGAACCCCTGTAATTCCATGCGCATCTTGAATAAAGATCACTAGATGATCCCCTTTCACTAAATTTACTTTCTCTATCGCCCCATAAGAGTCTATGCGAGTTAGTAATTCTGAAGAAAGAGATAATTGAATTTGAGATTTTTTGCTAGATTTGTTTTGTTGACGAGTTTTTATTTTACTCATCACCTGCTTTATGATTTCTGGTGAGAGTTGAGGTTTCATCCCTAAAAGCGATGAGGACTGACCTATGGGTAATCCTACACTAGATGCAAGCTCCATCCATGGTTCTAACTTATCCTTTGTTGTTTCGTTAGAGTATTTTTTGGAAACAATCCCAGAATTGCGAAACTGAAGTTCTTCCGCAGCCTTCTTGCGTTCAGACCAGAGGTTTGCCTGAGCAAAAGGAGCGCTGATCGTGGTAAAGATAAAGCTAAGCGAAACCAACCCTCCGGTTAGAGCTAGCCATCTTCTATTATATTTTTGGATCCAAAATTGAATCATAATTGATCTATGTCTTCCCTAATACGCACGCATTGCGCGCGTACGAGCATAGACGCACACTATATCATAGAGCTGTTCAAATAGTCTTAAACTTTTTGTAAATTTTTTGTGACAATTTTGTAAAGTTTCATGAAGGAAATCACCATGTTCTGTAGTCTTTAAAAGAGGATATGGGAGCATTAAAACAGGACAGTCGTAGTAGTAATTTTCTTTTTTTGGTACTTTTTTTCTTTTGTTAATTTT
>MGUU01000023.1 GCA_001800135.1 Elusimicrobia bacterium RIFCSPLOWO2_02_FULL_39_32 | reverse complement strand
ATGGAGAAACTCATAGAAGATGGAGAAGCGGAAATTGAGGGTGAGGAGGCGGTCATTAAAGCTGTTCCTTTTGAACCACCCTCGAAAGATGAAGAATTAAAAGTACGCGAACTCTTCAACGAACAAGCATAGGAAGTTTTTAAGAAAGTGGAGCTACCATTAACTGATCCTCATTTTGGCTATTTTCTTTAACTCTTTCTCAAAATATCTTTTTACATCCTCCCAGATTACTGAATTTATCATCCGAGGCATTTCCTCAAGCTCCGCATCCTGAAAAAAAACTAAACTCTTTTGTAAATGGATGTAATTGGATTCTAACACATGGTACTTCTTATTATAAAAATAAAAAATATCTTGCAGGGAATGCCCTGCCTTACAAATAAAGTACAAATCAATAAAATCCCTTCGCGCTCCTCGAGAGGCGATCGCATCCACTTTCATGGCAGCAATATCTCTAATATCCGCTAAATTTAAAGAACAATAGTTTTTTACAGGAAAAAGAAGCGGGTACTTATAGTCAAATAAGCTAAATTTTACCCCCATAAACTTACCTAATAAGGTTCCCTTACTTACTTGCTCCTGCGAAAAAGAACCCAATTTGGCAAGTTTAAAGGAAAAAGACCTGGGAATAAACTCTTTGTTTGTAAAGAAATCGAAATCTACAGAAATTCTATGTCCTAATTGTAAGGCAGCTGCTGTGCCACCTGCCATATAAGCGTCTTTTAAAAATTTAGACTGGCCTAATAGGGCCAGAGCTTCTTGACCCCCTTTAATGAGTGTTTCCTCAAACATGGCACCTCCTCGGTTGGTATTCCCAATATTAAAGCCCAGTAATTAGCGCTCCTTTTAGAGAAACCTCGAAAGTGAGAAAGAACATCTCTCATTTCTTTCCTCTTAAAAGTTTTAAACATCCAGGCAATGGCTTTATCGTTTCCTTCATTTAAAATCCTCTTTAAAATAAAAGTTTTCCTCTTCTTAAAATCTAGTTTTTCAAATTGAATATCCCAAAAGTAACTTTTTAAAAATTTAGGTATTTTTTTCATTGTAGATTAATTGTACAAAATCTTATTGATCAAATTATGCAAGTCGCGGAGTTTGGATAATAGCTTGTAATCAGGTTCTTTTTATTTCCAGAAGGGGAGGTTGAGGCGGGAGATGTCTTGGCTGGTGGCAAAAATAAAGATGGCCAGAAGGAAAGAAGCTCCAATAATGTTGGCTGTGCGCACAACGGTTTTGTTGAGTGGTTTGCGGAAGATGCCTTCTAATAGGTAAAGAAAAACATGTCCCCCATCCAGCAAAGGTATGGGAAAAAAATTAAAAAGTCCAAGAGAAAGAGAAATTAAGGCGATAAGCCCAACCATTTCTTGAAAGCCTTGTTTTGAAACTTTAGCCACAATACTGACAATTCCTATAGGACCTGCAAGTTCAGGTTTTTTTCTTTGAACAATTGCATCCCCCAAATACTTTAAGGTTAATACAGTCCAAAAAACTGTTTGTTGGGAAGCGTTTTCAATTGAAGCAAGTACCCCAAGTTTTTGCATTTCTACTAGGGGCGAGATGCCGATCACGCCAATCTCTCTTTGCAAATCTTTTTTAGGCACTACTGCCGCGATTTTGTTTAAAGAATTCCCCTCAACGACTCTTTGGACTAGCATATCAATTGGTTTTTCAGGGTTAAGATGAATTATTTTAGCTGCCTCTTCCCAAGTCCCAACCTGTTTGCCATTAATCGCAAGAATTTTATCCCCTTTTTCTAAGCCAGCAGTTTGAGCCGGGTAGCCAGTCACTACCTCGCCAATCACAGGCTGGTTAGAAGGGTGGGGCTGTCCCCAGAAAAAAACTAAGAGAAAGAAACAGGTAAAGGCTAAAACATAGTTCATGACAGGTCCTGCCAGAGCAATCGCAATTCTCCTATACCATGTTTGTCCAAAAAATTCATCCGGAGCTCCAGTTGTTTCCTCTAATTCTTCACCCGCAGGTTTAACATACCCTCCTAAAGGCAAAAGGCAAAAAGACCAACGGGTCCCTTTCCATTCAAAACCAAAAAGCTCTTTGCCAAAGCCAACAGCAAATTTTTCTACTCTTACCCCCAACCATTTGCAAACTAAAAAGTGTCCCAGTTCATGTATTACCACCACTAAACTAAAAACCAATATCACGCACAATGCAATCCACATAGTTTTATTTTTTCCTTTCTTTTATAGATTTTTATTTAAATTATCTTATCTATTTTAAATCTAAGAATGCAGTCTAATGTGCTACTTCTCTTGCAATAATTTCTTCCGCATTGTTCCTTGCCCAAAGGTCTGCTGTGAGAATCGCTTTTAAATCAGGGTGAATTATTTTTTTGTGAAGGCTCAATGTTTTTTCCACCACTTTAGGTATATCTGTAAAAGAGATTTTTTTATTTAAAAACGCGTATACAGCAATCTCATTAGCGGCAGAAAGAACTGTGGGCATGGTTCCTCCAGATTTTGCCGCTTCTAAAGCGATCCTAAGGCAAGGGAATTTATGAAAATCCGGATTTTCAAAATCCAACCTTTTAAATTCTGTAAATTCTAATCTCTTAATTGGGCAGCTTCGCCTTTGGGGGTAAGTTAAAGCATATTGAATGGGGAGACACATGTCTGGATGAGAAAGCTGGGCTAAGATTGAGCCGTCAATAAATTCCACAGCTGAATGAATAATGGATTGGGGGTGAATCACAATTTGAATTTTATCAAAAGGCACGTTAAAAAGATAATGCGCTTCAATTTTTTCTAAGCCTTTGTTCATTAAGGTCGCAGAATCAATAGTGATTTTTTTTCCCATAACCCAGTTAGGATGGGCTAGAGCTTTTTCTACAGAGACTTTGGATAAATCCCCTTTAAACCGGTAAAAAGGGCCGCCAGAAGCGGTCAATATAATTTTATAAACTTCATTTCCATTTTGTCCTTCTAAACACTGAAACATGGCAGAATGCTCTGAATCCACAGGCAGAATTTTAGCATTAAATTTTTTAGCAGTTTCTGTCACTAATTCCCCTGCCATGATTAAAGCCTCTTTATTGGCTAAAGCCACAGTGCGCCCTAAACGTAAACTTGCTAGTAGTGGTGGAAGTCCTACAGCTCCAACTACGCCGGAAAGCAAAAGATCCGCATCGCCTTCTGTAGCCACTTTTTCTAAAGCGTTTGCTCCAGAATAGACTTTTAACCCTTCTTTAATCCAAGAATTTTTATATTTTTTGTAAAAAGTTTCATGCGCCTTTTCATTGATAATAGCAACAGAGCTTGGCTTAAATTTTTTTATTTGATCTGATAATTTTTGAATATTACTTTCAGTGGAAAGGCCAAGTACTTTAAAATTGCCATTAGAAGAGCTTAAGACTTTAAGCGCGCTGTCGCCAATTGAACCAGTAGAACCTAAAATCGTTATTTTTTTTATGGGCATCTTCTTTTACTTTATAATAAAGATTACCAAAATATAATAAACAATAGGAGTTGTTAATAAAAAAGAATCAAATCGGTCTAAAATCCCCCCATGTCCTGGAAGAAGAGAGCCTGAATCTTTGATTTTTAGATTTCTTTTTAAAAGGGATTCAGAAAGGTCTGAACTTTGGGCAAGAATCAAAATGATGAATCCTAATAAAAGAGCGCTTTTAAGTGTTAGTGAATTTAAGAAAGTAAACTTGCATGCCACTGCGCTGATTAAAGCAAGTAAAGATCCAATGAAAGCTCCTTCCCATGTTTTTTTAGGACTGATAAATTCACTCAATCTTTTTTTGCCAAACTGTTTGCCCCCAATATAGGCGCCGATATCCAAAGACCAAATGATAAAGAAAAGGAAAAAAGTATAAAGTTTCCCATCAGGTCTTAAATTGCGCAGTAAAAAAAGGTGTGAAAAAGGCCAGACAATGTAAAAGAGCGGCAGCCATGTTAACGCGATTCCAAAAAACGCGTTTTCCCGATTTTTATAAAAAAAAGCGGCAAGTGTAAACGTTAGAAAAAATAGAGTTATTAAAAGCGGCAGAACTATTTTCTCTAAATTTAATGGTTCTACCCAATTAGCTTTTGTTCCAGCTAAAAATAGTCCTAAAGAAAATATTGATCCGCATAAAATTCCGACTTTTCCAAAAACAGGCAATCCTGCTTCCTCTAATAAAGAGTAGTATTCGTAAAGAGATAAAAGAATAATCCCAAAAGTTAAAATTAAAAATGGGATTTGTCCCCACCAAATAGAAATCAGTAAAAGCGGAATGCCAATTAAAGCTGTTAAAAATCGAGGCAAGAGCATGTTTTTTTTAAGACCTCCCGAACCTGCGCTCTCTTTTTTGATAATCTTGAATCGCAGAGTAAAGCTCTAATTTCCTAAAATCCGGCCAAAGAACAGGAGTGATATAAAGCTCTGAGTAAGCTATTTGATAGAGCAGGAAATTAGAAATTCTATATTCACCTGAGGTGCGGATCAATAAATCCGGATCCGGCAAAGAAGCGGTATAGAGATAATTTTTAAAACTGTTTTCATCCACTGATTTAATCCCTAAAGCTAATATTTTATTTACAGCATCTAAAATTTCTTGTCTTGCTCCATAATTTAAAGCTAAATTTAAAATTAAGCCGGTATTGTTTTTTAGCTTATCAATAGAGACATGAAGTTCTTTTTGCACTTTTTCAGGAAGTTCGTTTAATTTTCCGCTTACTCTTAAAAAAACATTATTTTTATTAAGATTATCAGTTTCCTTTTTTAGCATGGCGCATAAAAGATTCATCAGTCCATTGATCTCATTTTTAGGACGGGACCAATTTTCAGTAGAGAAGGTATAAAGAGTTAGAACTTCAACCCCCAGCTCCCCGCAGCTTTTTACAGCTTCGCGCACGCTTTCAGCCCCTTTTTGGTGACCTACAATTCTGGGGTACCCTCTTTTTTTTGCCCAACGGCCGTTTCCATCCATAATAATAGCTATATGGCGGGGCAAAGGTTTTTTAACAAGTTCCTCAAATAAAAGCTCTTCTTTTTTCACACCTTAAAATGGCGGGGGATTTTTAGGATTCTAGAATGTCTTTTTCTTTGGCAAGAATAAGATCTTCAATGTTTTTAATGTATTGATCCGTGCATTTTTGGATCTCTTGTTCTCCTCTTTTTAGATCATCTTGAGAAATTTTTTTATCTTTTTCCTGTTTTTTTATTTCTTCAACGCCCTCTCTTCTTAAGTTTCTAATGGCAATGCGAAAGTCTTCCGCCTGTTTGCGGATCACGCGCACTAAATCTTTTTTCCTTTCCGTAGTCAATGTGGGTATGGAAAGACGCAAACATTTCCCGTCATTTAAAGGAGACATTCCTAAATCCGATTTTATAATAGCCTGTTCTATGTTTTTTAAGGCTTCTTTATCCCATGGTTTAATTTCTAAGGTTTTAGCGTCAGGCGCTGAAACGCTGGCTACTTGCTGCACGGGAAGAAAGGATCCAAAATATTCAACTTTGATTCCCTCAAGCATATGAATATGAGCTCTGCCGGTTCTAAGACTGGCAAAATCGCTTTTTAAGCGATCAATCGCTTTTTTCATTTCAGCTTCTATTCTTTGCAGTTCACTCATAAGTTTTATACTTCCAATAAGGTGCCTAATTTTTTGCCGGTAAGGGCCTTGTAAATATTTCCCTCTTTATGCAGACTAAAAACTCGCACTGGCATTTTATTTTCTTGACATAAAGCCAAGGCAGTAGTATCCATAATTTTTAATTTTTTTTCTATTGCTTCCTGATAGTGGATGGTTTTAAAAAATTTTGCTTTTGGATTTTTATGAGGATCGTCTGAATAGACCCCTTCTACTTGGGTGGCTTTTAAGAGAAGTTCAGCTCCAATTTCTATGGCGCGTAAAGCCGCTGCGGTATCTGTCGAGAAATAAGGGTTGCCTGTTCCAGCCGCAAAAATAACAAGACGCCCTTTTTCCATGTGGCGAATGGCGCGTCTTCTAATAAAAGGCTCAGCTACTTTTGCCACTTCTACCGCTGAAAGCACCCTGGTTTTAATTCCGTTTTGCTCACAGGCATCTTGCAGGGCTATGGCATTGATAATGGTGGCGAGCATTCCCATGTTGTCTGCCATAATTCTATCCAGCTTAAGCCCTTGATCTCTTCCTCCTCTCCAAATATTGCCGCCTCCTACCACCACGCCGATTTGAATATTATGTTGTTGGGCTTTGAAGAGTTCTTTTGCTATTCTAAAAAGGGCTTTAAGGTCTATTCCCCATCCGAGGGAACCTGCTAAAGATTGGCCTGAGAGTTTAAGTATAACTCGGCGGGCAGCCATTTTATATTCTAGGCTCCATCTCTGGACTCCTTAAAATGAGGTTGAAAACTGGTTTTCGAGGTAGAGCTATTCTTCACCTAATTTAAATCTAGCGAATTTTTGGATGGATATGGCAGCTCCTAAGTTTTGAGCCGTATTATTGATAAAGGATTGAACTGAAGTCTTGCCAGAAGAATCCCGAACATGATTTTGTTCCAAAAGACAAAACTGCTTATAAAAATCTTTAAGCTTACCATCAATGATCTTTTCCCATGCGGCTTCTGGTTTTCCAGATTCTTTGCACTGTTGCCTATAAATTTCTTTTTCTTTTTGCACACATTCAGCTGGCACATCTTCTTTTTTAACCCAGCGCGGGTTAGTGGCTGCCACCTGCATGGAAAGCTCTTTTGCAATTTTAGAAAATTCATTAGCATCTTTAAGGTTTGAGGTGAGCTCCATTAAAACGCCTAAACGTCCGCATTCTTGGGAAGAATCGTAGGGAGCGTGAACATAACTTCCAACCACAATGCCATCTCCACCTAAAGATATTGCTTTTTTTATAACGATATTTTCACCCAGCTTACCTATTTTTTCTTTTAGAACTGAGATGATTGCTTCCTCGCTTCCTTTTAAATTTTTGGATTTTAAATCTTCGCTGGAACTAATTTTTTCTTCCGCAACTTGTTGCGCTAAATTTTTTGCCAGATCTTGAAATTCTTTGGTCCTTGCCACAAAATCTGTTTCGCAATTAAGTTCCACCATGCCTCCATTTTTTCCCTCAGAAGTTATCCATACGCAAACAACCCCTTCTTTGGCGGAACGCTCTGCTTTTTTAGCAGCAGAAGCTTTGCCTTTTTCCCTTAAAAATTGAATCGCCTTGTCTTGGTCCCCACTTGAAGATTCCAGAGCTTTTTTACAATCTAGGATCCCAGCGCTGGTTATTTCTCTTAATTTTTGAACTGCTTGAGCAGAGACGCTCATTTAGAGCGCCCCCTTAGTTTCAACAGCAGAACTATTTTCAGGAACATTTACTTGTGGGCTTTGAGGATTCTCTTCCAATTTCTCTAATCCTTCACTTGCAGGGATTTCAGGGTATTTTTCAGGTTGTCCCCCATTTTCATCCGCTTCAATCTTTTGAGCTATTTGTCTCCCTTCCAAAATAGCATCTGCCGCATAATTACAGAAAAGCTTTATAGATCTAACAGCATCGTCATTTCCAGGGATAGGATAGTCAATTAAATCAGGATTGCAGTTGGTGTCGCATACGGCTACAATAGGGATTTCTAGTTTTCTTGCTTCCATGATCGCGGTAATTTCTGACATGGGATCAATCACAAAAAGAATAGAGGGCAGCTCTCCCATATCTTTTATTCCAGAGAGAGATTTTTCTAAACGAAATTTTGTCTTGGCAAGTCTTGAATTTTCTTTTTTGGAAAGCACATCTAAAATTTTTTCCTCTTTCATTCTTTCCAATTCTTTTAAACGTTCAATGGATTTTTGAATGGTCGTGAAATTAGTCAGGGTGCCACCTAACCAGCGTTCATTTACATAAGGCGAGCCTGAGCGGATCGAGGCTTCCTTAATCGCCTCTTGAGATTGTTTGGTGGTTCCCACAAACAAACAGACTTTAGATTCTTGAGCGGATTCCTTTAAAAATTTTAAAGCCTTTTTTAATTCCTTAACAGTTTTAGAAAGGTCAATGATATGAATGTTATTTCTTGATCCATAAATGTATTTTGCCATTTTGGGATTCCAGACCCGGGTTTGATGGCCAAAATGCACGCCTGCTTCTAGCAGGCTCTTCATAGAGATATTGCTCATGCGGAGTCCTTGCAATGTTTTTCTTGTTTCATAATTTTACAATTATATCATAAAAAAATATTTTAACAAATAGGTAAAAGTAATTAAATTAAACTGTTTGTTTAGCGGCTAGTTTTGCGGTTAGGATGGAACATTCATATAGAAGATAAGAGCATAAGGCAAGGAGGAGGGAGCTGATAGGGTCTGGGCCAGGGGTTAAAAGAGAGCTGGCAATATAAATGACTAAAACCGCAATTTTTCTTTTTTCAGACAATGTTTCCCAGCTTAAGACGCCTAATTTCGCAAGAAAAAATGTGAGGAGAGGCATTTGAAATATTCCTCCAAGCGTAAGACAAATCATTCCCAGAAAACTAATATAAGCATCAATAGAAATCTGAGGCACTAGAACTCCTGAGCCATAGCTCAAAAGAAATTTAATGGCTAGGGGAACAAGAAGAAAAAGTCCCAGACTAAACCCCATCATAAAAAGAATATAAGAGCTGGGCAGAATCCAGAATAGTGAATTTTTTTCTTTTGGAGTCAGGGCGATCAGTATGAATCTCCAAATTTGAATTAAAATAAACGGCATGGTTAAAAGCACGCCAGAGACCAAAGCGATTTTTAACCGCACCATAAAGGCTTCCATGGGCTGAATAAAAATAAAATTCCCCACAGGTTTTGAAATAAAAAAAAGTATTTTATCTATAAACTGGTAGCTTATAAGAAGACCTAAGACAACAGCCGCAAGACAATAGAAAATCCTTTTTCTTAGTTCCTCTAAATGATCAAAGAATGGTTTAGGCACATCTTCCATATTTTTAACTTAGTTTAGCCTATTGGCGGATTTTGATTATCTTTTTTATCTTCATTATTTTTAAGCTCTTCTTCCCCATCTTTTAATCCTTTTTTAAAAGTGGAAATCGCTTTCCCTATTGAGCGGCTTAACTCCGGCAGTTTTTTGCCGCCAAATAAAAGAAGAACAATGAAAAGAATAATTAACCAATCCCAGGTTCCTAAATTTTGAAACATATTTTTTAATCCTCCTTAATTTTTAATTGCCAATAAAATGGCTTTCATCTTTTTTAGAAAATTTTTCTTGACAAGGGGAATTTGTGTCTGAGGTTTGCAAGGTTAGTTTTTTGCCTTCCAAGAGGCCTTCTTTATAATCCCCATAGAAAAAAGTCATTTGTTTGATTGAGCAGCCATTTTCTTCTTTCCAGTTTAAACTCCCAAGAACAAACCATTTCCCATAGCAAAAGCCGGTATATTTATTGAAAAGATTGTCTGTTGCATGAATCATATTACTATTTTGAATGGCATAAAGGGGCTGTGAAGTATCTTTTATTTTTTTATCTTCATTTTTAATTTTTATTTTCCATAGTCCATCAAAAGGCTTATCTTTTGATAAAGGATCTTTTAAAATGTTTATGCCAACAACGGACTTTAATAACTCTATTTTTTTTAGCTCAAACTCAATTATTTCCCTTCTCATCAATAATTCTCTTGCCCCCCCTTTTTTTAAGGCTAGAGAGTAATTTGTTTCAGCCTCATGAAACTTACCCACGCCGCAATAATTTAAGGCAAGTCGGGCAAGGATTTTTGGGGTATAATCCCGAAGCATGAGATTTTCTAAAATTAAAACAGCGCCCTTATAATCTCCTAGCATTTCATCTATGGTTGCCAAATAAAAAAGAGCTTCATCAAATTTATGATCTAATTCAAGCGCTTTTCTCATTTCCCAAAAAGCGATCTCAATGGCCTGAACCTGTTCTTTTTCCCCTCGTAAGATTTTGCCTCCTGGGGTAGAAACAATTGAGGTGGGAGTGATGAGAGCTTTAAACCGGTAGAGTCTCCCAAGATAAAAGTAGAGCTTGGCAGCATCTTTTTCTTTGGTTTTATAAACTTCCTTTTCAAAGCTAGATAGGGCTTGAATAAATTGAGGGTCTTGGACCAAAGGCTCTGATTCATTAAACACGCTTAAGTTAACCTCTAATTTATCTAACCTCATTTCAATGGAATCGAAGATTTTAAGAGCTCTTTCTAAATCTCTTTTAGTTAGAGCCTTAACCCCATCAAAAAATAAATCATTGATTTGCTCTTTAGTGGAAGTGACGTTGATTTCTTGAAAACCTTTGTTAGTGATCACCCAATCCTGTTCCATCTTTTTTTCTTTGTCTTTTGATTTGTTAAAAGGAAGAAATTTCCAGAGATAAAGGGCAGCCACAGACAAAATTAGAAGAAATAAAAATGCAAAAATAATGGATTTTTTTTTCATCGTCTCATCTTACTTGAATCCAATGTTGGTTCTAGGTTCAGTAATCGCGATGGATAATAAAATGGGAAAGATCTTGCAGGGATTTTTTAAAAGAAGGCTCAAAAATTTCTAGGGAGTTCATGGCTTTAGCAAAAAATTCATCCGCAAAATTTTTAGTCTGCTCTATGATTTTTTTCTCCTTTAGCAAGGATTCGATCATCTCCCAATCTATCTTTGTGGCTTGAAAGTCAGAACGCAATTTTTTCTTCTCATTTTCATTCACTGCCGCAAGAAGAAGGATTAATGGAAGAGTCATTTTTCCATTGCCTGTGTCATTTTTTAAGGATTTTCCGCATTTTTTTTCAGAGCCTATCACGTCTAAAAGGTCATCCACAATTTGATAAGAAATTCCAATGTTCAAACCAAAATGCGCTAAGGATTCTTCACACTCTATTGGCATGCCAGCCAAACGAGCGCCTGCTCTTGCGCATACAGAAATTAAGGAGGCTGTTTTGCGCTCTATAAAGGATAGGTACTCTTTTAATGAAAGGTCAGAGCGATAACGGTGTTTGAGCTGGTCTAACTCTCCCTCGCACATGCTTTGAGTGGTTCGCGCAACCTCAAGAGTTAATTGGTTATCCCCAATGGTAGAGACAAGATGAAAAGCTTTGCTGTAAAGATAATCTCCTAAGAGCAAGGCAACTTCTTCTCCAAATTGAATGTTTGGGGTTGGTTTTAAACGTCTTAAAACAGAATGATCTATAATATCGTCATGCACCAGGGTTGCCGCATGAATTAATTCAACTGAAACTGCCGTATCAATGATAGCTTTTTTTCTTTTAAATCCTTGAGATGTGCTTAATGCGCAAAGAATCACTAGAGAAGCGCGCAGCCTTTTTCCTCCAGCAGACAATACATAGCTGGAAGATTCTTTTAAAATCCCATTGCTCTCATCTGCAATTGCTTTAAGGCGATCTTCAACCTGGTTTAAAAAAGGAAGGATGGGACGTATAAGTTTTTGAAGCGGTAAGCCAAATAGTTTAGTTGGTTGTGAAAAGTCTTTTGACCCTGCCCCTTGATTTTGTTCAGGATAGGTTTGTGACACGCGTGAGGAAAAAGATAAAGGACTCTTCACGGAAGAAATGGAGCGCTCCCTTTGATCCAAGAAATAAGTTGTTCTGGAAAAATTCCAAAGCAAAGGATTAAAAACGCGGCAAAACCTGTGGCTATTGTTAAACTAGTTTGATTTATATTTTTTGGGATTGGAGTCATATTTTCTATTGGCTCTTTAAAAAACATGGCATGAACAATCTTAAAATAGTAATAAACCGCTATCACAGAATTTAAAAGTCCCACAGCCACTAAAACAAACATTTTAGATTGTATGGCTGCGGCAAACACATAGAATTTTCCCCAAAAACCAAGAAATGGCGGAATGCCTGAAAGGGACATGAGAAAAATAAGCATTAGAAAAGCTAATGGAAAATTTTGACGAGCCAGCCCTTGAAAAGCTAAAAGTTCTTCTGATTTTCGAATTTGAGAAATCACAATAACAACTGCAAAAGCTCCTAAACTCATTAAAAAGTAAGCTAAACTATAAAGCATCACTCCTTCCCGTCCTAATACATTCCCCGCAACAAGCCCGATAAAAATTGTGCCTGCATGGGCAATGGAAGAATAAGCCAAGAGTCTTTTTAGGTTCTCTTGTTTAAGAGCCGCGATATTTCCTACGGTCATGGTCAGTATGGCAAGCAATGTGAAGAATTCATTTAATCCTATGAGGGACTGATTCGCAAAGTCATTAAAAAATCGTAACATCACTACAATTACGCCTGCTTCTCTGGAAACAGAAAAAAAAGCGGTAACGGGTGTGGGCGCGCCTTCATAAGTGTCTGGAGTCCATTGATGAAAAGGAACTAGTGAGAGCTTAAAACCTAAACCCACAAGAATAAAGATGACTGCTAAAATAAATAGGGTTTTGTCTTGAGCCATCCCAGAGGTTAAATTTAGATAATCTTGCGCAGCGCTAAAATGAGTGGAACCACACAAACCATAAATAAGAGAAATGCCGTAAAGCATAATGCCTGTGGAAAATGCTCCCACCAGAAAAAATTTAATGGCTCCTTCCGATGATTTTAGTTCTTTTTTAGCAAAACCAGCTAAAATGAATAAGGGAATGGTGGTTAATTCTAGTCCTACAAAAAGCATAAAGAAATCTTGCACGGAGCTTAAAAATAGGGTGCCGACAGAGGATAAAATGAGAAGCGAAAGATAAGCGCCTGGCTGCTCTCCCATTAAATCCAAGTCTTTAGAGGAAATTAAAACAACTAAAAGGCAGCTTAAAACAGTAAGGGTTTTAAAAAAAGATGAGAATGGATCTATAGCCAACATTTGAAAAGAGATCCCATGTTCTGAAACCCCAATTAAAAAGAAACTAAAAAATAGACTAAAAAGCGCGATGGGGTAGGACCAGCGCTTAATTTGAACATCTTTTGCGGTATCTAAGAGCAATAAAAATATCGCAATTCCGCTTAAAAATATTTCCGGTAAAAGAAGTTTAATGCTTGAAATCATAATTTTATTTTACGCCATTAATAAAGTTTACTAAAGAGCTCATGGTACTATCCATTAAGGAGATGAGCCAATGCGGCCATATCCCAATTAAAATAGTAAGCGCAGTTAATGGAACCACGCTTACAAGTTCCCTAAAAGTCATATCTTTTAAATCTGACCATTTTTCATTAAAGGGTCCAAGAAAAACTTTTTGAATCATCTTTAAGAAAAAAGCAGTGGTTACTAATATTCCAATCACTGAAAGCGCTGTGAAAAATTTAAAAGTAGAGAGTGAGTAAAAAATTTTGTGCTGGCTATTTGCAGAATAAGCTCCCAAGAAACACAAAAATTCGCTAATAAATCCCGCAAGAGCTGGCAATCCTAAAGAAGCCATAGAGGCTACTGTCATAATGCCGGTATAAATTGGAAGTTTTGCGCCTAAACCGCCAAAAGCATTTATTTCTCTTGTGTGAGCCCGGTCATAAATAACGCCAACCAGTAAGAATAGAGATCCTGTAATAATCCCATGGTTAATCATCTGTAAGAGAGCGCCATTAAAGCCGGTTAAAGTAAAAGCTGCCATGCCTAAAAGCGCATAACCCATGTGGTTAATGGATGAGTATGCCACCATTTTTTTCATATCTGTTTGAGCCATGGCAACTAGAGCGCCGTAAATAATGTTGATAAAAGCAAGAATCAATAAGGGAATAGAAAACCAGAGGGCTGCCTCCGGGAACATGGGGAAAGAGATTCTCATTAAACCATAAGTTCCCATTTTAAGAAGCACGCCAGCTAGAATTACAGAAACCGCAGTAGGCGCTTCTACATGAGCTAAAGGCAGCCATGTGTGAAATGGGAAAATAGGAACTTTGATTGCGAACCCTACAAATAAGAGTAAAAAAACAATAAATTGAAATTTCCCAATAAACTGACGATTATTTTGGATCAGCTGCAAAATGTCAAAGGTATGAGGAGTGGAACGGAAATATAGGGCTAGAATTCCAATTAGGATAAAGACAGAGCCAAAAAGAGTATAGAGAAAAAATTTAATCGCAGCGTATTCTTTTTTTGGTCCCCCCCAAATGCCAATTAAAAAGTACATTGGAACCAGCATCACTTCCCAAAAAATATAGAATAGGAAAAAGTCTAAGGATATAAAAACTCCGACCATGCCTGTTTCTAACAATAAAAACCAGAAAAAATATTCTTTAACCCGGTTTTCTATTTGAAAGGAGCCAATAATGGATAAGACAGAAAGCAAGGCTGTTAAAAGAATTAGAGGGTAGGACAATCCATCAATTCCAACATGGTAACTAATCCCAAATTGAGGAATCCAAGAAAATTTTTCTACAAACTGCATTCCAGGATTTTGCCGGTCAAAATGGCAAAATATGGAAAGAGTTAAAAATAAGGAAAATAAAGAAAAGACTAAAGCAATCAGGCGAGCCGTATTTACTTTTTCTTTAGGAACAAACAGTAAAAGAAGCGCTCCTAAGAGAGGGATGAATGCGATTAAACTTAAAAAAGACATGGTTTCTTTCTCCTTTTTATCTTAACAATTCAATAAAATTAATTTTTAGCTGCCAGACCATTAAAAGTCCAAATCCAAAGAGTATAAATAAAATATAATTTTGCACTAATCCTGTTTGGAATTTGCGTAAAATAGAACTGCCTAAAAGCGAAAGTTTTCCCCAGATGTCAACTAAATTATCTATGATGTTTTGATCAAACCAATCATGAATTTGGGAAAGTTTCACGGTAAGGAATCCAATCCCATCCACCCCTAATTGATCAAAGATATGATAATCAAAAAGCGCTAGTTTTTGAGCCAGCCAATCCGCTGGTTTTATAATACAGTAAATGTAAAATTCATCAAAATTATATTTTTTTAAAAGTAGGCGATAAGGCCAGCTAAAAGTGGAAGCGATTTTTTCCGCAGAAACTGCTTTTAACCAATAGATTAAATAGGAAAGAAAAATCCCTAAAAGCGCGGCTGCGCTGGAAATTGCAGGCACCAGCCAATGAGGATAGGTGTGGGCGCTGGAGGCATGCACATTTGGCGGCAGCACTTGCGAGGATAAGAGCAAGGGCACTGAATGCTCTAAAAGAAAGCCTGCGACCAAAGAGAGTAAAGCTAAAACTAGCAAAGGGATGGTCATGCTTTTAGGGGATTCATGCGCATGATTATAAATTTCTTTATCCCTAGGTTCAGTGATAAAAACTAACAAGTAAAGACGAGTCATGTAAAATGCGGTAAGAAAAGCCACAAACGTGGCGCACCAAAAAAGAAAACTATTGTTGGAATTTAGAGTAGCTTCTAGTATCCCATCTTTGCTAAAAAAGCCGGCAAAAGGCCATATCCCTGAAATAGCTAGCCAAGCTGAAGTAAACGCAATAAAAGTCAATTTCATTTTTTTTGAAAGGCCGCCCATCTCTTCAATATTGTTTGTATGGGTTGCATGGATCACTGAACCAGCTCCTAAAAATAAAAGCGCTTTAAAAAATGCGTGAGTGGTTAAATGAAACATCCCCTCTGCTCTACCCCCAACCCCCATGCTTAAAATCATATACCCTAGCTGGCTGACTGTGGAAAAAGCTAAAACTCTTTTAATATCTGTAGCTACTAATGCCATGGTTGCTGCTAAAAATGCGGTTAACATTCCTACCCAAGCTATGATTTCAAGTGAAAATGGTCCATGCTGAAAAAGAAAATAACTTCTTGCCACCATATAAACCCCAGCCGCAACCATGGTAGCTGCATGAATTAAAGCTGAGACTGGAGTAGGTCCTTCCATCGCGTCTGGCAGCCAAACATGCAAGGGAACTTGCGCGGATTTTCCCATGGCGCCGCAAAATAATAAAAGCGCAATGATTCCCGCGGTATTAGCTGAAATAAGACCCTCTTCAATCCTTCCTTGAACTTGAGCAAAATTAAGAGTTCCTAAAAGCGAAAATAGGCTTAAGATCCCAAGGAAAAAGCCAATGTCTCCTACTTTAGTAGTGATAAAAGCTTTTCTACCAGCATTGGAAGCGCTTGTTTTTTCAAACCAAAAACCTATTAAAAGATAAGATGCCAGACCCACTAATTCCCAGCCAATAAACATCTGCAAAAAATTATTCGCAACTACAAGCAGGAGCATGGCAAAAGTAAAAAAAGAAAGATAAGCATAGTATCGTTTAAAACGAGGATCATCTTTCATGTATCCTAAGGAATAAACATGCACAAGAAAGGATACAGAGGTAACTACCACCAACATTAAAGCTGATAAACCATCTATAAGAAATCCAAATTCAGTTTGATGAATTCCAAACCTAAACCAAGGAATAGAAATTTCCGTTATATAAGAAGGGTTTTGAAGCAGTATGCTAAAAATTCCAAGGGAATGGATGAGAGTAATGCCAAGTGTGCAAATTCCCAGAACCGCTCCTTTTAAAGGAAGGGATCTGCCAAAAAAGAAAATAGTCAGAGCAGAAAGAAGAGGAAGTAAAACAATTAGATAGGAATGTTCAATCATTGTTAACCTTTTAAGATATTGATCCTTTCAACATAGAGTGTTTTTAAATTGCGATAAATCGCTAAAACTAAAGAGAGCCCCACCACTGCTTCAGCAGCAGCCAGAGTAATTACAAAAATTGCAAATCCTTGTCCCCAAAGAGCTCTGGGATAAAAATAATGGTTAAAAGCCACTAAATTGATATTGGTTGCATTAAAAATAATTTCTATTGACATGAGGATGCCAATGATATTCCTGCGGGTTATAACTCCATAAATTCCAATTATTAAGAGGATTGCGGAAAGGACTAGGTAATGGTGTAAGCTAACCATCTATTTTTTCCTTTTTTGAAAAAAGAATGGCTCCCACTAAGGATGCGAGTAAAACCAAAGAAACAACTTCAAAAGGAAGAGCTAGCTCTCCTAAAAGAAGATGTCCTATTTTTTCAGTGGTAGGATAAAAATGATTTTTTTGGATCTCTGCTTCTAAAAATGAAGAACGCTTTAAAGAAACCAATAATACCAAAAGAATTCCAAAAGAGATCATAAGAGAGGGGAGCCATTGCTCATTGACTTGGGTTTCTCTCTTAGCTTGTTCTACGGAAGAAAGCATGACTGCAAAAGCTAAAAGCACTAAGATACCCCCTACATAAAGCAAAATCTGAACCGCAGCTAAAAAATCAGCGTTTAAAAGCACAAAAAGAGCAGCAACCATGGAAAGCGCAACTGCTAAATAAAGAGCAGAGGTAAAAACGCTTTTTTGCGTAACCACCATGACGCTGGAAAAAAGTAAAAGTAAAGCTGTTAAATAAAAAACTATCTCCATGTTAAAATTTAAATTGGTTTCATGTTTGTTGAAGTCAAAGGCTCTGTGGAAGGAATCATCCTTTCCCACTTTACCAACATCTCTTTTCTTTCCAGCATGCCCCATTCATATTGATGCGTGTGGCGTACAGACTTTATTGGTTTTGTGGGGCAGGCTTCTTCGCACAGTCTGCAATAGTTGCATTTTCCAAAATCAATTTGGTACCAGCTCACCTTAGCTATTCTTTTTTTTGTGGCAGGATCCACTGCAGGTTCAAGTGAAATGCAGGCTGTGGGACAAGCCTTTATGCATAAGTTACAGGCAGTGCAGGTTTCTTTATCAAAAGTAAGAGCGCCTCTAAATCTTTCCGGGGTGTTAAGTTTTTCATCTGGAAATTGCACGGTAACAGCCGGCTGCCAAAAAGATTTCCAGGTGACCATCATCCCTTGAATTAAAGCCTTTCCTACCTTATAGATTGTTTTAAAATAATTAAACATTGTTACTTTAAAAAAGTAGAATAAATCCTGTTATTAAAATATTTACAAAACTCCAAGGCAGTAAAAATTTCCAGGTAAATTCCATGAGCCTATCCACCCGCAGCCTTGGGAATGTCCAGCGGAACCATAAAAATAAAAAAACCACAGCAAAACTTTTTAATAAAAACCAACTCCAAGATGGCAAAATTGGGCCGCTGCCTCCGCCTAGGAAAAGCACAGTGGTCAATCCGCTGGAAAGAAAAACATACGCATATTCCGCTAAAAAGAAAAAGGAAAATTTCATGCCTGAATATTCCGTATGAAAACCAGCAACCAGTTCAGATTCAGCTTCTGCAATATCAAAAGGGGTTCTATTGGTTTCAGCCACAGATGAGATCAAAAAGATAAGAAAAGCTATTTGTCCAACTATTGGATAGAAAATAAACCATTTGGGTAAGACCGGTATTCCAGCGATTTGCCAAAAGCCGGTTTGAACATTTGCAATTGAGGTTAATTTAAGCGAGCCAACCATCATTAGAATAGGAACCACAGATAAAACTCTAGGGATTTCATAAGATACAGACTGCGCAGCTGCCCGCAATCCTCCTAAAAGGGAATATTTGTTGCCAGAGCCCCATCCAGCCATAACAATGCCTAAAACTGAAAGTCCGGAGATTGCAAAAATATAAAGAATGCCAATATCTAAGTCTGCGGAGATTAACCCCTCTCCAAAAGGAAGCGCCGCATAACAAAGAAATGCAGGCACAAATGCAACGATTGGAGCTAAGCGATGTACCCAGGGATTGGCTTCAGCAGGAATAATATCTTCTTTTAATAAAAGTTTAATCGCATCCGCAATGGTTTGCGCCCAGCCGTGCCAGCCTCCAGTAAACATGGGTCCTAAACGATTTTGCATGTGAGCAGAAACTTTTCTTTCCCACCACACCATAAACATGACCGATACAGATATAAAACCTATCAGGATAGAGCATTGGATAATCATGGAAAGAGGCGTGAGTAGAGCAGTTGGTATAGAATTTTTTAAAGCAAAAGAAGATAGACATGCCCAAATTTTTGAGAAACGTGCGCCTATTTCACCAATCGCTATGGAAATTCCAGCTCCAGCGCTTGCAATCCCAAAAAGTATTAAAGCGCTTCTTTTTTGGCTCTCATTCCAAACTGGAAGAATCATGGTTAGCGGTCAACCTCTCCTAAAACAATATCTATGCTGCCTAAAATTGCAATCACATCTGCTACCTTCATTCCTACTAAAATTTCTTGTAATACAGCTAAGTTTATAAAGGAAGGGGGTCTTACATGCACACGGTAAGGTTTGTCTCCCCCATCAGATACCAGATAAATCCCTAACATCCCTCTGGGAGCTTCAATTTGCGCGTAAACCTCTCCAATAGGCGGACGGATAATTCTAGGCACTTTTGCATTACATTCTCCTTCTGGCAGCATCTCAAGAGCCTGTTCAATAATTTTTACAGATTCTTTCATCTCTTCGATTCTTACCCAATAGCGGTCCCAGCAATCCCCATTTTTTCCTGTAGGAATGGAAAAATTAAATTTATCATAAAGGCAGTAAGGAGCATCTTTTCTTAAATCAAAGGGGTTGCTGCTACCGCGCAAATTCGGTCCAGAAATACCATAACTGATTGCTAATGGTTGTGGAAGAATGCCAATATTTTTCGTTCTATCCTGAAATATTGGGTTTTCCGTTAGCAGTGTATCGTATTCTACAAATCTAGGCTTCATCCATTCTAAAAAAGAACGACATCTTCCAATCCAATCTTTAGGCAAATCTGCCATGACCCCGCCAATTCGGATATAGTTATAGGTCATTCTTGCGCCGGAAACTTCTTCAAAAAGATCCAATATTTTTTCTCGTTCTCTAAAGGCATAAAGAAAAGGGGTGTAAGCTCCAATATCAATTCCATAGGTTCCAAAAAATACAAGGTGTGAGGCGATCCTATTTAGCTCTACCATGATCACTCTTAAAATTTGACCTCTGGCTGGAACCTCAATTTGCATCAGTTTCTCAACAGCTAAAGACCAGACTAAATTGTTTGACATAGCCGCAAGATAGTCCCAACGGTCAGAAATCACTAACATTTGAGGATAAGTTCTATTTTCAGCTAGTTTTTCAGTGCCGCGATGCAGGTATCCTACATCCGGCTGGGCTGAAGTAATGACTTCTCCATCCATTTTAAGGATAACGCGTAAAACTCCATGGGTAGAAGGATGCTGAGGTCCAAGATTTAATATCATCTCTTCTGTTTTTGAATCTTGACCTTGAATTTTTACAATTTCTGTGTTCATTTTTTTTTAATCATCATATCTGTCTGGAATATGCGCATAATCCTTGCGCAAAGGCCATCCCGGGAACCCTTCCCACATTAAGATTCTGGAACAATTAGGATGGCCCTCAAATTTAACTCCAAACATGTCATACACTTCTCTTTCCTGCCAATCACTCGCTTTCCAAACTTGAATGACTGAACTTAAAATCGGATTTTCTCGATTAAGAGAAATTTTAACCACAAGGGTGTGGCGATGTTTAAAAGAATAAAGATGATAAACAATCTCGATCCTGATGGGCTCTTGTGGATTAATTTTAGCGTAATCCAAGGCAGTAACAAAGGTTAAATAATCAAAAGAAAGTTTTTCCTCATTTTTCAGAAAATTTGCAAATTCAAGCCAAAGTTCAGAAGGACACTGAAGATAGAGATGAGCATCTCTATAAGGTTTACCCTCGTGCGCCGGAGCCGCATGCGGACCTTGAGGATAAGGAATCTCTGTAATATTTTTATATTGAGCTTGAATAATTGAAAATATTTCTTGTGGAGTCATTTTTAGATTAGTCTCTTACTTTGGATAAGGGAGGAAGTTCAATATTTTTAAGAATTGACATTTTTTCTATCTTTTTTTGCAGCTCAATTAATCCATATTGCAGCGCTTCTGGCCTGGGCGGGCAGCCCGGGATATAAATGTCCACTGGAATAATTTTGTCCACCCCTTTACAAACTGAGTAGGAATCATAATAAGGACCGCCTTTGTTTGCGCAAGCTCCCATGGAGATCACCCATCTGGGAGAAGGCATTTGGTGGTACAGTCTCTCAATCATTGGAGCCATTTTTTTTACCACTGTTCCGGCAATAATCATTAAGTCAGATTGTCTGGGAGTGGGCCTGGGAATAACTCCAAACCGATCAAAATCAAAACGGCTGGCATAAGAGCCCATCATTTCTATAGCGCAGCATGCCAAGCCAAAGGTCATTGGCCATACAGAAGATTTCCTTGCCCAGTTAATAAAATAATCCACAGTGGAAATAACTAATTTTCCCCCAGGCATATTAAAAACTGTGCCTGGCAATTTTTCTAAAAATCTTTGATTCATAAATTTATTGTTCCCATTTAAGAGCGCTTTTTCTCCAAGCATAGATTAAACCTATAAAAAGAATTGCAATAAAAATTACCATTTCAAAGAAACCAATGATTCCTAAACTTTTGTAAGCCACTGCCCAAGGATAAATAAAAAGAGTTTCCACATCAAAAATCACAAATAGCAAGGCAAATAGATAAAAGCGGACATTCATCTGCACAAAAGAGCTGCCTATGGGTTCAGAACCGCATTCATAAGTAGTTGGGAATAGAGGATCATTATTGCGCGTGCGCAAGAGCCAAGCAAGGAAAAGAGAAAATGAGGCGAAAAATAATCCAAATAAGAGGAATACCCCTATTTGTCCATAATCTTTTAAATAGGAAAAATCATTTGAAATCATTTTTTAATAACTGGCCGTATGAATGACCGCCATTCCTTTAGTTAAACTGATATAAGATACATCTTTAAAATTTGCTTCTTTTAAAATTTTAGAAAAATCCTCTGGCTTTCCAAACTGCAATATTGTTTCAGACAAATAATCCTTTGACCAAGAATTTTTAAAAATGGTTTTACCCACTAAGGGCAACATGGTCTTTAAATAAATTTTATGTAGGATAGGAAGGAAAATGCCCTCTGGGGCAACCAGTTCCAATAAAAAAATTTTTCCTTCTGGCTTTAATATCCTTTTAATTTCAAATAAAACTTCTTTCAGCACTTTTTTTACGTTCCTTAATAAAAACGCGCTGATGACAAAGTCTATTTGATTTGAAGCGCATGGAACCCTAGTTCCATTTGCCTGAAGCAATTGGACACATGCCTCTGACTCATACAATAAAAGTTTCTTTTTTGCTTTATTTAACATGGGTTGGGATAGATCAATACCTAAAAAAGCAGGATGATTTTTTCCCAAACCATTCTTTAAACAATCAAAGATCAAATCCCCAGTGCCAGTGCCCAGGTCTAGAATTTTTTTATCTTTAAGCTCAAATTGGTTTAAAAGTTGGATCAGGGATTTTCTCCAGAGCTGATCCAAACCCAACGACGCTATTTTATTAAAGCTATCGTACCTTTCTGCTAATCCGTCAAAAAGGATTTTAACCTTTTCAGGATCTGGAGAAGTAGGGGAAGGCAGGTTCAAGGTTCCTAAGTCGTCCCTTAAAGGGCGCTTAAAGATGATAGAGAAGAGAACAGTTTATACTATCGTTTAAAGATCTTCAGCTCCTAGAGTCTTTTTCCCTCCAGCAGCCTTAACCTTTTCTATTGACTCTTTCACAATAGTCTCTACCTTAACGGAAAGAGAATTAATATAGTCCATCCCTGTTCGGTACCCTGATTCTTTTACTAATTTTTTTATTTTACTTACCACAATATAATTTTCTGCCATTTTAAATCACCACCTCTTTATTAATTTTTTACATCAACCATGATCTGATAAAAATTAAGCTGCGCATTCTCCTTTGCCAAGGTTGAGCTTAAATTCTCCCGGTTCGCCCCAATCAGAATAGAATTGTGCATCCAGTGTTTCTGGCAGGACGCTGAGCGGCTCTAAATTAAGGCGTAAAAAATCAAACCCTACTCTTGATACAAACTCTTTAAATTTTTCTTGTTCCTTTTTATTTTGTTTATAGAGAGTTAGCAATTTTTCCACAACTAAAGGGATTTTTTTAGCAGGCACTCTTAAAAATTGTGACGCATATTTTGTCTCTTCCAGATTAAGATTCCCGCCTAAGAGCATGGTGTAGGTTGGCACTTGATGGCCGCCCACTGCTTTAGAGCCTCCGTAAAATCCAATGTCTGCAATATGATGCTGTCCGCAGGAATTTGGACAGCCTGATATTTTAATTTTTAGATCTTTTAAATCCGCATCTTGGGCAAGCCCATTATTAAAAAGTTTAGCTAAAGCAGTAGCCAGCCCTCTTGAGGATGTAATCCCTAGCTGGCAGGTATCTCCTCCCGGGCAGCAGGTAATATCCGCTAGTCTTTCCGCTGAAGGCAGGTGAATGCCAGCGCTTTTTAAACCTTGATAAAAAGTATAGAGGAGTTCATCTTTGATCCAGCGCGCAATGAGATTTTGTTGAACCGATGTATAAAGGTAACCATTTCCAAATTTTTCAACCAGTTCTGCTAACGCGCGCAGTTGGGAAGAATGAATATCCCCTAAAGGCAATCTAATCGTTACAATGTTATAGCCTTTTTGTTTTTGACCCATGACATTTGTAGATTTCCACCTTAAATATTCTGAATCCGGCGCTTCTGTAAGATACGGGGTGGAAGTTTGCGGTTGGGATTCCTCAAAGAGTTCAATTTCCGGATAACTATTATTTTTAAGAGTTTCTCTTATCTCTAGAACTCGTTTTTTAAATTCATCTAAACCTATTTTTTCAATCAGAAATTTGATTCGGGCCATGTTTCTATATTTTCTGCCATAATCCCAGTCTCGATTAAAAATAAAAATAGTAGCATGGATGGTTCGCAAGAAATCACTGATCGGGGTAAAATCTTCTAATGTCCTAGCCACCTTAGGATAAGAGCCTAATCCGCCCCCCACATAGATCTTAAACCCGCGAATTTCTTTTCCGTTAATTTTTTTTATCTCTGCTAAGCAGCCTAAGTCATGCATGGGGATGAGTCCCCTGTCAGCCACACTTGCAGAAAACGCTATTTTAAATTTACGAGGCAGGTTTTGACATACGGGATTTCTTAAAAAAAATCTGGCGCAGGCTTCAGCGTAAGGAGAAACATCAAAAATTTCATCCTGCGCTACTCCGGAAAGAGGATCTGCGGTAACATTGCGCACTGTATTAGCGCAGGCTTCTCTTGTGGTCAGGCCAGCCTCCGCCAAACGAGACATGCATTCAGGGATTTTTTCTAGTTTTACAAAATGGAACTGAATGTCTTGGCGGGTTGTCACATGGCTGATTCCTACCCGATCTTCTCCGGCAAATTGATCTGAAATTTCTGCTAAAACCAAAGCTTGATCCGAGGTGAGTCTTCCCCAAGGGATTTTAACCCGAACCATTTGAATGTTTGGTTTTTGCTTTTGGCCGTAAATTCCTCTTTGCAGGCGATATTTTTTAAAATCATCTTCAGAAATTGCTCCTTGACCGAGTTTTCCAATCTCTTTTTTCAGTTCCAAAATATCTGCTTGATATTTTGGAATTTCAAGGAGTGCTCCTGAAGTTAGATTTTTTAATTTTGAATCAGTCTCTAATGCCATATTCTTTCCTTATATAAGGAATGCTCGTACCTTACTTTTACTGAAAGGTTTTCCAAAAAGAAGATGATGAACTAAAAGGTTCGAGGATTTACTTTTTGAAGTAGTTCGCGTTAATATCTATGAAGTTTTTCCACTGATCTGGAACTTGTTCATTTGGATAAATCGCTGTGACTGGACAAACCGCTTGGCAAGCGCCGCAATCTATGCAAGTATTTGGATCAATATAGAGTTGTTCAGCGCTGGCAAATGTCCCTTCATTTTTTGTGGGATGAATGCATTCTACTGGACATACTTCTACGCATGCGGTATCTTTTACTCCTACACAAGGTTGAGCAATTGTATAAGCCATTGGTTACGCTCCTTATTTTAATCTAGTGTCTCTAGATGCCATAAAATTTTAAAATTTAAAGCATCGCGAAAATTATTCTACTAAAATTTCTTCTGGTTGAAAAGGGGAATCTTCTTTTTCTCTAAACCAAGAGCAAGCTTCTTTAAATTGTCTTTGGTAAACAGCCACAATGAGATTAGACCAGCCAGCTAAATAAGGCTGAGAAGCGTCAATGGCGCTGGGTTTGGCCGGATGATCCGGATGTGAATGAAAAAGCCCAACCTGTTCTAACCCCTCTTTTTCAGCCAGAGCTATTTTAGAAAAATGTTCTTTTGGATCAATTAAAAATTCGTAACTTCCCCCTTTAAAAATTCTTTCTTTTGGCAGAGTTACAACCCCAGCCGCCAGTAGCTCTTTTAAACGAGGAGAATGTTTTTCATCTAAAATATTTTCCAAAATTTCGCATTTCGTAACTTTTACTTTTTGTTCGTTTAGAACTTTTCCAAAAAGAAGCCCGCAAACTTCTTTAGGATAACCTTTTTCGCACAGATTTTTAAGTTTATCCCACTCTTTACGATCAAATATTAGTTTTCTAGCCATATTTTACAGGAACATATTTGTCTTAAATATTTAAAAGGATAAATGCCTGTGCTGTGGCCATCCTCAAATGTAATACTCAAGGCATAGTTTCCTACAATATTTACATTTAATCCTTGAATAAGAGGCGCAACCTGTTTAGAATCAAGCACCTTTTTTCCAGAAAGCTCATCCACGCAAGCTGCGCAAGGGCAGTGAATTCTAAGTTTATAAAAAGTGTATTCACTGATATGATCATCGGACCAGACAATATTTAAGCTTTTATTGCCAAGCTTCCTTATCTGTTTAGGTTCAGCTTCTTTTTTGTTTTTATAGTCTTGAATCATATTCAATGTCCTTTATGCTGGTTCTTCCACAACCTCTAATTTTTTTGATGTGAAATTCGCAATACTGATTTGCGCCGCAAGATTTCTTGCGATTTCAAGATAGATCTTAGCCGCAGGAGATTCAGGTTTAGCTAAGACAATAGGCGTTCCCTGATCAGCTTGCTCGCGTATTGACTGTTCCAAAGGAATTTCTCCTAAGAATGGAATTTCCAGATTTTTACTGGCAGTTTTTACCCCTCCATAACCAAAAATCTCCTCTCTTGAGCCGCAATGAGTGCAGAGATGATAACTCATATTTTCAATGATCCCTAAAAGTTTTACATTGGTTTGCTGCAGCATCCTTAAGGTTTTCATGGAAATCATTAAACCCACATCCTGAGGAGTGGAAACAATCACAGCTCCTGCAAGAGAAACAGTTTGCACTAAAGTTAAATGCACATCCCCTGTTCCAGGAGGCAGATCCACGACTAAATAATCCAGTTCACCCCACTCTACATCTACTAGAGACTGTTCTAAAGCCCTGTGAGCCATGGGACCTCTCCAAATAAGAGGCTGATCTCCTTGAGCGAAAAAACCCATTGACATGAATTTTATTCCATGCGCGATTTTGGGTTGTATTAAATTTTCACGGATCATGGGCTCCCCCTGCTTGCCCATCATAATAGGAATGGAAGGTCCATAAATATCCGCATCCAAAAGACCTACCCTTGCCCCTTCCTTAGATAAAGCGCAGGCTAAATTAACGCTGACTGTGGACTTCCCCACTCCCCCTTTTCCTGAACCAATCGCAATAATGTTGCGAACATTTTTTAAAGCGTTTTTATTTAAAACTTGAGAAGCTTTAACTTCTGCTTTCATGGTTACTGTTACCTCATCCACGCCTGAAAGAGCCTTTACTTTGTCCTGCGCTTCTTTTTGCAATAAATCTTTTACTGGACAGGCAGGTGTGGTTAGATGAATTTCAAATGCAACATTTCCTTCACAAATCCTTAAATCTTTTATAAATCCCAAAGTGACAATATCCTTGTGCAAATCCGGATCTTGCACGGTTTTCAATGCCTCTAAAACTTGTTCTTTTGTCACCTGTCCCATATTTTTCTCCCTTATAACATGCCTAACTGAAGTTTTGCCGCATCTGTCATTTTACTTGGCTCCCAAGGCGGATCCCAGACAACTTCTACTTTTACCTCAGATACGCCCTCAATGGTTTTTATTTTCCGTTCCACTTCCGGCGGTAAAGAGCCAGCCACAGGGCATTGGGGCGAGGTAAGAGTCATCTCTATATTTACTTTTCCTTCAGGATCCGTTTGAATTTTATAAATCAGGCCAAGCTGATAAATATCCACTGGAATTTCAGGATCATAACAGGATTTAAGCATTTCAATGATTTTAGATTCTAAATCATTTTTGTTTAATTGAAGAGGCTCTGTCCCTTGATTTGAATTATCCTGAATATTTGGGTCAATATTTTTTTGGGGTTCACTCGCTTGCGTTGGTTCCATATTTTCTTTTTAGTCTCCTTATTATTCTAGTTCATTCTGTAGAAATTTTACCTTTTTTCTCTTGAATGGCTGCAACAAGTGTATGCCAAGGAAGACTCGCGCATTTTACCCTAACTGGAAATTCTTTTACCCCTTTAAAAACCTGTAATTTTCCTAAATTTTCTAAATGCGAGCTCTCGCTGTTTTTACCAGTAACCATTTGAACAAATTTATCAAAAAAATTAAAAGCATCTTTTGTGGTTTTATTTTTAAGAGCAGTGGTCATTAAAGATGCAGAAGCTTTAGAAATTGCGCAGCCAGAACCAAGAAAGCTAATATCCTGAATTAAATCTTTTTCCAGTTTTAAATAGACTGTAACTTGATCTCCGCAAAGAGGGTTAAAACCTTCTGCAGAATGATTGCAATCCAGAATTTTTTTAAAATTTCTTGGGTTTTTGCTGTGATCTAAAACCAATTCCTGATAAAGGTCATGTAATTCTTCCATTAACCTAGCACCTCAAGAGTTTTTTGCAGAGCTTTAAATAAAGAGTCCACATCTTCTTTTGTGTTGTAAACCGCAAAAGAAACTCTACAGGTAGCCTCTAAACCAAGCCGTTTCATTAAAGGCATGGCGCAATGGTGACCTGCTCTAATAGCAATCCCATGACGATCTAAAACTGTGCCAACATCATGGGCATGCAGTTGAGCCAAATTAAAAGAGATGACTCCTGCTCTATCCACAGATTGGCCAATAATTTGAAGATCAGCCATTTCAGAACTTTTTTCAAGCGCATAGGATAAAAGCTCATTTTCATATAGAGCAACTTTTTCTAAATCAAGAGTTTTTAAGTAATCCAGAGCAACTCCTAATCCAATGGCTCCTGCAATGTGCGGGGTGCCAGCTTCAAATTTAAACGGCAGAATATTATATTCAGTTTTTTCAAAAGTAACAGAGCTGATCATGTCCCCCCCTCCTTGATAAGGAGGCATGATCTCTAAAAAATTTTTCTTTCCATAAACTACCCCAATTCCAGTAGGGCCATAGACCTTATGTCCTGAAAATAGGTAAAAATCCGCGTCCAACTCTTGCACATTTACTTTTAAATGCGGGATCGCCTGGGCGCCATCCACTACCACTGGAATGTTTTGCTCATGAGCGATTTTAATGATCTCTTTTAAAGGCACGATGGTTCCCAAAGCATTGGAAACATGAGTGATCCCCATTAATTTTGTTTTTGCGTTAATGATTTTTTTTAGATCTTCAATTAAGAGTTCTCCTTTGTCATTGATTGGGATAACGCGCAATTTTGCCCCAACTTGCTCGCACAATATTTGCCAAGGAACAATATTGGAATGGTGTTCTAATGTGGAAATAACTATTTCATCCCCAGAGCCAATAAATTTTCTTCCATAAGTTTGGGCGATCAGATTAATTCCCTCGGTGGCCCCGCGCACAAAAATAATTTCAGAAGTTTCTTTAGCCCCTATAAAAGCTCGTATTTTTTCCCGAGCTCCTTCATAAGCAAGAGTGGCTTGTTCGCTTAAAGTATGAACTCCGCGGTGGATATTAGAATTTTCATTTAAATAATAATGATGGATCGCCTCAATGACTGCTAAAGGTTTTTGGGTTGTGGCCGCATTATCCAAATAAACTAAAGGTTTGCCGTGAATTTTTCTATTTAAAATAGGAAAATCCTTTTTTATTTTTTCAGGATCTAAAACCATTTTTTCCTCTTGTAAATTGTAGGGTGGTGTTTTCATTTAATTTTTTCCCATGAGGGTCGTAAATAAAATAGGGGTCAGTTGGTTTTGGAATGTTTCTAGTTGGATTTGGTCAATAATCTCGCTGGCAAAAGCAACAATCAAAAGTTTTTGAGCTTCCTCTTTAGGAATGCCGCGAGACCTTAAATAAAATAATACATCCTGATCCATCTGGCCAACAGTGGCCCCATGTTTACATTTAACATCATTGGCAAAAATTTTAAGTCCTGGTTTTGTATGAATGTGGCAATCTTGTGAAAGCAATAAATTTTTATTTGTTTGCAGAGCATCTGTTTTCTGGGCATTGGCATGCACTAAAATAGAGCCGTTAAATACAGCTTTAGACTTTCCATTTAATATGCCTTTATAAAGTTCCCTGCTTGTGGTGTGGGGTTTAAGGTGCTCAATTTGCGTATGGTTATCAATGAGTTCTTGTCCGCTTGCAAGATATAAGCCATTTAATACGCATTCTGCCCCTTCCTCAGCAAGAGCAACATTTAAATTGTTTCTTACCATGCTGCCGCCTAAAGCAATAGAATGAGAATAAAACCGGCTATTCCTTTGAACTTGCGCCCTAATTTTTGCCAGATGGAATCCAGAACTAGATTCTTTCTGAACTTTACAATAATTAATTTTAGAATTTTCAGCGCAAATTAATTCTGAGGCGCTTAGAGCAAGATAGTTAAGAGGAACTTCCCCAAGGTTCAGTTCTACTAAATTTAGTTCAGAATCCCGATCTGCAAAACAGAGGAGACGTGGATAGACCACAGGGTCTTTATGAGAAGAATGAGTTATAAAATTTAGATAAATTTCATCTTTAAGAACCGCGCCTTTAGATAAGGAAATAAACAAACCATCATTAAAAAAAGCGTCATTTAGCAGGCTGAATCCGTCAGAATCCAAGCGTTCAAATGAGTTAAAATATTTTTCAAGGGTTTTAGGTTCATCTTTTATCATGCTTTTAAAATTTTTTATTTTAAGGCCAGAAGGAAGGTTTTTAATATTTTTGGAGAAGTCCTCTTTGAAAATCCCATTTATAAAAGTTAGCTGAATTTTATCTGGGCTGCAATGGCCAAGAAGAGAACCATGGATTTCATTTTTTTGATAGTCTGTTTCTTCTTTAGCTGGCAGATCAAATTTTTTATTTGTTATGGTTTCAATCTCAGTAAAGCGCCAATCTTCATCTTGCGTTGAAGGAAACCCAAGGTTTTCAAATTCAGCAATCGCTTTGGCTCGAAATTGTTTTAGCCATGGAATTTCGTTTCCCAGCAAAGAATTCTCAACCTTTTGAAAGGCATCTAAATAATGGGAAATTTTTTGATTTGTAGAGATCATAATAAATTTTATTTAACTTGAATATTATTTTTATCTTTGGTTATTTTAAGATTCTAAAATCCAGCCATACCCATGTTTTTCAAGTTCAAAGGCAAGCTCTTTTCCGCCAGATTTTAAAATTTTTCCATTGTAAAGCACATGCACAAAATCCGGCTCGCAATAATTAAGGAGTCTTTGATAGTGGGTAATTAGAATGATTGCTCGATCTTTGGATCTGGCGGCATTAATGCCCTTAGAAACCACTTTTAAAGCATCAATATCTAAGCCGGAATCTGTTTCGTCCAGAATGCAGAGCTTTGGCTCTAAAACAATCATTTGTAAAATTTCATTCCGTTTTTTTTCACCGCCAGAAAAACCCTCATTCACCGGGCGTGTTAACAAAGTTTCATTCATCTCCACTAGTTTTGATTTTTCTTTAACTAATTCCATAAAATCAACAGCATCCAGCTCTTCTTCCCCTCTTTTTTTTCTTAAAGCATTATAAGCGGATTTTAAAAAATAGAGATTGCTAACTCCGGGAATTTCTACTGGGTATTGAAATGCGAGAAAAAGACCAAGGCTTGCCCGTTCTTCTGGCGCAAGCCTCAACAGATCTTTTCCTTCAAATAAGACCTCCCCGCCATCTAAGGTGTAGCCATCTTTGCCTGCAAGCAGCTGGCTTAAAGTGCTTTTGCCAGAACCATTTGGACCCATAATCGCATGCACTTCTCCGGCTTTAACCTCAAGATTTAAACCTTTCAATATTTTTTTATTGTCTATAGAGGCGCTAAGATTTTTAATTTGCAGCATGTTATCCCACACTCCCTTCTAAACTCACATTAAGAAGTTTTTGAGCTTCAACCGCAAACTCCATTGGCAATTCTTTAAAAACTTTTTTACAAAAACCATTGACAATAAGATTAACCGCATCCTCCTGACTTAAACCCCTTTGCCTGCAGTAAAAAAGCTGATCTTCTCCAATTTTGGTTGTGGAAGCTTCATGTTCCACCTGTGCCGATGCATTATTCACTGAAAGGTAAGGAAAAGTATGCGCTCCGCAAAGCTCTCCAAGTAGAAGAGAATCGCATTGGGAATAATTGCGTCCATTTTCAGCGCTTTTTTGAATCGTCACAGCGCCGCGATAGGTATTTTGCCCATGGCCAGCTGAGATTCCCTTAGAAATGATGGTGCTACTTGTGTTTTTGCCAATGTGAATCATTTTAGTTCCAGTATCTGCCTGCTGAAAATTATTGGTAAGCGCTACTGAGTAAAATTCTCCGATAGAATTGTCCCCCTGTAAAATACAGCTTGGATATTTCCATGTAATGGCTGATCCTGTTTCCACTTGGGTCCAGGATATTTTTGAATTATGACCCTTGCATTTTCCCCGTTTGGTTACAAAATTATAGATTCCACCTTTGCCCTCTTTATCCCCCGGATACCAATTTTGAATAGTGGAATATTTTATTTGCGCGTTATCCAGCGCAACCAGCTCCACGACTGCCGCATGCAATTGGTTGGTGTCACGGATAGGGGCAGTGCAGCCTTCAAGATAACTCACACTGCTTCCTTCATCCGCAATAATTAAGGTGCGTTCAAATTGTCCTGTTTCCTGGGTATTGATGCGAAAATAGGTGGAGAGCTCCATGGGACAGCGCACCCCTTTAGGAATATAGACAAAAGAACCGTCGCTAAAAACAGCGGAGTTTAAGGTTGCGAAAAAATTATCTGAATAAGGCACCACAGAACCCAAATATTGTTGCACTAATTGAGGATGATTCTTTACCGCATCTGAAAAAGAGCAGAAAATAATTCCAAGAGCCCCAAGTTTTTCTTTAAATGTTGTGGCAACAGAGACACTGTCTAATACCGCATCTACGGCAACGCCGGAAAAAAGTTTTTGCTCTTCTAAAGGGATGCCTAATTTTTTAAATGTCGCTAAAATTTCAGGATCCACCTCTTCTAAAGTTTTTGGCCCGGATTTTTTAGATTTTGGCGCAGCATAATAGCTGATTTTCTGAAAATCAATGGGTGGATAATGCAAGTTGTGCCAAGTGGGCTCTTTCATCTTTAACCAATGGCTATAGGCTTTGAGTCTCCACTCCAGCATAAAAGAAGGCTCTTCTTTTTTGGCTGAAATTAAGCGAATAACATCTTCATTTAAGCCAGCAGGCACCGTATCCATTTCAATATTGGATACAAAGCCATATTTGTATTCCTTTTGCGTGAGCTCCTCAATTGAATGGTTTTTAGTTTTCATTATTATTTTCCTTTGTCAGATACCGTACTCCTTATCAGTGCAGAGTTTGATTTAAAATTTGACCTCTCCTGCCAGTAGGGTGCTCTTGATTAATCTTTTTTTTGTAAGATACCGCACCCCTTTTAAGCACAGAACTTCTATTAAAATTTGACCTCCCCTGCTAAAATTGGTTCATCCCCAACTTTTAAGGCTGGGGTCTGGTTTTTTGAAAATGTGTTTAACAACCGTTGTTGCACAACTGTTTCAGTGCCTAAGAGGTCGGAAAGAGTAAGTTTATTCAAATGATTGTATATCTGTATAATCACTACGGACCACATTTGACGCACAGCGCATCCCCTTAAATGAACACAACTATTTTGGTTCCCTGGAAATTGACCGCAAAGGTCTCGCTTAATGTGATTGAGTTGAATTGGTTTTTCAGTTAAGGCGCTAAAAGCTTGGCTCAAATAGATTTTTTCCGGCTTACGGCTCAAAATATAGCCGCCATTTAATCCCCGCACGCTTTTAACAAGACCCTCTTTTCTAAGCCGAGTTAAAATTTTTTCCACGTAATCCACGGATAAGGCTTCCATGCTTGCAATCATTCTGGTGCGCACAGGAATATCTGATTGTCTCTCTGCTAATTGCAAAAGTATCCTTACCCCATATTCTTGTAACGCTGTAATTTTCATAAAAATTGTCCTTTAAAATGAGTCCTGAGGTAACCGTTTAGCACAAAATTGTTGTTCTCACCTCTGTCGTCATTCCCGCTTGCATCGGGAATCTAGCCAACGGTCCAATTCTGGATTCCCGATGCAAGCGGGAATGACGACCGTGCGCTAAACGCTTACGTTCTGAGTTAATTATAACATACCCGACTTTTTTGTCAAGTATATCTTAATACTCTTTGGTTTTAGGAAAAAACAGGACTAAGAGATGATGATTTGGTTTTTGCGCAGGAGTTCAGATATTTTTTCAACCACCTTAGATTCTTTCTCCTGGCCTGTTAGCGTTAAATCAGATGCGGAGTTGGTTTGACTGCCGGGGTCAATGCTGATAATCATAATTGGGAAGTTGGGAAGCAGAGCCTGAACCTGGGCAAAATCTGCCAGACCAATCGCGTTGGTGGTTGATACCACAACATGACCCGCATCCAAAAGAATGCGCGCCACCTCTGCGAAACGGCGCACTAGTTCCCTTTGGGTAGCCTCTATCCAAACCAAGTCCGCATCCACCCCTAAAAGAATATTAGTGCCATCCAACATATAAGAAGAGATTCCGGATTCAAACAAAGATTTTTCAACTGCGCGCGCAATTTTATGTTTGCCAACCCCTGCTTTTCCTACAAACATGACTAAGGCTGCATGATGTTTTAAACGTTGGGCTCTTGCCTCTTGGTTCACTCCCCCTTTAATCCAATTAAAATCTCTCAATCGCGCTTCTGCTCTAAAATCTTCCTGATCATCTTTTTCAGCGGAAACAATAATGCCTCCTCCGGCAATATCGTAACCATCTACAATCACAAATCGTCCTGTAGCCTCATTTTCCTGAAACGTGTCAAATGCAATGGGAGTCCTGGTTTCTAAAATTAGTTCCGCCACATCATGACGGTTCACCTGTTTCTTTCCCTTTAAACTGCCAGTTTTTGACGCATCTATAATTTTTACTATCTTAAGAATTCGCACCGGCTCTTGAGTTGTGTGTATTTTTAATTTGTACTCTTTCTCCATTAAAAATGGCTTTTTACTTAGCCAGATCAGGTTAGCTCGAAATCGAGTGCTGACAGATGGGCCATTGGTTTCATGGCTAATAATCTGGCCGCGGGTAATAAAAATTTCTTCAGTTAAGGTAATGCCGGTTGACCAACCCGCAGAGATTTCAGTTTTCTTAAGCGCGTTAAAAGCTTCAATACTTTTCACCGCGCTAATTTTATTGGAAGGATAGAAAACAACTTTATCGCCAACTTTTATTTTTCCGGACTCTACTCTGCCGGCAATAATTCTGCGATCATCTCCCTGCTTGGTAAATTTATAAACTGCCTGCACAGGCATGCGCAGTTTTTGATCGCTTTTAGGAGGAGCTTTATTAAAAGAATCCAGAGCCTCCAGCAAAGTTGGACCGTGATACCAATTCATTGAAGAACTTTTGGATTCCAGATTTTCCCCATGGAGCGCGCTAACAGGAATAAAATAAAGAGGAGGGCTTGAACCAATCTCAGATAGAAATTTTTTATATTCTTTTTCTATTTTTTGGAAAAGTGTTTGATTTCCTTTTACTAAATCCATTTTATTGATGCAAACAATGATCTGATTGATGCCAAGCATAGAGAGAAGGTACCCGTGCCTTCTGCTATTTTCACGCACCCCTTCTTTTGCATCAATCACTAAAACTGCCGCCTCTGCCCGGGCCGCGCCTGAAATCATGTTTTTTAAAAATTCAATATGTCCGGGCGCATCAATGATGATGTAATCCCTTTTTTTAGTTTTAAAAAATGAGCGGGCTGTATCTATGGTGATCCCTTGATCTTGTTCATCAGAAAGCGCATCTAGGAGAAACGCGTATTCAAATGGTTTTCCTGTGCGTTCACATTCTTTTTTTACAGCTTGCAATTTTCCTTCAGGCAAAGAATGAGTGTCTGCCAAAAGCCTGCCAACCAAAGTGCTTTTTCCATGATCCACATGGCCTACAATCACAATGTTCATCTGCTCCTTTGGGGAGGCGCTGGGTAAAGAACGGGAACTAACACTTTTTGTAGATGAGGTTTTAGGTTCCATAGTTTCCATCATTTATTGTTGTAAATATTTTTATAAAATTTTTTTAAACTTTTTGGATTTTATGATCATAAATTACATATACCCTTCACGTCTTAATTCTTCTAAGCCATGCTTGCCATCTTGCAGTCTGCCAGAACGTTCTGCAATGTTTTTAAGTTTACCGCTTTTCAACTCAGCTATAATTTCATCTACATTTTTTGCTGTGCTTTTAATTGGGGACTGGCAAGGGGCGCAGCCTAAACTACGGTAGCGTGTGCCATTGCCCTGATCATAATAAAGAGAAACTGTGGGTATCTTTTCCCTTTTGATATATTCCCATATATGGAGTTCAGTCCAATCTAGCAAAGGATGAATACGCACATGCGTGCCCGGAGCAAAATCTGTTTTAAACTGATTCCAAAATTCTGGCGGTTGATCCCCAATGTCCCAAAGGCTATTCTTGTCCCTGGGTGAAAAATAACGTTCTTTGGAACGGCTTCCCTCCTCATCTGCGCGCGCGCCTACAATGACCCCATGGTAAGGCTGTTTGTCTGGATCTATTTCATATTGACCTGTCTTTAAATTTAATTTTTTTCTGGGCCATGTGCCATTCAGAGTATTGGCAAGAGCATCTTTTTTAAGTAAACCACAGCACTCAACCCGGCTGATTTTATTGGGATCGCCTTCAGGAAGCGCTTGAGTTGCTGGAAAAGTTTTTCCAAACTCCAAGGCTTTTACATTCTGCCCCACAATCATGGTTAGCTTATATTCCATGCTTAAGCGGTCCCGATACGCGATCATCTCAGGGATTTTATAGCTGGTGTCAATGTGCACTAGAGGAAAGGGAACATGACCAAAAAAAGCTTTGCGGGCAAGCCAAAGCAATACAGTAGAATCCTTGCCAATAGACCATAACATGCACAACCTTTCAAAATGGCGGAAAGATTCGCGTAAGATATAAACGCTTTGTTGTTCTAATTGATCTAAAAGTTCCATATAGAGTTGAAACAGAAATTTTTATTATACAAGATTTTCTTGCAATCTGCTTTGGGATTTATGAATTTGCTCTAGGTAGTTAGTGGGTAAAAATCTAAGCGTGTATACTAAAAAATTAGATTAAATTCTCCGCAAAAAAGTTTTTTTCCATTTTAAGAAAAATTTATAGTGGGCTGTCCGAGAATCGAACTCGGAACCTAGCGATTAAGAGTCGCTTGCTCTGCCAATTGAGCTAACAGCCCGCTCGACGATAAACTTGCAATGACCGGTAAAATGAATGTGTGCTGTGTCCTAAATTGTGTCCCAAAATCTAGCCTCTCCACTGCCTGCTGGCGGTGGCTGGGTGATAAATGCGCATAGATTTCCGTGGTCTTTACGCTGGAATGCCCCAACAAATCCCGCACGGTTAAAAGATCGGCGCCGCTCATCACCAAATGGCTTGCAAAGGTGTGGCGCAAATCGTGGATGCGGCATTTTTCAATTCCAGCTTTTTTACGGTATGCCTGAAATTTGCGCTCTATCCTTCTTATTAAGGTAGGAGTAATATTCCCATCATGGAATATATACCCGTCTCTTGGGTTCCCAGCCTCTTTATTCATCTGCCATAACATCTGTTCTAAATTCGGGTGCAATGGAATTTCTCTCAGTTCATTATCTTTAGGCGCCCACTCATGATCGGATTGCAGGATTATAACTTTGCGACCCCAATTGATCTGGCTCCACTTTAAATGCAAAAATTCTCCCAACCTTAAACCTGTGCAAATCATAGTATAAAACATTCTCCACCAGCGGATCGGCATAGTTTCGCTTAGTTTTTTTATCTCTTCTTTGCTTAGAAATCTAGGAAGTTTCTTTAATTGCTTCAATTGCTTAACGCCGGCAAATTGCCTTTGATCCATAATTCCCCACTCGACCGCTTTGTGAAAACATGCTTTTAGATGCCGCAGTTCAATGTTTACGGTCGTAGGACTTACTTCCTTTAAGCGATGCGCCTTCCACTCTTCGAGTCTTTCGCGGTTAAGGTCGCCCGTAGTCTGCGGCTGAGCGAAGTTAGCAAACAGTTGAATCGCTTTTGAATCTAATACAGTGGTGCGAATTCTTTTCTCTACTTTGCTATAGGCCAGATATTTCTCGATGAACTTTTGCCAAGAGTATTTTTCAACCGGTAACCCAAAACTCATACGCGCGAGCTGAACTTCTAAATGAGCCTTGTATTCTCCCGCAGTTTTCTTATCCCTGCAAACCGCTTTTCGAACCGGTTTACCGTTGGAATAATATTTTACATACCAGCTCTTCCCGCGTTTAAATAAACTAGCCATGGCATTTTCTCCTTATGTCGCGATTAATTATAGCAAAATAAATAATCGCCTATTATTTTTAGTGAGCACTGCTCATTCCACTGGGATCATTACTTCTGGAATCCTATGCTGCCTTCCCAATGAAGAACGTTTGTTTACCCAACTGTCCAAATCTCTTTTACGGTAGCGAACCATTCTTTGGCCTATGCGCACGTGCGGAATAAACCCGCTAGATGTCCATCTACGAATCGTAATTACGGATACCTTCATCCACTCCGCTATTTCTTCGGCTAGCAATAGGTCATCAATCTCTTCGTTCACCTTAACCACCTTAACCAACCTTAACCAGCTAAAAATTCTCTAAAATGTTTATTATTTAAATATTTTTAAAATTGGTTAAGATAGATCATTATTTTTTAAATCTTTTACTATATACCCCCGGGTAAAACTTTTAGAAATACCTTAACCACCTTAACCATAATTGTATTTGTCGTCAATAAAAGCGCGGTTAAGGTTGCGTAAAAGGTTGGTTAAGATGGTTAAGGTGCTCAATGTTAATGACATATAAACTCCAATTAAAAAATTTGAGGCCCAGCACAAAATGCGCTGGAGCGGTGCAAATAAAAGCATTACAACGTTTAGAGATAGGTTGTAGAAATTTTTTAGTAATGTCACATTTGCGGCAAATAGAAATGTCACCTTTTTGTACCCTATACAAAAAGGG
>MGUU01000022.1 GCA_001800135.1 Elusimicrobia bacterium RIFCSPLOWO2_02_FULL_39_32 | reverse complement strand
GAGGCGATCCAGAAGAAGATGAAAAACTTGGGATCAAATCTGTAAGATATGTTTTAGCCAAAGAGAAGCCGGAGCTGATAGAAAAATATCAAAGGGTTGAAGAGTTATCTCCAGAACAAATTGATTCCCTCAGAGAAGAGATATATAAAATCACGCAGGGACATTTCTATGTTTGGGGGCTGAGTAGGGCTATGGATGGAAGAAATGCCCCCTACTTGGGCGGAAGTCATATCGCAGCGCTGGATAAAGTGTTCCATAAGTTGGGATTAAATCCATTGGGGTTTGAATTAAAATGGAAAGGGGAGGGAGGTGATCCAGAAGGAGATAAGAACCTAGGAATCGCATCTGTAAAGTATGTTTTAGCCAAAGAGAAGCCGGAGCTGATAGAAAAATATCAAAGGGTTGAGAAGTTATCTCCTGATGAGATTAACTCTCTCAGAGAAGAGATTTATAAAATCACGTCAGGACATTTCAATGTTTGGGGGCTGAGTGGGGCTATGGATGGAAGAAATGCCCCCTACTTTGGCGGGAGTTATATCACAGTGCTCCTCAAAGTCTTTGACCATCCTGAACTTGAGCTCAAAAGAGAAGGTTTCATAAAAAGCGTTGGATTCTTTGGTTGGGGAAGGATAACACGCGCTTTAACCGATTTAGAAATTAAATTTAGAAACCAACTTAGCAAAAAGCTCCAAAATGAATTGAAAGATAGATTTCCCTCTCGATATGCGCAAATCCTTGCAGAAACCATGGTTCGTTTAAGGGATCAGTCTCTCCATCTCTTGCAAGAGCATGGGGTTCTTCTTAAGTCAGAAGTGCAAGGGATTGGACAATTAGATTTAAATCGTCTCAATGTTCCAGAACTGGCTGATCGGTTAGCAAGGGAAATCCAACTCTACCAAAGTAAAGGGTTGTCGGAAACAGAAGTGGAGTTACTTCTATCCACACACCTTCTGCCATGGAGTTATATTGAACAACTCCAAAGGGTCTATCGCCTTGGAGATGAGAGGAGTCTTATTATCCAATCTTTAAACACTCCCAATGTAGAAGATTGGATCAAGAGAAAAAGGGAGGCGGAAGAAAAAAGAGGAACTCTAGATAGAGAAAAACATCTCAAGCGGTATAATTCTCAAGATATGGAAGTTCTAAAGATTCCAGAGCGCCAGAGTTTAATCCGCAACCTTAAAACTCGCCTTTCTGTTTTGCAGGCAATATTGGCTCATCCCATTCCACAAGTCTCTCAAGGGACTGCTAGAGTTGATAGTGATGAAGAATTCACTGACTCAAGCGATCTCCCCACGAAGATACAGATAGAACATCTACAACGAGTGATTGATCATTTAGAAAGGAGTCAAGGTCATTCAACTGGTTCTAGAGTCTTAGACCGTTTATTTGGTTTGATTCCACTAACCTCTCAAGATAGGAACTCTCCAAACACTGGACTGTCTGTTGATGAATTCTTTAATAAAGGGATCCCTTATAGAAAAATATCTAATTTGGAATCCATTGGAGACCAATCCCAGGAAGAAGCAGTGAATCTAGCATTGAATCCCACCGAGGCATTCTACATTGAAGGTCCTGCGGGTACAGGAAAGACCACAGTTATTGAAGAGATCATCCGACAATATGTGAAATTAGGGAAGAATGTATTAGTGGTATCCCAGATGAACCAAGCCGTGGATAATGCATTAGCTAAGGTAATGGACGATCTACCTGCTCTACGATTTGGCGGAAATCCAAAGAGATTAGAGTATGGAGTGGAAAAGGTTTGGGTGGGGAATAAGGAAACTGGACTAAGAAAAGAGGTTTTAGATGAGTTTCAAAAAAGAAATATCAACGGAACTGGAATGGTATTTGCCGGCACCAACATAGGAATTGAAACCAATCCATTCTTTAGGAACATCATTCAACGAACAGGAAAGTTCGATCTTGTGATTATGGATGAAGCGAGCCGGGAAACGCTTTCTGCGGCTCTGGTCCCTTTAAGTTATCTTAAAGATGACGGCAAAGTAATATTTGTAGGAGACACAAAACAGCTTCCTCCTTTTGGATTGAATAATGAAGAAGAGAGGGCATTAAAAGATAATGGGGTATCAGAGGATGAGATCAAAGCTTTTAACACAAGCGTGTTCGATTGGTTGTTAGAACGGAGCTATGGGGATCGGGTCATGCTTTCTACCAACTATCGCTCCCATCCTTTAATTTCCGGGCTAGTGTCCCATCTGTTTTATGAAGGGGATGTCCACCGAAGAGGGTGGGAAGACTTTGATGCGCAGACTCTCAGTTTAAAGGTGATAGATATCAATGAAGGGATCAATGAATATTATGAAGAAAGAGTCGGGAGCTCTTTTAGAAATCCACCCTCAGCAGATGAAGCGATGTTTCTAATTCTTTATCACAACAAGATCAAAGGCATTCCTCTAAAAGAAATCACTGTTATTACCCCTTATCTTCCTCAAGTAGAGCTGATACGCTCATTGATCCAAAAGGAATATCCCACTCTTACCAACGGCGATTTGCCAACAATCACAACGATTGACAGTTATCAAGGAGGAGAAAATAGCGCTGTGATATTTGATTTTGTAAGAAGCAACCCGCAAGGACAAATTGGGTTTGTAAAAGATTTAAGACGGTTGAATGTGGGCTTATCCAGAGCCAAGGATAATCTTGCCATTATTTGGGATTCCAGAACCTTTACAGAGGAGCCCAAAGAGAGAGATACGCTAGATGATGAAAGAGCAAAAGCTTTGTTTAAGAGTCTTAAAGAATACTATAAGTATGAGGTAAGGGCATTCTTTCCAGAATCTGGAGAGATAGAAGATGAAGCTAACAGTATTGGTGGAATTATTCCTGTGGTCAAAGAGTGGGCGATGAATCTGTCAAAACAAATTCATCTTCTCACACATAAAAAGATTCCCTTACTTTCTTCTCGCAACTATGGCCGGTGGTTTTCATCGCCATTCGAGAATACGTTCGCCTATTTCGTGAGTTTACTGGTTGGGTTGCCTATGTATCTATCAACGGGTGATTTTACCCTTTCTCTTACCGCTTCTTATCTCGTTACATGGTCTTACACCTTTATAGCCACACATTTTATTCCTGATTCTAAAGGGATACGAGCCCCTCCCATCAATATTGGTCTAGCTGGGCTGATCAGCGTAGTTAATCTCTCTTTGCCTTATTTAGTTCCACATATTCTTCCCTACATTCTGCCTCATACATTTGCGGCATCCCCTCTTTTGGTGATCCCTACTTCCATCCTTGCATCATACATCACCCACTTTGCAGTGAACATCCTTGCCAACTATTTTAAAGAACTTAAACTTTACAAAGAATCGGAAAAGGAGCTCAAGGAATTCCTTATGGTTAGAAAAGCGAGGGAGGAACACCCTTTAAGCAACCTCACCTACTCCCTCATTCACAAAGCCCTTTTTAGAAGCAAAGTCAAAGAAGAATATCCGATTTTTTTGGTTGATTTAAATGGGTTAGTAAAGGAAACGAAGGAAACGGTAGAAAACAAAATTGAAGCAGAGATGGATTTAAGAAAAGCTTTGGAGGGAGCAAGAGACAGGCTCATGGGTGAAAAAAATCCAAGGGTTCGTCTTGGATTCATTATGAAATCAGACAAGATTCAAGGGATAGTAAAGACATTGCTCACAGAGTATGGCATCCCAGAATATCTGGTACTTTTTTCAGTTCAAACCCAAAAGCAGGCGCTAGAGAAAAGCAAGGGGTATAAGATCGCATTGGTGGTGACCGCGTTTCCAGAGCTATGGAGGAAGTTTGCGAAAGATCTCTTAAATCTAGGAGAAAAGATCGCAGTGAGCGGAACATTTGCAAGAGAACTAAAGAGTTTGATTGAAAACATGGGATATACAGAAGAGAATGGGGTTGAATGGAACTGGATGAAAAACGAACTCACGATCCAAGAAAAGAATCCACAAACAAAAGATTTAGAAAACTTCAGTACTTCTGAAACGTTTGAAATCCAAGCATGATTTTTTAGAAAAAATTGCTGGTAGGAATATTTTTTATTTACCTCTTTGCATCATAGGAATTGTTACGCGTACTTCTTTGTGCACCAGTATTGGATAGAGATGGAAAGAATGCTATTAGTCAGCCAATAAAGGACCAAACCGCTTGGGAAATTAAGGAACATGGCTGTAAAAATAATAGGCATAAACATCATGACTTTAGCTTGAGTAGGGTCTCCTACGGAACCAGAAAGTTTTTGTTGTAAGAACATGCCACCGCCCATGACCACAGGCAAAATGTAATAAGGATCGTGCTGAGACAAATCCTTAATCCAAAAAATCCACGGGGTTCCTCTTAGCTCATAAGAGTTGCGCAGCATGGTAAAAAAAGCCCAGAAAACAGGGATTTGTAAAATCATGGGTAAACAGCCTCCAAAAGGATTGGTTTTAGATTCTTTATAAAGGCTCAACATCTCCTGATTCAGCCTTTTTGCATCCTCTTTATATCGTTTTTGCAGTTCCTGAATCTTAGGCTGTAATTTTTTCATGGCTGCTGTAGAGCGATAACTTTTCATGCTTAAAGGAAATAAAAGCAGTTGTAAAGCGCAAGTTAATAAGATAATTGCCCAGCCATAATTTCCTGTTGTTTTTTTAAGCGCATTTAAAACTTTTAAGGCCCATTTACCTAAAAATCCAAAATAACCAAAGTCAACTGCATGTTCTAAACCAAGTCCTAATTCTTTTAAGTGTGTATATCCTTTAGGCCCTCCATATAATTTAAAAGCATAGGTTTTAGATTCTCCTGAACTAATTTCAAGACGATCTGTGGCCAAAAAGACTTCACCAGAATTTGTTTTTGATTTTTCTGTTAGTATGTGGTCTAATTGACCCTGTTTAGGAAGAAAAGCAAACAAATAGTAGCGGTTGTCTATCCCTGCCCAGGTAAAATCCGCGTTTTCTTTCCCAGATTTAAATTTAATGACTTCTTTTGTTGGAGATGGGTAGGCAAGCAGTCTGGTCACGCTCTGATTTTCTTTAAGTTCACTCTTAGTGGTCCCTAACCCGCCTTGCCATCCTAGTTTAAAATTTTCTAAAACAATTGGGTTTTTAGATAAATTTCTAAAGACAAGCACCATCTTTGAAAAATAGGACTCTTCTTCTGATCCCCTCTCATCGCCTAAGAAGTAACTTTTTTCAATTTCAAGTCCAGAATCAAGCTCCGCTTTCCAAACAGAACTAATCTGACCGCTCCCTAATTTAGCATAACGAACCTCTTTAAATTGAAGTTCCGGGAATGTTGTTAAAGGAAATGAGTCAGCTCCAGAGCTTGAAAGCCCTGAATTAACCAAATCCACAAGCTCTTTTCCATTTAAAGTAATCCTTTCATCCTCTTTTATCCACCAATGCTTTACGCTTGCCCCGCGAGAATCAAGCGCTATTTTAAGTTTAGAATTTTCCAAAATCCGTTCTGTGGGTTGAATAGGGATGCTTTGCTTTGCATCTAAAAGTTGTGTGGTTTTAGTAAAGGCTGGCTCAAGATTTTTCCCATCCTCTTGCGAAACATTAGTTTGGGACGTTGTGCCTGGTATGCTTACTGGAGCTTGAGCTGCGGGCATAAAAAAATAGTACCATCCCATTAAAAAAACCGCTGATAAGATCGTTGCCCAAAGCACATTTTTTTCCATAAACTAATAACCTCTCATGTTACATTTATCTATCCCTGGGCGAACCAAATGGATGGCATCTGGCTAATCTTTTTAAACCAACCCAAGAACCCTTTACAACTCCCATCTGAGAAACCGCTTCCTCCATATATCTAGAGCACGAAGGAACAAAAATGCAATTGCTTTTGAATCCCATTCCAGACTGAAGAAAAGGCCAAATAACTCTATAAACTTTAATAAAAATTAAAAAAATTTTTTTCATAAACTTTTAAATTCAAAAAATAATCAAACGGTTTTTTTCTCTAACTTCACGCTTAAAATTTTCATTCTTGCCAAATCCCAGCCTTCTGGCAAAGAGAAATAAATTCAGCTCTCAAGATTTTAAATTGCGTTGACCTCTCCTTAGGCAGGCTCTTGCATCTTAAAAGAAGTTCCATGTTCGGTTGCAGGTTCCATTTTTCATGACGAAAAATTTCCCGTAAAATTCTTTTGAACCGGTTTCTCAACACCGCGCCCCCCACTTTGCGTGAAATTTTTATTCCTAGTCTTCTTAAAGGCAATTTTTCTTTTTGCTCTTGCTTTAGAAAGATTAAATCAAAATAGTCTCCTATCTCTCTATTGCCAATAAGAAAAATTCTCTCAAATTCTTTATCCCGCTTAATTTTCTCTTCCCGCAAAAAACGATAACGCGTTTCTTTTTTTGGAAGATTCATTCTGCTTTAAAAAGGAAGAGCTCTTTTTAAAAGGATAGGCTTGGCGTGGGACTTAAAAAAAATTTAAGGGATTAACTTATGTCTGCCCTTCTTGCGTCTAGAAGAAAGAACGCGTCTGCCTCCATAGGTTTTCATTCTGGCTCTAAAACCATGCACTTTTTTCCTGCGTCTTACATGCGGCTGAAATGTTCGTTTAGGCATAAATCCATCCTTTTTTGGATGTTTTGTATCATAATTTGATCTCCTTTGTCAATATCTCTCTTCGAGTTTTTTTGAATTAATTGTTTGACAAAGATTTTTTAAAGTGTTAAGATAAATCAAATTTAAGTGAATTTTGTCATTTTTTGAACTGGCTGTGACGATCTTTTTATGCAATAAATAGCAGTAGATGGTAGAAAATAACAAAATATAACATTATTCACATTATTAACAAAAATTATCCACAAGTCTGTATAATCTGTGTATAACTTATTCGAGGTGATTTATGAGTATAAATATTGATCATCCTGTCCTTCCTAATGAAACTGCTCAATTTAGTTCCACATCTGAAGCTCTTTTCCTGCAAGAACTGTGGGAAAAAATTTGTAATCACTTAAAAAATGAAATGGGAATAGAAAGCTATGACCTCTGGTTTAAACCAGTAAAGGCTCTATCCTTTTCCAGCGATCTCCCTGGAAAAAAAGATAGTCTTATTTTAGAGGCTCCCAACAAAATTTTTTCAGACTGGATTAAAGATCACGCAAAAAGCAATATTGAATCTTATTTAAAAGAAATGTTTTCCAAAGAGTTAGAAATAGAAATCGTTCTTGCCAATGATGAACTAGAACCTCTGCCCCAAACAAACTTTAGAGAATCGCCTGCAATTCAAAAACCTAAAGAGCCGTATGATCCTTCATTTAGCGTTGAACAATTTAATCCTAAATACACTTTTGAAACTTTTGTTGAAGGAGAAACCAACCGTTTTGCAAAAGCTGCGGCTGAAGGCGTTTCCAAAGAGCCTGGGACCCGATTCAATCCTCTTTTTATTTATGGAGATGTGGGGTTAGGTAAAACTCACCTCATGCACGCTCTGGGACAGGCGATTTTCCAACACCATCCAAAATCCCGGGTGCTTTACATTAGTTCAGAAAAATTTATTAATGAATTCATTAATTCTTTGCGCTTTGAAAGGCCCGCGGATTTTCGCAACAAATATAGAAATTTGGATTGTCTTTTAATTGATGATATTCAATTTTTAATGGGCAAAGGCCGTTCAGAAGAAGAGTTCTTCTTTACCTTTAATACGCTTTTTGACTCAAAAAAACAGATTGTTATCTCTTCAGACAGGCCGCCTAAAGAAATGGGAGCTTTGCAGGAAAGGCTTATTTCTAGATTTGAGTGGGGGGTGGTTGCGGATGTGCAGCCTCCGGATTTGGAAACGCGCATCGCAATATTAAGAAAAAAAGCTGAGTTGGAAAAAATATTTGTGCCGGAAGATGTTATTTTATTTGTTGCCAGCCAAGTAAAATCAAACATTAGAGAGCTGGAAGGCGCCTTGATTAGAATTGCGGCATTCGCTTCTTTAATGAGCGCTCCTTTAACCGTAGATGCGGTGCGCTCTACCTTAAAAGACATCCTAAAAAAAGAAGATGTGGATCGTCCAATTTCCATAGAAATTATTCAAGAAGTGGTTGCAAAACATTTTAATTTAGAAATAAAAGAGTTAAAATCTAAAAAAAGAACGGATGCCATTGCCTGGCCCAGGCAAATTACCATGTATTTAGCTCGAACTCTTACGGATCTTTCCACCACAGAGATTGGAAATTTTTTTGGCGGCAAAGACCATACAACCGTGCTGCATGCCTGCGAAAAGGTAAAAGCAAAATTAGCTGAAAGCCCTTTTGTCTCTTCTTTGGTCAATAAGATCACTCAAGAAATTAAAAACGAAAATATTGAAGATTGATATATCTCTAATTTGTGGAAAAATACCTGGTTTTTGTTAAAATGATCTTGAAAATGTGGATAATTAAAAACAAATGGGATTGTGTGAATAAAAATAAAAGATTATTCACATCATATTCACATTAAATTGTTTGGTAAAAGTCTTAATTTTAAACCTTTTAAATTTTTTAAAAAAATTTTTGATAATATTCACAAGACCTACGATTACGACTACTAATCTTTATAAATAATATTAATAGGATAAAAGATAAAATTTTTGTGTGTAATATTTTAAGGAGGAATAATAAGCATGCAACTTTCATTTCATAAAGCGGATTTATTAGAAGCGATCCAAATTGTTCAATCTTCAATTTCAAATAAAACAACCTTACCTATTCTTTCTAATTTTCTTTTACAAACTGGAAGTTCTTCTCAAAAACCAGGCACTGTGCTTAGGTTAGAAGCAACGGATTTAGAAATGGGCATACGCACAACTGTAAAAGCGGAAATTTTAAAAGAAGGAAGGATTACAGTTCCTGCTAAAAAATTTGGGGAATTAGTTCGGGAAATGCCAGAAGGAAAAGAAATCGAGCTTATCTCAAATGACGGCAAAAGAATCGAATTAAAATGCGGCAAGGTAAAAGCCACGCTTGTTTCCTTGCCTCCGGAAGATTTTCCTTTAATCCCTCAGTTTCCAGAAAAACAATCTTTTAAAATTAAAAAATCTATTTTTCAAGAGATGATTAAAAAAACATATTTCGCCGTCTCAACCGATGAAACCCGATATGTCTTAAATGGTATTTTTTTCATAGTTCAATCCGGAGAGCTAAAAATGGTAGCCACAGATGGAAGAAGGCTAGCCTTTATATCTAAAAATAGCGTAGAACAAACTTTAAACGCGAATGTGATCATACCTTCCAAAGCCACGAATGAGCTATTGAGGCTTTTAAGCCACCAATCTTCTGATCAAGAAGAGGACGCCATTCATATCGCTCCTTATGAAAACCAAGTCTCTTTTAAATGGGTTAAAGATGGAGAAGAAATTGTTTTAGTAAGCCGTGTAATTGATGGAACCTTTCCAAATTATGATCAAGTGATTCCTAAAAATAAAGAGATTGAACTAAAAGTAAAGACATCTGAAATTTTTTCCGCAATTAAAAGAGCGGCGCTTTTTGCCCAGGACCGTTCCGGGTCAGTCAAGCTTTCTTTAAAGAAAGGAGTTTTAAAAATTTCCGCTAACGCGCAAAATGTGGGAGAGGAAGAAGAGGAGTTAGACATTGCTTATAATGGAAACGATTTTGATATTGCTTTTAATCCTGCTTTTTTGCTGGATGTTTTAAAAAACAGCGATAGTCCTGAAATACATTTTGAATTTACATCCTCTCTAAATCCGGGCTTGATCCGTCCGGAGCCAGGCGGTTCTTATCTTTGCGTGATCATGCCCATGAGGCTGCAGTAGGAAAAAGTTTTAAAGATTTCATGGCGCTTAATTCTCTTAAAAGTTTTTTTCCCAGCGTGCTTCAAAATATTGGAGTGACCCATGAAAATTTTTCTTTACTTTCTTTAATTGAAAAAGAAATTTCCGTTATCGTTCGCCAGGCAAAGGTAGTGGGTTTTAAAAAAAATAAGGTTTATGTGGAGGTGGAGTCTTCGGTTGAGCTGAGCGAGCTTCAGTTTAGAAAAAGAGAAATCCTTCAGACTTTAAAGCAAATTTTGCCTAAAAAGTTTTTTTTAGGCGCGCCTTTGGAAATTAAAGTGTTTGTTAATGGAAGCGCCCGGCCAAATTCAGAAGACATTGCTTTAAACCGCAGGGTACAAAATAGAGAAAGGGTCAGCGCTTATAGCAGTAAATTAGAAAATAAAGTTGAATCAAAATTTAAAGGAAGGATAGGGAACAAGAAACCATGGCAAAATTAAAAGATGAAAAAAATTCTTCTTTAGAAGATATGGAAAATAGTAAAGCCAAACCTGCAAAATCAAACGGCTCAGGCTCTTCCGGGGATTATGATGCTTCTAAAATTCAAGTCTTAGAAGGTCTTGAGCCGGTTCGTAAAAGGCCGGCCATGTATATTGGCTCCACAGGAGCGCAAGGTCTCCATCACTTAGTTTATGAAACTGTGGACAATTCTATTGACGAGGTTTTAGCGGGTTATTGTAAGAACATTGATCTTTTGATCCATACAGACAATTCTATTACTATTATTGACGATGGCCGCGGCATTCCAGTGGACCCAATGAAAGAGGTAAAAGATCCGCGCTATAAAAATAAGCCGGCTTTGGAAGTGGTGATGACCACCCTCCACGCAGGCGGCAAGTTTGACCATGCTGCTTATAAAGTTTCCGGAGGATTGCACGGGGTTGGAATTTCTGTGGTCAATGCTCTTTCTCTTTGGTTAGAGGTGGAGGTCTCAAGAGACGGGAAAATTTATAAGCAGGGGTATGAACGGGGCAAGGTAAAATATGCTTTAAAACAAGAAGGAAAAACAGACGACCGCGGAACAAAAGTTACTTTTAAGCCGGATCAGGAAATTTTTGGAGAACTAAAATTTTCTTTTGATGTTCTTTCCAATCGGTTAAGAGAACTTGCTTTTTTAAACGCAGGCACCCACATCACTATTCTAGATGAAAGGGATGATAAAGAACATGCTTTCTGTTATGAAGGCGGGCTTGTTCAGTTTGTTAAATTTTTAAATGCAAGTAAATCCGTACTGCATTCTGAACCGATTTATTTTTCTAAAGAAAAAGATGGAATAGTGGCGGAAGTGGCTCTGCAATATAATGACGCTTACAACGAACAGGTTTACACTTTTGTTAATAATATTAACACCATTGAGGGCGGAACGCATTTAGCTGGGTTTCGTTCTGCTTTAACCCGGGTTATTAATCGTTATATCGCTAAAAAAGATCCAAGCAAAGTTGAAGGTCTTCGTTTAACTGGGGAGGATGTGCGGGAGGGATTAACCGCGGTTATTTCCGCAAAAGTCCCTAACCCCCAATTTGAAGGCCAAACCAAAACAAAGTTAGGCAATTCAGACGTGGAAGGCATTGTGGAATCTATTGTGGGGGACAGTCTCTCTACATTTTTGGAAGAAAACCCAAATACAGCTAATAAAATTATTGAAAAAGCGCTTACTGCCGCAGAAGCCAGAGAAGCAGCTAGAAAAGCCAGGGAGTTAACCCGTAGAAAAGGGGCGCTAGATTCCGCTTCTTTACCCGGCAAACTTGCTGATTGCCAAGAGCGTGATCCAGAGAAATCTGAGCTGTTTATAGTCGAGGGCGATTCCGCCGGAGGGAGCGCGAAGCAGGGAAGAGATAGAAGGACGCAAGCGATACTTCCTCTTAAAGGAAAGATTTTGAATGTGGAGAAATCCCGCTTAACCAAGATGCTGGCCAATGAGGAAATCCGCACTTTAATCACAGCCATTGGCTGTGGTGTGGGTAAGGCGCAGGAAACATCTGGGGAAAATGCAAAAATAAATGAGGCGAATAGCGGTGAGGGTTTGAATTATTCTAAGCTGCGGTATCATAAAATTGTGCTTATGGCGGACGCTGATGTTGACGGAGCGCACATCAGAACCCTTCTTTTAACCTTTTTTTATAGGCAGATGCCTCTCTTAATAGAAAAAGGACATGTGTATATAGCTCAACCTCCTTTATTTAAAGTAAAAAAAGGCAAGAAAGAGCTTTATTTGGATAATGAGAATGCCTTAGAAGAGTTTCTTCTGGAGGAGGTTTTAGGAACATTAGAGGTGGATGATCTTTCTCAAGGCAAAGAGTCAAAAAAATTGGAAAAGGATGGATTAAAAAAAATATTAGAAGGGCTTAGGGAGCTTGATTCCTTGAAGGCTAAGCTTTTTAAGAAAGGGATCACATGGGAAAATTATTTGAGATTTAAAGAAAATAAAAAATTTCCTTTGTATAAAATTGATCAGGAAGAAGCAGAACCTATTTATGTTTTTACGGAAAAAGAGTGGAAAAAAGTAAAAGAGGACTATCTTAAAAACAGGCGGCAAAAAATTTCTAAAGATATTAAAGAATCCGGAGAAGAGGTTTTAGACGTGGCGGATGAGGAGCTTGGAAGCGATGTAAAAGAATTATGGGAAATCCCTAAGATTGAAGCCATCTTAAAAAAGTTAGAAGGAGAAGGATTTTCAGGCGTCACTCCTACGCAATCTAAAGAAAAAAAGCCTGTCTATCACCTTAGATCCGGTTCTCAAGAAAAAGATGTTTTTGACGCAAGAGAACTTTTGGAGGCGATTAAAGAAATTGCCCGGTTGGACTCTAATATCCAGCGATATAAAGGGTTAGGAGAGATGAATCCGGAGCAGTTGTGGGAAACGACCATGGACCCTGCCAGAAGAAAATTGCTGCAGGTCAGGTTAGAAGATGCGGTGGAAGCAGAAAGAATTTTTACAACTTTGATGGGAGATAAAGTGGAGCCTAGACGGCTTTTTATTGAAGAACATGCCTTAGAAGTCAGAAATTTGGATATATAAGAATGGCAGAAACAACCGAGGTAAAAAGGCAGTTTGTGAACTTTAGGTTTTTTAAGGTTCTTCCAGAATGGAGATTTTTGGATGATAAGCTAAAAGAGCGCGCAAAAGAAGAGTCCTTAAATGCTTATCAAGAGTTCTCTTCTAAAGTAATCCTTCGATCTTATTCTACTTTAGGGATTCGCGCGGATTGTGAATTTATGTTTTGGCGCATTTCAGAACGTTTGGAAGATTTTACAGAGATGTCATCACAGTTTTTTAAAACAGGTTTTGGAAAATATGTGGTCCCAACTTATTCCTACCTTTGCATGACCAAGCGTTCCAGTTACATTGATAAAATATCTCCTGAGCATGGAGAGTCAAGAACCAAAGTTGTCCCCGGAAAGTATAAATATATTTTTGTTTATCCTTTTGTAAAAAGTAGAGATTGGTACCAATTCCCCTTACCTGAACGGCAAGCCATGATGGATGAACATATTCGGGTGGGCAATAAGTATCCTTCCGTAAAACTGAATACCACTTATTGTTTTGGCTTAGATGATCAGGAATTTGTAGTTGCTTTTGAAAGTGATGTCCCTAAAGATTTTTTGGATTTAGTCATGGAATTGCGTGAATCAAAAGCTTCCAAATATACTTTGCGCGACACGCCTACTTTCACCTGTATCGCAAAACCGTTTAAAGATATCCTGAATGACTTCTAATTTTTGAAAGAAAGAGGGCAAAAGCCAAAACTTTGACCAGCAATGATTTTGTAAGAATAAATTAGATAATTCTGATTATTTTTTGATGTTACTATTTTGGGTTTAATAAGCGTTAAATGATTTAATGATAAAACTAGAAAATCAAAAAATCACCCCGATTCATTTTATTCCTAAATTTTGTTCTCAATGCGGCCACCCTCTTGAAAAAAAATTTATTGAAGCAGAGTCCTGTGAACGTCTGTTTTGTTTCAACTGTAAGACCATTTCTTATTTAAATCCAAAGATCGTTGCGGGTGTGATTGCAAAAAAAGATGAAAAAATTTTCTTGCTTAAACGAGGCATTGAACCTCAAAAAGGGGCTTGGACCTATCCCGCTGGTTTTGTGGAGTTAGGAGAATCAGTGGCTGAAGGCGCGGCGCGTGAAACTAAAGAGGAAATAGGGTTAGATGTAAGAGTTGGACAAGCCATAGGCGTTTATTCTTATTCTGACGCGGGAGTTGTTGTGGTGGTTTATCGAGCGGAAGTGATTGGAGGAGAACTCCATACTTGTCTTGAAACCAGTGAAGTTAAACAGTTTGGAGCAAGTGAAATTCCATGGGATCAGCTCGCTTTTCGCAGCACTCACGATGCTTTGAATGATTGGTTGAAACTTGAAAAAGAGATAGAATGAGCAAAAGGATTCATGCAACTCTTTGTTATCTAAAAAAAGATGGGAAAACTTTAATGTTGCACCGCATTAAAAAAAAGAACGATCTTCATGAAGGACGTTGGAATGGACTGGGTGGAAAAATTGAGGATGGGGAAACTCCGGAAGAATGCGCAGTGCGGGAAGTAAAAGAAGAATCTGGTCTAAAAATAAAAAATCCAATTTTAAAAGGAATTATAAATTTTCCAGGGTTTGACGATGAAAACGATTGGATGGTATTTCTTTATACAGTCAGTCAATTTAGCGGAAAGCTAACGGATTGTAAAGAAGGGCATCTTTATTGGATCCCAGATCAGGACATAACCTCTCTACATCTTTGGGAAGGAGATAAAATATTTTTAAAATGGTTAAAACAAAAAAGATTTTTTACCGCTAAATTTATTTATAAAAAAGGTGAATACAAGAGCCATCAAGTTATTTTTTATCCCAGCACAACTCAAAATTAGCGCTATTATTTTTTCATGAAAAGGTAGATAAAGAAATAAAAAAGGCAAGCTTAAAAGGAATTTTAATGATTAAAAAAATTGGAATTTTAACTGGAGGAGGGGATGCTCCAGGATTGAACGCAGTCATTCGCGCAAGTGTTAAAGCAGCTTTGGCTCTGGGTTGGGAAGTGCTTGGGATTAGGGAGGGTTTTGAAGGACTCCTAAAACCTGATCTTGTGGAAGAGTTAACGCAGAGCAATGTGGCTGGAATCTTACGTTTAGGAGGAACCATTTTAGGCACAACTAATCGCGGCAATCCTTTTGAATATGTAAATAAAGATTCAAAAGAAGAAAAAGTTACTGATCTTTCAGAATTAGCTGTTGCGAGTTTTAGAAAACTAAAGCTAGACGCGCTTATTGTGATTGGCGGAGATGGTTCTTTAACCATTGCCCAAAAACTTTTTGAAAAAGGAATTCCGCTTGTTGGAGTTCCTAAAACTATTGACAATGATCTTTCTGAAACTGTGGTTACCTTTGGTTTTGATACTGCGGTTTCTACTGCCACAGATGCTTTAGATAAGCTCCATTCTACGGCCCATAGCCATCAAAGAGTGATGTGCGTAGAAGTGATGGGGCGTTATGCGGGCTGGATCGCATTGCACTCTGGAATTGCAGGAGGAGCGGATGTAATATTAATTCCTGAAATCCCATTTAACCTAGAGGCTGTTTGCAAAAAAATAGAAGAGAGATATTCCAAAGGACCTAAATTTGCCATTGTGGTTTGCGCGGAAGGAGCTGTTCTTAAAGAGGGGAAACTAATTACTAAAGGAGAAAAAGAAGCAGGCAGAGAACATCCTCATTTAGGAGGCATCGCCGACTTTGTTTCTAAAGAAATACAAGAAAGGACAGGACATGATTCAAGAAGTCTAGTTTTAGGTCATCTGCAAAGAGGAGGAGAACCCACCACTTTTGACAGGCTCTTAGCCACCCGTTTGGGAGTAGGAGCGGTGGAACTCATAGAAAAAGAGAAGTTTGGAGAGATGGTGGCTTTAGACCCTCCTCGAATTGTTTCCGTCCCAATTCAAAAAGCGATTTCTAAAATGAAAAAAGTTCCAACAGATTCTGATGTGATTCGCGCTGCCAGAGCTTTAAGCATATCTTTTGGGGATGAAAGTTAAACCTGACGGGTTAAAGAATGGTTAAGAACCCAGAAGCTTTAAGGAAATTTGAGCTGGCTTATTTAAAGAGAAGAAAACTTTCTCGCAAAAAGATTTTTCAGCTTATGGATTCTTTATGGGAAGAAGCTAAAACCTTAGGGGTTTTAGGAGACCCCTTAAAGGGGATCGAGACAGTGATTGCAATGAAAAGAACGATAAACCAATGTTTCAAGAAAAACTTGCGAAAATAGCAAAGGTCCTTAAGAATCATCATATCCCTTATATGGTTATTGGGGGACAAGCGGTCTTAATTTATGGTGAGCCTAGGCTGACTAGAGATATTGATATAACTTTAGGAATCAGCAGCTCTCAACTTGATCAGCTGCTTCTTGTTGTAAAAGAACTTTCTCTCCGTCCTTTACCTAAAAATATCCATTCCTTTGTTCAAACAACCATGGTACTACCAACAGAAGATATGAATAGTGGAATAAGAGTGGATTTTATTTTTTCCTTTACTCCTTATGAGGAACAAGCTATCAAAAGAGCTAAAAGTATAGAAATCTTAAGAGAGAAAGTATCTTTTGCGTCTCCAGAAGATTTAATTATTCATAAAATTTTTGCAGGAAGGCCACAAGATATAACTGATACTCAATCCACAATTGCAAGGAATCCTAAAATTGATTTTCAATATATTAGAGCATGGCTCGCTTTATTTGATCGGTCAGATAACATGAAAAAAGGGCTTTTGAAAAGGTTTAACAGTTGCTTAAAACAAAGAAGAAAGTCATGAATAAAATTATTAAAAGAGATTGATCAATGATTCAATCAAAACGATTTTCATCTTTTTCTCATCTAGATACGGATGGAAAAGTTCAGATGGTGGATGTTTCTCAGAAAGTACAGACTGAACGGCTAGCAAAAGCCTCTGCCTGGATTCGGCTTTTACCCTCCACCATGAGAGCAATAAAATCTAACTCTATTTCTAAAGGAGATATTTTTTCTGCAGCTAAGATCGCAGGGATCCTGGCGGCAAAAAAAGTTTCTGAACTTATTCCATTAGCTCATCCCATAGGGATCACTCATTGCGATCTTTCTTTTCAGATTTTAAGCGGAAAAGATTCTGGGATTAAAATTTTTTCTACTGTAAAAACAAAATCTGAAACAGGCGTAGAAATGGAAGCCTTAACCGCTGTATCCATAGCCGCTCTTACACTTTATGATATGGTTAAAGCAGTGGATAGAGCTGCTGTGATTGCAAGAATTCAGTTAGAGGAAAAAAGCGGCGGTAAAAGCGGTCATTACAAAAGAAATTGAAAGCTAACCAACATTTTCATTTCAATCCTAAAAATCTTTCTCTAATTCGTGTAGGCATATTGAGTTGTTCCACCTCTAGAGCAAAAAAGAAGAATGGTCCAAAAGAGGATATCTCTAGTAAAGTTCTTCAAGAAATTCTAAAGAGCACTACTTTAAAAGGAAAAAAAGTTTTTAAGATTTCTTGTTATAGCCTTGTTCCAGACAAAAAAGAAAAGATTAGTTCTGTTTTAAAAACATGGGCCGATCAAAAAAAATGCGACCTGATTTTTACCACAGGAGGAACAGGATTTTCTCAATCAGACTGTACCCCTGAAGCCACAGACTCTGTCATAGAAAAAGAGGCCCCGGGTCTTTCAGAGTTAATGAGGTTAAAAAGCAAATCTCCATTTGCCTATTGTTCTCGGGGCATTTGCGGGATTCGCAAGAAATGTTTAATCCTGAACCTTCCCGGATCCCCTAAAGGAGTAGAGGAGTCCGTAAAAACAGTACTTCCGATTCTGCCCCATTCAATTGAATTGGTGAATAAAAGATAATAAAAAGTTTTGCTCTTGAAGATAATCGAAATACCATTATAATTAAGAGTATGGCTTTTCTCTTAAATAAGAAACCTCTTTTTATAAAAGCGTTCCAACAGGAAAAAAGCAAAGGTTTTACGCTTGTAGAAATTATGATGGGACTACTCATCATAACCATTGCTTTTTTGTCTTTAGGAACCATCTTCACCTCTATTTCTAAAAGTTTTTTAGTTAATAAAACTAAAACTTTAGCAACCAATTTAGCCCAAGAAAAAATAGAATCCTTAAAAAATTATACCTATTATCGTTTGTTGGTCACCACAGGTTCTACCACAGACAGTAACTTTTCTGGCATGATGTATGATGTTGGATATTATCCGGAAGAGAACCTAAATGTTGGCGGCACGCAGTTTTTGAGACGGACCTATATAGAATTTGTAAAGCAGGATGGGAACGAGTTGGTGGCACAGCCATGGACAGCGAATGACACAGGCATAAAAAAGATAACTGTTTATGTGGTTTGGAAAGAGGGTGAGGATTGGAAAAGTGTGGAATTAAGAAATTTGAGAAATAATCCTAGTCGGGCAGAGCTAGAGTACACTTTTAGCGGCACGGTCACATCCGGGACAACAGGCAATGCGCTTTATAACGCGTTAGTAGAAACTCAACAAAATCCTTCTTATTTTGCTAGAACAGATGCGTCTGGCTACTATTCTTTTAAAGTGCAACCCGGCACTTATACCTTGAGAGCTAACGCTACAGGATATTTTACTGCTATTAGCTCAAATTATGCGGTTTCATCCGGACAAACTGGTTCTTCTAGTCAAAATTTTGGGCTTAGTCTTAAAGCTGTGGGAGAAGCTACAGGATATGCATACATTTTTGATCATCTGGTGGTTACTCAGGTGATGTCGAGCACAGATGTAGCTGGTTCTGGAGAACAGGAATGGGTAGAACTTTATAACCCAACCACTTACAATATTTTAATTGCAAGTCGAGTTTCAGCTGCAAGTGATTTTAGCGTTTTCTTTGTTACAGTCACATGGATTGATAATAATAATGCTGAACCTGCTTCAGGCAACAACGCAAAATATCTGGTAGGTATGCCAGGAATTATAGGAAGCGTTTTTACTGCTTTTCGCAGCAGCTCTAGCCATTGGACATCAAATAGTTCTACAATTAGCGTTCCTTCCAATCATTATTTTTTGATCGCTAACCAAAGTACCATTACTTTTGCCACTCCTTCAGGGAATGCGCAAAAGATTGCGGATGTTTACTATAGCGGCAATCGAATTGACAATACAGGAGCTGGCGGAATACGGGTTACAGGAGCTATGGGAAAAGCCTATAATGCTAGGAGCGACTGGCATGATGGAATTGCATGGAGATCTACTTCAGGAGACAATTCCCCTACCTTAGTTAGAGAAGGAGCTGGCTATGATTTAAGTTCTTTTGTAGGTTTAACCGCAGGATCCATTCTTTTTAGAGCAGCTTTTAAAAGTAATGATAGTTATGACGCCACTGTCTTAACTGCGGATCGTCGCAACACAACGCCTTTTGCAGGGAATTCTTTTGATAGAAATAGTAATGGCACAAGCTATGATTCAGGAAGCGATTGGATTAGAACCGCAGCAACCAGTTTATTTAGCGCTTCTTCCGGAGTTGTCAATGCTGATTTTTCCGCAGTTCCATATAGCGGTACTCCAGCAGTAGGAGCTTCTGTTACTAGTAATGATGGTCTTTCTGCCATGAGTTTTGCGCAGAGCTATGGTTCTTTTACAGTGGTGAATATGGCTACAGGTTCTTGGACCATTACAATTGCAAGCGGAAATTATACAAGAGATATATCGTATGTAAATATAACTCCTAGCATTAGTACTGGAATTCCTAATGCAAGCACGGATCCTGCTTGGCAGTTTTCTTCTTTAAGCCCTTCTTGGGGACAAATTGCGCTTACAACTATTACGATCTATGGGTATGTGAGCGGTACAGTAAAAGATATTCTGAATCAAGGGTTAAGTGGAGTCACTATTTCTGCGTCTGGAGCTGATTCAGTCACTACAGATTCACAAGGCGCATATCGTCTAAGTGTCATTCCTTCTGGCTCTGCAATTTCTGTATTAGCAAGTAAAAATGGTTACTCTACAGAAATTGTCACAGATATTGGTGTAAGTTTAGGGGTTAATGTTTCTACAGTTAATTTTGTATTAGTGAGCGCTGGCAGCGTAAAAGGTTTTGTAAGTACCAATGGCTCTGTTAGCGGCGCATTGCCTGGGATTCCTATTGTGGCGTATGATTTAAGCTCTAGCACTGTATATGGTTCAGCTATCACTGGAACAGATGGTACTTTTACAATTCCAAGCATTCAGACAGGGACTTATAATATTGTGCCTCAATTAGAAACAGGAGAAAGTTCTAGTCCTAGTTTGTCTCAAATAACAGTTACCAATTCTTCTACAGGAACATGGTCTTCCACTTTTACAGTGAGCAATGCATTTGGAAAAATTAATGGATCTGTAACTAAATCTGGATCTCCAATCAGTGTAGGCGTTTTAGTTGTAGCTTCAACCAGCGCCATTACTTCTCAAAATCCACCAGATATTGATGCAACTTTACGAGCTTCTGGGGCTGTATATTATGCTGTTTCCAGTGATTCTCTTGGGAACTACTCTCTTTCTTTGCGCGGAGGAGCTTCTTATTATCTTTATGGATGGTACACATCTAGTTTGGGAGTAGATGCTTCCAGCACTCCTAAAAGGCAGGTGACAAGCCCTTCAGCTCAACATTCTGTTGGAGCAGGAGGAACCATTACAAGGGAACTATCATGGTAAAATCAAGGGATAGATTATCGAATCTAAAAATTTTAGAGTCAAAAGGATTCACTGTTCCAGAATTAATGATTACAGTGGCTATAGTTGGTATTATGATTGTGGTGGGGGCAACGATCTTGTTGAATTTAGTTAGGTATTGGAGGGTTCAAGTTGCGCGCGCCAATGTGCAGCAGAATTCCAGGTCTGCATTAGATTTGGTAAACCGTACTTTAAGGCAAGCCTCAGCTTCTACGGTTCTTGTATCTCAAAGAACAAATCAGCCCCCCTACTCTTGGATTACTTTTTCTATTGATAAAGGCACAGGCCCAGCTCTAGGGGATTATGGTTTTTATCAAGAAGGTAAAAATTTAAGATATATGAAAGATGGAAGCACTACGACTATTGCAGAGAACTTACGTTATCTCGCATTTAGTTATCCTAGAACAGATGATTCTGGGATCATATCTGTTTCTTTAACTTTTGAAGAGGCGACTTATTCTGGCTATACGAAAGCCTTGCAGCTTTCAATAGAAAAAGTAAGGGTGATGAATTAATGAAAAAAGATTCTAAAGGGATTATTTTAATCGGAGCGATTCTTACATTGCTTGTGCTCGCTATATTTTTGCCTGCATTTGTTTATCTTTTTCAAAATGAAACCAAATGGTCTGTAAAACAGAAAAAAACTTCTATAGCTTTTCATATGGCAGAACAGGGTTTAGACCGCGGGGTATGGAAAATGCAGGAATCAGATGCGGTTTATACTGCTGCTTCTACCGGCGCAGCAATTTCAGGTTATAATTTTGATGTGGTTTATGTTTCTACGGGTTTGGATGGCGGCAAACAAGGAGAATATAAGGTAAAGCTTACTACCGGCTCTGTTACAGGAAGAGTGATTGTTCAAGCCATTGGCAGAGATAAGTCAACAGATGAGGTGAGGGCATTAGAAGCTGAATATTATAAAAGCGGGATTGAAGCAGGCATGCAGATTCGTTCTAATTTAGATTATAAGTCAGGCACGCGCGTACATTGGGGTCCTATCGTATGTTATGGGGATATAGATTTGCCAAATTCTCCAGACAATAGTTCAGTTTTTCCACGCAAGATGGTTAAAGGGTATATTGATGAACGCACTCCCACCAGCGCCAGTGGACCTCATGGAGATAGTTCTGAAACGTGGGACGGAACTTATGATTATTATTGCCATTCCTCAAGTTTAGATCAACCCCCAACCATTGATCTAGACTCTTATAGAACCTTAGCAAAAAATTCTTCTGTTCCCTCATTCTACAAAACTAATGGAACAGGCGGCGCTAGTAGTTCAGGAAGATTAGCTGTTTCCTCACCCACTGGTTCTGGTTACTTTCCAGCAACGGAAGAGATTGGTATTAAAGCTTGGCCTGGAGGAGGAACTTACACCTTTAGTAACTCTACCTCTGTAATTTTTTTAGAAGCGGATTATAGTTTGGATAGCCGTGACTCCTCTTCCCAAATTTTTTGTAGAGCTTTTATCGCTCCATTTGCAACTTTATCTGTCAATGGCGCCACGACTTTACCTAATCGTACTGTAAAGATACCGTCAGACGCTCAAACAGAGTATCTTTACAATGGAACTCATGGAAATAGTACTTTGGGATGGAGCAGCGCTCAAGATACAAATGCAACTGCATTTTCTGCTTCTGGGGCTGGAAACAATTTTATTGTTTCTGATGTTTTATTCCATGCCTATTGTTATTTTGAAAATATCAGTAATTCCGGAACAAATTTAAATATTATAGGAGTTTTAGATATGGCTCAAGCCACAAATCCTCAGTCTATATCAGTCTATTATGATGCGGATATTTCTACAGGTATTTTAACTCTGAATCAAAAACCTTCCAGACGCTATTGGCGCGAAATTAACGCAAGTTGGTAAAATCAAATAATCATTCTAAATATTTATATACCTATAAAATAACTTTAGCGGATATAAAGATTCATTTGTTTGTGAAAAGAGCTTTATTGTAGAATTGCTTAATGCAAAAAAATTTTAGATAAGGAGAATCCATGCTAGGAACCTATCATCTCAATGTGCTTTACGATATTTTGAAAAATATTCATTTTCTGTATCAGTCCGATAGAATTTATGTTTATTTACTGGAAAATCTTCTGAAAGCGATTGATGCGGATGCTGCTTCACTTTTTGTCTGCGACATTCAAAAAAAGACCCTGGTTTTAAAGGGTTGTTTAGGCCCAAAGAAAGGCATGGTGGAGATGATTTCAGAAGAGGTGCCTTTTGCTTATGGAAAAGGGGTCTGCGGCTGGGCAGCTCAATTTAATCAGCCTGTCTTGGTAGAAGATGTTCAGAAAGATTCTAGATTTAACCCTCAATTCGACACCCTTACTGGATACAAAACTAAAAGCATGATTTGCGCCCCGATCTCAAGCACAGAGGATGTTTTAGGAGTGATTGAGATTTTAAATAAAAAAAGCTCTGCTTTTAACAAAAACGATTTAGATTTACTTGCTTTAATTGGCAAACAAGCAGCCATTGCTTTAGAAAATGGCAGACTTTATTTAGAGCTTGTATCTTTAAAGAGCGTGAATGAAAAATTTACTTCCACATTTCCTACAGGGGTTATTGTGGTTAATAGCTCCTCTATTATTACAGAATTTAATCCTATAGCTGAAAAATCTCTTTTACTTTCAGGAAAGGATTTGATTGGGAAAAAAATGAGCGAGGCATTTAACTCCTATCCTTCTCTTTTAGAAGAATTAACTCAAACCCTGCAATCTAAAGATGGGATGCGAACTAAAGAGTTGAATTTAGAGCGGCAAGGCCAATCTCTCTTAAAACTTTCTTGCCACTCTTTTTCCATAAAAGATCAAGCTCAAAAATTAATTGGCGCAGCCATGATTTTTAAAGAGTTAAGTTAAACCCGAATATTGATAATCTGGGTTAAAGAAGAATGAAAAAAGGATTTTTTCTTACATTGGAAGGGCCGGATGGTTGTGGAAAAACAACCCAAGCCCTTTTGCTTAAAGAGGCACTTCTTAAGAAGGGTTTTGATGTTGTGCATAGTAGAGAACCAGGGGGAAGCTCTTTTGCAGAAGAGTTAAGGAGCATCATTCTAAATCCAAAATATAAAATTTCTCCTTTAGTTGAACTCCTGCTCTATGAAGCGAGCCGCGCTCAACATACAGAAGAAGTGATTCGTCCTGCCTTACAAAAAGGGAAGTACATTATCTGTGAGCGCTATAGGGATGCGACTATTGCTTATCAAGGCTATGGACGTGGAATTCCCTTAAGTTTGATTGAGCAGCTTAATTCTATAGCGACAGAGAATTTAATTCCAGATTTGACCATTGTGTTGGATATTCCGCCAGAAGAAGGGCTTGGGCGGATTAAGAAAATGAAAGGAAAAAGTGGTGGAGATCGCTTGGAACAGGAAAGTCTGTTTTTTCATAAGCGGGTGCGCAAGGGTTATTTTGCCATTGCAAAAAAAAATCCTAAAAGGGTAAAGATCCTTTCCGCAAAAGGAACTATAAAAGAACTTCACCAGAAAATTTTAAAAGAGATCGAAGATAGGATAGAATCATACCCCGCACCTTTAAAAGCGCGATGTGGTATTCAACAAATAAAAAGCTAATGAGTTTTAAAAATATTGTTGGACAATCGAAAGCTGTTTCTTTGCTTAAGGCGGATCTTTTTTCAAAACGTGTAGCAGAGAGCTATCTTTTTGTGGGTCCGGAAGGAGCTGGAAAAAGAAAAACCGCGCTTGAATTTGTCAAAGCTCTTAATTGTGAAAGAAATGGGATTGAGTCATGTGATCTTTGCAGTTCATGCAAGAAGATTGAGCGCCAAAATCATGTAGATCTTTTTATTTTAGATTTTGAATCCCAAGGGACTCTATTAGGATTAAATGAGGAAGAGAGGGTTAAACAAAAAGAATTAAGAATTGAAGCGATTCGTATTTTAATCCAACAGTCTTACCTCAGTCCTTTAGAAGGCAGAAAAAGAGTTTTTATGATTGACCGAGCCGAATCTCTGAATTTAGAGTCTTCCAATGCATTACTAAAAGTTTTAGAAGAATCCTCTAAAAATTCTCATTGGATTTTGCTTACCCAGAGTTCTGAACGCATCATCTCTACCATTCGCTCCAGGTGCAGGAAAATCTGTTTTGCTCCTTTGCAACCAGGGATGATTTTAGAGAAAGAAGTCTCAAGTTTTGAAAAGCTGGCAGAGGAAGCGCTTTCAGGAAAATATAAGGAACCCCAAATTCTTTTAAGTAAAATTTTTGAATCTAAAAAAACAACCCAGAAAAAACAGGCAGAGTTTTTTTTAAAAATTTTAACCTTAAAATGTGTCCAGAATTTAAGAGCTGATCCGCAGGAAAAAAATTTAAATCGTTTGGAGTTAATTTTACAGTCTCAAGAAGAGCTAAAGAAAAATGTCTATCCCCCTTTTATCTTAGAGCCGCTTCTTTTTTCTTTTACCTTTTGAAGTGAAAAGTTTTTACATAACCACCCCTATTTATTATGTCAATGACCGTCCGCACATTGGCCATGCCTACACCACAATTGCAGCGGATGTTTTAGCTAGATGGAAAAGGATGCAGGGAGAGAAAGTTTTTTTTCTTACCGGCACAGATGAACATGGTTCTAAAATCGCTCAAGCCTCCCTGCAAGCTGGCATTACTCCTGAAGCATATGCGACCCGAACCGCAGAGGAGTTTAAATCCTTATGGAAACTGTTAAACATCTCAAATGATGATTTTATTCGTACCACAGAAACCCGCCATATAAAAACAGTTCAAGCCATTCTTACAAGGCTCTATGATCAAGGTGAAATTTACAAGGGTTTTTATGAAGATTGGTATTGTGTGGCTTGCGAAAGTTTTTGGCTTGAAAATCAGTTAAAAGGAGCTGCCTCAAGCGGATGGCAGTGCCCTGAATGCGCAAGGCCGGTAGAGAAACTAAAGGAAGAGAGTTATTTTTTTAAATTGTCCAAGTACGGAGATCGGTTACTTCAACATTATAAAGAGAACCCTGATTTTCTTTCTCCTTACCATCGCGCCCAAGAGATGATTCAGTTTGTGCGTCAGGGTCTGAAAGATCTATCAGTGTCGCGGCTTAAAGAAAAGTGGGGAATTCCAGTTCCCTTTGCACTTGGCCATACCGCTTATGTTTGGTTTGATGCTTTGATCAACTACTTGAGCGCGACCCACTATGAACTTAAGTCCTTAGCGGGAATAGAGGATCAGGCATCACCCCAGATATCTTCATCCAATTTTAAATTTGAGGAGACATGGCCTTGCGACATTCATTTTGTGGGTAAAGAGATATTTCGGTTCCATACAGTGATTTGGCCTGCCATGCTTATGGCATTGGGACTGCCTTTACCAAAAAAAGTTTTTGCTCATGGCTGGTGGACTGTGGAAGGCGATAAAATGTCTAAATCCAAAGGGAACATAGTTGATCCAGTTGAAGTCTGTAAGGAATTTGGCGCAGACTCTTTCCGTTATTTTCTTTTACGAGAAATGCCTTTTGGCGCAGACGGAGATTTTTCAAAAATAGCTTTGCTTAAGCGATATAATTTTGAACTGGCCAATGATTTAGGCAATCTTTTTTCTAGAATCCTTACCTTGATTGAAAAAAATTTTTCAGGGGTTATTAGAAAAATGCCAAAAGGTTTTTTCATGCCTTTGATACTAGAAAAAAATAAAAAAATAACTGAATCTTTTGAAAAGAGCGCTTTTCAGGAAGTGTTAGAAGATGGATTGTCAGTTGCTAGAGAAGCGAACCGTTATTTGGAAGTCAATGCTCCTTGGAAATTAGTAAAAACTAATCCAGAGCTTTGCGAAAGTGTTCTAGCTGAAACTTTGATTGTATTGCGTTGGCTGAGCGCTCTTTATCATCCATTTATGCCTGAACTTTCTCAAAGAATGTGGCAGCAACTAGGAGAGTTATCTAAACTAGAAGAAGTGGCCATGAAAGTATTTAGAGAGCCTATTGCAACTTATTCCCCGGGTACAAGAATTCAGAAACAGGAAATTTTATTTCCTAGAAAAGCATGATCTCTAGGATTCAGTTGATAGACACGCATGCGCACCTTTGTGATCCTCAATTTGACGAGGATCGGTCAGCAGTATTGGAGAGGGCTCAATCTAAAGGCATTCAGTGGATCGTAGAAATTGGCGAATCTCCTGAAAGCTGGGAAAAAGCAAAGCAGTTTGCAGAAGATTCTCATTCTGACTTGAAAACCAGTTTTCATACTGATTGGGGTTCACAAGCCTTAAGAACTCAATTGCAAAAGCCTTTAGCTTTTTGGACTTGCGGTTTTCATCCCCATTATGCCCAGAGAATGGATCAGTTTGATTTTGGTATAATGACTAAATTCGCTTTTTCCCCCCTGTGCGTAGCTATTGGAGAAATTGGTTTAGATTTTGTAAAAAGCACTGCTTCCAGAGAAGATCAAATTTCGCTTTTTAGAAAATGTTTAGAAGTTGCTGCAGAGCTAAACAAACCAGTTGTTATCCATTGTAGAGAAGCTCAAGCAGACACTTTGAGGATTTTAAAAAGTTTTTTTGGAGGCATGGGACGTAAAGATATTTGTCCGGGGGTCATTCATTGTTTTTCCGGAGATTTGGGATTTGCTGAAGGTTGCATGGATTTGGGTTTTTATTTAGGAGTGGATGGACCTCTAACCTACCCGAGCGCTAAAAATTTAAGAGAGGTGCTTTCTAAAGCGCCGGAAAACAAAATTGTTTTGGAAACAGACGCGCCCTATCTTCCCCCACAGGGGTATAGAGGCAAAAGAAATGAGTCCTCCTATCTTATTTTAATTGCTGAAGCATTGGCGAACCTTTATGGAAAAAGTTTAGATGAAATTGCCCGGATCACAACCCAAAACGCTTTGAAATTGTTTAGATTGCATGAATACAATAAATGAAATTGAAGATATGAAAATAGAGCAAAGAAAGCTGCCGGCATTATCTTATCAGTATAAGGATGCGTTGTATTTAAACATTACCCCACGGTGCCCTACTGCCTGTTCTTTTTGCATTAAATTTTCATGGGAATACATGTATAGGAATTACAATCTTCTTTTGCCAAAAGAACCCTCTGTGGAAGAGGTGCTTGCAACCATCCAAAATCCAGAGCGCTATTCAGAAATTGTTTTTTGCGGATATGGAGAATCGTCCTATCGTCTGCTTGAGATGGAAAAAATTTCTTTGTATTTAAAACAGCATGGCGCAAAAAAAATTCGTTTAAATACCATAGGATTAGGGAATTTAATTAATGGTAGGGATATAAGTCAAGAGCTAGCCAGATTTTTAGATGTGGTCTCTATTTCTTTGAATACTTTAGATCCAGAAGAGTGGAAAAAAATTCATCGTCCTTTACCTGAATTTAAAGAAAAGGGTTTTGAAAGCGTCATAGAGTTTATTCGAGCCTGCGCTAAAAAAATACCAGAGACTTTTGTCACAGCTGTGGAGATGGGCGCTCAAGATAAGGAAAAGTTTGAAAATTTCGTGTTAAAGTTAGGCGCAAAAGCGCGTTTTCGCCCATTTTTAGACGAATATGAATCCGTGTAATTCTAGCTTATTATTTAGAGCATTCAACCCGAATAATCTATTGTAGCTAATTAAATTAATCGGGCAAGTTGAGTTAATTGCATCTTAAATAAAAAAAGAGTTTCTTTCTTTGTTGGATTAGCAATTCTGGTAAGTTTTGCCACTGTTGGCACACTTTTATTTTTTGCCCGCACTACCTTAAAGGTAGATGGTAAAATTTATACGCACTATTCTTTACAAAAAGAGACTGTAGCAGAACTTTTGCAGCAATTTGATGTAAAGTTGAGTTCAAAAGATATTGTCCGTCCTTCTTTAAATGAAAAAATTCGTTGGGGCGAAAAAGCGCAAGTGGTGCGCGTTAAGGAGACTTTGGAAGAAGAAAATAGCCTTGTGGATTTTGTGTTAGAGTGGAAAAGAAGAACTGCCAAAAATTTACGCAAGGTAGAGATTCAAGAAGGGGTTCGGCAAAACACGGTTTATACCATCCAGCATATTTTTCATGATGGGAAAGAGGTAGAAACTAAAAAGAAAGTTAAAAAAATTGAAAAAAAACCTGTAAAAAGATTGGTTTTTTTAAATCAAAGAGACTACCCTATAAAAATTTATGATCTTTCTAAGCTGAAGAAAATACGACTGGTTGCTACTGCCTATTGGGTGGGTGACCCACAAGTTCCAGGGACCATTACTTATAGCGGCCATCGTGTGAGAAGAGGATTAGTAGCTGTAGATCCTAGCGTTATTCCTTTAGGAATGCGTCTTTATATACCAGGTTATGGCTATGCCTATTCTTCAGACACAGGCTCAGCGATTAAAGGGAAACGTATTGATCTTTTTGTGGAAAATAAGGCTGTATCTAGAAATTGGGAACATAAAAAGGTAGATGTTTATCTCCTGGAACGGGCTAAAGCTTGGTAGTTTGTTTAGCCATTTTTAGATAGTCTATTTATCTTTGACTCCTCGTTTAATTTCTTATTTTAAAGAAAAATAAACTATTTAGTTCTCACTGAAAAAATTTACGTTTTGACTAGGAATCCATGAAACTTATTAAATTACAATTTTTTCTCTCTCTCTTTTTACTTTGTTTGCCTTTAAAGGCATATGCCAGCACTCAACCAGTGGTGTTAGTGGCTTCTTATGACGGCGCAATTACTCCTGCAGCAGAAGAATGGCTGGGTTCTGCGCTGAGAGTTGCGCATGAAAAAAACGTTAGTTGTTTAATTATTGAACTAGATACCCCAGGAGGTTTGCTTGAATCCACAAGAATCTTAGTAAAAGAGATTAGCGCTTCCTCTATCCCTGTAGTGGTTTATGTTTCCCCCCAAGGGGCGCGGGCAGCTTCTGCAGGCACTTTTATTACACTGGCAGCTCACATTGCCAGCATGGCGCCTCAAACTCGTATTGGCGCAGCGCATCCTGTGGAGCTAGGCAAAACAACCGAAGGAGACATGCGCGCTAAAATTGAAAATGACACAGTAGCTTTTATTAAAACAATCGCAGAATCTAGAAAAAGAAATAGTAAATGGGCAGAAGATGCTGTTAGAAAAAGCAGTTCTGCAACTGAACAGGAAGCTCTTCAGTTAGGCGTGATAGATTTGATCGCTAAGGATTTAGATGAATTAATTGAACGTATTCATGGGAAAGTAGTTGAGACTTCTAGCGGAAAAAAAGGTTTGATAACTAAAGGCGCAAAGAAAGAAATTTTTCCCATGAGTCTTCGCGTTAAAATTTTAAAAACCATTACTGATCCCAATATCGCTTATCTTTTAATGATGATTGGGATTTATGGAATTTTATACGAGCTCATGAATCCCGGCGCGGTTTTGCCCGGCGTAGCAGGAGCTATATCTCTCTTATTAGGTCTCTATTCCTTACAGACATTGCCAATCAACTATGCCGGCGCAGGGTTAATTGTTTTGGCAGTTGTTTTGTTTGTTATTGAAAGCCAAATCCCAAGCGGTTTGGCAGGGCTGGGAGGAGTGATTGCGTTGGCTCTTGGTTCATTGATGCTGGTTCGAGTTGAGTTTCCTTACTGGCAGATATCCAGGCCCCTTATTTTCTCAACTGTGATTCTTACAGCCCTATTATTATTTATTTTAATTGTTTTGCTTTTAAGGATCAGAAAAACAAAAGTGGTAAGCGGGGTTGAAGGAATGATTGGTCAAACTGCAACTGCGAAAACTAATCTTTCTCCTTTAGGGCAGGTGATTTATGGAGGTGAAATTTGGAATGCTGAATCTCTAGAAACGATTTTGGAGGGTGAAGAAGTTGAAATTATGCAAGTTGTTAAGTTAAAGTTAATTGTAAAGCGCAAGAAGTAATAGTTTTGTTGAAAAAATTGAAGTCCAGCTATCGCTTGTGAATAAGCGGTCAGTAGCTGATGAGGAGGAACATTTATGAATATTATGGCAAGTTTAATGTCACTTGTTACTTTTGTAATTGTAGGAGCTGTTGTGCTCTGGGCCTCTGGGCTTAGGATTTTGCAGGAGTATGAGAGGGGTGTTGTTTTAATGCTAGGGCGGTTTTGGAAAGTGAAGGGACCTGGCCTTGTTTGGGTAGTTCCACTGATTCAAAGAATGAAAGTGGTGGACACTCGGGTGGTTACAATGGATGTGGAATCTCAGGATGTGATTACTAAAGATAACGTTTCAGTTAAAGTTAATGCGGTTGTTTATTTTAAAGTGGTGGATCCGCGAAGAGCAACGTTAGATGTGCAGAATTTTCTCTTTGCAACTTCTCAAATTGCGCAAACTTCTCTTCGTTCTATATTAGGTCAAAAAGAGATTGATTCTCTTCTTTCCAGCCGGGATGAGATCAATATGGCGCTTCAAAAAATTATTGATCAACACACAGAACCCTGGGGCATAAAAGTAACAGCGGTAGAGGTAAAAAATGTTGATTTTCCCCCTGAAATGCTTCGGGCCATGGCGCGTCAAGCAGAAGCAGAGCGAGAAAGGCGCGCAAAAATTATTCATGCAGACGGCGAGTATCAAGCTTCACAAAAGCTAGCAGATGCGGCAAAAATTATAGGAACAGAACCCGCAACTTTGCAGCTTAGATTTTTGCAAACCTTGACAGAAATCGCGTCAGAAAAAAATTCAACTATTATTTTCCCTGTCCCGATTGACCTGTTGAGTTCATTTGTAAAAAAATAGGGGTTTATCTGCAAATGAATTATTTTGGTGCTTGAAAAATTGTTGAAAAGTTTTTTAAGAGTGGTATAATACGTTAAATGTATAATGAATTTGTAAAGTATGGGAAAATGCTTTGGGAGGCTGGGTTAATCCATCTTACCTCTGGGAATATTTCCCTTAAAAAAGGTTCAGTCATTTATGTGACTCGCACAGGCTCTCTTTTAGGCGCTCTTTCTGCTTCTGACATTGTTACTGTCAATTTAGAAAATACGATTAGAGATAAGGGCGCTTCTTCTGAAACCCCAGTGCATAGAGCTATTTATCTAGAAAATCCTGAAGTTCAAGCTATAGTTCATGCGCATCCACCCTATACAACAGCTCTTTCCTGGGATACTACGCTGATTAAGCCCATAGATTCAGACTCTCTTTATATTCCAGAGATTCCTGTGTTGACAGAATGTCCATATGGAGAAGGATCTCTTTGCATTGCAGATCATTTTCCTAAACTTTTTTCAAAACAGGTTGTAGCTATGATCCGTGGACATGGCGCTTTCTCAGTAGGTAAAGATATTCGTCAAGCCACAGCTCGGATTTCCATGATGGAAAATCAGTGCCGTCTCCTCTTTTTTCGTCAGCTCCTAGAGAAAAAATAATAACCATCTACTTCTCCTAAATTTTCTCATAATCACAATACTCTTTTTAGGCATAATGAGAAAGGAGTGCTACTAGAATGGATGTTTTATTGTCTGAAAGAAAGTTTATTGTCTTTCTTAATTCTTTAAAGTGTTTAGATTCTGTGGGTTTAAATGATATCCACAATAAGTTTATTACTTATCAACAGATTGTTCATAAGTATAATCTTAAATTCAATATGATTTCTCATAATGATATTGATAAAATATGGACTAGACACTTTCAAGACTCACTGATTCCTCTCTTATTATTTCCAGAACAATTTAGGATTAATAGTTTTTCAGAAAAATCTTTTTTAAATAAGATTAATTTGAAAGATTCTCTAAATCATATTAATTACAGTGAAACAATAGATACGAAGAGTAAGATAAATGTTATTGATCTAGGAACCGGAGCAGGACTACCAGGAATTCCATTATCCATTCTTCTTAATCATCATAAATTTAATCTTGTAGAATCTAACAAAAAAAAGCATTTTTTTCTGGAAAATGTTCTTGTCCCCATATTGAAGTTGAAGAATGTAGAGGCTATCTGTAATAGAGTTGAGAATTTGAAAGAAAATAGGAACTATAAGGATAGTTTTGAAATAGTTTTAACAAGAGGAATGGCTAAATTCCCAGCTGCTTTGAAATTGTCATTGCCTTTTTTAAAAATTGGCGGCTTTGCTTTTTTTTGGTTAGGATCAGAAATCAGTGTGGCTGATATTAGAGATATTATTGAGAAGAGTGAAAAATCTTTAGGTGGAATATTCTTTAAGGAGCAAGAATATTATTTACCCAATGATTCTAAATCAAGAAAAATTGTTATTGTTAAGAAGATTAATATGACCCATGATTCCCTTAAAAGATAATATTAATTCAAGGAGAGTTCCATTTGTAAACTATTTGCTTATATTTGCGAATATACTTGCATTTTATTATCAATTAAATTTAAATTCATTAGGTCAACTAGATAGTCTTATTCGTGTTTATGGAATTGTTCCACATGAAACAATTATTGATCCATTTGGCAATTTATCGAATCTTATAACATCTCAATTTTTGCATGGAGGTTGGTTGCATTTAATAGGAAATATGCTTTACTTATACATTTTTGGGGATAATGTGGAAGATAAGATTGGTCATATAAGGTATTTTATCTTCTATCTTTTGAGTGGGATTGCAGCTTCTATATCGCAGATATATTTTAATCAAAATAGCTTAATGCCAATGATTGGAGCAAGTGGAGCTATAGCAGGTGTGTTGGGCTCTTATTTTGTGCTTTTTCCAAGAGCAAGGGTGTTAACTTTAATTCCATTTGGTTTTTTTACTCGAATTGTTGAGATTCCAGCCATCTTCTTTTTGGGATTTTGGTTTTTAATGCAAACCTTTAGCGGAACAGCCTCTTTGCAGGCAATGCATGCTATTGGTAGAGATATTGGTGGAGTTGCTTGGTTTGCTCATGCAGGAGGTTTTTTGTTTGGCTTTGTCTATGTTCTATTTAGGAAATTAAGTAGAAATTTATAAATGTTCCACATGAAACAATTTTGAAACACGATCAAGGAAAATATAGTTAAATTAATTGAATAATCTAAAATTTTAGATTGTTTCACATAAAACATATAAAATATGTTATTCCTGTCTCATGCGTTATATTTTAAATAAATTCTATTTTGTTTCATGTGGAACATATAAAGCAATATAAGAGAGTAGATAACATCGGGATTAAGAGAAAATAATTAATAATTACATAATGTTCCACATGAAACAATTAAGAAAGATAATGAATGTAAACAATATTTAGATTATTTGGTAAGTAAAAAATTTTGAATGTTTCACATTAAACAAAATAGGATATTAAAATAGAAATAAGGATAGATTTTAGCCATTTAAGATGGAAAAAGAATGAGATATTTTAAAATGTTTCACGTGGAACATGTAAAGCAGTATAAGAGATCAGATATCATCTCGATTAAGAGAAACAATTAATAATTAAATAATGTTTCACATGAAACAATTAAGAAAAATTATGAAAGTAAACCATATTCGGTGTATTTGAATAAGCAAAAGTTTTTATATGTTCCATATGAAACAAAATAGGATCTCAAAAATAACAAAAAAAATAGATTCTAAATACTAGGATGAAGAAAGAATGATATGTTCTAAATGTTTCACATAGAACGTTTAATGAATGTGATAAAAACAAATAGTGTAGAAATTAATAGAAATGATTAATAATTTTAAAATGTTCCACATGAAACATAACGGTGAAACAATATAAAATAATGAGCAAATTTAAAAATGATTTGATTAATCAGTTTGAAATTGATCAGTTCTCGTTGGGATTCCTACTTGGAATTTTAATTGGGGAGGGTCATTTTGGGGGAGATGGGAAGCAGCCTCAAATCACTTTAAGAATGCATGTGCGGCATGAACAGATTTTTCAATGGCTGGTAAAAATTGTACCTGGCTCCAAGCTTTATGGACCTTATCATCATTCAGATAGGAACTATTATCAATGGATTGTTCGAGGAGAGCCTTTACGAAAAGTTCTTGTTCCTTTATTAAATAAAACTACTTTTAAATATTTGGATCCCTACAACTATGCCCGTTTCTTAAAAATGGTTAATCAGTATAAAATAAATCTAGGCTGAACTCAAATAATAAATATGTTATAATTCTTTTTTATACTCTCCAATAGAAAATTGATGTGTTGCTAATTCTATTTTTAAAGGATTATAAGTGAAAACAAAGCTGCAAATGCAAACAAAATCTAAATCTAACCTTATTTTGGAACAATCTGTAAAAAGAATTTTGCAGGAGTTGGGTATGGATTCAGAGCGTGAAGGTTTAGTAAAAACCCCAAAACGAGTTGCAGAATCTTTAAGATTCTTGACTCGCGGGTATAGGGAGGATCCTTCTCAAATTTTGCTAAAAGCCGCTTTTAGTGAAAAATATAATCAAATGGTTTTAGTAAAAGATATTGATTTTTATTCTCTTTGCGAGCATCATCTCCTTCCTTTTTACGGAAAATGCCATGTAGCTTATATCCCAAACGGCAAAGTTGTAGGCCTTTCTAAACTTCCGCGTGTGGTCAATGCTTTTGCCAGGCGCCTGCAGGTTCAAGAACGATTAACTCAAGAAATAGCCAGCGCTATTGAAACGATTATAAAACCCAGAGGCGTAGGTGTGGTGATTGAAGCGTTTCACCTTTGCATGGCGATGAGAGGGGTAGAAAAACAAAATGCTTATGCCACCACTAGCGAAATGCTTGGTATTTTTGAATCACACGAAAGAACCCGTCTTGAATTCTTAAGTTTTATCCGTCGCGACGTTTCCAAATAGTTCAATTAATTCCTATGAAAAATGCGCTTACTCCTTTTCGAAATATAAAATTTAATATTTACCTTTTTGCTGTTTTGGCTCTTGCCTCTTTAGTGGGAACTCTTATTCCGCAAATGCCGGAAAACCCAGATCGGGTAAAAGAATTTATTCAGAACTCGCCAAAATGGGGCGCTTTTTTTGAGAAAATAGAGTTTTTTAATATTTATTATTCTTGGTGGTATATTGGCCTATTAGCCTTAATGGCTTTTAACCTTATTGTTTGCAAGATTATTTTTGATAAATTCCCAGGCTTAAAAACCTTTAAAAAGGAAGAACTTGAGCCGTCTGTTTTAGAGAAGCTCAGCTTTCAAAAATCCTGGATGACAAATTTGACGCAAGCAGAGTTTTTAGAAAGAGCAAAACAGGCTCTTCATTCAAAAAGATATACACTAAAAGTTATTCAAGAGCAAGAATCCGAGAACTGTAAGATTTTTGCAAGTAAATATGGATTTCAAAGATTTGGCAGCTGGGTTAGCCATATTTCTATCTTGATTGTTTTAGCCGCGAATTTAACCGGAGCTTTGTATGGTTTTCGGGAAACGCTCAATTTGACGGAAGGCACTGCTTCCAGAATGCAAAATCGTCCATGGACAGTGGCTTGCGACAAGTTTAGAGTAGATTGGTATCCGCAAACTTCTACTCCAAAAACATTCGCTTCCAGTCTGCGGGTTTTTGAAAAAGGTCTGCTTGTGGAAAATAAAGAGATCGTTGTGAATGAACCTCTGGAATATAAAAAGGTAAGATTTTATCAGGCGAGTTATGGACCTTATTTAAAAGAAGCAAGGATTGGGTTTTTTTTAAGAAAAGATCCAAAAAAGTCTCCCACAGTCACTCTGCGCTTGGATGAAGAGAGCCCAGTTCCCGGGACTCCATATAGTTTGAGGATTTTACAATTTATTCCAGATTTCTCCATGGATGAGAATCGGCAAGTCTCCAGCCGTTCTGTCCAAGCAAATAACCCGGCTTTGCAAATTTTAGTTTCAAGAAACGGCAAACCATTTAAAGCTCCTTGGATTTTTGAGAATTTTCCAACTCTGCAAATGCCGCCGGTGCAGAAAGAGGATGAATTTATTTTGGTCTTGGCAGAATATGTGCCAGCTTACTATACAGGATTGCAGATCGCTTATGATCCGGGAGCGGATTTTTTTTGGATCGCTTGCTCCATTTTAGTTTTAGGATTAATGGTTCTTTTTTATTTTCATCAAAGGAAAATTTGGATTTTTTTATCCAAGGATTCCTTAACTTTAGGGACACAAATCCGTATGGGAGCGGCTTCTTCCAGAGGCCGATCCTTTGAAAATGAATTTTTGGGATTGGTTCAGGAGCTAGAAAAAGTTTAAATATAATGTATTATCCAGCGTTTCTTAATTTAAAGGGTAAAAATGTGCTTGTGGTTGGCGGAGGGAAAGTCGCTTTAAGAAAAATTTTAAATCTGATTAAATTTAAAGCAAAAGTAAATGTAAGCGCTCCTAAAGCGCATGAAAGAATAGCGCAGCTGGCACAAATTAAAAAAATTTTACTTTTTAAAAGAAAATTCCTTTGGCAGGATCTTAAAAATAAAGATTTGGTTTTTTGCGCTACAAATGATTCAAGATTAAATCAGGAAATAAGCCGGGGTTGTAGGGAAAGATCCATTTGGGTGAATGTGGTGGATCGTCCGGCTCTTTGCAGTTTTATTGTTCCGGCCATAGTTAAAAGAGGAGAGGTGGTTTTTGCTGTTTCCACAGGAGGCGCAAGCCCTGCGCTTGCTAAGTTTTTGCGCGCGCGATTGGAGAAACTTTTTGGCAAAGAATTAATAGTTTTGTCTAGAGGTTTAAAAAAAATTCGTAAGGATCTCTTAAGAGTTTCTCTTAAGAAAAGAAGCGCATTTTTAAATAAAATATTGAATGAGAAGATGTTGAATGAATTAAAAAAAGGGAATGTTTCTGGTTTAAATAAAGAACTTTTAAAGAATAATTTTTAAAGAAAAGAAGGAACGTGTCAAGAAATAGATGAAGGAAGATGAAAACAAGAAGTCTTTAGGGAGATGTCATTAGAGAAGGGAGGAGAAAATGGAAACAATAGAGCATTATCTGTTTAATTTGGTTTATTTCTGTTATACGGTCAGCATGCTCCTTTATTTAATTTATGCTTTTAAAAAAAGAGATTTTTTGGGGAAGATTGCGTTTTCTTTTATTTTAGCCGCATCTTTTTTGCATGTTTTCGATCTAGCTTTCCGAGCCTATATTGGTCTAGCAGTCCACCAGTTAAAATGGTATGTTCCCTGGTCTAATTGGTTTGAAAGTTTTTCTCTTTTTTCATTGGTTATAGCTCTTACTTTTATTGTCGTACAATTAATTTACAGGTTGCATATTTTAGGAATCTTTGTAACCACTCTGCTTTGGATCGTGATTAGCTTTTCCATGTCTTATCCTCTTTTTAGCCAATGGAAAGAGCTCAATGGTTTTAATCAGGTTTGGTCTTCTGTGATGGAAGCTAGAGCCATTCCTCATCTTATGCCTGCGCTTCAGTCAATTTGGATGGCGATTCATGTGCCCATGATGTTTATCGCTTACTCCAGTTTTGCTGTGGCATTTGCCATTGGAATCATCTATCTTATTCAGGAAAAAGAGCTTAAATTAAAAAAACTTTCCGGAGTTTCGCAAGCTTTGCCCGCGTTAGAGTCTTTAGATACAATGATTTACCGTTTAATTGGATGGGGATTTCCCATTCTTACTTTAGGGGTTATTCTTGGGGCTCGCTGGGCTTATGATGCATGGGGCAGGTATTGGGGATGGGACGCAAAGGAAACATGGGCTCTCATCACATGGTTTACCTATGCGATTTATCTGCACATGCGGTTTGTGGCTCATTGGAGAGGAAGAAAAACAGTGATTCTCTCCATGATTGGGTTTGTAGTTGTTTTATTTACCTACATTGGGGTGAATTACCTTTCTGAACTGCATGGATTCCTTTCCGGAAGAGGCATGTAATGCGGTTAGTTGTTGTAGGTCTTTCTCATCACACAGCTCCTCTTGAACTAAGGGAGAAGCTTTCTTTTGGGCTTTTGGACCTGGAAAAATTTATAGAGAGCCAAAAAGAAAAAATTCCTGTTAAAGAGCTTATGATTTTATCCACCTGCAATAGAACAGAAATTTATATCTTTGCCGAAGAAAATTTAGATTCATGGGCTAAACAATTTTTAATAGATCGTTCTCAAAATCAGCAGATTGAAAAATTTTTTTATTTGAAACAGGAAGAAGAGATGGTCATTCATCTTTTTAATGTAGCCAGCGGTTTAGATTCTTTAGTGTTAGGAGAAAATGAGATTTTAAAACAGGTAAAAGATTCTTATCATCTTTTTCAAAAAAGCGGCTGGACAGGAAAACTTTTTAATGTGCTTTTTCAAAGAGCGCTTTATGTGGGAAAATTAGTTAGAACACATACCGGGATTAGTCAAGGTCTTCTTTCCAGCGGCAGCGTAGCTGTATCTTTGGCCGAGAAGATTTTTGGAGATTTAAGAGATAGTTCAGTTCTCATTTTAGGCGCTGGTAAAATGGCTGGGATCGCTGCGCGCTACTTGGCAAGCAAAAAAGTAAAAAAATTATTTGTAGCCAATAGAACCCTAGAAACTGCCCAAACCCTTGCTCTTGAATTGCATGCCCAGCCTCTTTCTTTAGAAGAAGGTTTAAAAAGAGCGGAGAGCGCGGATATTTTGATTACCTCTTTATCTCTGGCTGAACCATTGCTTTCCAAAAAAGAGGTGCAGGATCTCATGAAAAGAAGAGAAAACCGTTCTCTTTTTATTATAGATATTGGAGTGCCTAGGAATGTAGATCCATCAGTGCATGATTTGGACAATGTCTATCTTTATAATATTGATGATTTAAAGAGCATTGTTCAAGAGAATATAGAAAAACGTTCCAGAGAAATTGAAAACGCTTCTATCATTGTTAAAGAAAAAGCAAAAGAGTTTTTTCAGTGGTATGTTTCTGTAAAAGAGGGCGCGGAAAAAAGTTTAAAACACAATTCGTCGAGGATTCCAGGATGCAACCAGGCGCACAACTAAAAGTTGGCACCCGTGGGTCGAAACTCGCTCTGACTCAAACAGGGCTGGTGGTAAAAGCTTTAGAGAAAAAGTTCCCTAAATTTATTTTTAAGGTAGAGGTTATTAAGACTTTAGGAGATAAAATTCAAGAATCCGCGCTTTCACAAATTGGAGCTAAAGGACTATTTATTAAGGAACTGGAAGAAGCTTTAGTTCAGGGTAAAATTGATTGTGCGGTTCATTCTTTAAAAGATTTAACTACGGATCTTCCTCAGAACTTAAGTTTAGGAGCAGTTCTTAAAAGAGAAAGCGCTGAGGATTGTTTGATTACTTTACAGAAAACTACTTTAGATTCTTTGCCTAAAGCCGCGAAACTTGGCACAAGCTCTTTAAGAAGAAAATCTCAACTGCTTCATCTGCGTCCAGACTTTAAGGTAGAAAATTTGCGCGGCAATTTAGATACCCGGATTCATAAATTAAAAACCCTAGATTTTGATGGAATTGTTGTGGCTAAGGCAGGGGTAAAAAGATTGATGGGAGATCAAATGGATTCCGAGATTCATTTATTTGACATTCCTTTTACACAGCTTTTGCCTGCAGCAGGTCAAGGCGCTTTAGCCATTGAAATAAGAGAGGATGACTTAAATGCAAAAGAAGTAGTAGGATTTTTAAATGATGTTGAAACTAGGATCGCAGTTTTATGCGAAAGATCTTTTTTAAGAACTTTAGAGGGTGGCTGCCAGGTGCCCATTGGAGCGATTGCTAGAGTTGAAGGAGAATCTTTAAGCCTTGAAGGGATGATCGCTTCTTTAGATGGAACTGTTTTATTCAAAGATCGGATAGAGGGTTCGGTAAGTTTAGCAGAGAACTTAGGAAAAAAGTTAGCGGAAAAACTTCTTCATGCTGGAGGGGAAAAAATTCTTGAAGAGCTTCGAAGTCAAAGATAAAGTAGTTTTTATTACAGGAGCTTCTTCTGGTATTGGCAAAGCAACTGCTTTAGCCTTTGCCAAAAGAGGAGCTAAAATCGCTTTAAGCGCTCGAGACATTCTTGCATTAAAAGCTGTGGCTAAAGAGATAGAAAGGTGCGGAGGAGTCTGTTCAGTCTATCCATTGGATCTTTATAAATTAAACGAAATTCCAGAAATAATAAAAAAAGTTAAGCAAGAGTTGGGCGGGGTGGATATATTAATCAACAATGCAGGTTATGCAGTTACAGGGTTAGTAGAGGATTGTCCTTTAGAACAGTTTAGAAAAAATTTTGAAATGAATTTTTTTGCTCCCATTGCTTTAATTCAAGCAGTGCTGCCAGAGATGAAAGAAAAAAGATCCGGACAAGTTATCAATGTTTCTTCAGGGGTTGGGTTAAGAGCTCTTCCCGGGGTGGCTAGTTACAGCGCAACTAAATTTGCTTTGAATGGATTGACTGAGAGCTTAAGACTTGAAGTAAAAGGTTTTGGAATTGATGTGATTCTTATTTTCCCAGGCAGGGTAGAAACAAAGTTCCATGAACGCATAGAAAGTTATGGCAGGTTAAATCGAAAATTGCCTCCCATCCCCATGCAGCCAGCAGAAAAGCTGGGTCAATTTATTTTGGAGGCATCAGAAAAACGATCTCGGATGGCTATGATTTGGGGGCCAGGGAAAATCGGCTATCATTTGAATTATTGGGCTCCAAAACTTGTGGACAAACTCTTATTAAAAAGGTTTCCAGTATAAGGAGGAAAATATTTTGCCATATCCAGCTGTTAGATTAAGACGATGGCGTAAATCCCCGAGTTTAAGAAAGCTTATTCAGGAAACAAAAGTTTCTGTTAATAACCTTGTTCTTCCTTTATTTGTGCGACCTGGAAAAAATATTCGTAACCCAATCTCTTCCATGCCAGGACAGTTTCAGTTTTCTTTGGATCAGCTGCTGCTTGAAATTAAAGAGGCGCACCAATTGGGAATTAAAGCGATCCTTGTTTTTGGCATTCCTTTTAAAAAAGATGAATTTGGCAGAGAAGCTTACGCTCCTCATGGAATTATTCAAAATTCGATTCGCTCCATTAAAGATAAATTTCCAGACTTAAGCGTGATTGCTGATTGCTGTCTTTGTGAATATACCTCTCATGGTCATTGCGGGGTCATTCATAAAAAGAAAGATTCTTTTATTTTAGATAATGATGCGACTTTAAAATTATTGGCGAAAATAGCGGTTTCACAAGCTCGCGCAGGAGCTGATCTTATCGCTCCTTCCGGCATGATAGACGGCATGGTAAAAACCATTCGTTCTGCTTTAGATCAAAATGGTTTTAGCGACCGGCTCATTCTTTCTTATTCTGCTAAGTATGCGTCTAATTTTTACGGCCCTTTTCGGGATGCGGCAGAAGGTAAACCGCAGGTTGGCGATAGGAAAAGTTATCAGATGGATTTTTCCAACTGGAATGAAGCTTTGCGGGAAGTGGCGCAAGATTTAGAGGAAGGAGCGGATATGGTGATGGTAAAACCCGCGCTTTGCTATTTGGACGTGGTGCATAAAATAAAAGAGAAGTTTAATGCGCCTGTGGCCGCATACAATGTTTCTGGAGAATATGCCATGGTGAAGGCTGCCTCTAAAAATAATTGGCTGGATGAGAAACAAATTATTTTAGAGATATTGACCTCCATGAAACGAGCAGGAGCGGATTTAATCATCACCTATCATGCAAAAGAAATTGCCAAGTCGCTTTAAACCGAATATTTACTTATGAAAATGAGAACCGAGAAAAAAATGGCTAGATTTTCAGTAAAATTTTATCTTGCTTTTGAAGGCTGGAATTTAAATGGATTTTGAAAAAGTATTTAAACTGTTGATCCCTGAATTTCAAAAGGCTAAGATTGATTTTGCTCTTGTGGGTGGTTTAGCGCTACATTTTTCAGGAGTTATACGAAACACTTATGACATTGATATGATGGTTTTATTGGCTCAAGCTAACGAGATAGATGAGATTATGAAGCGTACTGGTTTTGATTTGCTTCACAAAACTCAAAATGTGGCTAATTATTATTCTGAGAATAAAGGACTAGGTCAGATTGATTTTTTGTTTGCTCACAGAAAATATGGTTTAGAAATGTTAAAGAGAGCTGAGTCTGTAAATATTTTTTCTTTTAAAGCAAAGGTGTTAAAATCTGAAGATATTATTGGCCTTAAGGTTCAGTCTTGTGCGAATGACCCTTTAAGATATCTTAAAGATATGGCTGACATAGAGGAACTAATGGTTATAAATAAAAATAGTTTAAATTTGAAACTAGTGCAGGAATATTTTAAACTTTTTAATAGAGAGGAAGAATTTTTCTCTCTTTTGAAAAAAATCCAATGTTAACAGAGATTGAAAAGAAAGAAATGCTGGAAGATGCGCAGGATTGCGCTCGCAGAGAAGACTTCCGCAGACTAAAGAATTTTCGAGTTTCAATTTCTTTTGAAGATCATATTTCCATGATCCGTCAATTAAGTTATTTAAGACCTTACAAATCAAAGAGAAAGTTTGTAGATTACAAAGATATAAAAATTTAATTTTTAGAGGAACAGCCAGTGAAAAAAAATTCAGCAAAAAATAAACAGTTTAAAAAATTCAGTCCTCCAGTAACTGTGGCTGTGGTAGGCGCTGGAGCGGTTGGGAAAGAGATGGTCCGTATTTTAGAAGAGAGGAAATTCCCTTATAAAGAGCTGAGGGTATTGGCTCGCTCACAAAGAGTTTTAGAAATTGAAGGAAAAAGTTATCAAGTTCTTGAGACAAAACCAGAATCTTTTCAGGGTGTGGATATCGCGCTTTTTGCAGGGACCGAAGGCGAAAAAGGAGCTGCTGTTACTTTTGGCAAGCAAGCTGCAGAAAAAGGCACAGTTGTAATTGATAATGGCTCTGATTTTAGAATGGATCCAATGGTCCCTTTAGTGATTCCTGAAATTAATGCTAAAGATCTTATTTGGCATCATGGAATCATTGCTAATCCTAACTGCACCACTGCGGTTTTACTAATGGCTGTGGCTCCTCTACATAAAAAGTTTGGGATAAAAAAAATTATTGTTTCTACTTATCAGGCAGTATCTGGAGCTGGGGCAAAGGGAGTGGAAGATTTGCGAGCCCAATCTCAAGAATTTTTGGCTCAAGGAAGGGTAAAGGATTGCGGCATTTTTCCTGCTCCGATCTCTTTTAATGTGCTGGCGAATAATTGGAAAATTGAGAAGGATGGTTATTCCAATGAAGAACTCAAAGTCATTCATGAGACCAAGAAAATTTTAGGGGATAATAAAGTACAGGTTATTCCCACAACAGTACGGGTCCCTGTTTTTAATGCCCATGCTGAATCCATTTATATTGAAACCAAGAAAAAAGTTTCTTTAAAAGAAGCGCGCAAAGCATTAGAAAAGTTTCCGGGTGTTTTAGTTGTAGATGAACAGTCCCCTCTCAATGGAAAAAACTGTCCCATGCCTCAAGAGGCGAGCGGTAGGGATGAGGTTTTAGTGGGCAGGATTCGGAAAGATCTTAAAAATCCTAAAGCGCTTTTGCTTTGGGCTGTGGGGGATAATTTGCGTAAAGGCGCGGCTTTGAACGCGGTGCAAATTGCAGAACAGCTCATAAATTAAGCGGGCACCCTATTCTTTATTTAATTAGGTTTAAAAATAGGGCGTTGCTGCTCATTTAGTATAAAAAAATCTTGTGAAAATTTTTGTAGTTCTTCCTGCCTATAACGAAGCTGAAAATATTCCATCTCTTTTGGAACAGTTTGTAAAGTTAAAAGAAAATCCTTATTTAGCAAGTAAAGGCATTCAACTTTCCATTATTTTAGTGGATGATGGTTCTAAAGAGCAAACAGTTCAAAGAGCCAAAGATTTTTCTAAAAAAATCCAAATCATCATTGAGCAGCACCCGCATAACTTAGGTTTAGGCCAGGCATTAAGAACCGGTTTTAAAAAGGCTCTTTCTTTGGTTGAGGAAGATGACCATGACCTTATTCTTACCATGGATGCGGACAATAGTCATTCTCCAGAATTGACCTTAAGGATGTTAAAGAAAATAGAAGAAGGCTATGATCTTATTATTGCTTCCCGCTATAGTCCTCAAGGCAAAGAAATTGGTTTAAACTTTTTGCGCAGACTTTTAAGTTTCTTTTGTAGTTTTATATTAAGAATTTTTGTTCCTTTAAAAAATGTTAGAGATTATAGTTCGGGATTTCGATTGATCAGAGCAAAGTTTTTAAAAGAGCTGGCAGAAAAAACCAAAGGGGATTTTTTTAAGGATACAGGTTTTGTAGCCACAGCAGAAGTCTTGATTGAGTTAGTAAAATGCGGAGCTAAAGTAGAAGAAGTTCCTTTGATTTTGCGGTATGACCTTAAAAAAGGCAAAAGTAAAATGAATGTGGTAAAGACAATTTTGGGGTATGGAAGATTGCTTTTTTACAAGAATAGCTAAAATAGATTTCAAGGAATTTTTTCTTAACTTTTTTGAATTATCTTCAGCTGAAAAATGATTTTAAGGGTGGGAGCTAGCGCAGGAGTTTTAGTTTAGGAGTGTGGAGGAGCTTCCGCCTCTTTGAAGAGAATAGATCTTAAATTTAAGCTCAAAGATTAATTTTTCAGCTCTCTTAACCATATCAGTCTCTTCCAGTATCATTTGTTTTTCTTTAGAGGCTAGAGGCAGATAGGCGCTGACCAAATCCGTCAGCGCTCCTAAAGAAATATCCTGATAAGAGAAATTTTTAATCATCTTGCTTAAGTCTTCTTCCAAATGGTCATTATTTAATTTTCCCATTTGTGAGATAAGCCCATAGATTTCATTTTCAAGACTTTGAGCTTGAGGAAAGAATATTGAGGGAGAGGTTTCTGGGAGTATTTCAATTTCTGCTTGTTGAAAAGGGGTTTCTTGCACAATTTCTTTTATTCGGATGCGTTTCAGCCCTAAAAGAACAAGATTAAATCGTCCGTCAGCCATCCGTTCATCTAAAACAATGCGGCCTAATCCGGCAATATCATAAATTTTATTTTTTTCTTCTCCAATTTTTCCTAAATCGGATTTTAAATTTGCCAGCACCATTAAACGCTTTTGAGTTAAGGCAAATTCCGCAAGCTGTTTATAACGCTCTTCAAAAATATGAAGAGGCAAAGGTTCTCCGGGCAAAAGCACATGACCTGGAAGCGGAAAAATGGGAATATTTTTCATGGAAGAATTAAGAATTTCATCCTGAAAAAGCGATAATAGATTTGTCATTTTATTTTTGATTTATATTATATAATAAAGTTTTAACACCTTTGAATGGAATTTTTTATAAATATCTTTGTAAAAGAGTCGTTTTGGCTTGACATTGACTTGCATTATTTTTGATCTTTAGTGGATTATCAGGTTAAACTTTAAACCCATGTTAAGCGTATTTATCCAATCTGTTCCTTATGTCATTGCTCTAGTCATTCCTTACCTTATGTTAACCGGGGAAATGACGCCTCAATTTTATTTCCCTTTTTTTGGAGTTCCTATTCTTTTCCTTTCCTATTTTTCTATTCCCATGACCGCTGCCGGCATGTTTATATTTGCAACTTTAGTGGGGACCGTTGGTTTAATATTTTCTATTGGGAGTCTTGCCACAGGGGGCCCGTTTATTTTTCTTTTGCAAATGGGTTGGCTCTGGTATATTTTTTGGAAAGCCCAGAAAATGATAGAAGCTAAGGATTTAGAAGTTCAAAAGGTGCAAGAAAAAATTGAAAATTTGGAAATAGGGGTTCAAGACCTGGAACAAAAAAGAAAGGAGCTGGAAGAACTTTGTCATGGGTTAAAAGAAAAGATTTACCGGTATACTCAATTGCGTTCATTCACAGACGACCTCTCTTCTTATTTGCAGATAGAAGAAATAAAAAGACAAACAAAAGATTCTATTCGTAGGTTTTTTAGCCGAGAAACAGATTTAGAAATTTCTTTAAATCTTTTTCCTTTGCCAAGTTCACCTGCGAAAGGGGATGAGATAGGGGAGTGGATTGTAAAACATCGCATTCCTTTTTTAGTGGGAGATATGAGTCAAGACCCTCGGCTGACCTCTTCTCATTCAGGGAAAAAAGGTTCTTTTATTGCAGCTCCTTTAGAACGAGAAAATTTAATTATGGGAACTTTAAATTTAGAGTCTCCTAAGCTAAAAAGATGGAAAGAGGAAGATTTAAGATTTTTTTCAGACATTTCCAACATTGTTTCTCTGGTGACCACCAACGCTCTTTTTTATGAGAAGATAGAATCTTTGGCTGTGCGAGACTCTTTAACCGGCCTTTTTGTTCGTTACCGTTTTGACGAACGTTTAGAAGAAGAATTTTTTAGATCTAAAATCAATAAATCCGATCTTTCTTTAATTATTTTTGATATTGATCATTTTAAAAGGGTCAATGACGCTTGGGGACATTTAGTAGGGGATAAAATTCTGCATAATGTGGCGGAAATTATCGTAACCCAAACTCGAACCACGGATTTTTGCAGCCGTTATGGAGGAGAAGAAATTGCTGTGTTAATGCCTTTTACCAGTAAAGAGAACGCTTATCTAATTGCCGACCGCATTCGTTTAAAAGTAATGGCCACTCCAATGGGAAAAGAAAAAATTTATGTCACCATCTCCGGAGGCGTATCCTCTAGAACCCCTGACATGGATCATTCAAATATTCTTATAGAAACAGCAGATCGCGCTCTTTATAAAGCTAAAGATTTAGGAAGAAATAAGGTGAACCTTCAATGATGAACAGTTTTGCTCTTTTTCCGCTTCTTTCTATTTTGCCTTTAGTTCTCCCTTTTAAAGGTAAGGGGAAGAGAGGCATACTTTTGGCAATTTTTCTTTCAGCATTTTCTATTCTTTTGGGCTTTAGAAACAATTTTATGGTTGCCGGATTTTTAAATGCGGTTCTTTTTATAGCTGCCGGACTTTTTCAGTATCCTTTGAAAAGAGAAGTGCAAGAGGCAGTGAGCAATTCTTTGCAAAGGCAGCTATATTTACAGGCTGAACTATCCAAGAAGCAGTTGGAATGTGAAAAATTAGAATCTCAGAGAAAAAAACTGCAGGAAGAAGCTGAACAAATCTCTAAACGTTACCTTTTTGCAAAGAGCCTTGTGAGTTATATGGAAGAAGTTCCTATTTTAGAGGATTTAAACTCTATTTTTTCCTTTGAAAAAAATTTATTGGGTTATGGTTTTGCCACAAACCCAGATCTTGAGCCAGAGTTAGACGTATCTAAAGATGAAAAAATTTGGAAATCATTTTTTGCCAAGGGGTTTTTGGATCAGGAGGGTTGGAACAAGATTTTACAGCTTCTTCCTTTAAATTTGAATCGTTCAGAAGACCGTATTTTTACCCCCTTAGACCGCATTCTGAAAACAGAAGTATATCTGGATGGCAAAAAAACAGAAGACCTTTATTTGGTAGGTTCCCCAGTGCGGTGGCAAGGCAGAGCCCATGGTTTATTGTTTTTTCTTTTAGAGGGTTCTGTCAGTGACGATTTTTTAGATAAAGTTTCTTTTGCCGTGCAATTGTTAGGACTAGGCTTTCATAAAATTCATCTTTATAGAAAAATTGTGGAGCGGAGCAGAAGGGATGGCTTAACGAACCTTTATTTAAGAAGGGTTTTTCTGGAACGTTTAAGCGAAGAGATTAGTTTTACTAAACGATACGGCACCTCTTTTTCTTTGCTGATGTTGGATTTAGATCATTTTAAATTAGTCAACGATCGGTATGGTCATCTTGCCGGAGACATGGTTTTAAAAAAAATAGCGGAAATCCTTAAGAGTAATGTTCACCATGGAGTTAATATTTGCCGTTATGGAGGTGAAGAGTTTGCTCTTTTAATTGGCCTTGCTCCGCAAGAGGTGGTGCTTGCAACCGCGGAACATTTGCGATCTGCTATTGAAAATAGCGCGATTGAAATTTCTGAAGGCGTGACCATAAAAATTACAGTCAGTATTGGGGTAGCGCACTATTTGCCAGAGGCTCCTTTAGCAGAAGAGCTGATCCAACGAGCAGACCATGCCCTGTATCAGGCAAAAGAGTCCGGAAGAAACGGTGTGCGGGAATGGAAGGTGTAAGGAGTTTTTTTGTGGTTACACCACACTAGGATTCTTAGTTCCAAAGAGAGGTTTTGGAGATTCGGATCGTTTCATCGCGGCTGCGACCTAAAGAGACAAAAGAGATTTTTGCTCCGGAAATCTTTTCTAAAAATCGAACATATTTTTGCGCTGGAAGAGGCAGATCTTTAAAACGCCGAACAGATTTGCCGATCTCGCCAAAACCATTTAAAGTTTTGTAAATAGGCTTAGATTCCTGCAATACTTTTCTTGAATTGGGAAAATGTTTTAGGATTCTGCCATGGTGTTCATAGGCAATGCAAACTTTTAAAGGGTACATTCCTTGAAGCACATCCAGTTTGGTTAATGCTAATTTTTCTATGCCATTGACGCTTACAGATCTTTGAACCACTAAAGCGTCAAACCAGCCGCATCGCCTGGGCCTGCCTGTGGTAGCGCCAAATTCTTTTCCCACCTCTCTTAATTTTTTTCCTACTTCATCTTCTAATTCTGTAGGAAAAGGTCCTTCCCCAACTCTGGTGGTATAGGCTTTTACAATGCCTAACACAGAGCCAATTTTGTTTGGACCAATGCCGCAATCTGAACCTACGGCTCCAGCAATAGGGTTAGAGGAGGTTACATAAGGGTAGGTTCCAAAATCAATATCCAGCATTGTGCCTTGAGCGCTTTCAAAAATTATTTTCTTCCCTTTTTTTAAAGCCAAATTAAGATCTAAAGAACTATCGCACGCGAATTTTTTTAAAAAAGGTCTTAAAGAGCTCGCTTGGGTAAGAATTTGATTTTTAAGCTCTTCAATCTGAGAGGGACTCCCTAAATATTCTTTTTTTAATTTTAAATTTTGTTCCAGAAGTTCTTTAAAAGTATCTTCTTCTAAATAATCGGCTAAACGGATCCCAACCCGCTCTACTTTATCTGCGTAGGCAGGGCCAATGCCTTTACGCGTGGTTCCAATTTTAGTTTCCCCTTTTTTTGATTCTTCTTTAGCGACATCCAAAATTTTGTGATAAGGTAAAATAAGGTGCGCCAGTTCAGAAATAAACAGCCTTCCTTCAACTTTAATTTTTCTTTCTTCAAGCAGTTTTACTTCTTCATGGAGCGCAAGAGGATCCACCACCACTCCATTGGCAATAATGCAGATTTTTTTAGGGATTAGAATCCCTGCTGGAATCAGATGCAGCACAAAAAGTTTATCGTCAAAAACAACCGTGTGCCCTGCGTTTGGCCCTCCTTGGTAACGGACAATCATGTCCGCTTCTTTTCCTAGGAGGTGGACAATTTTTCCTTTGCCTTCATCTCCCCACTGAGTTCCAACTACAACAATGCTTGGCATATTATAGGATCCTTTGATATTGATTAAGATTGAGCGTCCAGACAGGCACGCCGCAGAACCTATCCCCTTCCGGGCAGAAAGGTTTCCGACTAGCATATTTCCTTAAAGCGCAGGGCGCAAAAAGATATTTTCCAATATTTGGAAAAAGCTCTTGAACCTGCGTGGTTTCTTCTAAACAGTTTTTCCAAATCTCTTCTTGGGCAGTGTAACAGAGCCGATGAGTCCATTTATGGTGAAAATCAATTAAACTTCCAGACTCTTCAAAGCGAATAGGGAATGCGTTGGGCAATAGATAAAGCGCATACTCCATGTTAAGGTTTTGGTTTAAAAGCTTATTTATCTGTTTCCAAATTTCTCCAATAGTTTGTGTGTAAAATTCGTGAGCCTCTGGGGCGATTTCAATCAATTGTGGAATAATATAGTCTGGGGTGGAAGAGAAATGTTTGGAGAGAATTGGCCTTGAACCGGGCACAGTGCGGTGTCTTTGGTCTTGGGAATCCGCGGTATGGGATATTTTTTTTCTAAAAGTAAAATGGGGATGGATCAGGGCACGGCTCAATTTTGCATGGTGGTTCAAATTTAAAGTTTCCGCGAGATAATGGTTTTTCTCTGGGTTAAGCGCCAAATCTATCGCTTTAGAATCTTCTAAATTTTTGGATGTTTGACCAAGGATCGCCCTGACCGCATTAGCCATGCTTTTTTCAGCATTCACTTTGTAATCTGTGAGTTTAGAGGAATAAGACTCTAAAGACTCATCAAATTCTTTTTTAAAATTTTCCACATGAGGATTGATTTGTTCATTTTGGTCAAGAAAATATTGGTATTCCGGAGTTTTTTCTAAAGGCATGGGATCTTCCGCGTTTTTAAAAAATTCAGGATCCCATTTTTTCACCTCTTCACACATTTTAAAAACAACTATTTTTTGTTCTAAAGGCGCGTCAAAAATTTGGCAGAGTCTTAAATAGCGCAGAAGAGTCAAAGCAGAAATGGTGTGATAAAGATGCGCGTGCGTGGCTAATGGCAAAACATAACGCGCAATTTCCTGGCATCTTTTTTTAATCGCAGACTGCCATTTTTTTTCTAGTAAGTTCCTATTTGAAAATATTTTTAGATATTCTTTTTCTACTGTGGGTTTAAGCAGAACTTGCAGTTTTTCATACGCGGCCATGCTGATTTGGATGGTCTTTAAATATTCTTCTTTTTCAGCTTCATCCATGGGAGGTTTAGCAAAATTTACAGGAGCTACAGCCACATAGCGCTGGCTCACCTGTTCGCTGTTATAAAATGGATGGCTGTGGAGAAAACTCCATATCATCTGACGGCTTACCCGTTCAAGTACAAATTGAAATGTGGCGTGCTGTAAAGTGGTGTGATGGCCAGCGAGGTAGGTGCTTTTTGCAATGGTATCGCGTTGGGCTTTTGCGCTTTCATCTTTTGATACATCTTCCGCGTAAATAACCTTAGAGGAGTAGCAGGTTCTGGCAGTAGCCACCGAATTATCATAAGGAACTTGAAAAGCATTGATCAAAAGAACCCTGGGTTCAGGAAAAAATTGGTTAGAAAGTTTTCCACATTCACTTAAATTTTCTAGATTTATTTTCATTGGAAATTTATTTTATTTTTCAGGCGAGAGTTTATTATACCTATTTCTTTGCAGGAAAACAAAGATCATTTTTTCTATTTTTAAGAGGGAAAATCAAACCTTGACAACTCTACATATAGATGTTAGAATCCAATTAACACAATCTGTGGTAGTGAAAAAGTTCTTTTTCATTCCAGTCTAACATTCTTCATGTTTATTAAAGTTGCAAATTGTTGTCTTAAAAAAGTTTGATCTTATAGCTGCTAAAGCGCCAAAAGCAAAGAGGCAGCGCCTATAGATGATGTCATGCTATTAGAGAGTTCAATATATTAATATGAGATGCCCTTTTTGTCGCCATTCTAACGATTCAGTTTTAGATTCAAGACCTCTTGAATCCGCAAGCGTAATTCGGCGCAGAAGGATCTGCAAGAATTGTCACAAACGTTTTACCACTTACGAGCGGCTAGAAGAGATGCCTTTAATGGTTGTAAAATCAGATCAGCGCCGAGAACCTTATGACAGAGCTAAATTGCGCCAAGGGATTTTGCGCGCTTGTGAAAAAAGGCCGATCTCTATGGACACGATAGACCTGATTGTGGCGGAAGTGGAGTATGAGTTAAAGGATTATGTGATGGAAATTTCTTCAAAAGTGATTGGAGAAAAGGTGATGGAAAAATTGCATGCGATTGATCAGGTCGCTTATGTAAGATTTGCTTCTGTTTATAGAAATTTTTCCGACGTCAATTCTTTTTTAGAAGAGATTGATAAATTAAAAAATAGAAAGGAGAAAAACGCTCTTTCCAAAGCTGTGCCATCAAAAATTTCAAAATTAAAGATTGCCAATTAATTTCAAGGAGGAAAAAACGCTTATGAATCCACCCTTAGAAGGCAGGGTAAATTCTAGTAACAGTTCAGAGGAAGTGAGCCCATCAGTTCCCAATCTCCCATTAGAAGAAGAAGTGGCTTTAACTCCAGCTCCGTTAACTCAAGAAACAAAAGAATTTTTTAATGACGATATTTTAAGATGCAGAGTCTTTTTAGACAAATATGCTCTCCGCGATAGAAGCGGCCGGGTCGTAGAAAAAACACCGGTGGAGATGTGGCAAAGAGTGGCTAGGGAGCTGGCCAGCGTAGAAGAGAATGAAGCGTTAAGAAATGAATGGCAAGAAAAATTTTATTGGCTTTTATCAGATTTTAGATTTATTCCAGGAGGAAGGATTCTTTTTGGAGCTGGCAACCCAAGAAACGTTACCTTATTAAATTGTTATGTGATCCCTGTAAAAGAGGATCGGTTGGAAGCTATTTTTGATTGGATGAAAGAAGCGGCTAGAACCTATTCCTATGGCGGTGGAGTGGGCACTGACATTTCTATTTTGCGTCCAAAAGGCGCTCGGGTCAATAACGCGGCATTGACCAGCACGGGTTCAGTTTCTTTTATGGATCTATTTTCTTTGACTACAGGCACCATTGGCCAATCTGGCAGAAGAGGCGCTTTGATGATTACCACGCGCGATTCTCATCCAGACATTCTGGACTTTGTGCGGGTGAAAAGAGATTTAAGAACCGTGCGTTTTGCCAATATTTCCGTAAGGGTATCAGATGCTTTAATGAAAGCGGTTGAAAAAGATGAAGATTTTGAGCTTTATTTTGAAAATGAAAAAGTCAGGGTGACTCGCAAAGTGCGGGCTCGGGAAGTGTGGAAAGAGCTGGTTAAAGGCGCAAGAGACTGGGCAGAGCCTGGAGTGCTTTTTTGGGATTCCATTAAAAAAGAATCTACCTCAGAATATAATGGCATGGAGGTGATTTCCACTAATCCTTGTGTAACTGGCGATACAAGAATTCATACTGAACATGGATTGGTTCAAGTCAAAGAGCTTTACGCGGAAGCGAAACCATTGACAGTAACTATAGATAAAAGGACAGATGGTAAATCTGACCTTTATGGCGCAGCTACAACAACCAGCACCCCTATCTTTAAAACTTCGGATAAAGCAAAAGTGTATAAACTGGAAACAGATGCTGGTTATGAAATTAAAGCAACAGATTGGCATGAGTTTTATGTGGCTAAACCTTATCATGTTTCTTATGAAGATGGGAAAAAAAGAAACATTACAAAGTTTAATATAGAAAAGAAAAAATTAAAAGAGATTAAGGAAGGAGAAATTCTTTTAATTCAATCTGGCGAAGGACAGTTTGGGCAAACTGGCTATTACGAGCTTGGTTTGGTTTCCGGACTGATCGCTGGAGACGGCACTTTTGGCGATAAAAAAGCTCTGATTGAATTGTGGAATGAGAACCAGGAAGTTATTGAGGAAGTGCATAGGGCGGCTGAAAGTGTGATCAGCGCAGATTATGCTCGTTTAGATAGGGATCCGGAATGGATTTCAAGAAATAGTTCCCTTGCAATTCAAGAAATGCCAGAACTTAAAAAAATAAGAATTGGGTCGGTTAGATTAGCCAGAATTTTTAAAGAACTCTATTCTTTTTCTAAGGAATCCAAATTAAAAGTGCCTGAGTTAGTATGGCAAGGAACTAAAGATTGCGTGCGCGGCTATTTGCAGGGCCTCTTTAGCGCGGATGGCAGTGTCTGGACTCGCAAGAGGAAAAAAGATGAGATCGCACTTTCGCTTACTTCCATTAATCTGAGTTTTTTAAAAGAGATTCAGGTTTTACTTTCTAATTTTGGAATTTTTTGTCGGATTTATCAAGAAAAGAGAAATATGCCGTCAAAATTTTTCTACACTACCCGAGCAGGAGAAAAACGGGAATACACTTCTAGTCAGTGCTATAGTTTAAGGCTGCATGGCGAGAATGTAGTTTATTTTATGCAAAAGATTGGATTCTTGCAAAAAGAAAAAAGTGAGAAGTTTCAACAATGGTTTAAGGAAAGGAAGTTTAGTTTCTCCAGAAAAAAAGAGAAATTTTTAGCAAAAGTGAGCTCTATTACTTATGCGGGCGAGGAAGCGGTTTATGATGCAACTCAGTTTTATAACCATTCCTTAATTTTTAATGGGATTGTCACTGGCAATTGCGGAGAAATTCCATTGGAGGGGTATGGGGATTGCTGCTTAGGCAATATTAATCTTTCTAAGTTTGTGGAAGAAGAATTTACGGAAAATTCCAGAGTGAATTGGACCGCTTTAGAAAAAGCAGCTCGATATGGCGTAAGATTTTTAGACAATGTTTTAGATTACAACGCAGATAAACATCCTTTAAAAGCTCAAACTGAAGCTTCAGTTTCTTCTCGCAGAATTGGTCTTGGTTTTACTGGCTTAGGCGACATGCTTTGCCAAATGCGGTTAAAGTACGATACGGATCAAGCGATTAGTTTTGTGGATCATCTTTTTGAGCGGATCAAAAATTTCGCCTATGATGAGAGCGTGAACATTGGACTAGAAAAAGGGGTTTTTAAACTTTATGATTCAGAGCAGCATTTAAAGTCCCCATTTATTCAAAGGCTTGATTCAAATGTGTTAAAAAGAGTGGAGGCTCATGGATTAAGAAATGTGGCTGTGCTTACAGTGCCCCCAGTGGGTTCTGGAGCAGCTTTGGCAGGCACGACCAGCGGGGTTGAACCTATCTTTGATCTTTCTTATGTGAGGCGTTCAGAGTCTTTAAGTCAGGAATTTTTTAAAGTCTATCATCCTTTGGTGGACCGCTACATGAAAAGATTTAATTTAAAAGACGATTCTCAACTGCCGGAATTTTTTGTTACAGCTCACCATATCGCTCCAGAAAAAAGAGTCTATATGCAGGCAACCATTCAAAAGCATATTGACCATTCCATTTCATCCACAGTGAACATTCACCGGGATTCTACTGAAGAGGATGTGGAAAAAATCTATTTCCTTGCTTGGAAAATGGGATGCAAAGGCATTACAGTTTATCGGGAAGGTTCCAGAGAAGGGGTTTTGATTACGGATGAGGAAGTAAAAAGAAAGGAAAAAGAAAATCTTGCCAAGGCAGGAGGAGCAGGTTCCGCTCATCCTTTGCCCTCTAGAAAACGGCCTAAAGTCACTGAAGGCCGTACAGAAAGAATTGAGACCCCGCGCGGTCCAATTTATGTGACCATCAATGAAGACGAGCTGGGGCTTTGCGAAGTTTTTGTAAAATCTTTGGATGCGGAAGCAGAGGTCACTGGCAGGCTGGCCAGCCTGCTTTTAAGAGCAGCCATAGATCCCAGAGAAGTGATTGAACAGATGTGGAGGGTAAGAACCAGAGAAGTGGCGTTTGACCGTTCTGTAGATGATACTGTGGTTTGCGTGACTACTGTGGCTCAAGGAATCGCTCTTGCTTTAGGACGCTATTTGTATGGAGATTCATTTAATCCGCAAAAAGCTTATCCGCGGGCTTCCACATTGCCAGAACCTATAAAATTTGTTAAGCAGCTAAAATTAGATTTTGCCAAAACCTCTCTTGCGGACAAAGCTCAGGCAGCTCCGGAAATTAAAAATCCTGCGCCTATGGTTCAAGATCCTCCTAAAAGAGAGTATGGTCCTACAAGAGATTTTGTTGGAGTATGTCCGGATTGCGGAGTCAATTTAATTTTTGAAAATGGCTGCGCAGTTTGCAAAGATTGCGGTTATTCCCGCTGCGGTTAAATCAAAGGAGAAAAATTATGTCTGTTAAATCAGATGGGTGGATTAAAAAAATGGCAAAAGAGTTTGGCATGATCGAACCTTTTCAAGAAGGTCAGGTCAATCAAGGAGTGATTTCATACGGTGTTTCTTCTTATGGATATGACATTCGAGTGGGCAGGGACTTTAAAGTATTTACCAACGCGTATGGCGCAACTGTGGATCCAAAAGCATTTGATCCTAAAGCTTTTATAGATATTGCCACAGACACTTATATTACGATTCCACCTAATTCTTTTGCCTTGGCGAGAACAGTAGAATATTTTAGAATTCCACGCAACGTGATTACAATTTGTTTGGGAAAATCCACGTATGCGCGTTGTGGAATCATTGTGAATGTAACCCCTTTTGAGCCGGAATGGGAAGGTTTTGTCACTTTAGAAATTTCTAATACTACACCGCTGCCAGCAAAAATTTATGCCAATGAGGGAATTGCTCAGGTTCTTTTTTTAGAAAGCGATGAGATTTGTGAAGTTTCTTACGCTGACAAAAAAGGCAAGTATCAAAAGCAAAAAGAGATTACTCTTCCAAAATTGGTTAAATAGATTTTAAGAAAAATCAGGCTGGCGCAAACAACGAATTAGAAGGGTTTGCGCCACACATTTAGAGGAGAAACTATGGCATTTTTTATAGGAAAAGATCGGGAAGCAAGAAGAGCTTATGGTTTTGATGAGGTGGCGCTTGTGCCTGGGTTAGTTACCATTGATCCGGAAGAAGTGGATGTGGTCAGTAAAATTGGAGATGTTAATCTTAAGATTCCAATTATTGCCAGCGCCATGGATGGAGTGGTAGATGTTAATTTCGCTATTGAGATGGGGCATTGCGGCGGGTTAGCGGTTTTAAATTCTGAAGGGATTCAAACCAGATATGAAAAACCTCAGGAAATCTTAAAGAAAATTGTAACTGCAAAACCAGATGAAGTCACGAACCTTTTGCAGCAGATTTATAGAGAGCCTATCAAAGAAGAGCTGCTTAAACTTCGAATTCAGCAAATTAAAAAAGCAGGGGTTCCAGTCGCACTATCCGCAATACCAAAACGAGCGGAACGCTTTGCGGAAATTGCTTTGGAGGCTGGAGCGGATCTATTTTTTATCCAATCCACAGTTACCAGCGTGCGCCATGAATCTTCCAAATACGCTTCTGTGGATTTTGCAAGAATTTGTAAAAATTTAAAAAAGAAAATGGCTGTTGTAATCGGCAATTGCGTTACCTACGATCAGGCTTTGGCTTTAATGGAAACCGGAGCCTCTGGGATTTTGGTAGGGATTGGTCCAGGAGCTGCCTGCACCACAAGAGGTGTTTTAGGCATGGGAGTTCCGCAAGTGACTTCTACGGTGGATTGCGCTCAAGCCCGAGATTTTTATTTTAAAAAAACCGGAAAATATATTTCTATTATAACGGATGGCGGCATGGTCACAAGCGGGGATATTTGTAAAGCGATCGCTTCCGGCGCAGACGCTGTGATGATTGGTTCAGGCCTTGCAAAAGCAACAGAGTCTCCTGGGAAGGGGTATCATTGGGGCATGGCCATGCCGGATCGTTATCTTCCCAGAGGAACGCGCGTTTGGGTGGGAACCACCGCGTTGTTAAGAGAAATTCTTTTAGGCCCTGCAAATGTGGATGATGGAACGCAAAATTTAGTTGGAGCTTTAAAAGTGGCCATGGGTTCTTTAGGAGCGCGCAACATCAAGGAGATGCAATTGGTTGAAATTATTATTGCTCCGGATATAAAGAGCGAAGGAAAAGTTTATCAAAAAGCGCAGAAGTTAGGCATGGGTAAATAAAATTTATGATGAGAAGATTATTTGAATTTGAAATTTTGGTTTTTGGATTTTTGGTTCGCAAATAAACAATGAATACTATTGTTGGTATTATCGGAGGAGGGCAAATCGGTAAAATGATTGCCCAAGAAGCAAGGCGGATGGCGATAGAGATTGTGGTCTTAGATCCTACGCCTCATTGTCCGGCAGCCGCTGTTGCCACTAAACAAATTGTGGCTGATTTTAAAAATCAAAACGCGCTTCGTGAGCTTGCGGAAAGCTGCGATATTCTTACTTATGAAATTGAGTTAGGAGATACTGAAATTTTAAAAACTTTAGAGATAGAGGGGTTTAAAATTTTTCCTGCTCCTGAAACTTTACGGATCATTCAAGATAAATTTTTACAGAAACAATATCTTAAAACTTATGATATCCCTGTTCCTGAATTTTTTGAAATCCTTTCCAGAGAACATTTGGCTGAATGTATTTCTCAAATTCATTTTCCCGCGATTTTAAAATTAAGAAAAGATTCTTATGATGGCAGAGGGAACTTTACTTTAAAACAGATTGACGACCTCTCTAGTTTATTGTTTACCCATTCTTTGAATGGAAACCTTTCTCAAAGAAAATATATGTTGGAAAAGTTTGTTCCATTCATTAAAGAGCTTTCCGTAATGGTGGCTCGTAATTTTGAAGGCGAAATCCAAGCTTATCCTGTGGTAGAAAATATTCATGAGGAACATATGCTAAAAATGACGATTGTGCCTGCGCAAATTTCAAAAGCCATCATTGAGCAGGCGCAAAGAATCGCAAAACGCGCGATTGAATCTTTAAATGGGGTGGGAGTTTTTGGCGTGGAACTCTTCCTTTGCGCAAATGGGGAACTCTTAATTAATGAGATCGCTCCCAGGCCACACAATTCTGGTCATTACACAATTGAAGCATGCGACCATTCCCAATTTGAACTTCATTTAAGGTCTGTTTTAAATCTTCCTTTAGTGCCTCCTTTGCTTTTAAGCCCGTGCGTGATGCTAAATATTATTGGAGAAGGAGAAGAAGAGCATCCCTACACAATTGAAGGCATCAAAGATGTTCTTGCGATTCCAGGAGTGAAACTGCACCTTTATGGAAAAAAATATTTAAAGAAAAGAAGAAAACTTGGCCATCTAACTATTTTAGCGCCTACAGTAGAAGAAGCTTTAGAAAAAGCAGGAAAAGTGCAGCAGCTCATTAAAGTTTTACCGCTGGTGCCTGATGCAAAATAATCAGAAAGCGTTAGCAGCTATTATTATGGGAAGCGATTCTGATCTTCCAATCATGAAATCTGCGGCTGAACTTTTTGATTCATTTAAAGTTCCATATGAACTTACAATTGTTTCTGCGCACAGAACTCCTAAACGCATGGCGCGTTACGCAAGCCAAGCTAAAAAAAGAGGGATTAAAGTAATATTGGCTGGAGCAGGCGGATCTGCTCATTTGCCCGGCATGGTGGCTGCTTTAACATCTTTGCCAGTGATTGGGGTGCCAATTAAAACTTCTAAATTGAATGGATTAGATTCATTGCTCTCTATCGTGCAGATGCCTGAAGGGGTGCCTGTGGCTACAGTGGCTATCAATGGGGCTAAAAACGCAGCTCTTTTAGCTTGCAAAATTTTAGCTCTTTCTGATAAAAGAATTGAAAACAAGGTGGTTCAATACAAATCAAAAATGAAATCTCAAGTTGAGTCTAAAGCAAAAAAATTAGAACTCGAAGGCTTTCGCAAAGCTCTTTCCCGTCTCCAGTGATTGTTATCCTTGATTTTGGTTCTCAAACCACGCAGTTAATCGCTCGCAGAGTGCGAGAATTAAAAGTTTATTGTGAAATTTTTCCTTATACAGTTTCTCCAGCTGAAATAAAAGCGAAAAATCCTAAAGGAATTATTCTTTCTGGAGGGCCTGCCAGCGTGCATGGAAATGGTTCCCCCAGTTGTTATAAGGATTTTTTTAGTCTGGATGTTCCTGTTTTAGGAATCTGTTATGGGATGCAGCTTTTAGCTCATGCCTCTGGTGGAAAAGTAGAGAGAGCTCAGGTTCGGGAATTTGGCCATGCAGAAATTTTTGTGGAAACTGAATCTTTGCTTTTTCAAGGGCTGCCAAAAGAGCTGTCTGTCTGGATGAGCCATGGGGATGAAGTCAAGGTTTTGCCAAAAGGTTTTGTCAGGCTGGCTAAAAGCGCAAGCTCTCTGCAAGCTGCAATGGCAAATGTGGAACAAAAGCTTTATGGAGTTCAGTTTCATCCAGAGGTGATGCATACCCCTCAAGGCAAGGAGATTCTTTCTAATTTTTTATTTAGGATCTGCGCGGAAAAAGGGGATTGGGAAATTTCTTCTTTTGTGCAAAGAGAAATTCAACATATTAAAGAAAAGGTTGGAACTAAAAAGGTTTTGTGCGCTCTTTCCGGAGGGGTGGACTCTGCAGTAGCTTCCAGCTTAGTTTATCAAGCGATAGGGAAACAATTAAACTGTATCTTTGTAGATAACGGGCTTTTGCGGCATGGAGAAGAAGAAAGAGTAAAAAATATTTTTGGCAAGAAATTTAAGGAAGCGCTTCAAACTGTAGATGCCAGAAAGAGATTTTTAAAAAAATTAAAAGGCGTGACTCATCCAGAAAAAAAGAGAAAGATTATTGGCAGGGAATTCATCCGGGTCTTTGAATCCGAATCTAAAAAATTAGGGGAATTCAATTTTTTAGTGCAAGGCACTCTTTATCCGGATCTGATTGAAAGCCAATCCGTGAGAGGGCCCTCCGCAGTGATTAAGACGCACCACAATGTGGGAGGGCTTCCCAAAAAAATGAAATTTTCTTTGCTTGAGCCATTAAAGTTTTTATTTAAAGATGAAGTGAGGCTTTTGGGTAAAGAGCTGGGGCTTCCAGAAGAAATTTTGAGACGCCATCCTTTCCCAGGGCCAGGTCTTGCAGTGAGAGTCTTAGGAGAACTTACAGAACAAAAATTAGAGACAGTTCGTTTAGCGGATAAAATTATAGAAGAAGAGATTCGCGCCAGCGGTTTGTATGAAAAACTCTGGCAGGCTTTTGCAGTGTTGCTTCCTGTGCGCTCAGTTGGGGTGATGGGGGATGCGCGCACTTATGAACAAGCGATTGCAGTGAGAGCTGTTACTTCTCAAGATGCCATGACCGCAGACTGGGCTGATTTGCCGCGAGAAGTACTGGTCAAAATTTCTAACCGCATCATCAATGAGGTTAGAGGAGTCAATCGCGTGGTTTATGACATATCTTCCAAACCGCCGGCAACTATAGAATGGGAATAATTTACATTAACCCAAATCATTCACTTGGTTTAAGGAAACTTTAAACGGTAAATGAAGGCTTCTTTTGTATGAATCTAATCTCTCAACCCGCGCTTGATCTTCCGCTTTTTATTCGCGGGAAAGTGCGGGATGTCTATGATTTAGGAGAGCAGCTCTTAATTGTTTCTTCAGACAGGATCTCTGCCTATGATTATGTGCTCCCAACTTTAGTCCCGGATAAGGGAAAAATTTTAAATCAGCTCTCTATTTATTGGTTTAAGCAAACGGAAACTCATGTCAAGAACCATTTTATTACTGCAGATGTTAAAGAATATCCTGCTCAACTTAAGAAATATGAGGAGCTTCTTAAAGGACGCTCCATGTTGGTTTGGAAAACAGACAAAATTCCTATTGAATGCGTGGCGCGAGGATATCTTTCTGGTTCAGGCTGGAAAGAATATAGAGCCACTGGAAAAGTGTGCGGGGTTCCGCTTCCTTCTGGTTTAAAGGAATCGGAACAACTTCCAGAACCTATTTTTACCCCAGCCACCAAAGAAGAAGGAGGGAAACACGATCAAAATATCTCTTTTGAAGAGATGAAAAAAATTTTAGGGGAAACTCTAAGTGAGGAGCTAAAAAGAATTTCTATTTCTATTTATCGCCTCGCTTCTTTAAAACTTTTGTCCGAGCAGTTAATTCTAGCGGACACGAAATTTGAATTTGGCATTAAAAAAGGGATAAAAGGGGAGAATGAAATTTATTTAATTGATGAGTGCTTGACCCCAGACTCTTCCAGGTTTTGGGAGAAAAAAGATTATAAGACAGGGATTTCCCCGGTTTCCTTTGACAAACAGTTTGTCAGAGACTATCTAGATTCTATTCAGTGGAATCGCGAACCGCCAATCCCTGAACTCACTCAGGAGATTGTGGAAAAAACCAGAGCCAAGTATCTGGAAGCTTATTTGCGCATTACAGGGACGAGGAAGTTAGATGATTAAAAAAGTATTAGTTGAGGTTTCTTCAATTCTTAAAAAAAATTCTTTACAGAACTGTAAAAAAATAAAAAATTTATTACGCGCCTCAGGTTTAGGGGATGTTGAGTGTAATACAATAGAACCATTATATGGTTTGGAAGGAAATTTTTCTTTAGAGGAGATTCAGAGGATAGCTCAAGAGCTTTTGTGCGATCCAATTGCGGAAAAATTTATAATTGACGCAGAGCCAAAAGATTTTAAAACTATTTTTTTGGATGTTTGGTTTAAATCCGGCGTCACAGATCCAGTGGCTGAAAGCGTATTAAAAGCGATTCGAGATTTAAATATCATGACGATTGAAAATGCTTTTTTTGGCATGCGGTATGAATTTGAAGAAATCGCTCAAGCAAGAGAGAAAAGTGTAGATGAAAAATTAATCTTTTTTGCAAACCAACATTTGTTAAATCCTTTAGTGCAGCAATGCCAGCTTATCAAATATTCATGAACCAACTGGAAAATTCAGCGACCGAGACGATTTCTTTTATTTCTCTAAACCATGAGGCATTGTCGCGTCTTTCCAAAGAAAAATTGCTTTCCCTTTCTTTGCAAGAAATGCTTAGCATTCAAAACTATTTTCGTTCTGAAGCCAGAGAGCCCAAGGACATAGAGCTAGAAACTATTGCTCAAACTTGGTCTGAACATTGCAAACATAAAACTTTTAAAGGGGAGATCCTTTATACTGAAGAAAGTTCTGAAGGAAAAAAAGAAAAAGTTTATGATGATCTTCTAGAGCAAACCATTGTGCGCGCAACTCTGGAACTAAAAAAGAAGTTTTGTCTTTCAGTGTTTGAAGATAATGCGGGCGTGATTAGTTTTGACAAAAAACAGGCGGTTGCTTTTAAAGTAGAAACGCACAACCACCCTTCAGCTCTGGAACCTTATGGAGGAGCAGGCACAGGCATTGGCGGAGTGATTCGGGATATTTTAGGCGTGGGGTTAGGAGCAAAACCAATTTTAAATACTGATATTTTTTGTGTGGGTGAATTTGGCGCTTCTTTTAGTCGAGGCTTAGAAGAAAATATTTTGCCTCCGGAAAGAATTCTTTCCGGAGTGATTGCGGGCGTAAGAGATTATGGGAATAGAATGGGCATTCCTACAACCAATGGCGCGGTGCTTTTTCATAAAGGGTTTTTTGCAAACCCTCTTGTTTTTTGTGGCACGGTTGGTTTTTTGCCTAAGGATAAGGTTAAAAAGAAAGTTTCAGCAGGAGAACTGATTGTATCTATTGGAGGGAAAACCGGCAGGGACGGAATTCATGGAGCCACATTTTCCTCCCTAGCCCTAGAAAAAGATATTTCCGCAAGCGTGGTGCAGATCGGCCATGCGATTATGGAAAAAAAAGCCATGGAAGCTATTTTAAGAGCCAGGGATCAAAATCTTTTTTCCGCTCTCACAGATTGCGGGGCAGGAGGGTATTCTTCCAGCGTGGGCGAACTCGCCTCTGGTTGCGGGGCAAAAGTTTATTTGGAAAATGTGCCTTTAAAATACCAGGGATTAAAACCCTGGGAAATTTGGCTTTCTGAGTCTCAAGAACGCATGGTCTTGTCCGTGCCTAAAGAAAATTTAAAAAAATTAGAAGAGATCTGTCTTTTAGAAGATGTGGGATGTTCTGTGATTGGGGAGTTTACAGATAGCGGCAGACTGGAAGTTTTTTACAAGTGTGAAAAAACATGCGATTTGGAACTAAATTTTTTGCATAAAGGGATTCCTAAGGTTAGGAAAAAAGCGGTCTGGAAGATTTTTCCCCAACAAAAAATTTGCGAAGTTCCTAAAATTAATTTTTATAAAAATCCTTCTTTTCTTTTAAAATCTTTGTTAAAAGAGCCGAATATCGCGTCCAAAAAATGGATCATAAAACAGTACGACCATGAAGTGCAGGGAGGCAGCGTAATTAAACCTTTTGTAGGATTAAGGCAGAACGGCCCCAGCGATGCCAGTGTTTCCCGTCCAGACTTAAGCTCTTGGAAAGGGGTTGTAGTTTCCAACGGCATTAATCCAAGGTTTGGAGAATTGGATCCTTATTGGATGGCAGCCAATGCCATGGATGAAGCTCTGCGCAATTTAGTGAGCGTGGGAGGAGATCTAAAAAAATGCGCGATTTTAGATAATTTTTGCTGGGGAGACGTAAGCCATGAAGAGATTTTAGGAGGTCTTGTGCGAGCAGCCCAAGCTTGTTATGATTTTTCTAAAATTTTCAATGTTCCTTTTATTTCAGGCAAAGACAGTTTAAACAATACCTGGCGCGATCAAAAAGGAGAGGTTCTCTCTATTCCCGGCACACTTTTAATTTCAGCCATAGCCATTGTAGAGGATGTTCGCAAATGCGTAACCATGGATTTTAAAAAAAGCGGGAATTTGATTTTTCTTTTAGGTGAAACAAAAGAAGAGTTGGGAGGATCCATGCTTTATGATCTCTTAAGGTTAAAGGGAGGAGAAGTTCCTAAAGTGAATGGCAAAGGAGCTTATGCCATGATGCAATCCTTGCAAAAAGCGATTCAAGCAGGTTTAGTTCAAAGCTGCCATGATTTAAGCGAGGGGGGTTTGGGAGTTGCTCTTTCAGAAATGTGCATTGGCGGCTCTTTAGGAGCGGAAATTCAGTTGCCCTCAGATTTAAATTTTTCAGATGTTGCTTTTCTTTATTCAGAGTCTTCTAGCCGTTGGTTAATTGAAGTAGAACCTAAATACCTGAATCGTTTAAAAAAGATTTTTTCTTCTGCCCCTTTTACTTTATTAGGCAAAGTGAAAAATGAGCTGACGTTAAAAATTTTTTCTCATAAAAAAAGAATAGTAAATTTAGGAGTTTTAGAGATGGAAAAAATTTGGAACTCTTTTTCAGAAAAACAATGAGCGTTAAAGCTTTGGTTTTACGCAGCGTGGGCACTAATTGTGATCTGGAAACAAGACAGGCTCTTAAGAGCGCGGGAGCAAAAGTTGACGTCTTGCACTTAAATCAGATTTTACAAAAACCAGAGCAGTTGCTGGCCTTTTCCATATTAGTGATCCCAGGCGGTTTTTCTTACGGGGACGACATTGCCGCTGGTAAAATTCTGGCCAATGAACTTAAATTTAAAATTGGAGCGCAGTTACAGCAAATGGCGCGTTTAGGACATCTTATTATTGGCATCTGTAATGGATTTCAGGTTTTAGTTAAAACAGGTTTGCTCCCTGGTTATGAGGATTTTTCTTTTCAACAAAATTCAACCTTAACTCAAAATCTGTCTGGACGATTTCAGTGCGAATGGGTTGCATTAAAAAGAGAAAATTCTTGCGCGCAATATTTAAAAGGAATTCCACTGCATTTTGAACTGCCGATCGCGCATGGAGAAGGGAATTTTGTAACAAAAGATTTAAAAATTTTGCAAGAGATTGAGAAAAATAAACAGGTAGTTTTTCGTTATGAGGGGAAAAACCCAAATGGTTCAATGAACGCGATAGCTGGGATCTGTAACCAAAAAGGGAATGTTTTAGGATTGATGCCTCATCCAGAAAGATATATTACTCAATTCCAGCATCCAGCCTGGACTAAACTTAAACTAAAAGTTAAGACCCCTGGATTTTTATTTTGGAAAGGAGCGGTAGATTTTGTTAAAAGGTAGAAATGGAAAATAAATTTTACAGAAACATAGAACATCCGGATTTAAAAGAAGAGTGCGGAGTTTGCGGGGTTTATTCTCATAGAGACGCGGCTCACTTAGTTTATTTAGGGTTAACCGCTCTCCAGCACCGCGGACAGGAATCTGCGGGGATTGTTTCCTTTAATGGAAAAATGAATCGGCACATTGGCATGGGTTTAGTTTTTGATGTTTTTAAAAAAGAACATTTTGCTATTTTAAAAGGACGGTCTGCTATTGGCCATGTGCGCTATTCTACGACTGGCAGCTCTGTTCTTAAAAATGCCCAGCCCCTTTTAGTGACCACTCCTTACGGTCAGCTTGCAGTAGGTCATAACGGAAATTTAACAAATGCTGAATTTTTAAGAAAAAAGTTGGAAGCAAGCGGCGCTATTTTTCAAACCACAACAGATAGTGAAGTTATCCTGCATTTGATTGCGCGTTCTAAAGAGAAAAATCTTGTAGAAGCGATTCGTTCTTCTTTAAAAAAAGTAGAAGGGGCTTATTCATTTTTATTTGCCAGCGATCAAAACTCTAATGGCAATGGGCATGGAACCATGATTGCGGTACGGGATCCATTTGGATTTAGACCTCTTATTTTAGGTAGGATTGGCTTAACCTGGGTCGTGGCTTCTGAAACTTGCGCCCTTGATTTAATTGGAGCAAAAGTGGTGCGAGAAATAGAGCCGGGGGAAATGGTGGTGATTCAAGATAAAAAGGAATTAAAGAGCGTTGCATTATTAGATAAACCATTGTCCAAAACCGCTTTTTGTATTTTTGAATTTATCTATTTTGCTCGGCCAGATTCAAGAATTTTTAATAAGAGCGTTTATGAGGTGCGCAAAGAGCTTGGACGGCAATTAGCTAAAGAAGCGCCTCCCCCGCCCAATATAGACTGCGTTGTGGCTGTGCCGGATTCTTCCGTGGTTGCGGCTAGCGGTTATGCAGAGGAAGCTGGACTTCCTTTTGAAGTGGGTTTTATACGCAGCCACTATGTGGGCAGAACTTTTATAGAGCCTTCCATCCCCATGCGTGATTTTAGGACCAGGGTAAAATATAATCCTATTAAAGAAAATCTTGTTGGAAAAAAAATTATTTTAGTGGATGACAGCATTGTCAGAGGGACCACATCCAAAAAATTGATACAATTGCTTAAAACCACCCGGGTAGAGGAAATTCATATGAGGATTACCTCTGCGCCAATTACAGGGCCATGCCATTATGGAATTGATACTCCCACAAAAGAGGAGTTGATCGCTTCCAGCCATTCCGTGGAAGAGATTCGTAAATTTTTAGGAGTAAACAGTTTAAGTTATTTGAGCGTGGAGGGGATGCTAAAAGCGGCAAAAGGGACAGAGTCAAATTTTTGCACAGGTTGTTTCTCTGGGAATTATCCCACTAGGATTGACCAGAAGGCTGCTTTGTTAAAAGAGTAATCATGAAGAAAAAAATAGGAGAAAAAGATTTTAAGAAGATTTTAGAAGAGATTGTTTCTAAATTTGTAGAAGAAAATAAAGATTCTTTAAAAGAGGGTTCTATTGGGTTGGTAGGCATACATACCCGCGGAGTGATTTTAGCTAAAAGGATCGCTCTTATTTTGCAAAAGAAATATAAGAGCCAAGCGGCTGTCGGTTCTTTGGACATCACTCTTTACCGGGACGATGTGGGAGAAATTGGCAACCAGCCTTTAGTCAAAGAAACAGATATTCCTTTTTCCATAGAAGGTAGGACGATCTTATTGGTGGATGATGTGCTTTATACCGGCAGAACTATCCGTTCCGCGTTAGATGCTCTCTTAGAACTAGGCAGACCTAAACTAATTCGTTTAACTGTAATGGCGGATAGGGCTGGCAGGGAACTGCCTATTCAAGCGGATTATTGCGGAACAGAGATCAGTGTTGCAAAAAATGAAGAGGTCCAAATTAAAGTAAAAGAAATTGACGGTGAAGACGGAATTTGGATACTTAAAAAATAGAACTTATCCTGAACAGTCTAATTGAATTATTCGGACTAAACAAATGTCGGATGAACCGATAAATTTGTTTTGTTTTTTTCTTGAAATCTAGTAAACTTTATTAGGGATGAAACTCAATCGTAAGGATTTATTAAATTTAGAATCCCTCTCTTCAGAAGAGATTGAGCTTATATTAAATACCGCAGTTCCTTTTAAAAGACTTTTCACCCACTCCATAAAAAAAGTTCCTACTTTACGCGGCAAAACAGTCGCGTTTCTTTTTTACGAGCCTTCTACGCGCACGCGCACTTCATTTGAGCTTGCAGCTAAACGTTTAGCCGCAGACACTTTGGATTTAGCGGTGCCTTTAAGTTCCGTGCAGAAAGGGGAAAGTTTGCTGGATACAGGCAAAACTTTGGAAGCGATGAAGGTGGATTTTATTGTGATTCGTCATTCAGAAAATGGGGCGCCGGAACTTCTTTCAAAAAATCTTAAAGTGCATGTGGTCAATGCCGGTGACGGAACGCATGAACACCCTACTCAAGGGCTACTAGATTTATTTACCTTGCGGGAAAAAAAGAAAAAAATAAAAGGGCTGCGAGTTGTTATTTTAGGAGATATTCTTCATTCACGAGTAGCGCGCTCTAATCTTTGGGGACTGACTAAAATGGGAGCGCGAGTAACGCTTTGCGGCCCTAAATCTTTATTGCCGGAAGAAATAAAAAGGGTGTTTGGCAAATCCGTGCGCATAGAATATGACCTTAAAAAAGCGGTAGAAGACGCGGACGCCATTAATGTGCTGCGCATTCAAAAAGAAAGGCAATCTCAAGGTTTTATTCCTTCCTTAACAGAATATATTGAGCGTTACGGGCTCCATCAAAACAAAATCAGCTGGCTAAAAAAAGATTGTATTGTGCTGCATCCAGGCCCTATGAATCGAGGCATTGAAATTGACTCTTCTGTGGCGGATGGAGAGCGTTCTGTTATTTTGGAACAGGTGACCAATGGCATTGCGATTCGTATGGCAGTTCTTTACCTCTTGGCCGGTTCAACTTTAAACCCGCAGGCTGCGTTAGAAAATTCTTAAAATCTAAAGGGTTAAAAATTTATGGAAAACTTGCTTATTTTTGGCGGTCGGGTGATTGACCCTAAAAATAATAGAGATGGTTTTTTTGATCTCCTTATTACAAATGGCAAGATTTCTAAAATCGCTAAAAAAATTATTCCTCAAAAAAATTTTAAGCTGATTCCTACCCAAGATCAGTGGGTCATGCCAGGCTTAGTGGATGCGCATGTGCATTTAAGAGAGCCGGGCGGAGAAAATTCTGAAACCATATTTTCTGGCACAAAAGCAGCTGTGAGCGGCGGGGTCACTTCGCTTCTTGCCATGGCGAATACTATGCCTCCCATTGATACTTCAAAAAAAATTAAATTTGTTTTAAAACGCGCTCAAAAATCTTTGGCTAAAGTCTATCCAGTGGGCGCTGTTACTCAAGGGTTAAAAGGCAAAAAATTAACTAACTTTTCTCAAATGGTAAAGGCAGGGTGCGCTGCTTTTTCTGATGATGGGCGGTGTGTGATGGATTCTGGAATTTTGCGAGAAGCCCTTGAAAAAGCAAAAAAGTTAGGCAAGGTAGTTATAGAGCATTGCGAAGATCATCAGCTATCTAAAAATGGTTTTATGAATCAAGGCTCTGTTTCGCAAAAACTAGGGATTTGTGGAATCCCTTCTCAATCAGAGGCAGTGATGGTGGCTAGGGATATTTTTTTAGCGCAACTCACCCGATCTCATCTTCATTGCGCTCATGTCTCATGCAAAGAATCCGTGGAACTGATTCGAGCTGCTAAAAAAAAGGGAATTCCAATCAGCGCGGAAACCTGTCCTCATTATTTCACTCTTACAGAAGCAGAGGTTAAAAGGCATGGAACTTTTGCCAAAATGAAACCTCCTTTAAGAACTGAAGAAGATATGAAAGCAATTAAGAAAGCTTTAAGAGATGGAACCATTGATATTATTGCCACGGATCATGCTCCCCATTCTTTAGAATCTAAAAAGAAAAGTTTTGAGCAAGCTCCTTTTGGGATTATTGGTTTAGAAACCCTTTTTGTTTTAGTCTATGAAGAACTTATTTTAAAGAAAATCCTTTCTCCTTTAAAAGCGGTAAAACTTTTAACAGAAATCCCAGCCCGCATCTTTGGATTGCCTTCTGGAAATCTATCCCAGGGATCTCCCGCTGATATTTTTATCTTTGATCCAAAAGCAAAGTGGACTTATAAACAAGAAAATGTGCAATCAAAAAGTGTTAACTCACCATTTTTAGGCAGAACTTTTCAAGGCAAAGTGAAAATGACTTTAGTGAATGGAAAAATCGTTTTCCAGGCATGAAGAATATCAGAGCTGGGTCAAAATTGTTTTTCTCGGGGCGTTCAAAGAATTTTCACTTTCTTTCTTTTAAAAATTTTTTGTCGAGCGAGCCTCTAGGCAAGCGTCCCCGAGAAAAACAATTTTGACCCAGCTCTGATATTTCATGTTCTATAAAAAAGTTTTAAAACCTATCCTATTCAGCTTTGATCCTGAAACTGCTCATGGCATAGCCCTTTCTTTTTTAAGAGCAGCTGACCATTTTCCATTTTTTAAGAAAATTTTATCTTTTCAATATTCATTTTCTCATCCAGCGCTAGAATTTAAATTATTAGGGATGCAATTTAGGAGCCCTGTGGGACTGGCCGCTGGGTTTGATAAAAATTGTGAGTTATTAAATTCTTTGGCTTGTTTTGGTTTTGGTTTTATAGAAGGGGGCACAGTGACCGCTTTGGGTCAAGAAGGTAATCCAAAACCAAGAATTTTTCGTTTAAAAAAAGAAGAGGCTTTAATTAATTGTTTAGGGTTTAATAATCTGGGCGCTGAAAAAGTGGGAGATCATTTAAAAAAGAGAGCAAATCCTAAAATTCCTATTGGGATCAACATTGGAAAAAGTAAAAGCGCTGCTTTAGAGGATGCAGCCAAAGACTATCTTTTTTCTTTTGAAAAACTCTATCCCTTTGCAAATTATTTTACAATCAATGTCAGCTCCCCTAACACCCCGCGTTTAAGAGAACTGCAAAATGATCTTTTGCCTCTTTTATCTAAACTACAGGAAAAAAATCAGGAACTATCCAATTTAATGAAACAAAATTTAAAACCTCTTTTTGTTAAGATCGCTCCGGATCTTTCTATTGCTGATTTGGAACAGATCTCCAGAATTTGTATAAAAGCAAAGATCACAGGAATCATTGCCGCCAATACCACTGTTTCTAGAGAAGGAATTGAAAATATTCCAACGCTAGAGGGGGGGGTAAGCGGAAAACTTTTGGAAACAAAGTCAACCCAGATCGTGCGCCATCTTTATAAGATGGTTGGCAAAGAGCTTGTGATTATTGGAGTTGGCGGAATTTTTTCCGCAGAAGATGCGTACAAAAAAATTAAAGCTGGCGCTTCTTTAGTGCAGATTTATACAGGCTGGGTCTATCAAGGACCTTGTTTGGTTCAACAAATTAATCAAGGACTTGTTTCTTTATTAGAAAAAGATGGTTTTAAAAACATACAGGAGGCGGTAGGAATTGAAGCTTAATCCTTTAATCTTAGCATTGGACGTAGAAGCAAAAGTCGCTAAATCCTTAATTGAAGAATTAAAAGATACCATTGATATTTTTAAAATCGGAAGCCGTTTATTTACTGAAGCAGGGCCCGAAGCCATAGATTGGGTTCATGCTCAAGGTAAAAAGGTTTTTTTGGATTTAAAATTTCATGATATTCCTTTAACTGCGGCTGAATCTTCTAGGCATAGCGCTCGTCTGGGAGTCTGGGGCTTTACTATACATACTTCAGGCGGATTTGCTATGATGAAAGCAGTTGTTCAAAGCGTTCAAGAAGAATCAGTAATACAAAAAAAAATTAAACCTTTTATTTTTGGCGTAACTGTTTTAACCAGTCTTTCAGAGCTGGAGCTAAAAGAAGTGGGAGTAAATTTTAGCCCAGCTGCTCAGGTTGAGAGGCTAGTTCTTTTAGCTAAGAAAGCGGAATTAGATGGGATCGTCTCCTCTGGCCTTGAAATTGAAATTGCAAGAAAGAGCGGTGAAAACAATTTTTTAATTATAGTCCCTGGAATCCGTTCAGGGGAAGAATTAAAAATTGAGGACCAAAAAAGAGTGATGACTCCTCAGAATGCGATTAAATTGGGCGCTAATTTTTTAGTAGTTGGACGGCCAATCTTAGAAGCCAAAGATCGGATTAAAGCTGCTCAAAAATTGTTGGAACAAATTAGATTTTGAAGTTTAAAATTTAGGCGGTAAAATCATGAATGAATCTGAAGTTAAAAAATTGTTTCAAGATAAAGGAGCGATTTTAGAAGGCCATTTTCAGCTTACTTCTGGCCGCCACTCTGATCTTTATATTCAGTGCGCGCAGATTTTGCAATATCCAGATATTGCGGAAAAATTAGGAGAGCAGTTGGTCGCGCGATTAAAAGAGGAACATGCTGGAATTCCAGTGAGGCTGGATGCGGTCTGTTCTCCTGCTTTAGGCGGGATTGTGATGGGGCATGTAGTGGCGCGCGCTTTAAAAGCCAGAGCTATTTTTGCAGAAAGGGATGCTCGGAGTGGTCTGCTTAATTTGCGCAGGGGTTTTGAGATTAAGCCCGGAGAATCAATTTTAGCTGTAGAAGATGTCATTACCACAGGCGGTTCTTTAAAAGAAATTGTGCAGTTGGTGCATACAAAAGGCGCAAGGTTAATTGGAGTAGCTGCAGTGGCAGAAAGAAGCGCATCCCCTATTAGTTTTGGCGCGGCAAAAACCATTCTTTTAAAGCTTCCTTTAAAAGATTATCTGCCAGATGATTGCCCATTATGCCAGAAAGGGATCCCTGTAGTTAAACCCGGAAGCCGTCCCGATAAGTAGTTTATGCTTAGAAAGTCATTTCTACTGCGATGGCGCATAAGACCCTAATAAAAATTTAATTCATAACTAAATGACCACTTATCAAGAGTCTGGAGTTTCCATTGATGCAGGAAACGAACTTGTCCAAAGAATAAAAAAAATCGTTTCTTCTTCCCCTCTTTCCTCTAAAGCGATTGGAGGATTTTCCGGATTGTTCCCCTTGCCTAAACCTTTAAATTCTTATTATCTTTCTGGCTGTTGTGACGGGGTTGGAACTAAACTTAAAATTGCTTTTCTTTTAGACCGCCATGATACGGTTGGCATAGATTTAGTAGCCATGAATGTGAATGATTTAATTTGTACAGGAGCAAAACCGCTTTTCTTTTTAGATTATTTTGCCTGCGGCAAGCTGGATGTGGATTTGGCGGAAAAAGTGATTTTAGGAATTCAAAAAGGGTGCGCTGAATCTAACTGCGCGCTTTTAGGCGGGGAAACAGCTGAGATGCCGGGATTTTATAAAGAAGGAGAGTATGATCTGGCTGGATTTGCTCTAGGGCTCCTCAATAAAAAATCTCTTTTAAAAAAAGAAAGAATAAAACAGGGGGATTGTCTGCTTGGAATTCCTTCCAGCGGGCTTCACTCCAATGGCTATTCTTTAGTGCGAAAAGTTTTTTCTGAAGATGAATTAAAGAAATATGGAGAAGAGTTGATCGCCCCAACCAAAATCTATGTCAAAAAAATTTTATCGCTTTTAAACAAATCTTTTGGCAAGAGCGTTAAAGGAATAGCTCATGTTACAGGCGGCGGCTGGTATGAAAATATCTTGAGAGTTTTTCCCAAGGGTTTTGGAATTCAAATTAAAAAAGGGAGCTGGAAAATTCAGGAAATTTTTGAAAGAATTCAAAGTCAGGGGAACATATCAGATCAGGAAATGTTTAGAACTTTTAATATGGGAATAGGCCTTATTTTAGTTGTGTCTAAAGAGCAAGCCTCAAAAGTAATGGATTTTTTAGGGAATGCGGTTCTTTTAGGAGAAGTTAAAAAAGGGAAAGAAGAGGTGCGTTTTACATGATTCCTCGCTATTCCAGAGAGCAGATGGCAAGGATTTGGACTGATGAAGTTCGTTTTCAAACCATGCTGCAGGTAGAAATTGCAGCTTGCGAAGCTATGGTTTTAGAAGGCAAGGTTCCTTTAGCTGATCTAAAACAGATAAAGAAAAAAGCAAAGATTAATGTTAAAGAGATTTTAGAGATTGAAAAGATTGTTAAACATGATGTGATTGCTTTTTTAACCCAAGTGGAACGATCCGTGGGCACGGCTGCTCGGCACCTGCATTTGGGCATGACCTCCTCTGATGTTTTAGATACTGCTTTAGCCCTGCAGTTAAAGGAAGCCACAAAGCTTTTACAGCACGATCTTTTTGTTTTAATGGAAGTTGTGGCACGTCTTGCCAAACAGCATAAAAACAGTTTAATGGCAGGGAGAACCCATGGAGTGCACGCAGAGCCCATTAGCTTTGGCATTAAATGCGCGGGCTGGTACTCAGAACTTAAAAGAGATTTAGAACGGCTTTTGAGAGCGCAAAAGATGATTAGTTATGGAAAAGTTTCAGGCGCAGTTGGCACTTACGCGCATTTAGATCCTTCCATAGAAAGCTTGGTTTGTAAAAAACTTGGGCTTAAACCAGAGCCAGTTGCCACTCAAGTTATTCCTAGAGACAGACATGCGGAATATGTATCCATTTTAGCTCTTGTTGGCAGTTCTTTAGAAAGGTTTGCTCTTGAAATTCGTCATTTGCAAAAAACAGAAGTTCTGGAAGTAGAAGAACCTTTTAGCGAAGGCCAAAGAGGATCTTCAGCCATGCCGCATAAGAGAAATCCTATTCTTTGTGAAAATATTTGCGGACTTGCAAGGCTTTTGCGTTCTTACGCCCAAGCCTCTTTGGAAAATGTAGCTTTGTGGCATGAAAGAGATATTTCCCACTCTTCCGTGGAACGGGTTATTTTGCCGGACGCAACAATCGTTTTAGATTTTATGATTGACCGCATGCATTCTGTTTTAAAAGATTTAAGAGTTTATCCGGAAAAGATGCGGGAAAACCTTCAAAAAACTTTTTATGTTTTAGCTTCCCAAAGATTGATGCTTAAAATATTGAAATCCGGCAAGAAGAAAGTCTCCAGGGATCAGGCTTATAAAATGGTTCAGATGTTGGCGCAGCGCGCTTGGACTAGCCAAGAAGATTTTAAACAACTGGTTCTTAAAGATTTAACGATCCTTTCCTATTTAGATCCATCTCAAATTGAAGATTGTTTTGATCCGGAATATTTTTTGCGTCACACCAAAACTATTTTTAAGCACGCGGGTCTTTAGCATGCAATATTCGGGTTGAACCCTTACTTCATGCGGGATTTAACTCTAAGGAAAATTTGTTTGGTTTTAGGAATGACACTTTTGTTGAATGGGGATTCTTTTTGCAATGGAGAAAAACTTTTGTTAGAAAAAGTGATTAAATCTAACGCGGAATGGAAAAAAATTCTTACGCCAAAACAATATCATGTTGCTAGGGAGAAAGGCACGGAACGGGCTTTTAGCGGAGAATATCACGATCATAAGGGCCAAGGGATTTATCAATGCGCGGCTTGCGGCAATGAGCTTTTTAGTTCAAAAACTAAATTCGATTCCGGAACGGGCTGGCCAAGTTTTTGGGCAAGTGTCTCTGAAGATAAGGTGAGAGAAGAAAAGGATAACAGCTTTTTTATGAAAAGAACAGAAGTCCTTTGTAATCGCTGTGATGCTCACCTTGGGCATCTGTTTGAGGATGGTCCAGCTCCTACCCATTTGCGTTATTGCATTAATTCCGTGATTTTAAAATTCGTAGAAAAAAAAGAGCAAAAATAGATGGACATCAAATTATCCGCATCCGCATTAACTCTTTTTCAAGAATGTCCGCATTGTTTTTGGCTGGAAAAAGTTAAAAAAATCAAGCGTCCCAGAGGAATTTTCCCTTCTTTGCCCAGCGGCATGGATAGAATTATTAAAACCTATTTTGACACCTATCGTTTAAAACAGATGCTGCCTCCAGAACTAGAGCTGCAAAAAGAGTTTCAAGGAACAGCTCTTTATGCTGATCTTGCGCAATTAGATAAGTGGCGGAATTGGAGAACCGGGTTAGAGTTTAGCGACGAAGACGGCTCTAGTTTAATTGGCGCTTTAGATGAACTGATGGTAAAAGAGGGTCTTTACATTCCATTTGATTATAAGACCAAAGGTTCTCTTACCACAGAAGAAGACGCGGTTAGATATTATCAAAAACAGCTGGATTGCTATGCTTTACTTTTAGAAGAAAATCATTTGCCTACAGCGGGTTATGGTTATTTACTTTATTTTTCGCCTAAGAAAGCGGAGGATGAGGGAAAAGTTTTCTTTAATGTTCAAACCATTAAGATCCTTACAGATCCTAAACGCGCAAAACAACTGTTTAGAAACGCGGTCAGCTGTTTAAAAAAAGAGATCCCAGAATCCAGCCGCAGCTGTGAATTTTGCCTTTGGCTCTCTCAAAGCCGTCCTTTTTTAACCCAAGAAAATCTTGCTTTTAAATTAGACAGCTATTGAACCCGAATATTTGGGTTTAAAGAATCACCTTAAGGTTTCCATATTTTTTTCGATTTTCTTTAACCTTTTAGGGTTTGACTGATCTTTTGAGATGATGTATGATTTAGAATCTTCCCCACAAAGCATGGTGGGGAATACTTTTTTATAAGAAAATTTATCAATGAAAAAATTATTGATTTACTTTTTATCTCTTTTTTTAATAACTTGTTCTCTTCCTTTAAAGGCAAAAGCGGATGATTTTTCTGAACGCCCTAAAAAAAGCAGATGGAAAAGTTACTTTACTCCCCGCAGTTCTTACAAAAAACAAAAAAGCAGCAGGGACGATTATGATTCTGAAGAAGAAAGCGCTCCGGAGGGCATGGTAGATTTGATAGATGTCCCTACCACCAATGTCATTGATTATGGAGGCTTTAGAATTAATTTTCGTTTTTATTCAAAAGGGGGAGTGTTAAGTCACTTGTCTTTTGGAGTTTTTAGGCGCTTAAATTTAGGAGCTTCCTGGGACATAGAAAAATTTATAGGAGCGGACGATCCAGACACTAATGTGCCGACTTTAAATATAAAGTTAAGAGCTTATGATGGCGGCCAATTTCTTCCGTCTTTAGCTATTGGCTATGACGGTCAGGGACGTTTTTATGATCGAGCTAAAGATCAATATAAAGAAAGAGAAAAAGGACTTTTTGCTGTATTGGGGAGGGAGCTTTTCTTGCCCAATTTAGAATTTTTTGCTGGAGCGAATATCTCTCAGTTTAAAGAAGAAAAAGTTTTTGGTTTTACAGGCTTGAGCTATAACGTGGAAGAAAAATTTTATTTCATGAGCGAATATGATAATTTGCGCTCTGCTCCAGAGAATAGAATAAATCTGGGAATCCGTATTTTTCCACTTTCTTCTTTAGGCATTGATTTTGCTGTTCGCAATTTAGCGGATAAGGAGAATCGCGAACGGGTCGTGCGCATTAATTATGTTGGCAGTTTTTAAACCTAAATATTTAGGGTAAAGAGCGGTTATGGCAGAAGAATTTCGCGGATTAGAGTTTGAAAAACCTATCTTAGATTTAGAATCTAAAATCTCAGAAATTAGAAGTTTAAACTCCCTGCAATCTGTGGATTTAGATCAGGAAATTAAATCCCTGGAAGAAAAAAAAGAGCAGTTGATGCGGGAAATATTTTCTAATCTCACCCCTTGGCAGAGAGTGCAGTTAGCCAGGCATCCTAAACGGCCGCACACGCAAGATTATATTCAAGGACTTTTTACGGATTTTATAGAGCTGCATGGGGATAGAAATTTTGCGGATGATCCGGCCATTGTGGGCGGCTGCGCTTTTTTAGATGGGGTGCCTGTGATTCTCTTTGGCCAGCAAAAGGGACGCAATATTGAGGATTCCATGATGCGCAACTTTGGCATGATGCATCCAGAAGGCTATAGAAAAGCATTGCGTTTAATGAAACTGGCGGAAAAATTTGGCAAGCCGATTATTTCATTTATAGATACTCCGGGCGCTTATCCCGGTGTAGAAGCAGAGGAGCGCGGCCAAGCTGAAGCTATTGCCAGGAACTTAAGAGAAATGGCTAAACTAAAAGTGCCTTTTGTGAGCGTAGTGATCGGAGAAGGCGGTTCAGGCGGGGCTTTAGGGATTGGCGTTTCGGACAGAATACTGATGTTGGAAAATGCATGGTATTCTGTTATTTCTCCTGAAGGATGCGCTGCAATTTTGTTCCGCGATGCTTCTCGCGCGCAAGATGCCGCTAAAGCTTTAAAGCTGACGGCTCAGGATTTGTTGTCTTTAAAAGTAATAGATGAAATTATTCCAGAACCTCTAGGCGGCGCGCAAAGAGATTTTGATCAAGTTCTTAGCAATTTAAAAAAAAGCTTAATTCGTCATTTAGCCGGGCTTCAAAGTTTAGAAGCTTCGAGTTTGCTGGAGAAACGTTATCAAAAATATAGAGTCATAGGTTCCTGGGTGGAAAAATCCCAAAAAGAAGTAAAAAAATCTGCTCCTAGAAGCCGCTCTAAAAAAATTGAAGAAAAAAGTAAAGTAAATTAAAGGAGGCTGTATCATGGTTGTGCTTGAAGAAGTAAAAGAAGAAGTGTCCCCAAAAGATTATTTTTTAAATTTGTCCGCGGGAAAATTAACAGGTTTAAAAAATGTTACAGACAAGGATGGAAAATTTAAAGTTTTAGCTTTGGATCAATCCAACTCTTTTAAAAAATTTTTAAGAGCCTTGTATGAAAAACAAGGAAAAAAAAGAGAGCCTACTTACGAAGATATTATGAACGCAAAATTAGAAATAACGGAAATTCTTTCTCCTTATTCTTTCGCAGTTCTTTTGGATGTGAATTATGGAGCTAGACAATCCTTAAACTCAAACGCGTTAGCCCATGGAGTGGGCCTCATAGTTCGTTTAGAAGCTTCTAAAGATCCGGGTATTGCCAGTGAATTTGAACCGGGTTGGTCTGTAGCTAAAATTAAAAAGATGGGTGGAGCAGCGGTAAAGTTATTGGTCTATATGGATGTGGAAGATAGAAAAGCTACGGACGGCCAGATGAATTTTGTGAGGCTGGTTTCTAAAGAGTGTAAAGAAAACGATATTTTGTTGATGACTGAAGAGCTTTCTTATCCTAAGTCCGGGGAAGATAAAAGTTCTCCGGCTTATATTGCCAGAAAACCATCCAATATTTTTAGTTCTGCGGAAATGATCGGTCCTTTTACTGACATTTTAAAATTGGAATATCCTGCGAACATTAAAAAAGATGATGAGAAAACTCAAAAAGTTAATTTGGAAACTTTAAATAAAAAAGCGATTCGTCCCTGGGTTTTACTTTCCGCAGGCGAAAAGTTTGATCTTTTTGAAAAACAGGTGGAACTAGCCATGAAAGCAGGCGCAAGCGGCATTATGGCAGGACGGGCTATTTTTCAGGAATATTTTGAATATACGGACAGAGGAGATCAGAAGAAATTTTTGCAGACCACAGGCATTGCGCGCATGAAGAAATTAGCAGAGCTTGTGGATAAACATGCTGTTTCTTGGCAGAATCGTTATCACATTACCTCATCGGAACATTTAAACCGCGTGGTTCCGGATTGGTATTCTAAAGGAGCCATTGCTTCCGGAGCGGATGTAAAAGGCGAATATTGATTTATGGCAAAGAAGATTGGAATCTTAACTGGGGGAGGAGATTGCCCAGGCCTTAATCCAGCCATACGCGGCTGTGTCTTGCGCGCTCAAGATCATGGGTTTGAGTGCATTGGATTATTAGAAGGATGGAAAGGGTTGGTAGAAGGGAAATCCATGCCATTAGGTTTAGAAGATGTGACAGAAATTGTTAATAAAGGCGGAACCATTCTTGGCACATCTAGAACCAATCCTTTTAAAAAAGAAAATGGTGTAAAAAATTGTTTAGACAATTTTAAAAAATTGGGGTTAGATGCTCTGGTTGCCATGGGCGGAGAAGATACTTTAGGGGTCGCAGGAAAATTTTACAAAGAACACCAGGTTCCTGTTGTAGGAGTTCCTAAAACCATGGATAACGATCTTTCCGTTACAGATTATACCTTTGGTTTTGATACAGCCACCACAGTGGCTGTGGATGCGGCTGAAAGATTAAGAGATACAGGCAGATCCCACCGACGAATTATGGTGTTAGAAGTGATGGGACGCCATGCTGGATGGGTAGCGCTTTTTACAGCTGTAGCTTCTGGAGCAGACTGGGTTTGTCTGCCAGAAGAACCTGTAGAACTAGAAGCGATGTGCAGCCACTTAAAAAAAATTCATGCTAAAAGAAAAGTGGCTTTAGTGATTGCTTCGGAAGCGGTCACGATCCCCGGAGAAGATGCTGGGAAAGAAGAACTCGATGATTTTGGCCATATGCTTTTAAAGAAGCGGGGCGTGGGAGAAAGGCTTTCTGAACTGATTGAAAAAGAGACTAAAATAGAAACGCGCGCTGCTGTGATCGGCCATATTCAACGAGGAGGAGCCCCAACTCTTTTTGATCGGATCCTTGGGCTTAGGGTGGGAGTAAAAGCAGCGGATTTAGTCGCTCAAAAATCTTTTGGTCAAATGGTGGCATTAAAAGGCAATGAGGTGGTTGGGGTTTCTTTAGAAGAAGCCACAAAAGAACTAAAAGTAGTGCCTCAAGACTGGCTAAAATTCGCAAAGATCTTCTTTAAGTAAAATAAAAATTATTTAATCGTCCGCAGAACTTCTCTCCGTCTTCGTAACCCGTCCTCTCTCCGGGGGTTGACCTTTAATTATTTGTACGTTATAATATATTCGTACAATATTTAATGTACATTTATAATTTATAGAACTATGTTTACTCGAACTCACAAAAATATATTTTCCGACCGTTCCTCTCTGGTTCTTAGAGCCATGCTTCAGAACCCAGAAAAAACATGGTCCGTACGCGATTTTCTTAAAATTGGCGTGTCGATTGGTTTGGCCAATCAAACCTTAAACCGCATGGAACACCGCGGCTATATTTTAAGAAAACGCTGCGGTAGAAATAGCTCTTCAAAGTTGGTCCAGAAAGAGATGCTTTTGAATGATTGGGTCGAAGCCTATTCCTTGGACATGAACCATGGGGAGTTACTCCATTACCCGGGAAAAGATTTTCTCCCTCGGTTTGCCTCATTCATGAAAGAGGAAAAGATACGGTATGTGCTTACTGGTTTTAGCGCATCCCGGCTGATCTCCCCCTATGTTTTGGATGAAAGACATTTTGCTTACCTAGATATTCCATTTGAAAAGTTTCAAGAACTAATAGAATTGCTCCAGAATCGGTTGGGGCTTTTAAAACTAGCTCAAGGAGGAAATGTATGGATTGCGCTCCCTTATTACCAAAGCTCTATTTTTAGGGATGCACAAACCTTAGGGAGGTACCCCGCCGCAAGCAACTTACAAATTTTTCTAGATCTCATGGAACTTCCCGCAGGGGTTGAAGAGATAAAACACTTACAGCAATTCTTAAAAAAAAGGGGTAAAACTTTTGTCTAAAGAGATTAATGAGTCTATTCTTTTAGATGTCCTGGCATCTCTTGAAGAGAGCGCTCAAAAAATGGTAGTAGTGGGCGGGTGGTGTCCCTATCTTTATGCCAAATATCTTTGGAAAATAATCCTACAGTATCTTCCCAGAACAACCGATATTGATTTAGGAGTTCACGAAACTGGCTCTAAGAGATTTTCTCCTACGGTTTACGAACGATTTTTGAAAGCTGGATATGCCGCTGAACGGATTTATGACGATGAGCCATTGCCGATCGAGTTTGTGCGCAAAGAGGGACGAATAGAGGTAAAGATAGAATTTATTACCTCATTTGAAGTTTCCGATGACACTCTGCAGCGTTTTTTGGGATCGGAAATCGCTTGCCACAGAATTGAAGGTTTTGACATACTGCTTCGTTCCTCGCCAATAACCCTGGCTGTTCCATACAAAAATAGAAAGCTGGAATTCAAAACACTTTCTCCGGAAATCTACTTCTTTCACAAGGGGATTACCTTCCCATCAAGATCAGGAGAAGAAAAAAGGAATAAGGATATGCAATATATTTATTTCATCTTAAGATCGTGTCCGAAAAAAGGTGAATTCTTGGAAGAAATTCTCAAATTAAAAAAACACGAGTACTTTCCTGTGTTCCGCGATAACATTTTGACTTATATGGGAGATGTTTCCTGCCCGGGTTATCCAAAGCTTGGCCAGATGCTAGGGATGGGCTATGAGCAAAGTTATAAGGAAATTGAAACGGTGTTTCGTCCACTCATCGCAATTTTGAAGAAAAAATGAGTACAGATGCAAAACAATAATCGACATTATAAAAAATTTGTCTGTTGCGCTGACATTCTGGGTTTTTCAAACATGGTATCCCGCCTCTCACTTTCTAAATTGAAAAATGTATACAATGTGATAGTTGAGTCTGTAAAGAGTGCATGCCATGGCTACACCGATTTTACGAAAAATCCACCCGAATACAAGCTGCCAAGAGTAAATCATATTTGGTTCTCAGATACATTTATTTTATATAGCAATGATTTTAGACTTAACACTGAAAATGATTGGTTTATAGCAGAACAGATTGTAACCAATTTTTTTCAGAGTGCAAAGATATTATTCCTTCGTTTTATGTATCACGGATTTCCAATCAGAGGAGTAATAGAATATGGAGAATTTTTTGCTCAAACAAATCAGAATATTTATGTTGGGAAAGCATTAGTTAATGCTTATAAAACATCCTTGCAGCATGAATGGGCTGGAATTGCTCTTACGCCCGGTTGCTCTAAGAAAATGCTCGCATATAAAGACTCAAGTAAGTTGCTGATAAGCTACAAACTGCCAATGAAAAATAGTAAAAATAAAACATTAAAGGTTGTTAACTGGGCGCGAGATGCTTCAATGAAAGATAAGGGCGATCTTAACGAATACTTAAGAAAACAATTCAGCAAATATGTTGAAAATAGAGATGGTGGTGAAAAATTGAAGAACACTATCACATTTGTTCAGCACGTTCTGACAAAAGCAAAATAAAATTGATTTTGGGGGCAAAAATCTGTTTAGAAAAAATGAGATTTTTGCCGTGATTTTAGAGTAATTTTGAGAGGAGATGCGGCCAGCCAAGGAAAATTATCCAAGTTGAAAATGTCGGATGTAAAGTAGTATGATAAACAGCCATGACTGAGCATCATCGAGGAAATGGTTTTACCTTAGATGTTGTAGAAGAAACCCCTTGAATGTTAAAAGGAAAGAATTAGAGATTGGGTTGATTTTTTGATCGAAGATAATCAAGTAACAAGTTGATAAATCAATATAATGGACGGGTGGCCGAGCGGTTAATGGCACAGGTCTGTAAAACCTGCGGGCTGACGCCCTACAGAGGTTCGAATCCTCTCCCGTCCAAAATTTTTTGATGGGGCTGTAGCTCAGCTGGGAGAGCGCGTCGTTCGCAACGACGAGGTCAGGGGTTCGACCCCCCTCAGCTCCACCATAAGATACTTTTTAGAATTTTTTGAAGTCACATAGAAGAGAACAGTTCGGCGTTTTGCAAGCAGGTCAAACGGAATATCAATACTCTAAAACTTACAGGGGTGTTGATGCTTTAATCAAAAAATAATATGAGCCAAGTAGCAACATTATTTTCAAAAACTAAAATTGACTATTCGTGGTCTTTTTCTGATAAAACAAGAAAAGACACTGCTTATATTACTCACGGATACCACCGCTACCCTGCAAAATTTATTCCACAAATAGTTTCTCGTTTGGTGGAAAAATATACCAATGAGGGGGATTTAATCGTTGATCCAATGTGTGGGAGTGGAACAACAATTGATGTGGCGAAAGAAATAAAACGAAAAGTAATCGGTTATGATTTAAACATTGTTCGGCCAGATGTTATTAAAAATGATTCTCGGGCAATTCCGCTTGAAGAAAATTCTGTTGATTTTGTTTTTATTGATCCCCCATATTCAGATAATATTAAGTATTCTAATGATGAAAGATGTATTGGAAAGATTTCTTGCGAGAAAATAGAATTTTATGATGAATTAGAAAAAACAGCTTCAGAAATCGCGAGAATTTTGAAACCTGATAAAGTAATGGGCTGGGTTATCGCTGACCAGTGGATTAAAAAGAAATTTACTGCCGTGGGATTTTTAATGTGGCAGAGGTTAGAAAAATATTTTGAGCCAATGGATATTGTTTGTATAACTCGTCATAATCAAACATCAAATACAGGAGTTTGGCATAATAGAGCAAGGCAGTTTAATTTTTATTTGAGAGGTTTTAAGTATTTGTTTATTATGAAAAAATCTTAAAAAGAAATAGGCAGTGCGCCAGTCAAATGCCACTTTACTATTTATCGGTGGATTCCATTTTTTAATGTACTATAAGGGTTTAAAAGGAAAGAGTTATAAATTATGTCCTATCTTGTTTTAGCCAGAAAGTATCGTCCTCAAAAATTTGGGGATTTAACTGGTCAGGAAATCACAGCAAAAATTTTGCAGTCTGCGCTTTTGCATCAGAGGGTAGCCTCAGCTTATCTTTTTTCTGGACCCAGAGGCACAGGCAAAACCACGACAGCTAGAATTTTTGCTAAAGCCTTGAACTGCCAAAAAAGAGTTTCCTCCTTAAAAATTGAGCCTTGTGATAGTTGCGACTCTTGTTTAGAAATTTCTAATGGCAGTTCCATGGATATTTTGGAGTTGGATGCCGCCAGCCATACTCAGGTAGAAAAAATTCGGGAAGTTATTATTGATTCCGTGGCTTTTTCTCCTGTAAAAGGGCCTTACAAAATTTTTATTATTGATGAAGTGCACATGCTTTCCCATCATAGTTTTAATGCTCTCTTAAAAACTTTAGAGGAGCCTCCAGCGCATGTGGTTTTTATCTTAGCCACTACGGATTTTCATAAGATTCCGCTCACCATCACTTCCCGCTGCCAGAGATTCCGTTTCTTGCCTTTAACTCAGAAAGAGATTTTTTTAACTCTGCAAAAAATAGCGAATTTAGAAAAAATTTTAGTGGATGAAGAATCTCTGCCGCTTATTGCCAGAGCTGCTCAAGGCTCTATGCGGGACAGTCTTTCTTTGTTTGATCAGATTGTGTCCCATATCCCAAGCGCCGCAGCTAAAGACCCTGATTTAGCCAGCCAACCCTCCATGCGGATTGAACGCGCTAAAGTGGAAGAAGTTCTTGGCACGGTGAGGGAGGGTTTTTTAATACAGTTTATAGGAGAGCTTGCGCATAAAAATTCTAAGAGCGTTTTAGAGTTAACCGCTCAACTCTTAAAAGAGGGTTATGATCTCACCTATTTTTTAAAAGAATTAAGAGAATCGTTTAGGCAGATGCTGATTGAAAAATGCGGTTTCCAGGATGAAAATAGCATTAAAAAAATCGTTTTGCCTGTAAATGAATTTAGCCTAGAGGAACTTTTGCGCGCTATTCAACATTTAACTAAATGCGCAGAACAGATGCGATGGAATGATTTGCCTCATATTGTGTTTGAATGCTGGATGGTTCGTATTTGTCAAAAAGGGTTAGATGTAGAGCAAGTGATGTCCCGTCTGGAAAATTTAGAAAAGAAAATTGGTTCTCCTTCTGGGAAAACTAAAATTCCCCCTTTATCTACTCCTTCTCTTGCATCGGGTTCTTTTAGAGAGCCTTCAAATAGTAAATTCACTATTGTGAGTTCTGATCCACCCTTTTTGTCGCAGACTGTAAAAACTGAAGGAGCTGTTACAACTGTTTTAGAGAAACCTGAAAACAATTTTGAGCAGGATTGGAAAAAGATATTAGAGACCTTACAGCAAACCAAACCGATTCTATTACAAGGGCTGGAGGATGCGTTGGCTCAGTTAAAGAATAATCATTTAGAAATTTTAGTTTCTAATTCTTTTCGGCTTACCATGGTAAAGAGAAATAATAATTTTCTGGAAGAGTGCATTGAGAAGGTTCTAAAAAAGAAAATCCCCATTGTTTTAAAAGTAAGTGAAGTGAAAATAGAAAAGAAAGAGAGCGATCCTCTGGATGCAAATTTACCCGGTGCCGAGGAAGCTGCTCCATTAGAGACAGATCAGGAAATGGAAGCTTTTGAAGAGCCTGCTGATTCGGAACTGTTTAATTTAACGGAAGATGAAAAAAAAGTGAGCGTGGAAGATGAGGGAGTAAAGCGGTTCATGCGTCATTTTCCGGGGAAAATAGGAAAAATAGAAAAACACCCATGATTAGCCGTCCGGAAATTTTAGATAAACTTTTTCAGGTGTTGCGCTCTTTGCCTTCCGTAGGTCCTAAAATGTCTGAAAGGATCGCTTTTTATCTTTTAAATTCTTCTGAAGAACAAATTAAAGATTTTTTAGGGACTGTTCAAAAAGCTTATGAGAATGTGCGCCCCTGCTCTATTTGCGGCTATTGGGATGACCGTTCCCCTTGCAGGATTTGTCAGGATTCTAGCCGGGATAAAACTTTGCTTTGCGTGGTAGAGACCCCGCAGGACTTGGTTGCCATGAGCCGCATTAGAAATTTTGAAGGTTATTATCATGTATTAGGAGGCGCCCTGTCTCCTTTAGATGGGATTGGGCCGCAGGATTTAAGAATTATTCCTTTAATGAAGCGACTTGAAACAGGAGAATTTAAGGAGATTGTTTTAGCTTTGAATCCAGATACTGAAGGGGAAACCACAGTTCATTATTTAATTAAACAGATTCAGGCTCTTTATGAGAAATTAAAGGCTGAAAATCCTGAAAAGTCTTTGGAAATTAAAATGACTCGGTTAGCCCAAGGACTTCCTGCCGGGGGAGAGCTGGAATATATGGATGAAATCACTTTAATGCGCGCATTTAATGGCAGACGCTCTTTAGAGCCTTTAGAATCTTGATTGACATGGGAATAAAAAGTTGGTATATTTATTTTTAATGTTTTCACCCCATTTTAATCTGCATTTTTAGTTCTCTTGGGAAATCTTTGAAAACCCTTAATTTTTAGAACTATTATAAAAGAAATTTTAATCGTTTTTAGGATCACAGTTTAGCAAGGAGGAGATTATGGAAAGTCAATCTGGATCAGTTTCACCACGGAAAGTTACAGTATGGATTGGAGGAGCTGCAGGGGATGGTATCGCTTCAGTAGCGGAAACTTTAGCTAAAGCCTGCGCCCGCACTGGTCTGTATGCATTTGCCTATAATTCTTATCAGTCACTGATTCGAGGCGGCCACGTCTATATGCAGATTCGTATTGGCAGCAAAAAAGTATGGAGCCAAGGAGATTTTTCAGATTTTCTCATTGCTTTAAATATAGATACCCTTCAAAGGCACGCTAAAGATGTTTCCCCTGGCGGGGCTGTGATCTATAATAAGGAAAAGATTAAACTAGAACCAGGACTGATTAAACCAGGGGTAATGGATTGCGGCATCCCTTCTTCTACTATTGCAAACAAGTTTGGAAAAAGCCCTATCATGCAAAATACCGTAGCCTTGGGAGCTCTTTCTTATCTTATGAATTTCCCTTTTGAACCTATTCAAGAGGTATTAACCAGCACTTTTAAAAGAAAAGGGGACGCTGTGGTTAATGCCAATGTAGGCGCGGCTAAAGCAGGGTATGACTATGCAAAAGAAAATTTTAAAGCAGTTCCTCTTACTTGGCAGCTTACACATAAAAAAAGAATGTTTTTAACTGGCAATCAGGCAGTTGCTTTGGGCGCAGTTGCAGCTGGATGCAAATTTTATTCAGCCTATCCCATGACGCCTGCTACTGGAATTTTGCATTGGCTAGCTCCTAAAGGTCCAAAGTATGGCATGGTTGTAAAGCAGTGTGAGGATGAGATTGCAGCAATGAATATGGCTGTAGGCGCTGGCCATGTAGGCACGCGCGCCATGACAGGAACTTCGGGCGGTGGTTTTGCTTTAATGACTGAAGCAGTAGGCTTAGCAGCCATGATTGAAGCTCCTGTAGTGGTAGTTAATTGTCAAAGAGGCGGCCCTTCCACAGGATTACCCACCAAAACCGAACAAGCAGATCTTTTCCAAGCCATAGGAGCTTCTCAAGGAGATTACCCTAAATTTGTTTTAGCTCCAGCCAACATTGAAGATGCGTTTTACATGACCACAGAAGCATTTAACTTAGCTGAAATTTATCAGTGCCCTGTGATTATTTTATCCGATCTTTTGCTTGCGGAACATTTTGAAACCGTGGATGATTTTGATTTTTCTAAAGTGAAGATTGAAAGAGGAGAGATGGTCGCTAACTATTCCGGCAATGGAGAATATAAACGGTATCTCTCTACGCCTTCCGGGATTTCTCCTCGCGCTGTTCCCGGCACTGCTAACACTGTTTATGTGGCTGGATCAGATGAGCATGATGAAGACGGCACTTTAATTTCCGATGTGTTCACAGACCCTGAAAAAAGGGTACTGATGATGGAAAAAAGAATGAGGAAAATGACCACAGCATTAAAAAATTTACCAGAGCCTCAAATCATTGGGCCAGAAAACGCTGATCTTACTTTGATTGGCTGGGGATCCACCTATTATGTGATTCGGGACGCGGTGAGAATGTTAGAGAAAGAAGGCATGCATGTGAACCATCTTCATATAAAATATGTTTGGCCTTTCCAATCTAAAGCGATTAGCAAAATTTTAAAATCCTGTAAAAAAACTTTAATCATTGAGAATAATTTTACCGGCCAAATGGAACGGTTAATTCGCCAGGAAACAGGGCTTTCTATTCAGCACAACTTAAGAAAGTATGACGGCGAACCATTAGGCCCAATTCAGGTATGTAAAAAAATAAAAGAAGTTTTAAGTGAGAAAAAAGTTGCTGAGTTAGTGTCTCACTAGGGGTGTGTTAAGCGCAGTTAAGAGGACTCTTATTTTTTTATGCAAGTTTCTGGTTAGAAAATATTTTCGCGCGAGTTTAAAATGATTCGCAATAATATAAGAGAGGTAGTAAAAAATGGCTGAAACTTTAGAGATTTCAAAATTTAAATCTAAAATTGCTCCAGACTGGTGTCCGGGTTGCGGAGATTTTGGCGTGCTTTCTGCTTTGCAAAAAGCATGCGCCAACTTAAATGTTGAGACCAAGGATGTTTTAGTAGTTTCTGGGATTGGCTGTTCTTCTAATTTGCCTGGTTTTTTTGGCTCTTATGGAATGCATACTTTGCATGGCAGAGCAGTGGCTGTTGCAGAAGGTGCCAAGTTAGGGAATCCAGACCTTACTGTAGTTGTAACAGGCGGGGATGGAGATGGATATGGCATTGGCATTGGTCATTTTATCCATGCCATGAGGCGCAATATTAATATGACCTACATTGTGATGAATAACCAAATATATGGTTTAACCACAGGTCAGTGTTCTCCCACCACAGAATTACATACTCAAACTAAATCTACCCCAGAAGGTTCTATTGAAGTCCCTATTAATCCTATTCAGCTTGCGCTTGTTTCTGGAGCAACTTTTGTAGCCAGAGGTTTTTCTGGCTCTCAGGACTTGCTTTCAGACTTAATGATGAAAGCGATTAAACACAAAGGGTTTTCTATTGTAGATGTTTTTAGTCCCTGCGTTACTTACAATAAAAAGAATACCTATCCTTGGTTTAGAGAAAGAGTTTATAATTTGCAAGAAGATCAGCACGATACGTCAGATTGGAACAGCGCCATGAAAAGATCTCAAGAATGGAATACCCGCATTCCAACTGGTATTTTTTACCAGACTGATGCGCTAACTTATGAAGAGCAAGATCCAGCTTTTAAGTTTGGAGCTCCTGCAAAACAGAAATTAGGTTTAAATGCGGAAGACGCAAAAGCCTTAGTTGAAAGTTTTAAATAAGAATATTAAGTAAGATAAGTAAAAAGCGGTAGTCACTTATGACTACCGCTTTTTTTGTCTTAATCAGTGGTCTATCCTAACCGCCGTTTTAAAGAATTACATTCTTTTAAGAGCTCGTGAGGAAAAGCGCTGTCGAACTGCTTAAAATATTTTTCATGATCTTCCTGCTCTTGTCTCCACTCATGAATATTTACTGAAAGCAGTTCCTGTAAAGTGCCTTTAGGTAAGCTTAACCCAGTTATATCAATATCTTTTGGATAAGGAACATACCCAATCGGGGTTTTTACAGCCTCTACTTTTTCTTCGCAGCGATATAAAATCCATTCCAAAATGCGTAAATTTTCTCCGTAACCAGGCCACAAAAAGTTCCCATTTTTATCTGTTCTAAACCAGTTTACATGAAAGATCCTTGGTTTTTTTTCAAGCCGGTTTCCCATGTCCACCCAGTGTTGAAAATAATCCGCCATATTGTAACCGCAAAAAGGAAGCATGGCCATAGGGTCGCGCCGAACCTCTCCTAAAGTTCCCTCAGCTGCTGCTGTTTTTTCAGAAGCTACAGTAGATCCCATATAAACCCCATGATTCCATTCAAACGCTTCATAAACCAAGGGCGCGAGACGGGCTCTTCTACCGCCAAATAGAATGGCGGAAATTGGAACTCCATGATGTTGGTCCAAGCGGAAAGAAATTGAAGGGCACTGGCTAATAGGAGCGGTAAAGCGGCTATTGGGATGAGCTGCTCTTACAGGACTGCCGGTTTCATCCACCATGCCTGGTTTCCATGGCCTTCCTCTCCAATCCAGAGCTTCTTCTGGAATTTCTCCATCTGCTCCTTCCCACCAAACTGTCATGTCTGGTTTTAAGGCTACATTGGTATAAATGGTATTTTTTTGGATCGCTTTAACTGCGTTTGGATTTGATTTTGAGTTCGTTCCAGGCACAACTCCAAAAAATCCTGCTTCTGGATTCACTGCCCAAAGTCCTCTATCTGAATCAATTCTCATCCAGGCAATATCGTCTCCCACAGTCCAAATTCTATAACCTTTTCTTTTTAGCCCTTCTGGAGGCACAAGCATGGCCAGGTTTGTTTTACCGCAAGCGCTTGGGAAAGCTGCGGCAATATATTGAATTTGTCCGCTCGGTTTTTCTATGCCAAGGATAAGCATATGCTCCGCCATCCAGCCCTCTTTTTTCCCTAAGTAGCTGGCGATGCGTAGAGCTAAACATTTTTTTCCAAGAAGCGCGTTGCCGCCGTATCCAGAGCCAACGCTCCAGATCGTGTTATCTTCAGGAAAATGTAAAATTAGTCTTTTGTCTGGGTTAAGGTCTGCTTTTCCATGCATGCATTTGGTAAAGCTTCCATTCGTCCCAAGTTGGTCTAAAACTTCTTGACCTATGCGCGACATAATCCGCATGTTGAGAACCACATAGATGCTGTCCGTCAGTTCAACTCCAATTTTGCTAAATTCTGAGCCAATAGGTCCCATGGAAAATGGGATGACATAGAGGGTTCTTCCCTTCATAGAGCCGGAAAAAATTTCTCTTGCGCGTTTATAAGCCTCTTTTGGCTCCATCCAATTATTGTTTGGACCCGCATCATTTTTTCTTTTTGTGCAGATATAGGTGAGTTTTTCAGAACGAGCCACATCGCTAGGGTCTGAGCGGTGCAAGAAACAGCCTGGAAGTTTTTTTTGATTTAATCGGATGAGTTCCCCCGTGGAAATAGCTTCTTCTTCCAATTTTTTCTTTTCTTCCTCAGAGCCATTGATCCAAACTATTTTTTCTGGCTGGCATATTTTAGCCATTTCATTGACCCAGGCAATTAATTTTTTATGTTTTGTTGGCGCTTTCATTTTGTAATACACTCCATTCCTAAGTAGGGTTTTAAAACTGGAGGAACCAGTATCGTTCCATCTGCCTGTTGAAAGTTTTCCAAAATCGCGGCAAACAATCTTCCTACAGCAACCCCAGAGCCATTTAAAGTATGGGCAACCTCTTTTTTTCCTAAGGACGTTTTAATTTTAATGTTCATTCGTCTTGCTTGAAAATCTGTAAATGAAGAGCAAGAAGAGATCTCTCTCCATCTTTTTTCTCCGGGCATCCAAACTTCCAAATCATAAGTTTTTGCGGAAGCAAAACCAACATCTCCGCTGCATAAAGCCATGACTCTATAAGGAATGCCAATTTCTTTTAACACATCTTCCGCGTCTTGAGTTAATCTTTCTAAATCTTGGAAAGAGGTTTCTGGTTTAGTAAACCAAACCAGCTCCACTTTGTTAAATTGATGATTGCGGATCAGCCCTTTGGTATCTTTGCCGTAAGAACCAGCTTCTCTCCTAAAACAGGCTGAATAAGAAACATATTTTTTAGGAAGCTCCATCTCATTTAACAACTCATCCCGATGGATATTGGTGATAGAGACTTCCGCGGTAGGAATTAAATAAAGATTGTCCCGCTCTATTTTGAACATCTCTTCTTCAAATTTTGGAAGCTGCCCTGTGCCCTGCATCGCTTTTGGCAGCACCAGGTATGGCGCTAAAATTTCAGTATAGCCATGTTTTTTTACATGCAGGTCTAACATAAAGGAGATGAGGGCGCGTTCTAAAGCAGCCCCAGCTCCTTTTAAAAGCGCGAATCTTGAACCGGAAATTTTTCCAGCGGTTTCAAAATCTAGGATGTTTAATTTTTCTCCAATCTCCCAATGAGCCTTTGGGGGAAAAGAAAACTCTGTTGTTTTACTGGTTTGACGGACTAAAACATTTTCTTCACTGCTTTTTCCAAAAGGCACGGATGCATCTACAAAATTAGGAATCCTTAAAAGCGCATCTGAAATAAGATGATCTTTTTGTTCGAATTGCTCTTCTATACTCCCCAGCTCTTTTTTTAGGATTTCTGTTTCTTGAACACATTGGGCAGTTTCTTTGCCATTTTTTTTAAGAGACTGAAATTCTTCCGCTAGCTTCTTTTTACGCGCTCTTAATTTTTCCAGTTCTTGCAGCAAAGTTTTATGAGTTTGATCTAGTTCAAAAAATTTTTCAAGAGAAAGCCCGTTAGAATCTTTTCCCCAAGGATTTTCAATTCCTCTTTTTGCAAGCAGCTCTTTTAACTCTTGCGGGTTTTCTCTTAACTTTTTTAGGTCAAGCATAGGGGTCTATTCTATAAAAATTGCCTTGTATTTTCTAGGCTTGTCTGCTATACTAAAATCAAATGACTGAGCTTCAGCGACTGGAGGTGACGAAGTCACACTCTCGTCCTTTAGGAAGGAATGGTTGTACTTTGGTGTTATAGGAAATAACCATGAGTGAAAATAAAATTGAAAATAGTAAACTTCCCTTAGAGCCTTCTCAAAACGATGCGCTGCGCCAAAAGGTGGAGCAAGCCTTAGACCAAATTCGTCCTGCAATTGAAATGGATGGGGGTTTTGTGGAAGTGAATGATATTGTGGATGGGGTTGTTTATGTAGAGATGCGCGGCGCTTGCGGCTCTTGCCCTTCCAGCACCATGACCCTAAAGGCAGGAATTGAAAGAATTATTTTAGAGCAAGTTCCAGGAATTAGAGCTGTAGAAGCTGTGTAAGTTTTTAAAGTTTTCTTTTTTTAATTTCCTTCCAGAGGTATCCTAAAGAATTTTCTTTAAAAAATATTTAAAAATTTTAAAAAACTATTGACACATTTTTTTTTGTTTGCTATTATTTGAAGTTACCGAAAAGAATTTGTTCTTTGACATCGCAATAAAATTTCTTTGTTTCATGGAAATTGGCTTCGTGGTTTTGAGCGCGAAATTTGTTCAAAATCTCGGGGCTGTTTTAATGAGAAAGAAAATTCCTGTCAACTGAAAATAACGGAACAGTTGATAGGGAGATCAATCAACGCCCTAATAAGGATCTTTCAAAAAGATCCATTAGAATCGAGAGACAATAAGTCAATTCACAATTAATCAAATGTAATTAGAGTCATTTAAAACCTCTATTATAATAACTGATAAAAATATTTATAGGGTTCGAATTTTCGAATTTCTTTAAAGAATTTTTAATCAGTTCATTTTATGTGGAGGGTTTGATCCTGGCTCAGAGTGAACGCTGGCGGCGTGCCTAACACATGCAAGTCGAACGGGTGTTTGGCTGTAGTAATACAGTCAAACACTAGTGGCAAACGGGTGAGTAATACATGGGTGATCTGCCTTTAAGAGGAAAATAATCCCGCGAAAGCGGGACTAATGTTCCATAAGACCACAATCTTTTCAATAAAAGAAAGGGGTAAAAGTTTCGTAAGGAACACTTAAAGATGAGCCCGTGGCCTATCAGCTAGTTGGTGAGATAATAGCCCACCAAGGCAAAGACGGGTAGCCGACCTGAAAGGGTGAACGGCCACACTGGAACTGAGACACGGTCCAGACTCCTACGGGAGGCAGCAGTGGGGAATTTTGGACAATGGGGGCAACCCTGATCCAGCAACGCCGCGTGAAGGATGAAGGTTTTCGGATTGTAAACTTCTTTTATAGGGGACGAAACAGCCATTGAAGAGATGGAACTGACAGTACTCTATGAATAAGCCACGGCTAACTACGTGCCAGCAGCCGCGGTAATACGTAGGTGGCAAGCGTTACTCGGAATTACTAGGCGTAAAGCGCAGGTAGGTGGTTGAATAAGTCTGTAATGAAATCTCCCGGCTTAACTGGGAGGGGCTTATAGATACTGTTTAACTACGAGTGTGGGAGAGGTAACTGGAATTCCCGGTGTAGCGGTGAAATGCGTAGATATCGGGAGGAACACCAATGGCGAAAGCAGGTTACTGGCCCAATACTGACACTGAGCTGCGAAAGCTAGGGGAGCAAACAGGATTAGATACCCTGGTAGTCCTAGCTGTAAACGATGTAGACTAGATGTGGGGGGTATCGACCCCCTCCGTGTCGACGCTAACGCATTAAGTCTACCGCCTGGGGAGTACGGCCGCAAGGTTGAAACTCAAAGGAATTGACGGGGACCCGCACAAGCGGTGGAGTATGTGGTTTAATTCGACGCAACGCGAAAAACCTTACCTGGGCTCGAACGACTAGAAGTAAAATCTAGGAAACTAGAGATGACCTGTAAAGTCAGGAACTAGCCGAGGTGCTGCATGGTTGTCGTCAGCTCGTGTCGTGAGATGTTGGGTTAAGTCCCGCAACGAGCGCAACCCTCATCTCCTTTTGCTAACCTTGAGCAATCAGGGTGCACTATGGAGAAACTGCCCACGATGAGTGGGAGGAAGGTGAGGACGACGTCAAATCCCCATGGCCTTTATGTCCAGGGCTACACACGTACTACAATGGCCAGTACAGAGGGTCGCAATACCGTAAGGTGGAGCCAATCCCAAAAACTGGCCCCAGTTCAGATTGTGGGCTGAAATTCGTCCACATGAAGGAGGAATCGCTAGTAATCGCGAATCAGAAGGTCGCGGTGAATACGTTCCCGGGTCTTGTACACACCGCCCGTCACACCACGAAAGCCCGCTGCAACAGAAGTTCCCGATTTATCGGGACCAAAGTTGTGGTTGGTGATTGGGGTGAAGTCGTAACAAGGTAGCCGTATCGGAAGGTGCGGCTGGATCACCTCCTTTCAAAGGAGATAAATCTTTAAGATTAGAGCTTGTCTTTAATCCGGGATTTTAGGTCGATCTCTCGATTCTAAATGGGGCGTTGATTGATCTCCTCTTTTTATAAAGTATTTTTGAGCTATTTTCGGACGCATAGCTCAGTTGGTTAGAGCATTCGCTTGATAAGCGAAAGGTCCGTGGTTCGAGTCCACGTGCGTCCACATGGACTTTAAAGAATTTATAAAAAATATGGAAAAATTTTTGAGCATCCCAAACCATTTAATTCTGCAAGGATTATAGGTTTAAGAGTTTTCATTGGGGATATAGCTCAGCTGGGAGAGCGTCCCGTTTGCAACGGGAAGGTCGGGGGTTCAAATCCCCCTATCTCCACTTTTTTTAAGCGCAGATTTTTTAATAGTTCATCTTTGCGATGGTCTTTGACTCATAGGATTTTCTTGATTTTTAAGAAAATTCAATCGTTTGGTGCAATTTCTTCGGCTCAGAACCGGGGTTTGTATTGAACAAAATGTTAAAAAGCTAGAGTTCACAGTTCGCTCAATTTAGGAAATGTGATAAAAAAATATAGCATCACTCATTTTTTAAAGAAAATGTTTGCCGACGGATTGGCCATTTTCTAAAGAAGATCGTGTGATGCGGTTAAGTAAAGTAAGAGCGCATAGTGGATGCCTTGGCGAAAGCCGCAAGAAGAAGGACGTGCTAAGCTGCGATAATCCACGGGGAGGTGCAAAGAACCTTTGATCCGTGGGACTCCGAATGGGGAAACCCATCCTGATGAGAATCAGGATACAGTACGATGAATTCATAGTCGTATTGATATAACCCAGGGAATTGAAACATCTTAGTACCTGGAGGAATAGAAATCAATTGAGATTGCGTTAGTAGTGGCGAGCGAACGCGCAACAGCCTAAACCTTTTTTGAGTAATCAGAAAAGGGGTTGCAGGATCCATCTCCATTTAATTGGGATGAGTGATCAACCAAATTCTTAATCGAAGAGCCTGGAAAGGCTCACCATAGAAGGTGACAGTCCTGTAGGTGAAAAGAATTTGGCTTATGATGGACACCTAAGTACCGTCGGACACGTGGTATCCGGCGGGAATCCGGGGGGCCCACCCCCCAAGGCTAAATACGAGCTTTCGACCGATAGTGTACTAGTACCGTGAGGGAAAGGCGAAAAGAACCCGGAAACGGGAGTGAAATAGAACCTGAAACTGTGCGTTTACAAGCTGTGGAAGACCTATGGTTTCCGATTTATCGGAGACAATGGTCAACTGCGTGCCTGTTGAAGAATGATCCGGCGAGTTGATGAGTCGAGCAAGGTTAACCTTGATGTGCAAGCATCCTGGGAGCCGAAGCGAAAGCAAGTCCGAAAGGGCGATACAGTTCGATTTATCAGACCCGAAACCAAGTGATCTAACCCTGTCCAGAGTGAAGTCTCGGTAATACGAGATGGAGGCTCGGAGTGTTGAATGTTGAAAAATTCCTACATGAGGTGGGGTTAGGGGCGAAAGGCCAATCTAACTTGGAGATAGCTGGTTCTCCCCGAAATAGTTTTAGGACTAGCCTTGTGAGTCTAAGCAAAGAGGTAGAGCACTGGATAATGTAGGACCTGCAACCCAGGTTCCGAATTTAACCAAACTCCGAATTCTTTGCCCATTGTCACAGGAGTCAGTACATCGAGGATAAGCCCGGTGTGCAAGAGGGAAACAGCCCAGACCGTCGATCTAGGTCCCAAAATTCATGCTAAGTGGTAAAGGATGTGAGAATACTAAGACATCTAGGAGGTTGGCTTAGAAGCAGCCACCCTTTAAAGAGTGCGTAACAGCTCACTGGCTAAGTGTTCTTGCGCCGAAAACAACTCGGGGCTCAAGCATGATACCGCAATCACGGCTTTAATAATAGATTCGTCTATTGTTAAGGGGTAGGGGAGCGTTCAAAGTGCCATAAAGGCATACCGTAAGGAGTGCTGGAGCGCTTTGAAGTGAGGATGTCGGAATAAGTAGCGATAACACCGGTGAGAATCCGGTGCGCCGTAAACCTAAGGTTTCCTTGAGCAATGTTCGTCAGCTCAGGGTTAGTCGGCCCTAAGTCGAGGCCGAAAGGCGTAGATGAAGGACAACAGGTTAATATTCCTGTACTTGGATAATTGCGTTTGCACCTAAGGGGGGACGCGTAGAGTAAGGTCAGCCTACGATTGGATGTGTAGGTTGATTGTTTTTTGGGTCTTGGGCAGGTAAATCCACCCGGGAGTTATCTCGAGAAACAAAAGCGACCTTTGAGAAATCAGAGGGAAGTGACCAGACCTTTGCGCCAAGAAAATCCTCGTAGGGAGTGATTATTCAAACCGTACCGCAAACCGACACAGGTAGGTGGGGTGAAAATCCTAAGGCGCGCGAGCGAACTCTCGTTAAGGAACTAGGCAAAATTGTCCCGTAACTTCGGAAGAAGGGATACCCCTGATTTATCAGGGGCCGCAGTGAAAGGGCTCTCGCGACTGTTTAACAAAAACACAGGTCTCTGCTGAAATCACAAGATGATGTATAGGGACTGACTCCTGCCCGGTGCTGGAAGGTCAAGGGGAGAGGTTAGTGGGGCGCAAGCCTTGCGAAGCTTTGAACTTAAGCCCCAGTAAACGGCGGCCGTAACTATAACGGTCCTAAGGTAGCGAAATTCCTTGTCGGGTAAGTTCCGACCTGCACGAATGGAGTAACGAAGAGAGCGCTGTCTCAACGAGAGGCTCGGCGAAATTGAGGTAGAAGTGAAGACGCTTTTTAACCACGGTTAGACGAAAAGACCCCGTGGAGCTTTACTGTATCTTAACATTGAATGATGGAATCGGATGCGTAGAATAGGTGGGACCCTTTGAAGTCCTGGTTTTGGCTGGGGCAGAGGGAACAGTGAAATACCACCCTTTTAATTCTGCCGTTCTAACAAGGTTCTTTATATCAAGACCTTGGACATTGTTAAGTGGGCAGTTTGACTGGGGCGGTCGCCTCGACCGCCAATTATAAATTAAGGGGCTTTCGCGTGGTAACACGCGAATCCACATCTGGCTGTATGCTGGAACATCCGTTTGTTAATGTATTTTTGGATCTCCGTTCAGAAATCATAGACAATGCAGAATCTAGAGAGACTCATCCTAATCTAAAAGTTAGGGTAGTAAAAAATCTTCTAGTGCGGACAATCAGCAGGGAAGTCGTTCCAACTTAGGTTGGGATTGACCCCTCAACGACTATACGCCGGAATCCCAACTTTAGTTGGGATATGATATAGTCTGATCTTCGCAGCAATGCGAAGTCCCAAAAGAAATTTGGGATCCAAGTCAACTAAAAACAATGAACTCCCGAAAAATAGAAACAATGAAGGCATCCTTAAAATTATCTGACACCCAGTGCGAAACACTGATCGGATTGTTGTTAGGAGATGCGCATCTTGAAACGCAAAATTATGGAAGAACATACAGATTGAAATTTGAATATTCTTCTGAACAATATGAATATGCAAAACATTTGTATGAACTTTTTAAAGATTGGGTGTTAACTCAACCTCAACTGAAGCAAGATATTTCTCATAACAATATTTGGTTTCAGACGGTGAGTCATCCAGCGTTTCGGTTTTATGCTCAGCAGTTTTACACTGAGCGAAAAAAATGTGTGCCTAAAATAATTCATAAATTATTAACTGCGCGCAGCATCGCATATTGGTTTATGGATGATGGTTCTATTAAATCTCGAGATTCTAAAGGGATATTATTTAATACTCATTGTTTTTTAAGGAGTGATGTAAAGCGATTGATTAATGTTTTGCGTTTACAATTTGCTCTTTTAGCAAAGGAACGAAAACAAAAGGATGGATGGCAAATCTACATTTCAGGAAAGTCCTATGAAAGATTTCGTGAGATTGTTGATCCCTATATTCTTTTATCAATGCGTTACAAAATTCCAGTTGAAAGGAAACAAAAATGCCTAAATGGTAACGGAGGCGTTCAAAGGTCGGCTCAATCCGAATAGAAATCGGACTAGCGAGAGCAAGTTCAGAAGCCGGCTTAACTGCAAGGGAGACATCCCGAGCAGGTGCGAAAGCAGGAACTAGTGATCTGCTGGTAGAATGTGGCATTGCCAGCACTCAACGGATAAAAGCTACCCCGGGGATAACAGGCTTATTTGGTCCAAGAGTTCATATCGACGACCAAGTTTGGCACCTTAACATATTGGGGTGCTGCAGAAGTGATTCTGTACTAAAAATTCGGCTTATAACGGTGGAACCCGATCTTGTTGTTTTTTATAATTGAATATAACAGGAGGGCAATACCGTGGGAAGTCTAACATCAGTACAACATGCAGTTTTAGTGGGAAGTCTGCTAGGGGATGGAACCCTTCGAAAACAAGGTACAAGAACAAATGCTTTGTTTGAAGTGAATCATTCCTTTAGATCGCAAGATTATGTAGATTGGAAGTGGAAGCACTTTCATGAATATGTAATCACTCCACCTAAATCTCGCAAAGGCAAAGGTAATCGAATAGCCTATCGGTTCACAACGAGAAGTCTCCCAATCTTTACGAACTACTATTGTTGGTTTTATAAGGATGGAAAAAAATCAATTCCTTCAAATCTTGAAATAAATCCAATCGCGCTAGCGGTTTGGTTTATGGATGATGGAGCAAGGAGCAGAAATTCTATCTACTTAAATACACAGCAATTTAGTTTGAAAGAACAAGAGTTCTTGATAAGTTTGCTCTATAAGACATTTCAAATAGAGTGTCGTTTGAATCGAGACAAATCTTACTATAGATTACGCGTAAATACTCAAAGCACAATAAAAATGAAGCAGATTATACTTCCTCATGTGCTAGGGTGTTTTAAATATAAACTGATGGATGACCCTGTAACGACTGATCCGAAAGGAAAGAGCTTATTATTTTAGATAAGCTAACACGCCGACTCCCATACCTTCAAAGTAATTGAAGGAGATCTCGTGGATATGGTTTCGACCTAAATCTAGAGTATGGGATGAAGATATAGTCTGCACCATAAGAAATTATGGATTATTGTACGATGTCGGCTCATCACATCCTCCCGCTGAAGTAGGTGGGAAGGGTTTGGCTGTTCGCCAATTAAAGTGGTACGTGAGCTGGGTTCAGTACGTCGTGAGACAGTAAACAAAACCTGCTGTCTATAAACTTAGCTATATGCGGGAAACTCCTTTAAGCTTAGATAACTTAGAGGACAATCCGCAGGTAACCTGCCTTTTTGGCAGGGAACCTCAGAGACTATACGCTAAGATTTCCAGAAAATTGGAGATAAGATATAGTCCGAACTGCATGGTAACATGCAGATCTTAGTAGAAATACTAAGGCGCCCGGAAGGGTTAGTAATCCAATTTTTTAAGATTGGATGAAGTAACAGAATTGACGGTCTCTATCTACCGTGGTCGTAGGAATCTTGAAGGGAGCTATCCATAGTACGAGAGGACCTGGATGGACGAACCTCTGTTGTACCAGTTGTCCTGCCAAGGGCATCGCTGGGTAATCATGTTCGGCAGCGATAAACGCTGAAAGCATCTAAGTGTGAAACGCACCCTAAGATAAGGATTCCCGTGGTCGCAAGACCCCTAAAGGCTCGGAGAAGATAACTCCGTTGATAGGGTGAATGTGGAAGCGTAGTAATACGTGGAGCTAATCACTACTAATCAGCCGTGTGTCTTAACCGCATCACTCGATTTTTTTAGAGTGGCTTTTTAACATATAAATTCTTATAGCTGGCTATAGAAAATTCTGTATAGAGTTTTCTATAGTCCAGATAAAGAATTTGGATATTTTTCCCTGGCGCTTATTCCGGAGGGGCAACACCCGTTCCCATTCCGAACACGGCAGTTAAGCCCTCCAGGGCCGATGGTAGTTGTCGCGTAAGTGACCGCAAGAGTAGGTCGGTGCCAGGGTTAAAGATTTAATTAAAAGTTAGGTTAAGTAGTAGAAAACTTTTAGTCAGAGACAGTAGGTGTCGCTTTTTTTAGTTATTGTAAGAAATTGTAAAGCGGCTTAAATTTTCCTACCGAGACAAGAAGGGTTTAATTTGTTTTTAGATAACACCTTTTTGATCTTGAAAAAGGTGTTATTTTTTTAGGAGGATGAAGAATGCCAAATCAGAAAAATCAGGAATCAGTTAAGAAATTAGAAGAAAAAATTAAAGAGAATCCCAACTTAGTTGTAACTAATTATCAGGGTTTGACAACTCCTGAATTAAATGAGTTAAGGTCAAAACTAAAACCTGTGGGATGTGAATACAACATTGTTAAAAACACTTTAACCCGCATTTCTTTAAAAAATGCCGGCTTAGAAGATTTTACAAAGTATTTTACTGGCCCAACCGCAGTGGCTTTTCAAAAAGGGGATGCTGCTTCTCTTGCAAAAATTGTAGTTGAGTTTTCAAAAAGCAATGAAAAATTAAAAATTATCGCAGGATTTTTGGCCGGGAAAATTTTAAGCGACAAAGAAATTAAAGTTTTAGCAACACTGCCGTCTAGAGAAGTGTTGATAACAAAAGTAGCGATCAGCTTAAATGCTCCTTTGCAAAATTTAGCCACAGTGTTGAATGCTCCCTTACAGAAACTGGCAATGGTGTTAAAATCTTTGGAACAAAAACAAGCAAAAGCTTAAATATTTTTTAATCAATAATTAAGGAGGAAAGTCCAATGGCAACAAAAGATGAAATCCTAGAAGCGATCTCAAAAATGTCGGTTCTGGAATTAGCAGAGTTAGTAAAAGGAATTGAAGAGAAGTTCGGAGTTAGCGCAGCCGTGGCAGTGGCAGCTGCTCCTCAAGGCGGCGGAGCTCAAGCTGGAGCTGCTCCAGCTGGTGAAGAAAAAACTGATTTCACCGTAGTTCTAGCAAGCGCCCCTGCGGATAAAAAAATACCTATCATTAAAGTGGTGAGAGAAATCACTGGTCTTGGTTTAAAAGAAGCCAAAGATTTGGTAGAAGGCGCGCCCAAAAATGTGAAAGAAGCTATTCCGAAAGCTCAAGCTGAAGAGATTAAAAAGAAATTAACTGACGCTGGAGCTACAGTAGAAGTAAAATAAGTTTTAAAAGAGTTTGTTATTTTTTAACCCCAAACAGTTAACCCAAATAATCATTTGGCAGTGAGAAGCAAGTGATTATTCGGGCACATTTGGGGTTAAAATTTTTTCGGGATGTGGTGTAACGGTAGCACGCGTGCTTTGGGAGCATGTAGTCCGAGTTCGAATCTCGGCATCCCGACCAAGAAAGTAAAAATTTATATTATATCGTCTTCAATTTTTTGTAACATTTTTTTGACCAGTTAGGCTAAAATTTGTTAATTTAATTAAGCTATAAAAATTCTATTTTTCGAGGGTTATTATTATGATTGATAAGAATGACATCCTCAAATTTATTAGAGATCATCAGAATTATTTAAAAGAACGCTTCCATCTTAGTAAGATTGGGCTTTTTGGCTCCTTCGCTAGAGGAGCTAATCATTCTGACAGCGATATTGATCTTCTCATTGAATTAGAACCTAACACCCCTCATATTTACGAATTAAAAAATGAAATGCGTAGTTATTTCTACGATCATTTTCACCGCCCCATTGATCTAGCCAGAGAAAAATATTTAAAACCATACGCCAAAAATCAAATTCTAAAAGAAACCATATATGTCTAAGAATGATACTTTAAAGTTAAAAAAGAATCTGAGTAACACTAAAGCGCAAAATAAAAATAAATTTTAAGCTTGCGAGCTAAAGAGTGTATGGAGTTGGTGATCTTCTTTAAAGGAAGGAGGTTCTAACTCAACACCTTGAATGGTCAGTTCTCTCCCGTTTCTCTCAATCCTTCCTCTACCCTCTAAATCCCTCACCCACTCCTCAATCCCTGCATTAAAGAACTTATCTCTGGGCAATACGATTTTGATAGTTACCCCAACATCCAATATCTGTAGAACTAATATATGTATGCCTCTTACTGTTTTACCTAACTCATCCATAAGGTTTGACCAAATCCCTATCTTATTAGAGGCTGCTATCAGCCTTACTGCATAAGAACCTTGCTTTAATAGAGCTTTTGTTTGTTTGATCGCATCTTCTGCATTAGAGACTGCAAATAGGATTCCCTGAATACCTAAAATAGCTTCTAACTCTTCTATTGGCTTGGGTTCA
>MGUU01000021.1 GCA_001800135.1 Elusimicrobia bacterium RIFCSPLOWO2_02_FULL_39_32 | reverse complement strand
CAGTGGCGATGGAGAAGCAGTTAAGGTTTGCGATTCGTGAAGGCGGACACACTGTAGGCGCAGGTGTGGTAACCGAAATTTTGGAATAAGTTTACAAACAGATGGCTGAACGCAATATTCAAACTTTAGTCTGCTCTAGTTGTAAAGATAAAAATTATCATTATCAAGCAGGCAAAAAAAGAGCGGATAAAGTTAAGGTGGAAGTAAAGAAATTCTGCCCTAAGTGCAAAAAGCACACTCTTCATAAAGAGGCAAAAAGTTAATCAATTCCAGAAACTTTTTAGGGGGAATCGGTTAATGGCAAACCACTGGTCTCCAAAACCAGGACTGGGGGTTCAAGTCCCTCTTCCCCCGCAACTTTTAACGCTCCACTGATTAGCCAGCTAGGTTAAATGGGTCAGGATAAGATTTTTTATTAAAAATAGATTTAAAAGGTAAATTATGTTATTGAATTATATTGCTGGAGTTGTTTCCATGGTGTTAGCGGTTTCCGCGTTTATTCCGTGGATAACGGTTTGGTTTTATTCGCTTAAAGGGATCGAGAGCATTTATGGAGTGCTTATACTTTTAGTGGGGTTATTTGGAATGGCAGTCTCTATTTTTCAGCATCTTTCTGGAAAAGTGCGCGGTCAAATTTTTATTGTTTTTTCCCTTATTTCTTTGCTGGCAGAAGTGCTTTATTTCCGCAGAATCGCCACTTATGGATCAAAGCTGAATGAAATTGTGACTTTAGTGACAGATATTTTGGGAGACGCATTTATTCAGAAGTTACAGCAAATTGTAGGGGAACAATGGACTAAAATTATTACAAAATTAATTATGAGGATGGGCGTGGACACTTCCTTTAATGGATTTGATTTTATTGGAGGCGGACTTATCCTTGCTGTGATTAGTTCTTTTGGGCTTTTGGCGCTTGGCGTGATGATGGAGAAAAATAAGGAGATTGAAGAGGAATAATGGAAAAAATTAGGTTATTTTTTAAAGAATCTTATGAGGAATTAAAAAAAGTGACCTGGCTTTCCCGCAAGGAAGTGATGGGTTCAACCATTGTAATCATTGTTCTGGTGGCGATTATAGCGGTTTATATTTCTTTAGTAGATTTTGTTTTTACAAGATTTATCAGCTGGATACTTTAATGTCAGAAATAACAGAAATTCAACCTAGAGCCTGGTATGTGATTCATACTTATTCAGGGTACGAAGATAAAGTAAAAGCTTCTTTGGAAAAAGCGGTTTTATTAAAAAATTTTTCCAATAAAATTTTTCAAATTTTAATTCCTACGGAAGATGTTGTGGAAATTAAGAAGAACAAAAGAAAGATTAAAAAAAGAAAGTTTTTTCCCGGGTATATTTTAGTGGACATGCTGATAGATAATGAGACCTATTGGATGGTAAAAAACACTCAAGGGGTCACTGGTTTTTTAGGCGGTTTAAAACCAACAGCCTTGCCTGAAATTGAAGCAAAAAATTTAATTGAATTGGCAACCACGCCCACTGATTCTAAGCCTAAAGCAGCTATTCAATTTCAGCAAGGAGAAACTGTGCGGATCAATGAGGGTCCCTTCAAACATTTTATTGGAACCGTAGAAGAGGTAAATGAAGAGCGCGCAAAAATTAAAGTGACGGTTTCTATTTTTGGACGGGGAACGCCTGTAGAACTTGATTTTTTGCAAGTGGAAAAGTTATAGAGAGGTTTATCAAGTATGGCAAAAAAAATAAAAACCCAAATTAAATTACAAATCCCAGCGGGATCCGCTAATCCAGCTCCGCCGGTAGGACCAGCCTTAGGGCAGCATGGCGTAAACATTATGGATTTTTGTAAGCAGTTCAATGAACGCACCAAGACCATGGAACAAGGCATGATTATCCCTGCAGTGATTACAGTCTATGAAGATCGCTCCTTTACTTTCATCACAAAGATGCCTCCAATCTCTTCTCTTTTAAAAAAAGCAGCTGGATTGGCAAAAGCATCTCCTGTGCCTAACCGCACAAAAGTTGGGAAAGTCTCCAGAAAACAGGTAGAGGAAATCGCTTTAAAAAAATTGCCAGATTTAAATACTAAAGACATTCAGGCAGCTTCCCTCATGGTAGAGGGCACAGCGCGCAGCATGGGAATTGAAGTTAAAGAATAAAGGAAGGTTTTACAATGGGTAAAAGGATAGCGGCATTAGAAAAAAAGATTGAAGAAAATAAAAAATACAGCTTAGAAGAAGCTGCAAAAATCGTTAAAGAAAACGCAAACGCGAAATTTAATGAAACTGTGGAGCTCCATATTCGTTTAGGGATAGATCCAAAACAATCGGATCAGGCTGTAAGGAGCACTGTGCTTTTGCCTGCGGGAAGCGGCAAAACAAAGAAAGTGGCAGTGATTGTAAAGGGTGAAAAACTTAAAGAAGCAAAAGAGGCGGGAGCGGATGTTTGCGGAGAAAATGATTTAATAGAAAAAATTCAAAAAGGCTGGTTGGATTTCGACGTGTTAGTGGCTACTCCTGATGCCATGAAAGATGTAAGCAAACTTGGAAAAATTTTAGGGCCCAAGGGTCTCATGCCTAACCCTAAATCTGGAACCGTGACTTTTGATATTGCCCGCACTGTGAAGGAGCTTAAAGGGGGCAGAATAGAATTTAAAAATGATGATTATGGAATCATTCATTGCGGCATTGGCAAAGCCTCTTTTAGCCAAGAACAAATTTCTGAAAACGCTAAAGCGCTTATTCAAGCAGTGTTAAAAGTAAAACCCGCCTCTTCTAAAGGCGTTTATATTCGCTCGATCACCCTATCTTCAAGCATGGGACCCGGCGTTCCTATAGAACCTTCTCAAAAGTTCGAATCCGCAATATAACCCCCCAATCTTTATTGAGTTTGCCTAAATCGTAGAGATGTTTGGAACTGATAACTCCTACCAATTTCGGGTAGGAGTTTTTTATTTCTCAAAATTGCTCTTGCAAAAAAATGATTTTTAATCTACAGTTTAATTTATGAGAGAACAAGAAAAGCCAGCCGCTGTTTCTACGAACGAAAATGGAAAAAAAATTTTTAAATTCCTTGCGATCTCCAGAGTCGGGCTGATCGGAGATCTCTGCGCTCAACTTCAGAAAGAGGGACACGAAGTTAAATATTTTATTGAAAACGAAGAGGAGAAACAGGTCTCCGACGGTTTTGTGGAAAAAGTGGAGAACTGGAAGGATTGGAAAGACTGGGCTGAGGTCATTATCTTTGACGATTCCGATTTTGGATCCCTGGCAGAATCTTTACGCAAACAGGGAAAAGCAGTGATTGGCGGAACCTCCTATACGGACAGGTTGGAGCTCAACCGCGAATTTGGCCAGGAGGAGATGAAGTCCATGGGACTTAATCTCCTCCCCTATTGGACTTTCAAGACCTTTGATGACGCGGCTCAATTTGTTCAGGCAAACCCTGACCGTTATGTGGTCAAACCTGACGGCACTGCCCAAAATGAAAAAGTGCTTTCCTTTATTGGTCAGGAAGAAGATGGTTTGGATGTCTTGATGATTTTGAAACATTACAAAAAAGGCTGGTCCAGCAAAATCAAAAGTTTTCAACTGCAAAAATTTGCGACCGGGGTTGAAGTCGCTGTCGGCGGATTTTTTAATGGCAAAGATTTCATTCAGCCCTGCTGCGTCAACTTCGAGCACAAACGTCTATTTAACGATGAGATTGGACCCACTACAGGGGAGATGGGCACATCCATGTTTTGGTGTAATGAGGGAAAACTTTATGAAGGTACTCTTTTAAAAATGAAACCGAAGCTAGCGGCAGCGGGTTATGTCGGCTACTTTGATATCAACTGCATCGCCAATAACCGCGGCATCTATCCTCTGGAATGTACTTGCCGATTCGGAGTTCCAACGATCACTATTCAAATGGAAGGAATCCTCTCGCCATTGGGAGAGTTTTTTCAGGGCATTGCAAATGGTCAGACGCCCACTCTCAAAGTTAAGAAGGGGTATCAGATAGGAGTGGTGGTGGCTGTGCCGCCATTTCCATTTGAGGATATTAAAACTTTTAAAAAATATTCAGAAGAATCGGTTGTGATTTTTAAGAAACCAGCGAGAGACGGCATCTGGCCTGCGGACATCAAAGTTGTAGATGACGCTTGGCATTTGACAGGAAGTTCGGGTTATGTTTTAGTGGTTACAGGATCCGGGCCCACGATGGATGAAGCCAGAAAAGAAGCTTACACAAGGATTAAAAATATTGTGATTCCAAATATGTTTTACCGAACCGACATTGGCGGACGCTGGAGCCGAGATTCAGATCTTCTCCGCACATGGGGATATCTCTCCTGATAAGTCATCGCCCATTATAGATTCGATCTGCGCGAGGAGCTCCTGATTGTTTTGAGACTTAAAAATCTGGGCGCGCATTCGAGAGCTTGAAGAAAATCCTTTTAAGTACCAAAGACAGATTTTTGCTAATTCGCCAATATGGCAGATCGCATGAGGTCCTTTGATCTGTTGAACTAGCAAGAGATGTTTTTTGAGGAACTTTAGTTTTTCTCGGAGTTCTATTGCAGGATGCCAGGTTCCGGTTGCAAGATAGGTTTCTATATCTCGATAAATGGAAGGATTTCCGAAAGATCCTTTGGCAATCAGGATTCCATCGCATCTAGTTTCATCAAACATTTTTTTTGCAAGCGGCGGATTCAAAATATTTCCACTGCCGAAGACAGGAATTTCAACGGATTCTTTAATGGCGCGGATCGCCTCGTAATTAACAGGCCCAACATTTTCTTGAGACTGCGAACGTCCATGAACAAATAAAGCGGATGCGCCGCTAGACTCGCAACTTTTTGCAAATTGAACCGCGCTGGGAATATCTACCTGATTCAACCCCACTCTCATTTTAACTGTGATGGGTATGGATAAAGTGCTGCTCAACCGTTCAATCACCCTAACAAGCGGCGCAGGATTATTTAAAAAATAGGCGCCAGCGCCTTTCTTACATACTTTTCGAACCGGACAAGCCGCGTTGATATCCAAAAAAGTTATGGGAGCCCGGTTTAAAATGAGCTCTGCTGCTTTTAGCATGATTTCTGGGTCTGCTCCTAAAATTTGGGCAGCGATTGGTTGGTCTTCAGGACAAGTTTGGAGAATTCTCTCTGATCTAGGAGATCCATAAACTAACGAGTTGGAATCAATCATTTCAAAAAAGCAAAATTTTGCTCCCTGTTCTCGCGCTATCAGACGAAACGCCAGATCCGAGCTGGCAGAAAGAGGAGCTAAAAAAATGTTGGTATTAATTTTTTTGTTGCCGATTTGAATCATGTTGAACCTTGCTTACAGATAAAGGGACATTCTTGCCCGCAACTATTCCTTTTCAGCAAAAAAATTTTTAATGCCTTTTGAGCTGACCTCAAGTTTGATAAGAATTGGATGACAGCAGATTTCACAATCATAAATGAATTGTTGCTTTTTCCCGCCTGTAAGGTCAATGCGGATATCGTTGGTCTCCATGCAATAAGGACAATCAAACGAATAATCCTCTTCAAAGTTAGTCATTCAGTTTTTTTGGAGAGTTCAAAGGATAGTGTAGTCATTCCAGCGTTGGGTTACTTTTTCTTTTACGGATGGTAACATGGATAGAGGGTGAGGATAGTTTTCCTTCCATGTGGCGTCAATGCCTAGCGCTCCTAGATAGATTGGGTGAATTCCTTCCAGCGTCACTTTGGAAAAAAGCAGATCTCTTTCACAATCAAAACGGGTAAAGATGCCCCATAACATTAAATGATCAGTCTCTAAAGGCACATCTTCACTGACCATGGCGATGATTTTAAAATTTTGCAGCTCTTCGTTTTTTAAAAGTTTTTCTAGAAGTAGCTTTCCTTTATTTTTTTGAACTTTATCTGTAGCCCCCTCAGGTTCGTTTTGCACCTTTACCACTAAAAGCGTTTCTTCAACTATTCTAAAATCTAAAATATTAGGATCAATAGTTTTCAACAAAGGAAGATCCATGTTTTTAAAAAGATTAGTTTGGGATTTAAGGTTTCTGCACTTTTCAGAATTTATTTTTTCTTGGGCTAAGGGTTTAAGAGAAGATAGATCATTATTAGTTATGGTCTGATGTTCTTGCAGTTTAGAACTGGATGTGGCGTCTAAAATCATTTTACTGCCGCGATTGATTTTTGGACCAGTAAAATCCAGGGTATCTTGGGCTGTGGAAGGGATAAGAATAAAATCTTGTTTTGGAATAAAATTTTCTTTAATTGCTTTTAGCACATCTAAAAAATTTCGCGCATTTACATTTTCATCCACTACAATGACGCATTTGCTTAAGGAGAGCTGCCCTTCTCCTAAAAGAGCTAGAGCGGTTTTGATTCCTTCTTTTTCATATCTTTGTTTCACGCTAATCACTAAAAGGTTATGAAATCCTGTTTCATAATATGCCCAAAGATCATGAAGTTCTGGCTTTATCGTTTTGAGGAGCGGGGAAAAAAGTTTAGTGACAGCTTCACCCATTACTTTATCTTCTTGCGGTGGTTTGCCAACAATGGCAGCGTGGTAAATGGCATTTTTTTTGTGTGTGATACATTTTATTTTAAGCACTGGGAATGGAGCTGGATGAGAATAGTGGCCAAAGTGATCGCCAAAGGGACCTTCTTGGGCGCGCCTTTTAGGCTGGGCAATTCCTTCAATTATAATCTCAGCGCTTGCTGGAACTTCTAAAGAAACTGTTTCACAAGCGATCATGGGAATTTTTCTGCCTGCTAAAAAACTTGCTATAGAAATCTCATCCATGCCTTCTGGCAGGGGAAGAATCCCTGCCAGCCACAAAAGAGGATCTCCGCCTATGGCAATGGCAATTTCTAAAGGTTGGTTTTGCGATTCTGCTTCCCAAAAGTGAAAGGCTCCTCCTTTTTGGATTTGCCAGTGAAGAATAAGTTCTTTTGAATTTAAAACCTGCAGCCTATAAATTCCCATATTTTTAAGTCCTGTTTTTGGGCTTTTAGTAAAAACGAGACCCGCAGTGATAAATTTACCGCCGTCCTCTGGCCAGCATTTTAAAATTGGAAATTCATTTAAATTAATTTCTGACCCACTTTTCTTTACTTCCTTAACTGGAGAATTTTTTACCATGCAGGCTTTTGCAAACCGAAACTTCCATAAAAGTTTTTTATGTTTCCATAACCAGGAGAAGAGTTTTCCTTTAGGAGCAAGATGTTGAAATTCCCCAATCGCTCTGAAAAGTTTTTCTCCCAGATCTTCTACCCTATTCCCTAAGGCAAGTTCTAATGCTTTTTCAGAGCCTAAGAGATTAATGGTTAAAGGAAATTTTGACCCTTTTACGTTTTTAAAGAGAAAGGCTGGAACCGAAGAAGAATCTAAAATAGAGTTTTCATAAAAACGGTTTACAATTTCTGTAATTTCTAATTCTGAATCTACTGGAACCTCAACTTTTTTTAAAAGTCCGCAACTTTCCAATTTTTTCAAGAAATGATGAAGATCAGTTGAATTCATATTTTACTGTTTACAAACATTCCTTTTTCCAGCCAGAGGTTTCAAAGTCAGGAACGATCATCTGAATGATGCGCTCAGAAAAAAGCTGAGCTTGCTCTTGAATGGTAGTTGCCTTTTGGTAGTAGGAAGGTGAAATGGGCATGAGGACTGCCCCGCTCTGGGAAAGTTTCAACATATTTTCTAAAAGAATCGTTGAAAGCGGGGTTTCCCGCAAACAAAGAATCAGTTTTCTTTTTTCTTTTAATGCGACATGGGCTGCGCGCGTAATTAAAGAATCCGCAATGCCTGAAGCTATTTTTGAAAGCGTGGAGGCTGAACAGGGAACAATGACCATGGCATTAAAACTATTTGAGCCGGAAGCAAAGGGGGAAGAAAGGTCCTCATCTGAAAAAACTTTTTTTGCATAAGGCGCCAAATTTTCTAAAGTTAAGCCTGTTTCTTGAGCCAACACAGATTTTCCCCAGCGGGAAAGAATTAAATACTTTTCATCCGGACAGTTTTTAATAAATTCTAGTCCGAACAAAGATCCAGAAGCTCCTGTCATGGCAATAATGGTTTTCATCAGAAAACCTCCTCGCATATTATCTATTAGGCTGCGCTTTAATAATTATGGAATTTTTTTTGTCAATGTAAGAAAAAAAATTATAAAGCCTATGGCCGCGTTGGCTTTAAAAAAAGCAAAATCAATCACGCTGGGAGTTAGAACGTTGAATAGCACTTTCCAGTGGCACATTAAAAATAATATTCCGGCAGAGCTAAATAAAAGATAAGAATCGCCTTGATCAAAATAAGAATTGACTAAGATTCCTAAAATAATAAAAGAGAAAAAATGAAAGAGTTCAGAAATCCTTAAAGCATTTTTTTTGCCAATCTTGGCAGGGATAGAATAGATTCCATTCATGCGGTCAAATTCTTCATCTAAGAGGGCGTAGATCATGTCAAATCCCGCCACCCAAAAAATGCAAAAAATTGAGAGCAGTAAAACAGGAGCAAGATTAGATAAAGGGAATATTTTTGGATCTATTGCTATCCAGCCTCCTATAGGCGCAACCCCCCAGGCAAGACCTAACCCTAAATGGCAAAGAGCTGTCCATCTTTTTAATAAAGGATAAATTGTAAAAAGAATCAGAGGAATGATGGCTAGGAAAAGGGCAGTTTTTGAAAGACGGCTGGCTGAGAATAAAAAAAGCAGAGCAGAGATCGAGACAAATACGCAAGCTTTAGATAAAGAAATTTGGCCCGAAGGAATTTCCCTATTTTTGGTTCTTGGATTTTGTTTGTCAATATCAGAATCGAGCAGGCGGTTTATGCCAAATCCAAAAGATCGTGCGCCAAGAATGGCAAAAAAAATCCAAACCACATGCAAAAACGTAATATTAGGTTTTGAACTGGAAAAATGAGCTGCAAGCATTGTGCCAGAGAAAACAATGGGTAGAGAAAAAAGCGTATGTTCAATTTTAATAAATCTAAAATATTTCATGAGTCATTTCTCATTGCACGAGTTCCAAATGTTCTTTTAATTTAATTAATTTTTGGTCTGTTTCTTTTTTTCTTTCTAAAGTTCTGACGATTTCTTCTTCAGGCGCATGGGTTTTGAAATCCGGCTGTGATAAACGAGCGTCTAAATGTTCAATCTCTTTTTTGAGTAAATTAAATTCTTTTAAAAGCCGTTGCTGCTCTTTACTAAAATCAATCAGCCCTTCCAATGGCATGAAAATCTCTAAGCCGCTAAAAACTAAGGTTGCGGATTTTTGCGGTTTCTCAAGTTTGTTACCAATTAGAATTTTTTCTACCTTGCAAAGGTGTTGAATATAAATAGAGTGTTTTTCAAGTAATTTTTTTTCATCGGAATCCGGTCCATTAATTAAGATTTCAATTTTTGTTGCAGGCGGCACATTCATTTCTGATCGAATGGTTCGGATTTTAGTAATGGCTGTCATGAGAAAATCCATGTTCGTTTCTGCCAAGTCATTCTCAAGTTGGATGTTTGCTTTTGGATAGAGCGAGAAGACCACGCTTTTGGTTTCATCTTTTAAGATAAGATTCATTTCACCCAATTTTTTCCAGATTTCTTCCGTTATAAAAGGCATCATTGGATGAAGAAGTTTAACAATACCTTTTATGAGAACCAGCAATATTTTAAGAGTTGTTTCTTTGTTCTTTGTTGGATCTAAAAGAATGAGTTTGGAGAGTTCTACATACCAATCGCAAAATTCACTCCAGATGAATTGGTAGAGGATCCTAGAGGTTTGGGCAAGGTCGTATGCTAAAAGCGATTTTTCCACAGCTAAAACTGTTTTTTGAAATCTGCTTAAGATCCATTTGCTGGCAAGATCTAATTCAAGATGGGGAAGTTCTTCCTCGCTAAATTTAAAGTTTGTCGTCTCAATATTCATTAAAACAAATCTGCTGACATTCCAGATTTTGTTGCAGAAATTTCTAGCTGAAATAAAACTGTCTTCAGAAAGCTGCATGTCTCTGCCCGGCACGCTGTTATAGGTTAATACAAATCTTAAAGCGTCTGTGCCGTACTTTTGCATGATCGTAAGAGGATCAATCACATTCCCTAGGGATTTAGACATTTTTTTACCCTGCTTATCTCTTACAATCCCATGAATAAAAACATGGGAAAAAGGAACCTCTTTTTTAAAATAAAGTCCCATCATTGCCATTCTTGCTACCCAGAGGTATAAAATCTCATGACCTGTAACTAAGACTGAAGTGGGATAATATCTTTTTAAATCTGGACTCTCTTCTGGCCAGCCCAAAACTGAAATTGGCCAGAGCGCTGAAGAAAACCAAGTATCTAGCACATCTGTATCTTGTGTAAAATTTGTGCCCTTACATTTTGGACAATGGGAAGGAGGGTTTTCCGGATTTGTTTCATTAATCAGTGGAGAGACACCTTCACCAATCGTGCGTCCAGCAATATTATCTGTAAGAATATTTTTTACTCCATCACTTGTTGTAATTATTAATAGGCGCGATTCATCGCACTTATTGCAATACCAAACAGGGATCCTATGACCCCACCAAATTTGACGGGAGATACACCAGTCTTTAAGATTTTCCAGCCAACTTACATAAGGTTTATTCCATGTTTCAGGAAAAATTTTAATTTTTTCTTCTTTGCTGGCTTTGAGAGCTTGCTCTGCAAGCTTGTCCACTTTTAAAAACCACTGATCAGAAATTAAAGGTTCAACGATCACGCCACAGCGATAACAAACCCCAACCGAGTGGCGGTAATCTTCAATCTTTTCAATTAAACCTTGCGTTTCCAATTCCTTCACCACTTCTTTTCTGCATTCCTCTCTGGAAAGAGTTGCATATTTTCCAGCGGATCCGCTCATTTTTCCGTCAAAACCAATGACTACTTCCTGTGCCAGGTGATGTCTCTGGCCAATTTCAAAATCTATTGGATCATGGGCAGGAGTAACTTTAACAACCCCAGTGCCAAATTTTGGGTCAATCGCATGATCAGTAATAAGAGGGATCTCTTTTTCTACTAAAGGAAGTTGGATCCACCAGCCATGAATTTTTTCATAACGCGTATCATCTGGGTGCACAGCTACGGCGGTATCTCCTAACATGGTTTCTGGTCTGGTAGTTGCAACAACCAAAGGAACTCCTTGCCAACCCTCTTTTTTTCCAGAGAGAATTGGATAACGGATATAGTAGAGTTTGTCTTTCCGTTCCTCATATTCTACTTCAATGTCAGAAAGCGCGGTCTGGCAACGCACGCACCAATTCACCATCCGTTTCCCGCGATAAATCCACCCTTTTTTAAAAAATTCATTAAAAGCAAATAATACGGATTTGGAACAGGTTTCATCCATGGTAAATCTGGTTCTTGTCCAATCTAAGCTGCAGCCTAGTTTGCGCAGTTGCATTAAAATAGTATCTCCAGATTCTTTCCTCCACTGCCACATTCTTTCAAGAAATTTCTCTCTGCCTAGATCATAACGGGATTTTTTTTCTGCTTTTAACATTTTCTCCACAACATTTTGCGTGGCAATTCCGCCATGGTCTGTTCCCGGCACCCACAAACATTCAAACTGATTCATTTTTTTCCAACGGATGAGTATATCTTGTAAAGTATTATTTAAAGCATGCCCCATATGCAAAGAACCCGTCACATTTGGGGGAGGGATCACAATCACAAAAGGGGTTTTTTGGTTGAGTTGCGGCTGGAAAATGCGTTCTTTAATCCAAACATCTGCCCAGTAAGACTCCACGCTTTTTGGGTCATAGACCTTCGGAATTTCAGTTATAGGCATAAACAATTATAATATAAATAAATCTATATTCTTTCAAACTTTCCATCCCAAGAACCGACATCTTTTTGCGCAACCAATTTTGGTTCTGGGCTTATACGATTTTTGTAGAATTTTCCTAAGGGGCTAGTTTTTAATTAGTTGTAGGAGTGTGGAGAGGATGAGTGCGCTGGTTTTTGGTCCTAAGGACATGGTCTCTTCATACCCATTAGGATTCCAGTCTTCTTCCGGAACAATATAGCCAATTTCATTATTACAGAGTCCAAATAAAAATTTATATTCAAGTTTCATTTCATTTCTTAAAACATGCCCTAATTCAGGGAACAGTTCCCCGGGAACTGTTACAAATTGCGCAGGCCCAATTTGAATAAACCCAATTTCAGCAGGAATAAAGAGTTGTCCGTCGCTCTCTTTAAGCAGATTTTTTGTGGAACCAAAAATTCCTTTTTCCATTGCCTCTAGAAATTTAGGGTTTTCAATAGGAATCATAAGGGTTTCTTGTTTGACATGAAGCGTTTCAATTGGAACGCTTTTTCCTTGCTTTAAAGAAAGAATGACCTCTTTTGCCAAATTTTCTCCAATTTTTTTAGAGATAAAGAAGGTATGAAAAAAAATTTTTGGAGTTTGCATCCCTCCAATATCTCCAGCAAAAAAAAGAGCCACACCCCCAAAATGTTTTTCCAATTTTTCAGTTAAAGTTCCGGGATAATCAGCAGTAATGAGTCTGTTTTTTTCATTTAAGACCTCAGCATGCATGCTATAGTTTACGATTGTGGCAATAGTAGCCCCTTGCTCATCTTCTAATCGGAAAGATAAGAGCAGATCATTGATTACTTCAGGAGGACGCGCATCATGAATAGGATTAGAATATTCAGTTTTTCCCCAAACTATTTTTGCTTTTTTCTTATTTTGCATTGCTGTTTTTACGGATTTAAGAACTTGAGCTTTTACAAAAGATAGGTATTCGCTATTTTTTCCAGAGCCAGACTCTCCCCATAAACCAATGGTGTCTGGTCCGCTATGGTTGTGGGTGCTTGCAATAAAAATTTGTTCAGCTGGTATTCCCCATTTTTCAGAAATCGCTGTTTGAATAGAATCCACCTCATCAAATAAAAAACCAATCAAATCTAAGGAAATTAATATAAGGGAGGTTTGACTTGACTCTACTATAAGGCTCTTTGCCCAAAGATCATCGTGCGCTCCTAAAGCAAATCTGCCATTTTGGTTTCCACCCAGCCAGACCGGATCCCAACTTCCATTATTATTCAGGTCTGTGAAAGGCTCTTTTAAATCATATTTTCCGTTTTCATTAATATCAGAAAATGTTTCAATGGTTGGCGTGATTTTCTCTTTGGAAGCACCTGCAAATAAAAGATCTTCTTGATTGAGCTCATCCGCCATGGCAAAAAAGCTATTAAAAACAAGACCACAGAAAATAAATAGTAATTTCATCATCATCCTTGAGTCCCAGGAAAACAGATGGCCCAGAAAAAGTTTACACCACAGTGGACCAGCGCAGAAATAGTAGTTTTTCCAGTTTTAAAATATACAAAACCATAGCCTAGTCCAGCAAGAGAAGCTAAAAAAACATAACGAATATCCGCAGGGGTAAAATTGTTCCAATGGGAAAAGCCAAAAATAATGGAAGCGGTGCTTAAAACTAAGAACCAAGGAACTTTTCCATTAAAAGATTTAAAAAGAAGGTTTTGGATCAAACCTCTAAATAAAAGTTCTTCAGGGATTGCCACTAAAAAATAGATGCCTAATATAAGTTTGACGGTTTCCCCAAAAGAGGGAGGAGTAAAAGAAAATTGAATAAATCCCATTTGAGTTCCTAAAGGGATCAAACTGAATGCGAGTAAGAATAAAGCAAGAAACGCAATTTTAAGATCCTTAAAATTCCAAAGAAAATCATACCCTATTTGTGGCAGATTTCTTAATATTCTAAAGAGATAGAGCCCTTGGATGACTGCCACAAAGGGGAGCGCAGGGATCGTTAAGCCTGGTTTAAAGGTAATATCAAAACCGGAAAGAGCTCCAAATTCAATGGGAAGCCAGAGAAGCAGCACCCCAACCCAATCTCTTAAGGAGCATTTATCCCCAGAACCAACATTGGGTGTGGAAGATGATGTGAGTTCTGAAAATATAATATTTTTAGTGAAGAGAAAGGTTGGAAGAATGAGCCAGAGACCAAGTTTTATAAAAAGAGTGGGATTAAAAGTTGACGAGGCTATGCTAAAGATACTATATATTGATAGTAAAAATAGGGGAAATAAGAATTTTTTCCAAGACGCTGGAAAGATAAATTTTTGCAGATTTAGGATACCCTGTTCTGTGCTGAGTAAAATATAGGGGATAAGATAGACGCTAAATGGAAGAAAACCTAATAAAAATGGTATGCTCAAAAAATGAATTTCTGCTAAAAATTCAAGCAATAAAGCAGAAATTAAAAGCAGAAATCCAACTAAAAAAATGGCAATTTTAAATTCTTTATCCATTCGAATTCAAAGTTTAATTGAGATCATTATAGAACTTTTAGCAATATTTTTTTATATTTGGGTTTTAGAACCCCATGCGGAAGAAATTGTTAGAATCTCTTTTTTTTGGCTCTTTTGCGTTGGATTTCCATTTATTTGCATTGGAAGAGAGCAAAGAAAATTTCCTGAATTTAGTTTGGATTGGGAACATTTTGTTCATTCTTTTTATGCGATCTTTTATTTTACCTTAGTGGTTACAGCTTTTTTTATTGGTATGGCTTTTTATTTTGATAGTTTTAATTATGATGGACAGTTTGCTTTGCGTGTTTCAGAATATGTTTTTTGGTCTTTTTTGCAGCAGATAGGTTTACAGGTTTTCCTAACCCGCAGATTGCAAAATGTTTTTCCACAACCTTTGATCATTGCAGTTGCGTCGGGTTCTATTTTTTCTTTGATTCATTTTCCTAATCCCGCTCTCATGATTCTTACTGGGATTGGCGGAATTTTTTGGTCCTATTTCTTTCAAAAAGCGCCGAACCTTTATCTGTTGGCTCTATCGCACGGTTGGTTGGCAGTGATGTCCCTTTACTGCCTGCCATCAGCTTGGCTGCACCATTTACGGATCGGACCAACCTACTGGCATTTTTAATGGGTTACAGAATGCTCTTCAGTTTCCATTAGAACATCCAAGGCGCTGCGAAAAGCGCCAATAATCACCAAAAGCCAGCCTAGTATATGAGAAATAATAGAGCCTGCGCTTGCTATCTGCACTAGGAAGTTTACTTTGGATGGGCCCAAAGAAAACGCTGCGCCTAAAAGAAAGAAAAGCCCTGCAACCCCTACCATATCAAATGGCTTTTTCTTAATTTCAAAGCCCGCGTATTTAGCAAACAAAGGAGCTGAAAGACAAGCAATGGCTAAGATTATGGTTTCGTACATAAACCACCTCACTTTTCTAGTCACTTGTACCTAGAACTTATTTTTGTTTTATTGAGTAACTCTTAATGTGGTTCCGAAGAATAAAGACAGGTTTTTTTCTAAGACGAGCCTAAGTATAGCCCCTGAACCTTTATTTTTCAAGGGGTAACATTTGACAACAAAATCCATTTTGCGTAAAATCAAATATTCTGTTTTTTTAATTTATTGGAAGGAGATTAAATGCCTAATAGCGTAGGACAAAGTCAAATTCAGCAAACTTTAGTTTTAATTAAGCCGGATGGTTTAAAAAAATCTTTAACTGGGAATATATTAACTAAACTCTCAGAAACAAAGTTGATCATTATTGGATCTAGGGTTGTTTGCGTTTCTAGGGAACTGGCTGAAAAACATTATTATCATCTTAAAGATAAACCTTTTTTTGAGGATCTTATTCTTTACATTCAGGGCCATTATCACAAATGCGAGCGGGTTTTAGCCTTAGTTTATCAAGGAGCAAACGCCATTGAAAAGGTAAGAGCTATTGCAGGAGCTACTAATCCGGAAGAAGCCGACCCCACCAGCATACGAGGCTCTTATGGAAGAATTACAACTAAAGGCGTTTATGAAAACGTGATTCACGCCTCCTCATCCCCTGCTGAATCTGAAAGAGAAATAAAACTCTGGTTTGCCCCTCAAGAAATTGTTGTGCCTCTATACCCTTCTAAAAAAGTCATTAAAGAAAAAGTTGAAATTTTAGAGTGGACTTAAATTTCAGTTTTTTTAGCCAAAAGATTATAGAACGCTTTAAAATTGAAGCTGTTGTTCCAATCACTTTAGGAATGTGGGAAGATAGAATCCTGCCAGCGCTTTCCAATTTAGAAAAAATGTGCGGTATGTTACGGATGGAATGTGAAATTGAAAATAAAAAAATCCTTTATATTGGAAACGAAAAAAAGTTTCTGGATCAATTAAACTGTAAAATTTCTGCCATTCAATCTCCTCAAAAAGCAGAGACTATGCTTTTTGTTTTTGGAGGATTAACTGATCTTTCTATTTTAAGAAGGCTTAAAGATTTTCCAGATGAAACAGATGCTTTAGAACTTACAGCGCCTTGGGCAGGGGAATGTAAAGAGATGAATTCGATTTTAGTCATCAATCCTTCCATATGAGCAATTATTCTTACGAAAAACATTTTGATGTGGTGATAGTGGGAGCTGGGGTGATTGGCTGCTCTATCGCCTATTATTTAGCAAAAGAGTCTAAGGGAAAATTAAAAGTTGGGGTGATTGACAGAACTACCATAGGCGAAGAGGCTTCTTCTGGCGCGGCAGGGATGCTGGCAGCTCAGATTGAAGCTGAATCTCAAGGCTCTTTTTTAGAATTAGCAATAGCCAGCCGCAATTGTTTTCCTGCGCTTTCCCAGGAATTAAAAGAGATTTCCGGAGTGGATATAGAATATATAAAAAGCGGGATATGTTCGGTTGCGTTTAATGCGAAACAAGAGACAGAGTTAAAAAATCGCATGCAAGAACAGAAAAAAATGGGTCTTGAAAGCGTCTGGCTTTCAAAAGAAGAAGTTTTAAAGAAATTTCCTTTTCTCAGCCCTGATCTTCATGGAGGTTTTTTTGTTCCTGAAGACGGGCAGGTTTCTTCCAGCCGTTTAACCCTAGCCTTTTCCGAGGCTGCTAAAAAGCTTGGAGTTGAATTTTTTGAAGAAGAAAATTTTGAGCGGATACCTTTAAAAGAGCCGGGCTTAAATTTTATAGAGACTAACCTTTCTAAATTTAGCGCGGAAAAATTTGTTATAGCCGCAGGCGCATGGACCGGACATTTATTAAATGGTTTAGCGCCTGTAAATCCTATAAAAGGTCAAATTCTTATTTTTCAGATGAGTCCTAGCTGGATTGAGAAAAACCAGTGGAACACTCCCATCTATTTGGGGGAGATTGAGAATCCCCAACAGATTGTCTGTTATGCAGTTCCTAAAAAAGATGGTCATTTAATTGTTGGCGCTACTGCAATGGACCGAGGTTTTGATAAATCTGAAGACAAAGAAGCTACAGAACTTATGGCTGAATATATTTGTAAAGTTTTTCCAGACAGCTCTCATTTTCCCTTTAAAGGGTTTTGGGCGGGGTTACGTCCAAAAAGCCCGGATGGAAAGCCTGTGATCGGTTTGGTTCCGGGTTATAAAAATATTTACGTTGCATCCGGTCATTTCCGCAATGGAATTTTGCTATCCCCTATTACCGGTAAAATTTTTGCGGATATTTTTTTAAAAAATTCCAAAGAACCGGAAGCTTTTAGTCCTCAAAGATTTCTTCAATCAAAAGCCATTGCCTGATAAGCCTAGTGCAATTCCGTTCCTAACCCAACTCTTTTGGGGTAGCAGAAAAATATAGAGGTGTTTTAATGTCAGGAATGGCTCAAGATTGTTTTTGGATGCAACAGGCTTTAGAAGAGGCTAAAAAAGCCGGGATTAAAGGGGAAGTTCCAATTGGGGCGGTTTTAGTCAAGAATAATAAAAAAATAGCTTCTGCACATAATCTTACAATTGCTAAAAATGATCCGACCGCTCATGCTGAAATCCTTTGTTTAAGACGAGCATCAAAACGCTTGAAAAATGTGCGTCTTACTGGTACAATTCTTTATGTTACTGTAGAACCATGCGCACTGTGCGCGGGCGCTCTCATCTGGTCTAGAATTAAGAAAGTGATTTTTGGTTGTTGGGACATAAAATCCGGCGCCTGCGGTTCAGTGGTCAACCTCTCTCAGATAAAGCAGTTTAATCATCATTTTCAATGTGAAGGCGGCATTTTGGAAAAAGATTCAGCTAAACTTTTGCAAGATTTTTTCAAAGATAAGAGATAATCTAATTATTATATTTTTGGGGGTGAATTAGGTTCGACAGGGATCTTGTTCATCTAAGTCGCAGGTCGGAGTTGGCCGAAGGCTCCGTTACTAATCGGCCAAAACAAACAAGCCAACGAACAATTGGCACTTGCTGCTTAATTAGCAGTAGCGTTCCCCTTAAGACACCTGCTATTAGGGATGGAACGTCGAAAGCAGGCTCGTTCTACTCTGCTTGCCTTGTCGGAGTAGGGCCAGAAAATAACAGGGCTTGTGAACAGGTGGTTCAGTTTAGAGACAACCTGTTTACGAGAACAACTCTAAACTAAACCTGTAGTGGCTTTGATGTCAAATTCTTGGACACGGGTGCAATTCCCGTCACCTCCACCAATCTTTTAGGAGATTAGAGAAGCGTTAAACCCTCTTTAAAAAGAGGGGTAATCTCCATTTGAACTTCGAAAATACGCTAATTTTTCTTGACAGATTGAGTTAGATTTTCTTAAAATAGTCAACAACTATGCTTAAAGAACAGAGGTCTAAACCTGATAAGGCTCAACTGATTAGAAAATTGGTTGAAGAGATTGTTTTTTATGTCCAGTCTGATCTTTTAGAAAGGAATGCTTCACGTTTAATTCCCGCCTTTTCTCGTTCCAACCTTTTTGTAAAACCTAAAAATTGGGAAAACCTTTTTAAACATGGCAATGGCGGCAATGATAAAGTCCACCCTGCTGAGAATGGCAATGGGAATGGCTCTTTTACTTATTTAGATTCAGAGGACCATCTAGACCATGTTATTTTAAGGGCTCAGGAAGCTTTATTAAGAAAACAGGATCCTGAATCTGGCTTTTGGGCTGTTCCTCTTAGAGCAGACACCACTTTAGAATCCGATACCATTACCCTATATGCTTATATGGGCTGGCTGGAAAAAAAGAAAGAAAAAATCCAAAAGCTTAGCAATTATATCCTTTCAGAACAATTGGCTTGCGGGGGCTGGAATATTTATAGAAATGGCCCGGCAGAAATCTCAGCCACAGTTAAAGCTTACTGGGCATTAAAAATTGCAGGTCATTCGCAAGATGCGCCTTATATGCATAAGGCAAGAAAAAGAATAGCTGAGTTAGGCGGCATTCATAAGGTGAATTCTTATTCTAAATTTTATATGGCGCTTTTTGGAATTTATGACTGGAAGGGCGTGCCTGCAATTCCTCCTGAACTGATGCTTTTTCCCAAATGGTTTTATTTTAATATTTATGAGATGTCTTCTTGGACAAGAGGCATTGTAATTCCACTTTCTATTGTCTGGGCCATGAAACCAGAAAAAAAACTTCCTTCTTATGCTCAGTTAGATGAGCTTTTTGAACCGGGCAAACCGCGTTGGACAGCAGTAGGCAAGCTCGCTCCAGTGGATGAGGGTTATTTTTCCTGGAGAAAATTTTTCTTGAAATGGGATAGTTTTTTTAAAGTCATGGAAGGACGAGGTCCTCATTTTTTTAGAACTTGGTCTTTAGGTTTGGCAAAAAAATGGATGATTGAACATTTTCAGGACTCTGATGGTTTAGCCGCTATTTTTCCGCCCATTGTCAATGCCATTATGGCATTAGAGAGTTTAGGTTATTCTGAAGATCATCCTTATGTGCAAGGCCAGCTTAAAGCTTTAGAAGAGTATGAAATTGTTCATTCTAAAGAAAATAGTCTAGAAATGCAGCCCTGTTTGGCTCCTATTTGGGATACAGCTCTTTCTCTAATTGCGCTTGCGGAATCTGGCTTGCGAAGAGATCATCCTGCTTTAGTCAAAGCTACCAATTGGCTGATTGAAAAAGAGGTGGATCGGGAAGGGGATTGGAGATTTAAGAATCCAACCACAAAACCCGGAGGATGGGCTTTTGAATTTAATAATGCTTTTTATCCGGATGTGGATGATACAGCCATGGTGCTTTTAGCTCTAAGATTAGTTCATTTAACAGACTATGAACTGGCGCAAGAGAGAGAAAAGGCTTATTTGCGCGGTTTAAATTGGATGCTTTCCATGCAGTGTTCTAATGGCGGCTGGGCAGCGTTTGATCGAGATAACATCAAATTTATTTTTGAGAAAATTCCTTTTGCGGATCATAATGCAATGATTGATCCACCTAGCGTGGATATTACAGGCAGGGTGTTAGAACTTTTAGGGTATGTGGGTTATGATAAATCTTATCCCTGCGTGCAAAAGGCATTAGAATTTATTAAAAAAGAACAAGAGCCTGATGGTTCCTGGTACGGCAGATGGGGAGTTAATTATATTTATGGAACTTGGCAGGTCTTGCGGGGATTGGCTGCAATAGGCGAAGACATGCGTTCACCTTATGTGCAGAAAGCAGCGCATTGGTTAAAAGCGATGCAGAACTTAGACGGCGGCTGGGGAGAACGATGCGATACTTATGAGGATCGTTCTCGTAAGGGGAAAGGGCCTTCCACTCCCTCGCAAACAGCCTGGGGGGCAATGGGCTTATTAGCTTGCGGCATGCTGCACGATCCGAGCCTGGAAAAAGCGATTCATTGTCTGACCATCACTCAAAAAATGAATGGAACTTGGGATGAAGAGGAATTTACAGGCACTGGTTTTCCTAAAGTTTTTTATTTGGAATATACTCTTTATAGAGATTATTTTCCTCTTTTAGCTTTAGCCACTTACAAAACTAAGATGATCGCAACTGGCGGATGGGAAAAATATTATACAACCAGAGAGCTGGTGAACAAGGTTCATCTTTCCTAACCCTGAATTTTACAATATGATTATGGGCTGCGATGTTTTTCTATTTTAAGTTTCGGTTAGAAAATTTATAAAGGAGATAATTTAAAACAATGGGTGTTCCCTTAAGAATGAAAGTAGCCATGGGAGGTTATCTCCTGAAACAAAAATTAATTGGCAGGCGAAAATATCCTTTAGTGATGATGCTGGAACCGCTTTTTGCTTGCAATTTGGAATGCGCTGGTTGCGGTAAAATTCAGTATCCTACAGATATTTTACGCAAACGTTTAAGTCCTGAAGAATGCTGGCAGTCTGCGGAAGAATGCGGCGCTCCTATTGTCTCCATTGCAGGAGGGGAGCCTTTGGCCCATGCAGAGATTGATAAAATTGTAGAAGGACTTATTCAGAGAAAAAAATTCGTTTATCTCTGCACCAATGCAATTTTGCTGGAACAAAACATTCATCGTTTTAAACCCTCCCCTTATTTAATTTTCAGCATTCATTTAGATGGGTTAGAGAAAACACATGACCGCATGGTCTGTAAAGAGGGCGTGTATAAAATAGCGGTTCGCGCTATAAAACTAGCTAAATCCAAAGGTTTTTGTGCGATGACTAATACCACGATTTTTAATGGCGAAGATGTAGAAGAGTTTCGCGAATTTTTTGACACAGCAAAAGAGTTAGGCGTGGATGGAATGATGATTTCACCCGGCTATTCTTATGAAAAAGCTCCGCAACAGGATATTTTTTTAAAGAGAGAACAAACCAAAGCTTGGTTTAGCAAGGCGTTAGAAGGCTGGAAAGAGAAAAAATGGCCTTTTAACCATAGCTCTTTTTATATAGAGTTTCTTGAAGGTAAAAAGGATTACGACTGCACAGCTTGGGGCAACCCTTTGCGCAATATTTTTGGCTGGCAAAAACCCTGTTATTTAATGGCAGACGACGGTTATGCCGTTACTTATAAAGAACTTATAGAAACCACAGATTGGAAAAAATATGGTCACAAATCCGGGAATCCTAAATGCGCTAATTGCATGGTCCATGTGGGGTTTGAACCATCCGCAGTCAATGACGTATTTGATCATCCTTTACAAGCTTTAAAATCTGCCATGGGTTGGAGGTATGGCGTTTCTCCTCAACCAACTAATCTTCCGCCTGTTGCTTTAAAAAACCCTTCCTCAATAAAAGAAGCAGCTAAAACTGCTTAACAATTTAGAAGCGCGTAATGATAATTATTTTTCCAAACATTTTGGCAATACTTTTTTACTCTAGAGAATGCTCGCATTAGGGATGGACGAATTATAAATAGTTCATTATGAAAAAAACGCATTCAATAATTTTATTTAATCAAAAGCAAGTACGCCGTTTTTATGATGAAGAAAAAGAAATTTGGTATTTTTCAATCATTGATGTTGTTGATGTCCTAACCGATACTACTATTCCAAGACGATACTGGAGCGATCTGAAAAATAAGCTGAAAAATGAGGGAAGTGAAGTGTACGAAAAAATCGTACAGTTAAAAATGTTTGCTCCTGACGGAAAACAAAGGGAAACAGATTGCTTTTCTACAGAGGATTTACTTAGAGTCATCCAATCTATTCCTTCGCCCAAAGCAGAGCCCTTTAAGCTATGGCTGGCAAAAGTTGGATATGAACGAATAGAGGAGACAGAAGATCCAGAGCTTGCTTTTGATAGAGCAATGAAAACATATTTGCGAAAGGGTTATTCAAAAGAATGGATAAACCAAAGACTGAAAAGTATCGAGGTACGCAAAGAATTGACCGACGAATGGCAAGAACGAGGCATGAAGGAAAGACTTGAATATGCGATATTGACAGACGAAATTACAAGAGCATGGGCTGATAAAAGCGTACGGGATTACAAGAAATTTAAGGGACTGAAAAAAGAAAATTTAAGAGACAATATGACTAACCTTGAATTGGTATTGAATATGCTTGCTGAAGCTTCAACTACAGAAATATCCAAAAAGAAAAAACCAGATGGGCTAGAAAGTAATAAGCAAGTTGCCAGAAAGGGTGGTATAGCCGCAAAAAAAGCGAGGATTGAAATTGAGAAGCAAACGGGTGAAAGCGTGATAATTTCTAAAAACGCAAAAGGTTTAATGATAAAAGAAAACAAATCATTGCCCAATAGAAACAATACATAGTTATGGCAATACAAATACTTTCAAATCTAAATTATCCGATCGGCAACATAATCAACCAAGAGTTGCAAAATGCGAGCTCGGCAAAAATGGTTACGCATTCCGATTTCTGAAATATTTTTTAAAAAAAGTTTTAAAATTTATCCATGTTTCCGATTCTTTTTAGCATTGGACCTTTTACTTTACATACTTATGGGCTTTTAGTGGCTTTGGGAACTTTTTTGGCTCTTGAGTTGACTCTTTACTTTGCAAAAAAAGATGGTTTTGGTTCTCTTCAGATTAAAGAAAATTTGTATGAACTTTTTTTCTATCTTTTAGTTAGCGGCATTTTAGGAGCAAGATTTTTTTATGTCATCACTCATTTTAAGGAATTTACAGGAGACCTGCTCTCAATATTCAAAGTCTGGCAAGGCGGTTTAGTTTCTTTTGGCGGTTTATTTGGAGCCAGCCTTGGGTTTCTAGTTTGGAAAAGAAAAAATAAAAATATTTTGCCTTGGAAAAAAGCGCTGGATTGGTGCGCTCCTGCTTTTGGTTTTGGCCATGCTTTGGGAAGGCTGGGATGTTTTGCTGGCGGTTGCTGTTTCGGAGCGCCTACGGATAAAGCTTGGGGAGTAGTCTTTAGCAATCCACAATCCTTAGCCCCTCTTTGGGTAACTTTACACCCCGCACAGATTTATGAATTTATTTTTTTATCTTTTCTGGGTTCTTTTTTATGGTGGAAAAGTTTAAAGAAAAAAATTTTACAATTAGCAGACGGCATGCTTTTTTTGCAGTACTTGATTTTTTATTCTTTAGGCAGATTCCTTATAGATTTTTTTCGTGGGGATGAGGAAAAATTTTTTTACCTTACCCCAGGCCAGAATTTCTCTATTCTTCTTTTCTTAAGCGCTCTTTTTTTAAGAAAGTTTTTTCTTCGATCTAATTCTAAACAGACACCGTTAAGCATCTAATTTTTCTAACCATAATCCGGCAGGCACAATAGAAACCTTATTTGACTTCTGTTCATGTCGAAGATTGTGGACAATTTGAAACCATTTTGCATTTTAGTCAAGACTAAAACTAAATATAATGCATAAAAGTCATATTTTGTTATTATTTCGTTTGTTAGCTGGAAACAGAGCAGTAATGTTTAAGGGAAGCTTTCCATACCCGATGGCTTAAGATGGATAGAAAGAACGCTAGAACAAAAGCAAAAATTATTTTTTCTAAGCTTAAGATTCCAATAAGAGCCTTAGAAGGATAAGAAACCATCACTGCGATTGGAAAACCAAAAGTTAGGAAGAACCGCAGTCCCTCGCTATATACGTCCACTGGGAACCTTCCCAAACTGACCACATCTCTATAGAGCCAAATGGTAGTTTCCATTTGTTGAGTGCGCACTGTTAAAGAAGCGATTAGCACATGAATGGAAAATGCAATGATCACTCCATTTAAGCAAAGGCAAAGATAAAGAAGAATATGTAAAAAAAGTTCCAAATTAGAAAGCGGTCCTAATAATTTTGGAAGAAGGATTCCTGTAAGAATTAAAACTGGAATAAGGGTAAGGAAATCCAAAAAATCAATTAAGTTGGAAGATATTCTAAAGAGCGGATTAAGCGGCTGAATCAGATAAAAATCCATGTCCCCTTCCCGAATGTCTCGCCCCACCATATAGAGCCCCCTAAAAAAAAGCTGGGCAATAATATCCACCACATTGAAGGTAAGAAAAAAAAGAGCCACTTCTTGCAGATTGTAGCCAGCTACTGTGGAAATATGCTTAAAGATTGCGGTAATAAAAACCAGAAAAAAAACAAACCTTACAATTTTACCGCCAAGCCATCCTAAAGAGCTCCAACGATTGGCAAATTGCATGAGAAAAGCCATTTGCGCTAATTTCCACCAGACAAAAAAATATCTTTTCATTCTATATGGATTGACTCCAATACCTTTTTAAATTTTTTTCATAAAAATTTAGGAAATCATCCAGAAAACCTAGAAATAGTGTGCGCTAATCCCCTGAATTGGGCTAAAAAAATGTTACAAAAATGTTACAAAAAGTTGAAGACAAGTTTTATGGCTCCTGATATACTTTACAATAGTTTAATTATAAAGCAAAGAATTCTAATGATTTAATTATGACAATTCAATTTTGGATAGAGAAAAGAAATAGGAACTGGTTACAAATAACCGCAGGGTTAGTTGTAATCAGCTTTTTATTTACAACAGTCAGCGCTCCCTTTGCCCAGGCTAATCTTTGGAACGAACGGAAAAAAGCTGTAGAGGAATTAGGGTCTAGAGAAACTGTGGGCGCTCGTGGGCTTAGAGGAACATCCACTGAGCAGTATAAAAATTCTCAATCCCATCTTGAGTTAGCCTCTCTCTCAGGGTTATCTTTGCCAGCATCCTTTCTTGGCTCATTTAATTCTCAAATTTCTCCTGAAGCTCTGCAACAGGTTCTAACTAAAATTCAAACCCAGCCTAAATCTTCAAAAAATAAAAATTTTATTGGCATTCCTTCAGAGTTCTTATCTCAAATTGAATCTTATGGGAATATTGAAAGAGTTTATTTAAAGAAAGGGAATCATTTGCAAGTTGTTGAAGGGAAACTGAAGAGTGAGAGCAGCCCCTTGGTATTTTTGATCCAAGACGCGCATGGCATTTATGGGGTACAGAAAAATATAGCTTTGCTGTTAAAAGAGTTAACAACTTTGGGAGCAAGAATAGTTGGAGTAGAAGGGGCTGAGGGAAGAATTCGCGGGCTGGATCAATACAGGAATTATCCGAATAAAGAAACTTTAAATGGGTTGGCAGGCTACTTAATGAAAAAGGGGTTAATTACAGGAGTAGAAGTGGCAGGATTAGCAAAAACCGCTGTTTCATCGGGAAACGATCCTAAAACCTATGAGATACCTGGGAATGTGGAGTTCTTTGGAGTGGAGGAGCAAGAGAAATATCTGGAGCAAGTAAAGAGTTTTAAGGATACATTAAAGGATGAGAAACAGGGTAGAGATTGGGTATTGGAAATTAGTAGGACTTTGGGCGATTTAAAGGAGAAGAATTATAGCGCAGAGCTTAAAGAGTTGGATAGAAACAAGGAGAAGTATGAGCAAGGGGAGATAAAACTTGGAGAATGGCTGGAATATTTAAATGGGATTAGAAGCTCAGATACAGAAATTCATCAAGGATTAAACCAAAGAGGAAATTGGAATTTAAGAGGTTCAGGATTATTAAATATTGATCGGTATCTTAGCGCTTACAGATTAGAGAAGTCAATTGATTTTAAGAAGGTGAGTGAGGAACAGAAAAAATTATTAGAACACCTTTCAAACAAATTGAATCAGCAAGAATTAACAGAGCTGTTGAAGGAGAGTATCGCCTATAGGTTAGGCAAGATTGGGTATGGAGAATTTTACGCTGGTATTAAACGAAGATGCGAGAAAGCGAAACTAAAGATCACTCCAGAATTAGAAAAATATATGAAATATGTGGCAGGGGTTGAGGGGATTGAAAGGGAAAAACTATTTGTAGAAGTGAAGAAAGTAGAGGAAGGCGCATGGATAAGCGTTGCAGCTAGAGGAACTAAAGGGGATGTGGGAGAGAAAAAAAATACGGGGAATGTGTTGAATGGAGAAGATGGAGCAGCTAAAGGAAATGTAGGGGGAAGAAAAAATAGAAGCACTAAAGAAGTTAGAGAGAATATTGAAGAGTTAATATTAATTGATAAAGATTATAGGTTGTTGAAGAAAGCTGTAGATTTTAAGCTGAGTCCAGAAGAGTGGGAGGAGTACGATAAAAGAGAAAATGAAATTATAAAGATCAGAGAACGGTTAAAAGGATTAGATTCAAGTGTAAATATAGAACAAACAGTCCAGTCAAAAAAATTAGATGCAAAAATCGCCTTAGAAGAAACAATCCAGCCATTAGACCATTCAATTTCAGAGATATTAAAGAATGTTTCTCGTTTCAATAAACTATCGCATGAGAGAAATCAAATTTTTGTTAATAAGTTAATTGCACGGATGGAAAAAGCAGGGAATGAGGAGAGCGCTAGAGATAATTTAGGCAGCGCCATTTCTATTCTAGTAGCTGGGGGATACCACAGCAAGGGAGTAGAGGAGCTATTAGAGAAAAAAGGAATCTCTTTTATTACGATTCGTCCGCAGATGAATGCGAGCGATATTCAAAAAGACTACCATCCGCTGAATGCCTTTAAGAGAGATTTATTACCTTTAGAAAAGATGTTCTTGCCGGAAAAAGTTACATTGGCTCCTCCGCTAGCTTTAGCTAATACAGAATCGTTAAAAGGAAAAACTGTTCTTGGAATTTTAAATGGAGTGGTAGTATTGGATGCTGCCAATGGCAAAGGGGGCATGAGAGCTTTATTAAAGGACGAAGAAGAAACTGGGGATCTTTTTACAGGTGTGGTAGATGGAATACGTTTTGCAACTTCTAAAACAGAAGAACTAAAAGGATTAGGATCAGATTTAGAGAATACTGGTTTAGGGGATGGATTTGAATATGGAGAAACAGTCCCTATGGGTAGTAATGGAAAAGTTATCCCATTTGCAAGCAAAAAAGAAAAACCTTCCGTTCTCGCCCGCGCCGCGGCGCTCGGCAAACCTCTCCAGCAGAAAAGCCAAAAGGCTTCTAGAAAAATTTTTGCAAATGTTCAAAAGGTGCAGATTCGCGCGTCTCGGCAGCTAAAACATGCGGTCAACGCACCAATAACCATCATTGCAGCTTTAAATGGCGATGATTCCGAAGTTTCAATATCTGACCAAATGGGCGATTCAATTCGCAATGAAGTTGAAGGAGTCAGCAATCAGATTGAGCCAGGGAGTGCCCATTCAGAGTTTTCCGGAATCTATCTCGTTGCAGAAAATCACTTAAAAGATCGAAGTCTCAAGGATCAGCTTTTGCCTCTTGCTAAAGGGAAAAAAATCGTTTTAGGTCTTGAAGGATTGCCCAAGGATTATCAAGATGGATTTATCTTTGGCATAGAATATGCGCCTGTGCATCTTTTTGCAATTCTATTATTTCTTATTTTAAATATCGAACGTTTGCATTTGATTGCCGAAGGCAAGTTGTCAGAGGATTTTGAGAAAGTTATTGAGGAAATAAAAGACATTCAGGTCAATTTTATATCCCACCTTGGGCATCATTCCAAAACTTTAGGAGGCAGATGTTGGATAAAACTGAAAGACGTTATCGCCCGAAATGGAAGTGTTTGGGAATTATATCTGACTTTGAATAGTTATCTTTTGCGACAGTTATCTTTAGATGATTTGATTTCGACATCTATTTGGAGGGATGTTGAAGCGTGGTCTGGATTGTGTAAAGAGTATGCGCGTATTTTTGGTGTTGAGTTAAACCGAAGTTTACCACCTTTTTTAAAGCTTGATGAAGATGAATTAAACAAGGTATTGCTTTCTAATAATCAACGTTTTTTTGATGATGTCATGGTTTTATGGAGAAATAAATTTTTCTTTGAAAATATGATCGAAATTTCAAAAAAAGGTTTAGAATCAGGTCTTCCTGTTATTTTTATAGTAGGCGCACTTCATGTTCCTGGTTTGTTGGAAATGTTTAAAGGAAGCAGCTATGCAAAGTATCTCACTACAGTTTATGTAAGTCCCAATGCGCCTCAAGATATCTTGTCGCTGCCAAATAGTGATCGTTCCTCAAAATCAGCATGGAATTCGTTATTAACGGGATTATCATTAGGGTTCCTCACGGCGTCACTCGCTCATATTGTGCCGCATGATGGGCAGTGGATCGAAATCGCAGTTTTCTTTATGTTCGGCGGATTCTATTTTACCCATTCGCTTGTGATTTTGATCGCGGCGGTTCGCGCGGGGCTCAACAAGGGCGAGCCGGATGAAAGCAAACTGATTGCGGAATTTAGGAACCTCCCGCCTTCTCAAAAAAATCTCAATTTACTCCTCACTCCCTGCCAATTCCAAGACGGTCAAATTCATGTGAATCCCCGCCTGATGCAATTTATCCATAAAGGCATGCAGAGGATTTTTTATCAGCACGAAGAGAACCACCGCACGTTTGAAAAGAATCGCGCCGCGTTTGAAAAAGCGCATCCCAAACTTTCCAAAATCCCCGGGTTAGAAGAATTTATCGTTTCTTTACAAGATTTCCGCTTTATATTTAAAAAATTTCCTCCCCCGATCTTAACTTTTTTTCTTCTTTCCCCTCTCTTAATGGGAGCTGCGGGCGAATTAATCATGGAATTTATTGGGTTCTTAACACTAGCGGTGGGTTCAATTGCACTTTATCGTGAAGTTATCATGCCTGCTTTAATGCCGTTTTTTTTAGAGAGAGATAGTTTCAAATTAAGTTCTTTAGCCAAATCTTCCCTCAATATTAAAAGCGCAGGCAAGGATGATGATGGCGATGAATATTTTGTCGTCACATATGATTTGAGCGATCCAAAGGATGAGATTGCGGCATTCCTCAAAGGAAGAGGAATTCTAGGAACTCATCATATCTATTTCAGTGATTACATTATATTTATAGAAAAGGGTTCTGCAGAGGATGAAGCTTTGCAGCTAGAGTTTGAAATGAGCCGCATCCATCTTGAATTAAGAGATTTCGGAGGGAAAAAAGAATCTGAAGTAAGGCTGGCTTATATTTTATCGTTAGGAAAACTAGCAGTTGAGAAGGGTTGGAAACAAGTAGAGGATTCTCCTTTTGTGCTCCGATACTTAGACAGATTAACCCAAAGAGAGCTAAAGGAGATTTTATTACTTTATAAGCATAATAATAAGTGGATTAATGAGCATGCATGGGCATGCGCTCCCCATGTCGTGCACACCCTGCACGATCACATACTAAAAGAGTTTAAGATATTTTCTAATTCTTTAAGACGATATGTTCATAAGATCTATTTTGAAAGAAAATACAAAAAGAATAAGAATTTAGCCGATTCAGCGTGGTCTTTTCTTTTTAAAAGGAATGTAATTGATGAAGTAGATATGGCCTTAAAAGCAGAATCTCTTATTGATAAATATGGCACCGATGGAGTTTTATCTATTGAGGATTTAATTAGAAAAGAATCTAAAGAAGGTGGTATTTTGGAAGGCCTCAAAACTGGCGTTAAAATAAAGATGATTGATGGTTCAGAGAAGCGCCTTACTTTACAACTGCTTTCTGCGATATTAAATGAACATTTAGCCGCTTCCCTTAGCTTAAGAAGTCGAACATTGAATAAGACCCCTACGGCTCAAGATGAATCAGATAGTGATTCTAGCCAGCAGAATCTGAAAGATTCTGATCGCATGGTTTTGTTTAAGCTGCCTGAAGGAACGCCCAAATGGCTGGTGGATGTTTATGAGATCGGCATTGCGCCGCCTTGGGAGAGTTTGGGACTCGCGCTGCTTAAAGGGGCTTTATCTTTATTTGTGACCTCTGCAATTTTGCTTATAGTTTATAACTTTGGTCTTGGGGAAACCTATTTTTCTTTTGCAAGTTTTGAAACCCCTCAAAATATTCCCCTTTGGACATTTGCATTCGTGGTGGTTGATAGCATAGTTGGCGTTTTCATTACTTCCTTATTTAAAGAGCAGCATACAAAGATTGGCAAGGATGTGAGGGCGGGTCCTTGGATTGCGCATGGATTGGCTTGGATTTTTTCTTCAGGAGCTTCATTTGTATTGGCGTTTGGTCTGTTTCCAAACAGTTTAGAAGATTTTAGAAATATCATAGGAAGTCACATTGGCATGGGGACTACTTCGGATTTCTTAACTATCATGCTCATAGGCATCATTGTCTATGGGATTGTGCATACCCTTTACCATATTTTCTGGAATTGGACCCACGAAAGCAAGAATCGCATGAGTTTTGTTTCAGCAACCATTGATGAAGTTGAAGTAAAAAAGGATGGTACAAAATCAAGGGGTTCTAAAATACCGGCAGTGAATCACCCTCAATGGCATGGATATAAGATTATCTTTAGTAAAGAATTCTATGAGGATATTTCTCGTTACCCGAACTTGCAGGCTAATATAGCAAACGCCATGCTGCCCAATTTAAGCCGAAGGCTTGCCCAGCCAAAAATATTGATGACAGGTTTAGCTCAAGGGAAAGATCTGTTAAGAGTCTTTCGGATTAAAAATGGGGATAGGCGGTTATATTTTAGTTTTGATCCGGAGAAAAAAATAGTTCGTCTTCTTGCTTTTAAAATTAAAGCAGAAATGGCGGATGGTAAGGGGAACACAAGACTGGACGCTCTAAGGCATATTGGAGAGATCAACGCGGATCATAATGAATTGATACGGAACCGCCAGCAAGTTAATGAATTGAAGGATTTATTGTTCAGTTCAACGCCACAAGAGATTACACCGCAGAGATTGGACGGCCTGCTGGAATTTATCGAAGATGATGAACATTATTTGGAACGCGTTGAAGGTTCTTTGTTGATCCCGCTTCAGAAATCTCGGTCTGCTGCAGAAATGGCAAACCTAATACAGAGTTTGGAATCTATGGAAGATGAATCCCCATTGAGCGTGTTAGAACTTATCATGGAGTTGGAACAGATTGCTTTTAAAGAAAACAAAACCTTAAATGATTTTGTGGAACATTCACAGTATCCGGCTGAGACAAAACAAAAGATGAGTAGGTTTGTGGAGGGTTTCACCATTGATTGGGCTAGAGTGACTTCGCATGTAAGAGAGATTGCTGAAGACGAATTTAAGAATGATCAACCTGACAATGAACACTTAAGTTATTTGTACAGTTATTTTAAGTTGGTTGGCGCTGAGCCTGTTTCTAATGGGATACAAAGGCAGCTAGAGCAATGGATTATATCGGTTGATCCTGTTTATTCAATTAATAGTTTAATGGGGATTTTACAGAACAAATATAAAATTGGCAGGGATCACGCAGCTAAAGAATCAAAAGCCATTGTTCAATTAGTAGTAAGCAAAGAAAATGGCGAGAGGGCAACTGCCTTAGCAGAACATCTGCGCGAGAAGTTTCATGTTAAAAATGGTGATGCTTTAGAGCATGCTAAAGAAATTGTTTTTCAAATGGACTGGACCAGAGGGATGGTTCCGGCATTAGAACGGATTATGAAAGTATTGGGATTAGATTTTGCAAGCGCGGTTGAATATCTTGAACGAATTTTGAACCAGATTACTTTAAATAAGCTAGTTGAAGTTCAGAGTAGATACTTTGTTGATAAAAAAGGAATGACTCCTCAGCAGGCTAGAGATCATGCGCTTTCGATTTTATCTCAAGATAGTTCAGGGAATGCCGATGTTCAACTACCTCCGGCAATGGCAGTTCTTGCAAATAAAATTTTAGGGGTATTTGGCAGTCAATTGAATTTTTCATTTGCAGATGTTTTTTGGATTGTTTTAGAAACAGAATCCGTTCTGCCTAAAGCGATGGAGGGGAACGCGGATGGAGCTGTATTAGACCTTGCGCTTGTTTTGAATAGTAAATTTTCAGAGAAATTGAATGCTGAGTCCGTAATTGAATTAGCAACGTTTTCTGTAACCCGCGCTGTTTTGGTTAAAGGATGCGGTGATTTTATTGGAGATATTCAAAGGAAACTGAATCTAAATTCCCAACACGCGTTTAAAAAAGCTTTTGAACAGATAAATCAGAAATTGAAAATTTCCGAACTCGAACCGTCACAGAATGAAGAATACCCAACATCTGATGAAATTGTAGGTTTAGCCGGGCTTCTAATCAGGCTGTTTAAAATAAAAAGCCAGGATGCGGAAACAATTGCTAAAAATTTAATATCTACTTATCATAAAAAGAATTTGGATGAGAAAGATATTGTATCTTTGATCGGCCAATCTTTGGGAAGGCATTCAGGAAGACATCGTAGTCTGCAAAAAGACGAATTTTCACAAATTTTGGATCAAATTACGTTAACTGATTCACTGTTCAGGATGTTTATTTATTTGAGAAATAGGAACCGGGAAGAAATTACAAATTCTTTTGCCCGTTTTAGTTTGATTGCTGAGATCCTACAGACACTTTATGATTATTCTTTTGAAGGTAAGGAAGAGATGATAGAACCAACGACCCCTGCCGTTGCTGAACGCTCTGCGCCTGAAGCGCCTTTGGTTGAAAAAAACGAAATTGCTGCGGAACCGGAACCGTCTTTAGCAACTGAGGAAGCGATGGGAGAAACAGAAGAGCGCGGGCGGGAGATACAAAACCTTGAGAGAGCTAGTTTGCATGCTTTAGAAAACGGGGATATTCGCCGTTCTCTCATGAGCGTAATGAATGGATCGGTTTGGTATGAAAAATATTTCGCGCCATTTTCAAATTCATTGATTTATGGAGGGATTATTGTAATTTTTTCAATAGCCGTCACTGTTGGGATTCTGTCTTTAATGGGTATTCCTATGGAACAGACTAAAGCGCTTATAATAGGAACCCCTGTATTTTTAGGAGCGCTCTATTTTTACGATAAAGGACTTGATACATTTTTGACTTTAAGATACAGAAAAATGGGAAAACAAATTCGGGTCAATCCAGGTTTAAAAATTTTAACAACTTTTCTAACTCGTATAATCTATAGTATCGCGCTTACAATGGCAGGGTTGGCTTACTTTTTTTCAGCCAGTCCTTATCATTTATTAACGCTTTTGTCCTATTATTCGGCAGCCTATATTCTTATTCAGCTTCTCTATCGTCTATCCCACAATCTCACAATATCTCCCCCAATCACTATAGCGATATTTGAACCCAAGGACTATCAGGTTCTTTCAAAAGAGAATAAAACAATCAGAGAAATTTCAGCGCTGCTTCAAAAGAACGGTTCTTATACAATCGGAGATCAGATTTTTTCTATTGAAGAAGTCGAGCGATTAAGAACTCGAACTGCCACAACATGGCTGATTAAAGGACGGAAATTTAAGGCCATGGTCATGGATGGTTCCGGGGATGTGAACAAAGGCAGAACTCAAGCCGCAGAACTTGTTTTTAATCTTATTCAAAGGATGCATGACGGGGAAAGTCTTATGTTGCTGCTTATTGGACTTCAAACATGTAATGATTTGGAATTCGCTTTGGAGTTCCTGCGCGCGCCGGAAATAGATACCGTTGAAATATCAACTGCCAGAAATTTTTTGAAAAAATTAGAAGAGCTGGAAAAAGATTCCAGCTTAAGCACCGCGGTTCAACTTTCACTTGTATATCAAATGTATCTTGGCAAACTTCTGGGATTTGAATTATATTCGGCTGTCAGGCGCTTAGAAAATATAGCTTATAGGAAGATATTGGGAGATCATTTTGAAGCTGCGAGAATGTTGATTCCTCGCGGAACTTCCAAACAAGATGAAAATAATTTCCGACGCGTATTGATTGAATTGCATAGTTCCTTATCCCGTCTAGTTCAGTTTGCAGACCATCGTCAACAGGTCCAACAATACGCGCAAACATACGATTTAGAGGATTTGAGAGAAACATTGACCCAAGGGCTAGATATTCCTGTGATGTTAGCGATCCGTGAGTTTAGAGAAGAAATTCAATTAATGGCAGCTAAATTACATGTGGACATGGCTGCATTGATTCAGCTGTCTAATGAATATTATAAATCAAGCCTGTGGAAATACGCGGATGAGTTTAGAACAAATCCAAATCCAGCAATGCATCTGCTTTTAATATTGGTAAGTTTAGAGAAAGATTTTCCTCTGGAGAGTTCAGATCCAGCGATTTATTTGAGAGAAACAGAACAACTTAAAGAAAAGCTTATTCAAAAACGAATGTTGAGCGCATCCCAGCTTATGGATGAGGCGCAAAAAATTGTGGCTGATGCGCGCAAACATTTTGAACTCTCTCCCGAATATCAGGTGCCTTATTCTGATAAAGGGGGATTCCTGCAAATGGCTGTTGCAGGTTACAAAACCGGGGTTGTTAAAGGGGAAAAGGATAGTAAATGGGGGCGTATATTTTATGTTGGCGCTGATCAAATCCCTTTTGAGGATTTTGCAAGAAGAAACGGCTTAAAGATTGTGTCTCAAGGAGGGTCTGTTTATCATCTGAATGATAAAAAAAATGAACCGGTGATCATCATGGATGGTCCTGATTTTGCCACAGTACTAGGGAGTAAAAAAATCGCTTTACAGTTAGCGCAAGCTGCGGCGCTGCTGGCTCAGGAACAAAATAAGGCGGATAACAAATCTTTCATAAACTCGTTGGCAGTAGGCGTGGTTTTAGGTGTTGTTTTAGCGGCGGCGGCGCATTTTGGGATTCAGCACATGGGCAATTTCCCTGAAATTTTAGCATTCTTTTTAGCTGGTGGTTTTCATTTTACCCAGTCGCTTGTAATCTTGATCGCTGCAATTCGAGCAGGACTTAACAAAGGCCCTACAGATGAAAGCAAATTGATCCCGGAATTTAGGAACCTTCCACAAGAACAAAAATCTCTCCTGTCTCAAGATCACATTCATCATCTACTCTTCACAATAAAAAAGATTTACAGAGATTTCTTTATCCCTTGCGAGGTTAGGGATGGTAAAATTTATCTGAATTCCCGCCTTATGCAGTTTATCCCTAAAGGAATGCAAAAGATATTTTATCAGCATGAAGAGAATCACCGTCTGTTTGAGGTTAATCATAAAAAATTTACCAAAATACCAGGATTAGAAGAATTCATCGTTTCCCTGCAAGATTTAACAGTAAATTTTGTACAGAATTCTTCTGTCAGCGATGATAGAGTAACGGATGAATCAGGTAGTGGATTGGGAATTGCTGATACAGCTCACAATCCCATTTCTCTTGGGAGAATTGATATTCTCCAAGATAGGCATGGGACTCGGCATAAATATTTAGAGATTCTAAAAGCAAAAATACAAGTTGCAGATGTTATTTTCATTGAAGAAACGGGTTTATTTGATGAGCCCTACAATGATATTTCGCAAGGTAAGAGAACTCCTCAAGAATTTTTAGATTTTATTAGAAAACTAGGAATCCCATTTTTTTCTGATGATTCAATAGCTACTCTTATGACAGCCATCCATGAGTCTGGAAAGGAAATTAGAGGCGAAGAACCTGAAATGGATGAAGTAATCTCACCTAGCGAAATGCAAGCGGGATATCAGGCGATACTTGATTTAGTGTATCAAGGGGATATCCTAAAAGCGGTTCAATGGTATGAAGAACTGATACGTCTCATTGGTCAAGAGATGTTCAACCGAGATAATAGATTCATTAAACAGGTTAAGCTTTTTGCCGAAGCTAATCCTGAAGCCAATGTATTGATCATTCGTGGGATAGGACATGTCCTGCCGTTTGAAATTCTAAAAAGCGAATTTTCCAATCGTACTGTTACAAAAGAATTTTTAGCTCCAAATCGTTCTGTGTTTATCTTTGATTTGGACAATTTAATTAGAGTGGAAGCTTTACTTCAAATGGCGGGATTGATATCGCGCCGAACATTTACCAGAAGACAATTAATCTCCGCAATTGCATCGCATTTATTGTTGAGAGCATTGGATGAAAATGACCGTGAAAATATAGATATAACAACTTTAAATAAAATTGCCATGCGGGTTGATAGCATTGAAAAATTAGCTGGATTAAGTCGCATAATGCAACAGCACCCTATCCAAACAAAATCAGATTATTCTAGAAATACGATTATCTGGCTGATGGAGTCTGGATATATGACTCCGGAAGAGTTTAGCAGAATGAATGGTAAGAATATCAATGGATCGCAAGAAGAAACACTTCCCCCGCCTAGCCGCAATGTTCAAGAAGTTCTTCAGAAAGAAAATGAACAATCAATGTTGGGGGATGAGAGAGGTCAGTCTGATATTGGAACAGCCAAATTTCTTGGATTAGCCGCTCTTTCTTTTCTTTTAATGAGCGCGGCGGGGGATGCATCGGCTTTATTAGATTTTGTAACCGGCCCGGTTTTGTCCTTAGGCGCGGTTGTTTTTCTGTCAGTAAAGCTCTTTGGACAAATTTTGCTCGTAATGAAAAAAGAGGAAGCTGAGGAAGCGGACCATGTCAAATTTAAACGCAACCGTTATTCGATGGCTGCTGGGGTGGTTTTAGGATTGATGTTAATCTTTTCGAATTTAGCCAAGGCGAATTCAACTATTCCTTTAGACCCTGATCCTGTTAAAAAGGGCCGTATCCTTTGGTCCTTTGAAGTTCATATTCCAGAGTTTTCTAGTCAGTTCATAAATGTTTTGGAAGAATTGAGGCGTGGTCATAAGAGAGTCTATTCCTTTCACGAGACTGCCCCCCCTAATTTAAATTGGGTCCGATACCTTAATCCAGCATTGGCTGCTAAGATTGAAAGTTCAAGTAACTTAGATGATCCGAACCTAAAGAATGAATTGGATATTTTCTTAAGGACGGTTTATTGGCCGCAAACATCGCAAATTAATATTGTTCAGGGAATACGAGCTAAAGTTCCAGGAATTGATCTAAATCTTATAGTGGAGCAGGATCCTTTGCTTCTATATTTAGCGGAACATCCAGAAATTGTCTCAATCAATGAGCATGCTACGGTTGAAACCGCTATATCTCAACTCAAAGCTGATAGAGCATTGGAAAATGCTCGGCAACAGCTTTATGATTTGCGAAACAAAGATGCTTTCTTTAAAGAAATGCAAAAGCATCGAGAAGAAACCTATAAAATGCATCTAGTGCGTGATCGAACAGATGCTAAACTATTAAACGCAATAATCAAATACAATCCTTTCTCTGGGATCGGGGTTAGACGAGGGTCTTACCATCGGCACATTTATAAATTAGTGGATGCTGGGGACAGATCCCAAGATATATTTTTGCCAACTATTTCTTTACCTTTAGATCGTGGAACAGAACTCTATCGTCAAAACATTGAACGTGGATTGAAAAACAATTCTTCTTTAACTCGTAAAGATTACCTTTTAGAGTTTCCGTCAGAGAGCGTTAAGTTTCTTTTCAAGCCAACGAGCGGGAATGTTGGGTTCTTTGACAAGATATTTGGTAATTTGAGCGAAAGTGATTTAGAGCGTTTAACAAATGATATTCAAAAATATTCGAGTCTTTTTTATGCAGACATCAATCAGAAAGAACCCTCTGCATGGATGAATCGTTTGGGGATGTTTACCTTACTCTGGCTGAAAGAAAACGGTTTTATTTCAGCCCAGACATTTAAACAGCTTGAGTTCGCTTCAGAAAACAGCAGGGCCTATGTCCTTTCTGCTACTATTTCTGATTTCATACAGTCATTGCAGCAACAACGTCATTCATATTTAGATGTAAAGCCTAAGACTCCTGTTTCTTTAGCTTTGAGTGGGTTAGGGCTGTATGCGCTCTCTTTTGTTCTTACAGGAGCATCGGGAAGTAATGTGGATTTAAGTTTTTGGTTGTCCATTGGCGGAAGTTTTTTATTAGCAGGGCTTATTGGCTGGGGACTTATCTATTTGTGGAACCATAAGAATTCTTCAGTAGAGAGAGAGGTTGAAATAGATTCATATGAAAGTAAAGATCGGCCATCTTTGTTCTCTCGCAGGTTGTTGATTGGCGGCGCTATTTTTATGATAGGGCTAGCTGGCACGGTTGGAGCTGCTCCATTTATTGTAAGAGAAATTAAACAGGTGATTCACCCAACTCATGGCCAGCTCATCTATTCTTTTGAGTTTCATGTTTTAGATACAAAAGATCCATTTTTGCAAAAAGTTAAAGAAGCCGCTAAAAATCATGATAAAGTTTTCATTGTTCTTGAACAAGCGCCTCCTAATTTTATGAACTTAACTTCTTATTTGCGCCAGTTCCCAGACGCCGCACGCATATTAACCAATATTGATAGTCTTGATGATCCAGAGATACAAGAATCATTAGAAAAGCTTTTATCTGGTTTTAAACCAATATCTCTTGATCTATTATCTAAAGAGTGGAAGGCTGGAAAGAAAGATGTCCCTGCCCATTTAGTTCCCCTATATGACTATGTATTTCAAAATCCAGGAAAGGTTCATTTGGTTGTGGAAAAGTCTCCTTTAGAAAGTTTTAAAGCTGGATTAAAGTCTGAGATTTTTAATTCGCAAATACGGTACGCTCTTTATTTAGTATCAAATGAAGAGTTGGCTTTTGATTTGATGAATAATTTTTATAAACAAACTGCTCTCCACATACAATCTCGAGATCAAGCTTTATCCCCAATAGTTCAACAGCTTATGAAGGACTATCCTTATGATGCGCTATTTGTTCGCAGAGGGCTTGCGCATGAGGGGATAATAGAGATTGTTGGGAAAAATCCAAAGTTTCAGATACAAAATATTACCTCTATAAATCCCAACCAATTTAGGGGAATACCCATGGTTCCAGCCCTTGAAAAATATAGCAAAGAACTTTTATCCGGTAAATCAATTCCAAAAACTGAACGAAAACTTCTTTTAAGTTTTATACCTTATCAAGCATTGCATGCAAACCTGGCTAAACTTCATGGAGTGAGAATTGAAACATTAAGAAAAATTTCGGAAATCTTTGAACGCATGACCCTAGGGGATTTGGAAAAATTGACTCACGATGTGCAACAGGCTTATAAAATTATGAATGCAAGAAGGTCTGGTTATGGATACACAAGACCAGGCAAAGAGTTGGATCTTTTTATTCTTGCTTGGTTAAAAGAAAATAAATTTCTTCCTTTAGAAATTGAAGAGCAGCTAAAACCAGAGATCAGAGCTTTGCCTATTTCTACATTAGAGGATATTATAAATTATCTAAATCGCCATGGTTCTAATCTAGATTCAATATCCGAGACTAGTTTCACTCCTGCTTCTCTTCAAAAAGTCAATATTGAATCCGTATCAGCGCAGGTTCCTCAAACCAGTTCTTTACTCAACAAATTCGCTCTTGGGTTTTTTTCTGTTGCCTCACTCTTTACAACCGGCATGGCAGTTCCTAGTGGAACTTCTTGGACAGCTCCTTTGGCATCTTTTGTTTCTCCTTTATTAATCGGTGCATTGGGGGAATTACAGATTGGACTTTCCATTCTTCTTATATCTTTAGGGTCTGGATCACTGCTTTTACCATTTTTATTGAGAAGGATGAGCAAACAGTCTAAGTCATTGCATAGTATTGCGCACTCTATAGTCTATAACAATATAAAACCTTTGACTGAGATAGTGATCAGAAGATATTTAGGTCTGGATCCAAATATTGATCACAGAAAATTACATGATTATTTGGATAAAAGTGACGTACGTCCAATTGATAGGTTAAGGCTGAAAGATAGCGTTTATGCAAGTGAAGACGATATAGAAAGTCTTATTGATGTTGGATTGACTGAGGAGAGCTTGATCGAAGATTTTATTGAAATGATGCTGGAAATTTTTATAGCGCCGGGGGGCATATACTATCCTAACCGCGATAAATTATATGCTATCCAATCCACATTTGTAAAAAAGCATATCAATATAGCACAGGCGACTAAAGATATAGTTCAAAAAAGTAGTAAAGAAGAGATTGTATATATAATGGCATCCGAGATCGCTAATATTCATTCCGAAGAGGATTATCTAGCGGTTGCAAATCTAGGCGATATATCAGCCATGATGGTCTATGTGGAAAGAGTGGCAAAATCAATGGGATTAAAGGTGGTTAATCGTGACCGTCTTCAACAATTTGCTGCTCGATATATTGCAAGGGTGAAAGGAATCACTAAACCAGTTTCCTGGAAAGGCATTAAGTCTTTAAAACATATGGAAGAAGCGTTGCGGAAGGGTAAAGGTCAATGGCTTGAGCTGGTTGGATTAGATTCTGAATTTGAAAAAAAAGTAGATATAGATCGAACAGAAGAATCAAACCAAAGTGGGGAAAAAGAGAATGGTATTTTATTTTCTAATGAAGATGGTCAGGCCATGTCAGAGTACGGGCTCATGGTAGGAGGGTTGGCAGGAGTACTAGTTTTTGTTTCAAAGCTTGTATCAGGATACCCTGGGATGGGTGAAGTGATCTTAGCTTCTCTGTTACTTTTAGGTGGTGTAGGACTGATTCTCTATGGCACAGTGAAACTAGCCCAAAGATTGCAGATGGATTCTTCTTTATTTTTTTTACAGCCAACTGAAATTTTTGGTCTCAATCTTAGGTTAAACTCCGGCCAAAACAATGGGAAAGAGCTGAAAGAGATGGAGAAGATAGAGGAGAGGTTTAAGAGGTTAAGAGGTTATCTGAATGCAGATGAAACAGCTAAAGCAGAGAAAGAGATTAAAAAGATAGAGAGGTTAAAGAGGAATTACCTATCTCAAGCAAAGGCAGGCCTGGTAACTTCTCAGAGGAATAAGAAAGCATTGAATCTGCTTGCCATGGGACTTAGCTTGGCTTTGGTCACTAATCCCAGTGAAGCACAATCCAAAGCAGTAGAAGATCAGATGAGGAGCATAGTAAGGAATGAGGTTTCAGTGAATTTACCAGTTGAACCTATATTATCTTCTAGTATTGGGGAACATTCTCAAGACTATTGGACAGGGGATGTAGAGGTATCTGATAAGATAGAGATGAGCCAGGAAGAGATCAATGAGTTTGAAGAGACAGCATGGAAAGTAGCGGTATTAGCCAAGTGGGCGAGTTCCAAAGCAGAGTATAAGGATATAAGTTCTCTTGCAAGTATAGGAGAAGATTTGCCGGGAGCGATCAAGACATTTGATGGTACTGCGCTGTTTGGGAATGCAGTTAATAGAGAGATGGTAGAGGGTTCTATTTTAAACGAGTTAAGGAGAGGAGGGGAAGAGAAGATAGCTTTGACAGCAGCTTATGGAGTAAGCAAGGGTAAGATGCAGAGAGTAGTAGAGAGACTGATAGAAAAAGAACTAGATAAAGATTTAATACAAGCTGCAAAGGATCGGATGGTCTATTTAAGTGCTTCCAAAGGGAAGAGAGTGGTAGTAGATAGAGTAGTGAATGAGCTAAAAAGTTTAGGTTTAGGGGAGTTAGGGGTACAGATAGTTACAGATGATCCTTTACGATTGGAAGAGAGTATGCAATTTAATATAAGGGTAAAGATCTATAAGCTTATGAGCGCAACCATGGTGATAGAATTTAAAACCTTAAGAGATATTGCAGAAGAAATGAAAGAGTTCCGACTCATCCATATTAATGCTTAAAAAATTCAAGAAAATCGTTCTAATCGTCATTGGCCATGGCGGTTTTTTTGTTTAGAAAAAGTCTGGCCAACGGCGTGACCCATGCATAACAGCCAAGATTTCTATCTTTTTGCCATTAATTCTATATGGAATAATAAAGGGGGTACCCGAGACGATAAGTTCTCTTGTGTCATCTACGCGACCCCTAATTGTTCTGTAGTCTTTAAAAGAGGATATGGGAGCATTAAAACAGGACAGTCGTAGTAGTAATTTTCTTTTTTTGGTACTTTTTTTCTTTTGTTAAT
>MGUU01000020.1 GCA_001800135.1 Elusimicrobia bacterium RIFCSPLOWO2_02_FULL_39_32 | reverse complement strand
CGGCTGCGACTACTTCTTTTTCCCTTTCTCCTTTCATCTAAAAAGTGACAGTTCTATTCAATTTAAAAGGTGACATTTCTATTTGAGGTTGACACGTTTAGAGATAGGTACGTTAGGATGGCAATAAAAAAAGGAAGAAGGCTGGCAACCTTTTAATTGCCAATCTTCTTCCTCCTTTTTATGACTGACCGCGCCGTTCTTCTCAGCGCTTACTGCTTTACTGCATGCTCAGACCCGAGCATTTACTTCAACTGACGCCTATATTTTTACCAGATAAATAAAAGGCTGTCAATCCCCATCGGCAAAAAATTTTTCACAATATCTCCCAATATTATTTTGGTTAGAGGTTGCTTAAAAGCCCCTTAACCGAGGGAAATTTTCAGCAGCCTGCTAGTCCCAAATATCCTTTTTATCTATACCCTTAAGGAAAATCGACACTATTTCTTTTTGCTGATCAGTTAGCCATGTGGGATTTTTAGATAGTAATTGCTCACATTTTTTCTTCAATTCATCAACGTCACAAAATTGCTCTATATCTTTCCTACTTATTTGCAATTCATAATGGGCAAAATGAGAACCAAATTCCGAACTACTAATAAACCCGCCGCACCCACCTAGAAAATCTGGTATTTTTTTATCATCAGCAATCGTTACGTTAACCCATGATTTAACTTCCTCAATACTGCTCCATCTTTCCCAGTCATATAGGATTGAGATTAAATGACGAGTTTTGTAAAGTGCCCCATCTTGATATTTTTTTATGAGCGCTAATGCTAAATTCTTTAACTTCCCGGCATCTTCTTGGCTAACAAGCTTTTCCTTATCAGTTAAATCTTTCTTATCCGTAGGATTCCATTCTCTCCAAATATAACTTATAAGACTTATCGGATAGCAAATGGCGTTATCACTCGATTCAATGACAACCGTCAAAAAGGGTGTGCGATTATCTTGTTTGAGTTTTTTCACTAACCGATAAATTGTACCTTTTACAAGCCAATCAGTAGGAGTCCCCGACAAGCCATCAGGTTTAATGGGTATATCCTCACCTACCTTAAATAATGAAATTACCAGGTTTTTCAATTTTGAATCTGAGAAATTGTTCTCAAAATATTGCTCAATTTTTGGTAGCAATTTGCGTATTCTATCGTCAAAAAAATAATTTTTAAGTATTAGTTCGAGATTTTGAGGTTCATCTAGATATTTGGAGATATTATTTACTTCTTTGGCGGAGATTTGCCCTTCTGGCAATTGGCCTTGGAAGTAAAAATCAAAGTAGCTTGATATACATATCCGCTGATTTTTATCCCAAGTTTGAAAGAACTCATTGCCCCAGCTGTGGTTTCTAATGGCAGACTCGATTTCTGGGAACAGATGCAGCAGCATTTCCGTCAATTCTTTCACGCAATGCGTTGGAAGTTGTTCTGTGATAGAATCTACCCATTTCTTCTTATCATCTCGTTCTTGGTGTCTCATAGGAGAATCAGAAATAAATACATCCCTGCTATTGCGTATGGTTCGGTAAAGAGTCGGACAAAAAACGTGAAAAGCCTCTAGAATTAGCAAATCAACGGATGATACTTCGCCTTTGATGACTGGAAACATAAAGTTTACTGAGTTGAGGTATCTTTTAACATCTCTTATGTTACGGAAAAGTGCGGGTAAAGGGCCGAACTTGATCTCATTCCATCTCTTCTGTTCATATTCTTCAGAAGGAATTGTTCTTACAATTGAATCTATCCCACTCCAAAGGACATCGGCAATTTTGCTTCTGCTTGGATTGGGAACTTCAAATTCCAACTGGATAATTTTTTCCAAATAACTAGTATTACAACCTGATTGAAACGGTTCTAAAGCTTTTTCAACAAGAGAATGATCAAAGGCAAGAATGTAGATGGTTTTTGGAAAATCTGCTACGGCTTTAATTAGTTGGAACAGCTGTCTGATTTCCTGACTGGTAAGGCGGTCAATATCATCAATAGTAATAATTATTGGCGACTTTAGTTCAGACAAAGCTGAACAGATAGATTCTTTATTTGATTCTAAGTCAGCATCGGATTTTTCAGCGATCCTATGAGATTCATGTTTGAAGTGTGCTAGGAGTTTCCCCAATTTGCCAAGAGGTTCACCAACGTATGGAAACCATGCCGCGATTCCTAAAAGGTTTTCATATTTTTCCATTGAGTCTGCCGCTTCATGTGCATACTTGGAAAGCCCAGGTTTTTTAAGTGTTACCCTCAATTGAGTAAGAAAAGATTTAATAAGCTGCTCTTGTCCAGAAATAATCCAGGGTTGAAACTGCATTATGATTGGTCTGTTTTCAAGGGATTGCGCTTGTGTCTTAGATTTTATGATTTCAAGGCAGAGATTTATTAGCGAAGTTTTACCTGATCCCCAGGGACCATGCAGCGCAATACAAAGAGGCTCATCGGAAGTCCATGATAAGATGCCGTTCGCAATATGCTCTGCAAAACCAATGCGCTCAAGAGCATCATCCTCCTTACATTTTATTGGTAAGTCGCCAAGTAAATTCATCATAACTATCTCAAAATTTTACGGTATCAACCAAATTTTACTGCTAATTCATTGGCATCTTGAAATACAATCTTAGAAATATGGGGATCAGAAAGCTTTGACACTAGAAGATATATCTATTCTGATTTGTAAGAATTATCTTTGTGGAATTCCGCGGACACATGCTTTCCCCAGAACTCAGTCCTTTCCAACGTACTCAGCAAGACTAACTAATTCCGAAGGACCAATCAATGGCTGCCAAATATTGTCTTCCTTTTCTGCTACAGACCAGCCAATCCTGAATGTCTGAGGATACATACTAAATTTTCCTATTCCAGTGCTCTGAAATCTAAGCTGTATAGATTTTTGGACTGGCTTATCTAGCATTGAGATAATATTATTTGTGAAAGGCCCATATGTTACCCGATTCCCATCATCATCCCTCGTTATCACAAATACTTCTGCTTTTTCGTCCCCCTTTACAGTCCAATCCCACCTGATAACCTGCACTATTCGAAGATGGCCTTGAAAAACAGGTCCCATTAATCCACCATCAAGCAATGTCTTATGTAATCTGAAAAATGGCTCAGTAGGTATGATCTTCAGAATCCGATGTACTGTATCCCTGAGGCCGAGATAATCCTTTTCTCGATATTGTTTGGAAAATATTCTTAGGAATATTTCGAGCTCTTTTAAATCCTCCCTGGCAAGATATTTCCGAATATGATCCAGCTCAATCCCATTTAAATATCGATCAAGGCCATCCAAACTTTTAAGATCATTACTTTTGATCTTAAAAGCGGTACTCATTAGTCTATCTTTTACCCACTTATATACTCGATCATTCGGATCAAGAGGTTTAACTATTCTTATATGATCTTTCCCAACCATTTCAAAAGGATCTTCATCCCTATTTGGACTAAGCGAGCTTGCAGGCACAAGTCGGACATTTCTTCTTATTAATACAAATTTCCGGATCTCCGTATCTTCGGCCTCATAGCATGTGTAGATATTTGGCCGTCTGTCACCCTCAAACTTTTTATAAATCTCGGTCCATTTACTATTTAAAATCTCATTGTAAGGCCGATCACTATCGACATCTAAAATCTGCTTATTCCTGCACACGTACTTCACAACATTCCCAACGGGTACTCCCTCAAGTGGTGACGCAATAAGAAAAATTGCTTTCACTTTATAGAAGACAGAACTATATTCCCTATCGTCTATTTTCTGGTAGGCATTTGAAACGGCATCTAAAGAAATTAAACCTCCTAAACTATGCGCAATAATATAAATTTGCTCAATATTTTTTTCAATTGAGGACTTTTCTTTAAGGTACTCCAAAAGATCGCGTGACAATACATTAATGCGGGGAGCATTTCTTGCTTTTTCCGAGCTTTCGAAGCGATAAGCTTCTGAATAAAAACCAAGCTCCTTAAGATCTCTATCCTCGTTGAAAAGATCTACCCAGTTAGCGATACCATCCGTGCTTGTCCACGTTTTATATGGATCACCAGTATAGCCGTGTATGAAAACAATTAAATTTCTTCTATTATTCTGGTCCGATGAATATAGCCACGATGGGACTAATACATAACTCAGCAACAAAAGAAAAAACCCAACCATTTTTTGCGAATTCATTATGACTTCTCACTACCCCTCATCTTATATCGTTCAATTACGTAGCAACATTCTCAAATGTTGCGCGATAATCTTCTGATTTTAAAACAGTGTCATAGAGCCCAATGTCTTCACCTTCATGCTTGTTTATGCCGATATATGCCAAGCTGGAATCCTCGTACCGCTTAAACTTATAGACTGCGTCGTTCATCAATGCGCTGTTGAAGACACCAAGACTGACAAGCAATTCAAACTCTTTTACGGTCAACCCTGTGACTTTCTTGAACAGCCCCGGCTCAAGCTGCGTGATGACGTCCTTTAGGCACCGCTCTCGATAATCGGTCAAATACATAAAGACAGGAACGCGGGTCGCAAATTTGATCAATTTTTCCTGAATTTGCTTGCGAACACTTTTATATTCCTTTTCTTCCTCCGTAAGTTCCTTCTTCTCTTTGGAGGACAGCTCCTTGTCATTGGCTTCCTTCCTTGCTTTTTTCACGGCCTCCGACTTGTTGATAATAGTTTCAATGTCCTGATTTAAATTACGAAATCCTTCTATGCTCATAAGCGCATTCATGGCATCTTTATTGTCCATCAAGCGTTGCAGTGTGTTATTATCCACATTTACAAGCAGGGCGCTTTCCCAACGTCGTGCAAGCAAGGTCGCAGTCGTCCCGCTCATGGCCATATCTAGAACGCCCGCCGCATCTATCTGCTTCATGGAACTGCCGTCATAAGCGAGCACCGGTAAGAATCTAATAAACTCCTCGACCTTTTTTTCAGGGTTTGATTCATTAACATTCAGGCGGCAACTGTAATCGGCAATCTGCCGCAAGGCCCTGTCTGGGGCAAAATCAAAAACATAACATTCTTCTTTGATGATCTGTTCTTGGTTCGGTGCGATGTTGTCAGGATTTTTTATGGTCCAAGGGGACTGCACGCGGAATGCGGCTTGAAAATATGTTTCAGGACTGGATGTATTACGGAGCATAAAAATGCCTACCCACGGTTTGACAGTAATTCCGGTTGTCAGTTTTCCACAGGAGAGTGTGATCGTCTTTGTTTTTAGGGGATCATCCATTGCCTCTTGTACAGGAGGTAACGCATCTACGCCTATTCCAGCACTGACTCCAGCAGCCACTATAACACTGTAATCGTAGTAAAACCTGTTCTGCTTCTGCACAAGAAGGTTGCGCATAGCATGACAGGAGGCTACAGTGGGCAGAAACCATAAGGTATGAGACAAAACATTTAATAATCGTGTATCAGAAAACGGCATAGGCGGTTTCTTAGCGCCTAGCTTGAGATTATCAAGGGTGGTTTCTAGAAATCCTCCCCGGATTAGGTCAAGCCACTTCTGCACTTCATCTTGAAAAACGAATTTTGCCTTTGCACCAATTCCATCAGCAGAAAAGAAAACATTCAAATCGAACTCGTTAAACTCTCCTTGCATCGCAATTTCGCGGATTGAATCCGGCAGTTGATAAGTCAAGAGAACCATGCGGGGTAGCGGCGCATAAGGATTATCTTCGCCCTTCCATCCTTCCTTGGACCTCTGCTCATCGGAATACGTCCAGTTGAAAATTTGCTCCTCAATGAATTCGCCTGATGCAATGGCTCGGAACGGTGTTCCGGAAAGATAGAGATAGCCGTTTGTTGTGATCGGCATGATCTCTTCATCAAAATCCTCGATGCCTATGCCTTCTCCGAACTCGATTTCCTTTTTGTCTTCTGCTTCAAAAAGCTCCTTGGCATTTTCGCGCCAGGCTCCATAATGATATTCATCAAGAATGACACAATCCCAGTTGGTTGCATGTACCCATTCGTTTTTAGTTTTAATCCCGCCTGTGCTACTGTTTTTTCCAAGATAATCCTGAAAAGAACCGAAACAGACGAATGGTTTCTTCTTATCCGCTCGATCATAGGATAAACCGCCATGCGATATAAACTGCCAGCCCTTAAAATCAGTATGACACTTTAAATCGTCCTCCCACGCGCTCTGTACCGCGGGTTTAAAGGTTAGCACCAGAATCTTTCGCCAACCCATTTTTTTTGCGAGTTGATAGGCGGCAAATGTTTTTCCAAACCGCATCTTTGCATTCCAAAGGAAGTGTGGCGCCTTATTGGGGCTTTCTTTTCTGAAGCTCTTAAAGTACGCGGCTGTTTTTTCCACTGCCACTATCTGCTCCGGCCTCATTTTAAAATCAAGTGAACGATTTTCCTCGTTCATCTGCCCATAACGAAGGGCAATCACCGCGGCTTTAACTTCTTTAACTGTGCATTTAAACCATTCGCCCTCAGGATTTTTTGTTTTTCTATTTCTCAAAAATCCGTGAACCTCGTGATCAGTAAAAACTGTGCCGTCATTTCGCATAGCGGATTCTTCAAGGACGATTTTATAGGGAAGTTTTCCGGGACGAAGTGTGGGATATTGCTGAGCAACTCGCGCCTTAACATCCACAGTTGTATAGCCGATTTTAAGCAAGCCCTGATATTGAGGATTTGTATCCTCATAGGCGTAGATCGTTGGTCGCGCTTCAGGACGCAGAGGAAAGAATTCTTTACTTTTCATTTGCCTCCATTGGGCGGATTCTCGACTCGATGAAAGAAATCTCACCTTTGGTCAGGCTATATTTCTTGTAGAGTGCCTCATCAGTCCATGTGCGGTCCCAAGTCTGTTGAGGAACCCATGAGTATGACGCGCTTGTTGTATCTTGGGTGATTTTACGAAGGGAGACCAGGAACCGAAGAAATCTGGTTCGGTAGTAACTTGCCACACTTTCTGCTTGCGCTTGCGAATCGATACAAATGAATAAGAAAGATTGAGTGCAAATGGAAGGTGGTTCTGCGATCCATGGCTGGCCAAGGACAATATCCGGCAATCGTTGACCGCCATCAGACCCTGCTTTAGGGACCATTGCCTTCCAACAGTCTATCGCGTTGGTAATTTGCGTTGCGTTCTCTCTTCCAATCCAAGCTTTGATCCGTCCCTTTGGACTAGTTGCGTAGTAACGAACATCTCCACGCATCCGAACAGGTCGGTAACCAGAGAAGTTTGAAACAACTCCGAATGCCGTCCTCGCCGACAACACTTCGGAAAGGGTCGGCTCGTTCATGGAAATCACCTTATGCAGGATTCCCAACGCCCCTGAATCGCGAACAAAGATGTCGTATTCATCCAGAATTCGTGGGACCGGTCCCTGGACATCCGAGTCTCTGACCGTGGTGACTTCGCAGTGTCCATTGTTGTCTCTGTCCCAAAGAAAATAACAGACCCCACCCTTGATCTCGACACCCGGAAAGACATCTCTCGCATTTGGGTAATCGACAAGCTTTCGGATTCTCTGATCTCCTAGCATGGCGCGGCGGAAGTCGGACAACCCCAGTCCACTTGCCATCCAACGCGAGGGGATGATCATGGAAAGAAAGCGCGGATTCAGCTTCTTTGCCTGCTCCACAAACTTGTTGTAAATGGGAATATCGCGAGTGCCGCCGTCAGAGCCCAGTTGATAGGGCGGATTTCCTACGATCACATCGAATTTCATATTGAATATCACCTCCGGTTTTTCCATATGTATAAACTGATAGGCATGTGTTTCCAGCTCCTCGCCTCTTCCATACTCTTCCTTGCTTGCGCCGCAAAACTTACACTTTCCGTTTTCCCAAATATGTTCAATCCGTTCGAAACGGATGTTGCCCTGTAGGTCGTCAAAGATTTCGCATACAGAATATTTCCCATCAGCTTTTTTTGAGCAATAGACCGATCTGCGGGAAAGTAGAGCCGTCAACTCTGTTATGGCAATCCCAAAAAGCTGGTTCTTGAAAATATGGTTAATTCTTTTCTGCTTATCAGGAATTTCATTTTCCAGTCCATCATTCAACCGTTTAGCGATCTCCCGTAAGAACACGCCGGACTTACAGACCGGATCGAGAAATCGTGCGTTCTTAGCGCTCCAGATTTCCTTTGGCAGTAAATCCAATATCTGATTGGCTAATTGCGGCGGGGTAAAGACCTCGTCACTGCTTAGGTTTGCAAGACAGCTCAGCACATCGGGATTATAATTGCTATTTGTCCGCATCACCGACTCTCAGAAAATGAATTAGTGGAAACTCTTTCACAGGTGTGGGAATGAAAACATCGTCTCCAAGGTCTGAAAAAAGTGGCAACTCTTTTATTGCCTCATGGTCAAGCAATCCATGAAAGGTAAAATCCCGACGCTTGAGCATACTTCCATTAACCGGTGACCATTCAGAAAAAACGATAGGTTGTGGGTTTGCTCCTACCGTTTTTAGATCAAGCGCGTTACCCCAGATGATGTTTTTTTCAAGGATGTATTTGACCGTTTTTTGGCATTCCGCTTTTACAGCCTCTTTGAAAAGGCTTGAATATTTCTGACCAAAGATGTCAAAAAGCCGCTTACGGCATTCCACGACATTGTCTTCAAGAATATCTATGCCGTAGATACTGGACACGGCAAGAACTGCATTCCGCTCATATTCCAACTGACCCTTGCTGTAACGATTCTCAACGATACGCAGTTTCCGTTCCAAAATTTCGGCCAAGAAATTACCTGTTCCACATGCAGGCTCAAGAAATCGTGATTCTATCCTCTCTGTTTCCCGCCTCACCAAATCAAGCATTGATTGTACTTCCCGTTTGCTGGTATATACCTCGCCATGGTCGGCAACTCTTTTTTTTGAGACAACCTGCTTTTCTTCTTTTATTGAGTTCATGATTTCAACGGCAAGAAGATTCTGAAAGTATTATAACTGCAGAACCATCGTAGCATGCTATGGAGATATTGGATGCAACAGCATAAAGACTTGTAACGAAAGGAAAACTAAATTCACCCATATCAGCTTCTCCTAAGCAATCGGTCAACAAATTCTTTACGGGTTTTATATTTGCTCCAGTCTTTTTCGCTCATACTCTCATAAACTTTATGCCTTTGGCTTTTTTGACTTCGTTGCGCAAAAAGAACCAGGCAGAGCGGCCGCCAAGTTTACGCCATGGTTTGATTTTTTTCTGCTCAATCCAGACGTAAAGCGTTTGGCGGGTTATATTTAAGATTTTACAAGTCTCTAAAGTGGTAAGGAGGTTATCCAGATTCATTAGGTTTTTATTGTACAAAATAATCTAACAGGTTAGTAAAGAATTACGAATAAAAATATTAAGATTTAATAGAAAATAATAGTGAAGAATTTAAAATGGACAAGCCCATATTGGCAAGTGCGAGTCCATTTTTTGGGCAAGTGCAAGCCCATTCCGGCTTTTCTGTTCACGCTCGCGCTGGACATAGTGGTTGGGTGGGAGGGATCCCCCCAAACTTCCCCCCTCGGGGAAAATTAAACAAGTAATATTGATTTTTACAGAGAGATTTTTAGCGAGATTTAAATATAGGAAAGTGTCGGGCACCTTGCACAGATAGGGCGTAAAGACTTTATGTCAGGTTTTTGAATGTTCAAGTTTTCTTAGTTTTAGACCTAATCTTTTCTCGGCCTCTTCGGCGCTTCGACGAATGGCCTCAAGTTCCTCTAAGGTGCTCATATTCTTATGCTCTTCGTATATTTTTTCTTGAATCTGATGTATTTCTCTCATCGGTCTTGGTTCATTCAGCATCTTCTATTACCTCCTGTGGCGAAACAATCTCCATCTCCTTATAGCCATTTAAAAGATTTATTCCTCTCACTTCTCTTTTTGTTTTTACCTTAACCATGTGGGAAAAATTCCAACTAACAATCATATCTAAATCATTGACAGTTGCAACAGCAATATGTAAAGCATCGTCCTTATATCTAGGAGGTATAACCCTGTTTTCTACATATTTATTTGCCAACTCCACTGAATCTTCATTAACTAACAACTTAACCGCATTTAATTTCATTAAAACCTCTTTTAGCTTTATTGCAATAATTTCTGGAGCGCGACCAATTTCATCAATAACAACACTGGATACAAAAACTTCATATTTCCCTTCTTCAATTTCTTTAAATAACTTTAAGGTAGCATCTTTTTCATTAGGCACATCCGTAGCTATCGCAAAATTCAAAACCGATGTGTCAAAGTAAAGCTTCAGTTTCTTCATTGGAATATACCCATTATATCACCTCTACTCTAAAAATAACATCAGAACTCTAAATAGTCAATCCCAGTTGTTTATTGCAAGAGACCAGGTTTACAGCTGTGTCCTAAACTGTGACCCATGGAGGGATATTTTGGGATATTTCCTGATCGCTTGTGATATCTTAAGATAAGTCAAAAAATGTGAGTTCTTAGACGGTAAATACGAATTTTCTTCAACACCCGACAAAGCTGCGCAAACCATCAAAAATACCCAAAATCCGATTAAGAGTCGCTTGCTCTGCCAATTGAGCTAACAGCCCTAATGAATTAAATTATTGCAGTAAAGATATTACAAAAAATATATAGGAAGTTCTAGAATCAGACTAAAATTATACTCTATTTAAAAGGTGAGCAAGCCCATTCCGGCTTTTCTGTTGGACAAAGCAGTCAACTACACCTAATCGATCAGATTCAAAGAAGGTTCGGATCACTCATCCTTTCCATCCGCTGAGGGGTGAATCATTTCGTTTTGTGGTATCAAAACCATTGTGGGGAGAAGACCGCGTCACCCTACAATTTGCTGATAACACATTCAATTCTGTCCCTCTGAGTTGGACCGATTTAGCGCCAAAAAATCCTTACCTTAGTTTAGGGAAAGGACGATCCCGCTTTAGAGTTGAGGATTTGTTATTGCTGAGTGATTTGATCAAGGATGGAGGTCAAAAATGAACGATTCAATACCCGGAACAGTGTCAAGGGAATTTTATACAGATTGTATAAATAAATATATCCATTACCCTAGAACTGTTTCAGGGTTAAGCAGGAATTTCTTTAGGGCTTTAATAGACGACAATAATAATTATTTTGATAAAATAAATTTGACATTATTAAATAATATGTATATAATTATTTATACATATATGAAAGACGCTCCTGATTTTAAAAAGAAATTACTAAAAGCCTCTGGCACGCTTAATCTTCATCCTGAAAGAGTTAAAGACGAATTATTTTTGGGACATGAATTTTTTGATCCAAACGATCAAGTCCAAGTTAAATACGAGATGTTGAGGCGTCATCAAATCGATAAAAAAGCAGCCTCAACGGTTGCCAACACATTTGGAACCAGCCGACAATCTTTTTACAATGCAGAAAAAGCTTTTAAACAGGGCGGTATCTCTGGCTTAATAGGACGACAACGTGGCCCGAAACGAGCTCACAAATGCAGTGATGCACTCTTGGATTTTGCAGAACAATGGCGAGCAGATGACTCTAAGAACCAGAGTAATAAGACATTAGCTGAAGAGATTCAAGATCGATTTGGAATTCATTTAAATCCTCGAACGATAGACCGCGCCTTAATGCAGCGGAAAAAAAAACGACGAATGAAACTTCAGGGAAAGTCATGAATTCTTTAAACGATCAATCTTATGTCCAGAAACAATATGAGCTTATTCGTCAGGAAGCAATAGAAACCTATCTTCATGGGCAACGGGGGCATGGGCTGGCCTTATTTATAACGCGAGGGATGGCCGAGTGGTTTAACGTTCTAAAAATTTTAGTGAAGCCAATTAGCATGAAGGATGGAACGACGTCTTCTACCTGTGTTTCACTTCCGTCGTTCGTAAAATCAGATCTGACTTTGGTTCTAAGTAATATGGTTATGGCTTGTTATCAGGGAGAAAATTCATGAGCAATTCAGAAAAAATTCGGACGGAACATTTAAAACGATTTGCTTATCTCTATATTCGTCAATCTTCTCTTCATCAGGTGCGGGATAACCAGGAAAGCACAAAGCGACAATATGATCTAAGGGGTCGTGCCCAGGCGCTTGGATGGAACAACGATCAAATTGTTGTGATTGATGATGATTTGGGAATCTCTGGAACAAGCGCTGATAATCGAAGTGGCTTCAAACGATTGGTAGCTGATGTTGGACTTGGGCGCGTGGGAGTGGTCATTGGACTGGAAGTTTCACGGCTTGCCCGCAATTCTAGAGATTGGCACCGTCTTTTGGAAATTTGCGCATTATCTGAGACGTTAATTTTGGATGAGGATGGAGTTTATGACCCAGGTCATTTTAATGACCGTCTCTTACTTGGACTTAAAGGAACCATGAGTGAAGCAGAACTCCATGTGTTGCATGCCAGACTGATTGGAGGAATGATGAACAAAGCTCGACGGGGTGAGCTTTGGCTGCGCCCGCCCATCGGCTTTATTTACGATGTTGCCAAACGTTTTGTATTTGATCCGGACGAACAAATTCAAAGTACAGTACGTCTTGTTTTTGAGACTTTCCGTAAAGAGGGTTCCGCTGAACGTGTCGTACATTATTTTTCTGCGCAAGGTATTCTTTTTCCGCGACGATTATCTACAGGAGTGCGAGCTGGCGAAGTGATCTTTGCTCCACTGCATCACAGTCGTGTTTTACAAATTCTTCATAATCCCCGTTATGCTGGGGCCTATGTTTTTGGACGAACACGCCAACGTAAAGTGATGGTTGCTGGACAGATGCGCAATCGCAAGCTTCCCAGAAATGAGTGGAAGGTTTTTTTACCAAATACTCATTGTGGTTACATTACTTGGGAGCAGTTCGAAGTCAATCAATCCAAATTATTGGAAAACGCGTTTGGGTATGGTCAAGATCGGCGCCGCAGTCCACCTCGTGAAGGAATGGCATTATTGCAAGGTTTGGTGATTTGCGGTATATGTGGCAAACGCATGACCGTGCGTTATCATGTCAATCAAAATCAGCCTGTTCCAGAATATGCCTGTCACCGTAAAGGGATTGAAACAGCTCAAAGCGCTTGCCAAATTATTAATGGAAATGGTTTGGATGAGGCTGTCGGAAAAATGATTCTTAATTCTGTGACTCCGTCATCGCTAGACATAGCGCTGCAAGTCTTTGAAGAACTTCAAGCTCGTAAAAAAGAGATGGATGGTCTCCGTCAAGCTCAAGTTCAACGAGCAAGACAAGAAGCTGAGTTTGCGCAGCGTCAGTACATGCTTGTACGTCCGGAAAATCGTTTAGTCGCTGATAATCTTGAACGGGAATGGAATCAAAAACTATTACAACTTAGAAATGTGGAAGAGGAATGTGCCCGGCAAACAAAACAGGATGGCATTGAGTTGAATCCTGATCAAAAAAATCAGATTCAATCTTTAGCTTCGGACTTGCCAAAAGTTTGGAATGATTCTCGTACGCCCATGCGAGAGAAAAAACGCATGATTCGTTTATTGATCGAAGATATTACTTTGACGCGTTCTCATGTCATTCAAATTCAAATCCGTTGGAAAGGCGGCGCAACAACTTCATTTGAGAAATCCTTGCCAAAACATTGGGCGGATCTTGTGCGTACGCCTTGGGAAATCATTAAACAGATTAGTGAATTGTCCACTAAAAAAACAGATATCCAAATCTCCCAAACATTGAACGCGCAATCTTTGCTCTCTGGTTGTGGCAAATCATTTAGCCCTAGGATTATTAGAACCATACGCAAGGCTTATAAAATCAAAAGTTTTACTCAACATCTTCGTCAACTGGGCTGGCTCACCGTCCCGGAAGTTGCTGCTCAACTGGGGATACATTCGGACACTGTTAAAGATTTAGCTTTGGAAGGTTTTCTAAATGCAGTTCGTGCTAACGGTGCAGGTCAGATTTTCTTTGAACCTCCTACAAAACCGTTCCCAAAAGTATCCGCAGGAAAAGGAAACAAACGACTTCGCGGGAAACCAAAATATGATAAACTTTCTTTTAAAGAAAGTACAAAGAAATCCTTGAAAAGGACTAAAGAGGTGCAGTATGCAGCCTGATCCTTCACGCTCGCGCGGGACATATTGGTTTGGCGGGAGGTGTCCCCCCAAACTTCCCCCCTCGGGGAAATTTAAAGGGTTCAATTATTTAAATAATGAATATAATCGGTTTCAACTGTATAATTACTGTATTATTTCTAGTAATTATAAGGATTTAAAGAAAGTGCCCTTGAATAAATAATTGTTTAAGCGGGTATTACCCTGGCATTTTCTGGCACGATCATGATTCTTGAATGTAACACTTTAGCCATTTTCTCATATGTGCTAATCAGATGATCGGAATCCTTTTTTTCCAATCGGGAAATATGCGCTTGTTTTAACCGCAATTTAGCTGCAATTTTTTCTTGAGAAATACCGTATGCACGTCTAAGTAGGGCTATTTGAATCGGAAGCGATTCATCGGCAATCGCTTCAAAATAAGCCTCTGCATATTTTGTATCTTGTTTGATTTTATTTTGAACATCTTTATCAAATGGTGAACTATTTTTATGTTTCATCTTATTACCTCCATCCCAAAACATCTTTCATTCGCTCATATGCCAGGTTCTTATCTCCTTCGGGAGTCTTTTGCTGCTTTTTCTCAATCATATGAAGGAGCCATATCTGTTGGCCTTTGATACAAAAGAAAACTCGATAGGCAATCCCTTGGAATTCCCGAATAAGTTCCCGAAGCGGCTCACAACCCTTCAATATTTTTACAGTAATGTTTACCTTGTGCAAATAAGGCCAAAATATTGCTAGCTTTTGAATGTCCGCGTCAATTCTGGCTGCTGCTTTAACGCGTTGACCGTCATTGCGCAACTTATCAAGTTGAGTTTTAACATAACCTTGATCCCATCCATGGTAATATCCAATTTCCATTTAAATACCTTCTAAATTATATACCATACTTGTTATATTTTCAAGGGGTCACTACCATAAAAACCGATAAATAGCTGGACACTGTTAGCGAAAAATCATTTTTGACATTGGCCGAATAATGTCTGACTTTTCGCGGATATGTCAACCTGGGTCCTAAACTGTGACCCATGGCGGGATATTTTAGGATATTTGTTGATTGCTTGTGATATCTTAAGATAAGTAAAATGGCACTTTATCTCCATACTCATTTATGATTTAATATGGTTAAAATGAATCAGGATAAAGAGAATTTAAAAAAAGTTTTAAGTTTTTGGATGGGAAGCTACATTTGTGTGGCAGCAGTTCTTTTCTTTCTATTTAGGGTAAGGCTTCTACCATTGATTCTAGCCGGCATACTAACCTTAACATTGACCCTTCTTAAGTACAAATTCTTTTCAAAAAATTCAGACTAACTGTTTAGCATGATGAACTTTAGTTTTAGTAGTTTGGTGGCATCGCTCATGGTGAGTGGAGTGGGGTTTGTGTTTTTTAAAGTTGGCAGAAAAAAAATGAAGCCTCTTTTTCTTATTTTTGGAATTGTTATGATGGTGTACCCTTATTTTATTACAAATTTTTTATGGATGGTTGGGATTGCCATTGGATTAAGTAGTATTTTATATTGGTTGAGCAAGATGGGCTATTAATTTCCAATATTAAATTTTATTTCTACCCGGAACTTGCATTAGAAAATAAGAAACTGTTAGTTAAAAAGAGTTTTAAAGGATGGTTTTGCCTGAGTCAGGGTCAAATAGATGGATGGTTTCCATGTTGAACACAAGGTCAATGTCTTGTTGTTGCTTGGCGGAGTTGTGCGGCTCTACCCTGGCTACAAAATTATTTTTCCCTGTGTTTAAATAAAGATATTTTTCCGAGCCCATGGGTTCCACCACTTCTATGGTTGCTTTTACTGAGGAACCTTCGCTAAATCCTCCGGAATGAAAAAGTTTGTCGTATATGTTTTCTGGCCGTATGCCAAAAATCACTTTTTTCCCTACATAAGATTTTACTATCTCATTCATTTCCGGAATCAATTTAATTTGCATGCCGTTGGAGCTAATTTGCGGATCATTTTCTCTTAGCCAGACGCCTTTAGCCTCACCCTGCAATTTTTCCGAAATAAAAACTTCTATAAAATTCATGGGTGGAGATCCAATGAATCCCGCTACAAATCTGTTAGAAGGGCTGTTATAAAGCTCTAAGGGAGCTGCAATTTGCTGCACATCCCCATCTTTCATCACGCAAATCCTGTCCCCCATGGTCATTGCTTCTACTTGATCATGGGTTACATAAATCATGGTGGTCTGCAAGCGGTCGTGTAGTTTGGAAAGTTCCATTCTCATTTGAACCCGCAGTTTTGCGTCTAAATTGCTAAGAGGCTCGTCAAATAAAAATACTTTGGGCTTTCTTACAATCGCTCGTCCCACAGCCACTCTTTGCCTTTGTCCCCCAGAAAGCTCTTTTGGCTTTCTATGCATCAGGTTAGACATGTTTAAAATTTCCGCTGCTTCTTTTACCCTATCTTGAATTTCTTTTTTTGAATAACCTCTTAATTTTAAGCCAAAAGCCATGTTTTCATAAACTGTCATGTGAGGGTAGAGAGCGTAATTTTGGAAAACCATGGCTATATCTCTATCTTTAGGAGGAACATCATTTACTTTTTTTCCCCCAATCCAAATTTCGCCGTCACTTGCCTCTTCCAGCCCTGCTATCATGCGCAAAGTGGTTGATTTGCCGCATCCAGATGGTCCCACTAGAACGAAAAATTCTTTATCTGGTATTTCTATACTCACCCCTTTTACAGCAGCTGTGCCGTCATACCTTTTCCAAACATTTTTTAAGATCACTTCTGCCACGTTTCCCTCACCTCCCTAAAATTAATTAAAATTAATAATAAAATTTTCTTCTGCGTTTTTCACAATGGATCGAGGAAGCGTGTCCCCGGGCAATGTTTGTTCATTAAAAATAATAGTCACGCTATTTTCCGCAAGATTTTTGTCTCTTTTAAAATGAAAAGCGCATGTTTTACCATTATAAATTCTTTTTACCTTAAATTCATCCCATTCTTTAGGAACACAAGGCGCTATTTTTAAACCTTCCCATTCAGACCTAATTCCAATGATCCATTCTAACATAATTCTATAAAGCCAAGCAGCTGAACCTGTGTACCAAGTCCATCCACCCCTGCCATAATAAGGAGAATCCGGCCCATCCACGTTTCCTGGAGTAACATAGGGTTCAGACATGTATAGCTCTGGATCCATTCCCCTATCTATGGGAGAAATTTTTTTGAACATCTGCCATGCGGTGTCGTTGCGCTTTAAAAAACATTCCATCTGAATAGCCCAAACAGCTGCATGGGTATAAAGTCCCCCATTTTCTCTTACTCCAGAGGCATACCGGGTCAAATATCCTATTCGTTCATCTGGAATCTTATAAGCTGGATAAAGGAGCAGAGGTCCATAATCTTTATAAAGATTTTTCTCCAGAGAATCTAAAAGAGTTGGTAAATTTTTTTCAGGCACCATTTTGTTTAAGACTGCCCAAGTTTGAGGGTTGAGATGAATTTTCCCTTCTTTAGACTTTTTGCTGCCTATGAGGGAGCCGTCATCGCAACTTGCAGCCCAGTACCATTTTCCATCCCAGCCAAACTTGTTTACAGCTTGATAGAGTTTTTCCGCTTCTTTTTTATACCTTGCGATTTTTTTATTTTCAGAGGAAGAAAGAGTTTTATTTTTAATGGCTCTGGCAATGAGTTCGCAAAACTCATTTAAAATTCCGTAAAGAAACTGTCCTACCCAAACGCTTTCCCCTTTTTCTTCCCAGCCAGCTACAGATAACCCATCATTCCAATCCCCTGTGCCAATTAAAGGAAGTCCGCGCTTACTTTTGCGTTTAAGAGAATTTTCAATTGCTAAAACACAATGCTGATAAACTGAAGCAGGAGATGCTTCTTTTTTATTTCCCTCTTTAAGAAATGGCGTTTTTTCTTTTAAAATAGAAAAATCCCCTGTTTCTTTTAAATAGTTAATGGCCACAAAGGGGAGCCAGAGCAAATCATCTGAGTATCTGGATTTATGGCCTTCATTGGTGATGGGGTGCCACCAGTGATGCACAATGCCTGAAGAATATTGATGAGAGGCATGGAGGAGAATTTGATTTTTGGTTCTTTTGGGTTCAAGGTGAAGAAAGATTTGGCTGTCTTGCAGCTGATCTCTATAGCCAAAAGCGCCCCCTGCCTGATAATAGCCTGTTCTTCCCCAGATGCGCGCTGAAAGAGCCTGATATTTTAACCACCAGTTCCCTAAAAGATTAAAGGACGAATCTGGAGTCTCTATATGAGATTTTTCTAAATAACTTTGCCAAAATTGAATGGACTCTTGAAACGCTTGATCTACATTATTTTGCTCTTTATATTTTAAGGCTAAATTTTTCGCTTCATTCTTATTTTTTGCAGCGCCCAGTGTCCAAAGAACTGTTTTAGTTTCTCCGGGCAAAAGCTCAATTTCAGAACAAAGGCTGGCAATAGAATCGTCCCACTTACCAGTAGTTTTGCCTGTATAAGATCCTGTAATTAAAGCATTGGGCTTTTGAAAACCATGATATTTCCCAATAAAAGAATCTTTATTGCCGGAAGAATCTTTTAAAGGCAGGTTAGTGCCATGCCAGGCTAAATAATCCCAGGATTTATTCCAATGCTGCCCTTTAGCATTGGCAATGGTCCAAAGCCTTTTAGAGGCATAGAGGATTCCATTCTCTTTATCAGATTCTGTTTCTAAAAAAGTGCGATGAAATTCTCTATGGCTGTCTGGGGATTCTCCTAAGCACCATTCAAAATAGCTCCAGAGGCTTAAAAATTTTTTTTGGCTAGAATGGTTAGTAATTTTTAGCTGCCAGATTTCTAAAGGCTCTTTAGGAGGAACAAAAATCGTTAGCTCTGAGGAAATGGAAAAATTTTTAGAGACAAATTTGGTATAGCCAAAACCATGATGGCATTCATAATGTTCTGGAGTATGGCAAACAGGCTTCCATGTTGGAGACCAGAACTCTCCAGATTCTTGATCTCTTATATAAATATATTTTCCCCAATCATCACAAACTAAATCTTGATTCCAACGAGTAATCCGATTTAAACTAGCATGGGTTCTCCAAGAATAACCTGAGCCGGATTGGGTAATGACTAAACCATAATCCCCAGGACAAATGACATTGGACCATGGACGAGGGGTATCCGGGCGAGTGATGACAAATTCTTTGCCATCTTCGCTAAAATAACCATAGTTTGTTTTAAACAAGATCTCTTTTTCTTTCATAAACATTTACTTAAACTCCTTCAAGAAGATAAAGACTTTGCTTTATTTGTTTTCCAAATAAAATATAGTCCTATGCCGCCTAAAATTAAAAATAGAGCCAATCCCACAAAAAGTTCCATGCGCACATAATTTAAATCCGTATGAAAAAGCAGCCCTTGTATTTTTGGACCTTCCATTCCATAAGGGTATTGTGAACTTAAAAGATATTTGCCTGCTTTATCAATCACAAACTGAAAAAGAGGTATCTGATCCTCTTTTTTGTCAGTAGCATACATTTTAGGCGGAAATTTGACAAGTTCTATGACTCTACTTCCTTTCTTTTGAACCAGTTGATATTCTAGATCTTTAATCCAAGAAAGGGTTTCTTTAGATTTATCTTTATTCAGGGCTAGCGCTATGTAAGAACCCGGTAATCTTAAATTTAAATTTTGTTCTCCCGGGATTTGAAGCATGATCAGACTTTTTCTCACGCTTAAAATAAATGGAGTAATTCCAAAAGATAAAGCAAGGATGCCAATAAAACAGCAGATCCCGCCTAACCAATAGCCCCACTGCATGAATAGAGGAGAATTTTTTTTAGAATTTTGTTCGCTCATTGCAATATCAACTTTCCCAGCTCAATTTTACTTCCATTTGATTTAAAATGCCAGTTTAATTTTCCTTCGCCATTGGCATCATTGTCAACATCATGCACAGCAATGGAAATTCCCAAAGATTGTCCTCTCACAGGCTCTATGATCCCAAGAAATTTCCAAGAGATTGCTGTAAAGATATCATAACCGGCTGGCGTGGTTTTTACAATTGTATTCACTTCATCTTGAGCAGGGATCCGCTTTTGGAACCAGGCATAAGAATGACTTTGCCCATCGCTATCCGGAGGAGTAATCCCAATTTGAAAATCTGAAGGATGTCCCCAGAGCAAACCATCGCCATTTGGATCAATATAAATTTCAACACAATCGTCCCGAAAAATTTCTGAACCCTGTTGTTTAGCTACAATCGTCTGATCTATTACATCCATTTTAAGATAGAGCGCCTGTTCATCCCAAAGATATTGGATTTTAGCGCCAAGGTCAGTTGGATCCGCAACTTTTCCATTTTCTACAAAAGTGTGATCAAACTCTTGCACCTCTGCTTTATTCCATTCAGCTAGTTCTGGGTTAAACGGAGCGGCTGAAAGATTTTTAGCGGCAGTTATTTCTGGTTGTTTTCGGTCAAAGGATTGAACACCCAGTTTAAATTTTTCTTTCAGAGGAAATGGGTATCTAATCTCAAGAGGAGGCACGCGATTTTGATAATCTTTTATTTTTTTATAACCTTCCATGACGCCATCATAACTATTAAAAGCTCGAATAATAAACTTATTCTCTAAAAAGTTTGTGAGCGCAAGAAAAAGCATGGTTTGATCTAAGATTAGGTAATTTTTAGTAACCCTTGCTGTTTTTAAATCAATAGCATCCCTAAAGCCAAAATCGTAATATTGACCTTCAATAATATGGCGCGGCCTCACCCCAAGCTCTTCTAACTTTTTTAGATTTTGTATGACCTCTTTGGGAAAAACTGAAATCGCAAGGGTAGAGGCATGGGGAGTTATAATCTCATCCCGGATCGCATTAAAACCTAAATATCCATTGGCTGGAGAGTCTGATGCAGACCAACCCCAAACAGGAGAGCCAATTTTTTCCTGATGCACCATTTGCGCTTTAGCAAAATTACCAGCTGCAAGTCCGGGCAGGCTGCCTTCTTCATCTAAGAATAAGCCGCTCATAAAGCCCATAAAAAGTCCACCGCCTTGCCACCCTGGTTTTAGATATTGAATTCCATATCGTTCTTCCAAATTTCGGTTTAAAGCGCTCCAGCTTTGTAAAGGAACTCCGCTCATGGCGATCGCTAGGAAACTAACCAGCCGTGAATCCGCTCCCAAAAAATCATAATGCCAAGAGCCAACTTCATTTTTTTCAGTGTTAAAACCTCCAAAAAGAAGTTTTGCCCGAGGATCATAAAGATCCTGCCAGTCAATTTTAAGGAGTTGGTCGCATTGATCTTTTAATTCCGGGAAAGTTTGTCGGGTCACAATAATGCCTGCATAGTAATTGCCTAAGTCAACAGTGGAGATGAAATTTTCCTTGTGTTTTTTTAAGTCCGCAAGACTGTTCCATGAATGAGGAAAATTTTTCCAAGTCTCTAATTTGTTTAAACTTTCAAGCAGTTTGCCTAGTTTTTGAACAGCGGTTTTACGGTTTTCAAAACCCATTTCCACTGCACCGGCAACAGAAGCCATGTAAAAGCCAATATTGGTTACAGAGGTAAAGGCATTTTTTATGACTGCGCTGTTATCTAAAGGCAGTCCGGTTTCAGCATCCACATAATAGTCAATGCATCTGTAGGTGTCCTGGGCAAGTTTCTTAAGGTATTTACGCTCAGATAAAGAGACCTTATCCGTTATAAAGCTAAAAAGAGATCTTGCCCTAACTTCTGCACCGGAAAAAGAAAGGAGAAAAATCAGACTAAATAGTTTTAAAGCTTTTTTTTCTCGATTCTTTTTCCGATAAAGAGAGCCCAAAGTCACGGCATCACATCCACTTTTATATTGTCAATTAAGATTAAGCCTTCCCCTCCTTTAGGAAAACTAACCGCAAACCCAATTAATTTAATATTTTTCATGTTAAGTTCTTTATCGTCTCCACCCCACCAATAGCTCAGTTCAGAAAAGGGAATGCGAATCTCCTGCCATTCATCTTTGCGGGCTAATGGGAATTTTTTGCCAAACGTTGTATTTTCCTTATCCACTAATTTAAATTCAAAATTGTTTTGTTCTCCGGTCCACTTAAGAGAAAAACTAAAAACAGATTTTGCCGTAATTTCAACAGGATAAGATTTTGTGAATTGGATCCATTTGCCAGAACCAAATTTATACTCACTGCCAATCGCTTCTCTTTCTTTTCCGGGCATAAGGATCATTTTAGAAGTGGTCCCTTGGTCTCCCTCAATTTTCCATCCTTCTAAAGAATCACAACCGTCTAGTACCCCAGATTGAACCTTTTCCTGCTGCTTTTTCCAGGAGTCAACCAGTTTTAGATCATCTAGATAAATGGTTCCAGTTCCTCCTTCACCAGCGCTGATCGCTAAACCAAATTGAGTGACTAGATCTAACTTAGAATTTCCACCCCACCAGTAAGAAAAGTCGTCTAAGTCAATAGTGACTAGCTCCCATGTATCCTTAGGTTTAAGCGGGAATTTATAACCATAGTTTGTGCCGTCATCATCAATTAGTTTTACTTCCGCGTTATTTACAGCTCCGCGCGACTTTAAGTAAAATTGGATCGCTTTTCCATCAAGTTCTGAAATAGAAATATCCTTAATAATCGCAACCCACTGCTTAGTTTGCGCTAAATCATAATCTATCTGCAAAGCTCTGCCAATTTTTCCTAAGCCCACATCCAGATTTGTTTTAATAGTGGTTCCATCCGCATTGGAAGGAAGCCAGTCATTCGCTTCAAAACCGTCTAGCACGGTTTCTTTAATGATTTTAGGCGTTTCTTTTACAGGAGCTGTTTTTGTCTCTCTTATAGGCAGACTTGGCACGGTTTGTATTTCTTCTTTAGGCGCGCTTACTTTTTTCTTTGGCTTTGAATAGCTCATTGGTCTTGGGTCAACTGCATAAGTTTGAGCTGCAAAAAAGAACAACCCCAAACCAACTATTAATTTTGTTTTCATCTTACTACCTCCACGACTTTATTTTTTATTAACTCTAAGGGTAACACAACCCCTGATCTTTCTTCCATAGTAAATCTTTTTTCAAATTCCTTAATTTTTTGATCTTTAAATTTTAAGCTGACTGCGCCTTTCTTTTTAACGTCGTGATAATTAAACAAAAATAAAAATCCACGGGAGTGGGATTTATCCCAACGTAAAGTTCCCTGCAAATCCCAAGGTTCAAATTTAAGAGAAGGAATAACTTTTAAAGTTTCCATCCATTCCCGAACCATTTGAACTTGATAGTCAAAAACATGATTCAAGCCAAAACCATAAACTATGAAATTCCCAAGCCCGGCTTTTCCATAAAAAGCGCAAGGGATATCGCTCTTAGTTTTAACTAAAGAAGATTTATTTTCTGTGTTAAAAGTATGGATTGGAAAATCCACAATCATTTCTATTCCTTGCCAAACAATGGGCTGTTTTATTTTTTCTTCTTGAAAAGATATCCCTAACTTTTCAGCTAAAATCGCGCAAGGCTTTCCAGATAAATTATAAGATGGAACTCTTGGGCCAAATAAGAGTTTTCCTCCAGATTTCGCATAGTCTGCCAACTTGTTTTGAGTTTCTTCATCCATAAAATCTAGCGTAAAAACAGAAAGGCTGTTATTTTGAAGCAGCTCTTCTTTTGATTCTTTTAAAAGGTCCAAGAATGAATAGTTGTAATTGCTAAGCTGCAAAAGTCTGGCAAAACCATCAAAAAAGAAATTCGTTCTTTGAGACTCTAGAAGAGATGCCTTTTGCCCGGAGAAATATTCAGTAGCGTAGTAAGGAAGGTAAAATCCAATGGCTGTATCATTGATTTTTTTAGTCCCAGCAAGTTGAGAGCCATATTTTTTGATAAGTTTTCCCCACTCTTTTAAAGGCGCAAAATGCTCTTTGGTTTTTATTCCATCTAAAGAAACAGGAGCCTGCCAATCATGGTAAGATCCAAAAGCTCCTAGCCCGGGGAGATTTTCTCCGCTAGAAAACATGTAGCAATTAACTCCGTTTAATCCATGCGCTGTGGAGCTTTTAAGGTTTAAATCAATATCTTGCGGATAAAGGCGTGGACGGTCGCGCAAAATTCCTGTTTGCAGTTCAGCGCAAATTGAAGGAGATTCTTTGTCCAACATTTTTGTCATTTCTGTGGTGATCCCCACATCATGAAAATTTTCAAAATCCAGCCTTCTCATTTGATAAGCTCCGCCAAACACTGTTTTAGGGACTTGCAGAGAAAAATCCCTAAACATGGAACAGGTCATGGGGCTATAAACCCCTCTTCCACGCACATCATAATCATAAAATTGGGGTATGTTTGCGGAAAAAGGAACTGAGATAGAACTCTGAACAGCTTTTTCATGCAATTTTTTAAAATAGGTGGCGTAATATCTTCTATAGAAAAGGGACCAGTCTAAAAAAATTTGCCAATGTTCAGGCGAAAAATCTCCTTGAGGCTGACGGATATCTTCAAACTGATTGTAATTTGAGGAATAGGCTAAATTTAACTTTTTTATCTCTTGATATTGCTCTTTTAAAAAGTCCTGATACATTTTATTCACCGGAGCTGACTCATCATAAGCTTTATGCAGCCAGTGGATCATACTAATTTCATTGCAGAGCTGAACAAATATAATTGGCCCATTTTTATGAATTTGGTTTTCTTGAACCAAAGGCAAAACAGCGTCATACCATTTTTCCACAACTTCTAAAAATTTTGGATTTAAATAGGAAAGAAGCAGAGCATGAGGCAAATTGTTTACATTGCTTCTTTGCACATAGAGTTCCGGGTGATCTTTTAATAGCCAGCCGGGAATCCCTTCATTCACTAATTCCGCGTTAGAAACTGGGCCAACCCTTGCGGAAAAATAAAGATCCGCTTTTTTAACCTCTTTTAAAAAACCTTTTAAGTTTTTTTGCGGGTGGGATTTTCCTTCAAAATCAAATTTCCCCTGTTCAGATTCATGCCAATTCCAAGGGATGTAAGAACTAACGCAATTTAAGCCTGCTGCTTTTGCTTTTTGAATATGAGCTTTCCAATATTTTTGAGGGATTCTAAAATAATGAATCTCCCCGGAATAAAGATAAAAAGGTTTTTCATTAAGAATAAATTGCCCGTTTTCAACTTTCATCGTCATCGGTTGCATGTCCTTTGTAGAACCTTTCATCTTTATTGTTTAAAAATTAAAAGAAACTATTCTTTTAAACCGGTAGTAGCGATCCCGCGAATCACATATTTTTGAGCAAAAACAAAAATAAGGATAATCGGCATCACTACCACTACTGCTCCTGCCATTAAAAGTCCAAACTTTGTGGCAAATTGACCGCTTAAATTCGCCAAAGCAACAGGCAAGGTGTATCGTTCTTCGCCAATCATTACAATTAAAGGCCAAAGAAAATCATTCCAAGAGCCCATAAAAGTGAAGATTCCTAAAGTAGCCAGCACAGGCTTACAAAGAGGAAGGATCACGTTCCAATAAATTCTAAATTCTGAACAGCCATCAATCCGGGCAGCCTCAATTAAATCGTCTGGAATGGTCATCATGAATTGCCTCACTAAAAATATCCCAAAAATCCCTACGGATGCAGGCAGGATCAGCCCCCAATAACTGTTTAAAAGACCCAGCTGTTTTAGAAAAAGAAAAACTGGGATCATGGTGATTTGTCCCGGGACCATGAGAGTTGCCATAAGCAGAGTAAAAATTTTATCTCTTCCTAAGAACCTTAATTTTGCAAAAGCATAACCCGCTAAACTGCAAAAGAAAAGATTAAAAAAAGTGGTTGTAATGGAAACAATCAGGCTATTTTTAAAATGAAGAAGAAAATCCACATCTTTAAAAAGTTGTCTGTACCACTCTAAGGTTGGATGGTCTGGAAACCATTTTGGCGGATAAGAAAATATGCCTCCTCCGGGTTTAAAAGAGGTGGAGACCATCCAAACAAAAGGAGCGATAGTGAATAACAGCCCTAAAAGCAATGCCATGTGAAGCCAAAATTTTTCTATGGTTTTGATTGTTTTATATTTTTGAAAACCTGCCCAATTTGCCATGTTAGTCCTTTATTTTATCTTAAAAAATTTCAAATTTAGTTAACTTCAAAACCGCTTTTTCTTAAACGCATCTGTATAAAAGTAAATATGAAAATAATGCCGAAAAGAATGTAAGCTAAACTAGAGGCATAGCCTAATTCAAAAAATTTAAAGCCTTGGTTATACATGTAAAGCACAATGGACATGGTGGAATTTAAAGGTCCCCCTTTTGTCATCACATAAGGTTCAGCAAAAAATTGCAAATATCCAATGGTGCTCATGATCACAACAAAAACCATAATGCTTCTTAACCCCGGCAAAGTCACATGCAAGAAAAGCTGCCAGGCATTGGCTCCATCTATTCTAGCGGATTCATATAGGGTTTCTGGAATGCTCTGTAAACCCGCTAAAAATATGATCATGTTATATCCAAAATTTTTCCAAGCAGCCATTAAAATTAAGGAAGCTAGAGCCGTGCGCGGATCCGCCAGCCAGTTGAATTCAGGCAAAGACATGCTTTTCAACATGTAGTTCAATAGCCCAAATTCCGGGTTATAGAGCCAGCGCCAAATCACAGCTACTGCCACAATCGTAGAAACAACAGGCACGAAATAAGCGGTTCTAAAAAATGTTTTAAGTTTAACGAATTTTTCATTTAAGACAGTGGCGCAGAGCAAAGAGATCATCACTGTAAATGGAACCCCCACTCCAGTAAAAAAAAGAGTGTTCCACAAAGATTTCCAGAAGATCGCATCCTGAAGAACTTTTTTATAATTTCTTAAACCAATGAAGCCAACGCTGGAGCGGTCAGCTAAACCATAGATATTCCAGTCAGTTAAACTAATGAAAAAAGAAGCAAGGATAGGGACAAAAAGAAAAAGAACTAAGATGGTAACGCTTGGCACTATAAAACAATATCCGGAGAAGGATCTTTTTAAACTAAGAAAAAATGTTTTATTGGATTCTAATCTGGGGATTTTTCGAGATTCTATGAATCTGCTTTTAATAAAAAATTTATATTTCCAGAAGGTGAAAAATGCAAGGATGCCAAAGATCGTAAGAACAAAAAATGTTAAAGATGTTTTAATCCCGCCCTTACTGGATTTGGATTTAGAAAGAATGATTTCAATCTCCTTTTCCAAAGAACTTAGACTGTTTGAAACATTTCCATCTAAAATAGTTTGTCCTAGAATCATCGCTTCTGTTCTGGTTTCTAGAGTATCAGCGATCTGTTCCCATTCTGGAAGCTGGGGAGGGCTTTGAGTCTCTTGCATCTGCTCTCCAAAAACCCTGAGCATGGGATGATCTCTCAGCAAGGGATCCTCCCATGCAAGTTTCACTGCTGGCAGGCTTTTCATGATGCGGTGCCATTCTATTTGTATGTCGGGTCTAGATAAAAATTCTACGAATTTCCAAGCTAACTCTTTCTTTTTTGAATCTTTAAATACCACTAAATTACAGCCGCCAACAAAAGAAGTTCTTTTCTTTTTTCCCGGCAAGACCGCAACTCCCCATTTTCCATCTAACTCCGGCAGCTCTTTATGCACTAGGTCAACCATCCATGGGCCTGAAATAAACATAGGGTAAAAACCTGTGCGAAAAGCTTGGAAAATATCCATGTCCGCAGCCCTGCCATGGGGGGTAAGATTTTCTCTAAAGAAACTCATGTAATATTCTAACGCTTCTTTAAATTCCGGTTGTGTGGGGTGAAAAACATCTCCCCCATTTTGCCAAACAAAGGGAAGAAAAACTCCCCATCCGCGCACAGGCAACGCGATTCCATAACGATCGGTTTTTTTATCCCCATCTAAATCTTTTGTTAGAGCTCTACAGGCTGCTTTAAATTCTTCCCAAGTTTTTGGCGCGTTTTCAAAACCCGCTTCCTTTAAAAGATCTTTTCTATAAAAAAGAACGCGAGTATCCACATACCAAGGCACGCCAAACACTTTATTGCCAACTACATTTGTATTCCAAGAACCTTCAAAAAATTTTTCCTTCTGAATAATTTTAGATTGTTGAATATAGGATTCCAATGGTTCAAACGCATTGAGCGTGGCGAATTCCGCCATCCATGTGGTGCCCATTTGCGAAACATCCGGCGGCAAACCTCCCACAACAGAGGTCAATAATTTTTCATGAGCGGCATCCCAAGGAATGGCTTGAGTTTTGATCACAACTCCTGGATTTTCCTGTTCAAATTTCCGAGCCATGATAGAAATTCTTAAACCCTCTTCTCCCATGGCCCAAACTGTCAGGGCTTTTGAGTTAGAAGAAATTAAACCAGAATTGGGTTTAGAAAAAGATGTAGAAGGGATGAAGGAAAGGAATAAGGCAAAAACTAAAAATTGTAAAATAACTTTTAGAAAACTTGGGGAGGTTTTTAGCATTAGAAATTAAATTCTATGCTGCCGCGAACAAAATTGTCGTCATAAGGAAATCCCTTAGGTTCAAAATCCGTGCTGCCAAAATGTGTGGTTCTAAATTCTCCTAAAATTTTTAGGTTTGTCATTGGAAAATATTCCAGTTTGCCGTAAAGCGCTTCAGTCACAAAAGTTTTCCCGCTCCCAGGATGTTCAATATCTTCTCTTTTTGGCCTTATGAAAAATGCGAGTTTTGGATTTATTTGTGTTCTTATATAAAGTTCGCTGACAATGACTTTTTCGTTTTTATTATAAGCAACGGAAGTCCTGTTGCTGGTATTAACATATTCTTCCCTGCGAATCTCTTGGCTAAAAGCAATGTCCATTTTGTCAAAACCATAGTAGCCAATTCCATAGTTTGCGCGATTCTTAAAATAAGAATCATTCACATTGCGTTTAATTGTATCATATTCAACCGACCCTACCAAACCTCTCCAGGATTCCACTGCCCTTATATTATGCCCTTTTTGATCGCTTTCTGAATCATCAAAAGAGATCGGGCTTTGACGGTAACGAGGCTTAAAGTTTGTATCCACAGAACGAATTTCATAGTTAATTTTGAGTCCCGGGATGTAAATGGAATTTAAGGCAACGCGTCCCCTTCCCATAAAACCATCCACTTGTAAAGCAGGGTCTAAAAGGTTCACAAAAACAGGATCAAAAGGATTGCTCCTATCCACTTGCGCTCTTTGCGTATAACGATTGTATCCAAAGGTTCCTCCAAAAGCTATTTTGTCATCCCAAAAAGCTCTGTCTAAATCTAATGTGTAAACCCAGTCGTTTTGAACTTCCTGTAATTGGAGATCTTTAGATTTTTGTAAGGTGCCATCTTTTAAAACGCTTGAATCATTAATTTTAGCGGTTTCTCTATAATATACAGTTATGCCGGAAAATCTAAATCCCTCCCAATAAAATTTTGTTCGGGAGCCAATGGTAAAAGAATCATATTTGTGTTTTAAGACAAAGGCGTGATAATTAATTCTATTTAGATCCCCTTCCACGCTCAATCCTTTAAATCCAAATACCGGAGAAAAAGTAAACGGCGAATAATCCACAAAAAGATTTCCCACAGTTATCTGGGTAAGATAAGGAGATATATTATTGGCGAATCCTTGCAGATTGACCTGCATTTCTCTTGAGGATTGAGTCACGGCAGTGCTGCCTGAGGCTGTGGATTCCGCAATGCTGTACCTAGCTGCTTCCCCAAATTCCTGGGACTCTGCGGCAATTTCAAATTTAGCGCTGTAGTTGCCTACCTTGCCGTTAGCGATTAGTTTTCCAAAATGGTTGACAGTGCTTTTTTGTTCAGGCGCATTTAAAAATTCTGTAAAGAGCTGACCATTAAATTCTATGTTCCCTATCCTTAATATTCTAATTTTTTCTTTCTCCACAATTTTTGGAGGCTGAGCCCAGACCTGAGCAATCGCCTCTCCAGTAACATAAAGATAGTCCACCTGAATTTTGCCAGCAGAAGTTTTTACTCCCGGCGAGGACTTTGAACCACCCACGCTTATGATCGTAATTTCATAGCCCCTAATTTGGTCTAAATCCAAAGCCTGATTTTTTTGTGTCCATTTTTCTTCTTGCGTAAATTTATTAATTGGCATTTCCATTAGATCCCACTGGCTTAGTTTTAAGATTTCAGGATCGTCATAATTCCATCGTTCTCCATCCGCATCAATTAAGGAAAAGCGCATAATATTTCCAGAACCATCGCCCTTCACCCACATTTTAATCGCATCTGCCCCTCGCCAATCTAAAGTCACCTCTTTTGCCTGCCACCTGGCGCTGACCCAGGATCCCCAGCCCCTGGCAGTAGAAAGCGTGTAATCTAGGTCCATGGCAAAATCCCCTTCTTTTACTATTCTGGAAGCGTTTAATTCTAAAGAGGATTCATCTCCGGTATAAACCAGATAAACATCCGTAGGGTTAGATCGTTCAAAACTATCCACTAGAACTTTATTTACCTGCACCATGCTGCCTAATCCAATCCCTTCTTGAGATGTGTCTGGAACCTCAAACTGAAAATCATCCAGAAGAATGGTTCCTTTGCCAGACTGATCATTAAAACCAAGATTTAAATTATCCATGGAGGTAATATCCACCCCTTCAAACTCTTTTAAAGGTATTTTTACTTTTCTCCACTCCGTGCTTACATCAATAAAACGGCTGATCAAGAGTTTCTTTTCCGCATTCGCTTTATTTTTAATGCCAATTTCAAAATCCTCTCCCCCTTTTTCACCCTTAATATAAAAGGTAAGCCAGGTGTAGTCCTCTAAATTGATTCCTTTTAAAGAGAGTCCCCACCCTGCCCATCCTTCTTTCACCACATCATAATGGAGAGTAACCACATTATTTCTTACCTCATCCGCTTCATTAATGGAAACTTGCAGCAATGTGCCTTTTTCATCCTTAAAAGAAAATGCGCTGCCGCGCACATCATCGAAATTTTCCACACTTTCCCCTCTTGCATAAAGAAAATCATTTGAAATTCCAAAAAGAAGAAAAAGAGTAAAAAAAGTAAAGAAAAATTCCGTTATCGCTCGTTGGCTCCAACGTCCTATTAGAAGATGCGGGTTCAATATTATTTTCATTTTAAAGCCCTTTTAAATTTTTATTAAGTTTAGGATGCCTAACTGTATCTGTTCCATATTTTTTGGATTTTTAACAAAATGCCAATTCAATTTAGCTTCCCTAGTTTTGTCTTCCAAATCCAGATCGTGCAGCGCCACTGACATCCCTAAGGATATAGGTTCAAGAGAATTGAGCTCAACTCTTTGCTGTATATTTTCCGCAAGAGAAAAAGATAAAAATTTAAAAGAGATCGCTGCCTCTATTTGATAGCCTCCGGGAACTATTTTAGACGCTATTTGAATTTCATCAGATGTGGGCTTACGATTTTGAAACCAAGCCCAAGTTTGCGGCAATTTTTCAGGCCCGGAAGGAGTAAGCCCAATTTGAAAATCATTTTCATTTTTCCAGAAAAAATTGTCATTATTTGGATCAATAAAAAGTTCAATAACGTCCGTAATGTAAATGTGTTTATTGGTTCTTAAACAAACCACCTCATTGTCCTTAACCTTTGCCGCAAAATAAAGATTCTTTTGATCAAACTGAAAAAAAATCTCATCTGAAAAATCGTCTTCATTTGTAATTTTTCCTGATTCTAGATGTTTTAGCGCATTTAAATGCAGGCTTTCAACCTTTTGCCATTCTTCAAGATTTCCATCTATCTTAACCTCATTCCTTATTGAGTAAGCTGGAAAAGTGGGCATGGTTTGAAAAACAAATTCTACCCTACGATTTTTTGCCCTACCCTCCTCAGTTTCATTGGTTTCAACAGGTTTTTTTAATCCCCAGCCATAAATCATAAGGTGATCTAATTCCAATCCTTCAATCTCCGCTAAATATTTTTTAACGGCTCTGGATCTATTTAAGGAAAGATCAAAATTATATTCCTCTCCTCCCACGCTATCCGTGTGTCCATGAATTTCAATGAAAAAGTTAGGATGATCTTTAATCAATTGCGCTACTTTTTTTAAATTTTCATATTCGCTGTCTAAAATTACCGCTTTATTGGTTTCAAAAAGAATATAAGTTGTGACCATTACATTCTTTTCATCCCGACGCACTTCTAATTGCGCTGCTTTTGCCGCAGTCTCAATTTCTCCTTGTTCTCTTTGAAGCGCTTGATCTACCAAAGGAGAAAGAGTGTCTGGAATTTCCGCTGGAGGAGGGGGCTTAGGGATTGGATCTGGAGCAGGTTGGGATTGAGCAATCGCCAGAGATTCAAGATAATCGTAATAGTCCTCAATTTCAACCATGCTGGTCGAAAAATAAAGCTCATCCAGATAAAGGGTTCCTTTGCCTAAAGTTACATTGGAGTCAAATACAAAAACAATCTCTTGCAGTTCTTTTAAATTAAGTGTTGCGGCAAATTGGCGCAAAGGAATAAAAAATCTTTTCCAATCAGATGTGATCCCATCCACATAATAAGAAATCGCCCTTTTACCATCTTTGAATTCCACTTTAAATTTTCTAGTGTAGCCTTGAGTAGGATCTCCTCTAACTGAAAAAACAAAATAGCGGAAAGGCGTGGAATCCAATTTTTGCAAACCCATATAGATTCCGTTAAAAGCCACAGCATGAAACCCATGCTCTTGAGAGCTAATTCGCTCACGCGATTCAACATAGGTCTTCATGTAGCTTTCCACATTGTAATTTATTCTTAAGGAAGAGCCTCTCTCCCCAAGATAGGTTTGCCCATCATGCGCAATTTCACACCATTGACTGGTATCATTTGGGTTGCTTTTCCATGTGCCGATAGCTCCATTCCTTTTATTCATCATTTTCTTAATATTAAAATCATCCATGACTAAGACATCCCCTTTAGTTAAAGCTAAAAGAGGATTTAAGAATTTCATTCCTAAAAGTATTGTAAATAAAATGAAGAAAAAAAATATTTTTTTAATCATAATTTTAAGGTCAATGAATAACTAAAAGTATCTCCTAGTTTTTTTTCTCTTTCCCAGCCAAAATCCAACAGTAAAGATTTATATTTTAATCCTAAACCCCAGGTAAATCGCAGCTCTTGTTCTCTTTCTACTCCTCCCAGCCTTATCCGCATCACGCGGTTAAAAAAGCCTTGCTCAATTCCAAGCCGATGGGTTTGGCGCGTTTGATCTTGCCATTCAACCTGGGCTCCTAATAAAGTATCTGGAAAAATTCTGCTGGAAGCGCCTGCCCTAACTTGAATTGGTAATCTCTCCTTAACCCCTGAATCCCATGTGATTACGGTTCGATTGATATCCTGAACACCTGCGCCTAACACTAGCCAAGGCTCTTTTAAAACATAGGTTAGCCCTAGATCTAAACCCATGCCGCTTGCGCCAATAGAACTATGAACCCTGTAATATTTGCCGTTTAGTCCTAAATATAGGGGCTTAAAATAGTGAGTGGCATAAGAGAAAACTAAAGTATTTTCTGAATAATCTAGAAAACTCGCTTCTCCAATGGTGTCTAAGCGGTACCAGCTAAAGGCAACGGTTCCTTTGCCAACTTGAGGCTGGAGGTAGCCAGCTGTTATGTAACGAAGCAGCCCTAAACCATATAGATTTTTATATTCAGAATGTAATGTTTTTTCATTGACCAATGCGATCCCGGAAGGGTTCCAGAAAATCGAAGAATAATCTTCAGCCACAGCCACAAAACTTCCTCCCATGCCTGCTGCTCTTGCTCCCAACCCTTGAGATTCAAATACAGCGCTCTCTGCCGCATAAGGGATAAAAATAAACATAAAAAATAAAAGGAGTAATCGTAAAATATTATTTATTCCGTTAGAATTGAATTGGCTTTTTGCGCACGAATCTAAAGAAATTGTCTTTTTCACTTTAAAACCCCTATGATCTGCCTTATTATATCTTTACGATTGTCGCTGGATTCAGCTTCTAAACGAAAAATATAAAGACCATTCAGCGCGTTTTCATTTCCTGAATTTTTTCCATCCCAGCTTAAAGCATGTTCTCCAGCGCTTTGGGTTGGGGCAGCAACCATTTTAATTTCATTTCCGCTCAAGTCATAAATTCTTAAATTCACTTTGCTTTCCGCGTCCAATGAATAGATAAAGAAAACCTCGTCTTTAACCGTATCCCCATTAGGAGAAAAAGGGTTATTCACTGTGCGAATATTAGTAATTAAGTTTCCCGGACGACTTTGATCTAATTCTCCGCCGGACTCCAATGCTTCTAAAGAGTCAACGGCAAAAGTGCCGCTGCCTCCAGCGCCTTTGGCAACCGCGAATTCAACTTTCTTAATTTTTTTAAGATTCAGGCTAGAATCATCCCCGGCGCTAAAGAAAACAATCTGGTCATAAGGAACAACCGCATTTTTCCAAACCCCGCTGGTGTTTGAGGCAATAAAAAATTTTTTAAACCATGTGGTGTTGTCGCTGTCTGTTAGTTTAAATTCCACATTGTTAGAAGAACCAGTTCCTTTATATTGGAATTTAAGCGCGGAAAAGGGATGGATAGAATGATAAAATTGTTTTTCAATTAAAGTATATGGGGTTTCTGTAGGTTTAGAAGGTGAATTTGTAAAGTTATAATTTATCTGATAAACCCGGTTAGAGGCAGCTGAGTCCGGAACTGTAATATCTGAAATCACGGAAACAGATTGAGAAGCATCTGCATGAGAGCTGCTATCCCAATTATTTGAGAGAAAATCCATATCCATCTCATCTATGGTCAGAAGAACTTTTGATTCTTCCCCAACCCGAATAAAAGCAACATCATCCAAATAGACTATTCCTGATCCGCTATTAATCCCAGTATCATTTTGAGCCATCATGGTAAAAACAGTCACAGTGCTAAAATTAACAGCAGTAAAAGAAGAAAGAGGAACACGCACTTCTTGAAAAGAGGTGGTGATGCCCGCGGATAGGAAAGTAGAGACAAAAAGTTCTGTTGTCCCTTGCGGACTTTCCAGTTTAAATTTTAAAACCTCTCCACCCGCATTTCCGCGAATTTTAAAAGATAAATGAGTATTGTTTTGATAGTTCCTATTTCCCAGTCCAATCGTAATTCCAGAAAAATTACCATTGCTCGGCACATTGTAAGTAATTTTCATTACTTTTTCCCCACTTACTGTGGCATATTCTTTAGTAACTGTTCCTCCAGTAGCAAAGGCTGTAGAATCTTGATTAAAAAGATTGGGATCAGCGCCATCATTAAAATCATCCACTAAATTAGTTGTGCTCTTTAAAACTTCGATTTTATCTATCCAGACCTTTCCAGAAGTGCGGGGACCTGTATCCTGATTAACACCAACAGCCACCCTGGCCACCTTTTTATAATCAAATGAATTAGTGCCGTCTCCAAAAAGCGCAAAAGCAGGAAATGGAAGATTAAGCGTTCTCCAACTATTATCGTCAATTAAAGCAGTTTTATAGACCAGTTTGTCGCATTTGGAAGTATCTGTGCTGTCTGAATCAGTGAATTTAACTTCCAAAGTATTAGTGCTCCCAGTCGCTTTATAACGCACGCGTATGGAATTGCCAAGATCACTTACAAAATCTCTTGAAGAATAATCTTTAGAAAAAACTGCCCAATTTCCAGTGCCTAAAGAATAGGTCATCTCTAAAGCATTGTTATTTACGCCTGTAATACCATTTAAACTTGCGCTGGAACCCGTGTCTGCGCTTGTACTTGCTACTACTGTAGAGGTTGAGGAATAGTCATCCAACATTAAACTATGAGCCAAGGCTGGCAAGAAACTAAAGATAAGAAAAAGCAAAATATTTTTTTTCATCTAGCAACTCCTAAAGTTCCGCTCACATCTAAACGATCTGATTTTACTTGATAGATATAAACTCCGCTTGCAACCAGTTCCCCACTGTCTCCCCTGCCATCCCAGATATTTAGATTCTCTAAAGCGCGCACTTTTTTCCCTCTTGAATCAAAAATTTTAATTTCAAAATTTCCAGAAATGCCAAATTGAGCAAAATCATTGATCTTATCTCCATTGGGCGTAATAATTTTTTCTTTAGGTCTAACCTCTTCACTGCTAGGGTCTAGCGCGGAAAAGAGACCATAGATGCTAAAGTGTGATATTTTAGCACTTACTGTGTTATTATTTCTATTAATTTCTCCTCCTAAATTTCTCCATTCAAAACCATCAAACCAGAATAGTTTTAAATTTCCCTCTTTTAAATTGGATCCGTCCACAATGCCATCTTGATTTTTATCTGAATAAAGCAGAGTGAGAGTAACGGGTTTTGCAAATGTAAGTTTTTTTGGAGTGAATTCATAAGAGATCAAGGCTGTTTGATTTTTATATTTTGCTAAATTTTGAGGATCTAATGCAACGATATTAATTAATACATCCTGAGTCAATGCCCCTTTAGGGATAGTCACCCCGGTTTCACCATCGCTGGAATCATCATCTTCAATTTTAATGGTTCCGCCATCTTTTCCCACTTTTGGCTCTGGCGGAACTGTGCCAAAAGAGGTGACTGCTGTATTGGAGCTTAAGACATTAGAAGAGCTGGTGGCCCTGGCTTTAAGATTATAATAAGCTCTGTGAGGAACTAAATTGGAAAGCGTTAAGGTGATATTGCCAGAACTAAATAAAGCAGAAGAAGTTGCAGAAACTTCAAAAGAAGCTGTAGTGATGGAAAGAGTGGTTCCGATTGGATTGCTATTCGTTGAAAGAGTTACAGAAACAGAGGTGGCATTGACTTGATAACTCACTATTCCCGGAGAATTTGGAGCTAAAGAGATGGATGTAAAAGTCACTTTACTTTCATTTCCAGCCACATCTTCTGCCACTGCTCTTACCTGATAGCTTGAGCCATGCACAAGCTGAAAAAAATTGTCCCAGGATGTGGTATGGGAAGTTTTAGTGGCTGTATCAGTATCTGTTGAAATTGTGTACCATTGAGTCCCGCCTGAAAGATTGTCATGCTCAAAACGAATCCGTTCTAAAGTTGAATCAGAAGTTTGAGCATCTGCTGTTACAGATAAGGTGTCGGTAGAATAAAAAATTAGGCCATCTGTCATGGAGACGTTACTTTTTTTAAATGAGGAAGGGGTTGTAGGATTAGTTGTATCTAAAAATTGTATGTTATCAACATAAAAAGTAGCTCCTGAAATAGCGCTAATGGGTGGGCCATTGCCAGCTGTAGCGTTTATAAACCAAAACTCAACTTCAGAAGCGCTGTCTTTACTGACAGAGAATCCACTTAAAGCGCGTGTTACTTCCTGGAAACTTGTGGTTAGAGTTATGGAACTGGCATGAATTTTTTCAGCGCCTGAATCATCCCCCAACCCCACACCTATTAATTTTCCATCTGCATTAGCATGTCCCTTTACTTGCAAAGATAAGGTATCTGTGCCTGTAATATCAACCCCAATCCCTCCAGCAGTAAAGACTCGTGTGTCAATCTCAATCCCTGCAAACGCATCTGTTGGCAGAGAAGTGCCAGTACTCCACATCACCCTTAAAGCATAGCCGCTTCCTCCATAAGCATGTTCTGAATCATAAGCTAAGGTAACAGAAGCTCCAGATCCTCCGCTGGTATAGCCAAACGGGTCATGACCAAATAGAGTTGGGCTGGAACCGTCATCAAACTGATCTACCATCACATTGCCTGTTTCTGAATGAAAACTAATATCATCCAAATAAATTGTTTCAACCGCGGTTGTATTGGTAAAATTAAGCACAATCGCATCCACATTAGATAAGGAACTATAATTTTCAGTTAGTACTTCCTTAAAAAGAGTTTTAATGGGAATATTCACTTTTCTCCATTCAGTGGTAAGTTCTGAGGTCATAAACTCTTTTAAATTAGGACGATAACTCGGTTCTGTAGGAGAGCTGGTGCGTCTTAAATCCATTTTAAAATATTCGCTGCCAGAAGCGCCTCGAATCCAAAAGGAAAGGGTTCTGTACCCTCTTAAATCCACCGCATTGCCAAACTGAAGCAGCAAGTATCCATCGCCTGTGGTTAAATGTTGAACTTTTAACGAATAGCCTCTGTTGCCATGAGCTGGTTCTGTATTAGAATGAGCTACATAAGTTGCAGTTACAATCGTCACATCTGTTGAAGAAAGGCTGCTGGCAGAGTCTAAAGACAAGGGATCTTTTCCTCCTTCAAAATTGGAAACCACCAAAACTCCCGCATTGAGAAAGTTGGGTGAAAATAATAATAAAAATAGGCAGATAAAAAATTCATAGCGGCAATTGTTTTTTTTCATGGATAAGAGCCATTTTAGAAAAATCCTAATTTTTCCCCTTTTCTTTGGACGATTGACGGAAAACAAGTTGTCCGGGAAGTTCAATGGTTTTCTGAGGAAGTTTTAGATTTTCAACCCGGCTCACTAAAAAATCTGTAGCTCTCTCTCCCATTTCAAAAAAAGGCTGTCTCACTGTGGATAATTGCGGTTGGCTTAAAGTCGCGGCATCTGAATCATCAAACCCAAAAATAGAAAGTTCTCTGGGAACAGAAAATCCTAATTCATGAGCTGCCCTAATAGCTCCAATCGCCATTAAATCATTCGCTGCAAAAATAACAGTTGGCTTTCTGGAATGAGATAGTAATTTTTTGGCGGCAGTAAACCCCTTTTCTAAAGAATAGTCCCCGTTTGTCACAAGCTGCGGATCATAAGACAAACCAGATTTTTCTAAGCCAAGTTTATAACCCTCTAAACGGGCATTGGCATTGTAACCTTCTAAACCATTGATAAAACCAATTCTGGTATGACCCATTTTACTTAAAGCTAAGACCACCTCTCTAGCAGAACTCACATTATCTAAATCTATCCAGTCTAAAACATGGGAACGGGCATTGATCAGCACCACAGGAGTTTTTTCCTTTTCCAAATGTTTCACTAAACGATCTTCCAGAAGAGGAGCGATCACAAAAATTCCATCCATGGGAAAACCATCCAGGTGAGGAGGATATCCTAATTTGGGATCATACCCTTCAGGCTGGTAAATCATCATGCGATAGGGATACTTAGATAAGGAATGGCTTATGCCGCAAAGAATTTGCCTAAAATAAAAAGCAGAGAAAAAATTAGGTTCAGGCGGAACAATGAGAGTTAAGAGATTAGATTTGCCACGGATGAGGCTCCGGGCCACCAAATTAGGATGATAGTCTAATTTTTTTATAACTTTTAATACCCTGTCTCTGGTCCAGGAATCTACAAGATTGGAATTATTGATCACGCGCGAAACTGTAGCAGTTGAAACCTTTGCTATTCTTGCCACATCTTTAATGGAGTGTGTCTTCATCATTTAAATCTTACCTCCTGCAATCGTTCTCATGCTATTATAAAAACTTTCCTAAAACTTTTCTTAAACTTTTTGTAACTTTTTTGTAACAATTTTTTCTAAGATCAGAGTTGTTTGTTTAGCGCACCAAACTTGTATATCTATCATGATTAAATAAAAAGCAGGCAGAACAAAAAGAATAAGGATAGTGGAAACAGTCATTCCTCCAATCACGGTAATAGCCATTGGAGCCCAGAGAGAACCAGAGCCTCCGCCTTGAAAAACAAGCGGAAACATTCCTGTAATATTTGTTAAAGTGGTAGCTACAATAGGACGAATTCTTTCTTGGCCGGATTGGAGCAAAGCTCTATAGACATTTTTTTCTTGTCGCAGGTTATTAAAAACCTCCACAAGAATAGTAGAGTTGTTAACCGCAATTCCTCCCAGCATAATAAATCCAATCAAGGTGCCTAAAGTGATGGGAGTATGGGTTACATAAAGTAAGGGAATAGCGCCAATCAAAGACAATGGCACAGCAACTAAAATAATAAAAGGCTGGGTATAGGATTCAAATAAACCGGCTAATATGGCATAAACTAAAAGCACCATGATCAAAAAAGCAAATTGCGATTCTTTTTCTGTTTCAATCATCTTGGGAAAATCTCCGCCAATTTCCCAGTAATAGCCAGTGGGCACGGGAAGTTGTTTGAGAGCCCGTATCACGCCTTCTGCCACCTTGCTTAAAGCTATATCCCCGCGGTTTGCGCTAACCTGAATCATCCTTTCTCTGCTTTTGCGCCAAACTTCGCTGGGAGTTAAACCAAATTCAAAAATTGCGAATTGGCGCACAGGCACAATCGTTCCTTTAGGATTGACTAGCGAAAGATTTTGTATATCTTCTAAAGTTTTTCTGTATTGTTCTTGTAATCTTGCCACAGTCTCAATTTGAGCAGTGGGAGTAATAAAGTAGGTAGCTCTTAAGCCTCGAATTTGAGCATGCAGGCTTTCAGCAATATCATGAATGCTAAATTCAAAAAGAGAGGCTTTTTCCCGATCTATCTCAATTTTTACTTCTGGCCTGCCTGGTTTATAGCGCAATTTAATGTCTGCCAATCCTTTAACCTGTTCCATATTTTGAGCAATCTTTACTGCCATGTCTCTTAACTGATTATAATCATAGCCATAAACATCAATCACAAATTCTTTGGAACTAACAGGTTCAGAAAAATAGATAAAGGCATCATATTCTTTGCCGATCTGGGAAACCACAGGCCTTAAAGTTGACATCACTTCCTGAGTGGTTTTGGTTCTCTCAGTTGCCGGCAGAAGCGTTACATAAATCTTTGAGGACCAGCCTTCCACCCGCGCCACAGAGGTTTTTACTGATTTTTGCACCTCTGGCAGTTGGTTTAAAACCTTTTCCACCTCAGAAACAACCTTATCAGAAACATCTAATTTTGTGCCTGAGGGAAGCTCCACAAAAATAATAAATTCATTCTCTTCTGTAGTGCCGACAAATTCTTTATCTAAATATTTATAAAGGAATCCCGTGCCAACCAAAAGAACTAAAATAAGCAAGGCTGCGCGGAATCTTCTACGCATGATCCATGCCACCATATGCCGATAACCCTGGTAACCTCCCTTGGTCGCTATCAGTTCTCGCCTGACATTACTGCTATAAACCATATCTTCATCCGTGATTAAACTCCTTATGATCAAAGCAATCATATAAAGAACGATCAAAGTAATCTGAGTAATCCGCACCCACAATTTTGAATAAAATATGTTTGGTAAAAAAAGCAGCAAGAGGATATCGCATATGAAGATAGCCGTATAAAACTTAAAAATTTTCTTAAAATATTTTTTAAAAAAATCAAACTTATTTAATTTTCTTACCCATTTTTGCCCATGAAAGATCAGAAAGTTATAAAAAGGAACTGAGCGAGCATACATCTGACGCAGCCAAAGCCAAAAATAAGCGGAAAAAAATGAGCTTTGTTTGGTCCATTTTGCCGGGATATTAGCGGAAAGGGAAGGGATGGTGCTGACAGCGACTAAAAGAGAAATTAAGAGAGCGGCAGTGACTGTAATTGAAAGTCCCATATAAAGCAAACGGACCTGAGGGTTTAAAAAAACAATGGGAAGAAAAACTACAATAGCGGTTAAGGTGTTAGCCACCAGCACAAGCAGCATTTCATTGGAGGCAGTGACTGCAAAAGTTTTAGTCATTAAAGATTCATCCGCAATGATTTCGCCATTGCTGTCAAATCGAATTAGCTTTTGATATAAGGCGGGAATTGTTTTTTTGAAACGTTTGTCCCAGCGGTTCACAAACTGTAAAAATTTTATGCGGTATTGATAAATATTTTCTAGAACAACAATGGAGTTATCCACCACTTGTCCAGAGGCAATGGCCAGCCCTGAGATAGTCATCACATTTAAACTTAAGCCAAATAGATGCATGACAGCCAAAGTAATAACTAAGGATAAAGGAATCGAAATAAAAATGAAAGAAGCGGATATAAAATTTTTTAAAAATATAACTAAAATGGCTCCAACCAAAAATGCTCCTTGAAAAAGAGAGCCCTTTAAATTATTTAACGCTTTCTCCACAGCAATAGATTGATCGGAAACAACAGAAAAAGAGATTCTAGGGTCCAAAGTTTTTTTGAATTCATCCGCAGCCTTTTTTACATCTTTGGCGGTAGAGATGGTATTGGCTAAAGCTTCTTTCTGGATATATACGGAAACCACTGGTTCTCGGTTAAGGCGAGAATAAGATTCCGCTTCCATGTAAAAATCCCTTATTTCAGCCACATCTTTTAGCCGAATCCTAGAACCTTCTTTTGTCACCGCAATCGGCAAGTTGCCTAAATCTTCTAATGTTTTATACGCGCCCACGGTGCGTAAAAGATAAGAATCCCTTTCCCGCTCTACTTTGCCTGTTAAAATATTTAAATTATCAGTTCCAATTTGAGAAATAACCTGTCTAATGGGCAGAGCATAAGCTTCCAGACGGCTTTGATCAAACTCTACAAGTATCTTTTTTTCTCTGCCGCCTCCAACTTCGATATTGGCAACCCCGTTTACCCTTTTTAAAGTTGGTTTTAATTGGTTATCCGCAATTTCACGCATCTCTTCTGGAGTGTAATGTTTAGAAGACATGGCTAAAATCATGACTGGAGACTGGCTTTCATCATAACGGGAAACCACAGGTTTTTCGATTTCTTTTGGCAGTTTCCCTTTTATTTTTGCCAGCCGCTCCTGCACATCTAAAGCTGCGCGCGCTGTATCTGTGCCCACTTTAAAATTAAGAGTCACCACTGCCCTTTCTTTTCTTGAAACTGAAACAATAGATTCCAAGTTAGAAAGAGTGGCCATTTCATCTTCCACGATTTTAGTAATCAGGGATTCAATGTCTTCCGGTGGCAGTCCGCCGCGCACACCCACAAAAATAGTTAAAACCCCAGAATCACCTCCGGGCATTAAATCCACTGGCATGCGATAAAAAGCAAAGATGCCAAAAATTGCGCACATGGCATAGACCATAAAAGCGCTAATGGGCCTTTCCGTAAAAAAGCTAATAAATTTCATAATTTAGTTTTAAATTTTTTAGATTGAAAAAATTTTCGAACAATCAATGAGGGCGATGTAATTTTTTTTCTTCAACATGCAAATAGATCAGTGGCAAAATAATTAAAGTAAGCGCTGTTGAAATAAAAAGTCCTCCAAACGTGGCTAATGCCATAGGCGCAAAAATGCCTGTGCCTAAGGCTGAAGGCACCAGGGCAAGCACTGTGACCAGAGCTGTCATTAAAACAGGACGCAAGCGGTTTTTAGATCCAAAAATAACCGCGCGGTTTAATTCCATGCCTTCCTTTCTTAATTCATTGATATGGTCAATTAACACGATTCCATTGTTCACCACAATTCCGCCTAAAAGAACAATGCCAATGATCACTGGAACGCTTAAAGGGGTAAAGGTAAGTAAAAGGGTAAGGGCAACCCCAATCACTCCCAAAGGAACTGTAATCATAATCAGGAATGGATGGAGCAAAGATTCAAAGCCGGCAGCCATGATCATATAAATTAAAACAATAGCTAACATAAATGCGATAAAAAGACCGCCAAAAGATTCCTGCATCTCTTTTTTGGCTCCGCCTAATTCTACGCTATAATCTCTTTTATTGCGAAAACTGCTGAGCCGATTATCCACCTCTTCTATCACCTCTCCTAAACTTCTGCCAATCACTTGAGCTGAGATGATCACTGATCTTTGTTGATCTGATCTCTGGATTTCACTCGGTCCATATCCAGAAGAAATTTGAGCCACATCTCCTAAAGGCACCATGATTCCTTGCGGAGAACGTAAGGCAACCCGGGTAATAGTAGCAGGATTATTTCGGTCTTCTTCCCGTAAACGCACCCTAATGCCAAATTCTTTTCCCTGTTCCTTAAAAAAGGTGGCAATAAAACCCCTCACCCCGATTAGAGCGCCGCGGGCAATGTCGGATACAGAAAGGCCAAAGGCACTTGCTCGGTCTTTATCTATGGAAACTCTGGTTTCAAAAGAAGGAAGAGCAAGAGAGGTCTTTACTCCTTCAATGCCCTTAATTTTTTTAAGTGAATTCTGAATATCGTCGGACAATTTACGCAAAGCGGCAAGATCAGGTCCTTTGATAGTAATGGCAATAGGAGCTTCCACAGTCATGGATTTCATGGTAGAATCTTGCAGAATATACTCGATCTCAGCTCCTTCAAGTTTTACCTGCTTTAATTTTTCTTTAAAAATTAAAATAAATTTTTCAGTAGATTTTAATTGTTCCAGATCTAAATTAACCACACACTCTCCTTGATGGGATCCTAAGGCGTCTATGGATTCTTCAGCAGTTGCTCCTACGCGAATCAGGGTGTCTTTGACCCCATCCATTTTAGAAAGCAGGGATTCAATTTTAAAGACCACCCTGTCTGTGACATCCAGCCTTGTGCCTATGGGCATATTTACTTTAATTAAAAATTGCCCTTGATCCACGCTGGGCATGAATATCTTGTTTTTAAAATAAAAAATTACAAAGCTAAAAAGAAAAAGAAAAAGAGCTCCCTTTAAAACAAGTTTTTTATGCGTAATTGACAAAACCAAAACTTTTTCATAAAAAGCATGAAGTTTAAGAGATCTCTCATCTGTAAGCCCTTGGCTAAGCCAATTCCAGATTTTTTTAAGTATAAAAAATAATTTATTAATTTTTTGTTTCGGGAGCGCTTTATCTTCATCTTCAGAAAATGATCTTTGTTGAAAGTTAGAAGATGCGGGTTCTTCTGAGCCAGAGGAGTCATTCAGCTTCAATGGCGCCTCATGTTTATTTTCAATGCTAGTGGTTTTTGAAATTACTTTTCCCCCTATGCCTATCACCTCATCCTCAACTTCATCAGATTTAGGCTCTGTCCATTGGGGTTTGATCTCTTCCTTCTTCTTCCCCCACTTAAGAGGATAGGCTGTAATTCTTGGGATTAGAGTCACAGCTACCGCTAATGCGGCTATGTTTGTAACAATAGCAGCATAGGATAGATCTTTAAAAAGTTGCTGAGAAAGCCCTTGGGCAAAAAGAAGAGGCAGGAATACCACCACATTGCTCAGCATCGAGGAAAATTGAGCTACAAAAATTTCAGAAGGCGCGAGAATGGATGCTTCTACTAGGTTGCCAAGTTTTCTGCGGTACTTATCAATATTGTCTAAAACGCAAATAGCGTTATCTGTAATGCTGCCAATAGAGAGGGAAAGACCCATGAGACCAATGACATTGATACTCCGTCCCATAAAAAATACAAACACAAAATAGACAATAATAGAAACCGGTAGGGAGAGCGTTACGATAAATGCGTCTTGAAAGTTCCTTAAGAAAAAGAGTAAAACTAAAAAAGCGAAAATACCTCCTAAGATGCCGTCCGTCATCACATCCCTTAATGAATCTTTAATAAATTCCGATTCATCATAAACTACTTCCAAATTCATCTCTTTGGGAAGGCTTAAACTAACTTCTTTTAAAGCCCTGCGAACCCTGGTGGCTGCTTTTATGGTGTTCGCGTCAAACTGCTTTTGAATCGCAATAGAAACATTTGATTTGCCTTTATACCGGGAATAACTTTCTATTTCCTTAAAGGTATCTTTAATTTCAGCAATGCTTCCTAAAGAAAGCATTCTCTGGAGCCGAGGCTGGAAACTTTCAGTTCCTTTTCTTTGGCTTTGAGATTTAAACATAAATTCTGGACTATCCCGAGCCGCATCCACTGCAATCACAGTTTTGCCAATGTCAGCCACAGTTTTAAATTCACCAATGGTTCTAACCAGATATTCATAAAATCTGCCTTGAGTGGTGCCAGCTGGATAATTGACATTAGAGGTTTTTAAGGAGTCCACAATTCCAGAAAGAGATATATTGGAAGCCTGCATTTTACCCACATCCACTTCCACTAATATCTCTCTTTCCTGGCCACCGCTCACAGTGGCAGAAGCCACCCCATCCACTTTTTGTAAACGTTTTTTAACCACATCATTAGCCAAACGAGTTAAATCCGCAAGGGATAACTCGCCGGACGCAGAAAGCACCATCATGGGCTGGGCAAAAGGGTTGTAGGGTTGGACAATCGGTTCTTCAGCTTCTTGCGGCAAACGGTCTTTAATCAGGTCTATTTTTTCTCTAACAGCTAAATGAGCAAAACTCATGTCTGTTCCCCAGTTAAATTCCAAAATAACCACGGAGAGTCCTTCCTTAGATATGGAACGAACCTTTCTTAAATTAGGTACCGTGCCAGCCTGTTCTTCAATTAGTTTAGTCACAATATTTTCTATTTCTTCCGGCGCGGCTGCGCCATAGCGGGTTACAATTAAAAGTTCTGGAAAGGAAATGGTGGGAAAAAGTTCTCGGGGTAAGGAAATTAAAGCAATAAGACCTAACAGCAAAACAGCTGCATACATCATCGCTGTAGTGACAGGGCGCTCTACTGCCAGGCGGATCAGCTTCATCTAGCTTTTTATTTCAATACAAATTGTGTCTATTAGTAGTTTCAATCTGATGAATTCTCTTCTCATGATCTTCCATTTTAGTGTCTATATTATTTAAGCGTTCATCGTGAGTGATTACTTTTCGATCAAAAATTTCAACCCGACCGGTAAAAGCATCAATTGCGCCTAAAATGGTACGAACATCTTCTTTAGTCGCGCTATTTTCTTTAAGGTCATTTACATCCTTTTCAATATTGAACACTACTTTCACTAATTTATTGAATTCTTCTTTTCTAACCATTTGATTCGTAAGTTCAATAACCCCATCTATTTTTTTATCTAACTGATCCCTAGTATCCTCTATCTTTTTGTCCAACTGAGTACGAGTATCATCTATTTTTTTGTCCAGTGTGTCTATTTTTTTATCCAGATGATCACGGGTGTCATCTATTTTCTTATCTAGCTGATTCTTAGTATCATCTATTTTCTTGTCCAGCTTTTTATATTGAGACTCTTTTTGAGGTGAAGACATTTTGTTACTCCCTTTATTTTGTATTCAATAAATTTTTAGATTTTTATAAATTTATTTCACCTGTAATTATACTTTAAAATCAAAAAAAGTCCTTTGTTTAATTTCATCTATCCATGCGGGAATTTAATCCAACTGAAAGATTCGGGCTAACCCGCTGAAATTCATTTTATAATAGGCAGGAGGAATCAATTTCGTTTTTTATTAACTTTTATAAGTAATTTTTTTAGGTCTACCAAGTCAGTATCTCGATGGCTAAATTTTTTGGCTTTTATCAGTTCGGGTAATCCCAGAACATGAACAGAAGTTTTTCCATATTTGGTAGAAATCTTATTTTTCCAAGCTTTCCTGAAAGGAATTCCAGCTATGTCTAAGAGTATGTCTATCCGCACAGGCTCAACCCCAATCTGATAGATCATTTTTTTATTTGTGAAATCTTGCGGCAAAACGTTTTCCAAAGGGGCGCCAAATTTTTTAAGCGCTTGGTGAATTCTTTGCGCATTGTCTGGGTCTGGTGAAGCCCAGATATCTATATCTTTTGTGTAACGAGGTTGGGAATAAAAAATAACCGCATGCGCGCCAACCACCAAGTATTTGACTTTATAGATATTTAATTGTTTGAATAGATTTTCGTAATCGGGGCAGACTTCCACTTTTACCTCGCATTTTTAAGTAATCTGAGATCATCATCCATGTGATGGAAAATTTGGTTGAAGCTTTCTGTTTTTTCCAGAATTTTGTGTCAAATTCCTCAGCTTCCTTGAAAGAAAAAGCTTTGTTTTCCCAAACGCGTCTCCTAATTTTTCTTTTAAACATATGGGTAGAATAACATATGGAAATTGGATATTCAACCTAGATTTTGACATCTATTTTATTATATCTCTAAAAAATTATATATTAAAATAATCCAAACTTTTTGTGCTAAAATAGGTACGAAATTTTAACATATAAACGGTTACCTATAAGAAGCTAAAATAATTTGAGGGAATAGGGATTTATTGCTGGACGGCTACGACGGTTTCGATTTCGTGATCTAGATCTACTTTATTTAAGACTTTAGGATCAAGTTTTTTGGTTTTTAGCTCATGGATAAGGTCTTTCTTCTGGGCTTCAGTCAAATTACTTAAAGAATTAATAATGCCTTCTATCCATTGGCCGATTTCAGAATCTGCGCTAAAGGTGATCTCCATAATTGTGATGGTGATGCCTTTTAAGGAAGCGATGCTTTTTAAAGCGTCTGGATTGTCCCAAAGCGCTTTTCCCCCTACTAGAATTAATTCCCGGTTGGTGTTGAGCAAATCATCCATATTTCTAGCAAGATCTTCAATGCTAAATTTACCTTTTTTCTGATCAAATTTAACATTTCTGATTCTCATCGCAAATTTGTTGTCTGTTGCGCCAATAATGCTTTCTAAATCTTTTTGACTAAATAAACTTTCATCATTGATAAGTTCTATTTCAACTTTTCTGCCATCTTGCATTAATTCTTCAGCAAGAGGCAATACAACTGGCAATTGGAATGGGGTCACCACAAAGGTTTGTATGGTGTTTGTGCCCTGTTGAACCCGTTTAAGCTCTTTAACCATTTTAGTCTCTACAGGACGATTTGTGATCTTATTTTCATTTAATTTTCTTAAAAGATCCAGTTTAAGTTGAGCGGTTAAGAGTTTAACCCCTGGATTTTGAGCTTGTGATTCTAAAGCCTTTGCCAAATGGATAATGGCCAGAAATTCAGCAGTGGTGCTATTGTTTGGCACATTTTCTGGCAGATAAGCATGCACCTCTTCATGCAGCGCTATGGCGATCGTCTCTAATGGGGTCATCCCTTTATCCAATCGGATATAAATCGTATTTGTCTGAGGATCATAAAAACCTTTTGCATCTTTCATAGATTGTTTGGCTTGACTTAACCACTCTGCTTGAGGAATCACTCTAATAGCGGCTTCTTTGACTTTATTTCCATTTCCTTTTATTCCTTGCACACGGCTAAAGGCATCCGCTAAATTTTCCCCTTGGTTCCAGATCGGAGCCTTGAATAAGGCATGGAGCAAAACCTCTAAGCTTAAACTATCCACCCCATCTAAAGTTTTATTGTTTAAAAGATTCATGGTTTTTTCTGCCGCGGCTTGCGCGGATTTATCCTCAGCAGGATTGTACGGCAAGAGTTCGGAAATTTCATCTTTAACTTTTTCTCTTCTTTCCTTATCTAAAAATTCTTTGCCAAACGCCTTTTGATCTTTAATAAAATTTTCAAGTTCCCTAATTCCTTGCTCAAAAGTTTCCTTATCTAAACCATCTAACTTTAAGCCTAAAAATGCCAAGAGCTCTCTAATCTCTTCAAATGGCATATCTTTGATTAAGAAAAGGTACTGAGCAACTCCAATGGTTTGTGCTAAAGGATTGCGGGAATTGCGTATCCAAGCATTTATTTGAGCATCTTGCTTTAGGAATTCTTGTAAATCTATAGCCATTTTAAATTCATCCATCTGATCTTTGAGAGCAGGACGATCTTTAAGCAGTTGAGCAAAGAAATCTAATGCGGTTGGAGCTTTACCTAAATTTTTAGTTAAATCAAGAACTTTTTCAGATTTTTTATAAACACTAAAAAGAAGTTCCGCGGCGATAGTTTGCGCTAAATTTATAGTCTCAAGTTTAATGATTCGAGGATTCTCTAAATTCTCATAGTAAGTTACGGTAACCTGCGATTGATAGACATCCTCCTTATTGGTTTTAACCTGAATAACAGCCATTTGATCTTTGCCAAGAATAAAGCTCGCTTTTCTTTTACCGTCTGTAAGGTTTAACTGTATTATATTAATGACATCCCGGGCTGTTGGCATGGGAGAATCCGGATGGGTATGACCAAATTGAATGCCGGGAACTAGGGAGATTATTTTAAGGAGAACAGCGCTCACGCCCACTGAGGTCTCTGTCCCTTTACCTAAAATAAAAACTATTGGATTTTTAAGACCCGGAATCTTTATAATGGCAAACGCAACTTCCTCTTCTGTCTCACCAAATTTTTCTTTTATCTTTTTATGCACAGCTCTAAAGTCAGAAAGAGGTTCTTGTTGCAAGGCGTCTATAGCTTCTGCCACAGCAGTTTGCAGCTTTGGAGCAAGAGCAGGTTTAATTTGACTTAAGAATTGGACCATTGACTCTATTGCGGAAACTGGGGCAAGAGCGGAAACTTGGCCTTTAGTTTCTTTTTCAATCGCTTTATTCACCAGAGCGTTTAAATTATGATCTTTTAAGAATTCCGGATTAATTTTAACCAGTCTGGCGGCAATCTTAATTCCAAAGTCTCCGCTTGTAATTAAATCCGCAATTTGTTCTGGTTGAATAGAGTTAATAATTTTTTGAATCTCTTGCGCTTGAGAGGTTAAATCTAATTTATCTCCTTGGTCGTTTACAAGATATACTGTTCCATTTTTAATTTTAAAAATTCCTTTACCCTGCATAGTGACCCAACCCTGATTGAGCGCTTGAATGGTTCTGATTTTTCCTAAAACTTCTCTTGCGCTCTTAATGGAGAGCAGAGGATCTTCACTAATATTTTCTAAATCATTGAGGGCTGCTCGACTATCTGCAATTGATTTTAAAGTTTTAAATATTTTTATAAGCTCCTCTACGCTTAAATCCGTATTATCTTTAAATCCAAGCGCTTCCACTTGATTGTGACTTAACCCTGAAGCCTCCAGATACTCATGACCTAACATGTTGACAAAGAAATGGGTTAGATCAGTTTGCTTGGCTAAAACATCCGCAGAAATAATAACCGTTAATCTCCCCTCAGCATCAAAAGTAAAGGTAATGAACTGATCTAAGGTCCCAACCTCTCCTTTATTTCCCGGAACTCTTCCTACTACAACCACATTTAAATCTATCCCAAGTTTATCTTTTGCCTCGCCTATCATTGAATCATATTGCGCTCCTAATTGAGGGGTCACAACAATTCCAACCGCATCTAAAACTTGCAGGGTGAGTTCAGCTCCAAGAACTCTGGGTGTGGCGATGAACGCTAAAGTTTGCAAAGCAGCCCTGACTGCTGTTTTATTGGAAACTTGGGTTTTACCACTAAGAATCGCAAGCGCGCCTTCCAAATTCACGCTTATATCTTGAGGCAAAGCAGCAAGCACTGCTTTGAAAACCGCGCTGTTTGCGCTTTTTAAAGCATAAAGAGATCCTATCATTGGCGTCCACTCATTGATTGTAAACTCTTCACCAAAGAAAGAGGCTTCCTTGCCCGACCCCAAATCTTCCTCCCCGCCCAAATGCATCACATGTTCATAATCTTCTTGTGTTAATATCCCTTCAAACCAGCTCAAACCACTCATGTCTCTTAATACTTCATCCAAGTCTGGCGGGGAATCCTGATCCAATGGTAATTCTTCTTCAAATTTTTCCTTTACATTTCTCTGTAACTCTCTTGCATAGGCTTCTTCCTCTTCCAAACTATTAAATTTTTCAGGTCTGGCAGGGTCGCTAGTATCTAAATGACCCCTTACTTCATGTTCAAAGAATTCAGCAAAGCCAAGGTCATTAATTAGTAATCGTTTTAATGTATCATGGGTTAAATAAACCGCTCCGCGGTTTATGCCTGGTCTTCCAGCTTGATAAGCTACTGTTTTTGAGGAATCCTCTGTTTCTTCTTTTTTTACATAAAGAAGATTTTTACCTTCTTTATCTTTTTTAGCTCCTTTAAATGGGCTATATTTTTTTATGCGTAAATGAAGCTCTACAAAAAAGGTGAATATTTTTCTTTTATAGATTTCTTCTGCTTTTCTGCGGAAAGGATTATTTTCTTCTAAACCCAAACCAATCGCTGGAGAATATTCTGAAAGGTTCAGTTCCGGAGCTTTTTCTGTTTCTCCATCAAGAGCCGCTTCTTTTTGCTTTTTAGCTCGCTCTTTATATTCTTCTACGGCTTTAACTAAGGAAGCCTCTAAAGTATCTTCTTCTTTCTCAGTAATCAAAGTAAGAGATATTTTTTGTAAGATCCTGATCGCGCGATGTTCAAAATTGCCGGATTGCTTATCATCCATATTAAAACCATAGACCAACAGATATCCCGCTCTAGCCAAAAGTTCCCGAGCCTGCTTTTTCCTCTCATTAATGTCTTCTCCTTGCAAATCTGTTTCTTCCACTAATGTTCTTGAAACCTCAACCAATGCTTCTAAAGCATCCCATGAATTTTTTGAATTAGGAGCTCTTAATTCCTCAAAGAATGCCTTTATTTTTTCGATTTTTAAACGACCATTTTCTCCACGCGCAAAGAGTTCTAAAATTTCATCCATTTTGTCCAGAATCTTACCAGATAAAGGATTGACTAATATGATTTCCACATCTCCATTTAAGAGCAGTTGTTTAGTCCTAGCGTCTAAATATTTGGATTGCTCAATTTTATTAGCTACTCTTTGAATTAATTCATTCTCAGCATTGCGAATGACAATATCCCCTTTTCTAGTTTTACCTTCAGCCGCAACCACTTTCCCATTAGTATCTTTTCGGATTTTAATCCTTCGGGCAGAACCATCTTGAATGCTAAGGAATATTCCAAGTTTAACTGTTCTTTCCCTAACTGCTCCTCTTCTTCCCCCTTTAATTGCGCGATCCGTAGGAGATAGAGATCCTCCTCCCACTCTTGTTTCATCCTCAGCGCCAGAATCTCCTTCTTCCTCTTCTTGAATGCCTTCAGCAGATTTTGCTTTTTGCCCAAAAACAGATCTCAGTCCTTCTAACAGCACGAATTTTTTAGACTCTGTTTCTGGAGCAACATTGGTTTTTACTTCTTCTAATATTATCGGTTCTTCTATAGCAGGTTCCTCGTTCTCCTCATCTGATTCTCTTTGAGCTAATAATAGGCGCAACTGATCCGTAAGTCTAGTTGGTTTCTCCTCTTGGTCTTTTAGATCCTGTTTTATGGTTAATTTACTTACCCCAGCAATTCTACCTGTAGGAGTGCGATCAAATTTTCTTGTTTTTGCAGCCTTAGGAGTTGCCGTTAGTTCCTGTGGAGGTATTAGCTCTCCAGTTTTTGCTGCTTTAACTGGAGTAGTCTCCTGAGGAGCGCCTAATTTGCCTGTCTTAGCTGCGCGAGCAATCGCTTCTGTTTTTTGCGCAGGTGTAAGTTTTGCGGTAATTTGAACTGAAATTGGAGTAGCTTCTGCAGCTCTAGGAGTTGCCACAGCTTCTTGTGGTCGTTCTAGTTTTCCAGTTTTTGCTGCTTTAACTGGAGTAGTCTCCTGAGGAGCAACTAATTCGCCAGTCTTAGCTGCGCGAGCAATCGCTTCTGTTCTTTGCGCGGGAGTAAGTTTTGTGGTAGTTCTAACTGATATAGGAGTAACTGGGATTGCGGGCGCTACTGGCGTTATTTCTTGTTTAACTGGAACAGGTAATTCTGTAGGTTCTGCTTTGGGCGCTTGCGCTTCTTTTGAAATTAGATTCCCATCTTCGTTTAAAGAAATTGTTTGAGCGAGTTTTCCTTCAGGGTTATAAAAGAGAACTGTAGTTTTTTCTTGCGCGCCTTTAGCTGCTTTTACTGTAAAGAAGGAAACATCTTTAACCTGATAAGGAACTTGAGAAATCAGCTCCCCTGTTTTTAAACTATAAACTTCTGCGCCAGAGTCTTTAATGGCAACCACCACATTTTGAGACCAACGCAAAGTGGTTAGTTCCCCATCTTTTTCTATTAATGCGATCTGGCTGCTTGAACCCGGAGCTGCTGGCTCAAAAACTATTGTAAAACGATCTCTGTCCCTGCTTAAAGCTCCTTCGCCAAAAATAAGATCCATTGCAGCTACAAAAATATTTACATTTTCTTCATAACTAGAAACCTCTTGGCTTTCAGTTTCAATTTCATCTATTCTGTACTCTTTTTCAAACGCGTGGAACGCATAGAGATCAATCCCATTTTCTTCTCTCCATTTTTCAAAACGTTTTTGATTCACATTAGGAAGGGTATTGCGAACAAAATTTTTAACATCTTCTAATTGATAATAGTCCAGCAATTGCGCAAGCATGAAAACATCTCCAATCCCAACCCCGGTTGTGCGGGCAACAATTCTTAGATCGTCTGGTGAATAGTCTGTTCCTAAAGCCTCTAATCGATCCACCACAGTAAGAAATGCGCTGACAAAAGCTGGTTGAGGAGTTCCAATCGGAGCTGGCTCGGGAGTTTCCAAATCTTCCAATTCAGGAGCCTCAGCAGCTTCAGTCTCGGCTAGAGGAGGTTTGTAACTAAAAAGTTGAGCCAGAGAAAGCTGATCCGCAATCTCTGGATTAATTGCTTGAACATCCTGATAGGCTTTTTCCACTTCACTTAATGTAACTTTAAGTCCAGCAATTTTTAGCGCGGTTTCTGATGAAATTCTTAATTTCTCTAACAATGTTTTTAGCTGCGGAACAGTAATGCTTTTATTAGAAAGCCTGCCTAAGTGCGCGATCAAAACTCTTTGATCTGTTTTATTAGAATAAGCTAAAGCAGCTAATATGGAGGCTCTTTCAAAAACATTTAAACTAAGCAAAGCCTGTTTTGCATGAGCGTTTTTAGAGAAGATGTGCAGCATTCCTTCCCCATTTCTTGCCCAAAACTCTAAAGGCAAATCTTTTCTTAAAACCCGGAAAAGAGACCAAGCTCCTTTATTAGCGTTAAAAATAAAGGAAACAGGAATTTCTCCTTTTTCTTTATCATTCAGCATTTGGATTCTCTTGGCAATAACTTTTGCTTGAGAATGAGATAGTGACTTATTGAACATTTTAATTTGATGAGTTAAATCTTTGTCAAAATCTAATAGCCCGCCAAGCTCTAAAAATTCTTGAACCGTCATGTTTTGATTGGAGAGTTTCCCTAAGAGTTCAAGCGCTCTATCCAGATCATTAAGATCTAATAGTCCTAAAGCGCGTAAAGCTTCTAAAGAAAATTCCGTAAGGGTTTGGATTATGTTTTGCTTATCTTTTCCCTCTTCCATTCTAGCGATCCTAGAAGCGATTGCCCTTTTAAAGAACCAAATAGGGAATTCAAGTCCTGCTAAACCAAAACTTTTTCTGCTCTTATCCGCGGTTTCATCTAATCCAGCGGCTTGATCCACTCTTTCTTTTGTTAATCCCAATTTTTTAGCTATTTCCACAAGTTCTTTGGTTGTGCGATTTTCATTTATATTTTCTAAATCTGTTACGAATTTTAAAGAGCCTGCCTGATTTATAGTTTTAATTTTCTTTAAGAATAGAGCTCTTTCATTTTCTGGAAGCGCATTCCATAAACTATTTAGAGCTTTAAGAGAATTCTCATTCATTTTCCCAAGCGCAAAAATCGAAAGATTGTTTCTTAACTCTGGATCTAAGAGAGCCCAAATCTTCATGGCTTGATTCGCTTCATCCGGTGTAAGCCTAGCCCAATCTGTCAATGCGGTAAATTGTTCTTGAACAATGCCCATGGTAGAAGGAGAGGAGCTGGAGAAGAATCTCCTTAATTCCACCATGTCAGACAAACTAATTGTTCCCATTTCCCATTGAGTTAACAGATTCACGAATTTCTCTTTGCCAAGAGAGCTCGCTTTCTCTATACTGGCTAAAGCGATGTTCTTTAAATTTTTAGGCAAAGCGTAAATCGCGTTAAAAATTTCAGCCCCTCTTTGACTAGCAGAGATGAGAGTCCCTACAGGAGAGGCTAAAACAGCTAAAGACAAAACTTGTAAATCCATTTTTGATTTCATGGCATCTTCCATTTTATTTAGCCCTTTTTCAAAAGTTGCCGCATCTTCCACACCTAAAGCAAGAGCTATAAACTTTTTAGTTTCTTCTGTTTTGCCAATCGCTTTCCAGAGAGGCGCTAACTCTCGCGCTTCAACAAGTTTTCCCTTTTGGAAACGATTCACTAAAGATGCCAACTTGTTTAAATCCTTTGTTTTTAATCTTAAGATCATAGCTAAGTCAAAACTCTCCAAGATTTGAGTTAACTCATTTTTCTTTTGAGAAGAGCTATTCGCAATCTTTTGCAAAATATTTTTGTTCTTTTCATAAATTTTAACTTGATTTTTATTAATCCCTAAAATAGCGTAAGCATCTTCTTCATTAAATAAGCCAGAAACCTTGCCGCCATCTTTGGCTTCAACCTCAATATTTTTAAGCGCTTGGATAAGGGAATTGAGACTCTTTATAGAAACAGTTTTTTTCTCTTTTAATTCTTTAGCTAAACTTTGCAATAGTTTCATGGTTTCTTCACTCGCCTCAAGCAAGAGAGCAATGGGAACCTTGCCGGCAAAAGGAGCGTCTTCAATCAGCGCAAATTTCTCTTCAATTTTTGTTTGATCCTCTTTGCTAAAACCACGCAATGAATAGAAAATGGTTCTTAACTTTCCTAAACCTTGAATTTCTGTAACAGAAAGCGGCTTGTCTTTATTCCAATCTTCTGAGACAAGTTTGGCAAAGGTTTGGGCATGATGAGGCGTTGCTTTTAAAAAGCGTTGAATAAATTCTTTCTTTTCTTGATCTGACTTTGCGCCATCTCTTAAGAAATCAGCCATAAACTCCATGGCTTTAGGGTTAGATAATAAAGCCTGGCCAAAACTACTCCTTACAAAAACAATAGGAGAAATGGCTAAGGCGTCTAGTACAGGTATCAGTTTTACAAAATCATGGATTGCGGCAAAGTTTAGATCTAAAATATTTAGAGCCGGGAATTTTAAATTTTTAAGATCTTCAGGATAAATGCCAAAAATCAAACCTTTACGGACTTCTTTAGGAATTTGACTTAAAATCTTATAGACTTTAGAAGCTTCTTTTTTATCTAGTCCTGTTAAAAGCATGGAAGCGTTTCTGGCAGAAATATTTAGCATTTTAGCTGTTTCTTCTAATCCAAAAAAACTAAGTTTTCCTTGATTTAATTGAATCATGTAATCTTTTAGAAGGTTCAGTTGTCCCGGGTATTGGGCAAGCGTTGTTAAGCCAGCGATCATTTTTCTTCTTGTCCACCAAGAAGCGTTTAAGATTTTTGAAGAAAGGGTCTGTAAAATAATTTGAGATTGGGTCAAATAAAGCAATTCATAGGATTCATAATCTTGCAGAAGTTTAAGAGCCATACCTAAGGCTTTATTCATCTGTTTTTGATTTGCGCCGGAAATAAAAGCAAAAAGCGCGGCTTGAACTGAAGGAATTGGTTTGCGCTCTTTTAAAGTATCATTAAATTTTTTCCAATTCTTAGCAGAGGTAAGCGCATTGACTAAAGATTCATTGGCAAGCAATTCAAGCGGCGCATAAGAAACGTAATCTGAAAGTCTTCTTTCAGAAAGCTCAATTGTTTTTTGTTCCTTTTCACTAAAACCATAAAGTTCCAACAATAAGGATCTCTCTTTATCAGACTCTGCAACCCCAAGGGTAATGATCTCGCCTCTATCTTGCAGTTCATTTAATTTTACCAATAGATTTAGAGCAGCCTCTTGTTTATTGGAAGTTAATTTAGAAAGCGCGCTTAAAACTTTAGCTTTTCTTGTTTTAGGCAAAGCTTCTATAAAATTAGAGGCGCTCTCTGCTGTGATAAGATTAGCGCCAGCTTTTTCTGCGGCTTCTTTTGCAGCGCTTTCTAAGATAAAAAGAGTGAAAACCGCTTCATCTGGAGTTCCTGTCTGCAGCATTTGAGGAGTAACCAAAGTTTGAGCAATCCGGTTCCAATTCTTTAGCTCTTTAGCTATCCCTTCCTGAATTTTATCTTCACTAATATTTAATTTTCTGTTTTCTTCCTGATATTTTTGAATCTGTTTTAAAACAAAAAATTGTCGAATTAAAAAGGTCAAAGTTAAAGTGGAATCTTCAGCCATGCTCGCAGGGATAAGAATATGGAGATCTTCTGTAACTGTTAGCGCTCCTCCAACCAAATCATCCGGAACAATATGAACCATGGTTTCAGGATCAAGATTCCTAATAATTTCAAAAATTCCGCCTCTAAGAACTCTGGTTTTAATTTCAGCTTTCAGCTTGTTTAAGAAACTTTGCGCTCCTAAGCTTCGGGTCATAATCGTTGTTTGACCTTTTGTAACTCTTAAAATAATCTGATAAGCAGTTTGAGTTAAAAGAGCAGGCAAATTTAGAGTAGTGACAATGCCCGCCTCATTAGTTTGAATTTGGATTCCTTCTTCACGCAGACGTTTAGTCAGATCTTTAAAATCTGTGGGATTAGTTTGTCTTAATGTTTCTAAATCTTTTGTGAGCTGCTCTTTTAAGGCGGGGTGGTGCGCGAGTTGACGGTTAGCTGAAATTTCTGAGCGGACATTTTCTAAAGCAGATTGAACTGCTTCTTCAATAGTTTCAGGAGGAGCACGAGAAAAATCAATTTTACCTTGTTCCACTAAAATTCCTTGGGCATTTAACGCGGCCACTACAGCTAACCAGCGTTCTTCTTGAGATAATAAAGTATGCGGGGTGAGAATCGCTTTCAAAAGATTAGCCTCTTCCTGCTCCATTTTTTTACGCCCATTCACAGTTTCACCTTTATTCCCTTTATAAGATTCTATCTGTTTACGATAATTTTCTAATGCAACCCCAATTCTTTGCCATTCAGGACCATATTGAGACCATTGCATTTGATCATCTTCTATATCCAAACTCGCAATTTTAACCAAAAGATTTCTATCTTGATAACCTGTAATTCCATACTGCCCAGCCACAGCCATGACTAAACGCATTAAATCTTCTCTTGGCATGCTGGAATTTTTAGCTAAAGCATCCCGAACCGCTCGCGCTGCTTTGCCAAGATCTTTATTTTCTGGAATTAAACTAGCAGCTAATTTTGACCAGGCAGCGTCACTCGCCATAGCTTCTTTAAGAGCTGCAACAAAATCAACAACTTTGGCAGGTTGACCAGCTTTATCTGTTGTATCCTTAATATGAGCTTTTAAAATTAAAGTTAATTCTCCTGCTTCTCCTTCTGCCACAGCCTCTTTTGCAGCCTGTTCTAAAACTAAATTTAGTTTTCCCCCAGCGATTTCCTCTGCTCTTTGATTGGCAAGAGCTATTCTTTCTCTTTGTTTTTCATCTAAATTGTAATAAAGCTCTAAAATATCTTCCTGTGTAATTACTCCCTTGATGCCATCTCTTTGACCAACAAAGAGGATTAGATTGAGCCATGCTCTTTGTAAAGCGTCCTGAACTTGCGGATTTTTTAAATCCTCTAAAGCAACTGCATTAGAATTTGGCAAACTGCTCTTAAAACTGACGATTAATCCTGCATTTAAGAGCGCCTGCATTAAAGTGTGGTTGATTGGATCTTTTCCAACTAGCTGGGTCACACTTATTTTTTCTAACTCTGCAATCACTTTTTCATAATCCGCATGGCCTTGGGTCCTTAAAACATCTTTCTTTTCCGCATAATCTTCTTGGGCCACCTCTTTTTTTAAGCTGTCCAATACAGAACTAACAGCCACCACTTGAGCGATCTCTTCTTGGCTTAAAGTTGGATTATAAATCACTAAAGCTATTCTTGCGACTTTTTCTCTCTCTTCACCCGTAGCTTTAGAAACCTCATCCACTATTTGGTCTAAATCTTTGGCAGTGAATTTATCCGCAGGGGCTTGGGCAAAGGATTCTGCTTGTTTGCGGGCATCTGCATCTTTAATTTTCGGATTATATTGCTTGATCATTTTGATGCTTTCTTGAATCGCCTCTTCTTTTTTATCTAAAACAACTTTTGCGAATTTTGCAGCAACCTGATCCGCCACGCTTTTAGAGGTTTTATTAGCAACAAAACGGTTCCAGACTTTTCCAGTAAGATCCATTAGTTTAGGAATAATTTTCATTAATAGGTGTGTGCTGACTACTCCAATTACGGCAAAAGCTATGATTTGACCTACAGTAAAGGTAAGAGCTCCAGCTAGAGCTGCAGGCACGCCAACTTTAGCAAGCAGGGCTCCAACTGTAGTTAAAAGCCATGCAGGCAGACCAAATTTAGCAACTAAAACAGTGACTAGCACGCCAATTTGTTTAGATAATACCGTGGGTAGAAAAGCAATGACTATTTTTGTTTTTCCTAAAATATCTTTTGTTTTTTTAACTCCTTTAGATTCTGGATCATACTCTTGTTGAAAGAAAGATTTAACAAAACGATCATAGAAGTTCTTGCCAGAATCCAGCCCCCCGGATTGCGCTTGTTTTAAGAGCTCAGTCAAAGTTGCTTTCTTTACCAACCGATCAAATGCTTTTGAAGATACCTCCCCTTTCTTATCTTTTTCTTTTATTTCATTTAGGTAATTCAAAAGAATATTTGTAATATTTTTTCGCTCAGCTTGGGTTTGAGTAAAACGATATTGCGCTTTTTCTTCCACCCATGTTGAAGAGGTGAGAAGGTGAAGAGCTAAGAGATTAGGGCTGGCTGCTTCTAAATCTGTCTGATCCGCTCCCACTAACTTTTTCATCTCAGCTTTTTCCATTCTCTTATAAGTGGATTGAAGAGACTTTTCCGCTTGATTTAAACTAAAGCCTGCAATGATTAAAGAAGGGTTTCTTAAAGTAAAGCCAGCTTTAGTGAAGCCAGCGCCTATTTTTTGATAGAATTTGAGTTGTTTGTTATCTAATTTTTCTCTAGCTTCATTTAATTTTTGAGATTGTTTAGCGCTTAAATTCGCATACGCTGCCTTAGAAGCTTCTTTAATATTCTCCCGCTTTTCTTCAGCCTTTTCCTGTTTTAAAACAGCTCTTTTAAACTCCCCTGAAATAAGAAAATCGCTTAATCCAACGATTCCATATTTTTGATAAGCTTCAACAGCCTCTTTTATAGAAATCCCATCTCTGAACTGTTCAGTCAAGATCAATGATCCCAGGCCCAAAACATCCTGATCTAAATCCCATTCATTCTCTTGCAAAAGAAAAGCAACAGTTAAATGGTCAGCAGGTTCAATCTCTATTCCCAATCCCGCGATAAAAGCAGATAACTTTGTCTTATCCTCATTGGAAAGAGAGGCTAAAGCGATTGCGCTATTGACCAGATTTGCGCCTCTAGCAGTTAAATAGAGTACAGATTTTCCTTGTTCATCTTTACCCTCATAAGTTAAAGCTTTTTTACCCACGCCTTCTTTTCCTAACTTTTTCTCTTCTAGTTTGCTTTGCAATGCCTCTACATCCACTCCTTTACTCTTTGCATCAGCCATTTTCACAGAGACTGTTTGCCCTTTTACAGCCAGCCCTGTTTCTGCTTGCCCAGGCAAAACATTTTTGCTTAACCTAATTAAAACCTTTGCCACATCCGTAGCTGGAGATTCTCCCCTGCCTATGGAACGCGCTGCTCTGGCAAAAGTATAACTATCAAACTCCTCAGGATTTTCTTTAAACTCTTTTAGCAACTTATCAAAATTTACAGACTTAATGTCTAGCAGCCTTGCGCTCGCTTCAGTTTTTAAAGCACGATCTTTTAAACCTTTTTCAATCAGGGTCAGTTCTTTTTCTGCTTCTGCTTTAATCGCTTCATATCTTTGTTTTATCAAGGCATCTGGGGTTTGAAGTTTATCCTTGCCTAGTTCTCTGCTTAATTTAGATTCTATATGGTCAATGGCTCTTAAATAACTCTTTCTTAAAAATTCAGCGTCTTTAAGATTGCCAGCTTGTTCTGCTTTTCTAATTAAAGCCTGAATAGGCTCTTTAATTAAAATATAGCTGGCCTCTTGATTTGCTTTAAATAGAATAGATTCAGATTTCAGCTCTAAAGATTTGTATCTGCCACTTAAAGCTAAAAGTGATAAGGTTAAATCTTGGTTTGAATCCAATGTGTAAGAATCAATACGATCCAGTTGAAACTCATTGAGAATAGCATCCAGCTCTTTATCAAAAATCGCTTCTAATTTATGATTTTTCATAAATTCATTTTTTTCTCTAGCTTGAGTTAAAGAATCTTTTAACCCATTTCTTTCTAAATAAACTGTTTGCTTATAATTTGTGTCTTTAGTATTTCGGCCAGCTCGTCCTAAAGCCTGCAAGAGATCTCCTTCTGAAAAATTGTGTCCATCTAGCAAACGAATATTAATCCACTGAAAATCCATTCCGCGCAAACCGCTTTCATTGGTAAAAACTAATTTGTCTTTAGCTTTTTTAGCGATATTTGCCGCCTGTTCAGCATTTTCTCCTGCCAGCACAGCATCTATCACTTCAATCTTATCTGTATATTGTTTTAATGCGCTGAATCTTTCTGCTAAACGATCTCTTAAAACTGTAAGGGATTCTGCTTTTAAACTGCTAACAAAGTTTTCAAATTCTGTCTTACTAATTCCTTTATCAATCGCAAGTTCTTTTAAAGCTCCAACAAATACATCTCTAAGATAGGAAGCATCAATAGCTCCAAATACCTCTCCATGATCTTGCTTGCCCTCCACTAAGAATTTTTTTGCAGTAGCAATAGCCTCATTCAAAATAGTGTTTCGATCCGTCACCCTCATCTTTAAAAGACCTTTATTATAAACAGCGTTTAAGTTAGAGCCCTCAATTTCTACAGCTCCGCTTCCATAAATGGTATGGGCAATTTCTTTGGCTAAATCCATGGTGGCTGATCCGCCAAAATTTAAAGTTCTGCCGCTTGAACGGCTAAAGACTTGAGAAATTGTGGACTCACCCACGCTCTCAGAAAGTTTAATATTATCTTTATTTAATTTTAATTTATTAATTTCTTCATTTGCCTTAGCTGTTCCTTTGCCATAAATAGTTTCAATTTGACGAATTTTTAAAAGCACTACCGCGATATTATACGCAGAGCTTTGGTCTGTAGTATTCGCTCTTCTTACCCCAGATTCAATCGTTGCGGGTTGGCCATCCACAATATCTAAAGTTTCTTTACCCCCCAGTCTGCCTTCTAACATATATTTTGCTCGGAAAATATTATCTCTTTGGGCATCCAGCAAAAATTCCGTGTCCCCTCCTCGTTTTACTTTATTTCTCAATTTAGAGAACGTATTTTTTAATCCTTCAGAATAGATGATAGCTCCATCTTTCATGGTAAAACTTAAACCCGTATCTTTTGCAACTGATTCAGCTTTTAAAGGATCCTCAATTTTAATGGTTCCAAGCTCATCAATCGCATTTAAGAAATTTTCAATATGTTCTACCTGCTCTTTTCCAGCTTTATTGTCTCCGGAACCTAAGACAAAAGCGACTCTGCTTAAAGCAGCAACATCCGCTTCATCTGCAATGCGCAAATCCACATTCTCTAAAGCTCTATTTAGTTCCGCATCTTGAGATCTGGCTCTTAATTCCACAAAACCTCTGGTCTGAATATCATACGCGATCAATCTGCCAACCACTCCATCTCCTTGTTTTTCCCGGCTATAGAGTTTTGCTAATTCACTAAATCTGTCTCCCTGCCAATATTCCACACCATTATAAGTTTCTATGCTTAAGGCATTGGTCAATGTCTTATTATTTTTAACAAATTGTCCTGTATCCACAGCTTTTGCTCCTAAAAATTCCGCAATGCTCCCCTCTTGCCCCATCTTCTGACGCATATGAAAGAAACCAGTTACAGACCAAATATAGGCATTACTCTTACCGCCGCCAGCGCTTAAAGCAGAAATTCTGCCTAAGAGATTATTAAAATACATTTCCACCTGTCTTTTAGTTTTTTCATAACTGTTGCCCTTTAACATATCTTCGCCTGCTTCCAGTTTGCCATCTTTTATCAAAGATTCGTGAGTTAATCTCATATCCAAAACAAGTTTTTCCGCTAAAGTTAATTGGCTTTCTTCTTTCTTGCCAAAAACTTTTTCTATGATTTCGTTCCTAATTTTTGTATTGAGGCTTAAGTCTGAAGATTGAACTATTTTTTCAAACAATTCCGCATGTTCGGTAAATTTATCCCAATAAAGTTCTTTTATACGTTGTAAAAAATTCTCCACTTTTTTAGACGCGGGATTATCTCTTAATTTACCTTCCATTAAATAATCTGTTTTCAATATCAAATCTACAATTTCCTTAAATTCTTTGACTAAAACTTTTTCCTCTTCTGTTTTTGCGCTCTTCTCATCTTCATTAACTTGAGTTTTAAGTTGAATCACATGATCCACACCAGCAGTTCTATCCGTACCCATCCTGGTAACAAGCTGACGAAGAGAGAGTTTATCAATCACTCCTAATTCGTTTTGAAGATTTTTGATTTGCATGGCGATTGCCCGAGCAACAACTCTTTCCACAGTAGGTTTAAAGGTTAATCTTAAAATAATTTGTTGGTATTGTTCTGGCAATTCAGCTATTAAACTTAAAGCAGTTAAACGAGTTTCAAGCACAGTTCGGGTTAAAGCTCGGGTTAGTTTTTTAAATACTCCTCCAGACTGATCCACGTCAATTTCGCCAATTCTTTCTTTTAACTCATTCATTAAGGTATTAAAATCTTTAAATTTGAATTTATGAAAAAGTTGAGCCATCTCTAATTTAATTTGAGCTTTTACCGCATTTTTAGCCATATCCGTGATTTCTTTATGAGAGAAACCTTCCCCTGCTTTACCCTCTATGGTTTTTACAATTGCATTAAATAATTTTAATTTTGTTTCTAGAGCTTCTTGCCCTAATCGAATGGTAGAAGAACTACCCAAGTCTTCTATCTTTTTCAGCTGTGCTTTTGCTTCAGCAAGTTTTGATTTTAGCTCGCTTTTTTGAATATCTGTTAAATTTGGATCATTTAGTTGTTCTCTTAATCTTTCTACCTTTGCTGACCAAAGTTTGGCAATATTGGTTCTTGCTATTTTGTTAATTCTCTTTAGCTCTTTTATTGCTCCATCCCTTGCTGCTTTTCTAGCTTTTAATTCTTGCGCTGCTTTTTCTTTAAATATAGAAGATTTACTGTGGTATGCTTCATTTACTTTATTAAAATGGTTTTGGGTATTGGCGTCACCCACAAAATTTTCATAAAGATTCTCTACCCGAGCTTGGATCCCTTGACGCGTACTGTTATTTAAAGAGCGGTTCTTAACTCTTTCTAAAGCCTCCGCGATTCTTGGTTTAGTTGCGCCAGCTTTTTCCAATCCTTTTTCAAATGAGGCTAAGTCAGGAACTAGTGTGGTTGTTTTTTCCGGAGGAAATATCTCTAAAAAGGTAAGTCTGGTATCCAGCTTAAAATAATCAATGATTCTTCCAATTTTTTCAAAAATATTAGCTGGTTCAGAAACATCTAATTCAGCGATCTGATCTTTAATTCTGCTGATCTCATCCACACCCCGTGCCCCGGTTTCCAATGCTTCCAACTCCTGAAAAGCTCTATTAAGTTCTGCTTCAACCACATTTTTTTCTTTATTTAGTCTGCTTTCTTCAGCTTCTAATTTTTTAGCTTGGGTCTCATCTTTTTTATCTAAAGCATTATCTAACTGATCTCTAGTTTCTGTAAGTTTGGAATCTAGTTCTTGTTTAGTTGCTTGCAGCTTATCTATATCTTGCTCTAGTTTTTGGGCTTTATCTAAAACTCTTCCAGCTGCTTTAGTTTCTATTGGATCAAGACCATAACCGCCCTCTTCCTGGGCGCGCGCCATAAGTCCTTCAGCTTCCTTAATGCTCATCTTGCTAGCTCTTTCACCCACAGCCGCATCCAGCTTTGCATTAAGAGCAGATTTTAAGGCATCTGTCACTGTAAATGTTTTACCTCCCATTTGCACTGTATCTCCATTCGCAGCTCTATTTACAGCTTGAGTTAATTCATTAAGTCTGCTTGTTCCGGAAGGAATTTGCGATAATTCCTGATCCGCAATTCTACCCTCTATCATTTTTGCTAAATCATTGCCAAGGGTTCTACTCCTTCCATTGATATCTAGGGTTGCTGATCTAACAGCGCTGCCTTCTCTTACTTTATTTAAGAATTCTGGGGTTAGTTGTTCTCTACTTAAACCAGTGCCTTCAAGTAAAGCATCTGCTCTTTGCCTGATCTCTGGATTATAGCGAGCTCCGCCTGACTGAGGCTGGGCGTCATTTACCTTTGCCTGATTCTCTAACCTACCTGCTTCTAAAATTCTTTCTTTTTCTTCAGCTCTATAACTTCTTTCAGGTTGATAATTTAAAGCCTTAGGATCAAAATTTTTATCATTTCTTAATTTGTCTATAGCCCCATTTTTAATGCCATCTGTAATTTTATATCCATCTATTTCCTTGCCAGCTTGGGTTTCAGCCACATCAATTAAACGATCATGTAATAACTCTCCTTCTAAATCATTTCCAGCCACATCTTTTGAGAGAGCATCAACAACCGCGCCTTCAGCTTCTCGTTGCAATGAGTGATCCACTTCCACATCTACTTGACGTTTTAGCCCTAATATCCCACTAAATTCCACTTTGACTTTTGTTTTTTGTTCAGGATTAGCTTCTAAAATTTTATTGGCTGTATCCGCGCTGCCTTTTTGGTTGCCGCGAATCTGTTCTAAAGCCACTCTGCGGCCTACTCCAGCATCCACTGTTGGAGCTAAAAGTATGGAAAGGAAAAGAGAACTTTTATGCAAGGGTGAGCGCAAACCTTCTGGAATAAATGTTTCTATGGAGAGATTGATTAAACTTTCTGTAACAGAAAAGACTACCAGGCTATAAGCTGTATGCAAAGTTTTTCCAGCCACTTCCCCGCCAAACTTTTCTAATCCTCTACTGATCGAGCCTCCTATGCCAATGCGTTCAGAAAATATGCCTCCAGTACCAGCAGCAATTTGAAATCTTCCCACCACTCCAAAAACAGCGCCCATTTGGAATCCTGAAATCGCGCTTCCCATTCTTTCTTCATATCCAAGAATCTTCGGCTTCCACTCCCAACCCCAATGGCCAGTTCCTACAAATTTTCCATTTTTTTCTACCATCTGTTCACGGTAAGATGGGATCAATGTCATGGCATCTCCCAGACCATAGAAATTAAGTCTGGCAAAATTTAAGCCCCCATGAAGCGCGGATATAGAAGTTTCACCCCATGCGCCCAATCCCTTTACAAAATTACCTTTGGCAAAAATATTATGTTTTGCTAAATTTTCCATTGGAGATTGGAGCAACACTTTAGAAGATATTAATCCAAAACCAAAGCCAACTCCAAAACCAACTAAGAAAGCGTTTAAATATTGACCTGCATATTCCATCTTAAAAGCTGTATCGCCTTCAGTAGCATGCGTTAGCATTGCAGAACCAACCGAGATCACCCCATAAGTAAAACCCATACTTAAAGCAGCAATTACTCTTTTTCCCAAAGCACTTGTAGCTGAGGAAGCTAAATTTGAAGCAGCCCCTGTCACTGTATCTGCAGCAGCAGCTCCAATAGAAGAAGCTACCCCTCCTCTTGCTGCTGTTCTTACTGCTTGAGCAGCTGCAGTTCTGGAAGCTAAGTTAATGGCTGGAACCCCGCCTGCCCCGCGTGCTGCTACTGCTGCTCTTACAGCCTGAGCTCCAGAGAAAGATTTAGCGCCCCTGCCTGCTGTTAGCGTGACTTCACCTACTTTAGCAGTTAAAGCAGCAGTTGCTCCAAAGCCAAATCTACTTGCGATTTTTTTACCTACCCCAATTAAAGCGCTGCCAGTAAAAGCGCTGCCGGGTATCACGCTAATTGCAGCAACTCCAAGATGTAAAAATCCTTCTCCAATATTTCCCTGCTTAAATGAATCGGCCATGTAAATTGTTTCAGTAACAGCCATTGTTCCACCAGCAAATAGGATTCCAGCTAGTGCAGTAGCTGCTGTGCTAGTCCAAGTAAGAGGTATCACTATAGAGATTAAAGGAATAGTTATCGCAGGAAGAGTAGCACCTATCAAACCACCAGTTAATACTAGACCAGCTGCAGCTCCTCCCATAAGCACAATCAGTGGTATCGTTGGAACTCCAACTGCGGTTATCATATAAGTATCTTCAGGTATTTCATTAAAACCATATTTCGCTGCTGATTCTTCTGCCCAATTTGTTTGAATAAGACCTCCTGAAATAAATGATAGATTTCGATCTATCGCATAATTAACTCCTATTGAAAGACGAGTTCCTAGATAAGCGAATGGGCTTAAAACTGTTTTACCAATATCCGATGCTTTACCAACCATGCCTGCAGATTCTTTAACATTCCCTTGAGAGAGTTCATAAGTCATATTAGCAGCAAGAGCTCCGCCAATTAAAACTGAAGAGGTTTGGTCTTTAGCTGTAATTTTGTTGCCTTCAGATACAATTAAAGGCACGAGCCTTCCCTCAGCATTTAAGGCAAAAGTTACTTTACCTTTAATTATAGAGCTGTTATTTTCTCCTTCCGATATTTCAAACTCTCCCCCTTTATGTTTAACTTTCTGAGAAGCAGTCCCTTCAGCTCCACCCATTTGGGTTTCAGGATGAAGGAACTGTTTGCGCTGGGCGCTGATTGTTTCATTTTTGCTGCGAAGAACACTATCGGCAGTAACCTCAGTAAGCTGTAAAGATCCATCCGCATTCATCATGATTTTAAAATCTGTTATTGCCTTAAGCTGAACCTGCTCTCCAGATTTTTTATCTAAAGATTCGTTAAGCTGTTTTTGAACAGATGGAACTAAATTTGCGGATACACTCTTAACTTTAATTCCAACCCACTGACTATTCATAAATTTAGCAGAGATTAAAACTCCATTAAGTTTGCCGATTAAGATTGCTCCTCCTGACGTAAGGTTACTTTCAAATTTTTTTCTGTTAGAAGGGAAAATATCTTCTATCTTATCAAGGCTTGCAACTTTCCAGCTTATGTTTGTATCGTTTCCTATTTGAACGCTGACTCTCCTTGTTCCATTTATTGAATTACCAATAACTGCAGTGACTGTTTTGCCATTTACCACGAACACACCTACTCTTGTTCCATTTTTTTGCTCTCTAAAATTCGATTCATTTGTTAAGCCAGCCATGACCCCTTTTTCAAATATTCCAGATCTAGTTTGAAGAGCTTGCAGAGAAATAATTTCCCAAGAATTGCTGGCAGAATTAAATTCAACTCCTTCTAAACTAAGTTTGGAAAAATCTTTTAATTCTTTTAATCCTGTTCCAGAAACCTGATACGCTTCTTTCTTGCCTTCTAAGAGCACATATTTTTCCCCATCTTTAGCTGTAAAAACTTGAGCTTTGGTATCTCCTTTATAATAACTGCCAAATTTCCAGGTTTTATCTTTAGCGTCAAAAGTTAAACCTACAATATCAACTCCTTCAATTGAGGAAGGAAAACGCGCTCCAGCTAAAATAGCTGTATTAGAGACTGCTCTTAATCTGCCGTTCTCTACCCAATAAGCCTGATTTTTACCTTCTACAGTCACTATTTGTCTTCCGTTTGCAGTTGTAAGGATATTAACCCGGTCATTTCCTTTATAATAGTTGCCAAGCTCCCATTTCTTTCCTGTAAACTCAAGACCTTTAATAACAACACCTTGAATATTTGTGGCAAAAGTAAGATTTTTTAAAACCTTAGGATCTGTAATTGCTTTTAACGCGCCATTTTGTAAGAAGAAAGCTTTATTTTTTCCATCCACTGTAATAATTTGCCTTCCCTTACTATCTTTATGAATAGAAACAGGGGTGTTGTATCCCTCTTTTTCACTGCCTATTAAATAGCTCACTTTTGTACTGATTTCCCCTCTTTGATTAACTCCACCCTCATAGCGAGCAACTAATCCTTTAGCCAAAATCTGATCTGTTTTACCGTTATTATTTAATACAGATAACTCTCCTCTTTCATTAAAATGAATAATCGTCTCAGTTCTTGCAACATAACTTCCTAAAGTTGTGCCTTGCGCTAAAGTAAGTCTGGAATCCGCGCTATAAGTCCCAAAGAACTGAGCATCTCCATTAATATCCTTAAAGGAAAGAACAGCATAAGGTTCATTCCCTTGACTAAAAGTTTTGCCATCTAATCGTCCTCTAATTTCTATTGGAACAGCTGCTCCGCTCCCGCCTTTATCTGGTTGGATTTCTTTAGAATGAGCTTCATATTTTATGCTTTTATCTGCCCAATATAGATTTCCCATCCCTTCTGCAGAAAGAGTTAGGTAAACTCTTTTATTGCCGACTCTTAATTCAATCGCATTTTCTAAAACCTTGCCTCCAACAGTATAACGTCTTCCTCCTTCAAGAGCTCTATCTCCAATCCCATCTACACTATAAGTGATCTCTGTTTTGGGAATCTTAAAACCTCTACCATTGCCAAAACCTTTTATAACTCTTCCCACAGAAGCGCTGCCGCCATAAACCAATCTACCTTTATCATCTGTGGTTACAGACATGGGTCCTTCAGGAGTCTCCATCACCATTCCTTTCTTAACTGTCCCTCCATCTCTGGTGCGTTCACCTTGTTTTTTAAGTTTACCATCACCAGCATCCGCTGGCATCTGGGCATTACCCGTACCCCGTTTTTTAACTTCTTCTGCATGTTCTTGGCTCGCTTCATTCGCGGCTGCTTGGGCTTCTCCTCTCATGTGAGGAGGAACACCCCCTCCTTTTGGATCTTTAAAAGGATCGGACGATCTTTTTACAACTCGCTGATGCACATGGCTGTCTTTAGCTTTACGAGCAGCTGTTAATTCCGCTGTAGTTGACTTTATATCTTCCAGTAAATCTGCTCGATGCGCAGCATTTTTTGGATCCCGAACCATTTTATTTAATTGAGCCAACTGAGCTTCCAAAGATTTAACTTTTTTACCGTCAGCTTTCCATTTACCAACCGGCGATTCAACACCGCCGCCACCGCTTTTCGCCGCAGCGCGGGCGTTATATTGCGCCCTGGCAATTTTACCTGCGCCATTTAATTGATTGGAGCCCCTGTAAAATAATCTGCCGGCTTGGCTCAGAATGTCCGATGCTTTTGCTGTCTCTCCCTTCGCCGCCAAGGCTCTTGCCTGCGCCGCAAGAGAGCTTGCCTGTTTGATGTTTTTCACTCCAGAAGCCAAGAGCTTCAATCCCCGAGTTCCGTTCCTTTCATTCCTCGAGATCGCTCTACGAATGTCGGGCGCATTCTTCAATGCTTTGCTCGCCCCCCGGATCATCTTGGACGCCTCAACTTTAATGTTGGCGAGCACCGCTTTATCGTAAGTGTCGCGCCCTTGTTGAATTACTTTATACGCTATACTTAAGTTACCTTTCAAAGCTGCCCCCACCGCTTGGGTGTACTGCGCCTTAGCCTGCTGAACTAGTTCCGGCGCATTCTTAATCTGAGCAAGCCCCGCTGAGCCTTGCAACGCCTCAGCAATGATTCCATAAACGCTTGCCGCATTTTCCTTAGAAAGCTTTAGATCTTTCGGACCGATCTTTGCCGCCGCTCCGATAATTTCAGAGTGGGAAATGGAGACATCATTTCCTTTAGCATCAAAATTTTTTAACTGATTCCCTGTTAAAGAAAACGCCGCGCCCTGGCCGCCGTACATCCCAACGATCTGTTTTTTGCCCTCGTTATAAAGGACCAATTCGTCCGTTCCAACTAGAAGGGTGTTTCCTTCCGATGAATTCACGAGTTTCATCCGGTCAAAAATAGGAATCGTCTGATCTTTACCGTCAACCCTTTGGCGGGCCTCCACCACTTGCCCTTTGTCATTCAAGCGCGCCGCTTTTTGCGATTTTTTATCCCAAGAGGATTCAAAGTAGCGTTTTCCTGTCTGCACTCTGATGCCTTCATTTGTAAACGAAATTCTCAAGCGCCCGGAACCATCGGAAATATGGAACCCTTTTCCATTCGCCAATAAACCTGCGCTCACTCCAGGAATGCCCGCCGCTCCTTTGCCGCCCGCCGTCTTCTCCTTAAGAGCGTTAAAAGCGCTGTTGAACTCTCTAAATATCTCGCCGCTTTTGCTTCCCATTCTCTTTAATGTGGCCGCATCCACCTCTACCTTCGGGCCCACAATCCACTCGCCCCCTTCGTTCAAGCGGCCGCTAATATTAAACCAGCTTCCCTGATATTTTTTAAGCCCGATATTTTTGCTCACCTCGATCCGCGTTTCGATCTCTCCGGCGGCAGAATCAAAGGTGGTTTTCAAATTGAGCAGATGGATATTATTCTCATTAAAAACAGCTGTATCATAGGTCGTTCTAGATCCGTCTTGTGCGGATGAGGTAAGGCGTCTTTCATCTTTTCCAAATCCAATGGTTTTGCCGCCCGCCGTGAGAGTGGTGTTTTGATTTTCATCTAATGATAAAGTTTTGGGAACAGAGGAGTTAAAGAAGGATTGGATGGTTTTAAGAAGATTCGGATTCGTAACTTTTTTGCCGTCAATTGAAAAAACGCTGTTTTTTTGGCTGATCTGGGTCTCGCCAGTTGGGCCGCGGATTCGAATTGATTCTGTTCCATCAGCGGCCGTGGCGCGCGCCATCGCAACAGGCAGCGCTCGCCCCTGTTTTTGAAGCGCTGCGGGATCAAAATTTGAAGCCAATGTTACAAAACCGCCCACGCCGTCGGCCATTCGGCTATAGAATTTTTTATTGGAATGGTTATAGACTTGGCCATCCATCATCTCAATTCCTTGATCATCCAAACGGATCACTGCGGAATCCGCTTGCGTAGAAAGGATGCCGGCTGTAGTTGTTACGGTTTTTCCGCGATCAAGCGTTAATTCTGTTACAACCCGTTCTTGGCCGCCAACGATAGTTTTCACTCCTTTATAATCAATGCCATTCCCAGCGTTGACTGTACCCTCATTCATCATTTTTAACCCTTTACCAACGAAAGCGACTTGTGCTCCATCTGTTTTGGCTGTGATGCCTGAAACGGTCAAGCCCGCTTTTTCAAAGGTAAGTTTTGCGCCGTCTCCTTGGAAGAGATATTGACCATCCCGCATCTCCACCGTACCGCTGGCATAGATCATGTTGCCGCGCACGGAATGAATGGTAGCGTTGGTTTGAACATTGGTTGGCGCAGCGCCCGCGCCCTTACCGCCGCCCCCCACCTCTGATCCGAAATAATCGCCTTTAAAGAAGCCATCCGTTAAAACCAATTCAGCCCCTTGGATCGCAAACTTTGCGCTTGTTAATTGCACATCCACCCGATTTCCGGTTTCATCTCGACGGTAGGCATTAAAGGCAAGGTTTCCGCCAAGAATCTTTGTATTATCTTCGCTCAAAGTCCCGAGGTCCGCATACTCCACTCCTTCAAAAGTCTGTTTAGGGGCGCTTTGCAGAATGCCCTGCTTGCCAAGCGAAGATTTATAGGCATCGTTTCCTTGGGAAGGAACGAATACATGTCTTTCGGAAGTGGTGCGCTGTTTGCCGGTTGCAGGATCTTTGGTTGTAACCGCCACTTCTCTAATAATGAGGCCGCGCACTGCGCCCTCCACAATTTTCTTTGGCCCTTCTGCCGTTTTTCTCTGCGGTAAAGCTTTCTTTAAAGCATCAGGAGTGATTGCAACAGGGGCTTTAAGCTGGGTTGGAAGAGGCGCTCCTTCTTTCAATTTCCCGCTGATTTGTGTCTCAAGAGATACAGGTTTTGCGCCCAAAGTTTGAGAAAGAGATAAATCCGTTTTCATAGCGAGCGCAGGGGTTAATGCAAGACCCACGCCAAACTCTGTTTGGCCTAACAATTTTAGAGAGCCGTCACCCTGCACTCCAAACTGATAATTTTTGCCCGCCGCCATGCCGCTATGATCTTGAACCACCGCCACAGATAAACCAGTTTGCGTAGGCTGAACATTGGCCAAGAGCGCGCCATTGCCGCCAAAATAGGCGAGATTTTGAAAGTGAACCACTTCGTAATTTTGATCGAGTGTCGCTTCCCTATAAGTTGAGGTAACAAGTCCGTTGAGATCATGAACATCCACTTGACGCGCAGTTCTATGGCCAAAGCTATCGGTGCGAACATCCTGATACGTTGTCCTTTGGCCGGTAGCGATCTCCACCTTTGCCGCATCTTCTCTGCCGCTGATCAGCTGGATGGCACCGCCAACAATCTTAACTCTGGAGCCACTTTCGAAAGCGCGGAAGAACTCCGTTCTTTCATCCGCGCTCTTATAACTCACCATCAAACTCCCGCGAACCGTTCCCTGCATTAGGTTTGCGGCCATATGATTGTTTCTGTTGTCCACCACAAATCCAATGATCGAAACTCTAGTGAGCGTTCCTTGCGCGTTCTCGCCCATCACCGCTTTCGCATCAATATCTTGTTTTACATCCACGGGCCGGGTCTCAATGCTCGTGATGCCGGTTATTTCATCAACCCGTGCTTCCGTAACAACAATCTCTTGCCCTTGGTTGACTACAGAGGTCTCTCCTAAATGAACTTCGCTTGGAGCTTTGATCGGCTGGCCCGAGCCTGTCACTTTTCCTTGAGCTTCTGTCGTAAAGGTCTCCATTTTTTTATCTTTCAAACGAACCGCAAGTGTATATTGGCCGTTGGCGTCCGCCCTTGCATTGCTTTCGCCAATCACGCGCGCTCCCTCTGAACTAAAGCCGCTCAAATTGGCTGTAACCGTGACGTAAGTTTGATCCTGCCCCACCGAGACAGCCATCGTGGCTTTCGCTTGCGTTTCTGGATTCAATAGACTAAGCACTTGATCAAGCGTTAACTTCACCTCTTCTAAGGCATCGCCCGCGGGCTTTCCTTTTGCCTCTCCCTCTTTTTTGGCCACCGTTTCCCGCACTTCATCCAACTCCGAGCGGGTTGCGTTCATAATAGTGGTCACATCGGAAGTTTGCGATTGAGTGTTCTGTTTTTGAGCATCCTGAATCACCTCCTGCCGGATGGTGACCCTAGCGCTTTCCCGAACTGGATCGGCGCTTTGAGCCGCGGCTCCAACAACTGCAGATGCCGCCTCTCTCCTTCCTTGATTCAAAGTTGTTTTATCAATCGCTTTATTTTGGGCTGCATTTTGAGCGGTCAATGTGGTATCCACATGCCCCTGCCCTTTTTCATTGAATGAAATTTTAATTCCTTCCCCTTTCTTTTCATCGAGCTTTAGCCCCTTCACTTCCAATTGATCCCCTTTCCCTTTCTCAACTGTGCCGCCCGCCACTTGCACCGCCTGCTGCATGGCGTTTGAGAGCCCTTGGAAGTTGGGATTGACCGCCGCCGCTTTCTTCAATTGATTCGCCACCGCCCCTGCCGAACCTTCTTTAATATCCACCCCTTCGACGCCCAACGTGCCCTTGTCGCTGCCGGCGGCTACTTCCACTTTAGCCTTCACATTCTCGTTATCTTTATGGCCCGCGGCTGAAACAATATTTTTTACGATGCCGGTAAGACTGCCGACAGTCGTATTGAATAAGAATGTGGTTACCTTGGAAACTAAATCATAGATGACATTCACATCCGCCGTGGGATCTAGTTTGGTGTTTAGTTTGCCATTGATCACTTTTTGAGCTGGATCGCTCAAATTAGCCATCTTCGTCTTCGCTTGAATGGACTCATTTCCGGTCTTGGCATCTTTTGCTAAAGAGAGATCTTGCGGCAACTTGGCGAACGTATTTTTTAAGAAATCCGAAACCCCTGCGATAACCCTTTCTCCAAACTTTGTTACAAGCTCTTTGCCAACCAAAAGAATCTTCTTTCCATCTTCGCCCAATGACACAATTCCTTTCACTAATTGCCCTGCGATATCAATCGAGCCATTCTCGCCGGGATTTTTCAAGGAAGAAACCTGTTTCAAATCTCTTGCCTCGCCGGTATTGAAATTGACTGAGGCTAAATAGGTCTCCCCTTCCGCATTTTGAAGCGTTACCCGATCCCCCTCTTCTTCGCCGCTTGTCACCTTCAACCATTGGGTTCCGGAGCGCACCGAAGTCTCTCGCTCGCCGTTGCTATCAAACTTAGTGCGAACGCTTCCGGTCTCAAGGATATTATCTTTCAATGCTTTTGTTTCCACTCCTTTACCGCCCGCCTCTAGCAGGTAAGCCTGATTTTCTCTCATGCCGACGATCTGGCCGCCCAAAGTATGATTGGTTCTTGCGAATCCATCCACAGCTTGAGCGCGAACCTTATCCCCATCAAATGTAAAGATAAGGGTGCCACCCGCCCCCTTTTTATCCCCTAGCGCAGAGGTTCCATAAAGAACATCGGGCGAAGCCCGGTCCAGGGAGAATGTCTGGTTGCCAACTGTCACCGACAGCTGTTGTTTATTCTCCACTTTTTTAACCGTAAACAAAATATCCGTCATCTTATTGCCGCCGCCGGCATCGGTTGCGTTCTTAGAGTCAAGCCCGAGCGCCACCATCACTTTTTCAAGACCCGAAACCACCATATTCGATTTCTTGACCGCGACTCCATCAGAAGCTATCGTTACATCTCCCTTCACAACATTCGTAAGAACTCCGCGATTATCGGCAATCATCACTCCCACCGCTTTCCCATTCATGTCATATGCCGTTGGATCGCCCCCTTTGATTGTCTGTTGATGAATCACTCCTAAGCCGCGATCCACAATAAAATCGGTATCTTTATCCTTACTCGGGTCTAGAGCTTTTACATTGAAGTTGCCATTAGCATCCTTCTCTAATCTTTGCCCCTCCACCATCAAAGCTTTACTGTTGGTTCTAAAGGCGATCTCCGCTTGCGCAACGTTCAGCGCTCTGGGCGCGATAGTTTGGAAAGCGACTTTGAATGGGTTCACCCCGCTGATCTGTTTATAAATTACCCGCCCTGAGGAAGGATCTTTTTCTCCCTTGGAAACAATGGCGCCCTGTGGAATGGAGGCGGGATCCACCTCCTCCACAATCGTCACCTTTTTACCGAGGCGATCTTCCGTTAATGTGCGTCTAGTAGCAGTGCCATCTTCTTCGATCTGATAACTGGTTTTATCCGGAAAGAATAAGTTAGACATAGGTTGAGCCAAAGAGGAGCCGACTCTAGTTAAAGAGACAGCTACTTTTCCATCATGCAAGCCAACCAGTTCGCCCAAGAACCTAAAGTCCTCTCCTCCGATAAATGCGGCAACTTCTCCCGCCAACATCGGCATCGCCCTTTGAGCGATCATCCCTAAGAACGTATTAGGATTGGCCAGAGTTTGCAATGGATTCATGTTGAAAAATTCGGACCAGTTATCAATTTTCATCGGGCCCGCATCCTTTTCAAAGAAGACCACCTCCGCAACGAATGTGGCTCCAGCGGAAGAGAGAGCGAATGTCAGAGCCTGGTTTTGATCCATATTGTAGGCATAGATCGCTTTGATGTAGTTTCCGATCCCAGTGGCGGATGCCTTAACAAAGGCCATCGGCACCGCGGCAGCGAAATTCGCTGCGATAGCGTTGAAGCCGGTCGAGACCGTAGCTTTAGTGAGCTCCTTCGTTCCCTCCTGAACTCCAGTGCTGAGAGCCGTTTTACCCACCTCTTTCACCTCTCCCGCTATTGCCTCTACTCCCTCTTTTTGCGCGATACCAACCACCTCTTTTGCGAAAATGTTACCGAAGAATTTTCCGGGGTCGGCTACCGCCTTCATGATTACGTCCCACATTTTGGTTACAGATTGTCCCATGCCCGGGGCGCTAAGCCCTGAGATGGCTCCATCTATCGCGCCCGTTATAAAAGCCGCTTTAATCTCATCTCCGAATTTATCCCATTTCCCAGCGTAATTGATCGAAGCCATGCCTCCGCGCCAAAGCGATTTCGCCCCGGCGCCAATGAAGGGCAGGGCTGGGATAAGGGGAGGAAACAGAGCTCCCAGCACTATCAGGCCGGCGTCTATAGCAAGTTCACCCAGCCCTTCGAGCGCCCCCATAAATATTCCAAACCCATGTCTCGTTTCAACCATCTCTCGATCATATCCGCGAATATGTTTTTGCGCAGCCTTGGTAGCGCCCTCATCCAACTCGCCGTTATCTTTATAAACAAAGTTATTCTCTTTAAGCGCTGTGTTTTTAGATTCCACCGTGGTTCCATTTTTACCCTCAATTTCAGTGGAAAGATTGTTTTGTGTTTTAGATCGAACTTTGCGGTCCCCAACATACTCCATGTCGAACTCTCTAACCGTGCCGTTGGTTGCCAAAACCTTCGGATCTTTATTATCCTGCTTAAAGTCAATATAGGTGCTGGTAGTTTCAATTTCATGTCCAGTGGCGGGATCAAACTTTGAGACGATCTCGATCCTTCCGCTGATCGCTCCATTGATAGTGCGGTGGATTTCAGAAACGCGAAGCTGGCCGTTCACCACAGCATAGACGCGTCGTTCGGTGCCCGATTGAGTTTGTTGGGGAGTGGACCCGCCCACTTTTCGAGTCGCCCCTTTTCTAGCCGCCGCCTTATCTTGCCGACCCACCTCTGTAAACCCGGACACCCATAACCGCCCCGCATAACCCCAATCCCAACCTTTTCGAGGTCTGTTAGGTTGTAGCACCGCTGAAGCAGCAGGGTTCCCCCCTATATTACCCAAAGAACCTGATCCATCTAGGGACATGACACCCCGGTGGTAACCGGGATCGGCAACAGGCCCCACCGTTGGCGTTGATTGTTGTGCAGCAGATCTCAGATCGTCTTTCTGCGCGAATGCGTTCCAGATCTCCACTACTATACCGACAGTAGAATATGCTGCGGGAATAATCACACGGTCGATGAGTATCTCCACACCTTTCACAGCCCAGCCAATGACAGGAGTTTCCCTCACATCTTCCCAGAAATCATTGGCTAAATATTCTAAACCGCTATCCAACCAACCCCAACCAGTGTCAAATTTTGTCCTTTGCTTAGGGGCTTCCACTTGAGGCGGCTCGATCACACTGCCATCCGGATTCAGATCTCTTCCCTCTTTATCTTTATACATGGTGGTTGAATCGGGCTCGGACGTGGTGGGTTGAACTCTCCCAACCGCATCATACTTCATTATAATATGCTCTCTTCTTCGGTACACCGTTCCGTCGGTCAGAAAATCACTTGACGGGCTCCACCAGTCGCCATTTACTTTATGCCTGAATTCTTCGTATGTAACTCGGTCATCCACTTTCGCTTGGCCATTCACAAATTTATAAGTTTCATTGACAGTTGTATAAATCAAATTCCCGTCTCTCTCTAATCCCGAACCATCTTTATCTTTAGAGACAAAAATTGTGCCAGATCCTGTCCCGCTTATAAATGAGCCGTTAGCACTGTTCCAAGTCTGTGTTATAGACATACTTTGCGTAACAAGCAGACTTCCCTTTCCGCTCGCAACGTATCTGTGGGTTTCTGAATATGTACTTGAATAGGTCATCCTGAGCATGCCGTTATCCGAAGCTGTAAACTGCTGATAGATATCAGTGGTTGTAATTTGATCAAACCCGCCTTGAGAATCCCAACTCCAACTGATGCTTTGCCCGTTCGCGTAGGCGGATTCAACTCTTCCCTCACCGTCATAGCTATAGTTCATTACAAGGGCGCTGCCTGGAGGCACATCAACTCTTCTGCCTTCCCGAGTCAAATATCTATTTCGGCTGCCCATCCAGCTTTCTGAATTATCCGCATTTTTCGTAAAACTATCCGTCGTGGTCTGTTGAACCCTGACATTCCCTTTAAAGTTGGTGAATGTCTGCGTAACATGAGACCATGTTTTGGAACCATAACCATCGTCCGAAACACTCCACGATTCTCCATTCGCAGCCTGCCCCCGTCCTTCTTTTAGTTTTCCCCCTTTAGTTTCATCGTAGTGGTTAGTTACAATCGTCGCACGGCCATAAGTGGAAGAGACCTCGTTTCGATTAAAACCAGACGGCCGTAACTTTCCTCCCTCACCCTCAACAGCAAAGCCAAGCGTTCTAGAAGACTCAGTCATATACCCTGTGTAGCTATAAGAGTCGTCCGCGTTATCCGTATAGCTGGCGGTGATTGTTTCGTGGAGCATCGCCTTCCCATACAATCTGGTGAGACGATCATCGAAGATTTGGTTAAAAGCGGTATAGGTTTTGTTGCCAAAACCATCATCGCTGAAAGATTCGCCGATCCCAAAAGTCTCGTTTGACATCCCATAGATTCCGCCGCTCACAACCAATCTTAAATCGCTGTCGTAAGTGTTATAGACTGTTGATTTTTGGCTCGATGAGCTGCCATCATCCCAATTTTTGCCAAGAATGTTGTTAAATGTAGGAAGGGTCAACGAGTAATCTCCATAATTGTAAGTTTCAGATCCAGTCGCAGTTATTCCGTTCCAATAGCTTCCTTGCCAACTGCTGTTTACAGACCATGTGAACGATTCCGTCTTGACCACTTTGACCTGTTTTTTCTGGCCGGAACCAATCAGTTGGTATGTTTGAATGGATGAGCCCTTCGTAAAATGATCGTACGAGTCGCTCGCCATGGTATTGCCTGAACCCGTTGCTTCGGTCACTTCGCCGTCATCACCGTAAGTATAGGTGGTGGTCATCTCGGACTTCGTCCAAGAATTATCATCGCTCCTTGCTCGGCCAAACGTGGAATCGTTGTTGGTGTTTTGGATGCTCCAGAATGGAATTGTGAAATTAACTCCTTGGAAGTTGCCAAGCTCACCCTCTTGCGGTGTATGGTTCACTGCTAAAGAACCAGCCCCGCTGCGGTTACTTGTGTAACTATAGCTTTTAACCTCTTTTACTCGGAAGGAGCCACCCTTTGATTCGAATGTTTGGGTCACCACTCCTCTTGTATAGCTGTGGTAGCCATCATCGCTAAAAGAGTAGCCGACGTTATACTGGCCGTCTAACTTTCCTTTGCGGCTATAATGAAAGTAGGTGATGGTTTCAGACCTTGTCCAGGTATCATCCGCGTTCTTTCCCTGCTCGCTTTCTCCGCTAACGTTCATGGAGCTTAAATTCCATGTAAAGTGATACCCTTCATTACCCGAAGCGTTGTAATAAAGGTTGGTGTCGTAGGTTCTCCTGTTGATGATTGATCCGGCGGCATTTTTATCATCGGTGGTCCAGCTGTAGCTCTTGGATTGGATCACCCTAAATTGAGTGCCTCGTTGGGCGTAGATTTGGATAGTATTCGATTTTGTGAGGTTGCCGTAGCCATCGTTGCTTAGAGCTCTGCCGAATCCCGATTGCCCCACCAGCCGCCCTGTGGCTACATCCGCCCCTGCCTCATCGGTATCTTCATCGTACGCGTACCTTGTAGTCATTTCAGACTTGCTCCAGGTTCCATCATCGTTTTTATTAAAGATTCCCATGTCAAGAGCAGTTAAGTTCCAAGCGCTGTTGATCAAGATGTCGTATCGTTTCTCCCCGCTGTTCCAACTTTCGCTTAAACTGTAGCCGCCGGCGCCATATTGCTGATCCCCGCTCCCTTGGCGGGTTGATGTCCAGCTATAGCTTTTGCTTTCGATAATCTTAAACTGAGTTCCTTTCTGAGCGTAAATTTGGGCCACTACCCCTTTGGTATAGTTGTCGAAACCATCATTTGAGAAGGTATTCCCCATTCCATACTGCCCTTTCAGTTTTCCCGCTTGCGCGCCGGTTGTTTCATATTCAAAAACGGTGCTCATCACCTGCTTGCTCCAGGAGCCATCGTCATTTTTGGCGTCGGTAGAGATGATGGAAGCGAGGAAATTATTCACAAAAGAAATGTAGAGGCCCGGCCCATCGCCAAAATATTGGTCAAATTGATCGCGCGTTAAGGTTAGATTTCCCGCGCCGCTTTCGTTTGATGTCCAACTGAAATTTTTGGTCTCTTTTACTTTAAACTGTTTCGCGCCGCTCGCCATCGTCACTTGCGCATATTTTTGAATAGTTGTGCCCTTGGTAAAGTTCTGAAAACCATCGTCGCTAAAGGAGGAGCCGATTCCGTATTGGTCAGTCTGCTGGCCGGTAGTTTCATTATAAACGTAGGTGGTGGTCATCACCTGTTTGGACCACGAGTCATCTAAATTTTTGGTTGTTGGCGGGGCGGTGCTGCTCCAGTTACTAACAACAAAGACCAAAAAGCCGACATGAAAAGATATTTTCGGAGCATCGGCGCCAGTTGCAGACTGCTGGGTGGACCAGCTGTACGAGGTGGATTCCTTAATTTTGAAAACTGCTCCCGCGCCTTCAAACTTCTGAAACTTTTGAATGATCCTTCCTTCCGTGCAGTTGCCGAAGCCGTCGTTGCTGAATGTGCCGCCAACCCCATATTGCGCTTTCTGTTTTCCTTTAGCGGTAAACAGATAGCCGGTCTTCATGATCTGTTTGGACCAGGAACCGTCTAGATTGGCGACGCCGGGGTTGGATCGGATACTCGTTCCATAATCCCCTTCGCCAAATTTGTTGCTTGACCAGCTCTTTGTTTCTGAAGAAACAAGTTTTAGCTGTTTGGAACGGTTGGATATTGATTCTTTCTCAAAAGTCTGTGTGATGGAGCCCCGAGTATAGTTATCGAAGCCGTCGTTGGAGAAGGTATTGCCGCTTCCGCTTTGCGTTGATAAAACTCCATTGGCGTCATAGGTATAGGTTGTGGTGACCTCTTGTTTGGACCAGGATCCGTCCGAATTTGTGGCGTGATCAACGTAGTCGGCAGGCTTCCCCGCGCTTGATACAATAGGGTTTATATTCCAGGAATATTCGTTAGAAAAATTGCCCGCGCCATTCGCGTTGCTGGTCCAACTGAAGCTTTTATTTGAAATTAATTTAAAGGATTTGAACTTGTTGCCGTTCTGTTCGAGAGCATACTTTTGTAAAATCGCGCCTTTGGTGAAGTTCCCAAAACCGTCGTTCGAGAATGTGGCGCCGAGAGCGGACTGTCCGTCTTGTTTGCCGTTTTCATCATACTGGTAGCTGGTAGTGATCTCTTGTTTGGACCAGGAGCCATCATTCGCCATATAAACAGGAGAGTCGCTTGTGAGACCTCCTCCCCAACCAGAACCTGCGATGCCGCTCTCCTTGCATGACCAGGACCTTGCGACAGAATAGTCCACCTTCCACGTTTGCCCTTTGCCAGCTTCTCCAACTTTTTTATAGTATTGGTCAATCGTTCCCCTTGTATAGTTACCGAAACCATCGTTAGAGAGAGTCTCCCCATGCGCCGTTTGGCTGGTTAAGATGCCTTTGTCGTTATCGCCATTATCATAAACATAGGTGGTGGTTATCACTTGCGCGGACCATGTGTCATCCAAATTCTTTCCATGGCCGCTATAGTTTAGGCTCCAAGCAGAATCATCTATCGCATAAGAGCCCGACTGATTATCATCCCATGATATGAAATTGAAGGTGGGGTTAAACCAACTGGAGCGCCCATCTGCTGTCCAGCTATAGCTTTTCGATTCCGTCGCCTTAAACTGGCCTGCGATCTCCTGAAATTTTTGAATGATAACTCCGGCGGTGAAGTTGCCAAAACCGTCGCTCGAGTAGCTGTTCCCAATGCCGATCTGCCCGTTTTGTTTGCCGTTGGCATCGTAGTGATATTCGGTGGTCATCTGCTGTTTGGACCAGGTGCCATCCGCGTTCTTAGAGCCCGGCTCAGACCAGATGGCGCTGCCAAAGTCTCCGCCTGCACCGCCGCTAAACTCCCAATCCCCAAATTCTATCTGAATATCCGTGAGGAACTTCTCCACAAAAGCAAAAGGAGAATCCGTAAAATTAAGAGAGATCCACCCCTTAAAATTCCAACTGCCGGTATCTCTGATCTTTTTTTGATTCCCAACCCTCTCCACGATATCTTTTTCATCGCAGCTCCAGGAGCTGGATAGCGTTGAGCTCAACCTCCACAAACCAAGTTTCACCTGCGTGTAAACCTGTTGGATAGTGCCTTTGGTGTAGTTGTCAAACCCATCGTTTGAAAGGGTGGTTCCACGCCCCTCTTGGTTCGACTGCCGCCTTGTGGTCTGGTTGTAATTATATCGGATGGTCAAATCGGATCTCGTCCAAGATCCATCGGCCTGAGTTCCGGGGCTTTCAAAACTTCCAACATAACTTCCAAAAATATTTTGATGGTCACTCCAGCTCTTGGAGCGGCTTGAAACTATTTTAACCTCGCCCCCTGTTCCGTTCTTCTCCCCTACCATCGCGTAGGTTTGTACGATCGTGCCGCGAGTGATATTGCCTAAGCCGTCGTTGCTCCAGGAAGAGCCTTTTCCCATCGTCTTATAGGAACCGCCCTCCATCGCTTCTGAATGGCCATACTCTCCGCCGGAGGCTACCTGCCTGCCGCGGCGGTCATAGGCATAATAGACCATTACTTCTTGCTTGCTGATGGAGCCATCGGGATTGGCGAGCGGGTTCTCATAGGTTCCCTGCCACAGTTCGCTCACGGCCCAGGTTTTGCTGTTGGAGCTCACCACCTTGGCGTTGTTATAGAAGGCGGTGTAGGTTTGGTTGATCTCTGTCATGCTGTTGTTGATCTCATCTTTGCTCACACTCACTCCATGCCCGCGGGCCGCTTCCCCTTCCCCTTTCATTAACTTTCCGCTGCCGTCATAAAAATAGGTGACGGTCATCGCCTCCGTTCGGCTCGACCTTGCGCTAAAGAAATCGATCTTAGCTTGAATGCCATCTATCTTACTCTTAATCTTGAGCATTCGCCCCTGAATCTCAAGCAAATCGCCAGAAACAGATGGCACAACAGGAGCACCGCTTGTGATCTCGCCCGACGCAGCCGGAGAAACCGCGGCAGAGCTTCCTATTGCGCCAGCGACGGCGGAAAGCTCTTTTTGAGCCCCTTCATACTCTTTCTGGGCCGCCTCCAACTGCGCCACCAATATCGGAGAAACGTTCCCTGTCCAGCTTTCCGAGCCGTCAAAGTTCTTCGTATAGCTTGCGGTAATGTTCTCGGTAAGAAGCGCTTTGCCGAACTGCTGTATCTTTACACTATCGTAATTTTGCCGGATCAGATTCCATGTTTCGCTGCCCAAGCCGTCAGAGCTCCAGCCGGTACCGCTCCCGCTTGCGGCGGTCAATACGCCAGTGCTTATGCCGCTCCCCTTCCTTGTTTCAAATGTGTAGCGGGTATTGATCGTTTGACGGTTCCGGGAACCGTCTAGCGCCGAACCCGGCTCCTCATAGGATCCAACCCAGTTTGAGGAAACCTTCCAATCCGCATTCACAGAAACGGAATAGGTTTTGGTGGTGTTGAGCGTCATCCTGGCTTGGCCGTTCACAACTGTATATTCCTGGTACATCTCCGTTTTAGTGAAACTAAAATCTCCTACATCTTTGGAAAGTGAGACGCTCCGTCCCCTCGCTGCTTTCCCTTCGCCGCTTATAAATTCTCCGGTCAATTTGCCGTCTGATCCCCGCTCGTAGCCAAAATCTCTTGAACCGACCTCGTCAATATAGTCCACCACAAGCGCTTCGCCCAAAATCTCGGAGCTGCTCATTCCATCATGGTATTTTCCTGCGTGGTCCACACCCATCCAGCTTGTGGTGCCATCTCCATTTTCCGTCATGCTGCGAGTGGTGGATTTTACCATGAGCGCTTTATAAAATTTATCTATCTCGTAATCTTGTTTTATACTGCCGCTAGTGAGGCTTCCAAAACCGTCAGTAGATTTAAAGGTTCCTTCTCCTGTTGCAGATTTTAACCTGCCGTTGCCGGGATTCTGGATGGTGCCATTGTCATACTCGTAGGTGACCGTCATGGTCTGCGACTGCCCTTCAAACCCAAGGTCTAGAATACCGTTTTCTATTTTAGAGCGATAGATTTTTCCCATCGTTTCATCGTAGAAAGGCGCATCACCGCTTGTTATGGTTCCAAAAAGACTCTCCCGCACCGCATCGAACATCTCTTTACCCACGGAGTAAGTGATGTTTTTGTGAAGCTGGGCCTGTCCTTTGAGGCCGATCTGATATTCCTGAACAATGAAGCCAACCGTTTGGTTCCCAAAGCCATCGTCGGAAAAAGTATTCCCAAAGCCGTGGGTGGTGGTGCCGTAGATTTTTCGATTTTTAGAGGCATCCGCTCTTCTCGCGGGATCTGTGATTTTGCTTGTGTCTTCTACTAAAAATCCGAGGGCGTCATAAGCGTAATAAGTGGTGAGGCTCTGTTTTTGGATGGAGGTGTCGAGATTGGTGGTGGTGGAATCTGTAACGGAACTTGCGATCTTTGCCTGGCCGTTGATGATAAAATAGGTCTGACTGATCTCGCCTAGGGAGATGGTTCCAAATTCATCTTTATTTTCGAAGGAGCCCTCTCCATAGGTTCGATAGGCGCCGGGGCCGTCCCGCTCTCTATTGCCGCCATAGACTCCTCCCTCTTCTACCATCGCGCCTTGATCGTTGTAGGCATAGTAAACTGTCATCTCCTGATAACCTTCCGATCCGTCTAAACCGCCGTAAGCAACGTTGCCATCCGATAAAGAGCCGCTCTCGATTTCTTTGTGGTAGCTTTCCGTAACGGTTTTGGTGCTCTTTAAGAGCGCTTTGCCTAAATTAACGATCGCGTCCAGATCATAGTCCTGATCAATTGTGCCTTTAGAGATGTTGCCCACCCCATCATCGGATAAAAGGGTGCCGCCCCCCTTCGCTGTTTTGAGCAGGCCTGTTTTGATCCCTTCTCCTACCCTCTCCTCATATGTATAATTAACCGTAATCTCCTGCTTCGATGAGCTTCCATCCCAGTTCGTTCCTGGGTTAGAATAGCTCGAGGTCGCTTCGTCTCTAGAGTTGGCAGACCATGTCTTTGTGGTTTGGCTGGTCATCTTCGCCTGACCGTTTATGATCTGATATATCTGATCCAAGGTTCCTTTGGTGATGGTGCCAAAAGCATCCACCGATCTTATTGAACCGCTCCCGCTCGCACTCTCCAAAACGCCATTCCGATAGATGTAATCCACGATCAGCTCTTGATGGCTTGTGGAGGTGTCTATGCTTGTAGTGTCTGAAACGGAAACGGAGCGTGTCATCTTCCCTTGGCCTAACGTATCGTCGGAAACCGTAAAAACTTGCGCGATCTTCGTCTCTGTGATGTTTTCAAAACCGTCGTTTGAGACAGAGACCGCCATGTTTTCGTAAAGGACTCCATTCACCGTTTGGCTTTGGCCCGATAACGCTCCTGTAGCGGTAACGCCGCTGGCTCTGGCTGAATGCAGTTTCCCAGTTTCTTGATTATATTCATATGACAATTTTAGAGCGTAACTCTGTTTTCCTGAATGCATTGCGCCATCCATCCAGCTTTCAGAGCCATCTGAGTTATGGGTATATGTTTTGGTGGTGGTTGTTTCAAGTTTTGCCTGGCCCTGCACCACAATATAAGTTTGAGAAATAGCGGAGTAGGTCTCGTTGCTGAAGCTGTCGTTGGAGTAGCTTGTTCCACCGCCAACCGCGCCAGCAACGGTATATTTGTTGCCGTTGGCATCACGGCCCACCTTCATATAGCTTCTCGCATTGGCATCCGCTCCGTTCCACTCCTCCTGATCCACATAATAGGTGTATTTGACTGAAAGCGCGGAGTTCTTGCCATCCGCGGCAAGCGCGTTCATCTTGTCGCTATTCCAATCGCTAGGGACTCGCGGTCCATCCCCAGCCTTGCTTGCAAAATCGGATTCTGCCCAGCCCATCACGTTCCATGACCCATCCGCGTTGAGCGAGAAAGATTTAGTGAGAGTCTCCCGAAGTTTCGCCTGGCCGCCCGTTTTTATGGGATCGGAATAGAGCTGTTCGATTTTAGAAGTGGTGACATTCGAGAAACCATCGTTGGAAACGGAAACGCCCTCGCCATGCGCTTCAGCCAGCATTCCTAAACGGTGGCCAGCATCTACGTTTACCACCAACTCCTGCCCGTCGCGATTTTTTTCATTATTCCCATTTTTATCTTTCTGGCCATAATATTTGTATGTGACCTTAAGCGCCTCGCCGATTTCGCTTTTTAATCCAGTCCCCTCTTGGATCTCTCCATTGACCACCACGGGGTTCCCCATCCCCATGCGGTTCACGGAACCATCCGCATTGGTGGAGACCGAAGCTGTAATTGATTCGCTCAATTTCGCCTGGCCGTTTACGAGCACAAATTTTTGGGTAATATGGGAGATGGTGAAGCTGCCGAAATCATCGGAAGAGATAGACCACCCTTCTCCTTTCGCGACAGTGCCATCCGCATCCGCGGTGAGCCGGCCGCGATCATCGTAGTTATAGTGAACGATCAATGCTTTGTGCTTAATGCCGGCGCCATTTTCATCCCCAAGGAGCGAATCTCTCCGCTCTGTCTTTGAGGTCTTGTTCGCTTCCGCCGCATAAAGTTTGGAGGTGATCGCGGCAAGTTCGCTTTTCTTTTGCGACAATAGGGTTGAAGTAGGGTTGACAATATCGCAGCGCGCTTGCCAAGCATCTCGGTAAGCCTTATCTCTCGTGGATCGCGCCGCCCCTTCTGATCTCCAGAACTCAATAATCGCGCTCCTCTTTTTTCCGGCAAGCTCAATGAGCCCAGCCTTTTTTGTTCCTGCAACGCTCTTCTTGGCTTCAAAGATACTCTCCGCGGCAGATTTCTTATCTTCAAACCACTTCTCCCACTTCTTCACTTGCAGATCTTTCCACTCTTTTAAGAGATTCACTACCCCCTGTTTGAATGCCGCGTTCGCCGCTTGCGTTCTGGCCGCTTTTTCATCCGCGGTCTCTGGCACAATCCTAAATGTGCTGCCGCTTAAAGTCCAGCCTTCGCTAAAGAGCCTTGCTTTGAGAGAATCCACCTCATTGCCGCTTAAGGTTTTTTCCTCCACCCATTGAGGCTCCACCCATGTCATAGTACCCGCAGCCATATCATCCTCATCACCTGCCCAGTAGCCTTCTGTCCAGTGACCTAAAAACCAGTTGCCATGGATGTCAATGCGCCAGCTATGAGAATTGCCGCTTCCGTCCAGCATGGTGTTGATCTGCTCATAACGAAGATCATCGAGCGGAGCGTTGCCGTCCGCCAACGCCTGCTTCAGGGAGGCCAACTTATTTTCAAAATAGCTCTGTTCCTCCGGAGTTAAATCCTGAAAATTCAATATATATGTTGAAGCATCCGCAAATGATCCTGTAAGTTTCCAAAAACCATTTCCTGCAATAGTTAAATCTGAAATTTGGCTTATTGCTTGGCTGATGGAATCATAAATATCTCTGAAAGATTTTATGAAGTTATCGCTTTTCAATTTATATCCAGCGATCGCGGCTCTCTTTTCTCCGGCCGCGAGCTCTACGGTGCGGTTATATTCTCCTTCAGCGCTTAGCACCAAAGCGTTATAAACTGCCTGCGCGTTTTCCACATCCGCCAAGCTGGATACGGCGCCCATCACCTTTTCCAACTCCCTTTTGGCTTCGGCCACTTTCCCCTGATATATGCCCGACGCAGTCCCAACAGCAGAGGCATAAGCGCCTTCAGCATCGGAAATGAGCCCCTCTAGCCTACTAATTTCTGTTCGGAGCGCCGGAGCAAGCCTGTCATATTCAGCTTGAACTTCATGGTAAACTCTTACAGCCTCTTTAAATTCATTCTCAACTTTATCCCTGATCCCTTGAGGAATGGCATCTTTTCCCATAATGCTCCAAGAGCCGTCCAGATTCTCCGTGAAAGAGGAGGTTTCGGAATCAACCATCTTGGTTTGCCCCTTTCTCAATTCAAAGAACTGTTTGATGTTAGAATAGGTTTTGTTCCCGAAACCATCGTCCGATTCAGATTTTCCGGAAGCTTTCGCCGCATAGTTATCCGCATCAGGAGTAAGTTTCCCAAGATCGTCTAAATTGTAGGTCATGACAAGAGCTGTTCCCTTGCCGTCCCAGCCCATCCATGATTTGGAGCCATCCACATTTTCTGTGTAGCTCTCTGTATTGGAGTTGCTCATCTTCGCTTGGTTCTTGTAGGTCTGGTAGATCTGGTTGATTCTTGAAAGGGTAAATCCGCCAAAGCCATCGTAGGAATAACTCTTCCCTTCAGCCGCTTCAGCCCCGCCGGTTCCATGAACGAGAGTGCCCTCTTTTTGATCCGTGTCGTTGGCAGTGTATCCTGTCTCTCCATAATAGTGGTAGGTGATGATGATCGCCAAGCTCTTGGTGATATCGGGCAGTTTCTCCAAAATGGAAGCGTCACTGACGCCCACCGCTTCAGCCTCGCTCCGGTTCATTCCCATCACGCTCCAAGAGCCATCGGCGTTCACGGTGATTGATTTGGACTCGGAAGTTTTAAGTTTAGCCTGGCCGGTGAGGATGGTAAAGGTCTGGATGATATTAGCGCGGGTAATATTGTCAAAGCCATCGTTGGAATAGGAGGTGCCTTCGGCGCTTTCCGCGTAAGCAAGCGTATTTTTATTGTCATTTTTGTCTCTAGTATCTTTATGGTTATTTCCTTTAGAGTCCGCTTTATCTCTTCCATGATAATAGTAAACTATTTTGAGCGCTATTCCACCCTGCTTGTCTCCTTCATTCCATCCCATGGAGCTCCATGAGCCGTCTTGGTTAATCGTCAAAGAGCGCGTGATTGACTCTTCAATCTTTGCCTGACCCCCCACCAAAACAAAATTTTGCTTCATTTTTGAAGTTGTCTCATTGTCGAAGCCGTCGTTCGAGAAAGATTCCCCTCCCTCTGATGTAGCCACAAACCCATTGGCGTCCGGGTTCCATCTCCCGTTTTCATCATACCGATATTTTATTTTAAGAGCCTTGGTAGCGGTGAGTTTTTCCATCTGAAATTCCATTGCGCTAAGACTACTCTTTTTAGACTTGACTCGATCGGACAAAACAGAAATCTCGCGGTAATTTGAACCCGATGCCGTAACGATTACCGTGTTCTTGATGATTTCTTTAACCGCCTCCTCTTTCCATCTTTTCGACAAGCGATCAAATCCGACTTTTAGTACGCCGAGCGCCCTCTTTTTTCCAATGATGGCTTTTAAGAAGGCGTTGCGCACTTTAGCGCCGGCTCTGGGATCTTCGTAACCTACCCTTGATCGTTCATAGAAATCTTTTCTTCGATCCGTTTGAACCTCTGTCAATAGAGATCTAACATCCCCTTCGAACCCATGGTCTGCCCGAACCAGAGCATCGGAAAAAGAGGCGAACAATTGTTCAAACTCTGCAGATAAATTCGTTGAGCTATCAATGCCGGCGACCGCGTCGGATTCGAACGCTTTTGATTTGGCCGCATTGAAAGAATTAAAAACGACCCGAACTCCTCTCAGAAGTTCCGCGTTGATGTTTTTAAGAAAAACTTTGTAGCGATCAATCTCTGTAGTTTTGCCATCCTCGAAACCCACAACTCTTTTTCCCACCCCCCCCAATGCAAGCGGTTCATTTTTAACGCTTTCCAAATAACGATCAACACCCAAAAATCCGGAAAAAGAGGCGAACATCGCTTCCACGAGAAGGGAAACTAAATTCTCCAACTCGGTTTTGGCGCCGTCAATACTTTCGGTCAATTGGGTCAACATCGGATCGTTGGAAGGAATTCCATCCATTCCCATCACGCTCCAAGAGCCATCGCCATTCCTCGTATAAGAAGAGTTAAGCGAAATCGTCATCTTGGGCTGGCCTTTTTTCAACTCAAAATACTGTTTCACTTTAGAGACCGTAACGTTCCCAAAATTATCATCAGAAATAGAGACGCCGGCGCCGGCTGCCACAAAACCGTTCGGCGCGTCTGCCGCCAATGCTCTTTCTTCCTCAGTATCGAACCGGCTTGCGTAGCGGCCATTCGAGTCATATTTATAGGTGACCGCAAGAGGAGCGGTTTTCACATCCACTCCATTCACTTTGTGAGTAGAGCCATCCATCCAACTCTTTGACCCATCCATATTCTCAGTACGGCTGGAGGTGATAGACTGCAGAAGCTTCATCTGTCCTTTATACCGCTGGTAGATTTGAGTAACGTCTGAAATAGTGATGTTGCCAAAACCGTCATTCGAGTAGCTGGTTCCGGTTCCTTCTGCGGTGGCAACAATATATTTCTTTCCGCCATCGGTTTGAGTTGCAAAATCGGTGCCCGCTTCTCCATAATAAGAGTAGGTGATCGTCATCGCTTTGTTGACTTCTACATCGTTGAGAGTGGTTCCCAAAATATCGTTGATCTCCTGAAATACGGTAAAGCCCACCGCCTCCGCCTGATCCGAATCATCTTGGGTCCAGCCCATTACGCTCCAAGAGCCATCCGCATTTTGAGTTAGGGAGTTTGTAATTGACTCTTTCATTTTCGCCTGATTGTTCAGGATAATATATTTTTGAGAGATCACGGAAACCGTTTTATTATCGAAGGTGTCATCAGAAACCGAAATGCCCGATCCAGCAGCATCCGCCAAGGTGCCGTACTTTCGGTCGGTTTGGTTGGTTTCGCTCAAATTCGTATCTGAGCCCTGCAGATTCCTCGTTACGTTCTCTCCCCAGTAAAAATATTTGACGCTCATCGCTTTGCCTTCGATTCTTCCGTCCACGTTCCATCCCATCCAGCTTTCGCTACCGTCATTGTTCAAGGTATGAGAAGCGGTGATCGTCTCTTTAAGCCGCGCCTGGCCGTTCATGATAAGATAAACTTGCGTGATTTCAGACTCCGTGGAATTGCCAAAGCCATCATCGGAATAGGCGGTTCCAAAACCGGATGCCCCGATCAACACCCCTTCCCGATCAAAAAGGGAGGTGACAACCAACGACTGAGTGGTTGTGGATTCATCCTCTTCAGCTACTAATGTGGTATCTACTTCATTCGATACGATGCTGTTGCCGGTTGTGGGATCGACCGTCACTGTTGTAATCTGATCTCCTACGAGAAAGCTGATTGATTTGCCGTCATCGGAAATGAGCGGCGTTTCTCCAGAATAAACATTGCCATTGCCATCCGTAATCACAACCACATAGTCTCCGTTTTCGTCTTGCCCGATCTCGTAAGTTTGGCCGCCCAAAACCAGTTTTGCTTTCACAATCTCGCCGGACTCCGCATACTCCACAAACTGCCCGCCCTCATATTTCTTTCGCGCAAATCTTACATCGCCGTCGGCTTTCACGCCGCCCAAGTATTTTCCCTCGGCGCTATAGCGGTAGCGAACAACTGTAGCGGTTCCACCCTCTTTGTCCGTTGTTATTATTTTTATTTGCGCCACATCTAGGGTATCATCAGAAGTCCAGCCCGATGCGCTCCAGGAGCCGTCCGCGTTTTCCGTTAAAGATTTAGTTGTGGAATCCAACATCTTAGCCATGCCGTGGATAAGGAGATAAAATTGCGAAATCTTGCTAATGGTGGTATTGCCAAAACCATCGTTCGAGTAAGATTTTCCGCTTCCCGATTGGCCACCCAAGAGAGCGTTCAGTTTGCCATGCCCATCATAGTGATAGTGGGTGGTCATCATCTGGCGGCTCCAAGAGCCATCCGCGTTCGTTTTGGCGGTCGCGGAGGTGAGCGCCCACTCCCCCTTACCCCTCCTGTTTTTGAACGTCACAGAAAAGCCGCTCTCTTTGGAATTGTTTACAACAGCTTCCAGCTCATCGCTCGCCTCATTGTCATTGGAATCAGTGCTCCAAGAATAGTTGTCGGCGCGATCAATCTTAAACTGTTTGGCGTTCGCGTCAAAAATATATTTTTGGGTCACTTTTCCTTGGGTGTAATTGTCAAAGCCGTCGCTTGAAAAAGAGTCCCCAATCCCATTCTGAGAATCCAGCTTGCCGATCTCACCCGATGTTTTATATAAATATTTCGTTTCCATGAACTGTTTCGTCCAAGAGCCGTCAACGCTCGTGGCCGCAGCAGTAGCCCATAAACTCCAGCTCGAAGTCATACCCAATCGAATCATATTAGAGGATCCGATTCTTCCTATAACGTTGACGTCGGAGGCATCGAAACCCGCGCTGTTTCTATCGGATGTCCAGCTGTAATTTTTGCTGCTGATAACCTTAAACTGGCCTCCTTTTAAGTCATACTCTTGAAGAATGAGGCTTTTAGTGTAGTTCTCAAAACCATCATTGGAGAGAGAGACGCCGATGCTATACTGCCCAAACTGTTTTCCTCTTTCCGTGCCGCCAAGATTATATTTGTAATAGGTGGTCATCCTCTGCTTGGTCCAGGATCCGTCAATTCCCTCAGCAGGATGAGCGTAATCTCCCGCTTTGAGCGGATCATTGCTGCTGGTCCAGGTTTCGTTGACAGAGGTTTGGATCTTCATCTGCTTAGCGCCGGTAGCCAAACGAACCCAATCATAGGTTTGGGTAACGCTTCCCTTTGTGAAGTTGCCAAAACCATCATCTGAAAAAGAAGAGCCGCCTCCGCTTTGGCCGGTCTGCTCGCCTGTGGTGAGGTTATATTCGTAGGTGGTGGTCATATCCTGCTTGGTCCATGTGCCGTCGCTTGAAGGCGAAGCAGCGGCGCTCAACAAATTCCATGCGATTAAAAGCGCTGAATCGAAATCGTAGTTTTTGTCTTGCTCATTCCACACGGCATCCGCAACAACATCACTTGTATCGCTTGTGCTGCTTGTCCAAGTAAAACTCTTGGAGGTGATGATTTTAAATTGAGTGCCTCTTTGAGCAAACTCCTGGAATGTTTTACCCTTCGTATAGTTTCCAAAACCATCGTTGCTAAAAGTATTCCCTTTGGCATGCTGCCCCTTTTGTTTGCCGTTATCGTCATACTCATAGGTGGTGGTGATCTCTTGACGGTTCCAAGAGCCGTCCAGACTTTTTTCCGCCGATTCCGGAGTTGAGGTTAAAGTGTTCCAGACTCCTCCCTCGATCTCAATGTCGCCGATCTTTTTAAAGCTCCATACCTTTTCACCGTTGGGCTTCGCAGGATCTTTTGCAACCACCTCCCATCCTTTAGCAGCTCTTCCTTTCGAACTCCAGCTGCGGCTGACAGAGCTTGTGATCTTATACTGTTTAGGTCCCGTGGCGGGAGGTTCCGGTGGAACCATTGCGTAGGTTTGAGTGACAGTGCCTGCGGTGTAGTTGCCAAAACCGTCAAATGAAAGGGTAGTTCCCCGCCCCTCTTGGCCGCCCACAGTTTTTTGTCTGCCGTTACTTTCGTAACTGTATTTTGTCACCATCTCCTGTTTAGACCAAGTGCCGTCGCTTGCAGCCGTAGGCTCTTCATAGCTTCCCGCCCAACCCTGTTCAAGCTTAAAGGCAAGGCCAAGGAAATTCCCAACATTTCTTACGCCATTTATAAAAACTTCGCTGACAGGCAAATCTGCCAATACGATAATCTCTTTGCTGGACCATGTGCGGGATGTGGAGGAGCCGATCTTCCAATATTGCCCCTTGTTCTCTTCTCCTATCAAATCGAATTTTTGCTGGATGGTTCCTGCGGTATAATTATCAAAGCCATCGTTGCTGGCGGTTTTTCCCGAACCTCTTTGACCATCCTGCTTGCCGTTATCGTCATAGCTGTAAGTGGTGGTCATCTCCTGTTTCGACCACGAGCCATCGCTGTTTGCAAGCGGACTGGCAAAACTGCCTGAGCCTAAATTAGAGTCGAAGGCCCATTCCCTCCCTGCGATTAAATAAGTGTAAGAATATTGTTTGCTCCCTCGGATCGTATCAATAAACATCTTTACATAGGGCGCTATTTTATATGATTGCCTCCAACTTCCACCGCCGCTTGAGTCGCTGGTCCATGTTTTGTTTGTGGAGGAGGTGATCTTCCAATATTGGCCAGTGGAGCCGTTCCCTTTTAAGTCATACGTTTGAGCGATGGAGCCCGCGGTATAATTATCAAAGCCATCATTGCTTAAAGAGACTCCCAACCCTTCCTGATTGGTCTGTTTGCCTCCCTCCCCATAGGTATAGATCGTCATCATCTCCTGTTTATTCCAAGAACTATCGAGAGTGGTGATTGATCTGCCCGTTCCATCCGCATCAACCACAGCGGCGGGCCCGCTCAGATCCCAGCCTGTTAAAGTTAAATTTGATTTGTTGACGTTGTCATAGCTCCCCTCTCCTTTGGCATTGCTGGTCCAGCTATAGCTGTAACTTCTCGCCAACTTAAAACTACCTTTGGCGGGCGGCGCCTGCTCATAAAGCTGGATAATCTTTCCTTTCGTATAATTGTCAAAACCATCGTTGGAGAATGTGTCTCCAATTCCATACTGCCTGCTCTGTTTTCCGATCTCCGCGCCGGATTTATTATATTCATAGGAGGTCTCCATATATTGCTTGCTCCAACTTAAGTCGCCGCCCGGCACCGGATTTTCATAGCTTCCAATGTTGCTCGTAAACCTCCATTCCTTGTCGCCATCGGGAAGCGCAGGCTCTTTCGCCGTCAGATTCCAGCTTCCGATTCCTCCCGCTTTGCTCCCCCAACTCCAGCTCTTGGAACTCTTAATTTTAAACTGCTCTCCGGTTGTTTTGCTCGATCCGTTCCTTATATTTTCTTTTCCATATTCCTGGACAATTTTTCCCGCGGTATAATTGTCGAACCCGTCATTGCCCAAAGAAACCCCATAGCCTTCTTGTTTCGTCTGTTTGCCGGTGTTATCGTCATAGCTGTAGATCGTCTCCATCTTTTGTTTGGACCATGATCCATCTCCGCCGGCTAATCTTGAATCATCATCTCCTTCATAACTGCCACTACCCGCATTGGCTGTGAATGCCCACTGCTTGCTCGCGTTCTGAGTCCATGCGCCGCCGCCTTGGCTATTGCTGGTCCATGTTTTGCTAACGCTTTTTTCAAGCTTAAACATCACCACCGCTCCAACAGTGATTTTTCTATAACTCTGTTCAATACTGCCAGCAGTGACATTGCCAAGCCCATCGTTGCTTAAAGTGGCGCCATGGCCGCTTTGCCCCGTGACCTTGCCTTCAAAATTGGAGTCATCATACTCATAAGAGGTCTCCATCAACTGTTTATTCCAGGAATCGTCACCGGATTTAAAGGATGGCACGCTGTTCAAAATCCAGTCGCTCTCCGCGCTTTCAAAATCAAAATTGCCTGAGGCCTCATCCCATGTGAGCGTATTAGGAATAGTTTGACTGTCCGTTTTGATCAATGTCGGCAAGCCGCTGGTCCAGGTAAAACTCTTGGAGTTCACCATCTTAAACTGACCGCCCTTTTTCTCGTACTTCTGTAAGATCATCCCCTTCGTATAGTTAAGGAAACCATCGTCCCCAAAGGTCTTTCCGATTCCATATTGGCCTCGTTGTTTTCCGCCGCTCTCATAATCATAGACAGTCGTCGTCTCCTGTTTATTCCAAGAACCGTCGCTGTTTCTATAGGCAGCTATAGGCGCAAGTTCCAACCCTCTCCATGCGCCCACAGCCCAACTATTCATCGCGGAAATTGATAGGGTATTGCTCCAACCGATTACTTTGGAAAGATTTCCAGACCAACTGCGGCTGATGCTTTTATCCATCTTAAACTGTTTAGGCCTTTTGCTCCCAACAACCCCGCCGTTGGTGATCTCCACCTGCTTATACACTTGGTTGATGATCCCAACGTTATAGTTTCCAAAACCATCGTTGGTCAATGAGACGCCGTATCCCTTCTGGCCATCGCTTCCGCTCTTTTGTTTTCCGTTCGAATCGTAATCATAAAGGGTGACCATCTCCTGCTCGCTCCAGCTGCCATCCAGACTTGTCACTCGACCCGTCCCAACTCCTTTAGTATAGCCAACCGCTTCACCCACGCCATAGGCGCCATACCCATTCGAATCGCTTGTCCAGCTTTTGCTGATGCTGCGGTCCATCTTAAACAATGTAACCCTTCCGACAGTAACGGGGCGGTATCTCTGCTCGATTGTTCCTCTCGTGTAACCACCGATTCCATCGCAAGCAAAAGTGCTCCCAGTTCCGCTTTGCCCTGTAAGCTTGCCCGCTTTCGCAGGATCTCTGTATTGGTAGGTGGTCTCTGTCTTCTGCTTCGACCATGAACCATCCGTGGATACGAAGTCGGTAGGGCCAGTTAAAATCCAGGAATCTTCTACGCTTGCAAAATTAAAATTATTTGAGCTAGCATCCCATCCCAATGTTTCAGGAATAGAGAAGCTATCCTCTTTTTCCGCAGTCGAGAGTCCGCTCGTCCAACTAAAATTCTTGGAGCTCACAACTTTAAACTGGCCCCCTTTTAGCTCAAACTTTTGCAGAACCATCCCTCTCGTGTAATTGTTGAAACCGTCGTCCCCGAATGTCTTGCCGATCCCATACTGCCCTTTCTGTTTTCCGCCCAGCGGTTTTGTTCCGTCAACCTCGTCTTTCCCATAATATTCATACTTTGTGACCATCTCCTGCTTGCTCCAACTGCCGTCACTATTCTGGTAGGAAGAAAGAGGCGCAGTCTCTAATCCCTTCCATTCGTTTGTGAGCCAACTTTCCATGGAAGCGAATGTCGCCTCATGATCCCAGTTGAGCACTCCCCTCACATTGCCGCTCCAACTGCGGGAGATGCTTTTATCTATCTTATACTGAGTTCCAACGCTCGCCCCATTTTTGATTTCCACCTGCCGATATTCTTGTTTGATTGTGCCGATCGTATAGTTTTCAAAACCGTCATTGGAGAGGGTGATCCCATACCCCTTCTGCCCGTCGCTTCCAGCTTTTTGTTTGCCATTCGTATCATAATCATAGATTGTCACCATCTCCTGCTCGCTCCAACTGCCATCTACGCCTGTCACCCTTCCGCTTCCGATCCTTTTGTTTTGGCCTGCTCCTTCGCCTACGCCATAAGCGCCATATCCATTCGAATCGCTCGTCCAACTTTTACTGACGCTGCGATCAATCTTAAATAATCCAGCCGCAACTTCTCTATAAGACTGCTGGATGGATCCGCTTGTAAAGTTATCAAAACCATCATTTGAGAATGTGCTGCCGGACCCTGCCTGACCTGTGATTTTTCCCTGTTTCGTAGAATCGTTATATTGATAGGTGGTCTCCATCACCTGCTTATTCCATGAGCCATCAGCGGCGGTGATCGCAGTGCCATCCGGCTTTAAGATCGCTCCCGTTAATGTCCAGCCGGCGCTGATAGCCCTTTCAAAATCATAGTTTCCGGGACTATCTTCGTCGGATGCAAAACGTTCATCCAGCGCAGGCTGAGGCAGTATCTCTGTATCAACGCCTTTCCGAGATAAACCGATCATAGGCTGAATTTTGGCGCCGCCCTTTTTGGATCCCAAACCAACTCTGAATGGAGGCTCGCCCATTCCTTCTTCAAGAATTCTGATTTTACCAGCAGAGGGGAGTCTGGCAATTTTGTCCGCCAGCCATTTCAAACGATTGTGTGGAATATTGAAATCGCCCGCGCCTCGCGAATCGCTTGTCCAACTAAAACTCTTGGAACTTACGATCTTAAACATGGTTCCTCTTATCTCATATTTCTGCAATATCCTTCCTTTTGTATAGTTTTCGAAGCCGTCATCCCCGAAAGTCTGGCCGATCCCATATTGACCCCTCTGTTTTCCTTGGCTTCTTCCTTTTGGATAGTAGTCGTAAACCGTGATCATCTCCTGCTTGTTCCATGAACCATCGCTATTGATCTCAGTTAAGGCTGGCCGCTCTGTCAAGCTTACCCACTTGTTATCGAGCGCATGGTCCACAGCAGCTGCAGTTGTTAAATTTCGAACACCGCCTGATCCATCCCACCATGCACCAGTGCTCCTCACATTGCCGCTCCAGCTTCTGCTGGTTGAACTCATAATCTTGAACTGTTTTGCATTATTCTTCATCTCCACCAACTCGTATCTTTGCCGAACGCTCCCTACCGTATAGTTTCCAAAGCCATCGTTGCTCAACGTAATCCCAAAGCCCGCCTGGCCATCCACCGTTTTTTGTCTGCCGTTCGTATCATAATCGTAAAGAGTAACCATCTCCTGCTCGCTCCAACTGCCATCCACGCCGCTGATACGGTTGGGGATATCCGCATCTCCAACCCGCTTCGTGGCATCCGCGCCAACACCGAAATTGCCGCCGCCAACATTAGCAGTGAATGTCCACTGTTTGTTCGCATCTTGGCTCCAACTTCCGCCGCCTAAGTTGTTGCTGGTCCAGCTTCTGCTGATAGACTTCATCAGCTTATACTGCTTTGAACCATTATCAAATGTTTTCTGTTCAAAAATCTGCTCAACACTTCCAGCCGTAATATTCCCAAAACCATCGTTGGAGAATGTAACCCCATGGCCGCTCTGGCCGCCCACCGCCTTTTGCTGGCCGTTAGCGTAATAATCATAGGTCGTAAGCATCTCTTGTTTATTCCAAGATCCATCGCTTGCGCTCACATCACTGCTCACTCCATCCACTGTTTCTCTCATCGCAGAGGAGAGGCTCCAGCCGCTTGCATCGAACACAAAACTTGAAACGTCATATTTTGAGCTGTTCAGAGCGGTTGGATCCGTCACGGTGAAAGATTCATTGCTATTTTTTCCGCTGGTCCAGCTAAAACTCTTGGAGCTTAAAATTTTAAACTGGCCGCCTTTTAAGCCGAACTCTTGCAGAACGAGCCCTTTCGTATAATTTTCAAAACCGTCGTTGCTAAATGTGGTTCCCTTCCCAAATTGGCCGATCTGTTTTCCTAAATCCAAGGCGTCTGCGTTTTCAGAATATCGGTAGGTGGTCTCCATATACTGCCGGTTCCAGCTCGCATCGCTGGATGCCTCAGGACTATCGTATGTTCCTCCGCTTGCAGCCGCAAAGCTCCAAACATCATTGGAGTAGTCGAAACTGCCTGCGCCGCTTGAATTGCTTGTCCAGCTCCAGTTTCTGGAGCTGGTGATTTTAAACTGCCTTCCTCCGCCCAATAAACTCTTCGGAGCAAAGGTCTGCTCGATTCTTCCCGCTGTATAATTGTTGAAGCCGTCGTTTGCAAGCGTAGTTCCCATTGCGCTCTGGCCCATTTGCGCCCACGATTGAGTCTTGTAGTGGTAGGCGGTCACCATCTCTTGCTTATTCCAACTGTCATCGCTGTTGGTATCGGGAGCCTCATAGCTTCCGGTGCCTGAATTTGCCGTAAAACTCCAGATTTTCTCTGCATCTTGGCTCCAGACCCCACCGCCTTGAGCATCGCTGGTCCAACTCTTGCTCACCGACTTCATCAACTTAAATTGTTTAGGCCTGCTCCCGAAACTTGCGTTAGTCGCCTCCTTCTGTTCATAAACCTGCTCAACGGATCCAGCGGTCCAGTTGCCAAAGCCATCGTTGGAACGAGTCCAGCCATGGCCGCTTTGGCCGGTCTGTTGCCCTGTGGCAGGATTATATTCGTAGGTGGTCGTCAACTCCTGATGGCTCTCAGAGCCGTCGCTATTTCCCATATCAAGAAGCAGCTCCCCATCCGCGTCTAAGGCAACACCATCGTGAACTCTTTTTGCATCCGTGATATTTTTGGATGTTAAAATCTTCGCCTGGCCGTTGATGATCTTATAAACCTGCTCGATCGTTCCCGCGCTGATATTTCCAAAGCCATCGTCGCTCCTGGTTTTGCCTTCCCCAAATGTTCGATGGTCTGTATCCTTTCCGCCAAAAATCGCAGGTTTGGCGCTTCTTGATCCATCCCCGATCAACACGCCATCTTCATCATAAGCATAGTAGGTTGAAACATCCTGTTTGTTCCAGGAGCCGTCGCTATTGATGATGGGGCTTGCGTAACTGCCGCCTCCTTGGCTATTGCTGCTCCAGCTCTTGGAATTAGTGATCGTTACTTTCGCCTGACCGTTGATCATCTCATAAGTTTGGCTGATGAGCCCGCTCGACCAATTGCCGAAACCATCATTGGAAAGAGAGGTGCCTCTTCCTTCAGCGCCAGCCATCTGCCCAAATTTATGATCTTCTGTAACCTCAAGCCCCTCTTTCTCTTGGCCTGAAACATCTTCACCTTCGATCTCTGTTCCTTCCGGATAGGTCTCTCCATAATAGCTGTAAGTAACTGTCATTACCTGATGGGAGGTGCTGCCATCAGCGTTCCTTCCATTTTGGCCGTTTATATCGTAAAGAGTATAACTATCGGAAGTGGAGACGCTTCTTTTCACTTTCGCCTGGCCGTTCACCAAAATATATTCTTGACGCGCGGTTGATTTTGTCCAGTTGTCGAAACCATCGTTCGCCATGGAGATCGCATCGAGAGATTCCGCTTCATCAATGCCATTGCCGATGAGAAGCCCAGTGGTTCGATCATAATCATAAGTGATCTTGCCCGCCTGAGTAGCCACGCCATTATGAACGGAGCCATCCTGCCAACTCTTTGATCCATCTAAATTTTCCGTGCGGCTCTTGGTAGTGGCGGATAAAATTTTCGCCTGGCCGTTAATGATATCGTAGGTCTGAATGATTTCAGCAAATGTTTCGTTCCCGAAACCGTCGTTGGAATAGCTTTTTCCGCCACCGTCAGCATGAGCAACGGTCCCTTTAAATTTCCTTTGGCCATCATCCGGCAGGTAGCCCGCTTCCCCATAATAGTGGTATGTGACGGTCATCGCCTGATCTTCTTTGCCGATTTTGGTTGGATCGTTCCCACTTCTGGCCGCATCCACCGCTCTCCATCCCATGGTGCTCCAGGAGCCATCTTTATTTTGGGTGAGCGAGCGAGTGGTGGTGGTTCTTAGTTTTGCTTGGTTACCCATGATGAAATATTCTTGTTCTATCGCGGAGGTAGTGATATTTTCAAAACCATCGTTGCTGAGCGACTGGCCAGAACCATACGCTCCAACCAGCCTTCCCACACCGTCATAAAGGCTTGTGACCACTAAAGTAGTATCTTCGCTTTCTTCGCTCTTGGAAATGATCAATTCATCATCAGCAAGCGTTACAGAAGTTCCCAATCCATCGTCTCTAAGAAGCGTTAAGGAAACGCTACCATTATCTTCAGCGAGATCCACTAAAGCACTGTGGAGCACTCCATCTTTCATGAATGTGGCGGTCAACCCCCCTTCCCCGGATAGAATGGTGTAGGTGACGCCATCAATCGGGATTTCGCGGGAGGCGAACTCACCGGTTCTTAGTGTCTCTTCGAGGGCATCGGTTGGACTCTTTTCTAAATCAATGATTTTTCTTTCAGCTTCTCTTACAGCCCCTTCTCCCCGCAAGATGCTGGCTCGTTTTCCTCCCATATTATATTGATAGACAACCACCATCGCTTTACCGCCGATCCTTAAGGCATTGGTGCTGGCCGCGCTCGCGTCAGCCGCGGTCCAACCCATCGCGTTCCATGAGCCGTCCGCATTTTCTGTGAGTGAGCGGGTGGTGGAGGTTTGCATTTTCGCCTGCCCGTTGATCAAAACAAAAACCTGCTCCAGTTTTCCGATGGTGGTATTATCAAAGCCGTCGTAGTTATAGGTGTCGCCGATTCCTGTTTGGCCGATCAGTTTGCCGCTTGCGGAATTGTAGTTATAAGTGGTGGTTACCGCCTGCTTGCTCCAGGAGCCATCCATATTCGGCTCGGAAACACTCCCCTTCAATCTCCAGCCATCCCCGCTAAAAACAAATTTTTTCAGGCTTTGCGACCATGCCACATCCAACTCATCCGCAGTTTCGCCGTTGGAATCTGTGCTCCATGTATAGCTGTTCGACTCTGCAAGCTTTAACTGTTTTGCCTGCTCATTAAAAGCATATTTTTGAGTCGTCTTTCCTGCGGTGTAATTTCCAAAACCATCGTAGCTAAATGAATCGCCAATCCCATATTGACCGCCCTCTTTTAGCATTTGGCCGTTTACGCCATATTGATAATAAGTGGTCATGATCTGGCGGCTCCATGTGCCATCCGCGTTCTGAATCGGATCATCATAGGTTCCACCATCATCCGTTTCTGTAAAGTTCCAAGCGCCATCTTCAAAACTCCAGCCGCCCGCTCCGCTCGCCCTGCTGCTCCAAGATTTGCTGATTGAAGTGTCAAGCTTAAATGATATCTGACCATTGTCTGCGGTGAATTTAATAAAATTTTGTTCGATGGTGCCCGCCGTATACCCCTCAAAACCATCGTAGTTAAGGGTTGCTCCTCGGCCGCTTTGTCTTAGCTGTTGGCCGGTCTCGCCTTCATCATATTCGTAGCGGCTCTCTATCTTTTGCTTATTCCATGTGCCATCCGTAGAGGCGATCGGTGAATCAAAAGTTCCCGCACCGTTTTGGTTCGAGCCCCAAGATTCGCTCACAGAAGAGATTATTTTGAACTGCTTGGAATTGCTCCTAGTCTCGATTGGATGATATGTTTGCCGAACTGTTCCTTTTGTAAAATTCCTGAAGCCGTCATCACTGAATGTGAACCCGCTCCCGCTCTGCCCATCCTGCATCCCATTAGTGTCATAGCTGTAGGTCGTCTCCATCTCCTGACGGTTCCAGCTCCCATCGTTGTTCCTAGCCCCGCTCACAGGCTCTCCTGTCAAGCTCCAGTTCGTCGCAATGCTGTTCGACTCCTGCGCCCTCGTCGCTGTCACGCTCCCAGCGCCGCTCGCGTTGCTCGTCCAGCTAAAACTCTTTGAACTCACCAGCTTAAAACTAGTCCATACCTTCCCCTCCCACTCTCGCGCAAATCTCTGCACTACCTTCCCCTTTGTGTAGTTCCCAAATCCATCATCGCTAAACGTATCCCCTACCCCATACTGACCGCTCTGCCTCCCATTCGCACCATACTCATACACCGTCTCCATCGTCTGCTTGTTCCAGCTTGAGTCGCTGTTCGTAATATTGACGCTTCTTCTCTCCGCCCCCTCTCCAGTCGTCACGCTCATCGCATGAAAGAGATCCCACCCTCCAGCGTTCTCCCTAAACCGATACTCGCTCTCCCCACGGATAATATCGCTTACGATCCCAAGGGCTGCGTTGCTCGCCCTCTCCTCTATCGTCAGCCGATCTAACGTCTCCCGCCCACTTGTCCAGCTATAGTTCTTCGAGCTCAATACCTTGAACTGCTTGCCTCCGCTCCCCTTTAACCCATACTCCTGTAACACCACTCCTCTTGTGTAGTTCTCAAATCCATCGTTCGAAAGCGAAGTCCCGATCCCATACTGCCCTCTCTGTTTCCCGCCCACAGCCTTCGCACCTATAACTTCATTTCTTCCATAATATTCATACTTCGTCTCCATCCTCTGCTTGTTCCAGCTTCCATCGCTCCCTGCCTGCGCAGATGCGTAACTCCCCGCGCCGCTCGCATTGCTCGTCCAGCTCTCATTGATCGAACTCATCACCTTAAACTGTTTCGCTCCGCTCGCTAAAAAGACGAAAGCGTAGCTCTGCGTCACATGCCCCTTCGTATAGTTCTCAAATCCATCGTTCGATAAACTATCCCCGCTCCCGCTCTGCCCATCCTGCATCCCATTAGTGTCATAGCTGTAGGTCGTCTCCATCTCCTGACGGTTCCAGCTCCCATCGTTGTTCCTAGCC
>MGUU01000019.1 GCA_001800135.1 Elusimicrobia bacterium RIFCSPLOWO2_02_FULL_39_32 | reverse complement strand
TTCAAAATCTTCTCCTAACTCATATCCGCCATAAGGTTCTTTTGCTTCATTCATGGTCGCTATGATTTGAAACCCTTCCCCTCTTTTTACTCTTTTTCCATCTGGCAGCTCTATCTCTTTACTCTGCATCAAATCATTTAATATGGCTCTAGCGCCGGGTCTAGTTTTAGTGACCTCATCAATGATAATGATTTTTCCTTCTTTATAGGCTTTTACAATTTGGCTATATTCCCAGATAGTTAAACTTTTTTCTAATCCTCTCCAAGCCACTAGATCTTGTCCTTCTATCTCTTCACTTAGAGACATCACTATAGGCTCTTCTCCCATTAACTCTCCATAGACTAGAGCTAACCAGTCTTTACCTACCCCTGCTTCCCCTACTAATAAAACATGCTCGCGTAAAGCGCGTGCCCTCAACATCTCTTTGATAATGTCTAAACCTTCATCTGTCCATTTTTGGATAGCATTGTATTCACTTGGTTTTTTAGGCGTTTCACTCAGTTTAAATTCCACATCTCCATCCATAACAATCCAGTAGTTCTCTTGCTTTTTTCTAAAATATTCTACTCTTCCTCTAATTCCTAGCTGACTCATTCTTCTCTCTTCCATGGCTTTTGAGATTTGAGCAGAGGGCAGGTTCCCTAAAATTTCATCCTTAGCCTCTTCTCCATAGAGATCAGCTATGGTTTTTAATGTAGATTCCTTCTTTGTTTCAGTCAAAGATAGAATAAATGCTTTAGTTCTTTCTATTGCGTTTTCTTCAGAAGCGCTGGGATTGTTCCAGTGGTAAAGTTCATGGTCTAACCCAACCATTGCCAACTCTTTAGAGTCCAATGCGCTTGAGTCTAGATAGAGAATCCCTTTATTTAAATCCATGGAGCCAAGAGGACTATATCCTTCTGCTATCACAATGCGAAAATCACGGCTTTGAGGATAATTCTTTAGAACTTCCTGTAAAACAGTATTTAAATTTCTTTCTTTTTCAGGATTTATCTCCTCTCCCCACTCATTGTCTTCTGAAACTCTAGTGATAATCCATTGCTCTTTGCTGGTTTTAGAACCTAGAACTTTTTTATCTTTTTTTCTAATGTCCCAACTCCCTATGTATCGAACCGCCACGCCAAACTCATTTCGTTTTTGTAGAACGTGAGTCATTTCACTGCGGGTTTTAAGATAAGATTGTCTGGTTATTTTTGCTTTTATCCAAGAGCGCATCTCCCAGAAAGAATATTTGGCTAAACCATTAATCAGAATTTGGCTAAAGGTTCGCAACTCTTTTTTCCAAGCTGGATGAAGTTTAAAGGCTGATTCCCCTAGAACAATAGGGATGGAAACGCTAATCAGTAACAAGAGAATTTTTAAAGAGAAAGAGTCTAAAGTAAGATAGGACTCTGCAAGGTAAGAGAATGTGAAATATGCAATGATAGCAATGGATTCATATAACACTTGGCTCATCTGTAAGGAATGCGTAATTTTAATAGAGCTGAATTTAAAGAAAGTTTGTTTAGTGAGTGTTAGAATCTGTTGAAAACCCCGTTGTGTGATTTCATATTTTTTTTGTAAGTGGTTCTGTAGAAGTAAGGCTTCTTTTTCTTCTTCTTTGTTTCCCTTGAGCGCATTAATCGTACTGCGGAACTTGGCTTTTTCAAGGGGGGAAGCTTCTTCCATGCTCTGGAGCCTGGCTCTTAAGTGATAGGAAGAACTGTTTTGCGAGGACTCAAATTTTTTTCCTTCCGCATAAGCAGGGGCAAGCGCTGAAAATAAAAAGAGCCCTGCCAGAACAAGGCAGCTCTTTTGTTTAACAGTTGAAATTTCTATTTTATTCCAGAAATAAATCATCATATTTTTGTTTTTAATGTATGTTTGGTAAACGTACCTAAAGTATGGGAGAAGAACCCACAACTTTTCTTCAACTTTTTGCAACAATTTTGTAACTTTTTTGTATAATCAAAACAGGCGCTTTTATTTGATCTGTAACCTCAAAACGAGACGTTTAGGAACGCAAAGTGAGACTAAACCACTCTTTAAAGAATGAGGATATCTGAGATTGATTGAGAAGGGGATACGCCTATGAGTTTGGCATACTCAGATAGCCAGCGAGACTGATCGTTAGAGAGAAAGAGGGTTCTATGTCTCATTGTATTTGAGGTTGCACTCTTATCAATGAGATGGGAGCGACACTTCCTGGCTGAAACTCGGTTGGAATCTGAGTTTTAGGGAGAACAAAGTGAGTGAGAGTTGAACCTTTGTGAAGGACAAAAATTTCCGTATGAGGTCTTCGCGATGAGGTGGGGGGTTTTAAAACAACTGTCACACGCTGCGTATTTCACTCAATCCTGCCACTAGTTTATTGAACTAATGCAGAACGTCGCGTGGCTCCGAAAGTGGCAGCCATGATTAAAACGTTGGCAGAATTGAGTGAAATACGCACATAAGGAGATTTTATCGTCTAAAGACCCCCTCACCACTTGGTAAAAAGTGCTCTCTCGAGACATGGGCGTTACCTGATCTTTTGGGGATAAAGATTCATCTTGAGGCGGGGCTCTGGCATGGATCAGTCCAGCATAAGCTACCATAAACTGCGGATCAGCAAAAAGGGTTTGGAACCTGCTGACCAGAGAGACAGAAACAAGCTGTGCAGCAATTAAACTTAAGCGCGCGTCAGATTCGACGATTATGCAAACGAGTGCGAGGACAAGGCAACAAAGGAATCATTCACTAATTATGTGGTCAAGATTCTAATAATCGCCTAATTATGTGGCATTAAGCCGATGCATATCCCTGGAAGGCATGAGCTTTGTAAAACCTGTGCAAAAAACGCACATTTGGACTGACTGGAGGATTGTCCGGTTCATGACGCGCCACCAATACGAAGATTCCGAGCAGAAGTTGCCGCTAAACCAGAAACTCGAAACAATTCAAAAAGCGATAGAGAGTGAATCCCATTAATTAAAAAGAATTTGGATAATGTACCTTACTAAACTTTTTCAAGATTTACATTAAGCGGAATTAATTTTTTTTGAGAAAATTTCGGAAATTTTGTGAGCACTAGTAGGATCAATCATCCTATATCCCTTAATGACACTTTCACATAGAAGCTGAATTAGATTATTGTAGTCTCCATGATGGGCCAAATCTAACCCTAGATAATATTTATATTGATCCTCTATCTGAACGATTGCCGGCGCAAATCCTTTGGCAAGAAGTTGAGAATTTATTAGCAAACGTCCAACTCGTCCGTTCCCGTCAAAAAAGGGGTGAATGGTTTCAAGCTGGTGGTGTGTTTTAGCAATATGTTCCAAGGGATCTGTGCCATAGTTGTTGATTTTACTGAATAGAGCGCTCATTTCTAAAGGAACCTTCTGGGCATTGGGTACTACCACATCGGTATTCGTAAGGTTCACGAAACCCGTGCGGTAACGTCCTGGCAGTTTGATGTTGAAATTAAACATTACCATTTCGTGCAGTTTTAAAATAAAGTCCTCGGTTATTTTAAATCCTGGCATTACATGGTCCAGAACATATTCCGCGGCATTTTTATGGTTGATCGCTTCCAGCATTTCATAGAGTTCTTTCCCCTTGACGGTCTTCCCCTCAATAACCATTTCAGTCTCCTTAAGGGTCATGCGGTTCCCCTCAATGGCATTAGAATGAAATGTGACCTCAGTTAGGAATTGTTTTTTTAATGGTTCTGATTCAACGATTCTTTTTAAAGGATTGGGAATGAGTTTTTTAAGTTCTAGAACAATAGGACGAATATCCACATGCTTTTTAAAAGATTCGTCAATTTCTTTTGAGAAGCGAGGGTGAGGGCGATGATTTTCGTAAATCCAGGAATAAAGACGACGGTAGCTTACATCCAAAGCTTTTGCGAGCTTTGTTGGAGATGTGTCCGCTTCTTTTAAAATCAACAATAGTTTTTGTTTATCCGTCAAGGGTAACATAGGATATATTTTTTATATATAAACATAACATATATGATATTTATCATATTAATAATTAATTATAAGTATGACATATGACATAAGAAATGTCAAGTGGGTGGTTCGTACTAACCAGGGTACGAATTAAGAATGAAAGGGGGAAGAGGGGAGGGAGGTTTCTCCCATTAAATATTTGTCCACGCCTCGGGCAGCTTCTCTGCCTTCCCAAATAGCCCAAACAACTAAAGATTGTCCGCGGCGCATGTCTCCGCAAGAAAAAATTCCAGGCGCATTGGTCATAAAATCTTTGTTAGCTTCTACATTGCCTCGATCTGTTAGCTTGATTCCCAGTTGTTTTAAGAGAGTGTTTTTTTCAGGCCCTAAAAATCCTAGAGCTAGAATGACAAGGTCAGCGGCGATTTCAAATTCGCTTCCTGGAATCTCTCTCATTTGAGGGGTTGTGCCATTTTGGCTCATGCTCCAGTCCACCTTGACCATATGAATTTTTTTCAAAATTCCATTTTCACCAGAAAATTTTTTAGTTGAAATCCCCCAGTCCCTTTTGCCCCCTTCTTCATGCGAGCTGGAAGTGCGGAAAATTCTTCCCCATTCTGGCCAAGGATTGTTAAGAGAACGGTTTAAAGGGGGTTGAGGCAGGAGTTCAAAAGAATAAACATTTTTTGCTCCCTGCCTAAGGGAAGTTCCATGACAGTCTGAGCCTGTATCCCCGCCTCCTAAAACCACAACAGTTTTGTCTTTAGCTGAGATAAATTGATTTTCAGGAATTGGGTCGCCTTGATTGCGTTTATTTTGTAAAGGAAGAAATTGCATGGCAAAATAAACGCCTTTAAGTTCTCGTCCTTCTATAGGCAAATCTCTTGCTTGGGTTGAGCCTCCAGCTAAAACCAGCGCGTCGAAATTTTTTCTTAACTCATCCGCGAGAATATTTACCCCTACATGCGCATTGGTTTTAAAAACAACCCCTTCTTCTTCCATTAATTTTATTCTGCGCAAAACCACCCATTTTTCTAATTTAAAATCTGGAATGCCGTACATGAGAAGCCCGCCAATTCTATCGCTCCGCTCAAAAACAGTGACAGAATGGCCTGCTTTATTTAGCTGGTCTGCGGCAGCAAGACCAGAAGGTCCAGAACCAATCACCCCTACTTTTTTGCCAGTGCGTATTTTTGGCGGATTTGGCTTCATCCAGCCATTCTCATAGCCATGTTCAATGATGCCTTGCTCGATGCGTTCAATGGTTACAGGGTTATCATTGATATTTAAAACACAGGAATCTTCGCAGGGCGCAGGACAAATTCTTCCTGTAAATTCTGGAAAATTATTGGTAGAAAGAAGACGATGCAGAGCCTCTTGCCAGCGGTTGCGATAAATTAAATCGTTCCAGTCAGGAATGATATTTCCTAAAGGGCAGCCTTTATGGCAAAAAGGAATGCCGCAATCCATGCAGCGGCTCGCCTGCTCTTCTAAAAGATTTTTTGGAAATTTGGTATGCACATCTTTCCAGTCTTTAAGACGTTCTGCTATAGGACGGTCTTCTGGAAGTTGTCGTTTAAATTCTTTAAATCCTGTTACTTTTCCCATTTTAGATGGCGGCGAGTTTCATCGCTTCCTGATCCAAATGCTGTTTTTCTAAAACTTTTTTATATTCTTGAGGCAAAACTTTTATGAAATGGGGGAGGTGCTTTTCCCAGCTTAAAAGAACAGTTTTTGCCCATGGGCTGCCTGTATATTGAACGTGACGCTGAATCAGGTTTTTAAGTTGTTCTTGATCATTTTTATTTTCTACTTTTAAAAGTTCTACCATTCCCATATTGCAGTGAAGGTTAAAATTTCCATCTAAATCTAAAACATACGCAACTCCGCCGCTCATGCCTGCCGCAAAATTGCGCCCAGTTTTACCCAAGACCACTACCAGACCTTTTGTCATATATTCACATCCATGGTCGCCAACGCCTTCCACCACAGTGATGGCCCCGCTATTTCTTACAGCAAAACGTTCTCCAGCCAATCCATTAAAGTAGGCTTCTCCTGCTGTAGCGCCATAAAGCGCCACATTGCCAATTAAAATATTTTCTTCTGCTTTAAATGTGGATTCTCTATGAGGATAGACAACTATTTTTCCGCCAGACAATCCTTTTCCGCAATAGTCATTTGAATCCCCTTCTAAATAAAGGGCAATGCCTCTTGCAAGAAAAGCGCCAAAACTTTGTCCTCCAGAACCTTTAAAGTTACATTGAATGGTATCTTCCGGCAGCCCTTCATCTCCATATTTTTTTGCTACCTCGCTGCTCAGCATGGTTCCTACGCAACGGTTATAATTTTTTATAGGCTGTTCAATCTTTACTTTCTTTTTATTTTCCAAAGCCTCTTTAGAGAGCTTTATTAAAGTATGATCCAAAGCTTTGGAGAGACCATGATCTTGTTTTTCTATATTTCTTAAGGCATGCCACTTATCTTTAGCTTCTACTTTAGTTAAAAGCGGGGTTAGGTCTAGGCCGTTCGCTTTCCAGTGGTTCACAGCTTTTTTTGTATCTAACATCTCTACTCGGCCAATCATCTCATTCATAGTTTTAAAGCCAAGTTGCGCCATAATGGCTCTCACCTCTTCTGCAACAAAGAAAAAGTAGTTAATAACATCTTCTGGCTTTCCTTCAAATTTTTTTCTTAACTCTGGATCCTGCGTTGCGATTCCTACTGGGCAGGTGTTTAAATGACAGACCCTCATCATGATACAGCCTAAACTGACCAGAGGCGCAGTGGAAAAACCAAATTCTTCAGCTCCTAAAAGCGCGGCAATGGCCACGTCTCTTCCTGTGAACATTTTTCCGTCGGTCTGAACCACAGTTCTTCCTCTTAAACCATTGGCTACCAACACTTGTTGTGTTTCTGCTAATCCTAATTCCCATGGAATTCCGGCATGTTGGATAGAGGTAAGAGGAGAAGCTCCTGTTCCTCCGTCATAACCGCTAATTAAAACCACATCTGCTTTTGCTTTTACAACTCCAGCAGCTACAGTGCCTACCCCTACTTCTGCCACTAATTTTACATGGATCCGCGCTTGGGGGTTAGAATTTTTAAGATCATGAATCAGTTGAGCAATATCTTCAATGGAATAGATGTCGTGGTGTGGAGGCGGTGAAATTAGCCCTACTCCCGGGACTGAATAACGGATTTTTGCAATGTACTCGCTAATTTTATGTCCTGGCAGCTGACCTCCTTCACCGGGTTTTGCGCCTTGGGCAATTTTAATTTGCAAATCATCAGAATTTACTAAATAGCCAATAGTCACTCCAAACCTGCCGGAAGCCACCTGTTTTATGGAGCTGCGGCGAGAATCTCCATTTGGGTCTGGCAAATAGCGTTCTGGATCTTCTCCGCCTTCTCCAGTATTGCTTTTTCCGCCGATTCTGTTCATGGCAATCGCTAAAGTTTCGTGCGTTTCTCTGCTAATAGATCCTAAAGACATGGCTCCAGTGGCGAATCTTTTTACAATCTCTTTTGCAGGCTCAACCTCTTCTATGGGAATAGGGTTGCTGGTTTTAAATTGAAGCAGTCCGCGTAAGTTTAAGAGTTTTTCGTTTTGATTGTTGATTAGATCAGAATATTCTTTATAGGAGTTCGCATTTTTTAGCTTTACCGCGTACTGTAGTTTGCCAATCGTATCTGGATTTAAAAGATGGTACTCTCCTCTTCTTCTCCACTGATATTTGCCCCCTACTTCCAGCTCTTCTCTTAGCTCGGAAATTTTATTTTGATAGGCTTTTGTATGGTTCATCAAAGTCTCTTTTGCTATTTCTTCTAATCCAATGCCCTCAATTCTGGAAGCGGTCCAGGTAAAATATTGTTCAATCACTTCTTGGTTTAAACCAAGGGCTTCAAAAATTTGCGCTCCTCGATAACTTTGTAAAGTGGAAATACCCATTTTAGTCGCTACTTTTAATACGCCTTTATCAATCGCTTTTCTATAGTTAGCTAAAGCCGCGCTTTCTTCTTCATTTTTAATAATTCCATCTTTCACCAGCATGCGAATGGTTTCAAAGGCTAGATAGGGGTTCCATGCGCCTGCTCCATAACCCGCCAACAAAGCAAAATGCATGATTTCTCTGGGTTCCCCGCTTTCAACTACTAATCCTACTTTCATGCGCGTGGCATTGCGAATCAGGTGGTGGTGCACAGCGCCAGTAGCTAAAAGAGATGGTATCCCTGCCATTTCTTGATTTGTATTTCGATCAGAAAGAATCAAAATTTGAATTCCATCCTCAATCGCTTTAGAAGCAGCTTGACAACATTGCTCCAGAGCTTTTTCTAATCCGTTTTTTCCTTCTTTAGCTTTAAAAAGTATGGGAATAGTTCTGGAAAGAATTTTTCCTGTTTTAATCTCTTTTATTTGAGCCAGCTCTTCATTGGAAAGAGTGGGGGAATCTAATTTTAACTGAAGGCAATGTTCAGGAGTTTCTTCAAAAAGATTTTGTTCAGAGCCAAGCGTGGTTTCAAGAGACATGACTAAATCTTCTCTTAAAGGGTCAATAGGAGGGTTCGTGACTTGAGCAAATAGTTGTTTAAAATAGTTAAAAAGATTTTGCGGCCGATTGGATAAAATCGCCAAAGGGGTATCTATCCCCATGGAACCCACAGCTTCCTGGCCGTTCATGGCCATGGGAGACATTAATATTTTTAAATCTTCTATGGTGTAGCCAAAAGTTTTTTGCAGTTGAATGAGTTCTTCAGGATTTTCTATTCCTTGAGGCACATTTTTTGCAGGGGCCAAAGATTCCAAATGAACTAGATTTTCATCCAACCATTTTTTGTATGGTTTGCGGCTCGCTATTTCCTGTTTTAATTCTTCGTCCTTAACAATTTTTCCTTTAAGGGTATCAATCAAAAACATTTTTCCAGGCTGCAATCTTCCTTTATAAGAAATTTTTTCTGGAGGCAAATCAATAACGCCCACTTCTGAAGACATGATCACCAAATCATCTTTGGTCACCACATAGCGGCTGGGACGCAAGCCGTTTCTATCCAGCACAGCGCCAATCACTCGTCCGTCTGTAAAAGCAATGGATGCTGGTCCGTCCCAGGGTTCCATTAAACAGGCATGGTATTCATAAAAAGCTTCTTTTGCAGGATCCATCTGCTCATTTTTTTGCCAGGCTTCTGGGATCATCATCATAATGGCATGGGGCAGAGATCGTCCGGTATGCATGAGGAGTTCTAAGGCATTGTCAAACATGGCAGAATCGCTTCCGTCCGGGTCAATGATTGGCATGAGTTTTGTAATATCAGAACCAAAGAGCGGAGAGGAAAACATTTTTTCTCTGGCATGCATCCAATTGATATTGCCGCGTAAAGTATTGATTTCACCGTTATGGATAATGTAACGGTAAGGATGCGCTCTTTTCCATGAAGGGAAAGTATTGGTGCTAAAGCGTTGGTGCACCATGGCAATTGCGGATTGCATTTGATCATTATTAAAATCCAGAAAAAATTTTGGAATTTGATGAGAAATGAGTTGTCCCTTATAAACCACGGTTCTTGCGGAAAGGCTTGAGATATAAAAATCTTGGGCTGTTTTTAAGCGGGACTCTCTTACGGACTGTTCTATCCGTTTACGGATAACATAGAGTTTTCGCTCAAAGCTCTCTTCATCAGGAAGTTCTTTGTTTTTAGAGATAAAAACTTGTCGAATCACAGGCATGGCAAGTCTGGAAAGTTCTCCGCATTCATTTGGATCAATCGGAACATCTCTCCAGCCAAGAAGATGTTGTTTTTCATCTTGAATGACTTGGTTTACTATTTCTTCACAGATTTTCCTATCGGAGTTTTGACTAGGAAGAAAGATCATTCCTACGCCATATTCTCCTTTTTGAGGCAAGCTAAAATTATTGTTTTTAAGATAAAATTCGTGAGGAATTTGGATTAGGATTCCAGCCCCATCTCCTGTTAGAGGGTCGCAGCCGCAAGCGCCGCGATGTTCCAGGTGAATAAGCATTTCAATTCCCATTTCCACAATTTTATGGGATTTTTCGCCTTTGACATTGGCTACAAATCCAATTCCACAGGCATCTCTGCCTTGGGTTGGATCTAAAAGAAACTTATTTTTCGACTTGGACATCTGAAATTACCTGAACTAACAATTCTATCATTTCCTTTGCAGTTCGTTCAATACTAACCTGTTTGTGGGCATCAAAAGAGGCTCGAATCATTCCAGCTCTTACTTTTGGGTTTTTATAGACCTTATCTAAAGATTCAAAAGCATCCATTAGTCCTTGTGGTTGGGGCTCTCCATTCATATAAGGCACTTCAAATCCGTTTGGCAGATGACCTTCTTTTTCAGAAAAATAAACAGATTCAGGCACAGCTCCGTCTCTGGAAGCGATCACCATGGCTCCATTCACCTGGGCTTTCATAAAACCTGTGGCTGAGGCTTCTCTGCCGTCATCCGCAAGCATAATGGTCGCATCCACGCCATGAAAAAGATTCGGAGCTTCCCAGATATTGTAATTGTCTAAAATCACAACTCTATTTTTTAATTCAGGATCTCTAGTTACTAAATCCAATAGGTTAAAGATCACATGTTGAGAGAGGTTGTCATTTTGATGAATTCTTCCGCCCACTAAAACTACAATTTCAGTTTGCAAAAATCTCCTTTTTAATTCTGGATTTTTAAGCAGCCTGTCCAGCACGTCAAAACGTTTGTAGCTGGTGATTCTTCTGGTCCACAAGACAAAGCATTTGTCTTTTACATCTTTTTTCCAGCTGTACCATAAGCCATACCTTTTCCAAGCCCAATCAATCAGTTCTTGTTTCTTTTTTTCTTTTAAAGCGATCAAGTGATCGTCTGACTTTACATGGGCAAGGGCATAATCCGGATCCTGCCAATCTTTTATGCGTATTCCATTGGTAATATAGTTAATTTTATTTTCAAAGCCTTTTAAAGAAACCATATTTTTCATAACTTCCGCGTGTTTCTTAGAAACCCCATATACCCCGGCAGAAACTCCTATTAAAAGTCTGGTCACATCAATGGTCTTGGAATTTTTATTCCAGTATTGAGGGTCATGCGCCAAGAGAGGATCAATCCGGGCCTTGACGATTTGGGGCTCGTTCCATACAGGATGCGCATACTCTAAAGGGGTGTGGTCATTAAAGATTGTTTTAGTCTCTTGGAAAAAAGGATCTTTTTGAAAGGGATCCATCACTAAAGAGTGGTTGGCAAAAAAAGTAGGAGTTTCGCTTTGAATAATAAAAGATGGTTTTTTATTAAGGGCTTTAAGCAGAGCTAGAGCCCCTCTGCCAATGAGCCAGGACTGTTTTAGTTTTTGGTTTTCAATCCACTCTCCAACATTTTTTTCTGAAGGCGGCGCGTCTTCTGGTCCTGGATAAATAACACTGGCAATTTCCGGCATCTCTAAATAAAAAACAACGCCTTTTCCTAAAGGGGTTTTCCATACATTTATTTCAATTTGGGTACTGTCTGGCATCTCAAGATTTAATTTAAAATCGCATTTTTCCAGAAATTCTTTTAAGTAGCTGCCCACTTTCTTTTTTTCAATATAAATTTGTCCCCATTTTTGGAATCCTTGAATCCAGACATTTTCATATAAGAGACTGATCCCAATGACTTCCACGCCTAATTCTGCTTGGGCAATAATTCTTTCTTTTAAAAGCGGGCCAATACCGCCTACTGAGCTAGACATGGCGCAAGCTCGGGCTAAATTAGCTCCATAGCGTTTGACTATTTGATTTAAAAGGTCAGAATGATAGGCAATTTCCATTGCCACTTCTGCGATGACCAACTTTTCTTTCATGGTTTCTTTAGGAAGCGATATCCGTGCGAAATTGCATCTTCTCAAAACTAATTTTTGAGAGAGCGGCATAACAGTTATTTTTAGCTTCTTCTCTTGAACCCCCGAGTCCGACTATGTTTAAAACCCTGCCGCCACTGGTAAAGAATTTTCCATCTTTTTTTATTGTTCCAGCATGAAAGCAAAGAATATTTTCTTTTTGCTCAATTTCATTGAGACCAAAAATTTCTTTATCTGTTTCATATTTTCCCGGGTAACCGTTAGAGGCTAAGACTGCGCTGACTGCGGTTTGGTTCAATATTTTTAAAGAAATTTTACTTAAGGTTTGGGATATGACCGCCTCCATGATTTCAAGCAGATCTGTTTCAATTAAGGGTAAAATGACTTGCGTTTCCGGATCTCCAAACCGCACATTGAACTCAAGCACGTTAGCTCCATTCTCTGTGAGCATGATCCCAAAGTAAATAATGCCGCGATAATCTAAATTTTCATTTTGCAATCCTTTTAAAAATGGCTGGAGTATGAAACGCTCTATCTCTTTTATTTGGCTTTCCGTAAGAGGCGAGGGAGCGATTGACCCCATGCCTCCAGTATTAGGGCCAAGGTCTTGGTCAAAAGCTCTTTTATAGTCTTGCGCTTGCGGCAGGATTTTTAAGTTTTGTCCGTCACAAAAGGCAAGAATTGAAACTTCCCTGCCCTCTAGTTTGTCTTCCACAATGATTTTTTTTCCAGCAGGGCCAAAAATCTTTTTTACCATCATTTCGCCGATAATTGTTTTTGCTTCTTCCATGGTTTGGCAGATCACCACCCCTTTGCCTTGAGCTAAGCCGTCTGCTTTAATGACTAAGGGAAATTTATAGGTAGTTAAAGAGAGGTTGGCAAGAAAGTTTAGAGCTTCTTTGTGATGTTCTAAAACCTTGAAGTTCGCGGTTGGAATGCCATGCTTTTTCATGAAATTTTTTGCGAAAATCTTACTTCCTTCTAATTGCGCGCACTCTTTCGATGGCCCAAAGATTTTTAATTTTTTCTCTTTAAAAACATCCACAATGCCGGATGCTAAGGGTCCTTCAGGCCCTACAATCGTTAAATCAATTTTTTTACTTTTCACCAGATTGACATAGGAGTTCCAATCATTTTCCGCGCAAGCAGGCAGCAAGGTAGCAGATTCAGAGATTCCTCCATTTCCAGGAGATGAGAAAATTTCCTTGACCTCTGGGTTTTGTTTTAATTTCCAGATGATGGCATGTTCTCTGCCGCCGCCGCCGATCACTAATATTTTCATTGTGGATTGTCTTTATAGATTCTTTAGCCACCCGTCGGATTTGAACCGACAACCTATGGTTTACAAAACCATTGCTCCGCCAATTGAGCTAGGGTGGCAAATTTTTTAAAAGGTCTGTTTATTTTTCCTCTTTTTTTTGCGCGGTTCCTTCAATATGAATCTCTATTTCCACTTCTTCTCCAAGAGCAAGGCCACCACTCTCTAAAATTTTGTTATAGACAATGCCAAAATCTTTGCGATTGAGTTTTGTAGTGGCTTCAAAACCCGCCCGCATCACTCCCATGGGGTCTTTTATGACCCCGCCAATTTCCAAATCTAAGATAACTGGTTTTTCTACCCCATGCATGGAAAGGAGTCCGGAAAGTTTTGCAGAGGATCCTTTTAGATTTGAAATTTTTGCGCTTTTAAAGGTAATGGCAGGATACTTTTCCGCATCAAAAAAATCTGGAGTTCTTAGGTGTTGATCTCTTTTTTCATTGGCGGTATTGATAGAAGCGGTCTCAATATTCGCAGAGGTTTTCCAATTTTTTGGTTCTTTTTCATCATAAAAAAATTCGCCGGAAAACCTATCAAATTGTCCGCGGACCTTGGAAATAACCATGTGTCTAATTTTAAAGCTTATGCTGGAGTGTACAGGATCAATCTGATAGACTTCTGCCCAAAGCGAGCTAAAACTTCCTAAAAAAGTTATGGATAAAAAGAAAATAAACCTGAATTTTTTCATTGTTTTCATTGACAACCTCCTTAAAAGTCTTCTTAAAAGATAAATTTTGTATCATTATAGAACAAAGCATGTACCAGTTCAATCTGTGCTCAAAATTTACGCCTCAAGGAGACCAGCCCAAGGCTATTAAAGCCTTGGTTCAAGGGTTAAAAGAGGAGCGTTCTCATCAAGTTTTAATGGGAGTGACAGGTTCTGGCAAAACTTTTACTATGGCGAATGTGATTTGCGCCATGCAAAAACCAACTTTAGTGATTTCTCCAAATAAGATTCTGGCAGCCCAGCTTTACGCGGAGTTTAAACAGTTTTTCCCAAAAAATGCAGTGGAATATTTTATTTCTTATTATGATTATTACCAGCCAGAAGCGTATGTTCCCCAGTCCGACACCTACATTGAAAAAGATGCAAGCATTAATGACCATATTGACCGGTTAAGATTAAAAGCCACATCCAGTCTTTTAGAAAGAAAAGATGTGATTATTGTTGCTTCTGTTTCTTGTATTTATGGCTTAGGTTCACCTAGAGATTATAGAGATTTGTGCTTGTATTTAGAAAAAGGCAGGACAAAGTCCCGGGAACTTATTTTACAGGAGTTGGTGACGATCCATTATGAAAGAAACGATCTGGCATTTACTCGCGGGAAGTTTCGCGTGAAAGGAGATACTGTTGAAATTTTTCCTGCTTACATGGAAACAGCTTTGCGGATTCAGTTGAGAGGCAATGAAATTGAAAAAATTTATGAGATTCATCCTTTGACAGGTGAAAAGTTAGGGGAAAAAGAACTGGTTTATATTTATCCTGCGCGTCATTTTGTGACTACTCAGCCAACATTAGATCGGGCGCTTGGCGCGATTGAACAGGAATTAAAAGAAAGGGTTCTTTTTTTTAAAGAGAAAGGAAAACTATTAGAAGCGGAAAGAATTCTGCAAAGAACAAATTATGATCTGGAAATGATGCGCGAAACTGGCTTCTGCCATGGGATTGAAAACTATTCCAGGCACATTTCTGGTAGAGCTGCTGGAGAGAGGCCGTCTTGTCTTTTAGATTATTATCCTAAAGATTTTTTGGTTTTTATAGATGAAAGCCATGTGACAGCGCCGCAAATTAAAGGGATGTATGAGGGGGATCAAGCTCGTAAGAATATTTTAGTGCAATATGGGTTTCGCCTGCCTTCAGCTTTGGATAACAGACCTTTAAAGAATCCTGAGTTTGAGGCATTAGTTAAAAATGTACTTTATGTTTCAGCAACCCCGAGTTCTTATGAGTTTCAGAAATCTAAAGGCGCAGTTGTAGAGCAGGTGATTCGGCCAACAGGGTTAGTGGATCCAGAAATTGAAATCCATCCAATAAAGGGGCAGATTGACCATCTTATTAAGGAAATTGAGTTGAGAGTAAAAAGAAAGGAGCGGGTCTTAGTGACTACCTTGACCAAAAGATTAGCAGAAGACCTTTCTCAGTTTTTGAGCCAAAAAAAATTAAAAGTAAGGTATTTGCATTCTGACATTGATGCTTTAAAACGAGTGGAGATTATTAAAGATTTGCGCAAAGGCGCTTTTGACGTTTTGGTGGGAATTAATCTTTTGCGGGAAGGGTTGGATTTGCCAGAGGTGAGTTTAGTTGCAATTTTAGATGCGGATAAGGAAGGATTCTTGCGTTCAGAAACAACTTTAATCCAAATTTGCGGCAGAGCGGCCCGGCATTTAAATGGCAAAGTTATTTTTTACGCGGATTTTATGACAGGCTCCATGAAAAGAGCCTTAGGGGAAATGAATCGCAGAAGAAAAATACAGTTAGAGTATAACCAAACGCACCACATCACCCCTAAAACTATAGTGAAGGCTATTGATGAGATGGAAGAGTTTCAAATTAAGGCAAAGAAACAAGGTCTTTCTTTGTTAAGGGAAAATAGGTTACAATACGCGGGCAAGAATTTGCCAGAGATGATGAAAGAGATAGAAGCGCAAATGAAAGAAGCTGCGGAGAGGTTAGATTTTGAAACCGCGGCGCTCTTGCGCGACCAACTTTTTGAATTTAAAGAAATGAGAGCGCATAAAAAACATGGAAAAATATCAGCAGCTTTTAGATAAAAAAATAAGAAGAATTATTCTGGATGCTTTAAAAGAAGATTGCGCCACCCAAGATCTGACCAATCGTTTTTTATTGCCTAAAGCGCAAACTGCTCAAGGAAAAATTATTGCAAAAGAAGCTGGGGTTCTCTGCGGCGTAAGTATTGCCAAGGCTGTTTTTTTAGAAATGGATCCCAAAATAAAGGCGCAGGTTCTTAAGAAAGATGGGGAAATGGTTTTGCCTAAAGAAGAAGTGTTGACTGTTTTAGGGAGAAGTTCTCAAATTTTAAGCGCTGAGCGCACAGCTCTAAATTTTTTGCAGCATTTGTCTGGAGTGGCGAGTTTAACCCGGAAATTTGTGGAAGCGGTAAAGGGCACAAAAGCAAAAATTTTTGACACGCGCAAAACCATCCCTGGTTTACGCGAGCTGCAAAAGTACGCGGTTCGTTGCGGCGGGGGATTTAATCACCGCATGAATCTAAGTGAAATGGTCATGGTGAAAGACAATCATCTATTTTTGATAAAATCCAAAAAAAATAAACTGCGCCACTTAAAATTTAAATGCGGAAAAGGCATGGTTTTAGTGATTGAAGCCAAGACTTTAGAGGAAGTTGAGGCTGCCTTAGAAGCTAGAGCAGATATTATTTTACTGGATAATATGGAAATTCCTTTGTTGAAAAAAGCCATTCATTTTATTCGATCAAAATCTTTAGAGGATGCAAAAAATTTTAAACCTTTAATTGAAGTTTCAGGCGGAATAAATTTAAAAAATGTTCGCGCAGTGGCTCAAGTAGGGGTGGATAGGATTTCCATAGGCCAGCTAACGCACTCAGCAAAAGCCTTGGATTTTAGTCTGGAGATGGGCCGGATTTTTTAAGAAACTGTGCAAACAGGCAAAAGAAATTTTAGGGACACTATTTTTTTAAACAAAAGACCGGACCTTTTAAATCCCAAAAAAATTTCTAATAAACTTTTCACAAGGACTTTCGGAAAAAATATTTTTTATTTTAATTCCATAGATTCTACTCAGGACGCTGCCAAAAAACTTGAACAAAATGGAGCCCCAGAAGGCGCAGTGGTGATTGCAGAGGAGCAGACCAAAGCTAGGGGGCGGGGAGATCGTTCCTGGTTTTCCCCTAAGGGAGGACTTTGGTTTTCTCTTCTTTTGCGTCCCTCTTTAGAGCCCAAAGAAATTCCCCTGCTCTCTTTGGTTTTTTCTCTCGCGATCGCGGAGGCTATAGAAAAAGAATGTAAGGTGATTTGTAAAGTAAAGTGGCCGAATGATGTTTTACTTGAAAATCCCCGTCTTAAAAATTCTTTTAAAAAAGTTTGTGGAATTTTAATAGAAATGTCTGCGGAATCCGATAAGGTTCATTGGGTCATTGTAGGATGCGGAGTGAATGTCAATAATCTACTTCCTAAAGAGCTGATCCCTAAGGTAGTGACCCTAAAAGAGGTTTTAGGAAAAAAAGTAAACCGAAATGTTCTTTTACAGGCGCTTTTAAAAGCCATGGAGAGTTTTTATATAAAATTTGTTCAGGAAGGGTTTAGCGTTTTTTATAACAGCTATAACCAAAAATCAATTCTACAAGATAAAAACATACTGATTGAAGATTATAAAAATAAAACAGAAGGAAAATTTTTAAAGCTAGATTCTGACGGCTCCCTCATCTTATTGACAGCCAGAAAAGAATTAAAAAAATTTTTTTCTGGCGATGTTTCTTTACATTCCTAATTCTGTTAAGCCTATCATAAAAGAAAGCTACCCAAAGCGGAAATGTGCCGCATTGAACGGTGGAGTGTCCGCATGTTTAGAGAAAAGAATGTAACAAATTTGTAATATTTTGGCCCTTGAAAGCAACAAATAATTCAACAATTAGTGTCAACCTCAAATAGAAATGTCACCTTTTAAATTGAATAGAACTGTCACTTTTTAGATGAAAGGAGAAAGGGAAAAAGAAGT
>MGUU01000018.1:4527-116425 GCA_001800135.1 Elusimicrobia bacterium RIFCSPLOWO2_02_FULL_39_32 | reverse complement strand
TTCGATCAACTCCTCCGGTTAGTAACATAGTCCCATCCGGGGAGAAAGTATTTGCCCAAACCGGGACAGACTTACCTTCTATTATAATTGGTTTAGCAGCGGAATTGAGTGACGGTGACCATGTTAGGGTATCCCATAAATATGTGTTGCCTTCTTCATCACTGCTCGCGATTTTACTTCCATCCGGAGAATAACTGATTGCCGTTACATTGCTCGTGTGTCCGTTCAAAATTCTATATATCTCCCCAGTCTTATTGTCCTCTATGCGGACGTTATTCCCAACTGCAATTGCAGTTAACAGTCCATCAGGAGAATGCGCAGGTGTTACAACACCCGAGGCTGAAATAGATCTTCTAAAAGTAATGTCCTGACCATGATCATCTTTTTTTCCAAATTCAATGACTTCAATAATCTTTCCTAATGAAAGACGATCTGTTTTCCCTATTTCTCCGCTTGAACTTGATCCGCCACCAGAACCCATCCCCACCACTCCCAAAATAAATAAGGGAGACTTCAATACAGACAGTGTAAAACGCTTAACATTTATCTTTCTCAGTACTCTTAGAGAATGATTAATAGATGTCAGCATCATTTGATATGGGTAAATAATAATGTGCGGTAAACCAGCTAGATGCAACGCTTCGTGATGTTGGATAATCGAACGCAGCATGAACTCTTGCTCTTTGGGGGATTTGCCAGCAAGAAGATGTGAGATTTGTTTAAGGTCAACTATGATTGTTTTGTCTTGCGCAGCCGCAGGAGAAAGTGAAGGAAGATCAGCAGAGATAAATTTGAATTTGGGGAAAAGCTGTTCAATACGACTTAGCAATGCATTTTGTTCCAAAGTTCTAGGTGAAGATTTAAGAGCTTCCTTCTCTAGTGCGCTAGATGGAGATTTCCGCTGAAGAAGAACTTCCTGCTCACCTGCGCTGGGCGGAGATAGTCCAGAAGAACTCATGCTTTCAAACTCCTTGCTCCACCAAGTAGCTCCATAAAATATTCCATAGAATATCGGGGTTAGAATCAAAAGATAAGGAGAGATTAAAAGAGCAGCAATTACAGTTCCCAATGTTATACTCCCTGACAAGTTCCGTGTAAATACGATTCCAGATAAAGAGATTGGATGAGGTTGGGATGGGATAGATGGGGATTGAAAAGCTTTATTTGGATTTTTGCGCATTTGTAAGCGGTGGTTATTTTTATCTGCAACCCAGAGATTCCCTTCAGAATCAAATCCAATGCCATAAGGAAAATTAAACTCACCCGGCTCTGTTCCTTGCTTTCCTAACACAATCCATTCACCTGTAATATTATTGCGCATCTGCAAATAATTGTTATCTGAATCAGCTACCCAGAGATTTCCTTCTAGATCGAACGCAATGCTACTAGGAAATTGAAATTCACCTGGGCGACTCCCTATCTTATGTATACTAATCCATTCACCTGTAATTTTATTTCTCATTTGTAAACGTTTGTTACCTCCATCAACTACCCAGAGATTGTCTTCTGAATCGAACGCAATACTACTAGGAAATTTAAACTCACCGAGTTGAAACCCCTCTTTGCCAAGTATACTCCACACACCTGTATCTTTGTTCCTAACCTGTAAACGACCATTCTTTTCTGCTACCCAAAGATTTCCTTTATGGTCAAATGCAATAGCCCAAGGGTCTTTAAATTCACCTAAATTTATTCCTTCATTTCCTATGACAATCCATTCACCTGTGTTTTTATTTTTCATTTGTAAACGATGATTATTCTTATCAGCTACCCAGAGATTTCCTTCTGGATCGAACGCAATGACATGAGGTTCATCAAATTCACCTAGATTCGTCCCTTTTCTTCCAACTACGCTCCACACACCTGTATTTTTATCCTTCATCTGTATCCTGTGATTATCTTTATCAGAGACCCAAAGATTTCCTTCTGGATCAAATGTTACAGAATAAGGAAAATAAAATTCTCCTGGATTTTTTCCTTCCATTCCCACCGTACTCCACTCTCCTACCTCGACATCAGCTCCTGTTTGAGAACCAGATTTCTCTCCCGCATTCCCAACTCGTGAAGGTATTTGTCCGATTTTGGTAAGATTTGCCTTAATTTCAGCTAAACGCTTTTCAAGCTCTTTTTGCGCATTAAATTCCAGGAAAATATGTTGGGCAATCTTCAACAACGTTTCCCTGTGTCCGGGTTCAAGTCCAAGTTCTTCCACAACAAAATCTACAATCGAATCTGAACGAAGGCTAGGATCACTATTACCTGTCCAGATTACTTTCCCATTCTGTCTTGCGATCTCCTCAATCGCCGCCTTCCACTGATTTTGTTCCATTGCATGAGGCAGATTCCCATTTTTCCATTCTTGTTCCAATCTGATTTTGAATTTGATCAAATTGTCTGCTAATTCTGAAACAGTTTCCTCTTTTAGCCCGCTGGAATAAGATTCAATGATCGCTCTAATCCACAAATATAAACCGGCATTGCCAAACTTTTTAATCCCTTCCCAAACAGCTTCCCTCACAACATTCCTGTGCGTTTCGCTGGAAAGCAGATAGCCTTGCAGATATAAAGAGCCTATATCATAATACTTCTCTGGAAAACGACCCACTTGATCTATCACATTCTCTAAAGCCCGCATGGTAGGTTCACGCAAAAGCTGGTTTAGTTTTACCTTTTCTGCTAATTTCAGATGAAAGTTCACCAACGCTTCCAGAAACTTTTCCTCGATCTTGTACTTGTGTTTAACAGAGTAGCGCCTCAACATCTCAACCATATCTTTTGGAGGAAGCTGGTCCATGATGTAAACGCTTCCCCGGTCTAAAACTTCCCCGCTGATTCTTTGGGAAGAGGTTCCTCCTTTTCCTGCAAGATTGCCAATCATAAATGAAAAAAATCCTGGCTGGGAATCAACCAGAGATCTGTCAGGTAAAATAATCTGCCCAAACTCGCCAATATTATTCAGGCTGGAAAGAGTAGTTTCATCTTTAGGTTTGTCTATTTCATCAATGATCACAGGCACCCCAGCTTCCATAGATACTGGCAAGGGGCTTCGTTTAAAATGAAATATATTGTTTATTATATTCCAACTGCCCAAAATATCGTCGCCTCTTGAGTCAGTGGTTAGCACCATATAGTTTGAGTCCAATCTTAAAACATGGTTTAGCAAATAGCTGGCAAGTTCTGATTTGCCTGTGCCAGGCACGCCTAAAACAATAATATTGTTCCCAAGCGAAATATCTTTCATCCATTGCCAAAATAAAACCATATTTGATGGTATGTGCCATTCGTCTTTTAATTCCTCTTTTACTTTGTCAACATTTTCTGGTTTTATGGAAGTCAATATTTTTACCTGATCCGTTCCTTTGCCTAAGGCAACATAAACTTTTCCATTCTCTATTAAATATTCAAATGTTCCTAATTTAAGGCCTAAAGGAACTTTTTTATTAAATTCTTCGCCAAACGTTTCTTTAATAAAGGTATCAATCAGAGATTTATCTCCTTCCGCGGTTTCGCTGCAGTAGGCTTTTTCAAACATAGATCGGAAATATTGGAGATCGTTTGGAAAAGTTCTAAAATGTTTGGCAATGCGGATCACGCCTCGGGTGGAAAGCACTCTGGACAATTTCCTTTGTTTCACCGCGGTGCGGATTCTGTTCGCAACAAGAATCACAGACTGAACAAACGGTTCAGCAAGCTCTTTTTCAGATTCGCTCGCATCTTCAAACACTGTGCTCATCACATAATCTAATTCGCTTTCTGGATCCATGTAATCTACAAAAACCCATTTCACACGGTCCACAAAATCCGCTGCGGAAATAGTTAAATCCTGGCCAAGCACGTCTCCTCCTTCAGGGGTATTAATATAAACCATGGCGCGAAAGTCATTGCCAATCTGGTCAAACCCTTCAATTTTTTCCTGAATCCGGTTAAAAAGCGCATTCAAACCAGAAAGGTGTCCGGGAAGAATCACCTTATCCGCTTCATCAATAATTGCAAGTTGATTAAGCCTTGCGGCCTCAAAAGCTTCTGAAAGCAGCACATCCACTTTATCTGAAGGCAAAGCTAACTCAAATACCTGATCCGTTCCCGGAATCGCTACTTTTATTATCTGCTCGCTACTGGAAATAATTTTCCGTTCCCTAAGATCCTTTTGATTCGTATGCGCATGCAAGCTCATCAGCCTTTGCGGAATTCCAACTAAACCAGCTAAGATATAGCCCAGTGTATTTTTTCCTGATCCGCGCGGACCAACCAAACCGAGATTGCTATTCTTTGCGTTTGGATTCGTATAAATCTGAAACATGTCTGCAAGAGTCTTTGTATTGCTGTGGTTGAACTTAAAAGTTTTTAGTTTCTCTTTTCCTTTCTGCTGAATGCTGTAGGCGATGAGTTCAGGAATGTCCACCACATTTTCACCCGGGATCATCCGTACCCATTTCCCTTTTTCCTTAATATAGAGTTTTACAACTCTCTTGCTTTCCTCTCCGCCCTCGTCCTCGCTATAGATCGGAACTTCCACAGAATCAAGCATCTCCGGAGTTTTTAACTGAAAGAAGATTTTCCCATCCTTTTCCACGAATCTGCGAATGGTTTGATCTTGTATAATTTTGCGCGCAATTGAAAAAAGCGACGCGTATTCTTTAGCAAAAATTTTATGGAATATAAGATAGGCTTGGTCAGGCTGATCTGTAAGGAAAACAATGTCTTTATCTGTCAGTTGAGAGTGCTCTTGTTTTAAACTAGAAAAATCTTTATGGCTATGCGCCATTTGTACCTGTTTAATAAAAAGTTCTTCTTTGATCTCTTTTTCTGCAAGCAGAGTAAGCATATTGTCAGAAGGAGGAGACCTGTTTCCTACAGCTTTTAAAAAAGCTTCGTGTACCACAAAGTTTACCAGAATCTTATCTTTGTGCTTATGAATTTCGGTATAGGCGAACGCCCCTTTATCCAAGTGGATCGCGAACGGACTTTTTGTGATTTTAATCTCTACTTCTATATCTATGCTGGATCCAACTATGCCACGAACCGCGAATTCTACGCCATTCTCAATCTCAGAGATCATGTTCTGATATGGCGCTGCCTCTTCTTCTGAAAGAATATATTCATCCTCTTCGCCTGTAAGAATTGCAATAAAACGCTCCACAACATCGGAAAGAGTATGCAGGTAATCTTTAAAAATTTGGGGCACAATGCGCAGAGCATCTTCTACAATCTCCTCAATCTTTCCTATTGCCAAAGCCATGAGCGGCCTTTTTTTACGATAAATCCTCTCCACAAAATCCGCAGTAATCACTGATAGTTCAGCTGAGTTTTTAATGTAACCTGAAATAGGCACAAATCCCGGATGCACTGCTTTTCTTACTTCTTCTGTCGGCTCATAATCCCTTTTCATCTTTTCCGGATCACTATATTGAGTTTTTGGACCTGTGCCCCAGCTTGCCCACAATATCTTTTTATCTTTATGTTCTAGGTAGAACTTTTGCACTTTTGGCTGAAGAGCAGAATCGTTTGGATTTCCATCTCCATAATGGAGAACTGTTAAGAGTGTATTCGCGTCTGCGCCTTCAGAAATAAATTTTGCCAGTTCTTTCATACTGTTGATATCTTCTGTAGAACCATGGCTTTCAGAAATTTTCTTGACCATCCTATAGATCATTAATTCAGTAATTTGTTCCGCACGCATTAAGGGAAGAAGCTGTTGAGAAGGGGTATTGCCATAAATCCATACCCCAACTTCCACTCCCTTTAAGCCTTTATGAGCTAACAAAAATACCATAGCTGCGCGCGCTGCATGATAAATAGAACTATTTGGATCATCCATGGAACCCATACTTCCGCTGTTATCAAACAAAAACATAACCCGGTGTTTGACCCGTCCGGGAAGGAGCGGACGTTTAAATGCTTTGCCAAGCCTATATTCCACAAGATTATCTTCATCTAAATCCCCTTCTGTTAAGCCCCCCATATCTTTGTCCAGCTCTGTCTCTTGCAGATTCTTTCTAAGTTTTAGGTGAAGGGTTTCTGCTTCAGCTCTAATTGTTGTTGTAAACATTTGATTCATCTCTATTGATTCTGCTTGAGTCATGCCTGCGCTTTTGATTTCTTTGCTAAGGTCTGTTATTTCTTCCGCGGACTTTCTCGTTGGATTTGAAGCGCCAGTTATTTTTTCTCTTAACTTGTTTAGTAAATCCCTAGCCAAATCTGAAAGTGAAGGAGAAGCGCTCGAGGTTGAAGGCGTATCTGTTGCTGAGTCCTCACTAGGTTTAGTTTCCGGCGCTTTACCTTGCTTACCTTTCTTGCCTTGCCCGTTTTGCTCTTTAGCTTGCTCAATCTCTGTTTTTACATTTTCTAAATTCTTAGACGCATCCCCTAATAAATCCTTTAGTTGGTTGAGTAAATCCAGCATCTCTTTAGCCTTATCCTGAAGATCGCCTGCCCCTTCTTGAACCTGGGCCGCGCCAGTTCTAGGCTGGGGAGTCCCTTCAGGAGCTTTAGAAATCTCTTCCAGCTTCCTCTCTATTTCATTCACCTTTCCATCAAAGTTGTTCGCGTTTTCTTTTAAATCCCCTGTTTTTTCCTGAAGATTTTTCGCTGAGCTTTTTAGATCTTCTGCTGAGGAAGAAATCCCCTCATCCATATTTTTAGAATTTTTTGAAAGTTTATCTGATTGACTCTTTAACGAACCGCTCTCTTCTTTAAGTTTCTGAGCTTTCTCTTTTACCTGCGAAATCATCTCTTTTAATTTATTTATATCGTGTTCCGTAATTGGAGAGATACCGGTCTTGTCTCTCATTTTACCAGCCTCTCTCTCCATACTTTCCGCTCTTTGCTTTGCTCCTTCAACCATCTCTCCCATATCATTTAAATCTGATTTCATCTGATCAATCTTTTCTCCGCAAGAATTAGCAGAAGATTCCATAGAGTTAAGAGAATCCGCTTTCCCTTCTTCTTGAGATGTTTCCTTTGCAGCTTGGCTATTTGCATTAGAGCCCATTCCTTGCAATAAATCTTCCAGAGCCTTGCGTACTTTTTCTTTTATCTGCTCCATAAATTGACGTTTGTCATCTGCATCCATTTTGTTCCACAAATCTTCCATTGCATCCCCATTCCCTGAATCGTTTTCACTGCTTGCAGAGCCTGCTTGCGATCCTCTTCCTCCTTCTCCTGAAGAACCTGCTTTTGATCCTGCCTTCCCTGTAGAACCTTTCTGTGACCCGCCAGCCCCTGCTTTCCCTGCAGAACCACTTTGTCCACCGCCTCCTTCTCCAGAAGAACCTTCTCCTTGTCCCGATGAACCTTCTCCTGCGCCAGCTTGTTTCTTTAACTCTTTTTCTCTCATCTCTTCCTCTGATTTTTCCGCTAACTCCTTGAGCTTGGGCCAAATCTCATCTCGTATGATTCTGTACGCGTCACGTTCCTCTTTAATTCCTTTTATTGAGCGACGCGCTCTAACAGTTTTCCTCAATGCGTTTCTAACATCTTTGTTAGAGATGCGCGGATCCCTTTGACCTGTTCTGCCCTCAAAAAGCAGAGCTTCCAGATACTGCACAAATAAGGGCAGTTGGTTCATCCTTTGTTTTGCGGATTCGCTCTCTGGATTAGAGTAAAGAGCTTTGTTTAGCTTTTGAAATTTTTCCAATATGTTACGCAGTTTTTCTTCTCCCATCTTTCTGGTGCGAATTAACTCTGCAGCTGCAAAAAGAGCCAAAAAATAAGAATTCTTAAATTCTGGTTCCACCCATCCTGGGTTAGAGTAAAGCACTGAAAATACCTGCTCATAAAAAAGAGCTTCTGTTACTTCTGGGTCTGGGTGATCTAACATTTCAGGCACATATTCAATCTGGCTTCTATCCTGAGAAATAGCAAACATCTGCCTGCCAGATTCTGCTGGACTCGGAACCAGTTTAAAGTCCGGATTTTCAGTGAGGATTTGTAAGTTAGAAGTGATCGCAGCTAGAATATTCTTCCTTCTTTCAGGATCCGCGGCAAATTTTGGAATTTCTTGGGTAATAGTCGCCAGCACTTTGTCTGCCCAGCCAAGTATTAGCTCTACTGCTAATTTCTTAGATTCTTCTGGAATTGCCCCTGATATTTCCCAAATTGCGCCTCCTAAAGCTGTTCCTGCCCAACGCTGAAAAAATTCTGGGTCAAACATTCCAAGTTCCATGGCAAGGGGTAAGTGCAAAGCAAACTCTAAAGAAGGAAGTCCTAACTCCTCCCAATTTTCTACAACAGTTTCATGAGTTATTTGCATCATCTGTTCAAATCCAATCTCCTCTACTGTTTTAAAACCTTGATCCTTAGCCCATTTTTTCCCACTCTCAAAAAATAGATAAAATTTATCTAATTCAGGAGTTATAGCCGCCCAATCTTGCGCTGATTCCCCAACCTTTTTATCAGAAGCGATATAAACCGCTCCAATAGCGTGGGTTACAATTTCTACATTGGATGGAATATCCAGCTTGCCTTCGTGCGCAAGATAATGAATCAGTTCATGCGCATAAGTGGATCTGAATAGAGCTTCATTTTCTGTAGCATGCAAGATAATACGGGAATGAAGATTAATAAATGTTAATCCATAATTTCCAGCCTCTTCAAAATAAGAAGCCATGGCCAAATTACTTTCCATCCATCTTGCCATTATTTCCAATTCCATTGGATCTTTTGTGTTCTCAATAAACTGCGCAATTTCATCTGGATAAGAAATAGAATATTCCGAAGAATAAGGAAATGTTTGATCCAAAGCTTTTTGACGAATAGGAAGGATATGTCTTCTCTGTTTTTGAGGAAATGCCTGAATCAGCTCATCTAAAGTCTCCTCAATCCATTGTTTGTGGTGAGCGCTAAATTCTTCTCCTGCAGCATGCAAGATTTCGTCCCAAGGTCCAATTGAATATTCCCCTTTATGATTCTGCAAAGTTAAACCAGAGAGACTTCCAGATTTTTTCAGTTCCTCAATCAGGGGCTGGAGCTGGTCTTGGGCAATAGAAGATTTTACGAACTTGGCAGAAGAAAGAAGATTTTCATAATGTTCTTTATAACTTCTTGCATCGCTATTTCGTATCGCCTCAATCAGCCCTTTCCTTGCTTGATAATATGTGATCACAGAATTGCGGATTTGAGACTTATCCCCTATAAATCCAGATTTTGGATCTGTGGTACCTGTTCCTCCAAATAAACCTCCACTGCCAGCACCCATGCCCACTACTCCCAAAATAAATAAGGGAGCTTTTAATACAGACAGTGTAAAACGCTTAACATTTATCTTTCTCAGTTTTCTATTTCCAACTTTTAAAGGTTCTAATCCTGCTATTATTTTTCTCAATTCTCTTAGAGAATGATTAAAAGATGTCAGAATCATTTGGTATGGATAAACGATTATATGAGGGAAGTTGCTTAAACGGAGAGCGGTCATCAGCATTTGATATGGGTAGATAACGAGGTGCGGTAATCCTCTCAAATGTAATGCCTCATGATGTTGGATGATGGATCGCAGCATAAACTCTTGCTCTTTAAGAGACTTGCCAGCAATTATATCTGAGATTTGTTTGAGGTCAACTATGATTCTTTTGTCTTGCGCAGCCGCAGGAGAAAGCGAAGGAAGATCAGCAGGAATAAACTTAAATTTAGGGAAAAGCTGTTCTATACGATTTAGCAATGCAATTTGTTCCAAAGCGCTAAATGAAGATTCTTGCTCACTTACTCTGGGCGGAGATAGTCCAGAAGAACTCATCCTTGCAAATTGTTTGCTCCACCAAGTAGCTCCATAAAAGATTCCATAGAATATCGGCGTGAGAATCAAAAGATAAGGAGAAATCAAGAGAGCAGCAACCACACTTCCCAATGTTATACTCCCTGACAAATTCCGTGTGAACACGATTCCAGATAAAGAGATATCATCACCCTGCCATGTAGTATGAACAACACCATCAGTCGTAGTTTTACCAGTCTGAGGGTCATAATACATTCCAGTTCTTACTTCAAATGCTTTTATTCTCTTTATTCCCGCTTCATCATATACGATACCCGTCTGAAAATGGAATTCCTTGTAGAATTTATATTCCTCAAAATCTTTTATGGGTGAAAGTTGAGATTGAGCAGATTTTATAGGATTTTTACTAACTTCTAATACCTCATTACTGTTATCAGCAACCCAGAGATATCCATCAGCATCAAATGCAATACCATGTGGCGACCAAGAACAAGTATGATCCTCTAGAACTTTTTTTATTTCTTCTGGCGCATATTGCGACGCTTCTCCTGTCATAGTCCACTCTCCCGTATTTTTATTCCTCATTTGTATTCTCTGATTGTCTGTGTCCGCTACCCAGAGATTCCCCTCAGGATCAAATGCCATACCTTTAGGATAACGAAACTTACCTGGCCCTGTTCCCTCTTTTCCTATTGCCATCCAAACCCCGGTACTTTTAGATCTGACCACTATTCTGTGATTTAATGTATCCAACACCCAAAGATTCCCCTCTGTATCGAAAGCGATCACACAAGGTTTACCAAAACCACCATATTCTACACTCTCCATTTCTACTACAGTCCACTTTCCTGTATTTTTATCCCTCTTCTGTAATCTGTTATTTCCTGTGTCCGCTACCCAAAGATTCCCCTCAGGATCAAATACAATTCCAGAAGGCAAATAAAACTCACCTTTTCTAACTCCTTTCCTTCCTATCACAGTCCACTCCCCTGTATTTTTATCTCTCCTCTGTATCCTGTGGTTATAAGTATCAGCAACCCAAAGATTCCCATCAGGATCAAATGCAATACCTTCAGGGTCTTTAAACTCACCTTTTTTTCTACCTTTTTTAAATGTTCCTAGTCGAATCCACTTTCCTGTATTTTTATTCCTCATCTGTAATGTATTACGCTCTGTTACCCAAGGATTTCCTTCAGAATCAAATGCAATATCTTTAGGTCTACCAAAATAAGTGTTATCTCTATAAGTGTTATCGGGTTTCCTACCTCCCACTACAGTCCATTCTAAAGTAAGGAACACATTTCCTGTTTGAGAATCAGATTCCTCTCCCGCATCTCTAACTTGTGAAGGTTCTAATCCTGCTATACTCTGTACTTTCGCATCTGATAATTCAGCCAGCTCTTGCGCTCTCGCTAGATCTTCTGGTGTGATCTCTGACTTTGCAAGTAGCGCTTCTACTTCCGCCGCCATCTCTTTAAGCTCAGCTATTAATCTCTCTTTATCTAATGCGCTCAACACAACAGCGCCTTTAGTTGAATCCTCTCCTTTGAGTTCAGGTGCAGGGAAGGAACTACCTGATGGAGTTTGAAATGGAGTTAGAGCAGCTTCTTTGGAAACCTTGCGAACTTGTAGTCTGTGATTCCCTGAATCCGCTACCCAGAGATTCCCTTCAGTGTCAAAAGCTATATAACGCAGATTATGGAATTCACCCGGCCCTGTCCCAAATCTCCCAACCTTGAGAACAGTCATTTTCCCTGTTGCTCTATCTCTCTTAGTTACCTGTAAAGAATGATCCCTTGACACCTCCCAATATTTTCCCTCAGAATCACGCGCATCTCCACGAATATAATCTCTAGCATCAACCGCTCCTTCGCCATTAGGGTTACCAAAACTCTCATCATCAATCCATTTCCCTGTATCTTTATTCATCTTTTTAAAGCAAGATTGTGCAATATCCACTACATATATATCCCCTTTTAAAATATTAACTTGTACGGGTTCTATAAACACACCCTCCCCAGTGACAGTCCAATCTCCGGTATCTTTATCTCTTCTCTGTAAGCGGCTATTACCTTTATCCGCCACCCAAAGATTCCCATCGGAGTCGAAAACAATTCCCTGAGGATCATTAAACTGTCCCGGCTTGGTTCCTTCCTCCCCAACCACATGCCAGTTTCCAGTATTATTGTCCCTCATCTGCAATCTGTTATTGTTGGCATCAGTAACCCAGAGATTTCCTTCAGGATCAAATGCTATGCCTACAGGGTTATCAAACTCACCTGGCCCAGTCCCCATCTCCCCTATAACCTCCCATTCCTCTGTTTCAGCTAGAGGTTCCCCTATTTCTCCGCCTGAACCGCTTGAGCCGCCACTAGAACCCATCCCCACTACTCCCAAAATAAATAATGGAGCTTTTAATACAGACAGCACGAAACGTTTTACATTTGTTCTTCTCAGTCCTCTTACAGAATGATTGGATAACGCTCTTGTTCTTTTTCTTGATTCTTCTGGTGGTCTTGCACTCTCTCTTCTTGACTTGCCTAATCTTGGCTTTGAGCGGTGTGTTAGAATTGATCTTTCTTTTCTTGTGAAATAAAGTCTCCTATCTTGAATTCGAGGATCAATCCCAAAATGTTTACCCCATAGGTTTAAGATACCCTCTTTAGACACCTCTTCCTCTCCAACCTCAAAGGGAGACTGTTCTAAAGCAAATCTTCGCGCTTCTCTATCCGCATGCATCTCCACTACCCTCTGACCTTGCTCAAACAAAAAGGCTCTAAGAATCTTAAAAAAAGGAAGATGTTTAGGATCTCTTTGAGTCCCTTGAGTCACTCCTAAAAAACTACCAGGCATATCCCTTAAAGTATCTATCGCTTCTCTAGCTTCCGAACCTTTGAAAACTGTTCCTTTAATCTCCTCTACTGGTGAAACTTGCAGGATGAAATTGATTCGCGCTTGATCCCCACGATATGAGCCAAAGAGATAAGATTTCCCATTTTTCTTGACTGGTCCTACAAAAGAAAGTCTGTTCTTTAGCGCATCTACAAGATTGCTGATCTGTTTGCGAGACGTTTTATCTTCAATTTTTAGTTTTTCCAGATTTTGCGCATAGGTTTCAAATGTTTTTGAAAGAGGGTGTTGTTCCTTTGCAGCTCCAAAGAGGCGGGCATTGGCGAATGGAGCAGAAACTGTGGTAAATAAAAAACTAATCGCAACCAACCCTGCGGTTAGCTGCAAATAGTTCCGATTCCGATGATTAGTCCAAAAATAAATCATACTTTTTATTCTCTATTATTTTCTAATTTTATTCTTGATCTTAAAAAAATAGCGCTTCATTTTATATCGCTGTTAGCGCCTATCTGTTAACGCCTATGTTAGAATTATAAACAAAGTTCCCCAACAATTCTTCAACTTTTTGTAACAAATTTGTAACATTTTTACCCCTGTGATATAATCCCTGACATGCTAGATGAGGATAAGAATCTACTATTAGAATTCAAACAAAGGCTTCCCATAGATATCAAGAAGCACTTAAAGCAGTTAATTGCCTTTGGTTCCCGCGCAAGGGGCGATGCATCTTCTGACTCTGACCTGGATGTTGTTGCTCTCATAGATGAAAAAGATTTATCCATTGAAAAAAAAATGTATAACATCGCATATCAAGTCATGTGGGATCATAATTTTAACCCTATTATTTCTTTAAAAGTATTCAATGACTCCAAATTTAAAGATGCCTTTCAAAAAGGTTTTATATTTTATAAACATGTGATGAGAGACGGCATCCAAATATGACCGAACAGGTTGCGCAGTTAATCAAAAAGTCAGAAGAAGCGATTGAGGTGTCTCAAAAACTTCTTAAAGACCGTTACTTTTCTCATGCGGCAAGCAAAGCCTATTATTCAATATTTTATGCTACACAAGCTTTATTAATATCTAGAGGAATAGAGGTAGTCAAACATTCTGCGGTTGAATCAAGTTTTGGTTATCATTTTGCTAGAACCAAGGAGATTGATCCAAAATTTCATGAAATGCTTATTGATGCTCGCAGGGTTAGAGAAATGGCCGATTATGCGATTTCAGACGATGTGATTGGTTCCGTTGCATCCCAAAAAGTTGAAGATGCAAAAGAATTTTTAAAAGCAATCCTGCCTTTATTAGAAAAAAAATAGAAAACCTGCCTTCCCACCACAACTTCTTTATTATAGATATTAGATAAATTTAGATAGTGGAAATAAGATCAGAAAATTTGATATAGTTTTTTAAACTAAAGAAACAAAGAAAAGCGGTTGGATTGCGAAATGGATTCCTCGCCAAGCAAGGAACTAATCTAAACCCGACAAAGGACAACTTAATCATGCAGAATAAATTAAAATCTCTAACTCTTATTTTTATTTTAACCGTTTTCTTTAGTTGTAAATCAAAAGAAAAAGTCTATCGCGTTGCCATAGCAGTGCCTTTAACTGGAGATATTGCCGCCATGGGACAGGGAATGAGACGCGGAGCAGAACTGGCCATAGAAGAAGCGAATCAGTCTGGACGGTTTAAATATAAAATCGAGTTGCGAAGTTTTGACGATAGAGCAGATCCTAAAGAAGCAGTGAACGTAGCCAATCAAATAAGCGCGGATCCTAATATTGTGGCTGTGGTCGGCCATTTAAATTCTGGCTGTTCCATTCCAGCCGCGCAAATTTATGCAAGAAATAATCTTTTAATGATTACCCCAGCTGCTACGAATCCAAAATTGACCTTGCAACAGTTAGAACCTTCATGGAAATGGAACAAAAACGTTTTTAGAGTCAATACCACAGACGATGTGCAAGGCCAGTTTGCGGCGCAATATCTGATTCAAAACCTAAAGATAAGAACTGTTGCAATTATCCATGACAAAACACCTTATGGTCAAGGCTTGTGTGAAGAGTTTCAAAAAGAATTTGTTGCCAAAAACGGTTTAGTTCTTTCTTTTGATGGGATTGCGGTAGGCGAGAAAGATTTTAAAGCCTTGCTCACGCGCATAAAAACGCAAAACCCAAATGCAATTTATTTTGGCGGTATTTATAATGAAGGCGGGCTGATTGCTAAACAGGCAAAAGAGTTAGGAATAAAATCGCTCTTTATTTCAGGAGATGCTCTGCAAACCAAAGAATTTTTTAAAGTCGCGGGCGCTGCCAGCGAAGGAGCCTACATAACCAATGTGGGGCTTCCTCCAGAAAAAATTCCCTCTGCTTTAACTTTTTTGGAAAAATATAAAAATAAATTTCAAGCTACTGACCTTCAACCGTATGATCACTACACTTATGAAGCCTTTATGATCGCAATCCTGGCTTTGGAAAAAGCAGGAGTTCAACCTGATTCAGATGCGGTGGATCATTCCAAAATGATTGAATTTATGAGAACCTTAAGATATGACGGAGTCTTAGGCACCACTGAATTTGATGAAAAAGGGGATACTAAAAATAAAGCGATCAGCATCTATGTGGTGAAAAATAAAAGTTTTCAAGCGCTGAATTGATTAACCCGAATCATTTTTTCATCTGTCTGTCCTTGAAGAGAAATCGAGAAAGTTCACACTCCCAACTAAATGATTAAAGTTAATCTAGTTATTATTGGCGGAGGTCCTGCAGGGGAAACTGCTGCGCGCGCAGCTGCCAAAAAAAACGCTAGAATCCACTTAATAGAAAAAGAGTTTGTTGGCGGCTTGTGCTTAAATCGAGGTTGTATCCCTTCCAAAACTCTGCTTTCCTTTGGCAAAAAACTCTTCTTATTCCGTAACACTTTTAAAACCCAAGCTGCTTTAACTTTTCCTTTTGGATCTCTTCAAAACGAACTTTGGCAAGAGATTAAAAAAGAGAAAGAGCGCATTGTTGCTTTTTTAAGATCAAGTTTAGAAAAACAGATAAAAACCCATGGGGTTGAGATCATTTCTGGTAAAGCGCAGTTTAGTTCTCCTCAGGAAATAATGGTAAAGTCCTTAAAAGAAGAAAAAAGAATTACTTTTGATAAAGCGATTATTGCTGTGGGCTCCAAACCTTTTTTCCCCCCGCCTTTTGATAAGATTGAAAAAGAGCTGCTGGATTCAGACAAAGTTTTTGATTTGACAAACCTTCCTAAAAGGATCCTAATTGTTGGGGGCGGAGCTATTGGCTGTGAGTTTGCCTGTTTTTTTAAAGAGTTGGGTTCAGAAATTTTTTTAATTGAAAAAACCAAAGCTCTTCTTCCCGGGGAAGATCCTCAAATTGTAAATAGCCTTGCCAGATCTTTTGAAAAAAGAGGAATCAAAATCTATACCTCCCTTACTGCAATTGAAATCCTTAAAACAAACAGCTTCTGGACTGTGACGCTTTCAGATCATTCAAAGATTGAGGTGGATCAAATTTTAGTCTGCGCAGGCAGAATTCCAAATTGTTCAGAACTTTCTTTAGAAAAAGCGCAGATAAAATATTCCCATAAAGGCATTGAGGTCAATTCAAATCTGGAAACATCTAATCCAAATGTCTATGCTGTTGGGGATGTGAATGGTTTATCTCTTCTAGCCCATGCCGGCTCTAAGCAAGGTGAAATTGCGGCAAACAACGCTTTGGGTGAAAAACAAATTTACAATGAAAATCTCATCCCTCGATGTCTCTATACTTGGCCGGAAGTTGCTTCTGTAGGGATGTGGAAGAAAGATGCCGACCATTTAAAAATAGAAACAGAATCCCACAGATCTTTTTTTCAAGGTTTAGGCAGAGCCCAAGCAGAAGGAGAGACAGAGGGGTTTATCCAAATTGTGTGTGAGAAAAAAAATGGTAAAATTATTGGAGCTCAAATCATTGGACCCCATGCCACTGAAATGATCCATATTTTCTCCATTGCCATTGATAAAAAAATGAATAAGGAAGAACTAAAAAATATTATTTTTGCTCACCCCACATATTCTGAAGGCATTAAAGTTGCTTTAGAAAGATAAAATTATTTTCCATGCGCTCTTTCCCTCTTCCAGTTCTTTTTCGTCAAAAAATACCTAGCGGACCTGTTTTTTTTAAACTATTAGATACGCTCTCGCAGCAACAACTCCATACCGTATGTGAAGAGGCAAAATGTCCTAACCGCACAGACTGCTACGCTCGAGGAACCCTTACCTTACAAATCTTAGGGGATTTATGCACCAGACATTGTAATTTTTGCGCGGAAAAAACTGGTGTCCCTCTTGCGCCAGAATTGGATGAACCGCAGCGCATTCTAAAAGCTGTAAAAGAACTGAAACTAAAACATCTGGTGCTTACCGCTCCTGCCCGAGACGATTTAAAAGATGGCGGAGCTTCCCAATTTGCCCAAACTATTAATCTCCTTAAAAATAATCTTCCAGACCTTACCATAGAAATTCTTATCAGTGATTTAAAAGGTGATGAGGAATCGCTTAAAATCGTGTTAGAAAGCAAACCAAATATTTTTAATCATAATATTGAAACAGTGGAAAGGCTTACCCAACAAGTCCGGGCAAAAGCAACTTATTCAAGATCCTTAAAAGTTCTTAAAAACGCTTCCCTATATCAGCCGAACATTAAAACAAAATCCGGAATCATGGTCGGGCTGGGCGAGAGCCTAAATGAAATGTACCAAACCTTGCTGGATTTAAGAAAATCAAAAGCGCAGCTTCTCACAGTAGGGCAATATCTTCAACCCTCTTTTAAACATCTTCCTGTTCAAAAATTCTACACTCTGGAAGAGTTTAATCAAATTAAAAAAATGGCTGAAGAGCTGGGTTTTGAAAAAATTTTTTGCGGACCAAAGATCCGATCTTCTTTTCATGCGGATGAAATGATTTATGAAAACGCACATTGAACCCCACCTAAAACGCACGCCTCTGAATGACTGGCACAAAAAAAATGGAGCTAAATGCGTGGAATTTGCTGGCTGGGAAATGGCTGTGCTTTATACCAGCATTGTCGAGGAGCATCTTGCGGTGCGAAAAAATGCCGGCATCTTTGATATTTCCCACATGGGGCAGATTTTTGTGGAAGGAACCGGAGCCCTTAATTTTTTACAAAAAATTTGCACCAATGACATTTCAAAATGTAGAGTTGGCCATGCCATTTATTCTCATATCTGTAACACTCAAGGTGGCGTAGTGGATGACATTTTTGTATATTCATTAGCTTTAAATCAATATCTGGTGGTTGTGAACGCTTCTACTGCTAACAAAGATTTTGATTGGATGACAAAACAAAAAGAAGGAGATGTGACCATACAAAATGAAAGCGATTCTTTTGGCATGATCGCATTACAAGGACCTAAAGCGATTAGCATCGCTTCAAAACTATTTAAAAATATACCTGCGCGCCATGAATGTTTAACTGAAAACATTCAAAATAAAACAATGTTTTTTTGCAGAACTGGATATACGGGCGAAGATGGATTGGAGATCATTCTGCCTGAAGCAAATACTTTAGAACTTTGGGAAAAAATTCTTTTTGAAGGAAAAGAAGTTAATCTCCTGCCTTGCGGTTTAGGCGCAAGAGATACACTGCGTTTAGAAGCAGGCTACTTACTTTATGGTAACGATGTGGATGAAGAACATACCTCCATGGAATCTGGCCCAAGCTGGGTGGTTAAATTAAACAAAGAAAATTTTATTGGTAAAGAGTCTCTCTTAAAACAAAAAAACGGAGAGCTTAAAAAGCATCTGCTGGCTTTTAAACTAAAGGATCGGGGCATACCGCGCCATGGTTCAAAAATATTTTATCAGGAAGAAGTTGTTGGGCAAGTGACCAGTGGAACTTTTTCACCCATGCTTAAAATAGGGATCGCGCTTGGCTATGTTCCTTTAAATCTGGAAAGAAATTTTTCCATTGAGTGCAATGGAAAAAAAATCCCTGCGGAAGTCACCAAATTGCCTTTTTATAATAAAGCGCTGCCCAATTAGTTAGGAGTGCCTGTAGTACCGCTTAATTTATTGGACAGATTTTGAAAATGGAATGCAGGCTTATGAAAGGTAAATATAGGAGAAAATAGATGCTAAACTTAAATCATCTTAAATTTGCAAAAACGCATGAATGGATTTCACCTGATGGTAAAGTTGGAATTTCTGAACATGCTCAAAAAGAAATCACGGATGTGGTATTTGTGGAGTTTCCCTCTATTGGCAAATCTTTAGCAAAAGAAGAGGAAGCAGGCAGCATTGAATCTGTAAAAGCAGCCTTCCCTATTTACGCTCCTTGTTCAGGAAAAGTCATAACGGTGAATGAGAATGTTGCCAAAGATCCAAGTCTGGTGAACCAGTCCCCTTATGAAAATGGATGGTTCTTTCAATTAGAAATTAAGGATGCAAATGAATTACAAAATCTAATGACATACGACCAATATCAGGAATTCTTAAAAACCGAGGTTCCCTCACATTAATAAAAAATGAGCATGGATTGCCAATAGATTCAGTTGACCACACAATAAAAAATTAAGTTCTGCCAGATTCATCAAACAATTTTAAATTGAACCGTCAATAGATAGTAAAGTAATTATAAAAATATGAAATTTACAGCTAATACGGAACAAGAAAAGAAAGAGATGCTCTCCTCCATTGGAGTTGCTGGGGTTGAGGAGCTTTTTAAAAATATTCCTTCCAATGCGCTTTTTTCCCCTAAAAAAGAAGGTATCTTAAAAAAAGGAATATCAGAAATGGAAGTTCTAGCTCACCTTAAAAATTTGAGTTCAAAAAATTTAACTGTAGCTGACCATACTGGGTTTCTTGGGGCAGGCTCTTACTTCCATTTTATCTCAGCTGTGGTTCCTGCTCTTATTTCCAGAGGAGAATTTTTAACCGCTTACACTCCCTATCAACCAGAAGCCAGCCAAGGAACCCTGCAAGCTACCTTTGAATTTCAAACCATGATCGCTGATCTTTATGGCATGAACATTGCCAATGCATCTCTCTATGATGGAGCTTCTGCTTTAGCTGAAGCAGCCCTGCTTGCCTTAAGAGAAACAGGCAGAAAGAAAATTCTTGTTTCTAGAACAACTCACCCTGAATACCGCCTTACATTACAAACATACTGCAATGATTTTGAAATTGTGGAGATACCTTATTCTAAAGATGGGACAGTAGCTCTTGAAAAATTAAATGAAAACTTAAATGAAGATGTGGCTTGCGTGATCATTCAAAATCCAAATTTTTTTGGCCTGATAGAAGATGGGCAAACCATTGGAGAACTTGCTCAAAAGAAAAATGCGCTATTTATTGTAAGCGCAAATCCAATTTCTTTAGGGATCCTTGAACCCCCGGGAGAATATGGAGCGGATATCGCCATAGGAGAAGGGCAGCCTTTAGGTATTTCTCTTAATTACGGAGGTCCTTATTTAGGGTTATTTAGCTGTAAGGAAAAACATTTAAGAAAAGTTCCAGGTCGCATTGTAGGAATAACAAAAGATTTAGAAGATAAAAGAGGATTTGTGCTCACTCTTCAAACCAGAGAACAACATATCCGCAGAGAAAAGGCCACCTCTAATATCTGCACCAATGAAGCTTTAATGGCGCTAGCCGCAACCATCCATCTTTCGCTTCTAGGTCCAAAAGGGTTAAAAGAGTTGGCGGCATTGAATCTAAAAAAAGCGCATCTGCTCTCAGAAGAGATTAAAAAAATTCCTGATTTTAAGCTTAGCTTTTCATCCCCATTTTTTAATGAATTTGTCATTCAATCCAAACATAAACCAGAAATAATTCAGGAACATTGTTTAAAAAATAAAATAGTGAGCGGTTTAAATCTTTCTAAATTTTATCCTGAACTGGAAAACGCCATGCTTTGGTGCGTTACAGAAATGAATTCCAAAGATCAAATTCTACAACTTGTTTCATTGCTTAAAGGACTTTAAATGAACCCGCAAGAACCTCTTATTTTTGAATTAAGCGTTCGAGATAGGCGCGCTTTAGAATTTCCTGCTTGCGATGCGCAGAGTCCTGAAGTTGAACAATTGATTCCAGAAAAATTTTTAAGAAAGAAACTGCCTCAACTGCCAGAGGTGTCAGAATTCGATGTTGTGCGCCATTTCACTCGGCTTTCCCAGCTCAATTTTTCAGCAGATACGAACTTCTATCCACTAGGCTCTTGCACCATGAAATATAACCCTAAAATTAATGAAAAAACTTCCAGCCTTGCTGGTTTTACAGACGCGCACCCTTATCAAGACGAATCGCATCTGCAAGGAAGCATGGAACTGCTTTGGAATTTAGAAAAAATGCTTTGTGAGCTAACAGGCATGGACGCGTTCAGCCTGCACCCTGCTGCTGGAGCGCAAGGAGAATTAACAGGGCTTTTAGTTGCAAAAAAATATTTTAAAACTTTGGGTGAAAATAGAACTAAAGTTTTAGTCCCAGACAGCGCCCATGGCACAAACCCCGCAAGCGCAAACATTGCGGGATACTCCATAAAGTCTGTGCCCTCTAATAAAAGAGGAAGAATTGACATTGACGCTTTGAAAAATGTTTTGGATGAAACTACTGCCTTAGTCATGGTTACTTGTCCCAATACTTTAGGACTTTTTGAAGATCAAATTTTAGAAATATCCAAACTTGCGCATGAAGCTGGAGCCCTGCTCTACATGGATGGAGCTAACTTTAATGCCTTGGTTGGCTTGGCAGAACCTGCAAAACTTGGATTTGATATATTGCATTTAAATCTGCATAAAACTTTTAGCGTGCCTCATGGCGGAGGCGGTCCAGGCGCAGGCCCTGTAGGCGTCATTCAAAAATTATCAAAATTTTTGCCTACGCCAAGAATATTAAAAGAAAAAGATAAATTTAAAATCATGTTAGAATCTGAAAGTACCATTGGACAGGTTCGAGCTTTTTTTGGAAATACCGGGGCGCTAGTTCGAGCTTATACTTACATTCTAAGCTTAGGGCATGACGGACTTAAAGATGTAAGTGAAAATGCGATTTTAAATGCCAATTATCTCCTAAGCCAATTAAAAGATCTTTTTCCCCCTTTTGTGCCTGAGACCTGCATGCATGAATCTGTTCTTTCTGGAAGCCGATACGCGAAAGATGGAATTAAAACTTTAGACATTGTGAAACGCCTTTTGGATTATGGGTTCTATGCTCCCACCATCTATTTTCCCTTAATTGTGCCGGAAGCAATGATGATTGAACCCACAGAAACAGAATCCAAAAAAAGCATGGATGATTTTGTGAGCGCTTTAAAAACCATTGCGCAAGAAATGAAAGATAATCCCCAAACCTTAAAAGAAGCGCCCTTTACAACCCCTGTAAGAAGACTAGATGAAGTTTTAGCAGCGCGAAACCCAATTTTAAAGTGGAAACAATAACGCAGATACCTTCCTCTATTGAACAAATTGCAAAATGTACTATCTGGCGTTGGCATGAATTCTTATGTGAATATCCTGTGACCACAATGGATCGAGATAAAATTCTCTTCCAAGAAATTAAAACTTTGAGAACCTCTCCTATTTTAAGATTTTACCGCTGGAACAAACCTTGTCTTTCTTATGGAAGGACCGCAAAATTAGATCTTGCCACAGAACTTGAATGCCGCGCGAACCATTTAGAAATGGTGCGCCGCCCAACAGGAGGAGGCAAAGTCCTTCACGAGAATGATCTTTGTTTTAGCCTAATCTGGAAAAAAGAAGACCAAGAGATACCTTGGAAAATTAATGATTCTTATTGCGCCATTCATCAATGGATTCAACAAACAATGATTCAATGTGGAATTGAATCCAAACTTAAAGAAATTGAGCCTTCTCCCAACATTCAATCGAATTGGTGTTTTAATAATCCTGTACGCTTTGATCTTATCTCTCAAGAAAAAAAACTGGTTGGAGGCGCTCAATTTAGAGATCAATCCACAGCGCTCCATCAAGGCTCCATCCAAATTCAATTTAAGGAAGATCCTTTAGAGTTCTTTCAAAAATCATTTGAAAATTTTTTTAAAATAAAACTAAATGTTTATTCAGCAGCTGATTAATGGAATTACCCTAGGCTCAATTTACGGCCTAATTTCTCTGGGCTATACGCTGGTCTATGGAATCTTGATGATGATTAACTTTGCCCATTCAGAAATTTTTATGGTTGGGGCTTTTATCTCGCTTGGCTTATTTTTTATCCCAGGGATAAACGATTCCCCCTCTTTTTTACAACTTTTTTTATCCCTAATAGCTGCCATGGCTGGCAGCGCAGCTTTAGGATTTTTAATTGAAAAAATCGCTTACCGTCCATTAAGGCACGCTTCCAGGCTTGCCCCTTTAATTTCAGCCATTGGCGTATCTATCTTTTTACAAAATTTAATCTTTTTACTGATCTCAAACCAATCCCTCCCTTATCCGGAACTTTTTCCAGTAAAACAATTTAAGATAGGAGAAAGTGAAATAAACAGCCTGCAGCTTTTTATTATTTTTGTTTCACTCTTCTTAATGATCGCTTTAAAATTTTTTATTCAAAAAACCCGGCTTGGCAAAGCATTAAGAGCCACTGCCGGAGATAGAGAAACCGCAGAACTTCTGGGAATTAACACCAATGGCATTATCTCCCTCACTTTTCTAATTGGAGGAGCCTTGGGCGGAGCAGCAGGACTTTTAAATGGAATGTATTATGGTTCAATTAAATATAATATGGGATTTCTGCCTGGAATTAAAGCTTTTACCGCTGCGGTATTAGGCGGGATTGGGAACATTACCGGAGCTGTGCTGGGAGGTTTAATTATTGGAATTTTAGAATCCTTGGGAGCAGGTTATATCCCAGGAGGATCAGAATGGAAAGATATTTTTGCCTTTGCCATCCTTATTTTAGTTTTACTGATTAGACCCGAAGGTCTCCTAGGAGAAAAACTGCCAAATAAAATCTAACTGAACTATTCGGATTCAAAATGCTATAATTTTTATTTATGGGTTTCCATGCCAGATATAATGACTGAAAGTAATATTGATTCTGACCAAAAGGAATAAACTGTGCCTGTAATTTCGATGTTTTATGGCATCATTATTAGAATGTTCTATTTTGATACTGCCAAGCATAAATCCCCGCATATTCATGTGCAGTATGGTGAGCAGCATGCCGTAATTCATATTCCTGACGGTAAGATTCTTGAAGGTAAAGTTAAATCCGCAAAACTCAAATTAATACAGGCATGGATAGAAATCCATCGTGAAGATATCATGGCCGATTGGAAATTAGCTATGGAAGGTCAATCTGTATTCAAAATTGAACCGTTAAGGTGATTTATGACTCCAAAAATTTCTGATATTCAAGCAAAATCTGACTATCGCTTATTTGCAAAGTTTAAAAATGGAGAAACAAGAATATTCAACATGATTCCGTATTTAGACAAGAATCTATTTCGGGAATTGAAAGACGTACGTTATTTCAAAAAAGTTCGCGTCATCTGGGGTGGAATTGAGTGGCCGCATAAACAAGACCTGAGCGCAGATACATTATATTATCAAGGAATTTCCGTTAAAAAAGTCTAGTTGCGAAAGATAGAAAATATTTGGACTAGGGAGATGGTTTTTTAATAAAAAAATAAAGATCCCCTTCAGACCAAAAACTTTCCGCCATCTTTTGAGCCTCTTGTCCCCTGCCAACAAAAAAATCTATGCGGCCAGCCCCTTTAATAGCTCCCCCTTCATCTTGATTTAGCACAAAACGCTTTAAGGGTTTTTTGCCAATGATTTTCCCTTTTTTGTCAAAAACAGATTTTTCCGTATTGAACCAAGCCAAAGCCCCTTGCGGAAATACCTTAGGATCGCTGGCAATAGAACGGCCTGGGGTGAGATAAACTAAAAGCGATCCTCTGGTAGGCGTGGTGGGAGAAGTAACTTCAAAAAAAACATATCTGGGATTTTGGTTTAAGACCTCCTGTCTTTTTTCTTCAGGAAGCTGGCTAAGAACATCCACCATTTTTTTACGGCTAAAATCTTTTTTAAGGATTTGGCCAGACTCTATCAGATAAAGCCCAACAGACTTAAATTTTCTGCCATTGTCCCCAGCGTAACGAATATGAAAAGTCTCTGTAGAATCCTTAATTTCTAACCAGCCTGACCCCTGAATTTGTAAAAATAAAATATCCAAAGGATCTTTTGCCCAGGCGATCTCCAAATTCTTATTTTCTAAAATTTTAAAAGAATCAATCTCCTGGCGCGTATAGTAAGGAATCAAATTTTTTCCATCCGCTCTGCCTACTATTCTTTCCCCTCTTTTACTAGGATCAAAATTTTCTAAATAAACATCTAATAAATCAGGCGGCCTTGCATAGAGCGGAACTTTATAAATTGAGTCTTCCTTAAGAGAGGCTGAAAGGGTATATTCATAATAAGCGGAAAATGTAACCAGCCCCTTTGACCCCATGCCGCAAGAACGATAAATTAAAAAATGATCGCGAATAAATCTAGAAAATTCTTCTTTGCTTGGAGACTGCTCCAAGTAATTTTCTAAAAACTTTAAGCTATCCGTAAGGCTTTGCAAGGAATAAACATCTTTTCCAAAATTAAAATTCGTTTCTTTAGGAAGCCCGGCATAATAATTTAAACTCTGCAGAAGAGCATTTTTTAAAGAATCTAAATCCGCGTCATCATCAAAAACTGGGATTTCATTTTTATCCAATAAAACTAATAAGGGAGCAGGATCAGTTGTTTGACCAAAGCAAATTCCAGAGGGACTGCCTAAAAAAGTAAAAATTATAAAAATTATTTCTAACAAAAATGCTATTTTAATTTGCTTGACACCCTAGTTTAAAAATGTTATTTTGCACAAAATGTTGATTCCAGTCAATCTTTATTCTCTAGTTGCCTTAGGATCCCAGTTTGTGGTAGTTCTGGAAGAAATTGAAGGACCCCGCCTCATCCCTATTTGGATTGGAGCAGCTGAAGGCAACTCTATCGCCATGCACTTAAACCGAATCCAACTTCCCCGTCCCATGACCCACGACTTAATTATTAACCTTATAAATTTATGGAAATCAAAAATTGTAAAAGTAGTAATCACAGAACTAAAAGAAAGCACTTTTTACGCCTCTCTCTATTTACAACAAAATAATCACATTGAAGAAATTGATGCCCGTCCTTCAGATTCCATTGCTCTTGCTTTAAGAGCTTCCGCGCCATTATTTGTGGATGAATCAGTCTTTCAACAATGCGAACCTTTATTAAAACCAATCTCCAAAGATGAATTAAATGAATTTAAAAGAAAACTCGCTGACCTAAAACCAGAAGACATTTACAAAGACATTAATAAAAGACCGCCACAAGCGCCTCCACCTCCGCCAACCCCGCAAGCTCCGCCAACTCCTCCTAAACCATAACAAACTTCCCTGCTTTTTTCTAGTCTGGTCAAACCAGATCATCTCACAAACTGAGGTCTCAACTCATTTAAAAATTTAGCAAAACAATGACTAACTCTCTTTCTTTTTTCTACTTTTTCATTTGCTATAACCTCTTGACAGTTAAACGAAATCGTATTACAATTAGTTGAACGATCAAATAAAAGTAAAATGGAGGGATTATGGGAACAGTAACGATATCGCCAAAGTATCAGGTAGTCATTCCTAAAGAAGCAAGAGAAAAGACTCATTTAAAAAAAGGCCAAAAAATGATCGTAGTGGTCAAAAGCGGAATTATTTCCTTTATTCCCAGCCGAGCGTTGAATGAATTTAGGGGTTTTGCAAAAGGCATGGATAAGCAGAATATTCGAGAGAAAAAAGATAGGGTATGATTCTTATAGACTCCTCGGGCTGGATTGAATTCTTTACAAATGGGAGCAGGTGCGAAAAGTTTTACTCTTATTTAAAAGATTTAAAAAATGTTGTCACGCCAACCATTGTCTTGTATGAAGTTTATAAAAAAATGAAAAGGGATCTTTCTGAACAACATGCGCTTGAGGCTGTAGCGCAAATGTTAAAAACACAAGTGGTTCCTGTCTCTGAAGAACTTGCCCTTTCCGCAGCCGATATCAGCTTGGAATATAACTTGGCGATGGCGGATTCCATTGTGTATGCAACCGCTCTTGAACATAATTGCAAAGTAATAACAATGGACCAGGACTTCGCTAAATGTTCAAAAGCAGAAGTTGTGAAATGATCTTGCCTTCTGCTTAAGTGGAAAAACCTCTACCACTGATAAGAAATCTTGGAATAAATTTGGTGATTCGTTTTAGATAAATTTTTGTTTCTCCACCTAAAAATTAATGTAAGGTTTCCTGGCAACGCAGCTTTTAATTCTCCAAAAAAACTCTTTGCCTCATCTTTAGGCATAAAAAAATCAGACTCGGTCCATTTGAATCCTCCCCCAACCCTAAAACCATTCACGGGCTGAGCAGTAAGCCTAAAATCAGCAGTCTGGCTAAGAGCTCTTTTCTCTAAATCTTTCCAAAGGGTTGACAAACCAAGCTGACTTTCAATCTTTTTGTTTAATTTTTTCATAAAAATAATCTGTGATTTTATATTTTCTCTCTTCTTGCCAAAAATAGCAGTGCGGGCGTAGGTAAAACCAACAACTTGTTTTTTGTCTCTTGAAGTCTCCTGAACAAACCTCGATCCAATATTAAAATGGAAAAAATTTTTATCAGTTTTTTTTCTTCTGATTTTAAAATTAAAAAATAATTTATTTTCTTCTATTTTTTGACTATGCTGGAGGAACAATCTCCAAAAATCATTTCCAAAAAAAGGGCTATTTAAAAAAGAATAAGAAAATAATGTTTGGCAGAGCGCAGACATTTTAAACTTAAGCGAAGCGCTCCATATGCTGTTGTTAAAAGAATCTTCCAGTATAAAAATTGAGCCAAAATCTAAATTCTTCATGCTGAATCTTGGAGAAAAGCCTATCAGTTCACGCATTTTTTCTGTTTGCTTCCCTCCCCAAAATGCTGAAATGCTCAAAGGTTTAAAACCAAAGCGAGTTGTAAAACCCCTAAGACCAGACTCCTCTAAAGATCCTAAAGAAGGTTCCCTGATCTTATTTTCTAAAAAATAAATTCTGTAATGACCAATCAACAATTGCTGCACTAAACTTCTTTGAGAGAAACTGGAAGATTTTAAATCATATCCAATAGTACCTTGCTCCCATTCGAACTTTTTTGAACCCTCATCTCTTATGAATGAACCAGAGATTCCAGATTTTCTATCTGGTTTTTTTATTTTTATATTTACCCTATCTTTTAGAGCTCCATTTAATTTTTCTCTAGATTCAGTTGTTTCATAACTCAACTCCCCTTTTGTTAAATTAAACTCCTCTTCCTCTAAATTAAAAAAATTTGAAAAAAATCCATCATGATTTTGAAACTCTTCATACCTTTGAGATTCCTCTAACTCTTCAGGGCTTAACTCTTGACTATTAAAGGACTCGATCTCTCTTAATCTTTCTAATTCCATAAAATTTAATCCTTGATTTTCAATCGCATAATTAAAAGTACAAAACAAAAAGAAAATTAAAAAGGATAAAGGAATGCCAACTTTTTTATCCAAATAAATAGGGAGTAGGAAATCATATAACTTCTTCTGCTTTCTCATTTTAACCCGAATACGCAAAAAATAAATTATTTTTATCTTGTTTCTTTTGAAACAGCTAAAATTTACTAATCTTATTCCTTATCTGGATTTAAAATAAAGACTAAAGGCATGGGTTCCTAAAAGAGTTTCATGGTGAAGATATGCATAATCTAATTCCACTTTTTTTAACTTTAAACCAAAACCTCCGGAAAATTTTAAGGGAGCTCCGCTAAACCCGCTGCGAAATTTAAAAGAGGGTGTTATCTCATATTCAATTCCAGTTTTAATGGTCAGGGGTGAGAAAGTTATTCGTTCAAGTTCTCCTGTTAGGGTCAACCCGGGAATGCTTTTATTTGACATGCCTATTATAAAACCTTGAGGTAAAGGTTCTTCATTCTTTCCTATGACAGCGCGATTTAAATTTTTATAAGCAAGGCCAAGAGTAAATGTTGGCGTTAAATATGAAAGCATACCAGCGTCTAAACTAAAGGTTTTCCCAATTCCAAACTGATCTACCGTTAAAAACATTCCTTTTAAGCTGTACCCAAGATAAATTGGCCTTACCAATTTTATGCCATGTGAAAGATAAAATTCCTGTTCCTTGTACAAAGAAGTCCCAAGTTGGCTGTATGCCATGCCAAAAGTGCCAAAACTCGTAGGCAGCGCAAAGCTTGAGCCAAAAAAATTGATCTCTTTTAAAGAAAAAAGTTGGTTATAAAAACTCATAAATTCCATTTTCTTTAGAGCTCCTAATCCCGCAGGATTCCAATAAGGGCTAGAAGCATCTAAGCATAGAGCAGTGTAAGCGCCAGAAAGAGCTGAGGCTCTTGCCCCAACCTCTTTGAACTCAAAAGCTGCTTCACTTTCTTTCAAGACTAAAAAATAAGTCATAAAAAAAATTAAAAAAAATGAACCTCCGCACCCCTTGCGGGTGAGGTATCCTTTAAAGGAAAATAGGGATGATTTTACATTGGCCATAATAAATCTAAAGTTTTCTAGCCATAATCACAATCTTTGTATCTCTTTTAATTTCCCCATTTGAGAACTCCGCCTTTAAATGCGCAATATAAAGACCCATAGGGACTATTTCCCCTTCCAAATCTTTTCCATTCCAAAAAACAGTAGTAGCGCCATTAAAAAACTGCTTCACATTATCTTGCAAAACTTGAATTTTTTGACCTTTAACATTGTAAATTTCAATGGTAACTTTAGTATTGATAGGAACGTTATAATGAAGCGCCGCTTCCTTAAATAATCCATCCCCATGCGGAAAAAAAGGATTTTGAGAAATTCTAAAAAAATGTTCTTGTTGAATTGTGACCTCATCTTCTTGTTTTTGAAAAACCTGTTTTTCGCAAAGTGTCTCACCAGCTTGCGGGGTACTGTTTAAACGAAAAATGTTTACAAAAGTAAGAGAACCCGGCGTGGAACGAGCAACACTAGAACCATTTAAAGCTTTTGGAGCTGTGGAACAAATCTCTTCGCACAAATGATCGCTATCCACAATTCCATACACAACCCGATCCTGAATCAAACCAGACCCATCCAAAAGCTGGATTCCATCCGCCTTAGCGCTAGCATTCCCCATGGTTAATAATCCTGAAATAAGATTAGCTTTAGTTGCGGTTGAAATAGTCTCCTCTCTTTCCTTTATAAGGTAATAACTAAAAGGAGCGATAAAACCACATAATTCTGCTTTTACTTTCCCCGGGAATTGATTCTCATCCACTTCAATCTTCCACCCTTCCAGAGAAACTGTAGAAGCGCTGGTATTATAAAGTTCAATCCATTCTTCTCCCGCATCTATTCCAGCCGGATCATAAACAAATTCATTGATGACTACTTTGCCATAGAGCAGAGAGGATTGGAATAAAATACCCAAGCAGATAAAAAAGAATGGCATCATAATTTAGAGAGAAAAGATTGTAAAGCTATTTTTGGGTCACACCACTAGATATACTAGCTTTAGAGGCTTGAAAAACAAGGATGTAATTAATTCAATCTGGGCAGGAATAAAAATCACCCCAAAGGGTAATGGGTGTCCGAAAAGGAAATTGTTAAGCAGCGTGCTCGCTAACTTGTACGTCACTCCTCACTGGCATAGAAAGGGAGATGGTTTCTAAAAGCCCTGCGATTAAAGAACCTAAATGATAAAACCCCCACTGATCCGGAACTTTTTTAAAACCATAAAAGAAACTGCCTGCTATTAAAGAAAAAGCATAAACATAAACAGCTGCGCTTAAAATATAAAGTTTTTTAGGCATATTATCATAAATTTCTTTTTTTCCTAAAGGATACCGCATGGCGTGGAGCAAAAGGATTGTTGCAGCAGCCAGCAGCAAAAGTCCAGGATTCAGCAAACGAATTAGAAAAAGAATTTTCATAAGGGTCTCGATCTGTTCTTTCCCGCTCTTAAACCACAAACCATCATACGCTGTCATCATGCCTAATTTTACAATCTCTTCAGAACCGCCAATGGCTTTGGCGTTCACAAAACAAAAAAGGCTTGATAAAATAATCCCAAAGATAAATGCGCCTGTTATCCAAGTTCTATTGACTGTTTCAGCTCCTAAGCAAAGAGTGCAAATAGCGATAAAAGAGGCTGGCCCAAAAATAGCGATTAGCAAAAACTCCCTTAACGAGGAGATGATCAAAGGCCAGGGGTGAGGACCGGCTAAAACCTGCACAGGTCTTAAAGCCAAATAAAATCCAAAAATTAAAAATCCCCAGAAAGCGAATCTATAGGCCTGTTCACTGGCAACCAATGCTCGCAAAGGGGTCACCTGTTTTACAAACTTTGCCAAAGCAAAGAATGTAATTCCCGCAAGACCTGGAACCACAATATAAATAAAAATCTTTAGAAGTTCATGAATCATTTCTTCTAGCAACATAAAAATATAATAGCAATTTTTGATTTAAAATTTACTTTAAAAGGAAGGAATGATTCGTTAGTTTACTTTAGTTTAAATATTCAAAAAGGAACAAGAAAAAAAATCTAGACCAAACCTTTATGCACCTTGAGCGCACGCTTTTCTGGGCTTTGATCATACAGATGCGGAAAGAGTAGGTTGTCATTCTGTAGCTCATGCAAAAATTATAGATCAATAACGCAAATAAGTCTTCAACTTTTTGTAACATTTTTGTAACATTTTTTTTAAGCGGAACTAGCCACTATGCGGGCGATGCGGTCTATGGGCTCTAAATCAATGGCGCGAACAGGCAGAGCTTTAAAGAGTTCATCTAATAAAAGATAAATCGTATTCTTACTGCGAAGCAAAGAATTTTCTGGCAGTCCTTCATAATCTCTGTTCAAATTGTTGTCCACTGCAATGTTCAAGCCAGTCATCTGAGAAATCACACTTTTTAGCTTGTTGTGGTTAGTAAGTAAATCATGTAAATTTTTAAGGATCAGAGTTGTACCATCTTTAATAATAGGCGCTTCGCCAAACTCCTCTCTACTGATCACGAAAAACTTAAGATGTTCTTTGAATTTTGAATTCCTCATCTCTTGCTCAATTTTTATCTTCAATTCAGAGCTTTCCGTAACTAAAATAGATGTTCTATCAGGCTGGATAGTTCTCAAAATTTTCTGAAGATTTTTTTCTGAAATTGCCTCTCTAATGATATAAAGATCAGCATTACTCTTATCCATATCAGCATGAGGAGCCGCTGCAATCAATCTTTTAGTAACTTCTTCTTGAGTTAGTTCCAAACCAACTTCCGCAGCTTTTTCTTTTAACGATTTTTCAAATTCTTCTGTATGAACGACCCCGCGAATAGTATCAATATCTAAATCTGTTTCTATTCCCTGAAGAATATTTATAATCTTCAGCGCTGAATCTTGATCCTTTGAATCATTCTTGTTCTCACTGCTGCCCAATTGTTCAGACTTATCATTCATGTTTTCCTCTGTCGGGTACCGCATCGCCTCTTGAGGGTGCGAAGGTTCATTGTTCTGATAATTTTCTGATTGTTCAGATGTTCCATCAGGATCAATTCCGCCCCCTTTTTTTCTTACAATCATAAGCAGTTCTAAGAATTGCTTTCTAGATCCTTCTGCTTGTATCTTATTGTCCATTAGCTCGATTTTAGAATCCTTTCCATTGGCCCAAAGGAAAACATCTTTTGCCCCGCGGCCAATTAAATCAAAAGCGAGTTCTGGCAAAGATGATCCAGCATGATCAGTATTTCCCTCAACTCCAGCAGTTAAAATTTTTCCTTCTTTTGTAAAACCTACCAACGTATGAGGATGAACTCCAGGATAAAATTTAATATATATCTGATTATCGGGAGCAATGACATATTCACCGCGATTAAGATTAAAATAACCCTTACCTTCAATATCTGTCACATTTTTATAACCCCATTGAGCAAAAACTCGTTCCCTCTCTTCAGGAGAAATCCCAGCTTCCATTAGTGGCATTAAACTTAAGGACACAGCTCTACCGCGAGCAGCATCATCTAATTTGTCTTTATCTTGTTCAAGGAGTTCGCCTCTGCCATCACTAAAACCAAAATAAAACCGTCCGTCTCCTGGAAATTTCTCTGATTTAAACATGGGGAGTCTTAAAAGATGCCTACCATCATCAAATTGTTCTGTAATCTCTTCTAAATTATATTTTCCATCTTTTACAATCTGCTGACCAAAGAACGCGTATTGAATTTGGTCTGTGATGTCACGATCCTTCTCATCAAATGCGCGAATAGTCCCAGAAATTTCCTTAAAGTGAAGTTCCATTGTTGAGCTTGTTCCATCTGTTTTAGTTACAACCATTGAATAAGTTCTATCTCTCAAAGGCTCCTTTGCATGGCGATACACCTTTCCATTAATAATCCCTACAAACCAATCATTAAAACCAAGATTCCCATTTGGTAAAACAGCTAAGACTTCATAATCTTTATGATTCTCTTCATATTTTTCTTTAAGCGCGGCGATATTAGACATCAGTTTGCTTAGCGCTTGGCTGCCAAACTCTATTTCTTGATCATCTAGATAAATATGATTTTGCGCTCTATCAAAGAAAATCCTTCCCTTCCCACTCTCCTCAAACGCATCTTCACTGATTTCAAGCGCAAACTCCGCGTCATTGCCAAAGGTTTGAACCGCAGGTTTAAGATGTTCTGCGGTATCACTAGGCCCTGCAAGTTCTGACCATTGAAAATTTTGGAACTGTTCCAAAAACTCTATCGCATTTACTATTCGATTTTTGATTAAGCCATAAATATTAATGCTGATGAGAAACGCTGCGAAATTTACTAGGAAGTGAATTCCGAAAGATTCAAGACTGGTGGGAGAAGAGGTAAAAAAAGCGCTAAGAAGACTAACAATTCCTGAAGCGAGAATATTTCCCTTTGGAGGGGCTCGAGGAAATCTTTGTGTTTGGGAAAGTGCGTGCTCCAACCAATTAATGAAACTAAACAGAAAAAATTCAATCAAATGCAAACCAAAAAATAGTCCCCAAAGAGCAGCATTTAGAGAAATAGAGTCTAAACCAAGAACATGAAGGAAAGGAGACAAAGCATGAAGAATTAGAGGCAAATGTGGTTTAACAAAATAATGCAAGAGCAAATTTTCCAGCCAGAACACAATAAATAAATCGTAAATATATGGAACCCATGATGACCACTTTTTAGGCAGCAATCTCTGCAACAACGCTACAGCTGGGATTTTAACAGCAACCAAAATCGCCCCTGGCTGTTCTGCTCTTTTCCTTAAGAAAAATCTTATTTTTTCACGCACAGTCATTTCTTGCGCAAATTTTTCTTTTATTGTTTCCATGTACTCTTCTGGGGTCAAAATAAAAGAGCTGCCATCCTCTCTGGTTCCGGATATTTTTAAATATTTGAATATGGCGCTTAAAAATTCTAAATTGGTTAAATCTTTTTTAAGATAACCTAGTTTTCCAAAAAAGATGGATGCAGAAAGATATTGGTTTGGAATTCTTCTTCCTGAATTAATACTCAGCCAGATCATAGCCTCTAATAATTCTTCCTTATTTTTTTCTCCTTCTTGCAATTTTTCTCCTGAACCATTGTCAATTAAAATGATTTTAATTTTTCCCTCTTCTCTTACAATATGAAAATTCCCCCCATGCGGATCAGAAAGATAAAAACCATATTGGAAGAGCTGTTTCATTAGGAAATCCAAAATAATTCTTTTGACCTCAACATAATCAGACTCGCTTAGGATTCCAGATTGAATTAATTCATTTTGCTTATCTAAAGAGACGCCTTCAGCAAGGTCTGTTTCCATAGTAGCATCACTCTGAATGGAACCAGCATGGATCCGGGCAACAGAGAATTCAACCGGGGTTTGATCAGTCAGGTGATAATACTCCTCTTCCTGAATTCTTTGAAGCTGTTCTCTAAACTCCTCGGTTATTTGAAATTCTCTTTTAAAATCCGCATCGCTCCTAATCGCTTTTGCAACCTCATTTTCAAGACCCGGAGATATGGAAAAGCCTTTTTTGCGCAGATCTTTTAAAATGTTTTTAAGAAATTCCAAATCTTTTTCAATTCTCTGAGACACATCCGGCCTCTTAATCTTAAGCACATGAGGCTTTTCCATACCCTTTCTATTAACTTTATAAACAACCTTTACGGAAGCGCTGCCAATCATATCCCCAAGAGTATCAAAATGAGCATTGAATCCCCCGGGATAAATATTTTGAATTGTTTCAAATGCAAGAATTTTATTTACAGGATCAGCGCCGCTGGATAAATCTCTTAAGCGATCCCTCAACTGTTCGGAAATTTGGATATCATAAGAGTGGGCCAAAACCTGCGCGAGTTTAATGCCAATCACTCCCAAAGATTCAAAAAATTTAGCAATCACTACTGACTCATCTTCACCTCCCTCACTTAGGGATAAAGTCACAGAAAGGGCCTGCGTCATTTCAATGAGCCTTTCATCGTCTAAATTCCTGATCACGCTCCTCATGATTTTTTTGATTTTCTTTTTGGATATCTCGCCCCCTTTGCTCACTATAGAATCAAAGATGGTATTCATCATGCTCTCAAAAATCTTTTTATCAGTTAAAATTCCCTTATTGCCAACCAATAGTTGCCGCACCATCTCTTTCCTAAGACTATGCCCCGTATTGGAAAATGAAAGTGTATCTCTCTCTTCTTTAAAAGGGAGATGACCGTTGCCTCTAAAAACTTCTTTTAACTGGGATAGGTCGGTTTTCACAAAAATTTCCCATTCAGAAAGGAACAAAGGTTTTTCTTGAAATCCTAATACCCATAAAAGCAGCTCTTTTTTCTCTTCAGCTTTTGCTTCTTGCAATAAAAGAGCAATCCTGTCCTGATAATAAAAAGAATCTGCCTTTTTCTTATTCTGAATGCCATTCATTCTATATTGATAAAAGTAGGGTCGTATGAGCAGATATTCTTCATGTGTACGCGCCTCTTCCAAAACAGAAAAAAGCAAATCGTCGCGGATATAGCCAACGTCAAAATAAGACTCAATTAACTTCACATAATTGAAGATCAGTTCATAATGTTTGGCTGGATCTATGCCTAAATGCTCGCTTTTTTTATAAAGAAGATGATGTATCTTCCTTTCTAATTCAAGGCAGATAAGGCTGTAATGATCTTTTAAGTAAGGATTTGCAAAAAGTGTTCTTAAACTTTTAAGATGATCTAAAAGATCATCCTGGGTTTGATCTGTGCGGCTTATCTCTTCCTCTGCCAAATTCTCTAAATATTTATCTCTGGTTGGGGTTTCTATAGGAAAAAATCTTTGAATAGTTTCTTTTTTTGTTTCAAAGGATAATTCAGGTCTATGGATGATTGCCATCAGATCTCTTTCCACAAAATCAGGAATAGAACTGTCCAGATGAACCTGCTTACCCTGAAAATCAAAATAAAAGATTGAGTTCAGCTTCTCTTTACTCCTAAAGCGCAACTGGAACCATAAATAAGCTCTTCTAAACAGGCGCATAAGCCATCGCTCTCTATAAATCTCTGATAACACTATCTCCATGACCCGATTTTTTAATGACAGATAAGCGCGGTCAGTATCCTCAAAAGGAGATTTAATAAGAAGAATGCAAACAACTAATTTATAGAAAAATTTGGGGAGAAGTCTTGCTTCGCTTAAAACATAAAAAGGTAGGATTAAAACGTAATTAATCAAATGAACCGTAAAAGTCAAAAATGTATAAAGATCGCTTTTTTTCCAAAGTTCATATAATTTTTCAAGTCCCCAAACTAAAAGATCGAAATAACTGCCCAAATCAATAAAGAAGTCATATACGCTTCTCTTCTCATTTTCCCCTAAGCCGGATCTCTTTTTACCCTCTTTTTTTAAAAACCAATAAGAAAGCAGCTTTAAATTAATAAAATCAATTCTATGATCCCTAATTAATAATGGGATTATTTTTTCAACCGCTTCTAAAATGAGCGTTTTTTCTTTTAAAAATTGGCTTGACTCAAGAAAAAATTCTTTTAAATCCTTGGGCTCGGGAAGCCTTTTTAATTTAAAGGAGGGATCCAACTCATGGATCCTTTTGGCAAGCAAATAAAACAAAAGAAAATTTCTAAAAGTTCCTTCTGGAAAGTAAGTTTTTATTTCACTAAGCAACTCCTCAAAATTCATTTTAGATTTAAAAACAAGAGTGAAAAAAAACCGCTTCCAGGAACTGTCCAAAGCCAAATCTCTCCTGTCAATATATTTTGGCGCGCCGAATATAATTTTAGAGAAAGCGCTTTCAAATATTCTCATTAAAAATTTTGACGTGGTTGCGCCATCAGAAGTCCAATCTGAATCATCTCCACCCCAGAGTTCACCTAAAAACATGGAAGAAATAGAACTGATTTTTTTCAAGAATAAGGAATCAATCAGGAAACGAACCAATCTTTTTTGTTTGGTCCTTTTAAGATAAACCATCAAATTAAAAGAAACAATATATTCTCCCCAGGTTTGAGCTCTATAAAAAGGTTTCATAACCAGGAACATATCCGGAGACGCGCTCTCCTCGCTTCTCAAAAATCTACCAAATCCTTTCCACCTAACCCGTTCAGCGGAAAAAGTTTTAGGAAGTCCCCGTGTTTTTTGCTTTTCTAAAAAACTTGGGCTATTTAGAAACTGCGCCAATAACTCCAAATCGTTCTGAGGGATAGAGCGGCGTTTGTAAGCAGCTCTCGTAAATCTAATTAAAAAGTCTGCTTCATGAAGTCCCCCAAGGTAAAAAAAGTAAATAATTTTCTTAATTTCAAAATTCACACTTGCCAAATCATTTGTGGATAGTCCCGCCTCATCCAGAGCTTCCCTAACTTTCTGATTTACAGTCTCTATTTCACTAGCATTTAAACGATTTTGGGTCGCTCTATTATGATCCGAAACCAACCCAAAGATATTTACAGAACTGTTCTCCTCCAATTGACCCTGGTCAAACAAAAGTTCAGCCAGTTGTTTAGAAAGCGGATCATGTTCTAATGGTTTTTCATTGATACCAGAACGTTCCAACGATGAAAATGATTCCTGAATTTCAATCAGTCTATTCCTGCTTTGGTCTTCCCTCCTGGATTGCACGATTTTCTGCGCAACCGCAGCATGCAATAAAGTTATTTGCGCATCATTTAACCTAAAGAACCGAATAGCTCGTTCCATTTGATAATTCATTACCTCATCCTCAAACAGAAGTTCCCTTGCATTTGCTCCTTTTAATGTCCTGATCAAAACACTAAAAACATTGTTCCTTAAGTTTTCTGATTTTTGAAGGAGTTCGAGAGTCAAAGGATCTTCCGGATCCACTAATAATTCTTCATAAAAAAATTCTCCTACCTCTCTTAAAGGATAGAGTTGCCAATGGTCGGCAAAATATTGTTTTACTTTTAAACGCTCTTCTCTTTGGTTTTGATTGGTTTGAGTTATAGTTTTTCTAATCCTCTTTAGTATCCATCTAGCCACAAGATCAATTTTAGGAGTAGGTAAACCCAAAAATTCTCTTTTTTTAACCAGCAATAGATCCAAAAGTTCAAGCAGTTGAGCTGAAGAAGGATTTTTTAAATCTAAAACTAAACGTTTCAACATAAAAGATACCATAACCTCATAAACTGACCGCCGCGCCCCAGTCACATCAACTAAATAATTTTTAAAATCTGAACGCGCATCCTCATCCCAAATTCTTATATATTCAAAACCCATTCCTCTAAAGGGAAGCATTTGTTTTAAAAAAATGGTTAATTCTTGGTAGGAATATTGACTGATGACCCCTTCCACACCTTTTTCAATTTTTCTAATTTTTTCTTTAGTAATTCTATCTTGTCCATAAGTGAATGGAATATCATATCTTTCCCCAGAAAAACTGGCATTTGATAATAACAAGGGATTCATCCTCAATGCTTCCAGTCTTATGAGCTCAATGCTCTTTTCATTGCCATTTTCCAGCTCAACTGCCTTAGCCCTGATCTTTTGCAAAATTTGATTCCTAAGATTGATTCTCTCTTGTATCATAGGCGCTTCCTTAATCGCATTAAAGAGACGATCATAACCATCTATAAAAAGAGGAACAGTGCTATAAGCCCCTTTGGTTCGATCATACGCCTCATAAATAGGCAATGAATCAGTAACTAAATAGGTTAAAATAAAATAGGAGAAACTCTTTTTTATCAGACTCATTTTAGTGAAAAGAAGCCAAAATAGACCTTGAGATTCATAACGATTCTCCTTATATCGCGCGCTTTTATGTATCCAAAGATGGCTGTAAAGATCAATTCTGGATGCTTTCACAACAAAACGAAACAATCCTTTTAAAACCTTATCTTTTCGTTTTAGAAGCAGCTTTAAAACTAAAGGGGCTATCTTTTTTGACTCTAATTCCAGTAGTCTGCTTAAAGACCAGGAAACAATTAAATCCAGCTCTTCAATGGTTTGAGCATTTTCAATCGCAAACTCCAAATCTTTTTGATTGACAATTGAAGATAATTCTTGCTGGCGTCTGCGCATCAGGGATTGTGGACCATTAACTTCCTCTAAAACAGCATTGCTGAAATTTTCCAATGTTTGGGATTCACGCCAGTTAGAGGCTCTTAATATTTTTTTTATGTAATCTATCCGGGTATGGGGTGATGGGTGTTCATGAAACATCTGTTCAAAAATAAAAGGATTCTTTTGTATTGACTCAAAGAAAGAAACTGTGGCGCTCATGTTGTAACCTGCCCGGTTAACGATCTCAAGCGCTCTGATATCCGCATCCTGCTCTTGTGTATAGCGCTCCTTATTCTCATAAAATTTTTCCTTTATAGTTTCTTTCCAGGATCTAAAATTTACTTTTTCCCTGTTTATTTTCCCTTCATCCACATCGTCCCTATATTGCAACATGTGAGAAAGTTCATGAGCTAAAATAAAGGCAACCGCGTCTTTAGATAAAAGTCCTTTTTGGGATAATTGCTTGAGTGTTCCAATATTCAAAATCATAAAGTTATGATGGATGAAAGCAAATGCGTTTGGCGTAAGTGTATCGGACAAATAAATTTTCATTTCCCTTAAACCAGCCAGTTGCTCCATTTTTCCCTTTTCCTCCAAAAGTTCACTTGCGCTCTCTATCAACTTTTGAAAAATTTCATTGATTTCATTGCGAGTGTGAACAAACTCACTCTTATGAGGAAAAGCCATCTCTATTTCCATCTGATTTAAAATAACTTTCTTCATGATAGGATCATAAACATACCTATGATCTTCTTCTCCATCTTCTATTCTATTGGGAGAATCGTAGGTCTCGGTCAATACATCCAAATTAAATGTGCCATACGCCTGTTTAATCCGTTCATTGATAAAAAAATGAGGCAGTGTGCCAAAAATAGTTGCTATGACCGCGACAAGGTATGACCATGGAGAAGGGAGAAATACAGAAATCCAAAGTAAAGGGAAAATCTGAAAAGCGGATTTAAATGTAGCGTTATTAGTAGCCTCTAAACCAGCATGGAAAGCTTCTCTAAAGGAGACTTTCTCGAATCTTGCATCTGAACCTTTGAAAAACGACCAACGAAGAATTTTACCTGAGGGCTGTTGAACACCTGAGAATAGATGGAGCAAAAATGTGATGCTATAGACTGTTAAGATGGAAAGAAGAGTACGTTGAGCTATCAGGGAGATAAATTCATATGTAAATTCCGGTGAGGTATATGGCATAAATAGCGCCATAGCATAAACTATAATGAATCCTTCAATAATGGCAATCACCGTTAAATCCAACTTCAACCCTAAAATTTTCCATAATCCTAAGGCTCCTGGCTGCCCTATTGCCCTGGAGATGTTTTCTTCTTTTACGGTAATATCTTTTTTCTCATTACTATTGACAGTTACCTTCACAGTTCCATTGGGCTTTTGAAAAAAGAGTTGAGATGTTCTGGGTTCAAGCCATTTAACTTTTTCTACCTTTATTTCCTCTGCAACTGCCTGACCTAAAAGAATTCTATTTACTGTGTTTGCTTGGGCTGGCGTAGTCATTTGAGGAGACCAGATCGCTAAAAACCCTATGACAAGCGCGGCTGCAATAGGCAAAAGTTGTTTAGGAAACGTTTTAGGAGGCAAAGTCAGTTTTTCTCCTTTGAAAAGTTTCTCAAGCGGTGTTTTTTCTTGGGTGAAAACAGTTAAATGAGCTGCTCCTTTCTCTATCTCCACTTTAGTCATTTTCGGAGCAAAGTTAATCACAGTGATCCCTTCTTGAATAAGCCGATTCTCTATCCCTTCAGAATGAAAACCTCCTGTTACCAACACAACAACTCGCGATTCCTCTTTTCTGCTTTGTGTTTCTTTAAATTCTTTATTTGATGTTTTTACAGACGAGTGAACTGTATTAACCCCCAGACCATGCAAATCAATCTCTCTTAACAGATTCTCCGCCATAGCTTGATCCCGGATTTTAGCTTCTGTATAAAAATCTTCAAAAAACTTTAAATCTAATAAAGAATGACGTCTAGATTCTGAAAAACTTTGCGCTTTCCTTGAAAGGTTTAAAAAATGTCCTCTCAATTTTTCGTATTCTTTCCACTCTTCAGGGGTTAAGGTAAACTCAAGCAATTTTCTCGTGAGATAGGATTGTTTAGATTTGAAAACTAACTCTTTTTCAAGAGCTGTTTTTGCCAAATGCTCATATCCCTCTTCTTCAATTTCTTTAATTTTCTTAAAAAATTTCTCTGAATTAATAGAATCCGCAAGTATTGTATATTGAATATATTGAGCCATTGCTGGGTATTGATGTAAGAGGACTCCACTTGATTTGCAAAGATTTTGAAGATAACTATAATACTCAGCATATCCTATGCGGCCTAAGCGATAAGCTAAACTTTGTTGGGTTAGTTCTTCTATTTGAGATTCATTTAAATTTCGGACTAATGCTTGAATAAGCTGAGAACGCTCTTTCTCTACCTTCTTAAAATCAAGCGAGGATTCAATGCGCGCGCATTTGAGAAAATTCTGAACAGTCTTATCTTGACTATTCTCTTTTAGGACAATCTCATCTTGTGAGTTCGGTCTTTCAATATTTTGCTTTTCACAGCGTCTTGCTTCAACCAGAAAATTTAAATATTCCGCTAGTTTTATTTTCCCTGCATGAAAACTTTGTACTTTTTGATCAAAAACTTTTAAATTGGCGTTGAAAAGTTTCCCTTTCTCATTTTCCAATTCAGACTCTATCGCTTGGAAATTTTTTAAGTTTCTGGAAGCTAGTTTGTAAGATTTTTTGTATGCGTCCACATTTGCATGGTAATGAGTCTCATCGTCAATTCCAACCATAGGTGGAATCTCTTTTTTGGAAGTAAATGCTGTATGAATGGCTCCTGAAATCTTGCTCTCCCTTAAAAGATAATCAGCAACCTTCTGGATCGCCTCTGGATAGGAAGACCTTCTAAATCTGCCTAAATCTATTTTCTCAAATGCGCCTTCCAATGCCACTAAGCTAATTTTATCCGCATTAACTAAACCTTGGATTGTTTTTCCAATGTTACCCTGTGCCTCTTGATTGAGGTGAACATCCTGGATGTGCAGCACAATTGGACCCTGCTTTCCTTTTTGAGGAACAGAAATCTTGCGGATGGTTCCTGGAAGAGAACTCAAGGAGTGGGCTATTTCTGTAAGTTGTAGAGATGCGGTTGGGATGTTATATTTAGCAGAAAATTTTTGTGTTGAAACTTGAGAAAGTTCCACAAGAGGGAAAGGTTGTGGATTTATTGGCGCTTGAGCCATTTGCAGATAAGACTTACGCTCTTTCCACACATTCGCCTCAACAAAAGGAGCGCAAATGGTTGTAAATAAAAAGCTGCCCACAACGAACCCTGCGGTACATTGCAGCAGCCTGCGATGATTCTTTGCAATCCAAAAACAAATCATGGCTGTTTCTTAAAGTAAGACTAAACCTTTTCTTAAGTAAAACATATGTTTAAAGTATAGATGATAGAAACAAATTAATCTTCAACTTTTTGTAACATTTTTGTGACATTTTTTAGACTTTCTCAGCATAAACTTAATATAATTTCTATTACCATTTCATAAAGGAGAATTCTATTCAATGAACTCATCCCTTGAGCTTCATGTTGCTATTATTGGCTCAGGACCCTCTGGGTTCTACGCGGCAGCCGAACTCTTAAACCAAACCAACCCTATTATTTTCGTAGATATGTTTGATCGTCTTCCTACTCCATTTGGTTTGGTGCGGGGAGGAGTGGCTCCAGACCATGCAAAAATTAAAACTGTCACCAAAGTGTATGAAAAAATCGCAGCTCATCCCAGGTTTCGATTCTTTGGCAATGTGGAATTTGGAAAAGAGCTTTTTTTAAAAGATTTAGAGAGGTTCTATGGAGCTGTGATCTTTGCTGTAGGCGCAAAATCAGATAGAAAAATGGGAATCCCGGGTGAAGATCTTAAAGGCAGTGATCCAGCGACGATTTTTGTAGGCTGGTACAATGGCCACCCGGATTATAAAAATTACAATTTTGATCTTACCGCTAAACGGGTGGCTGTGATTGGCAATGGCAATGTGGCCATGGATGTAACCCGTATCCTGGCTGTAGATCCAAAAAAACTGCAATCGTCCGATATAGCGGACTATGCTCTGGAAACCTTAAAAAAAAGCAAAGTGGAAGAGATTTTTCTTCTTGGCAGGCGCGGTCCAGCTCAAGCTGCTTTTACAAATCCGGAAATACGCGAACTTTGTGAGTTAGAGGGCGCTGATCTTGTGATTGAACCTAAAGAAACTGATTTGGATGAACTTTCTAAGAGATCTTTAGAACAAGGCGCTGGGGGTCTTACAGCTAAAAACAATGTTAAAATCTTGCAAGAGCAATCTCAAAAACCAATTAAAAATCAGCCTAAAAAAATCATTGTAAAATTTTTAGTTTCTCCCGTAGAATTAATCGGAGATAATGGAAAAGTAACCGGGATCAAACTGGAAAAAAATAAACTCTATTTAGAAAAAGACGGCTCCTTACGTCCTAAAGGAACTGGAGAATATGAAACTTTACCCATGGATCTAGTTTTTCGGTCTGTGGGATATAAAGGCGTTCCCTTGACTGATCTTCCTTTTGATCCAAGAAGCGGCACAATCCCAAATGAAAAGGGACGCGTTATGGAGTTGGAAAATAAAAAAGTCATCCCAGGTCACTATGTTGTAGGATGGGCTAAAAGAGGACCTTCAGGAGTCATAGGGACAAATAAACCAGACTCCATAGAGACAGTACATAAACTATTAGAAGATTTTTCAAAAAATCAGCTTCGAAATCCTTCACATTCCATTCCATCCATTCAGATAAATTCTGAAGAAAAAAATAAAGACGACAGCAGCCAAAGCCAGCAAGAAAAAATTCTTGATCTTCTTAAAGAAAGAAAAATCGCTTTTGTAAGCTATGAGGATTGGAAAACTTTAGATCAAGCAGAAATAGAACAAGGGAAAAAAAAGGGAAAAGAAAGAGAAAAATATACAACTATTCCAGACATGCTCTCCGCGATTAAAAAATACAAAGTCCAATCCCTGCCTAAAAATGAAAGATTCTAAAACCCTAACCCAAGAACAAACTTTACTTGAATTTACTGATCCGATCTCTCAAATAGTTGATGGATTAAATTCAGCCCAAAAACAAGCGGTTTTACATGAGGAAGGCCCGCTTTTAATTGTGGCTGGAGCCGGCACTGGCAAAACCACTGTTATTACCAAAAGAATCGCCTATCTTATTTCAGCTAAAAAGGCCAAGCCTTCTGAAATCCTTGCCCTTACGTTTACGGATAAAGCGGCAAATGAAATGGAAGAGCGCGTGGATCGTTTGATCCCTTATGGATTTAACGATGTATGGATTTCCACCTTTCACTCTTTTGGAGACAAAATTTTAAGGGAATACGCTTTTGAAATTGGACTCTCCCCCTCCTTAAGGGTTTTAACTCTTCCAGAAGCTGTTGTGTTTATGCGGCAACATCTATTTGAACTTAAACTAGACTACTACCGTCCTCTCACCGACCCAACCTATTTTGTGGAATCCCTTCTTACCGCATTTAGCCGCGCCAAAGATGAAGATATTTCCCCAAAAGAATTTGAAAAAACCGCAAAAGAAAAACTTGGGGTTTCAAAAACCAGCGATGAAAAAGAAGAGGCTAAAAAGATGCTGGAAGTCGCCGGGGCTTACCAGACTTATGAAAATTTAAAGTTGCTGCATGGTTTTATAGATTTTGGGGATCAGGTTATTTTTTCCTTAAAAATTTTAAAAGAACATCCCAGCATTCTCAAAAAATTTAGCGGAAAATTTAAATATATTTTGGTGGATGAATTTCAGGACACCAACTACGCGCAATTTAGTCTGCTTAAACTTCTTAGCCAAATCCACAGGAACATCACTGTGGTTGGAGACGATGATCAATCTATTTATAAATTTAGAGGCGCATGCCTATCTAATATTCTTTCCTTTCGCAAATATTATGCGGAAGCAAAAGAAATCGTTTTACAGGATAATTACCGCTCTACTCAAGAAATTCTGGATTCAAGCTATAAATTGATCCAACACAATAACCCGGATCGTTTAGAGTATTGCGATCAGATATCCAAAGCCTTGCGCGCCATTCAAGGCTCCGGTTTAGAAGTACGCTATAACCACTTTGAGAATCTCTTTGCGGAATCAGAATTTGTCACAGGAGAAATTAAAAAAAGAATCGCCTCTGGTGAATCCGAACCAAAAGATTTTGCCATTTTGGTGCGCACCAACGCCAATGCGGAACCCTTTATGAAATCCTTAAAACTAGAGGGAATCCCTTGGAGATTTTCTGGCAACGCCGGGCTCTATGATCAAGAAGAAATTAGAGTAGCGCTTGCTTTTTTAAGAGCCCTGGATCAGCCGGGTGATTCTGCCAGCCTCTACTATTTGGCTTCCTCTCCCCTCTATGAAATTGAGTCTGAAGATCTTGCGGCTCTTACCCAAATTTCCACGCGCGCTCATAAATCCCTGTATGAAATTTTTAAAAACCTAGAAGATGAAGAAAAGCAGGAACAAATAAAAATTAATCTGGAAACAAAAAATAAAATTGAAAAAATAGTGAAGGAGATCAAAAAATTTAGAGCTCTAGCCAATAAAATTCCAACGGGTTACGTTCTTTACCAATATTTTGAACTAAACGGCATATTTAAAAAATTAGCTGAATCTAATGACGCGCTTTCTTTCCAGCAGGCTCAAAATTTCCACAAATTTTTTGAACTCATTAAACGATTTTCACAAATCGCGCAATATGACAGGGTTCACTATTTTATAGAGTACCTGGAAGCCTTAAGAATCGCGGGAGAAGACCCTGAAAGTTCCCAAGCTGACCTGGACGAAAATGCCGTAAACCTCTTAACTGTGCACGCGGCCAAAGGACTTGAATTTCCCATTGTATTTTTAGCGGGTTTAGAACAAGGCCATTTTCCTTTAAATGATCGAGGAGAGCCAATTGAAATACCAGAAAGTCTGATTAAAGATGTTCTGCCGCAGGGAAATGTGCATATTCAAGAAGAAAGAAGACTTGCCTATGTAGGCATGACCCGCGCGAAAAAAGAGCTTATTCTTTGTTCTGCCCGAGACATGGGCAAAAAAAAACTATGGAAACCCTCCCAGTTCATATTAGAAGCTTTGGACAAACCCCAGATGAATGAAAAAGCCTTAAAATCTAACCCGTTAGATTCTTTAAAAATATTTTCCACTGAAATTAAAGAAAATAAAATCTTCAAACCAGAACCCAACCCATCTGAAACAACTCTAAAAACTTCGTTGAGCGTAACTTCTGTAGAGGATTATTTAAAATGCCCTTTAAAATATAAATTTTCCAAAATTCTTAAAATTCCCGTGCTCATGCACCACACCGCTGTCTTTGGCATGGCTATTCATGAGGCTTTAAAAGGCTATCATCTCGCGCGCAAAGATTTTAAAAAAATGAGCCTTGAAAAACTTCTGGAACTTTTTAAAAGCGCGTGGCAAAGTGTTGGGTTTATTTCCCGTGAACATGAAGAAAAAAGATTTAAAGAAGGAATTAAAATTTTAAAATCCTATTACAAAAAAGAGGAAAAATCTCTAAAAGTCCCCTATTTTGTGGAACAGGATTTCAAAATAAGATTGGAAGAAAATACGATTCGGGGACGTTGGGATCGGGTGGATAATGACCCAGATGGGATCACGATTATTGATTATAAAACAGGAGATGTTAAAGATCAAAAAGAAGCAGACCAAAAAGCTAATGCCAGCATTCAACTTTTGCTCTATGCCGCCAGTTATAAAAATCAGTTTGGAGAGCTCCCTTCAAAAACTGTTCTTTATTTTGTAAAAAGAGATGTTATTGGCACGGCTATTCCCAAAGCAGAAAAAATAGAAAAAACTCTAGAGACTACAAAAAAAGTGATTCAAGGAATTAAAAGAGCGCAGTTTGCCCCTACTCCGGGCTACCATTGCCGCTGGTGCGCTTTTGAAAAAATTTGCCCAGCCATCGCAAAAAAACTATGACAAATCTAACATTTTTATTCCTCGCGTTATTTTTATTCCTTTTAGGGATCTGTTTTTTATTTTTCTACAAATTTTATAAAAAAAGCTCTCCGGAAAAAAATTCTTCCATGTTGCTTTTACAGCAACAAATGAATGCTTTAAAACTGCAAATCTCTCAAGATTTAAGCAAAACAAATGAAACTGTGAACCAACAACTAGGCTTAGTTATGAATCAACTCCAGCAAGGGATGAATCACGTTTTACAAAATCTACAGAGCGCTCAAGGACAATTTGATTCTCGCCTGAATAATTCCTCTAAAATCATGCAGGATGTTTCTCACCAGCTGGGATCTCTTTCGGAAGCCACGGAACGGATTTTTGAAGCCACAAAAAATATCGCCACCTTGGAAGAAATTCTAAAGCCTCCCAAACTGCGCGGCGGCATGGGAGAGATCCTTTTGGAAAACGTTTTAAGGGAAATCCTTCCAAGCAAAGACTTTTATGAATTCCAATACGTTTTTAAAAATGGAAATACAGTGGACGCGCTTATTAGGCTTAAAGAAGGTTTAATTCCAATAGACGCGAAATTTCCTTTGGATAACTTTAGAAGAATGATAGAAACCAAAGAAGAAAAAGAACAGTTGGAATTAAGAAAAGAATTTGTGAGGAACGTTAAAAAACATATTGATGAAATATCAAAAAAATATATTTTAACTGACGAGGGAACCCTGCCTTTTGCCTTAATGTATATCCCGGCGGAAAATGTTTATTATGAAACGATTATCCGCATAGACCAGCCCAATGAAACCTTTGACCTTTATTCGTATGCCACGCAAAAACATGTTTTCCCTGTTTCTCCTAATTCACTTTACCCCTATCTGGTGACGCTCTCCCTTGGGTTTCGAGGATTAAAAATTGAGGAAAAAACAAAAGAAATTTTAGGAGAATTAGGCCGCTTGACCAGAGATTTACAAAAATTTTTAGAAGATTTTAAGCTGGTGGGGACTCACTTAAATCACGCGAAAAAAAGTTTTGAAGACGCGGAAAAAAAAGTGAATAGGCTAGAGTTAAAATTAGATTCTTTACAACAGGGGAACCCAGAAGCTCCGCCTAAAATTGAAGTACTGGAATAAATTTTGAGGTTAAATGATGCTCCCGCATGAGAGAAGGGGTGCAGTATCCAAGGAGAATCTAAAAGGGTAGAGTCACGAGGAGAGTGCCCCGTGTCTATCTATAAAAGAAACGAGGAATGATGAATATTGTTTTAGTTGAACCAGATATTCCTTGGAATACCGGCAACATTGGACGCACTTGCGTTGGCACCAAAAGCGCCCTGCATTTGGTTGGGCGTTTAGGCTTTTCTTTAAAAGATAAATATCTAAAAAGAGCCGGGTTAGATTATTGGCAGGACTTAAATTTAAAAACCTATTCTGATTGGGATGAGTTTGAAAGGAATATTCCAGAAAATAAAGAATATTACTTTTTTGAAAAAGATGGTTCAAAAATGTTTTGGGAAGCAAGGTTTGCGCCGCATTCCTATTTAATTTTTGGCTCTGAAACAAAAGGTTTTCCCCAAAGCATTATTGAAAAATATAAAAACAGTTTTTATAAAATCCCAATGAAAGGGCCTATTCGATCGCTGAACCTTTCCACAGCTGTGGGAATTGCAATTTATGAAGCGATCCGTCAAACTAGAGTTGTAAAGGAGTAATCTATGGCGATTAGAAAAATTGTAAAGTACGGAGATCCTGTGTTAAGAAAAAAATGCTCTCCTGTAAATGTGATCGGCAATGAAATCAGGAAATTGATTCGGGATATGTTTGAAACCATGTACGATGCGCCTGGGATTGGACTGGCGGCAAACCAGATCGGAGTAGGGCTTTCAGTCGCTGTGATTGACATACAACCCCAAGGAAAAAGAATGCCGCTAGTTCTGATCAACCCTAAAGTTGTTGAATTAAAAGGACATCTATTTGAAGAAGAGGGATGTCTATCCATTCCAGGATTTCTTTCTAAAATAAAGCGGCATGGCTTTGCAAAAGTAACTGCTTTAAATGAAAAAGGGTTGCCCATGACTTACACGGGAGAAGGTCTCCTGGCAAGAGCCTTGCAGCATGAGACTGATCATTTAAATGGAAAATTTTATATTGACCATTTACCAATTCTTAAACGATGGAAAATTTTTGCTGAAATTAGAAAACGCAAAAAATCTCATTTGTGGTAAAAAAATATGAAAATAATCTTCTTTGGCACTCCGCTCATTGCGCTCCCGTATTTAGACTTCCTGCATAAGAACGAAAACATTGTCGCAAGTATAAGCCAACCGGATAAACCAAAAGGACGAGGACAAAAGATTGAAGAAGTCCCTGTTAAATCTTTTTGCAAAGAAAAAAATTTTCCTATTTTTCAACCTGCCAATTTAAAAGAACCATCTTTTCTTTCTGAAATCTCAAATCTAAAAGCAGAAATAGGCATGGTCGTGGCGTATGGTAAAATAATTCCAAAAGAACTCATAAATATTTTTCCTTTAGGATTATTTAACATTCATTTTTCCCTTCTCCCGCATTTAAGAGGAGCTGCTCCCATTCAATGGGCTTTGCTTTTAGGAGATCGGGTTTCCGGCGTTACAATCTTTCAGATTGGAGAATCTCTAGACACGGGTCACATCCTTGCCCAAAAAAAAATTGAGATTGAAGAGAAGGATGATGCGATCAGCCTAGAGAAAAAACTGATCCCTTTGGGAATTCAGCTATTAGAGGAAGCTTTAGCGGCGTTAAAAAAAGGAACCCCGGAAACTAAGGTCCAAACTGGAGCGATTACTTTAGCTCCTTGTTTAAAAAAAGAAAATTACAAGATTCATTGGGAAAAAAGTTCAATAGAAATTTCAAGACAGGTTCGAGCTCTTATCCATAATGGAGCTTATTGTAACTTACCAAATGGAAAAATTTTAAAAATTTTAAAAGCAGATCCTATTTTTCCCGCGATTGAAGGAGATGAAGCCCTTCCAGGTGCCATGACCTCTTTTGAAAGGGGTAAGGGTTTTATAGTAAAATGTGGAATTGGAAGTTTAAGAATTCTGGAGCTTAAAGAAGAGGGTAAAAAAGCTCAAGACGCTTGGTCTTTTTTACAAGGCGCAAGGCTAAAGATAAATGAGAAATTCTTTTAAAGAATTTAGGAGACAAAAAATATGAACCATTTTAAAACTTTTCTTTTAATGTTTGGTTTGCTTCTACTCATGATGTTAGTGGGTCAGGTCATTGGCGGAAATCAAGGCATGGTTTCTTTTTTTGTCATGGGGCTGATCATGAATTTTATTTCCTACTGGTTTTCAGACAAGATTGTGTTGCTTATGTCCGGAGCAAAAGCCGTAGAAGAAAAGGAACTTCCACAAGTCTATAAAATTGTGCGCAAGTTGACTCTAAGCCAAAATATGCCCATGCCTAAAATTTATCTCATGCAAAGCCCTGTTCCCAACGCGTTTGCCACTGGACGTAACCCTGAACACGCAGCTGTTGCGGTCACCACAGGGATCATGAATATCTTAGATGAAAAAGAGCTTACCGGAGTTTTAGGCCATGAACTGGCTCATGTAAAAAATAGAGATATTCTTATTTCCACCATTGCCGCTGCTATCGCTGGATCTGTGATGATGGCAAGCCGCATGTTTATGTGGTTTGGAATGTTTGGCGGACATGGAAGCGACGATAGAGAAAACCGTTCAAGCGGCATAGTCATGCTGGTTGTAGCGATCCTGGCTCCAATAGCAGCCATGATTATTCAAATGGCTATTTCCAGAGCCAGAGAATATGCGGCAGATGAAGGCGGATCGGAAATAACCCAACTGCCTCTTTCTTTGGCCAGCGCTCTTAAAAAATTGCAGGCTGGCGTGCAAAGAAATCCTCAACAAATTTCACCTGCAACAGCGCACCTTTATATTGTTTCCCCTCTTTCTGGCGGCTCTTTTCTTACGCTTTTTTCTACCCACCCGCCAATTCCAGAAAGAGTTAAAAGGCTTGAAGCCATGGCATCTAAAATAAATCCGGGAATATTGCCAAACAATCAAAAAATAGTTTATTAAGGTTGAAAAACCAACTATTAGACCTTTCTCTGCATGAATTAGAAAAAGAGTTCTCTAACCGGGAATTTGGAGAAAGTTATCGGATGGAGCAGGTTTTTCATTGGATTTTCAGCCAGCATCAATCCACCTTCCAAGGAATGACCAATCTTCCAGCCTCTTTTCGAAAACTTTTAGACCAAAACTATGCTCTCCGAAGTTTAAAAATAATAAAAAAAGAAGAATCGAAGCTGGATCATACGATAAAATTTACCTTCCAAACTTTTGATTCTAAAAATTTTATTGCGGTTCTCCTTCCTCACAAAAATTATTATACCCTCTGCATTTCTACTCAAGTAGGCTGCGCGTTTAAATGTCAATTTTGCGCATCCGGACTTGTTCCTTATGACCGCAATTTATCTTCTGGAGAAATCTTGGATCAAATTTTCTTAATTGAGGATTCAAGAAACATATCTTTAAAAAATATTCTTTTTATGGGCATGGGCGAGCCTCTGGCCAACTATTCCAATGTTCTCAAAACCATTCAATGGCTTAAATCCCCACAAGGATTTAAGATTCACCCATCTCATATCACCCTTTCTACCACAGGAGTTGTTCCCCAAATTAAAAAATTAGCCAAAGAACGCCTAAACGTGAACTTGGCGCTTTCACTGCATTCTGCGGATGAAAAAATTAGAAAAAAAATTATGCCGGTTTCGTCCAAATTTTCTATCCCAGAGGTATTAAATGCCTGTAAAATTTACCAGTTAGAAAATAATTCTGATTTAACCATTGAATATATCCTTCTTAATAAGGTTAATGATCAATTAAAAGATGCAAAAACATTGGTAAGTGTTTTAAACTCCACCCATTTCAAAGGAAAACCTAAAATTAACCTTATTCCCTACAATTCTGTAGCCAACCTTCCCTTTAAACCATCCAGTCAAGAGAATATAGAAAATTTTTATCAATTCTTAAAAAATAAAGGATTCATCGTGCACACCCGCAAACCACAAGGACAGGATATTGGCGCTGCCTGCGGTCAACTCGAATGATTTTTTATTTAACCCGAGTTTCGCGTTTATTTTTAATCTGTTTTTTAATTTTCATCACATTCTCAAATCTCTGGGCATCTAAAATTCAGTTGATTTACGAAGGCGATTTGGTCTCCAAAACTGAGACCCGCACGATCGCTGAAAAAGAATATATCTCTTTAAAAGCGATCGCTAAATTTTTTAAAGGAAAAACTCAAGTTTATCCTGTGGGTAAAAAAGTAATCCTGCAATTCTATAACAAGAAAATAACCTTTAGCGCGAATAGCCGTTATGCGCTCTTAGGAAACAAAAAAATAAAAATGGAGGAGGAGCCTTTAAATTCTAATGGGGATCTTTATATAGATTTAGAATTTTTCCTGCAAAATCCTTTTCCAGAACTTGTAAATTGTAAACTTGAATGGAATCCAGAACATCAAATATTTTCCGCAGAACCCAATAATACCTTGTTTCCTCCTAGAATTTTTAACCTAGGGGACTCTACAAAAATTGTTTTTGAATCTAAAAATGAACTCTCTTTTCAAATTGAAAAAAAAGGGAGATTGCTCTTGATCCATATTCCAAAATCAAGAATTGGAAAAGAAAATTTTATTGAACTGAACGATCATTTAGTTGAAAGTTTAAAAATGAATCATGCTAGAAAAGGAACAGACATAAAAATTATTCTTACCCGCCCCAATCTCTTCTACCATTGGATAAAAGAAGAAGATCCCACAAGATTTATTTTAGAAGTAAAAAGCTCCCCAAAGGTTCAAAGCATAGAAGACGAAACTTTAAAACCAGAAAAGACGATAAAACGCGTTGAACCCCAAAAAGAACTGCCGCTGGACCATGCAATTCCTCAAACCCAAATAAAATCTACTGAAAATTTTCCCCCTCCTTTACCCATAACTCCACCATCTAAAATTAAAAGAATCGTGATTGATGCCGGGCATGGCGGCAAGGATCCCGGAGCCATAGGTAAAAATGGAACAAAAGAAAAAGAACTAAATCTTCTCATAGCGCTTGAGTTAGAGCGTCTTTTAAGGATCGAGGGAGGATACGAAACTTATCTCACCCGAACCAATGATGATTTTATCTCACTAGTGGATCGTTCTTCTTTCGCCAATCAGAAAAAAGCGGATCTTTTTATTTCCATTCATTGTAATGCTTCCATGAAACGCGCTGAAGGCGGCTTTGAGATTTATTTCTTATCGGAAAATGCATCCGATCCCCACGCGGAATCTTTAGCGGATTTTGAGAACTCAGTGATAGAACTTGAAGGGAAAAAAGCGAACCAGAATCATCATCTAAAAGAAATCCTTTCTTCCATGGCGCAAAATGAATTCATCAATGAATCGTCACACCTGTGCCAACTCATTGACAAAGCTGTTCGCAAAAGAGTAAAAATTAAAAGCCGAGGCGTAAAACAGGCGAACTTCCATGTGCTGCATGGCGTGGGGATGCCCTCTATTTTAGTTGAAAACGCTTTTGTTACTAATTTACAGGAAGAAAAAAAATTAAGAGAAAGAAAATTCCGATCTTCCTTAGTGGACTCGATTTTTAGCGGGGTCCAAAATTTTGCCCGTCGCCATCCATAAATTTATTGATCTAGCCTGATGCTCCATACTTATGTCATTCTAAGCGCTCGAGCTAGGAGGACGTTCTGCTGATTCATCCCAAAAAGAATCTCTTTCAATGCCTATAAATTATATATAATCTTGAAAAATGAATATTGTTCTTATAGGGATGATGGGCTCAGGGAAAAGCACCATTGGAAAAATAATAGCTCAAACCTTAGCATGGGATTTCTATGATGTAGATAAATGGATTGAAAAAGAGCGGAAAAAAACAATTGCTGAAATTTTTTCTCAAGAGGGCGAAGCAACATTCCGCGCGCTAGAATCAAAAATAATAAAAGAGTTGGCTCAAAAAAATAATTCTGTTATCTCTCCCGGAGGAGGCGCTCCTTGTTTTAAAGAAAATTGGGACGCGCTTAAAAAAAACGGAACCATCATCTGGCTAAAAGCAAGCCCTCAAAAACTTTTGGAAAATGTGAAAAAAAAACCTTTGTCTTTGCGGCCGCTCTTGACAGGTAAAACCTCTAGCTTAGAGACCATCTCAATGCTCTTAAATAAAAGAGAAATCTTTTATCAAAAAGCGGATTGGGTTGTAGAAACAGATGCCCTTAGTTTAGAACAGACCTCAGAAAAAATTGTGAATTTTGTAAAAAGTATAAAATGATTTTAATTCGACCGCGTTTAAAAAATAGTTCCTATCCTATTTGTGTAGGATGTTCCCTAAAAGATTTAGGAAAAGGAATCCAAAAATTCATCTTTCATCTGAACCGAACCCCAAATAAAGCCCTACTTGTCACGCACCCTTCAATAAAAAATCTCTATGGTTCATTGATAATGAAGAGCTTAACCCATTCTAAAATAAAAAGCTCATTCGCTTTTTTCCCAGAAGGAGAAGAGTATAAAAATTTGAAGACAGTTCAGCTCCTCTACAAGAAATGTATAGAAGCAAAACTAGACCGAACTTCTTGCATCGTTGCATTGGGCGGTGGGGTCATAGGAGACACTGCTGGTTTTGTGGCTGCAACTTATTTAAGAGGCATACCCCTGATCCATGTTCCCACCACCCTTTTAGCCATGGTTGACTCTAGCATTGGAGGCAAAGTAGGAGTGGATTTAGCTGAAGCCAAAAACTCCATTGGCGCCTTTTACCAGCCAGCTCTTGTTTGGAGCGATTTAGAAACCTTAAAAACTCTGCCAAAAGCCGAGCTAAAAAACGGAATGGCAGAGGTCATTAAATATGGGGTTATCAAAGACCCTAAACTATTTGAACAGTTAGAAAAAAGGATTTCCAAAAATGGACAATTAACTTTTAATTTCTCCTCTATCGTGGCGCGCTGCGCAAAAATTAAAGCAGATGTGATTTCGCAAGATGAAAAAGAGACCAAAGGATTAAGGGAAATCTTAAATTTTGGCCACACACTAGGCCATGCGATTGAAACCGAAACTGGTTATTCTGCCTACAAACATGGTGAGGCGATTTCTATTGGCATGTGCGCTGCGGGGTTTATTGCGGAAAAATTTCGGATGTGGAGCGCATCTGAAAACTTAAGATTATCACGAATTTTAAAAAGCGCGGGGCTGCCTATTCGCCTAAAAAAAACTTTACCTTTAAAAAACCTTTTAACCTTGCTTTTTAGAGACAAAAAAGTTCTTTCTGAAGATTTAAGATTTGTTTTACCCACACAAATTGGAAAAGTTGTAGTAAAAAAGATCCCATCTGCTTTGGCTTTACAGGGAATTCAATCCATAGAACCTTAAAACCAATGGATAAAGTTGTATAAAAATTCTTGCCCAACTCTTCACTCTGATTCTAAAAAAACCTAAAGACATGAAACCCTTAACCGACCCATCAAAATTTAAAACTCAAAAACGATTGACTCCTGAAGAAGGTTTTGAGCTTTTTGAAAATTTGGATTTGCTTGAGCTTGGGAGCTTAGCAGAAAAAATGAGGTTTCAAAAAAATCCAAACAATTTAGTGACGTTTGTAGCGGATTCAAATCCCAACTATACCAATGTATGCGTCACAGACTGTTCCTTCTGCGCTTTTTATAGAAAGCCAGGGGCAGAAGATTCCTATACTTTAAGTTTAGAAGAAGTGATGGAAAAGATAAAAAATGCAGAGCTCAAGGGCGCAACCACAGTACTTTTGCAGGGAGGGCACAATCCAAATTTACCTTTAGAATATTATTGCGCGCTTGTGCGAGAAACCCGAAAACGGTTTCCGAAAATAACCCCTCACTTTTTTACAGCTTCTGAAATTCAAAATATGGCAGAGGTGGAAAGAATTCCCGTCCGCGAGGTTTTAGAAAAATTAAAAGAAGCGGGTCAGGTCTCTTTGCCTGGCGGAGGAGCGGAGATTTTAACAGAAAGGGTCAGAAAAAGAATAAGCCCTAAAAAAGGGGGTCCTGAAAAATGGCTCGAAGTTCACAAAACTGCTCATCAAATAGGAATTAAATCTACAGCCACTATGATGTATGGTCACATTGAAACTAAAGAAGAGATAGTGGAGCATTTAGAACAGATTCGTCAATTACAAGATGAAACAAACGGCTTTACAGCTTTTATCCCCTGGAGTTTTAAACCCAACCATACTCCTTTGCAACACAAGGTACCCCATAAAACTTTTTCTAACGATTATCTAAGGATCATCGCTTTTTCCAGAATCTACTTAGATAACTTTCCCCATATTCAGGCATCCTGGTTTTCTGAAGGAAAAAAAACAGGCCAGATGGCGCTTCACTTTGGCGCGGATGATTTTGGAGGAACTATTTTTGAGGAAAACGTTCACCGCGCCACTGACCACATTAACAAAACAACTCTTGAAGAAATCATAACTTTGATTCAAGAAGCTCACTTTATCCCTGCCCAAAGAGACACTCTTTACAACATCTTAAAAATTCACTCTAAAGAATAACTTCCCATCTGATCCGACAAAAGCTTACTCTCACCCTAGAACCGAGGTTATATGATTTCTGGCAGTACCTTTTCCTTAAAAAATCCAGACTCGTAGCCTAAACTAAAAAGTTTTTCTAAAGCCAAAGAGCCGTCATTCCCCAAATCTAAAGTATCTTCATTCACATACATGCCTACAAACTTCTTCGCACTTTCTTTAGAAATCCCTCGCCCAAACTCTAAAGCGTACTCCAAAGCTTGACTTTCATTTTCCATAGCATATTGAATACTTTGGTAAAGAGCCTCTTTTATCTTTTTAGCCATTTCTAAACCCAAATTTTTCTTCACCACATCAAGGCCCAAAGGAATGGGAAGATTAAATTTTTCAAACCAAAACTTACCCAAATCCACGCATTTTTCTAACCCATAAGAAGAAAAATTAAGTTGTCCCTCATGGATCACTAATCCCAAATCTACTTCATCTTTTAATACCGAAGGAATAATCTCTTTAAAATCCATAGGCACAGGTTTAAAATCCTTAAAAAATATTTTTAAAAGCAGATAAGCTGTGGTATTCAATCCAGGAACAGCAATTTTTTTACCCTTTAAATCTGAATGATCAAAATTTTTCTTAGCTACAAGAATGGGGCCATAATTGCGTCCCACGCTTGCCCCACAGGAAAGAATCCAATAATCTTTTCTAACCAAGGGATAGACTGCGGCAGAAATGGCAGTGATATCCAGTTCTAGATTCAAAGCTTTTTCATTTAAGGTTTGAATGTCTAAAATAACATCGGCAATTTCATTGCCGTTAATGGAAATATGTTTTTTAGCCAGACCATAAAACATAAAAGCATCGTCTGGATCAGGACTATGTCCTATGCGAATAATTTTTTTCATACGGGATACCCTTTCCATCATTGGTTATAGAAATCAATGTGATAAAATCATAGCAAAATTTTTAATCAAAAATATCGTAAAATAAAACATATGTGGAATCGAACTTTAGCGCTCTATTTATTTGTTATTTTGCTTTTTGGACTAAGCAGGGTAAAAGAGGAGTACCGATGGGGTGCGTGGGCTCCTGGCGAAGCTCAAAATCTAAATGCTGCCACCCACTTTGCCAAAGAGGGCTTTAAAAAACATTATTTTTTGCCTTACTATCATCCCGGACATCTTGGAGAAAGATATGGAACTGAAAACAAGCTAGGCTACTACACTCACTACCCTCCTCTAAGCGCCATTCTAAATGGTCTCATCATCAAAATTTTTGGACCTGAACCATGGAAAAATAGAATGATGAGCGTATTCCTTTCCACCGCCTGGCTTTTATTTTTTTATCTTCTCATAGGACGGCTTTTGAACCAATCTCTCGCCTTTATAAGCGTATTCTTCATAGGAATTTCAGTTGGATTTCTAGATTATATGGATGGTCTTTCTCCTTACACCTATTCGGAATTTTTTGTGTATGGGGGTCTTTTATTTTATGTGTTAGGAGATCAAGAACCTAAAAAAGCAACCTTAAAGACTCTCTCTGCATGGACTCTTTTTTTCCTAGAGTCTTTTAACTCATTTGACTATATCTTATTTATTCCTCTGTTTATTTTAGGGTATCATCTCTTATTGCGCAAAAATTTTAAACAAAATATTTTAAAAATCTCTATTTTTTTACTTGCGCCTCTCGCTGGCTTTATCCTGCATCTGCTGCAAAATGCTTGGCTTCTTCATGGATTAAAAAACGCTTATCAAGATTTATCTAACATCGCTGCAGCTCGTCTTGCTCAACCCTTTTCTATCAACAAGTTATGGTTAGACTTCTCTAAACTTACAATCAACATGCTTGGCTGGCTAAAAATGAATTATGGTTTGCGCTGGCCTCAACTTTTTATACTGATCTTAATCTTTAGCTATTTAAGTCAAGTTAAAAACACACTTCAAAGCATTCAGCAACTCTATAAAACTCTTTTTATTTTTTTGATCTCAACACTTGTCTGGTGGTTTCTTGGAATGCAGGCTGCTTGGAACTTTGCTCAAACCATGGTGCGTCAAATTTATCCATTCATTTCAATCATCATGGCTTTCACAATATTAGAGGGGTTAAACCTGATAACGCGTGAAAGAAGAATGACATTTAAAATTGCTTTTGTAGTTGGACTGTTAATAATAAATATTAAATCAATTTCTCACACAATTACTTATTTAGGAGAATATCCTAACTGGATCCGACCAATTCGATGTTGGACCATTAAAAGTCCTCAAAGTACTTTAATTGAAACTATTGAATTAAGCAAACAAATAAAAAAACATACAGACTATGGAGACATTATATTTGTTCCGGAACAGTTTATCTGGCTGGCAGGAAACCAACAACCAAATCCAATTTATGAATATTATGCCCAAAGAAGAATGGAATATATTGGAAACCAACTACCTGAATTTATCCAAAGGAAAACCAAAATAGAAAATTATTTGAATACCGAACTGCCAATGATGTTAGGAGCCAAAATAACGGTTAAAAAATTTATCCTTTTTCCACATTCTTCAAATCAGTTCTTTCACACAGAACTAAAAAAATATATATTGTTAGAAAAAAGTGTTACACTGAATCAAGATTTTACTTTAGCAGAAATTTAAACTAGGAACATTTAAGCTGCCGGGGGAGAGAGTTGAACTCTCGACCTCTCGCTTATGAAGCGATTGCTCTAACCGGACTGAGCTACCCCGGCCTTAAAAAAATAATAGCTATTTTACCAAATAATTTATACCCATTATGATAAAAAAAATGGTCTCAACTTTTCTGGAGACCATTTATTTTTGTTCCATCTTACAGGCATTTAAGAATAAAGGAGATAAAAAAATGACTTTAGAAATAAAATCCTCTGCTTTTAATGAAGGTTCAATGATTCCTTCTAAATATACCTGTGACGAAGAAGATATTTCCCCGCCGATAACTTGGAATGAACCGCCAAAAGGGACTAAAAGTTTTGCTTTAATCAGCGATGATCCAGATGCGCCTATGGGAACCTGGGTGCATTGGGTGATCTATAATATTCCTTCAGCAACCCGGGCTTTAAAAGAGGATTTTCCAAAGGAAAAAGAACTAAAAGATGGAACAAAACAGGGAATAACTGATTTTAAAAGGATTGGCTATGGCGGTCCCTGCCCTCCAAGCGGAATCCATCGTTACTATTTTAAACTCTATGCCCTAGATCAAATACTAGCGCTTCAATCCGAAGCTACAAAAGAAGATTTATTAAAAGCTATGAAGGGTCATGTTCTGGCTGAAAGCAGCCTGATGGGAAAATATAGCCGATCAAAATAGATTATTTTTTGGAGCTAAAAAGTCCGAAACAACTGGTATAGCCATGGATGTAGGTAGTGCCGGCTACAGGCCCAATTTCCCCGTTACAAAAAAATCCTGCTAAAGGAAGGTGCCCAATAATTTTGTGAAAAAGGTTGGTGTCGTGGTTAGGCGCTTTATAAAGATGGGATCCTCGTCCCACGCACGAAAAAAGAAGCGCTCCCATGGATGAAACTCTTTCTTCAGAAAAAGGACCTTTGCGGCTGGAATATTTAGATAGAACCTCTTCTAAATCTTCATGGGAAGTTTGCGCATCCCTTAAATGGAATTGAACTGTCTGCCCTATTCTTAAAAGATTGCCAATCGCTAAGGATCCATGTTTCGAGTCAGCTGCAAGAATATTGCGAATTAAAAAATCGCCTGGCCCTAAATTTGTCTTAACCGTGCTTGTGGCGGCAATGCCTAAAAATAAGGAATGTTGGATCAGATCCTGATCTCTTGGATTTAAAGTATTAAAAATTTCTTCCAGAGCTTCTAAAGGCGTCTTTCCATCTATTCCTAAAAGTAAATTTTTTTCGCAAGCTGTAATTTGAAATGGTTTGCCTATGGGCCTGCAGCCCTGAGCCACAAGAGTATCCAGCTCAATGTTGCCGGAAAATGCGATACCTACTGCTCCATCTCTATAAAGTTGTTGATCTAAAAAAAGCCCATTTTTACCCGGAGCTTGGGCTCCGCTTGCCAACCCTCCCACTTTAACAGAATGAGGGTAGGCGTAATCTAAACCTGAAACAAGATTTTCTATCCGAATAGAAAAAGGATCAGCCAAGATCAAAAAATGAGGTTCAACCGAACGTTCTACTCCCACACATTTTTCCCAACTTTTTGGGCTGGAATCTAGGTCAGGAAGGTCTTCATCCTCTATCCTAAAAGCCCGCAAAGAAACATCGCTCATGCGCGCCACTGAAATACTAATGGCAGGCTTGGTTTCAATCTCATTCCCGCCGCCAATAATGCCGGCTGCTGAACAGCCAATAAGAACACGCGGGTTTAAATGTTCTAAAATAAAAATTTGAATTTTTTTGTAATCTTTCTCAAAACTCGGAGAAACAAAAAGAGTTAATAAGTCTATTGGTTCATTTCCCCAAGCACTTTTAATTTGATCTAAAGATTCACGCAGGTTATTTTCCGTGTTTTGGTTTTGTGAAAGCGTAGAGAACCAACGCATTAAGAATTCCTCGCTTATTCTGCTAAATCAGGAATCTCTTTATGCCAGCTAGTGCTCATTTGATACTGGTATGTCATTTGTAAAAGAGTGGTTTCATCATAGGGTTTTCCTAAAATTTGCAGCCCAATGGGAAGCCCCTTATTAGAAAAACCGCATGGGATCGAAATCCCCGGAAGCCCGGCTAAATTGCAAGAGATCGTAAAAATATCAGACAAATACATTTGCAAAGGATCAGAGATTTTCTCTCCAAAACAAAACGGCGGGGTAGGCGAGGTAGGGGTAACAAGCGCATCTACTTTTTCAAAAACTTTTTCAAAATCCTGACGAATTAATGTCCTCACCTTTTGAGCTTTTGCATAATAAGCATCATAGTAACCAGAAGAAAGCGCGTAAGTCCCAAGCATGATCCTCCTTTTTACCTCTGGGCCAAAACCTTCATCCCTTGATTTTTCATACATCTCTAAAAGAGAATGCGCGCTTTTTGAGCGATGGCCGTACCGAACTCCATCATAGCGCGCAAGATTTGCGCTCGCTTCAGAGGGAGCTAAAATATAATAAACGCTTACGGCATATTCTGTGTGAGGCAAAGAAACCTCTTCTACTTTTATCCCCATGCTTTCAAAAACTTTCACAGCTTGAATAACTTTTTCCCTTACTTCTTGATCCAACCCATCTACAAAATATTCTTTTGGAATTCCAATCCTCAAATGGCTTAAGGGTTGTTTAATTTGATTCACATACTCTGGTACTGCGATTTCTGAGCATGTAGAATCTAAACTGTCATAACCAGATATAACTTCCAAAAGCAAAGCGCAATCTTCAGCCGTAACAGCAAATGGACCGATTTGGTCTAAGGAAGAAGCAAAAGCAACTAATCCAAACCTGGGAACTCGACCATAAGTTGGTTTTAAACCAAGCACGCCGCAAAAACTTGCTGGCTGGCGGATAGAACCGCCGGTATCTGACCCTAAAGCGATCGGCGCCATGCGGCTGGATACCGCGCTTGCAGATCCACCGCTAGAACCTCCAGGAACTCTATTGAGATCCCATGGATTTTTAGTAGTCATAAAAGCGGAATTCTCCGTAGAAGAACCCATGGCGAATTCATCCAGATTGGTTTTACCTAGTAGGATCGCATCTTCCTTTAGTAATCTCTTTATGACTGTAGCATCGTAAGGGGAGACAAAGTTCTGTAAAATTTTAGAAGAACAGGTTAGCTGAAGGTCTTGAACGCAAATATTATCTTTAATCGCAATCGGGACCCCTGCCAATTTTCCCAAAGAACCATTTTTTGCTATTTTTTTATCCAGATTTCCAGCCTGCTCTAGAGCTTTTTCCTCATTCAAAAAAAGAAAAGAGTGAATTAAAGGATTTAATTTCTTAGATCTCTCTAAAAAAGCGCGCGTCACTTCTACGCAAGAAACTTTTTTTTCCTTTATCTTTTTAACAATCTCTGACGCTGAAAAAAAATTGAGTTCCATGAATTTATCCTTACTCCAAGACCCTTTTAACTTTAAAAAATGTTTCCTCTTTTTCCGGAGAATTTTTCAAAATCTTTTCAGTTTCTCCCCAAGGAAAAACCTGATCCTCCCTCCAGCCTGTTTTTGTTATAAAAGGATGCGCCGTAGCTTCTAAAGAGCTGGTATCCACCTTTTGCAATTTCTCCATATAATCCAAAATATGGCTCAGTTGCGCTCTAAAATTCTCTTTTTCCTCTTCTGTAAGAGCCAACCGAGCTAAACGCGCTACTTTTTCAACATCTTTCATGCTAATAGCCAATTTATTTTCCCTTTTCCTTATAGTCCTCTATAATCCAACAAAAACTTTTTTTTAGCTTCGGGTTAAACAAGCATATTTCACTAAAAGTTTCTTCCATTGTCCAGAGTCAAACTGAACCACCACCTTTAAATCTTCCCCAGAACCGCTTCTATTAAGAATCACCCCATGTCCAAATTCAGAGTGAAGAACCCGATCTCCTTTTTGAAATCTTAATTCAGAAGAATCCTTTTTCCAGTTGGAATCCATGCGATTATAGACATCTGCGCAGGGTGTGCTAAAAGATTGTTTAGAAACTAAACCTGCTTCCTCTATAAATCTAGAAGGCAAATTCCAGCGCGTTTGACCAAAAAGTTTACGGCTAGCGGCAGTTGTTAAAAAAAGATGGTCTTTAGCCCTGGTCATGCCCACATAAGCAAGACGTCTTTCTTCTTCCAAATCCTCTTGACTAAACTGAAGGTCTCCTAAAGGGAAAAGACCTTCCTCTAACCCTGTAAGAAAAACCACTGGGAACTCAAGCCCCTTGGCAATATGCACGGTCATTAAAGTAACGCTGTCTTTTTTAGTTTCCCCTAAATCTAAATCTGTAATTAAAGAAACAGTTTCTAGGTAACTGGCTACGTCTTTACTTTCAGATTTTTCCTCAAATTCTTCTACTGCATTCATCAATTCCTGCACGTTATCTAATCGCGCCGCGGATTCAAAATCATTTTCCGCTTCTTCTTCCAAATTTTTAAGTATTTTTGTTTCCGCTAATATTTTCTTCAAAATTTTAGAAACAGTAAGGTTCTGGCAGTCCGCTCTTGAGCCATTCAATAATTTTAAAAACTGCGATATGTTTTCTTTAAGCCTAGGGGAAAAATGATCAAAAAATTCCTGTTGGGAACAGGTTTCAAACAAAGAAATCGCCTTAGAATTTGCATGGGCTTCAATGATTTCCAAAGTCATTTTTCCAATGCCTCGCGGCGGAGTATTGAGTATGCGTTTGAAGCTAACATCGTCCTTAGGATTGACAATCACTCTTAAGTAAGCCAAAAGATCTTTTACTTCCGCTCTTTCATAAAAACGCACATTCCCCACCAAGCGGTAAGGAACATCCTCATTTCTAAAAGCATCTTCTAAAACTCTGGATTGAGCGTTGGTGCGGTAAAACACAGCAAAATTTGAATAGAAAAATTCGTTTTTACTTTTGAGCTCCTTGACCTTTAAAACCACCCATTCCGCTTCAGATAATTCATTTTGAGCGTATTCCACATTAACTGGAAAACTAGAAGCGCGGCTGGTCCATAATTTTTTTTCTCTGCGCATCTCGTTATTTTGAACCAAATTCCATGCAGCGTCCAAGATGGGCTGGGCACTGCGATAATTCCGCTCTAATTTAATAATTTTTACCTCTCCATAATCTTTTTCAAATTCAAGAATATTTTTTACCTCTGCTCCCCTCCAAGAATAGATCGCCTGGTCATCGTCCCCTACCACGCAAATATTTTTGTGTTTAGCGGCAATTGTCTTAGTCAGCACAGCTTGAGCATGATTGGTATCTTGATATTCATCTACCATAAGATAAATAAAACGTTCCTGAATTTTTTCTTTTAACTGCGGGTAATTTTGCAAAAGTTCCACAGTTTTAAGAATAAGATCTCCAAAATCAAAAGCCAGGGCTTTATCTAACTTGTTCTGATACAATGAATAAATGGAACTAAATAACTCCTTATTGGGATCTTTAGATAGCGCCGCGGAAATCGCAAAAGATTCCGCATCCATTAAACGGTCTTTTTCTCTTGAAATTTTATTTACCAGCATCCCTGGATTCATTTTTTTCTCATCCATTTTAAGCTCTTTTAAACATTCTTTGATTACTTTTTTTTGATCATCTTCATCATAAATTGAAAAATTTTTATCCAAGCCAAATAAAGGACCTTCCTTTCTTAAAAATTGCGCGCAAAAAGAGTGGTAAGTGGAAATCCATACGGAAGCGCCAGAAGTCCCGGTTAATTGAAATACCCTAGACCTCATTTCCGCCGCAGCCTTGTTGGTAAAAGTGACTGCTAAAATATTCCATGGGCGAACTCCGGATTCCAATAAATAGGCAATTCTATAGGTAATGACTCTGGTCTTTCCTGAGCCAGCTCCTGCAAAAATCAATAAAGGTCCCTGTCCATAAGTAACCGCATCTCTTTGTGATTCGTTTAAAAGAGAAAGGTCGAGTTTGGTTTGAATCAAAGGCTGGGTTAGCGAGGAATCCATTTTTAGAAGGTTAAAAAAATTATTTGAGGAGTGAAAATTGAAATAAAGATCCTTTATTAACTTGCGAATTTACAGTGAGTTGGCCAGAATGGGCTTCTATAATATGTTTTGCAATGGTTAATCCTAAACCACTGCCGCTTTTAGATCCGGAACCCTGATGAAATTTTTGGAAGATCTTTTCTAAAGCCTCTTCTGGAATGCCGCGGCCCGTGTCCCTTACTGAAATTTGCGCTTTTTCAGGGAAATCTTCAACCTTTATCTCTATTTCCCCTCCGCCAGGGGTAAATTTTAAAGCATTATCCAAAAGGTTTTGAATCACTCTTTCAATTAAAGCCCCATCTACAAACAAAGCGAGTTTTTCCAATTTTTTTCCTGGACTAGAAACAAGGGTTAAAAAAAGTTTTACCTTACAATGTTGCGCCACAGGCTGAAGGTTTTCCACAAGTTTAGAGACTGCTTTTACCGCGTCCCAATGACTTTTGGCAATAGGCATTTTGCCAGCTTCTAATTTAGCCATGTCCAAAATATCATTAATCATTTTTAAAAGATCATTAGTGGAATGAGCCATGATCTCTAAATACCGTTTTTGTTCTTGTGTTAAAACGCCTAGTTCATCCTCCAAAAAAAGCTTTATAAATCCTTGTATGGAAGTGATAGGACTTTTAAGGTCATGCGTGATGGAGTGGACAAAATCATCTTTTAATTTTTCAAACTCTTTTTCCGGAGTTATGTCTCTTAAAACAACAACTTGTCCTAAAACTACCCCTTGTGCTGTGGTTACAAGATTTTTTGTAATCTGATAATAGCTTTCTTTTGCTCCGCTATAGATGATCAGCTCTTCTCGCTTAAAAGCCTCCTGGGATTTTAAAAGCATTTCCATTTGGCTTTTGACCCATTCATTTTCAATATAATCTATGAATTTTTTGTCATAAGGATAATTTTTTTCTATATTTAAAATTTTTTTCGCATGATCGTTTAAAACTAAGACATGGCCTTCAAAATCCGTCATTACAACCCCATCCTGGATGGAAAAAATAATAGCCTGCATCTTAACTTTAAGTTCAGCAATCTCGTCAAAAGTAAGCATCCTACCCCGCTTTAACCGAAATTTCAGCTAAAAAATAGAAATTTCGAGTTTAATTGTTATTGAATCCTTCTCTTCTATATCATAGTTATAATTTAGCCTAATGGTCAAGAACTTTTTTTTTAAGCTCCCTAGCCAAAGGTTCTCATTCTTTTCAAACTACTCCACCATCTGTTTTAATAAAACAATGGCTCTTTCATTTTTTGGCTCTCTTTTTAAAACCTCTTCTAGCTGCTCTACGGATTCTTTGATCTTCCCCTCATAATAATAAGCGATGCCTAAATTTAAGCGGGGATCAGTTTTATCTGGATTGGTCACAATCGCTTTTTTCCACCATTCTATCGCTTCTGGACGACGGTGAATAGTAAAATAGATATTTCCTAAATTGTTAGGAGGGCCTTCAGCTTTTGGGTTAAGCTCATACGCTCTAACATAAGCGCTAATCGCTTTATTGACCATCAATGAATCAATCAATTTCTTGCCGCTAGGATCTTTTCTCTGAATCTCTTTGGCATAAAAATAGCCTAACTTCTCCCAATATTGCCAGACCTCTGGAGCCGCGCGTATTAAACTTTCTAAATCCTGAATGGTCTGAACTGAATTAAGAGTTTTTTGATCAAAAAAATCTGGTGTTTTGGAGAGTTCTTTTTGAGAAAGATATGGGCGCAAAAGCAAAGGCAATAGTCCTGGCCCCTTTGCCGGAGTTTTTTCCCAGGACCAAATCCCATGTTCACTAGGGCTAAATTCATAAATGCCAAACAAAAAAAATGAGCGTGATTTAGGAATAAAACCAGCCAAGCCTGAGACTAAAAGTATCATGCTGGTCCATAAAAACTTAAAAATTTTCCTTTTTATTCCTAACCCCCAAGAAAAAATAAAAGGTTTAGAGAAAAATGTGCAGGCTAAACCCATAGTCAAAAAAATATAAGAGGAAGAAATCACAAATCTCATATCCACAGAAAAAAAATTCTGAATTAAAAGCGCTGAAATTCCCATAAAAAACCCTAAATAAAGCACAGCTCTTTCTTTATCTGGATTTGCTGTTTCAAAGCTGGATCTTAAAAATTTAAAGCTTTTCCAATAAAAAATAATAAATACAAATAAAAAAACAGTAAACCCTATAACCCCGGTTTCCGCCAAAATCTGCAAATATTCATTATGCGCATCATTAATTAACTTCTGCTGTTGAGGCCACAATCTTTTTAGATCGTCTGAAGCATAGCGGGAAAATTCTACATGAAAGGTGCCGTAACCTGTTCCCAGCCATTTATTTGCCCGCCACATTTTAAGCACATCTTTCCAAAGAAGGGTATGAGTTTGTTCCGCGTCCAAAGCTCTGGATAAACGCGCACTGCTCTCTATTTTTCTAAAAATGGTTTGGTAATTAGACGAAACTGAATTTAAAATTAAGTGAGAAGCTCCTAAGATAAGAAAAAATATTAGAATCCTTTTTTTCCACCCCCAACTTTTTCTTGTCCATTGCCAACCCTGCATCCTTTCCAAAAAAAAATAAAAAAGAAGATTGGAGACAAAAAATGCTAAGAATGCCGCTCTGGTTTTGGTGTAAAAAAGCGATAGAACCCCAAGAAAAAAAATAATGCTAAGCACGATCCTTAAAAAAATGGTTTTGGTTTGTAAAAAAAAAGCACTTAAAATAGGGAGTGTTAAAATCAGAAACCCAGCAAAAAAAATTGGATTGCCAAAAGTAGCAAAGACCCTGTCTGTTTGCGGGACCATTAAAGAACCTATTCCTCCTGATCTTTGCAAAATTCCATAGACCGCCACTAAAAATAATCCCCCGAACCAGCTTAAAAGCAAAAACTTTATTTTTTGAAAAGACTCTTTTTCTGAACAGATTTGGAGAGTTATAAAAAAAGCTCCGATGGAAAAAAACATTCTTTGCAATTCATTGGCAGCCACAGATGGATTTTGAGAGGATTTAAAATAAAAAAGAGCTGTAATAAAATAAAGGAGGAGAGGAACATCTAGCGGGGTTCTATAAATAGTTAAATTTTCTTCAAAAATTTTCTTCAATGCCCAAAGCACGCAAGAAATAATAAGACCAACCCCAAACACAATCAGTTTAATTCGATTTAGTTTTTCATCAGGACAAAGAGGAACTAAAAAAAGGGTAAGGGCTAAAGAATAAAGAGGAAGCGCTTTGAGAAACCCAGCTAACTTAAAAGAAAAAGGCGCAAGATGAGGACTCTCTTCTAAATTTTTCTTAGCTAGTTTCACCCCATTATTTTACAATATAACGCTCCCTTTCAAATCTTTTGAATTTTCTGAATAAAAAACCGCGTGTTTTTATCAAAAATAAAAAGCAATGAATCCTTGGGTGATTGTTTCAAAACTTGAAGTTTTGCCTGTTCAATCTCATCAGGAAGTATCCCATATTTTTTTACCACAAATAAAGCATCTTCAATATCTTCCTCAGTAAACCTTCTTAGCTTTGCGATAACAAAATCTAATGGATGAAGCACTTTTATCACAAGAAGAGAATCGCGATAGAATTCAAGCGCTCTTTCCCTGTAACCTAAAGGCATAGAAATTAAAGACCATCGGGAGACATCTTCACCTATGTCTGCTGGAATTCGTTTATCTTTAAAAAATTCAATCAATGCCTGAACATCGCCTTTTACTTCTGCATCCACATCCATGGTGCTTCGATTTTTCATTCCATAATAATGCAAAGCTATCCCACCCAAAAGAATAATCTCAATGGATTCATGATGTTGAGAAATAAACTCTTTCAACAGCTTCTTAATCTGTTCTAAATTAACTTGCGACAAAATTTAAAACCTCTACAAAACGACGGTATTCTCTAGGATCCCATTCCCCAGTCACTTCTTTAAGTGGTTTCCTATGAATATTTTGATCTATCATTGTTCTATAATGACGATACCATATTGCTGCCTTCTCATACGCAGATTTTACCATAGGAATATTAAAATAAGACTCCCAGTCAATCGTATCATTGCATAAAATCTCCAGCCACAATAATTTCAAGCTGTTCTTATCATTGAGAGCATCTTCAAGTGTTCTTACCCCTGTATATGTTGTTAAGATTTTGAATTTCATTTAATTATATTTTATTATAACATTTAGGTTAAACTCACGCGTGGTTCCCTAGAGCCGACATTGGTTCTGTGGTATACGAGCATCTCAAATTCAATTTCTATTTTCTATTTTTTTTATTAATTTTTAAATCACTTAATTGCTTTTGAAGGTGATCCTTATAGTTTATAAAAAAATTGTGGCGGCCAAGTCCGTCTGCCACAAAATAAAGGTAGTTTGTTTGGGCTGGATAAAGCGCTGCCTGAATCGCTTGTCTGCCGGGGTTACAAATAGGACCTGGCGGCAAGCCCTGAGCGCGGTAAGTATTGTAAGGGGATTCTATTTTCAAATCTTTATAGATTAACTTTTCCTGCCAGTATTTCCCCCCGCTTAAGGCATACTGCACTGTGGGATCTGCCTGCAATAATATTTTTTTCTTTAAACGGTTATGATAAACAGATGAAATAGTTGGCATTTCTTCAAACATTCTAGCTTCCCGCTCAATAATAGAAGCAAGGGTTATGACCTCCTTATCTTTCATCTGTAATTTTCTAGCTTGGATCCTAAATTCGTCTCTATAATTTTTATTAAACTCAAGCACCATAGCATGAAGTACCTCTTCTGGTTTAGACATGGAATCAAAAAAATAGGTTTCTGGGAACAACATCCCTTCTAAATCCTCTCTCTTCACGCTTTCAAGAAAAAACTTCTCATTTTGCAAAATCTCCAAGCTTTTAAGCCTTTGCGCTATTTGAAAAGAGGTCCAGCCTTCTGGAATCGTCACTTTGATTTTCTCACTCAATCCTTTTTCCAATTTTTTAAAGGTTCCCAAATAGCTGTTTTGATTGAAAGAATAGATTCCTTTTTTAAGATGCGCTGAATTCCCCTGTAATTTGACCAGAACCAAAAACAGTTTTGGAAACCTAATAACTTCTTTTTGATAAAGGATGGCAGCGATTTCCTTTGTAGAAACGCCTTCTGGAATCTTAACTAAAATGCTCTTAGGTTTATGGTTTTTGAAGCTAAAGATAAAAAGAGTGAAGAGGATTCCTATAAAAAAAACTAAAAATAATAGAATTCTAAGTTTCTTCATACATTTCAAAGTTCACATTTATGATAGCATTGTGCAAGTTATTAAGTTATAAAAGCATAAATTTTCAGATGATAGTAAGGAGAGAAAATTTTTGAAGTCAAGATTTTTGTTGGGTTGCAAGGTAAGATTTTAAAAGAAGACAGGCGCTCAGAGAATCCCGCATCTTTTTCCTTTTCTCCCGGGAAATATCCAATTCTTCTATTAAAAAAGCCTCGCTTTCCCTGCTGCTAAAACGTTCATCTACTAATTTTATCTCTATTGCAAGAGCTTTTTGGATCTTCTCCGAGCATTTTATGTACTCCCTAGCTTGTGCTCCTATAGAATCATCCAAACTTCTGGGAAGCCCAAAAAGAATAAGTTCCACAGATTTTTCACTAACAATTTTCTTTAATTCCAGAATAAGTTTGGATTCCCCGCGATTAGGTAAAAATGGTAAAGGATAAGCGATCAGCCCTAAGGGGTCAGACAAAGCTAAACCGATTCTTTTTGATCCATAATCAATAGCTAGAATCCTTTTTACTTTCATGCTAGTAAGTTCATGCCAATAAAATCATTGCTATTACACTGAAAGCTCTTTATTAGCATGAACTAATAAAAATTTCTTTAACACAACATAGTGTGGACCTTCTGGCTGTAAAACACTTTGCATTAAAAGGACTTGGCTGATTCTTAAGTCTGCGAAGCAAGGAGATTTTATTTTTTCTATTTGTTGAAGAACCATGGATGAAGGAGGAAAGGAAAAACGGGCTAGAGTTAAATGAGCGGAAAACTCTTTGTCTCTCTTGCCAAAATTATTTGCAATAAGACCATCCTCTATTTTTTTAGCAAGATGAGCTAGCTTTTCTTTAGAATCATCCAATCCTATCCAAAAAACCCTGGCTCTGTTAGAGCTTGGGAAAAAACCAAAAGTTGTAAATTTAGAAGAAAAAGATTGAACCCCGCCTAATGAGTCTGTAAGCGTTTCTTCAAGCAGTTGAACACGACTTTCTTCTACTTCTCCCAAAAATCTTAAGGTAAGATGAAGATGTTCCGCGCGAACCCACTTCATTCCTTTTTGAGGAATCGTTTGAAAAGAATTTTTTAAAAATTGAGATAAGGAACTTTTTAGTTCTTGAGGACAGTCAACTGCAATAAAAAGCCGCATCCCCTCTTATAAAAATTCACAAACCAAATCTCCAATCTCTGAAGTGGAGATTTGCGTTTCAGAACTTTCTGGCTTAAAGATGCGTTTAGATTGGATCGCTTTGGAAATAGCCTCTTCTATGGCTTTAGCAGCCTTATTTTCTGCAAAGAATTCTAACATCATTTTCCCTGCCAAGATAGCAGCCAGCGGGTTTGCCAAACCTTTGCCTACAATATCCGGGGCAGAGCCATGAATAGGCTCAAAAAGACCGGAACATCCCTGATTTTTTTTAGATGCATTCATATTTGCGCTAGCAGCTAAACCCAAACCACCGGAAATAATAGCCCCTAAATCAGTTAAAATATCTCCAAAAATATTATTTGTTACTATGGTGTCAAAAATTTCCGGACGACGAACAAAATCCATGGCCGCGGCATCCACATAAATTGCGTTTCTTTTAATAGCAGGGTATTCCTGACCCACTTCCTCAAAAGTTCGCCTCCAAAGGCTATGCGCAAAGGTAAGAACATTCGCTTTATCCACTAAAGTAAGTTTGTTTTCCTTTTTTCTCTTTTGACAAAGATCAAAAGCATACCGAATACAGCGTTCCACTCCAAATCGAGTATTAATATCTTCTTGGATCGCTATTTCCTGAGGAGTCCCTTGCTTAAAAATACCGCCCAAACCAGTATAGAGGCTCTCTGTATTCTCTCTAACCACCATAAAATTAATATCCTGCGGCTTTTTATTTTTAAGAGGAGTAAAAACACCATCAAAAAGCATGCATGGACGCAAATTAATATATAAATCTAGTTCAAAACGAAGTTTAAGCAATATCTCTCTTTCCAATATTCCAGGGGGGACTTTTGGATCGCCAACTGCTCCTAAATAAATAGCATCAGAATTTTGAATCTGTTTAAAAACAGATTCAGCCATCGCCTCTTTAGTTTTTAAATAATTTTTTGCGCCCAAATCATATTCCACAAAATTAAATTCAGAGCTTAATTGCGGTTTAACTTTAGATAATACTTTTAAACCTTCTTTCAGCACTTCCGGCCCAATTCCATCACCGGGTATCACAGCAATTTGAATATTTTTTTTCATTTTGATCCTTCCTATCTATATTCCTAATTCAATTTTTTATTTTCTTAACAACTAAAGAAAGTTCTTTTAATTGAAGCTCCGTCACTTCTGATGGAGAACCCGCAAGCATACAGATTCCTTTTTGCGTTTTAGGAAACGCTATTGTATCTCGAATAGAATCTTCTCCTGAAAAAATCGCCACCATGCGATCTAACCCCAAAGCGATCCCTCCATGCGGCGGCGCTCCATATTCTAAAGCTGTTAAAAGAAAACCGAATTTTTCTTTGGCTGACTCTTCGTTAACGCCTAAAATTTTAAAAACCCGCTGCTGAAGCTCTTTACGATGAATACGAATAGAACCTCCTCCTAACTCAGTTCCATTTAAAACAATGTCATAGGCTCGAGCTCTGACTTTCTCTGGAGCAGATTCCAAAAAATCGCCATTTTCTACCTCTGGCGAAGTAAAAGGATGATGCATGGCGCTCCATCTTTTCTCTTGATCATCCCATTCCAATAGGGGAAAATGGATGACCCACAAAAATTTATAAGTAGAAGCTCCAGATTTAGGGATTAAATCATATCGTTTAGCTAACTCAACTCTTAATGATCCCAGAATAATTACAACGCTTTTCCAAGCGCCTGCTCCAAAAAATAGAATGTCCCCGCTGAGCGCTCCTAGTTTAAGCTGGACTTGGGCAAGTTCCTCCTTAGAAAAAAACTTAACAATGCTGGATTCAGGACCAGCATCAGTGAATTTAATCCAAGCCAAACCTTTTGCGCCGAATCTTTTAACAAATTCAGTTAAATTGTCAATTTCTGACCGGGAAAGTTTTGCTCCCCCTTTAAAACAAAGAGCTTTAATCACTCCGTTTTCTTTTACAGCATTAGAAAAAATTTGAAAAGAAGAATTCTTAAGATCATCAGTCACATCTTTTAATTCCATCTCATATCGAAGGTCAGGCTTATCGCTGCCAAACCGGTTTAGCGCTTCTTCATAAGAAATTCGAGGGAATTCTAAATCTGTTTCTTTGCCGGTTAGAACTTTAAACGCTTCAAGGATAATTTTTTCTGTGACTCCCATCACATCCTCTTCTTCTACAAAGGACATCTCTAAATCTATCTGTGTAAATTCTGGCTGACGGTCTGAACGCAAATCCTCATCCCTAAAACAACGAACAATCTGATAATATTTATCCATTCCCCCCACCATTAAAATCTGTTTAAAAAGCTGCGGGGATTGAGGCAAAGCGTAAAAATGTCCTGGATTTAATCTGGAAGGAACCAAAAAGTCTCTTGCCCCCTCGGGGGTAGATTTAGTTAAAAAAGGAGTTTCTATCTCTAAAAAACCCTGTTTATCCAAAAATGAACGCACAGATTGAACAATGCGGTGCCTTAAAATTAAATTTCTTTGTAACGATGGCCGTCTTAAATCCAAATAACGGTATTGCAGACGGATTTCTTCAGAAGCTTGATTAAACTCAGAAATTTCAAAGGGTAAAACAAGAGAAGTATTTAAAATTTCTATCTCTCTAGCGTCAATCTCAATCTCCCCTGTGGAAAGATTAGGATTTTCAGTTCCTTTTGGCCTCAGGCGCACTTGTCCTTGAACCTCAATCACAAATTCTGAGCCCAAACTTTGAGCTATCTTAAATACCTCTTTTTTTTCAGGAGAAACCACAATCTGAACCACGCCTTCCCGATCCCTTAAATCCAAAAATAATAGACCACCATGATCCCTTGAGGAATGAATCCATCCACAAAGCGCCACATCCAGATTCTCGTCTTTCCGACGAAGTTCACCGCAATAATGTGTTCTTTTCATAGGAAATAAAAAATATACCAAATTGGCTTCACTTTGACAAACCAACTCTTTGAACCTTACAGAATTATTAGATATAATTAATTTTTTATCGGAGCTGTAGCTTTAGATGGGAGAGTGGACTGCATAGAATAAGAAAGATCAAGGGATGTTTAAACCAAATCATAAATTTTATTTATTCCTTTATACGAGAATATAAACAAACATGGAAAATTATTTTATACCGCAAGAAATTATTAATACTGCTCTCCCAATTTTGAAGCAATATCGTATTCCAAAAGCTAGCCTCTTTGGTTCATACGCGCGTGGTGAACAAAAACCAGAAAGTGATGTGGATATCTTGATACAAGTTCCTAAAGGGATGACTTTGTTTGGGTTGGGCAGTCTTTATATGGATCTTAAAGAAGCATTGAATCGAGAAATAGATTTAGTTCAATTTGATTATATAAAGCCACGTCTCAGAAGTTCTATCTTAAAAGATAAAATTGATATTCTATGACTAAAAGAGATCCTATTGACTGTATAGAAGATATTCTTAAATATAGTAGGGATATTCTTGCCATCAGTAAAAATTTGTCTAAACAGGAATTTACATCTAACATTGAAAAACAATATTCTTTACTTCATTGTATTGAAGTAATTGGTGAAGCAACAAAACGATTGCTGAGCATTTCTCCAGACTTCCGCAGCAACTATCCAATGATTGATTGGAAAAGTATCGTGGGTATGCGTGATATTCTAATTCACCATTATGAAGAAGCTAATCAGGATATTGTATGGGATACTATTCAGAAGGATATTCCAAAATTAGAGAAAGATTTTACGCAGATTCTTGCGCAAGTGATTGGAAAATAGAAAAATCTATTTCCAGAAGACTGCACTTTTAATTGATATAATTATTTTTTTGATTGGGGCTGTAGCTCAGCTGGGAGAGCGCCTGCATGGCATGCAGGAGGTCAGGGGTTCGATCCCCCTCAGCTCCACAAAAATTTCAAATACTACAAATCAAATTCTTATCACATAGATTCAGGCGCGCTCACCCCTAAAAGGTTTAAACCTGTTTCAAAAATTCTTTTTGTGGCTAACAGCAAAATAAGGCGAGCTCTCATCAAAGAAGGCTCTACATCTAAAACCCTATGCTGATCATAAAATCTGTGAAATTTAGTGGCAGTATCAATTAAATAATTCGCTAATAAATGAGGAGATGAAACCTGTAAAGAAGATTCTAAAATATCTTTAAAAAAAGATATTTTTTTCATTAATTCTCTCTCCTCTTTTTCTACACACTTACCCTCTAAATCTTTGAAGGAAACCTCTAAATCAATTCCCCTTTTTTTTGCTTCAGAAAAAATAGAACAAATTCTGGCATGAACATATTGCGCGTAATAAACAGGATTTTCATTGCTCTTTTTTTTGGCAAGATCAATGTCAAACTCTAAATGAGAAGTGGGGCTGCGCAAGGCAAAGAAAAATCTGGCTGCGTCCCTCCCCACCTCGTCCACCACCTCTTTCAAAGGAACAAATTCTCCTGACCGAGTGGACATGGCCACTTTTTTCCCCCCTCTTTTTAAAGAAACAAGCTGATAAAGTTGAATTTTTAAAAAATCTTTTGGAATTCCAAGCGCCCCCACTGCAGAAACCATCCTTGGAACATAGCCATGATGATCATGCCCCCAAATGTCAATGCAATGGGTATAACCTCTATCCCACTTATCTTTATGATACGCGATATCAGAAGCAAAATAGGTAAATTTTCCATCTGACTTTTTTATCACTCTTTCTTTATCTAATTCCTCTTTACTGTTTGCCTCTCCCACAAACCAGAGCGCTCCATCTTTTGCCGCTAAACTTTTTTTTGAATCTAAAAATTCAAGCACAGAGTCTAACTTGCCGCTTAAATGTAAACTAGATTCCCTCATCCAATGTTCAAAAGATACTCCAAAGTCCGCCAAATCTTGACGAATCGTGTCTAAAAGAAATTCTTTAGGATAGGTGTTAAAATCGCTTTTCTTAAGATCTAACATTGTTTTTGCAAGTTCTTTAATATAGTCTCCTTGATAACCATTTTCAGGCAATTGAACTTCTTTATTCCCTTGCAACTGTAAATAACGCGCTTCCACAGAATGCGCTAGAGTTTGCATTTGAAAGCCCACATCATTCACATAATATTCCCTTTCCACATTAAAACCGCATTGGCGGTAAATTCTATACAAAGAATCCCCTAGAGCCGCTCCCCGCCCATGTCCAATATGCAGAGGACCCGTGGGGTTAGCTGAAACAAATTCCAAAAGAATGCGTTCTGAACTTTTTTTATGAGTTTCCCCCAAATAATCACCATTCCCTTGAGAGATTTCCCAGATTATTTTTCTTAAAGCTTTGTCCTCTAAAATAAAATTCAAAAAACCATTTTTAGAAACTTCGATTTTCTTAAAAATTGAGCTGTCTAAAATTTTTTCAGAAAGGAGCTTGGCCACTTCAAAAGGCGGGCAGTTCAATAGTTTGCCTAATGGAAAAGCCGCGTTAGAACATAGATCAGCCTCAATTTCAGAAGCAGGTTCATCTACCATAAATTCTAAGGAAGGAATTTGAGGATATTCTTTGGTTATCAATTCCAATATTTTTTTCTTGATGACTTGTTTAATCATAAATATTTACAAAATCTAATCATGGGGATATTTTTCTCGTTTAACTTTAGTTAAATCCAAATATAATAGTTATAAGATTATCACTTATCTGGGTTTTAACTTTTTCTTTGATTTTGAATTCCAAGAAACTTTCTTTGCATTTTCCCATAACCTTTCCAAAGAATAAAATCCCCTTACCGCTTCATGGAAAATATGAACTACAAATCCGCCATAATCTAAAACCAGCCAATGGCCTCCATGCGCCCCGTCTTTATGCACTGCTCTTAAACCATTGTCTTCCAGACGTTCTTCAATCGCCTCGCTTAAGGCTTTAAGATGGGTTTGAGAATTCGCGCTTAAAACCAAAGAATAGTCGGAAATAGCGCTTTGAACTTTACTTAAATCAAGCAAAAGAATATCCAGCGCTTTTTTAGAATCTGCCTGCTCTGCGGCAAGAATTGCGAATTTTTTAAATTGGGTTGGATTAAAACTCAAAAAGATGGACAGCTATCCAGCCAAACCAGGAGGAAGCTCTTTTCCTCCGGAGGTAAAAGAGATACCTTGGGTTTGGAACTGTATTTTTAAGTCATTTGGATTTTCCGAAATAGCAAAAGCTTCTTCTGAAGAGATGTGCTTATTCTTAACTAAATTAAAAAGAGCTTGATTAAAGGTTTGCATTTTGTAAAAGGAGGCGGATTCTTCCATAAATTTTGTAATTTGTCCTATCTTATTTTCTTCAATCGCTTTTCTAACGCTGGGAGTATTAATCATGATTTCTACAGCCGCAATTCTTCCTTTGCCATCCATTTTTTTTATTAAACGCTGAGAAACCACGCAAACAAGAGTTGCTGCCAGCTGAATTCTTATCTGTGTTTGAGCGTCTCCGCTAAAACTATCCAAAATTCTACTAATAGATTGTTTGGCGTCATTGGTGTGCAAAGTGCCCAAAACTAAATGGCCGGTTTCCGCAGCTGTAATTGCAGTAGAAATGGACTCTTTATCCCTCAACTCCCCCATTAAGATCACATCTGGATCTTGTCTTAAAGCCCTGCGTAAAGCTTGATCAAAACTAAGAGTATCTGAACCCACTTCCCTTTGATCAATAGAGGATTTTGAATCTTGATAGGCAAATTCTATTGGGTCTTCAATGGTAATAATATGTTTTGGAAAATTCTCATTGACAAACTGCACTAAAGCGGCTAAAGTGGTTGTTTTGCCGCTGCCTGTAGGGCCTGTCACTAAAAATAAGCCTTGTGGCCTTGCAACCAGTTCTAACAAAACTGGTGGTAAATTGAGATCTTCCACGCTAGGAATTTTAGTAGGAATCATTCTAAATACGCTAGATAAAAGTCCACGCTGATAAAAAACATTCCCTCTAAACCGCGCCAAACCTTCAATTTGAAAAGAAAAATCCAATTCCTTTTCTTTTTCTAACTTTTCCTGTTGAGCCGGAGTTGTGATAGAAAAAATCTCCTTTTTCATTGTTTCTTGAGTTACAGATTCCATTCCATTGATTGGAATTAAATCCCCTCTGCTTCTCATTAAAGGAGGTCTGCCAACTTTCAGATGAAGGTCGGACGCTCCCGCCTCCACAATTTTCTTAAGATAAGTTTCTAAAGCCATTGGTTTTAAAAAGAGGAGACAACACCCATTGTGCTTTTTCCAGCCCGCACTGTTTCCGGGCTATTTGCTTTTGCGCAGGCTTCTTCAATGGAAACCATTCCGGATTTTACAAGTTCAATTAAAGCTTTATCTAAACTAATCATGCCAAATTTAGCTCCGGTTTCAATAGCGTTTGGAATCATGTGAGTTTTACCTTCTCGAATTAAATTAGAAATTGCTGAGGTTACAACCATAATTTCTCTGGCTGCAACCCGTCCCTCTACATCCTGCCTAGGGATCAGGGTTTGGCAGACCACTGCTTTTAAAACAGAAGAAAGTTGAACCCGAACCTGCTGCTGCTGGGCTGTTGGAAAAACATCTATGATTCTATCCACAGTCTGCGCCGCATCGGTTGTGTGCAAAGTGCCAAAACAAAGGTGACCTGTTTCCGCGGCTGTTATGGCAAGAGAAATGGTTTCCAAATCCCGCATTTCTCCCACTAAAATGACATCTGGATCTTGTCTTAACGCGCTTCTTAATGCTGCTTGAAAAGATTTTGTAGATTGGCCTATTTCTCTTTGACGAATAATAGAAGTCTTTGGCTCATACACAAATTCTATTGGATCTTCAATGGTTAATATATGGTCAGAATACTTTTCATTAATAATATCAATTAAACAAGCTAGAGTAGTGGATTTTCCAGAACCAGTGGGGCCAGTCACTAAAACCAATCCTCTTGGCAAATCTGCAAGGTCTGTAATAGCTCTAGGCAGTCTTAAAGATTCTGGACTGGGAATTTTAGAAGAAATTAATCTTAAAACCGCTTCTATCCCATTTTTCTGCCTTAACACATTCACGCGAAAACGGGAAAGACCTTTAATTTCAAAAGAACAGTCTAACTCAAAATTTTCTTCAAATTTTTGTTTTTGGTCATCATAAAGAATGGAATAGATCAGCCTTTTAGATTCTTCCCCATCAATCACCGGAAAATCTTTAAGAGGATATACCTCTCCTAAAAGTCGGATCATTGGAGGTTTGCCAACAAGAATATGGATGTCAGAAGCGCCTTTGTCCGCTGCAGCCCGTAAAATATCTATAAATTCCATAGACCTTCCCCCTTTTACCCCACTATTAACGCTTTCATCTCTTTTACCGCTTGTTCCATTCCTATAAAAATCGCTCGCGCTACAATTGAAAATCCAATGTTTAACTCATGCATTTGAAAAATTTTTGCGACTTGAGTCACATTCTCATAATCTAAGCCATGTCCTGCATTTAAAATAAGACCACACTCCCTTGCAAAAGCTCCAGCTTGTACTAATTTACGATATTCAATCTTTTCTCGCAAATTATTTTTAGCATTTGCATAGAGACCTGTATGCAATTCAACGCAATCCGCGCCTATCTCTTTAGCGCTTTCTATCTGTTCCACCTCAGGGTCTATAAAGAGACTAACAGAGATTCCTGCTTTTTTCAACCTCAAAATCGTTTTTTCAATTTTTCCCTTATGAGAAACAACATCTAATCCCCCCTCAGTGGTTAGTTCCTCTCTTTTTTCAGGAACAAGACAGACATCCTCAGGTTTTAATTTGCAGGCAAAGGAAACCATTTCCTCTGCGCAAGCCATTTCTAAATTAAGCTTGGTTTTAATAATTTTTCTTAAAAATTGAACATCCTTATCCTGGATATGCCGACGATCTTCGCGCAGATGAACGGTAATTGCGTCTGCGCCTCCCTTTTCTGCAATTTGAGCCGCAAGAATTGGGTCTGGAACCATGCCTTTGCGCGCTTGGCGCACTTGAGCTACATGATCAATATTTACGCCTAATTTTACAGAAAGTAGGCTCTCCTGCAGACGTTCCGTTTGTAGTGAACCATTTTGCATGAGAGTCCTACTCATGAGGCAAACCCTTTTTAGCAAACTCTAAAAGACCACTGCCAATTTTTTCAATTTGAGATTTAGAACTTCCCTCAATCATAATTCTTAAAATTGGCTCTGTGCCTGAATAACGTATAAGTATTCTTCCATTCGCTCCTAAAAACTTTTCCGCATTCACAACCGCTGCTTGAAAATCTGGCAAACTTTCAATGGGTATTTTCTCTTTTACCTTTAAATTTAACAAAATTTGAGGAGCTTTAGGATAAGCTTTAGTAAAATAAGACAATTTCTGTTTCTTTTCCTTTAACATACTTAAAACCTTTAATGCGGTAAACATCCCATCTCCCGTGGGTAAAAACTCTTTAAAAATAATATGGCCAGACTGTTCTCCTCCTAAGATCGCTCCAGAAGATTCAAGCATTTCCGATACAGAACGATCCCCTACAGGAGCTGTCAAAACTTGAATATCTAATTCTTTCATTTTTTGAAAAAAAATCAGGTTTGCCATTACAGTGGTCACTACGCAATTATTTTTAAGAAGCCCTTTTTCTTTTAAAATTTGCGCGGATAAACCCAAAAGCACATCTCCATCTACAACCGCGCCTTCTTCATCCACAAAAAGCACACGATCCGCATCCCCATCAAAAGCGCAGCCGCCGTCTGTTTTTTCTCTTAACACAGTCTCTCTTAAACACTCTAAATAAAGGGCTCCTGATTTTAAATTAATATTCTTTCCATCAGGGGAATGATGTATCGCAATCAGCTCTGCGCCAAGAGAGTTAAAAACTTCTGGAGCAAGATTGCTGACAGCGCCATTGGCGCAATCAATCACCCACTTCACACCCTTTAAAGAAAAATTTTGAGGGAGAGATTTTTTAAGAGATTCGACATATTGCTCTTTAGCTTTTTCAAAAATTTCAACTTTTGTCTCTTTAAAAAGAGAAGGAGCTTGGCCAGCTAAAACCTCTAAATTTTGTTCAATCTCTCTCTCCCAGCTCTCTGGAATTTTTTCACCCTGAGCTGTAAAAAATTTTACTCCATTAAAGTCCGGCGGGTTATGCGAAGCAGAGATAACTGCGCCTCCCAAAAAACAATTCCTCTTTAAAAGCACAGCTACGGAAGAAGTGGGCAAAACCCCGCAAGAAAGAGCCTGACAGCCGCTCTTGGATAGTCCTTCCGCTAATGCTTTTTCAATCCATGGGCCAGAATCTCTTGTATCTCTGGCAATGATGATCTTAGCATTGAAATCATTCATGGTCTCTTTAAATTTTTTTTGCAAAAAAGAGCCCGCGGCAAAACCAATATTTTTTAACTCTTCTTCTGTCAATGGAGATTCTCCGGCTACAGCCCGAATTCCATCCGTGCCAAAGATCTCTTTTTTTTCACATTTCATAAACATGCCTTATTTAGCTTGAATCGCCTGCAAAACCCTAATGGTTCTTTTAGTTTCTAAAACATCATGCACTCTTAAGATAGAGGCTCCTTCTAAATAACCCCAAGCTGCGGCAGCTAAACTTCCCTCTAATCTTTCCTCTGGAGGACAAGGGGACTCTTTCCCCCCTAAAATAAAACCAATAAATGATTTTCTGGAACAACCCAGAACTAAAGGGCATTTTAAAGATAAAAAATCTTTTAAATTTTTTAAAATCTCTAAGTTATGTTTTAAATTTTTTCCAAAACCAATGCCCGGATCAATCCAAAGATTAGTTTTTGGGACTCCATTTTGCATGGCCCATTTAATTCTTTCTTTTAAAAAATCTTTTATTTCCTTTACCACATTTTTGTAAAAAGGAAATTTCTGCATATTAAAAGGAGAGCCCTGCATGTGCATTAAGATAAGAATAGGATTAAACTTCTTGATGACAGAAATCATTTTAGGATCATTCCGTAAGCTGGACACATCATTAATGATCCTTGCCCCCTCGCTTAAAGCAGAATGAGCAACCTCACTTTTTTGAGTATCAATAGAATATTGAATTTTAGGAAATCTTTTGATTAATTTTTTTAAGACTGGAACTACTCTTTTTAATTCTACATCCAAGGCAACTGATTTTGAGCCGGGACGGGATGATTCCCCTCCAATATCAATAAGTTCAGCTCCCTCTTCTATCAGTTGTTCTCCCTGCTGAATGGCTTTATCCAAATCCAAATAAAGACCGCGGTCAAAAAAAGAATCTGGAGTAACATTCAATACCCCCATGATCTTGCATTGTTTTAATGGCGCGCTTATCATCTTTCATTTTCTAACGCAACATTCTTCTTCAACCCAAAAACTGATATTAGTTATGAAAAGCGGGACGAAAAAGCCTCTATTTTTGATCATCTTCCTTGAATCAAATATTGGTTCTTGTATACAAAATTTTAATTTTAAGTGGCTGGTTGAGGCAATATTTGAGTTGTTGGAGGGAGACCAATAGAGGAGGATGTCTCTTTTTCAGTTAATCCAGAGGCAGGAGGAGGAACAGTTTTAGCTGTTTCCTTAATCTCTGGAGGAAAACCTAAGGCAAGGTTAATTTCATCAATGTCCAAAATCTCTTTTTCCATCAGCTTGTCAGCTAAAATTTTTAATTTATCAAAATTAGTTTTAAGTAAAATTTTAGCCTTGTTCGCGCTTTCAGTAATAATGCGTTTTACTTCAGAATCTATTAATTCCGCTGTTTTTTCCGAATATTCCTTTTGCTGCGCCATAATATCTCTGCCTAAAAAAATTTCACTTTCTTTTTTCCTAAAAGCGATGGGCCCTAAACTTTCACTCATGCCAAATTCAGTCACCATCTTTTGCACCATGGCAGTAGCTTTAGCAAAATCGTCTTGGGCGCCGGAAGTGATCTCATTAAAAACAAGCTCTTCCGCTGTTCTTCCGCCAAGAAGAACAGTAATCCGGTTTAGCAACTCTTCTTTACTTATTAAATACCGATCTTCTGTAGGCAATTGTAAAGTATATCCTAAAGCTGGCCCCCTGGGAATAATGCTAATTTTATGCAAAGGATCTGTGCCTGGGATTAGTCTGGCAACTAAAGCATGTCCAGATTCATGATAGGCTACAACTTTTTTTTCTTTTTCAGAGATCATTCTGGATTTACGTTCAGGGCCGGCAATCACTCGTTCAATCGCTTCTTCCAAATCTTTCATCTCTACAAAATTTTTGTTCTTTCTAGCAGCCAAGAGCGCTGCTTCATTCACTAAATTTGCCAAATCCGCTCCCACAAATCCTGGTGTGCGGCGCGCAATAATAGCAAGGTCAACGGTTTCACCTATTTTCACAGACTTTGCATGAACTTCTAAAATTTCTTTTCTTCCTCTTAAATCTGGGATAGTGATAATCACTTGACGGTCAAACCTGCCAGGACGGAGTAACGCGGGATCTAAAACATCTGGACGGTTAGTGGCTGCAATCATAATCACCCCTTCCTTTGTGTCAAAACCATCCATTTCTACTAAAAGTTGATTTAAGGTCTGTTCCCGCTCATCATGTCCCCCGCCAAAACCAGCAAAACGATGTCTGCCTACAGCGTCAATCTCATCCACAAAAAGAAGGCAAGGCGCGTTTTTACGTCCTTGCTCAAACAGGTCTCTAACTCTACTCGCCCCGACGCCTACAAACATCTCTACGAATTCTGAACCGCTGGAAGAAAAGAAAGGGACATTCGCCTCTCCAGCCACAGCTTTAGCTAATAATGTTTTTCCTGTGCCAGGCGCCCCATAAAGTAAAACGCCCTTAGGAATTTTACCTCCTAACTTTTGAAACTTAGCAGGTTCTTTAAGAAATTCAATAATCTCTTTTAATTCTTCCTTTACTTCATCACACCCAGCCACGTCAGAAAAAGTAACTTTTACTTTTTTAGCAGATTGCAATTTGGCTTTAGATCTGCCAAAAGAAAGCGCTTGTTTGCCTCCTCCCTGCATGGGACGGATAAGAAGGACCCAAAATACAAACCAAAAAATAAGAACATAAACCAGGTTCTGCACAATCATTGGCCACCAGGTACGGTCTGTTTCCCCATTATATTTTTGAACTTTATAAGTTTCTAAATCTTCTACAAGTTTTGGATCAGGCAAAGGTATGGTTTTAAAACTAACCTCTTTTCCATCTGCTCCTCTTATCTTCCCGCGAATTAAGTCCATGCGAACGCTGACTTCTAAAATTTTTCCTTCGCGTAAATTCCTTTTAAAAGCAGAATAATCAATCTCCTGCTCTAAATGTAAGGTGCCAAATGAACGCACCAAAAGAAGCAAGGAGATGAATACCAGCATCCATACTAAAACTTGTTTTGCAATTTTATCTTTCATTTATAAAAAACCCTTCAACCCGAATATGGCGCTTATCACAATGGTGCCTCGGGTTCAATTAAATTCTTTCCGGTTTATTTTGAAAAAATCGTCTTGAAATGGGATAAAATTTCTTTTTACCTTTCAATTTCTCTTTTTCAAGGAAAGTAACAGCCTGATCAATGGTTCGACATGAAGCTTGCGGAAACCAACGATGCAGTAACCCGTATATAAAGATTTTATCATATCTAAAAAAACAATCTAAATCAAGAGTTTTTTTCGCCTCAACTAAAACCCTTTTTCTTTGGGTACAATCGTCCTTAATTTTAGGAAACAGCCTCTTTTCCATCTTTGCTAACTGTAAATTCTTCCATTCCTCTTCCCGTTGAAAAATAGCGGTAAAATCAGATATTTTTTCTAGAATTTTAGGTTGAACTTTTTGTAAAAGAGGAATCAATTTGTGGCGAACCCAGTTCCGTCTGAACTTCAAATTCCGATTGGTTCGGTCATTGCAAAATTTAAGTTTCTGCTGCTTTAAATAGGATAAAATCTCTTTACGGCTGGCAAAAAGTAAAGGGCGCGCCAAAAGAGTTCCAGAATCTCTACTTTGATTCCCTGTAATTTCCGCAAGGCTTCTTAAAGGTAAAATTCCGCTTAAACCAGCTGTTCCAGTCCCTCGCGCTAAATTAAGAAAAAAAGTTTCTGCTTGATCATTAGCGGTATGCGCTGTAAAAAGCGCGCGAGCTTTGTTTTCCCAACCAATTTTTGCCAATGCTTCATAACGCAAGATCCGGCTAGCTTCTTCAACACCCAAACGCTTTTCTAAACCCTTCTTTCTATTTTGCATAGCGAATGTTCGAACCTGAATGGTTCTTACAACAAGTGGAAGCTCAAATCTCTTACAAAAACGCTCTACAAAAATCTGATCCCTAAGCGACTCCTCCCCACGCAGATTGTGCTGAATATGAGCCACTAGGACGTCCCATTTTTTAAAAGATCTGGAGCGATAGAGCAAATGTAAAAGCGCGCTTGAATCCGCGCCCCCAGAGACAGCAACTACAATTTTTCCAGAAGGGATTTGAGAAAGAAGTTTTTGCTCCCTAAAATGCTGATAGAGATCCATCCAAATAAAATTATTCTACAGTGACGCTTTTAGCTAAATTTCTTGGCTGATCCACATCGCAGCCTTTTAGATCCGCCATGTGATAAGCAAAAAGCTGCAAAGGAATAACGTTCACTATGCTTGAGAAAATTTCTGGAACTTTTTCCACATACAGCACCTCATCCGCTTTTTCTTGAATCGTCTTATTCCCTTTGGAAGCGATCGCTATCACTGTCCCGCCCCGGGCTTTAGCTTCTTCAATATTAGAACAAATTTTTTCATACACTAAAGAATCTGTGACTAAAGCCACCAAAGGCATTTCTTTATCAATGAGAGCAATGGGGCCATGCTTCATTTCCCCTGCGGGATAACCTTCCGCGTGAATATAGGAAATTTCTTTTAATTTTAAGGCTCCTTCTAAGGCAATGGGGTAATTAGTGTGCCTGCCTAAGAACAAAAAATGATTTTTTGACAAAAATCTTTTAGAAATTTTTTCTATCTCATTAGAAAGGGTTAGCGCCTCTCTCACCCAATGCGGCAAATTAAGTAAATCTGCAAGAATTTGATGAATTGTTTTTAAATTTAAATGTTTCTTAATAATTCCCAGATGAATTGCCAAAAGCAGCAAAGCGATCAACTGGCCTGTAAAAGCTTTTGTGGAAGCCACCCCAATTTCAGGACCGCATCGCGTATAAAAAGTAGTATCTGCTTCCTGGGTTAAAGAAGAGCCCAGCACATTGCAAATCGCAAGGGTTTTTACAGGGAAACGATGGGTGAGCCTCAAGGCTGCTAAGGTATCTGCAGTTTCTCCGGATTGAGATATGAAAATAACCAACTCTTGAGAAGAGAAAAAATGATCCCGATAGCGATATTCAGAGGCGATCTCAACCTGACAAGGCACCTTGGCCAAAGACTCTAGCCAAAAACGACCCACTAAAGCAGCATGATAGGATGTTCCACAAGCCACTAAAGTAATCCTTTTCAACCCCTTAATAAAAGCAGCGGAAAGATTCAACTCTAATTGCAACCGATTCTTTTCTGGAAAAACCCGTCCTCTTAATGTATCTTGGATAGTGCGCGGCTGCTCCATAATTTCCTTTAACATAAAATGTTTAAAATTCGCCTTCTCCGCCTGCACAGGATCTAATTTTACTTTTACAGATTTTTTTTCAACTTTTTTCCCTTGTAAATTAAAACAATCAATGCTATTTTTTTTGATCACAGCAATTTCTTCTTGGTCTAGAAAAATCACCTTTTTGGAAAGCCCCAGCAATGCGGGAATATCAGAAGCGATGAAATTTTCTTTTTTACCTAACCCCAAAACTAAGGGACAATCTTTCCTGGCTGCTACCAAAAGCTCTGGAAAATCCATGCAAAGGATTCCCAAAGCATACGCGCCGTCACATTGAAGAAGAGCATGCCTCACTGCGTGTAAAAAATCTTCCTCAGACTTTTTTCCATTTGAATTCTTTTGTTTTAACTCCCAAGATTCTTCAATCAAATGAGCAATGATTTCCGTATCGGTCTGGGAAACAAATTGATGCGCTTTTTTTATAAGAACAGCCTTTAAAGAAGAATAATTTTCAATGATCCCATTATGCACTACAACAATTCTTTTAGAGCAATCTGTATGCGGATGAGCGTTTTCTTCTGAAGGAATTCCATGGGTAGCCCAACGGGTATGTCCTACCCCGATATGCCCGTTTAAAGGACGATTTTTGATGTTAAGGCTAAGATTAGAAATCTTTCCCACGCTTCTTCTTAACTCCAGCTTTCCATCTGCCAGCACTGCCAATCCGCTAGAATCATAACCTCTATATTCCAGTCTTTTCAGCCCATTCAAAAGTATTTCACTTGCAGAGCCATTGCCTACATACCCAACAATTCCACACATAACTAAAGTTCTCCTATTTTCATATTGTCCTCACCTGATAAATCTTCTAACCTCTGATCCACCTCTGGCTTCTAAAAACAATCCAAAAAATTAATCCGAATCATAATCTTCTCCTAAAATCAGATCCATATCCACTAAAGAATTACTTTGCACTTGGGTTAAAATTTCTAGTTCTGGAAAAAAGAGCAATTTTTTAAGTTCCCGGGCTTTGGAAGGGTCCCCTTTATAATCCAGAACCCAACTTCGCTTTTGAAAAGAACTATAATTTCCCCACTGCATCACGTCAAAACCCTCTTTTCTTAAAATTTGCGCTGCTTCCCAAGCTTTATTTTTTCTGTTAGAAGCGTTCCAAACAGCCAATTTAATTGTAGAATTTTTAGAAAGAAAACTTTGCTTAAATCCCGTAAGCTGATTCTCTTGACCTCTGGCGGATAAAAGCTGAACTGTGGTCTGGATTTCTTCCGGCAGAGGAAGCCATGCATCTTCTTTTAAAATTCCGGGCAAACGAAAAAAACGAATCTCTTTTTGGCTTAAATCTTTCATTTCAAAAAATAATAAAAATTTTTCTAACTTATTTAAATTACTGCTCACTCTGTAGTTCCCATCCTTAAACCAGGAAAGTCCTTCTAAAAAAAAAGATTTTTTTTCTTTATCTGAAAACAGCTCTTCCCTAAACTCTTCTTGCCAACTTCTGCTTCCCCCTAAAGAGTTTACTAATTTCCCTAAATTTTTATAATCCATCTTAAGGAAAAAACTTATCTTGGGATGAAATGTCTTTGATTTTGAAAAGAGAAGCCATTCCACAACCCTGATCAACTCTCTGGAAGAAAATTCTTGATTAAAGTTACTTTGCTTATAGGCTAAACTAAAAATTTCATTTATCTTCTTATTGGACTGTCCTGGGATTCCAAGCTTAGTATTTATAGGAATTGAAAGAAGATCTAAATCCCTTGTTTTTGGGGCATACCGCGCCAGCGCTATGAGCTTAAGTTGCGAGGGTTGAGTTAATTCTTCTGTGCCAATTAAAAGCCCAAAAAGAGGAGCCTCTTTTTGCAAGTTTTGAGATAAAACACTTTCAGAGGATATCCATAAACTACCTGCGATGGCTAGTATAAGCAATAGGCCAAAGAGGCTTAGGGTTAGCTTTAATCCTGTTTTACCCAAAAGTTCCAGACCCTTACAGCCTCAGGATAAATTTTTTCATTTACCTCTAAAAGATGACTGATTTTCTTCTTTATGCCTTCAATAAAAGCTTGATCCAAATTTTTATAGGCAATCTTCCTTAAAAATTCTACTCCTCTATAAGTTCTATCCGGCGCAGCTAAGTCTGCAACATAAATCAATTTATCAAAAGAAGACATCTGAACCGCTCCAAATGAATGTTTGGCAATAGCAGATAAAATATTTTTATCCTTTACATGAAAAATCTTCTTTGCAAGATCTACTCCTACAAAACTATGTAGTAAAATCGGCTGAAACTCCATTATAAATTTTTTATGCGGGATTCTTAAAAAACGATTTTTTGAATATTCAATCAATTTTTTTTCATTCCAATTACGAGCCAAATCATGCAAAAGCCCGGCTAGTTTTGCCTTGTCCCCTTTAAGCCCATGATGTAAAGCTAATTTTCTTGCAAATTCCGCCATGCCTAAAACATGATTGAATCTTTGTTTTGTTAAATTTTTTCTTAAGTAATTTATAATTTTAACTTCATTAATCATAAAGATGATGTTTGCAAATATATTGAGCGACTTCCTTGGGACAAACTTCAAAAAGATTTTGTCTCTCTTTAAAAGCAGAGCGAATTTCTGTTGAGGAAATTTTTGGCATTTTTGCTTTAAGGTAAAGAACTCGTCCCTCAAATCCTATGGGAAGTTCTATTACGGTTTTTTCACCGCTCCTTTGCCCCACAACTAAACTGCAAATTTTTAAAATATCTCTCCACTTATGCCACTTTTTAAAACCAGCTAAAGCGTCGCTCCCCATCAAAAAAAAGAGATCCTCTTTAGGAAAAATTTTCTTAAAAACTTTAAGAGTAAGAAAAGTATAAGAAAGCCCTGGGGTCTTTAGCTCAAAAGAAGAAACTTTGCATTTTGGAATTTTCTTAACCGCCAAATGCGCCATTTTAAGACGGTTAAGAGGAGAGCTAATGGATTTATTTTTCTTAAAAGGAGAAATTTTCGCAGGAACAAAAAAAAGCTTGTCTAACTTTATTTCTTTAATGGAACTTTTTGCTAAAGCAAGGTGTCCTTTGTGAATAGGATCAAAGGAACCGCCAAAAATTCCAATCCTCATCCGCGAATCTGGCCCTTTCCATAAACCACATATTTAGTTGTTGTTAATTCTCTCACTCCCATGGTGCCGCGCGCATGCAGTTTTTGCGTAGAGATTCCAATTTCCGCTCCTAAACCAAAAACAGCTCCGTCATGCATGCGGGTAGAACTATTATGAAAAACCGCTGCCGCATCCACCTCTTGCAAAAATTTCTTAGCGTTTTCTTTGGATTTTGTGACAATCGCTTCTGTATGGCCTGAACCGTAACGATTAATGTGAACAATCGCTTCCTCTAAAGAATTAACTATTTTTATAGATAAAATAAGATCCAGATATTCTGTTTTCCAATCCTCTTCGCCCGCCTTTTGAATTTGAGGAACTATTTTTCGGCTGATTTCATCCCCTTTAAGAAGCACGCCTGCATCTAAATATTTTTTTGCAAGAGAAGGCAAAAGTTCTTTGGCTTGAGACTCATGAATAAGCAAAGTCTCCATGGCATTGCAAACTCCAGGTCTTTGAACTTTAGCGTTCAAGGCAATGTTTTCAGCCATTTTTTGATCACAGACAGAATCTATATAAACATGGCAAACCCCTTTTCCATGTCCAAGCACAGGAACAGTGGCCTGCTCTCTAATTTCTCGAACCATCTGTTCAGAGCCCCGGGCAATCAGGAGATCAATCCACTGGTCCATTTTAGAAAGTGCGTAAATATTTTTCCGATTAGGGTCTAAAATCATGGTAACAGCATGAGGAGGGATGCCTTCTTGAACTACTGCTTCATTAAAAATTTTGGATATCGCTGTATTAGAATTAAACGCCTCGCTTCCTCCGCGCAAGATCACGCTATTGCCTGCTTTTAAACATAGAGCAGCGGCTTCTGCTGTAACGTTAGGTCTGGATTCAAAAATAATCGCAATGACTCCCAAAGGCACTCTCTTTTTTTGAATTCTTAACCCTTTAGAATTCTGCCAGTCTCTAATCACTTCCCCATTAGGATCAGGAAGCTCAGCTATCTCTTCCACGCTCTTAGCTAAATCTTTAATCCTCTTAGGATTTAGCAATAGACGATCTATCAATGCATTGGAAAGCTTATTTTTTTTTGCAAGCTCAATATCTTTTTGATTTGCTTTTAAAATTTTCTCTTCATTTTCTAAAAGATGGGCCGCAGCTTTTTTTAAAGCAGATTTCTTGATTTTGTCTGGAAGAAGAGCCATAGTTCTAGAATCTTCCTTAGACTGCCGCGCAATTTTTAATAATCTTTGAAACATTTTTCTAACTTTATAAGCGCGCTTTTAATCTCAACTGGAGTAATAATCAATGGAGGTAAAAATCTTAAAACTTTTCCTTGGGTGCAATTAATTAAAAGACCTTGCTCTCTTGCGCGTTCCACCAACTGATCCCCCTCAACCTTTAACTCTAAAGCTAACATAAGACCCATCCCTCTGACCTCTAAAATTAAAGATGGAAACTGTTTTTTTAGTTTTTGCAAACCTTCAATTAAAATTTTGCTTTTTCCTTTTACAGAATCAAGACGTTTTTTGTTCAACTCTCTTAGCACGCTGAGGGCTGCCTTGCAAACCACAGGATTACCTCCAAAGGTTGAAGCATGATCTCCTTTGTTAAACAGTGAAGCAACCTCTTCTTTTGCCAAAGTGCATCCAATGGGCAGACCACCGCCTAAAGCTTTTGCCATGGTTAAAATATCAGGTTCCATACCAAAATATTGATAAAAAAAGAGATGTCCTGATCGTCCCATGCCGCACTGTACTTCATCAAAAACCAAAAGAAGATTATGGTCATTACAAATTTTTCTTAAAAACTCTAGAAAACTTTTTTCAGCAGGATTCACCCCTCCTTCCCCCTGAACTGGTTCCACAAAAATAGCGCAAGTATTCTTAGTAACCAATTTTTGCACGGAGTCTGGATCATTAAATTTTGCATAAACAACTTTTTCTAAAAGAGGGTCAAATCCTTTTTGAAATTTTTCTTGGCCGGTCAAGGAAAGAGTGGCCATGGTTCTACCATGAAACGAATTCTGAAAAGTAATGATCTCAAATCTGCCATCGCCATTCTTTTTACCCCATCTCCTCGCTAGTTTTATAGCGCATTCATTCGCTTCTGCTCCTGAATTAGAGAAGAAAACTTTTCCCGGAAAAGTTCTTCTGACTAATTCTTTAGCGCATTCAATTTGCGGCAGCGTATAGTACAAATTAGAGGTATGCATGAGTGTTTTGGCTTGAGAAGAGATGGCATGAGCAACGCGTGGGAAACAATGTCCTAAATTATTGACCCCCAGCCCGGAAAAAAAGTCAAGGTATTTTTTTCCTTTGTGATCCCAAACATAAGAGCCCTTGCCTTTAACTAACAAGAGCGGTTGCCTGCGATAGGTTTGAAAAATAAAATTCTCTTCTTCTTTAAAATAATCCATGAAGCTATTGCTAAAATCTCCCTTTATGGCTAAATTGTGGGATATTCAAGAGACGATCATGAATCCATGTTTTTATGACAGCCTGTCTTGAAATATTGAGTTTCTTTGCCTCTTCATCCAAAAGTTTAACCATCCAAATGGGAAAATCCACATTTATTTTTTTAACAGCCAGGGCGTTTTTAAAATCCAAATATTTAAAAATATTTTCACCGCGCTCAAACTTAGCATCAAATTCTTCAGCTGTAATCCATGGATCATGATTTTTTTTATATTTTTTGTTCATAATGTCTTACCCACCTCCGATCAGCTCTATGGCAGCTAATGATTCTTACAATATCCCTGCGTTCGGTAAAAATAGCCACATAAAATTTATGCCCTATTTCTCCAATGATTGCAGAACGATTTTCTCCTTGTACGAACTTGGCTCTCACAAGCACATGCGCTGACGCCCAAAGCTTTTGTGTTTCCAAAAAATCAATCCCATGCACTGCCTTGTTCCGTTTACTTTTTTGAGAATCAAACTCAAATTGTGGCATAAAGTAGTATATCAGTTATATCACGTTAATTCAAGAGATAAAAACGCCAAAAAATTAACTTAAAGCAGAATATTTTATTTCCCAAATTTCAGGTTCAAAGTAAAGTGCCTTGAAGGAGAAAAAGACCAACTGAAAAATAGATAATTAAACCAGTTACGTCAACTAAAGTAGCAACAAAAGGCGCTGAAGCTACCGCAGGATCTACTCCTAACCTGCGCAGCACAATTGGCAGGAGCGAACCAGAAAGTGTTCCCCACAAAACCACAAATAGCAAAGCGATGCTCACAGTCAAGGCCACAAAAAAGTAATGAGGACCATAAACATTTGTAAATTGTGACCACAAAAATATCCTTAAAAAACCAAAAGCGCCTAAAATAGAGCCCAAAACAAGTCCAGAAGCAAACTCCCTTCTTAAAACCCGCCACCAATCCCCAAATGAAATCTCTTTCAGTGCCATGGCTCTTACCACTAAGGTAGCTGCTTGGGAGCCTGAATTTCCGCCGCTACTGATAATCAAAGGAATAAAAAGAACCAGGACAACTGCTTTTGCAATCTCTTTTTCAAAAAAACCAATAGCAGTAGCAGTCAACATCTCTCCAATAAATAAAACACTTAACCATGTTCCACGTTTTTGGATCATCTTAAAAAACGGAACCTTAAAATAAGGTTCATCTAAAACCTCCACACCACCAAAACGCTGAATATCTTCTGTATCCGCATTTTGAATGACTTCCACCATATCATCCACAGTTAAAATTCCCATCAAACGATTTTCCTCATCCACCACAGGCGCGGAAATAAGTTTATAACGAGAAAAAACCTTTGCAGCATCTTCCTTATCCATTTTAGCTGAAATTTTAAGCAAGCTAACAGGGGACATGATGTCTCTAACCTTAATATCCGGCGGAGCTGCAATCAAAGTATTAACCGTAATTCCACCTAACAATTTTCCATTGTTGCCTATCACATAAAGCGTATGAATAAGCATATTCTTACGCACGCGCAGGCTGGCCTGCAGCCGTTCAATGCTGGATCGGGCAGTCATATCTACTGTCAGAACAATATACTCTGTTTGCATAAGAGCCCCTGCGCTCTTAGCAGGATACTCTAGTACATTTTGAACCACTTCTATTTTTTCCTTTTTCATTAGTATCGTCATTTTTTTCACAAATCGTTCCGGAAGTTTTTTAAAGAGTTTGGCTGCAACATCTGTTGGAATACCTTCTAATAGCGGAGCAATGGTTTGATCTTCCAAATGCTGAATTAGATACTGCTGTTCAGACATGTCTAATTCCTCAAAAACTTCAATGGAACGGACGGACCCTAACAATTTAAAAATTAAAAGCTGCTGTTCCTGAGGAAAACGGGAAAGCCCGTCTGCGATATCTATGGGGTTAATTTCAGAAAGCAGGTTTCTAAGCTCATCAAATTGTTTATTTTGAATGAGCATCCTTATTTCTGGAATAAAAATTTCTATTGGATGCGGCTCTGGCATAATTCTTATTTTTATCTGATAGTTCTATATTTTTATTTCGTTTTTTCTGATGTAATGTTTCATTTTGAACTAAAATAATTCTTTTTTTAATTTGAATCACACATTTTTAGCATATTTATATCCTTAGATACAAATGAGCCTCTCTGGACATTCACCAACACAGCTTGATCCCTAACCTCTATCCTCAAAATTCCTAGCGGTTCTGTGAATTGTATGCTTCCTTTAAAAAAAACCGCAAGGTTTTCTAATTTCAATTGTTTGGCTATAGTGAAGAAGGAAAAGTAGATTTCCTTAATTAAAGCAACCAAATTAAAGAAAGGAGGAACACAACCATGAAAAATATAATAGCGCTTGCAGTGGGCATCGCGTTTCTTTTTGCCTGGCCATTGAAAGCAGCAGAACGCAAACATGACGCTGATTTTTGCCTAAAACATTGCACATCTGTGGAAATTAGCAGAGAGATAAAACAGCTGGAAAATCAAATCGAACTGTCCAAAAATGACCTCAAAAAACCCGGAAATGAAAAATTAGCAACTATCGTGGCAAAAAAAGAAGAAATCAAGAAACATCTAAAACGGCACGAAGACAAACTTACAGAATTGAGGATAAAACTGGAAGCATTGGAAAAAGAACTTTACTAATAGAGACCAAAGTGAGTCATAGGTAGGTTAGAGCAGGAAACCTTAAAGCAAAATGATGGTAGGATAAGCGCAACGCTTTTGAAAACTGTTTCCTGCTCTAACCCAAAAAATTCACTTAGATTCTTGATCTTGATGCTCTCCAACTAAATATTTTTTCTAGCTAACCACAAGGTTTTTGAAGTTGGATTGTTTATATTCTTTGCGAATGATGTAATTTTTAATCAAAAATAAATACCAAGCCCAAATCTTTGAAATTTAGCAACCTAGTAAAAAATATAAGAGGAAAATACAATGAATGAAAATAAAAATGACCCTTTAAAAGAATGGTTTAAATCCCTACCTGACTTAGAACCTCCGGAAAATCTAAAAACTAAAATATTAGAAAGCATTCAATCCCAAAAAAATCCAATAGAATTCTGGCTTTGGAAACCAGCTCTTGTTTTTTGCTCTTTTATTCTCATCTCATTTGTAGCCATTGCAGTGACTATAAATTTCTTGCCAAAAAAGTCAGTGAATCTAGGCAGAGAAAAATCCCCCATTTTGCAATGGGCAAAAGGAAGTATGGCAAGTGAACGTTTCATCTAATTGTTCTACCCAAATATTAGAAAATGGATTGTAGGAGGAATTTTTCATGATTAACTGGAAAAAAGTTACATTGCATCTACTCTTGCTGCTCTTTGTTTCTGTAGCCTCGACTTTGACAACATGGTATATTCTTACCCAAAGACAGGTTAAGGAGCCTTCTTGGAAAGAGCTGCTGCATTTAACGCCGGAACAAGAAGAGAAATTCTTAAGGTTGGAATCTGATTTTAATTTTACCTTAAAAGAAATTACAGTTGAAGATGCTCAAAATAGGATTTCCCTCTGTTCCTATCTTCATCAAAATGAGAGCGATCCGGAAAAATTAAAATTAAAAGCAAAAGAGATGGCTCTCACCTACCAAAAGAAACAGGAAAAAATCGCTGCTACTTTAGCGGCAATATCAAATTTCTTAACCCCGGAACAAAGAAAAACCTTTTCCCAGAAATTAATGCAGGAAACCTGCGTCTGGTGTCAAAAAGCAACCAAAAATCAAAAATGTCTTTGCGGCATGTGTGAAAGCCATGCTTAGGGGAAAGATGAGTAATTCCATTTTATCTTACTTTCTAAAATTTGAAATTTATCTATTTTTAGCGGTCTGTTTTATCCTCGCTCCCACACTTATCCTTGCGGAATCCGAACCTCCCTCATTCCTTAGCCTTGAGGAAATGCTTGAGCTAGCAGAAAAAAATAATCCTGAAATCCAGGCGGCAAAAAGTGAGTGGAAAAAACTAAAAGCTAAAGTTGTCTCTGAAAAAACTTTAGATAAGCCAACAGTGGCCTATGAGAACATGTACTCAGGAGATGAAAAAAATATTGTGATCTCACAGGAATTTCCTTTTCCTGGAAAACTTTACCTTAAAGGGAAAATCGCCTTAAAAGAGTCTTTAATGGCAGAAGAAACCCTAAAAGCAAAAGAAAATGAGATATTCGCTAAAGTTAAAAGCTCTTATGCCCAATATTTTCTTGCTCTAAAAACGATTGAACTTTTAAATGAAAATGTTGAACTGATGCGCCACTTTTCTAAAGTCGCAGAATCAAAATATGCTACCAACAAAGCAAGTCAAGTGGATGTTTTAAGAACGCAGATTGAGCTTTCCAAAATGCTGAATATGCTGATTACTCTGGAGCAGGAAAAAGAGACTGCGCAAACCATGTTAAATACTTTAGTAAATCAGGCTCCAGAAACGCCTCTTGGCATTCCTAAACAGCCTTCCTTAAGAAGGATAAAAATACCATATGAAAAATTAAAAGATTTAGCTTTAAAAAATAGGCCTGAACTAAAAAGCATGTTTCATCATTTACACCATTCAAAAAACATCTTAAGAGCGGCTAAGCTGGAAACCCTTCCAGATTTTATGACTCAATTCCGTTATCGCACAGCAATGAATCCAGCCATGGATAAAACCCAGGATTATATGATAGGAGTGAGTCTGCCTCTTTGGTTTTGGAAACAAAAAGCTGATATAGAAAGCGCTGCTAGTGAAGAAGCATTAAGCCAGTCTCAATTTCAAACCATGAAAAACATGACTCTATTTGAAATAAAAAATTTATGGGTTAAAGTGAAAGCCGAAGAGCGTCTTGTTGACTTATACCAGACCAGCGTTATTCCACAGGCTGAAAGCGCTTTAAAAGCATCTCTTCAAGCCTACCAGTCAGATAAAATTAATTTTTTAGATCTAATTGACATTCAAAGGAATCTTTTACAGTTTCGTCTGGAATATTATCAAGCTTTAGCAGGTTATGAAGAATCTTTAAGTGAATTAGAAAGGATCACAGGCAAAGAAATATTGGAGGAACAAGGATGAATAAAAAAATTTTAATTCTATTCTCAGCTCTTATTTTAGGAATAGGTGGTTTTACTTATTATCTGGGAGCAAGGAATAAACAACATTTAGATCATCAAACAAAAAAAAGTTCAAGTGAAAAAAGACAGATGTACCATTGCCCCATGCATCCTACTTACACTTCGGACAAACCCGGAGATTGCCCCATTTGCCAGATGAAGCTAGTTCCTATTGAAGAGGAAGAGCATGAGGAAAGTATTCAGAAGAATGAACAGCAGCCCTTGCCTGAAAAAGATGAAAATCAAACAAGCGCTAAGGATCACGCATTGCATGAAAAAGAGAACGATCAAATAAGTTCTGAAGATCATGCATTACACGAAGAAAATAAAAGTCAAAAAAAAGCAGTTGAACCCTTTGGTCAAGCAACCATTAAAATAAGTCCGGAACGAGAGCAGCTGATTGGAGTAAAGAGCGGTGTAGTCGCCATGAGGGAATTAAAAATTGAGATTCGAGCCCAAGGACGGGTAGCTTATGACGTTGAACTTTATAATGCGCTCACTGAATATAAGACTGCAAAGAGCGCTAAAGAAAAAGCAAAACAAAGCCCTTGGCCAGATGTTCAGGAAAGAGCAGAGTCGCTTGTAAATGCTTCAATTTTAAGGCTTAGGCAGCTTGGGCTTTCTCATGAAGAAATTAAAAGAATAGAAAATGAAGATAATACCAATCTCATTCTGCCTGAAAAAAATGGGCCGGTCTGGGTCTATGCTCAAATTTATGAATATGAGTCAGCCCTTGCAAAAGTTGGGCAATCTATAGAAATAAGAGCTAAATCTTTTCCCGGAAAAAAATTCTCAGGAAAAATTAGAGCGATTGATCCTATCTTAAATAAAGAAACCCGTTCTCTTCGAGTAAGAGCAGAAGTCCTAAACCCAGAAAATTTGCTTAAGCCAGAAATGTTTGTGGAAGTAAAAATTCAGGTTCCTTTAGGGAACAAACTGGCTTTGCCTGAAGAAGCGGTTCTCCATACCGGAGAAAGAAACCTTGTGTTTGTCAGTCTTGGTCAAGGGAAATATGAACCAAGGGAAGTTGTTTTAGGACAAGAAGCAGAAGGGTATTATGAGCTGATTTCAGGAGTTTCCAAAGGAGAAAAAGTGGTTACTTCCGCTAATTTTTTAATAGATTCAGAATCCAAACTAAAAGCAGCTATCTCAGGTATGGGTCATAGTCATTAGGTTATGATTGAAAAAATAATTGAATGGTCTGCGCATAACAAATTCATTGTGCTCATCCTCACAGCCTGTGCCATTGGCGCTTCTATTTACGCTATGAAGCGAGTACCTTTAGATGCGATTCCTGATCTTTCCGATACCCAAGTCATTGTTTATTCCAGATGGGACCGCTCCCCAGATATTATTGAAGATCAAGTGACTTACCCCATTGTTACCGCGTTGCTTGGCGCGCCCAAAATTAAAGCAATTCGAGGTTTTTCAGATTTTGGATTTTCTTATGTCTATATTATCTTTCAGGATGGCACTGATCTTTATTGGGCGAGAAGCCGAGTGCTGGAATACCTTTCCAAAATTCTTCCTAAACTTCCACAAGGGGTTCAAACAGAATTAGGGCCAGACGCAACCGGCGTGGGCTGGGTTTATCAATACGCTTTAGTAGATAAATCCGGAGAAAATGATTTAGCGGATCTAAGAACCTTTCAAGATTGGTATTTAAGATATTGGATACAGAGCGTTCCCGGAGTAGCGGAAGTGGCTTCCATTGGAGGTTTCCAAAAACAATATCAGGTTAATCTTCATCCTAACGCTTTGCTTGCCTACAATATCCCTTTAATGAAAGTGATTGATGCGATTCGCGATGGCAACAATGAAGTTGGAGGAAGACTAGTTGAGTTTGCTGGCGCAGAGTACATGGTCAGAGGAAAAGGATATATAAAAACCATTGAAGATATTGAGAACATTGTTGTAGGTACTGACATGAACGGCACCCCGATTTTAGTCAAAAATATAGGGACAACACATCTGGGGCCAGAAATTAGAAGAGGCGTTTCAGATTTAGACGGTGAAGGAGATACAGTAGGCGGCATAGCTATCATGCGTCATGGCGAAAACGCATTAAATGTGATTGACAGGGTAAAAACAAAAATTGAAGAGATCAAATCCTCTCTGCCCAAAGGGACAGAACTTATTACAACTTATGATCGTTCTGAATTAATTAAAAAAGCGATTGATACTTTAAAAAGCACGCTGGTGGAAGAACTGATTATTGTAAGTTTTATCATTTTAATTTTTCTTTGGCATATCCCTTCAGCCATTATTCCGATTTTAACCATACCTATCTCTGTGATCTTAGCTTTTATCCCCATGTATTTTTTGGGCGTAACTACCAATATTATGTCTTTGGCAGGCATTGCGATCTCTATTGGTGTTTTAGTGGATGGCGCAATCGTAGAGGTAGAAAATGCGTACAAAAAATTGCAGCTTTGGGAAGAAGGAGGTAGGGTAGGAGACTATCATCAAGTCCGTTTAAACGCATTAAAAGAGGTGGGGCCTTCCGTATTTTTTTCTCTCTTAGTGATTGCTGTTGCTTTTATGCCGGTTTTTACTTTAGTGGATCAGGAAGGAAGGCTCTTTAAACCTCTGGCTTACACGAAAAATTTAGCCATGGCCATAGCAGCTTTTTTAGCTATTACCCTAGACCCTGCCATGAGAATGATGTTCACAAGAATGGATTTTCTTCATTTTAAACCAAAATGGCTTTCTTGGCTGTGGAACCAAATCACTGTTGGAAAATACTACCCGGAAGAAAAACATCCAATTAGTAAAATACTATTTCGCATCTATGAACCAGCCTGCCATTTTGTATTACGCTGGCCAAAAGCAACCATTGCCACAGCTCTGATTTTAGTAATAACCACTATCCCAGTCTATTTAAAGCTTGGTTCAGAATTTATGCCCCCTCTTTATGAAGGCTCTTTGCTCTACATGCCTACCACGCTTCCTGGCATCTCTGTCACGCAAACTCAAAAACTCCTGCAAACCCAGGACAAAATCTTAAAAAGTTTTCCAGAAGTAGAAAGAGTCTTTGGCAAAGCAGGCAGAGCAGAAAGCTCCACAGACCCAGCTCCCTTTTCCATGATGGAAACAACAGTTCTCCTAAAACCAGAGAAAGAGTGGAGGAAAAAAGAGCGCTGGTATGCTTGGATGCCTGAAATTTTCCAGAAACCTTTTAAACATATTTGGCTTGACCATATTTCCAAAGACGATTTAATTAATGAACTAGACAGTAAAATGAATTTTCCCGGAGCAGTCAATGCCTGGACCATGCCCATAAAAAACCGCATTGACATGCTTTCCACTGGAATTCGCACTCCCATAGGAATAAAAATCATGGGCAGTAACTTAAAAGAGATTGAAAAAATTGGAACTCATCTAGAAATGGTTCTAAAAGATGTTAAAGGGACTCGCAGTGTGTTTGCAGAACGGACTGCTGGTGGTTATTTTCTGGATTTTAATCTTAAAAGAGAAGAGCTGGCAAGATATGGTTTAACCATTAAAGAAGCAGAGATGGTGATCATGTCTGCCATTGGCGGTGAACCCATTACTACCACTATTGAAGGCAGGGAGCGTTACACTGTAAATGTGCGTTATGCTCCAGAACTACGGGACAGTTTGCCTAAATTAAAAAGAGTGCTGGTCCCAACCATGGGGGGAGCGCAAATTCCTTTAGAACAACTGGCGGAAATCACTCTTTCCTATGGCCCTGCCATGATTCGCGATGAAAATGGAATGCTTGCAGGTTATGTTTATGTGGATATTTCTGGACGAGACATAGGGAGTTATGTGGAAGAAGCTAAAAAAATAGTTCAAAATAAAGTTAAAACCCCTACAGGATACACCCTTCTTTGGAGCGGACAATATGAAAACATGCTGCGGGTGCGCGAACGGTTAAAAATTGTAGTGCCAATTACTATTTTCCTAATCTTTGTTTTACTTTTTATGAATACAAAGTCAGCTGTAAAAGCAGGGATTGTGATGCTGGCTGTTCCTTTTTCCCTGATTGGCGCGGTTTGGCTGCTCTACATTTTAAATTATAACATCTCGATTGCAGTTTGGGTGGGAATGATCGCATTAATGGGATTAGATGCGGAAACCGGTGTTTTCATGCTTTTATTCTTAGACCTTTCTTATTATGAAGCGGTAAGAAAAGGAAAAATGAAAAGTTATGATGACCTGCATGCAGCCATTATCCATGGAGCAGTGAAAAGAATCAGACCTAAAATGATGACAGTTTGCGCTGCTGCCTTAGGTCTTATTCCAATTATGTGGTCTATTGGAACCGGAGCTGACATGATGAAACGCATTGCAGCGCCTATGGTAGGCGGCCTTTTTACAAGTTTTATACTTGAACTGTTAGTCTATCCGCCAATTTATGCAATTTGGAAATGGAAATATGAAATGAAGCATGGAACTGTAGATGTGAGTCAACTCTCAGCTCCAGAAATCAAAGGACATGGGGGTTAGTCTAAATAGAAAATCTTTGAGACTAAAACTTACTGATCTTATAATCGGAGGTTAAGAATGAATAAAAAAATATATTTAGTAATAGTAGGTTTGATTGGGTTATGTGCGGCAAACAACCTAATCTCTGCTGAAAAGCATGGAGATCACCACCAAGGAAAAACAGGATACCAAAACATTCAAGGTGAAATTTTAGACATGGCCTGCTACATGGCGCATGAGGGAAAAGGAGCAAAACATAAAAAATGCGCAGAGCAATGCATTAAAGGCGGCGCGCCCTTAGGACTCTTAACAAAAGAATCCCAAGTTTACCTTTTAGTTGAAGATCACAATGCTCCCAATCCTTACAATCAAATTAAAACATGGGCAGGAGAACAGGTAATGGTAAAAGGAGAGGTGGCGCAGCGTGGAGGAGTTCAGGCTATCATAGTGAAATCTTCAGAGAAAGTAAAATAAGCCATGCGTTTCTATCTTCTTCATCCAATAGCTGTTCATTTCCCCATTGCGCTCCTCATCTTTGGGTTTATAGCAGAGGTGTTCTCCTTAATTCTTAAGAATAATAATACACTGCTCAGAGAGGAAGGAATTCAAACAAAGGAAAATAGAGAAGAGAAATGGAACTGGCTTCTCCCATCAGCAGAGTGGAGTTTATGGCTTGGCACAATTTCTGTATGGGTAACGGTTGGTTTAGGGCTTTTAGCTGAAGAAACTGCTCCTCATATCTCAGCAGCATGGGAAGTTCTAGCAGAACACGAAACTCTTGGGCTTTGGACAGCAGGCTTATTTTCAGCTCTTTCCATTTTACGCTTTTTCTTTAGAAACCAATGGCGTACAACTAAAAAAATTTGGAGGTGGGTTTTTATTTTTCTTTGGCTGGGAGCGATTTCAGTTTTAATCGCAACAGCTTTTCACGGCGGAGAACTGGTTTTTAATTTTGGGATAGGCGTAAAAAAATAACCCTTTCGTCGAATTTCTAGAGCATACTCTTATATTATATTTAAATAGTTTCTAATGTATTCTCTAACTTTTTTCGATATCCTAATAGCTTCTTCTGCATCAGATTTTGAAAGGTCTTCCATGTTATCAATTGGATAACGACCAGCAATAGCATAGTGGCTTAATTTAAATTGCTCCTCTGGCGTCAAATGAATTTTATGTTCTGATGGAACAAGCTGTAAAAGTTCTCCAATATCATGACTTTTAGGAAAATTAATCTGGTGATGGATGAGGAGCGCTTTGATATATTTTTCAGCGCATTGCTGCGCATGAAAACAAATGGTATCGTAAGGGCAATTGTTCTTTAACGATAATGTATATTCAGAGTTATGGATGTCGTTTTCAGCTTTTTGTATCCATTTTTGAACAAGAATACTACGATCACGCTGCTCGCTCATAAAGAACCTTACCCTCTCTCAAGGCTGGATAAATGATAGTTCCAATCAAATTCTTGTAGCGCTCTAACTCTTCAGGCGTAGCTACGAAAATGTCCTTAGAAATACCCATTCCATTCAAAGCCACTCCAATTTCAATTGTTTTTTTTCGCTTAGATCCTTGGACCGGTAAAATAATGAGTAGATCAACATCGCTATCTGCAGTTGCGGTTCCGCGGGCATGCGACCCAAAAAGAATAATTTTATTTGGATTAAATTGTTTTACGATTTTATCAACAAGCGCATTAATCTTTTCATTCATAAATATAGAATAGCAATGTAATATTCTGCTGTCAAACACGGTAACAAAAATTTTTCGTAAGGATTTTTAACGGTTCTTGGGTTTCTGTGAAGGAGGTTGTTTGGAGGGGATTGGAGTTGATTTGGAAGCAGGTTTAATGGCTGAGCGCGGACTAGCTTTAGGTTGGATGGTCTGAGTTTGAGGGGGATTTTTTTCGATCCGGCTTGAAGATTCGTCACCGCTGCCGCCAAACAAGAATCCTAATGTGACAAAATGGCCGTTTTCGGTTCCTGCTACAACTTGCATACTGTAATCTATTTTAAGTTTTGCAAGACTAAAACCTAAACCAAAATTGATCTTGCCACTATCCTCTCCTAATTTATATCCTGAACGAAAAGCGATTGGGAATTTAGAATCCGCATAAATATATTCTAAACCAAAATTAGCTTTTATATTTGAATCTCTTTGTTTAATCAGATCCATAGAAAACAGAGTAGGCTGTTTAAACCATTTCATGCGGTTCGAGGCTCCAATCCTAAACGCAAAAGGAATGTACTCATTAGTGCGATTATATTTGAGCGCTGTCCCCATATTCTGCACTGATCCGCCAAAAGCAAATGTTCCCATTTTTAACATTGCGCCCAGATCTAAGGCAAAAGCTGTTGCTGAGAAATTTTCTACCAGCTTGGAATTCAAAATTTTTCCATTAGCGCCTAGGGTAAGATTTTCCCATAAAAGGGGACGGCTATAGGATAAAATAAAACCTATATCTTTTTGCGCATTCACTGTTTTTTTAGTTCCAGCTCCATCCACAAAATCCACGTCTCCCGCAGACTCATAGAGTAAGGTTCCGGCAAAATTGCCTAAACTGCTTTTAGCTGCCAAAAAATCGAGCGGACTGCCAAAAGAAATGATCCCAGTGTTATCTCCAAAAACACCCCCTTTGTAGGTCACTGAAATTTCCCTTTGATTTAAAAAACCGATTGAAGCGGGATTATATTGCAAAGCAGTTACTCCCCCCTCATTGGCAGGGATAGAGGCAAAGGCTTCTGCCATGCCTTGAGCTTTTGCGCTTAAACTTTGAATAAGGATATCTCCAGCATTGGTTCCTTCTGCAAAAAGCGGGGCAGAAAATATTAAACAGTAAATTAAAAAACCTACGATGAATTGGAAAATTTTCACACTAGTAGAATTAAATGATTTAAAGATAAACTGAAATTTAGGCTTAAAGAAAAAATAATTTTTAGGTGACATCTTATTTTACAACAACTATTTTCCTTGTTTCTTGCACACCAGACCCTTCAATACGCACAATATAAACTCCGCTTGCAACAGGGTTTTTAGAATCTTTAGTTCTTCCATCCCAGGTAAATGCTGCCGCAGTTCCAGCAGTTACATCCAATTCACCTGAATCAAGTTCCTCTGAATGGCGGCTAAATATTTTAATGGTGACCTTCTCAGAATCGTTAGGAGTAAAAGTAAAAGTGGCTACATCTCCCTTTTCTGGGTCAAAACCCCCATCAGCTCTAACAGTGCCATCTGCGCGCACAACACTATAGTCAACCTTTACCTCTGCTTTAAGAGTTTTCCCATTTCCTCCCGTTGTACCGTCATTAGCATCACCATCACCAGCATCACCAACCAATTTATAAATCAATATTACAGGCCATCCCAGGTTCAGAGAAGTAAAGTTAAATTGCATATAATTTAGGTCTCCAGCATGATCAATCTTACCTTTCCCCATGAATGTATCATTTGAGAATGTAACCACATCCCCAGCAATTGCATAAGTACCATTCTCATCAACTGCAGACGCTGCAGCTCTGTAAGTTTTTTTATAAGTACCCTTATTGTATAGATAAATAAATTCTGGATAGGTAATCCAACAATCACTATGAAAATCTCCATCCTCATACCTAGTAAAACATTTGTATTTACCAACGCTATGGGTCGCATAACAAGAGGATTGGATACAAACTAGTAACCCGGGAATTAAAAAAAATTTTACTAAAAATAAACCAATATCTACTTTCATCCACTGACCCCCTCTAAAAAAGCGGACTTTCTGGCAGGACTTGAACATGAATATCTTAATTTTTTTAGCACAACAAAAAAATTCTAAAAGCATAAAATAATAATATACTTATTAAAATCGAGATTACTGAGATTTGAATATTAAAATTTTGTATCATATTAAAATTTATAGACAACTTCCAGACTGACAGTGGCCATTTTGCGTTCTGTAGGCAGTCCTCCATTGGAAAGGCCGCTGGTTCCTTCAAATAATTCTTCTATAGCCCAGTCGTAACGAAATTCTGTTCTGAGTAATAATGCATCTGAAAACTTATAGGCAGGAGTAAGAGTAAAATTGTGAAGCACGTCTCCCCTAAATGTTCCGGCAGGGAATATGCCGGCATTAACATAAGGAGCTAAAATTCTGCCTCCGCCAAGATCTTGGAATATTTCAAAACGGCTGCCTAAAGAGATCTTTTCTGTAAAATCATATTTTCCCTGCAAGTTAAAACCATACCATTTAGCTGTTCCAAGCGGTGTATCCATAAATCCATCGCTATTTGAATCAATACGACTTACTCCATTTTCTTGCCCATAAAGAAGCTGTAATCCAAGGGACGTATTAGCCAAAGGTTTGAGAAACCAAGTGGTATCAATGGTGGTTCGTTTATTGCTGTTGTCAGCATTTTGTTCAGCCCCGCGATAAAAAGAAAGAGAACCATTTAAATTTTCGCTTAAATTGATTCCTACTTTCATCACTAAAGTTTTATCCGTGTTGTTATCCACATGCAGATCCCAGCCATTCACCAAACCAATCCAAAAATCAATATTAAAAGGAGTAGTATAGCCAAGGATCGCCCCCACATGAGTATAGGGCTTGGCGCCAAAGAAAAGGTACCCTCTACTAATTGTAAAATTGTTCATACTCTCTATGACTTCTAACCCACCCAAAGATGCAAATTTTCCAAGCTTTACGCCAATCGGATAAGTATTCCAATTATAAGTTAAGAAGGCTTCTTGAATTTCAAAATTATAGGCCACATTGCTTGGTCCCCCAGCGCTATTTGGAGATTCAGCTAAACTATTAGTGCCTGCAGCTTTGTACGCAGAGGGGTCTGTGCCAAAAGCAAATTCTCCATGGTAACCTATCCCTTCCTGCCCAGCTCCATCCACATTGATTTGAACCGCATTCAGAAGAAAATTATTGGTTCTTTGATCAAAAAAACGGTAATTGCTGCGGCCGCTTAAAGGCCGATTAAAATCATAATTGTAAGTGGTATCTATGAATCCATCCATCTTTGGTTTTGGAATTTGAGCAGAGAGCGCGCTTAAAAAACCAAATGAGATTAGGCTTAACAGGATCGCTAAATTAAAAAAACATTTTCTTGCTTTTATTTCTCTCATTATTTTTTCCTCACTCTTTTTTAAAAAAATGTTGTTTCTAAAATCAAAAAAAACTTTCATTCTAAAATTTATAAATTACCTCAAGACTAACGGATGAAAGCGAGCGTTCTGTAGGCAAAGCGCCTGCTCTTGTGTTTCCCCTTGAATCTTCAAAAACCTGCTCGATCCCCCAGTCATAACGATATTCGGTTCTTACTAATAATGAATTGGAGATATTAAACGTTGGAGTAATGGTAAAATTTTTAAGCACTCCTCCTCTAAAAACTCCAGCTGGAATAATTCCAGCATTGATATAAGGAACTAATGTTCTGCCCCCACCCACATCATTCAAAATTTCAAAACGGGTGCCTAGAGAAAAAAATTTACTGTAATCGTACTTTGCCTGCAAATTAAATCCATACCACTTAGCAGTTCCAAAGGGAGTATCCACAACTCCATTGCTATTTTCATCTATGCGGCTCACTCCATTCTCCTGTCCATAAAGAATCTGCCCTGCAAGTACCGCATTCACAAGAGGTTTAAAATACCATGTGGTGTCTATGCTAGTTCGCTTATTATCGTTATTCGCATTTTGTTCAGCGCCTCTAGAAAAAGACAATGCGCCATAGAGATTTTCGCTCAGGCCAATGTCCACATTCACAAGCAAAGTTTTATCTGTGTTGTTATCCACATGCAAGTCCCACCCATTCACCAACCCAATCCAAAAATCTATAAATAAAGGAGTGCGATAACCAACAATAGCGCCAACATAAGTTAATGGCCTTGCCAAAGTAAATATGAATCCCCTTGAAACATTAAAATTATTCATGGGTTCAATGGTCTCTAAACCGCCTAAAGATTCAAATTTTCCCGCCTTTACCCCAATAGGATAAACCGTCCAATTGTAAGTTACATACATCTCTTGAATTTCAAAGTTGTAAGCTGTGTTGCTGGGTCCTGCTGCTGTAATTGGGGTTTCACCTATATTGTTAGTTCCAGCAGCTTTGTAGGCAGAAGGATCAGTGCCAAATCCAAGTTCGCCCCGGTATCCCAATCCCTCTCGGGCAGAACCGTCAATATTTATTTGAATGACATTCAGAAGAAAATTATTGGTTCTAGAATCAAAAAGACGGTAGTTGCTGCGGCCGCTCAATGGACGGTTAAAATCATAATTATAGGAGGAATCAAAAAAACCATCAATTTTTGGTTTTGGAATTTCCGCAAAAGACAAGGATAGAGGAGGGAACAACAAAATAGAAACTAACCACAAACTTTTCCTAAACTGAAAATTAAAATATTTTTTCATTTAGCCTTGTTTTCAAATGATCTTTAAAAAAATGTAAACGTTCACAAATTAAATTTAATTAGATTTAAATTTACAATATTCCATTTTAGGTGTCAATAGATCGTCCTGAGTTTTGAAATATTCGCGCAAGCTCGTCATTCCCCGGCTTGACCGGGGAATCCAGTAGTTTTATTCGGTATTTTGCATGGATTCCCGCTTTCGCGGGAATGACGAAACAATAATTCAACAAACTCGTACTAAAAATCACTTATACAACCCTGAACTTTATTTTTAAGGACAGGTATGTCTTGATAAACAATATCCCAAATTTGACCAATGTCAATTCCAAGATAATCATGCGCCAGAACATTTCTAAATCCAGCAAGCGCGCGCCAATCTATTTCGGAATGTTTTGATTTTAAAGAATCAGATAATTTTTGGGTAGATTCCGCTAAGGTCTGTAGATTGCGGAGAACCGCATCTTGTGTTTTTAGGTCGGAAAGAAATTTATCCTTTCCCTCAGAGGTATATTTTTCGATTCGTTCTATACTTTCAAGAATATGAATGAGATAGAGTTTGTCATCTTTTATAGTGGAATTGCTTCATGAATGACCCGATCACGTATATACCAATGAAGAGATTTTTCCGTTACAATGTCTATTTTACATCCCAGCAACTCCTCAAGATCAGCAACGAACCCCCCAGGGAAAAAAGGACTATGATTTTTATCTACTTCAACTAAAAAATCAATATCACTGGTAGGCTTTGCATCACCCCTAACCACAGAACCAAATATTCTTAAATTTTTTGCACCATGATGCGCGGCAATCTTAAGAATTTCATTTCGCATAACTTTTATAGACTCTTGGGTTGGCACGAATAAATGTTACAAAATTTTTACAAAAAATTGAAGGATTCGTCTTGCGCAATCTAAAATGAATGTTGCCCAAACAAGAACAGTTGCTCAATACATGCTCTTGACAAATTAAGAAAGTCGGACAATACTTAAATGTACGAATGCAAAAAAAACAATGAACTTTATTCGTTCATATTCCCATACCCATTTCTATTTAATATTGAGGTTTAAAAATTTCTTCCGAACCTCTTTTTTAATTTTATTCATTGTTTTATTTCTTTTGCCATCCTATATTAATTCAGCAGCTGTAGATCCTAGACCAAAACCGCCGGCGCCTCCTCCTAAAGTAGAAACTCCACCACCGCCTGAAGTTCCTCCCCAACCTCCGGTAACTCCACAGCCGCCAGAACCACCCCCACCCCCTACTACCCCGCCTGCAGAACAGCCGCTGACTTCTGAGATAAAGAACATCCCAGAACCCATCAACATTCAACCTATAGAACAGATTGCCAAACCAGACGCGGCCGTGAATAAGGATACCCTAAGAAATGATGTTGAGTGGATGCCTCAAGATCAAACATTCGTCTTATATCTATTCGTTATTCCTTTGCCAGATCAGTATGTTCTCTTTATGGATCCAATAAACTGGTCTTCACCTATGTCAGATTATATTGAAACTATTTCTATCACTGAATACGTCTGGGGAACACCGACTTTTGAACCATCCAATAATATGATATGCCCAGCTTCAGATCACACTCATTGGCAAACTGTCACCAACGAAAGGACGATTGCGGTTGATTCATCCTACAATCTCATGGCTCCTCTTATTACTCTCTATGATATGGATATACGGAAAGATGCGGCTGATTCTGAAAGAGCGCCGCGCTGGGGTTATGCGCCTATGAATCATTCCAATGTGACAGTAGGAATTTTTGGGATGACAGACAAGAATGGAAATTATATAAGCTTAACTTCTGAACTTTTAATAGCTTCTAATAAAGAAGGAAACCAGTTATTTTTGCTTAACAAAGAAGGGGATTGGATGTTTTTTGATACAAATGAAAATATGATCAAAGGGGGCAGAATCGAAAAAGATGATGAGGGCGAACTTTCTCTAGCGGATAAACAGGAAAATGAGCTAGATTTTAACGACTCCGAGGAACAGTTGGCATCAAGGGATGTGGATCCCAATTCGCAATATTCAGGTTTGCCAACAATAGAGGATGCTGCAATGCCACCAACAATCGAAAATACATCAGCGCCAGATGCTCCTGCTGTGGAGACAGACACGGTTGAAGCCACGCCTCCTCCAGCAGAGCAACCGCCTGAGACAGTGGAACCTCCCCCTGTAGCGGAACCTCCAGCTCCCGAGCCTGAGGTGGCCGTTGCTCCTGTTGAAACTCCACCACCGCCATCAACTGTAACTGAAACGCCTGTCGCAGCGGAACCCTCTTCCAACGAAGATAGTTGGCTTAAAACATTTCATGAAAATAATGACAAATATAATAAATGAAGATTATTTGGTTGTCTAATAGTATCCTGGGCTTAAAAATAACTATGCTGGAGGATTCCAATGAATATTAAACAAATTTCAAATTCTGCGATGTTAGCCTTTCTAATATCTATCTTGCCTTCGTTAATACACCCGCAAACCAATTTCAACGAGGGTATCGTGGGAGCTCCTCCAGCAGTTGTTCCTACACCCCCGGGAGGATCAGATAAAACACCTGGTTCAGATCCAGCACCCATTATAGATATTCCTATTGAAGGAATAAAGGTAGTCACTCCTGTTGCACCGCCAAGTGATGTGGGAGATAAAAAAACATCCGATGAACCAATAAAAATAGAAGGTACTCCCACTCAAAGCTGGACATGGGGCATGGTCGGTTTACATGATGATACAGATAAAAAAACATCCGATGAACCAATAAAAATAGAAGGTACTCCAACTCAAAGCTGGACATGGGGCATGGTCGGTTTGCATGATGATACAGATAAAAAAACATCCGATGAACCAATAAAAATAGAAGGTACTCCAACTCAAAGCTGGACATGGGGCATGGTCGGTTTGAAAGACGACCCCCCTGCACAGACAACTAAAACAGACGAACCGAAAGGGCCGTCCTTCAACTCTCCCGGTGATCTCGGTCTAGATGAAGATAATAACGATTCTTCTGAAGAGGAAACGCTAGCAGATTTAGAGATCGCTGATGAAAATGGCGACAACTGGAATACTGCTGATTGGGGCGATGAGGGAGATGAGCTCGATTCCGAAGAGGATTATTACGACGATATTCTTGCAGAGTACCGCCTTGATGATCCACGCATCTCAGATGTAGATTTGGTTAGCTCTGAGGCAAGCATAGAGGATCCAGCCATACAAACTTCGGAACCGGTTCCTACCGATAGCCCAGAAGCAATGTTACCCCAAGATTTGCCTTCGGATCAGCCCAATGTCGAAGCCACACCTCCAGCAGATGAACTACTCGCTACAGTGGAAACTCCATTAGCCGAACCGCAAAATGATGTGGTTACCACTCCTGTTGAAACTCCACCACCGCCATCAACTGTAACTGAAACGCC
>MGUU01000018.1:0-4516 GCA_001800135.1 Elusimicrobia bacterium RIFCSPLOWO2_02_FULL_39_32 | reverse complement strand
ACCACCGCCATCAACTGTAACTGAAACGCCTGTCGCAGCGGAACCCTCTTCCAACGAAGATAGTTGGCTTAAAACATTTCATGAAAATAATGATAGATATATTAAATAAAGATTATTGGACTGGTTTGATATCCACCACTTCTACTTCATAAAGAAGTGTTCTTCCAGCCAAGGGATGGTTAAAATCTAAAATTACAGAATAAGAATCTATATATTTGATTGTTGCGTTGATCTTTCTTCCTTTTCTATTTCCTTGGATCACCTGCCCTACTTGAAGCTTATCCGCCTCTTTAAATGATTTTATAGGAACGATCTCCACTGCCCGCGTGTTAATCTCCCCATAGCCATCTTTGGGCTGAACTTTGATTTTCTTCTTGCTCCCCACTTTCAAACCAACAAGCTGTTTTTCAAGACCTGGAACCAACTGTTTTTTCCCATGCACATAAGTATAAGGATCCTTGCCCGTAGTTGTCTCCACCACTTTCCCATCTACCGTTAAAGTATAGTGGATGGAAACCGTCGCCCCATTCTTGATTTTCACTTTATCAGCCGCCATTAGAGAGCTATTTGATAAAACAACAAAAAAAGACAACAGGGCAGCGGTTGTTCTAATCATTTTGACATTCCTCCGTATCAGCTAGTATTGCCAACTTATGCCAAGGTAGTAGTGTTGAGAGTCATAAGTGTAGAGGTAGGTCTTTTCGTACTCCATATTTGAAGTGGTTTTGCGGTATATCCCTTGAGCTGTTGCGCTTAAACCATAAACAAGAGGATATTTCAGAGAATAATTGAGAGTGTGATTATTTTGATAAAGGAGATCTGTTTTATAAGTTCCAGTTTTAGATTGAATCATTCGATCTGAGTAGTTTCTTCTGCTATAACTATATGAAAAATTTACATCTAACTTAGTCAACATTCTGGCTGAAATTTTTGGGGTGATAGTGTATTCACTATAATCATAATAATTGCTATTAAATTTGTTTCTGGAAGCATCATAATTGTCTTGGTTTGAATCATTCATCGCATAGCTAAAATCCAGGTTAGCTATGGATTGCACTTTAAAATTTTTGAATGCAAAATTTGGCAGACGGTAAGAAGCCCCTAGCGCAGTTAGATTATAAAGATCTTTTCTTAAATTATCCTCATATACCCCTGTTTTAGAAACTGTATTTTGGTCCGTATAAGATCTAAAAGAAAAAAGGTTTGAACCACTTAGAGCTAGTTTGGGTAAAAGGACCACATCCGCGCCAATCAAAGTATCATAACCATTATAATCCAAAACATTTACCCCGCTTTTTATCTCTTTGCCAAACCTACTACCGGAAGATAAACTTTTGTAATGAATAAAACGAAGGAGATAAGGATCAAAACTTACCTTCAGAGATTTTAAACGACCCCTGCCGGCTCTTTCCATTTCAATGCCAAACCCTAGCTTATTATTGTCAAAAAGACCTTTGCCTAAATCTTCATCTTTACTTTCTACAAGCATCTGATTTCTAAAAGAGCTCTTTAACTTGCCAGTCCAACTTTGATTTAAAACATACCTTAAATTAACAGCAACTGCATTTTCAAAAGTCTGTTTGGTTAAAAATCCACCGCCAATAAGCTCCTGAACTTCCCTCATCCTTCTATATTTACCTGAGTAAAGAGGTAGAACATAGACTTTATCTGAATATTTCATGCCCGGAGCAAATAACCAATTTCCATGGCCTGTAAAGGAAGTGTTTTTACCTTCAAAAAATAACTGCCCTCCCAAAAGATCTACTTTTGCTGTTGGAATCCATCTAACAGGGGTCCATCTAAACTGGGCAAAAACTGGCCCCACCGATAACAGACAAATAAGGAAAAATATGCCTAAAGATTTTAAATAATATTTATCGTTGGTCAATGGATTCACTCGCCTCTATTTTTAATTCAATTAAATCTGCATCCAAATATCTTCTTGGAGTAATAAATGTATCTATGCTACGACCTCCAAATTTAGAACTTGTAAACACGCGCTCCATATCAAACTTTTCAAAAAGGTTTGAAACTTGAGAACGATCCGTTGGATTTACATCTGAGAACGCATCCACACGAAACACAAGATCATCTTTTATAAGAAATCTTTCCTCTTTTAAGTACGCGTAACGATTAGAGGATGCCCAGGAGAGCGCGGCGCTTGTTGGCAAATTAGATGCGGTAATATCCACACTTGTAGAATTTCCATCATCATTTAATCCATTCTCATTAATATCAGAAAAAAGAGTTGAGTCTCCTGTAGATTGATAAGAATAAGCTGTGTCTTTAGTTCCACTAAATCCTAACTGAACCTTATCTAAAATATTGTCAGTACCTGCAGTATAAACACCGTCTCCATTATTGTCTTCATAGAATTCCCCTGTGCTAAATTTCCCATCATTTTGTGTATCCGCGTAATTTATATAATGATTTATTTTGGAACTATCCTTGTATTCTGTAAATTCCATTTTACCTGTATTGTTTGTGTTATCTGTGTTTACAAAAGCATATTCCCAAATTGATTTTATAACTGTTGCGCTCCCAGCCAACCTGGTTTCAACTAATAAAGGACGCAAATGCCACATGAGCCCGCTAACAGTTTGTCCGCCATTACTATCCCCATTATTTGTTGGTCTAAAGGAGGTATCATAGACCCTATCTATAGCCCCGCTACTCCCATTAATAAATTCATAAATATGATCAAAGAATGTTTTATATATTTGAGTATTTGTGATAATATATTCTCCATTCAAATAATAGTTGTCTGTGGTTAGTTTTGGCTCACCATCTAAATAAACTCTTTCAATAGTATCCTGACCATTGGTAATGATTAATCTTTGTTTAACTGCATAGTAAAGATCACTTACACTCTTACTAGTATCTTTATCCAACCATAAATTGGGCAAAGGGCTCACATTATCTATCTGTTTATTAGCTTTGACCTCCAAAACTATCTCATCCAATGCTCCGCCAATCTCTTTTGTAAGTGAAACCAATTTATAGGTATCTGGAGATGGGAAAGAAACATTCTCCTCAAAGCGAACAAAATTACCACGGCTATTCCTTGCCACTTTTCCATCCTGAAAAAGAAAACTAATCGCATCATCCAATCCAATATCCTGATTATTCTCAACGATTAAATAGTTAATACGTTCAGCCAATATCCATACTCTCAAAAAGAAATCAACTATTTTTAGATCTTGTTCATCTTGACCAAAGCTAGGAGAAAGAACATACTCAAAGATTAGATCAGATTCATAATCCCAACCAGTTCTAGGATTCCCTTGCGCATCTTCCAATGATACCGTTTCCCAACCAATGATTGGCTTACCTTCACTGTCCGTGCGTACAGGGATCATTCCATAAGTTCTGAGCGATTCCTTTTCATCTACTTTTACTTCATAGGTTGTTGGAGTTCCTTGTGGTATATATCCTGGTCCAACTTTTGGTCTTAAAAATTTGTTATCTGATTCTGGTAACTTATATTCACCATCAGACTCTGGCAGTTTATAACTTGTAAACCCTTCTTCAGCCTTCTCTTTACAATGATCAATCATGCTTTGAGGAATCTTCTGCCCTTCTTCATCCTTATTTAAATAGGAAGGATCTCCATAGATACCATACTTAGTTCTAATCACTCTACCATAAGCTCTTCCTAGTTGATCAACAAAAGCTCTCTCTAATTCATCTACAAACCAATGCCACAATGAGCCACTTTCCCAATTAATGGTTGCTTCAATTTTAGGTACAGCATATATAGATTCTGACTGTTTTGGAGCTTCCACACTAGAAGAAGTTTCTCTCTTTGGTTCTCGATCAACAAACACCTTTCCCACATCTCTGGCGGTAATGCCGCTATTAAGATATTCCCTTATATCTGAACGGTTAATCTTATCTTCAGGGATATCTTTACCATCAATAGTTTTATTTAAAGTAGAAGGATCTCCATAAAATCTAGCTCCTTCTTTATCTTCCATTGTTAGAGTCTTATAGTCACTATAGCTAATTTTTTTTCCATTTTTTATTACTATATAATAGTCACCATATAAATTTCCATTCTTTGTTAATTGTGCCAAATATCCCTTTGCAGGAGAAAACGGTGACACTAATTCAGTTTCAGGATCAGGTATAAAAGATCCTTTTTTCTCAGATCTTTGCTCTGATTCTGGAAGTTCCTTTGGTGGTTTAGACTCTTTAGGAAGTTCAGATGGTTGTGGAGTTACCTTTGGAGGTTGAGGAGGAACTTCAGGTGGCGGTTGCGGTGGTGGTGGAGTTTCTATTTTAGGAGGTTTGGGTTTTTGAAAAGGATTCGTAGCTGCTGAATTAATATAGGATGGTAAAAGTAAAAAAATAGTAAGTGAAATTAAAAGAAAGTTCGGCAAAAAACTTTTCAACTTTAACATGGTGTTAATCTAACATGAATTTAAAATTTTGTCAAGCCCATGGATTAAAATTGTAGAAATTTTTTAGTAATGTCACATTTGCGGCAAATAGAAATGTCACCTTTTTGTACCCT
>MGUU01000017.1 GCA_001800135.1 Elusimicrobia bacterium RIFCSPLOWO2_02_FULL_39_32 | reverse complement strand
TACTCTTTTCATTAGGAGAAAAAGAAATCCGGCGCGCGCAAAATGAAAAGAGTAAAGAGTATTTTTCTGGGGTGTGGCGAGCTTGTCGAGCGGTGGCGGGGCTGGCTTCCTTGGTCTGGTTTCGTTCAGCAGTTTTTGATAAAATGGGTTCTAGCCAAACTGTAAAGACACACTCTCTTCTTCTTTATCATTTTAAAATATTATGGTAGAGTCATGTAAAAACAATATAGCGAAAACTGTAAAAAGATTGCGAAAAAAAGCGGGCTTATCGCAGGAAAAACTGGCTTGTCTTGCCGATGTTTCTAACAATACGTTTATTAACATTGAAGCGGGAAAGCAAGATAACCCAACCATCAACCCTGTGTTGTTTTGATTGCAAAAGCAAAGATTACGGCAATTGATCCAGCCAAAATTGAAAAAAGTAAGTTAATTAAATAGAAAGATGTTAAATATTGAAACCGCAAAAAATATAAAAATAAAAACTGTTAACTCCCCGCACTTTGAGTCGGAAAATATTCTGATATATAAGGATGATATTTTGAAAATTTCCGCAATTCCAAATAATTCGGTTGATTTGATTGTTACTTCGCCGCCTTACAATGTTGATATTCATTATAATTCCCATGTTGACGATTTATCATATGAGGATTATTTGGAATTCACCCAAAAATGGATTAGAAAATGTTTTCACTTAGCAAAAAACGAGGGGCGATTTTTACTTAACATTCCACTTGATAAAAATAAGGGCGGGCAAAAATCAGTTGGCGCGGACATTACGAAAATTGCAAAAGATATTGGCTGGAAATATCACTCAACAATTATTTGGAATGAGGGAAATATATCTCGTCGCACCGCTTGGGGTTCGTTCATGTCTGCTTCCGCGCCTTATGTTATCGCTCCGGTTGAGTTAATTTTGGTTTTATATAAAGATAGTTGGAAAAAAACGGGGGCAAGTAGGGTAAATGATATTTCAAAGCAGGAATTTATGGATTGGACAAATGGAGTTTGGACATTCAACGGCCAAAGTAAAAAGGGGGCGGGTGGGCATCCTGCGCCATTTCCGATTGAATTGCCTAGACGATGTATAAAATTATTTAGTTTCGTTGGTGATACGGTTTTAGATCCATTTTTGGGTAGTGGTTCAACACTGATTGCTTCTTACTTGTATGGTAGAAAAGGAATTGGAGTTGATATTGATGAAAAGTATTGCAATATAGCGATAGATCGTTTACGCAATGAAGCAAAAATAAACCAATTAAGTTTATTAAAATAATTTACAATAAGTAATTATGAAAAATAATAAAAATAAATCAATTAAAGACTTACTCATTGAGTATTTTAAATCACATCCGAAAGAAGATATGTCACACGGTCCAGTTGTGGATTGGGTCGAAGAGAAATATAAAAAACTTTATCATAAAAAACCGAGAGATACATGGCGTTCAATTAGAAATCTCCATGAGATTGGGTTTTTGATTAAAGTAAAAAAAGGAATTTATCGTTATGATCCAAAAGCTGTCAAACAACGCGAATTAGAAGATTTTACCCTAGAACAGAAAAAATTTATTTTGGAACGAGATAGTTACAAATGTGTCAGATGTGGACGAAGCAAGGAGGACGGTTTTGAATTACAAGTAGATCACATCAAATCAAAGTATGAAGGTGGAAAAGCGATAGTTGAAAATGGCGAGACATTATGCTCTCAACATAATTTTATCAAAAAACATCTTAACCAAACCGAAACTGGTAAGAAAATGTTTATTCGTTTATATGAATTGGCTAAGTATGAGAACAATAAAGGGCTGATTGATTTTTGTACCGATGTTTTGAATGACTACGAAAAGCATAATATTAACGGACACATAATTTGGAAGAAATAAATATGAATAAAAAAACAATTATCAATTCGGATGAAATAAAATCTCTTTACAAAAATTATTGCAAGGACAACAAAATGGAATTTTCAGAAGCTAGATTTGAGAAGTTTTTGAAGTTTTTGGAAACTGACTTCTATGATTGGGTTTACGAAAATTTAAAACAATTTGATAAACAATAAATATAATGGCGTAACACCAGCTTTTGTTTTCTGGAATTTATTACATAGATACGCAAAGGAGGGTGATTTAGTCGTTCATCCAATGTGTGGAAGGGGGGCTGGCATTCTTGGTCTGGTTTGGTTCAGCCATTTCGGATAAAATAGGTTCGAACTGCGCTGTAAAGACACTAAAATCCGACTCTCTTATTCATGAATAAGCAAATAAGCGTTTTTGTCGCGGTTCTCGTCTGTTTGTTTGCGCCTTTCATACTCTACTTGGACACCTTAAACCATCCTTTTATTTTTGATGATCTGGCAAATATTGTTTATAACCTGGATATCAAAGATTTAAGCAACCTTAAAAATCGTCTTATCTATCAGTCTGGTTACGGCATGGGCCAAAATGATCCTTCTCGCCCCTTTACCTATTTTACTTATACCCTAAATTATTTTTTTGGACAATTGAATCCTTTTGGTTATCATCTGATCAATGTTCTAATTCATATGGGAAACACGGTCTTAATCTATTTTTTGACTCTAAACCTCTTTTTTTTATTTTATAAAGCAAGGCTTTTTTTTATTCCTTTGCTTGTCGCTCTTGTTTTTGCTTGCCACCCTTTGCAAATAGAAGTGGTTACCTACATTAGCGGCCGGGCAGACGGCTTGGCTACGTTTTTTTATTTACTTTCCATCTTCTTTTTTTTAAACGCCTTTTTCTCGCAAAGGAAAAGGATTTTTTATTTTCTTTCTCTCAGCTCATTTATATTTTCTTTTTGGTCTAAGCAGATCGGGGTTACTTTACCTTTGATGATTTTAATTTTTGAATTTTTATTAGATTCCAATGGTTCATCTCCAGTTTTTTTGTCTAATGAAAAGAATTGTTCAAACTCATTTTGGCAAAAAATTGATAAAAGGAAGTTTATTCATTTAGGTTTTTGGCTGGTTTTAGGGCTCTTTTTATTGTTTCGTTATTTTTATTTTGGAGGTTTGGGAGACCGCATTACAGACCCCTGGGAACGTTGGACCAGACTGTCCTATGCTTTAACTCAACCTATTGTGATTTTAAACTATTTTAGATTGCTTTTAGCGCCACTAGGTCAGTCTATAGACCATTTTATTGAGCCTGCAAAAAGTGTTTTAGAATTTAGAACTTTTATTTCCATCCTTGTTTTAGGTTTCAGTCTTGGGATGATTGTTTATTTTTTTAAAAAAAATTGGCAATATTCTAAAATAATTTTTTTTGGAATGATCTGGTTTTTTTTAACCTTAAGCCCTACTTCCTCTTTTTTTCCTATCAATGACGCCATGACAGAACGAAGGCTTTATCTGCCGAGTTTTGGCTTTATTTTATGCGGGGTAAGTTTTTGTTTAATGATTTTTAAAGTTCCTATAAAGGAAGATTTTAAAGATAAAAGTTTTTTAAAATTATCTATTTCTCTTTGCCTTGTTATTTTTATTTTTGCAGGGTTAACTTTGAAGAGGAATCGTTTTTATAAAAACCCAATTTTTCTTTGGCAGGAAGCGGTTCAGCTTTATCCAAAGAATGCGCGAGCGCAATATAATTTGGGAAATCATTACTTAAAGGTTGGGGAATTAGATCAGGCATTTTCTTGTTTTGAGAATGCGCTTCAAATAGACCTTAAGTTAGCCGAGCCCCATAACAATCTAGGATTAATTTATTTACAAAGAAGAGAGTTCAAGAAAGCAGAAGAATCTTTTCAAAAAGCGCTTATGATTAAACCCGGGCTCCTAGTTGCGCGTCAAAATTTAGAAAAATTAAAACTTAGTCAAAGAAGAAAAAATAAGATAAAATAGAACATATTTCCTATTCAAATAGATGACTAATTTAAAAAAAATAGAGTCTTATTTTTATGCTTCAGGATGTGCGCAGCTCATGACAACTAATGCATAAGCTCGGTTAAAGAAAATTAATTGCACCTCTTGAATTTTCAGATAATCCCTGCTAAACTTGATTTTGAGTTAGAGACGCGACCTGGCTTTAAAGCGCCCAGTGGAATGATTCAAGAAATGAATCTCTAACTCCCACTCAAGCAGTCTTATTTTATATGTATAAAAAAATTATCTTCGTTTGGTTATTCTTTTGTTGTTTTTGCGGTTTGGGTTACTCTTCTAGTTACTCTACGCTTGATCCAGAACAAAGAAGCAAATTTAATGAGCTTCTAGACTCTGCTTTCTCCTCTTATGTGGCGGAAGATTACGAAAAATCCTTTCAAATTTTTACCCGCGTTCTGCAAATAGATCCAAAAGATAAAACCGCTCTTAAAGGGCTTGAGCAATGCAAAGAAAAGCTTGAGCAAAATAGAAAACAAAGGGAAAAACTGCAAAGAGAAAAAATTGAGTTGGTTAAAAAAAGCATGGGAGATGAAGACTGGGTAGAAGCTGCGGACCATATCGCTTCTATCCTTTCATTTTCACCCAACCATACCGAAGCTTTAAGATTAAAAAATGACGTGGAAGCGATGATTCGAAAAAAAATGGCAACGGTTTCCATCTCTTCCCCGGATAATTTGATTTTTCAGGGAATAATTTTTTATTTACATGCCCGTTATACTCAGGCGATTAAAGCTTGGAAAGAAGCCCAATACATGGTTCCCGAGAATGTAAAACTTGCTATTTATGTTAAAAAAGCGGAACAGCTTTATAATGACAGCATCCGCTATGAGGTGGTGACTTTAGGACGGCAAAGAGCAAAATCCGCTTTTCAGGCGGAGAATTATCAGGAAGCGGTTAATTTATTGAAAAAAATTATTGAAGTTGAACCTGAAGATGAAGAAGCTAAAAAAGAATTAGCTAAAGCCCAAGGGATGTTAGAGAAAAAAAGCAAAGAAAACCTTTTAGGAGAATATTATGATAAAGGTCTTTCTTTATTTTTGCAAGAAAAATATGTTGAATCTCTTAAATATTGGCAGGCGATTCTTTCCATAAGCTCGGAGAATGAAGTGGCAAAAAATTATGTTGCAAAAATTAATGCTAAAGGGGTAAAAAGTGACGCTGAAGCAATGCTCCTGCCAGTAGCTTCCCCGGGTTCAAAAGCGGGCGATGTTTCAAATCCATACGATAAAGCTCTGGTGCTTTATGAAAAGGGAGAATATCAGGGCTCTCTTCAATCATTGCAACAATTTATTGAAAAAAATCCAAAGGATAAAGCAGCCTTAGAATGGATGGAAAGAATCAAAAAAGAGCAGGGAGAAAAAGCTCAAAAATTTTATCAAAGAGGTCTTGTTTTTTATTCTGAAGGCAGTGTGGGAGAAGCGATCCAACAGTGGGAAGCGGCGCTTCAAATAGATCCAAATCATGCGGCAGCTCAAAGAAATCTTTCCAAATTAAAAGGAGAAGCTCAATGAAAAAAATCACCCGGTTGTTTAGGGTTGGGTTGGTGGTGTTTTTCTATTCGATTAGTTTTAGTTTAGCCGCAACTAATAAAGTGGAAAATGTGGTGGTTACAGAAGCGGAAGATGGAAATTCAGCCTTTGTGGTTGTGGAATCGCAGCTGCCATTAAAGTATGTTTTAAAAGAGATTCAAGATCCGCCAACCATAGAGCTGGCCATTGATGAGGAAATATCCTGTGACCAAGAGCCTTTTCAACAGATTGGAAAAAAATTAATTAAGGATATGAAAGTGGTTTGCCAAAAAGGAACTAGCGGCAAAGAGTTATTAAAAACAATTACTTTAATTTTGGATCAAAACTGCTCGGTAAAAGTTTCTCAGAAAGATTGGATCCTTTCTTTAGACATTAAAAAAGGCATGGGGGTTGTAGAACCATTGCCTGCTGCTCAGGGGACTGAAACCATTGTCCCTTTGCCTGCTAGTATTGGAGGATATACAACTGTGGACATTCTAGAACCTCCAAAAATGACGCTTTCTATGAGACCAACGCAGGAAGAATTTATTCAGGTTGGATTAGCTAACCACAAAGGGTTGGAAATTGCTCAGTCCGAACTAAAACTTAGCAAAAGAAAACTTTTTGAATCCCGCAGAAATTTTTTTCCTGTTTTATCCGGTAGAGGGACGCAAACTGAAGGCACAACTCAATCTGATCCTAATGATGCATCCACGCGAGCTGATTTTACCAGAAAAGAGATTGGTCTTGAGATTGGACAGCCGGTTTTTCAGAGCGGCAGGCTTCTGAATGCGGAAAAAGGGGCTAAGGTTCAGGCAGAGATCGCAGAAACTCAAATTTCTAAGATAACGCTGGAAGTTCAATTTGAAGTGATTAAGGCTTTATACACCTATCTTGCAGCTCGGGAAGCTCTGGTGGTAAGAAAAGCTTTGCAAGGGGATGGAGACAAGGTACTAGATACAACTAAAAAAAAGAAAGAAATTGGGGTTGCTTCTGAATCTGAATATTTAGGAGTGCTTTCCAGTAAAAATCAAATTGATTATAAAACTATTTCTCAGGAAAAAGATATGGAAATCGCAAAGAGCCGTTTCTTATCTTTGCTTAATCTGGATTTATTGCCTGATGAAATTCAGGTTTCTATTGAAGAATCTTTGGCTAAAGTTAAGGATTTTTCTTTTGAATTGAACCAACTTATCTCTTTGGCATTGTCGAACCGTCCGGAAGTTAAAATTGGTTTGCTGTCGCAGCGCGCAAAGGAGTATGCTCGCAAAGTTTCCAGAGCGGAAAATCTGTTTAAAGTGGATGCCAGTGGTTTTATTGGGCAATCTGGAGCGGCTTTTCGCAAAGAATCTTTATCCATGAAAGATAGTTATAACCTTGCCTTAAAAGGCGTGCTTTATTTTGGAGGCAGTTCCATAGCCCCTATGGCTTCTACGGAAAAAACAGCTCCGGATTTAGGTTCTGCCAGCCGCACAGATACCAGAGCCCAAACTATTACTGTTGGGTTATTAGATTCATTGCCGGCGGGATCCAGCCTGATGCAGGCTAAGGTTGAGGAAGAAAAAGCAAAAGAAGAATTTAGAAAAATTAGAAAGGATATTTTATTGGAAGTAAAAGAAGCTTATTTTAATCATCAAAAAGCAAAAGTTCAAATTGAATCCGCTCAAAAAGAGTTGGAATATCGTAAAAAAGAAGCAGCGATTGCTCAAGCTAAGGATCGTCTCCATCAGATTGAAGCCACTCAATTTTTGCAGAGTTTGGGCAGCTTAAAAGAAGCGGAGATTAGCTTAAAAGAAGCTTCTGTATTCTACATCACCTCGTATGCCGCTTTAGAAAAAGCTACTGGCGGAAAATTAACCCCAATTCAGTAATAGGCTATTTCATTTCTGGTTTTTTCAAAATGGTCCAATGAGAAAAATTCATTACCCTGTAGATTAAAATGATTTTTTAAATGTATTCTGATAAAAATGAGATTTATATTTTGGATGATGAACCCGGGGTTCGGCAATCCATAGAGACCATACTGATTGGCGAAGGCTACCATGTTCAATCTTTTGCAACCGGATTAGAACTCATTAAAAATCTAAATCAAAGTAACTTTACTCCCCCTGTAGCGGCTTTGGTGGATTTGCGTCTTCCAGACATGAGCGGCGTAACTGTGATGGAAAAAATTAAAGATCTTTCTCCGCAAACAGAAGTGATCATGTTGACTGGAAACCCGGATTTAACCAGCGCTGTAGATTCTGTAAATGCCGGCGCCTATGCTTATATTTTAAAGCCTTATAATTTAGATGAGATAAAAAATCTTTTGAATAAGATTTTTGAAAAAGCGCGTTTAGTCAAAGAAAATCAGGAGCTTACTGAAAGATTAAAGAAATGGAATGAAAAATTAGAAGAAGAGGTGCATCGAAGGACTGTAGCTTTAAATGAGTCCTATCAAAAATTGCAAACCCTTTATGACATGAGAACTCAATTTATCTCCATCATGTCCCATGAATTAAGAACTCCGGCAACAGCAGTGATGGGTTTTGCCGATACTCTTAAAGATGGCTGGACTCGCCTCTCCCCAGAGAAGATCAAGCAATATTTAGATGTTTTAAGTTTAGAGGCAAGCCGGATGGTGCGCCTCATGTCTGAAATTTTTGAGATTTCTAAAATTCAGGAAGGGAAACTAATATTTAATTTAGAGGAATTGAATATCATGCAGTTTTTAAGAGAGACCATTCAAGATTTTAGAAATCGTTACCCTCAATTTTCCATTGGATTTATTGAAGGCGCTCCAGTTAAAATAAAGTTAGATCCAGTTTATTTTAAAAGCGTTCTTTCTCATATTATGATGAATTCTATCAAGTATTCCAAAGAGCATTTAAACATCATGGTCTTTACAGAAAAAAAAGAGAATGAGTTTATCATCCGCATAGAGGATGACGGCCCTGGAATCCCGCGAGCAGTGAGAGAAAAGGCGTTTGAACCTTTTTTTAGATCCATGGATGATGTGAACAGAAAAACTCCGGGAGCCGGGTTAGGTTTAACCATAGCGCGAGGAATTTTAAATAGCATGAATGGCACTATCCAGATTGCGGATAAATGTAGCGGGGGAGAGGGATGCGCTGTGGAAATTAGTTTGCCTCTTTGAAAAAAAATGGTTGAGGACAAAGATAAAGTTTTAGTTTTAGTTGCGGATGATGAAGAAAATCTTTTACTTCTATTAAAGGATAATTTAGAGGAGAGGGGTTTTCGGGTAGAAGTAGCGAACAACGGAGAATTAGCTTTAGAAATGTCGTGTAAGAAAAAACCTGATATTTTTATTTTGGATGTGGAAATGCCAAAATTAAACGGACTGGAAGCTTGTAAAAAAATTCGTTCAACTCCGGAATTAAAGAATATACCCATCTTAATTTTATCCGCTTATGCCCAGCCAGAAGATATTCAAAAAGGGTTAAAAGCAGGGGCTAACCTTTACATGACTAAACCCTTTAAAATTAATGAGCTGGTAGAGACCATTCACAAAATACTCCATCCCCAAACCTAAATATCATGGTGATCCATCAGACAAATCGAATATTCGATTGAATTGCTTTAAAGAAGAATAGAAAGGAATTGAAGGAATTTATTCTGGGTTGTAGCGGTAGCCGATTCGGCCAACTGTATGAATCATTAAACCATACTTGCCTAATTTTTTCCTTAACCTGCCGATGTGAGTGTCTATGGTTCTGGAAGTTCCTATGTTTTCTCTTTCCCAAACTTGGGTGGAAAGTAGATCTCTGCTCAACACTTTGCCTCTGGATTTTAAGAAAAGCACAAGCAAGTCAAACTCTTTTGGGGTGAGTTCATATTCTTTGTTTTCTATTTTAGTGACTCGGTTTTCCAAATCTAATGCGATTAGGTCATCTTTTAATATGTTTTTATTTAAGCTCACCTTTGGCCGATGCACTCTTCTTAAAACAGCTCTCACCCTGGCTAAGAGTTCGCCATGGCTAAAAGGTTTAGTGATAAAATCATCCCCGCCAGATTCAAGCCCTGTAATTTTATAAGCGTCTGAAGACTGCACAGTAAGAAAGATAATGGGAATATCTCTCATCTGCGGGTCTAAACGGATTTGTTTACAGCACTCTAAGCCATTCATGCCTGTCAGCTGAATATCTAAGAGAATAAGGTCTGGTTTAATCGAGGGGATTTTTTTTAAGGCTTTTTCAGCTGAATCGCATCCTGTTGTAACAAAACCATTATCCGTGAGAATCGTCTCTACTAGATCGCGTATGTGGACTTCATCTTCAATGACAAGAATGGTTTGTTTATGTTGTTCCATTGATTTGCGTTACAAAAATGTTACAAAAATGTTACAAAAAGTTCAAGAAAAGTTTAGAACTATCTAGTAAAATTTAACTTATATGAAACCGGCTCCTAATCGAGAAAGAAGGGTTCTGCCTCTATGGAAAAAAGCTTTAGCTCTAGCAAGCTTGTTTTCTTTTATTTTTTCAATGGTCGCTCCGCCTTATGCGAGCGCCAGAAATATGAGAACAGAGGTTTTGCCTAATTTCAATTATTCAAATCAAAGTCCTAAATCCAACTTAAAGTCCGGGCCAGAAGATTTCAGATCGCTTCCAAAGAAAATTTTAACTCCGGAAAAATTCGTCTCTTCCCTCAATGATTACATCTTGAAACTAGAGGTTTTAAGAAAAAGTTCCCCAGAGAGCGAAACAAAAATTGAAGCAGCCTTAGTTTTAGATACTTTAAAGAACAGGCTCTTTTTTACAGCTCCAATTGAGCGCGAGGGAAAAGAATATATTCTCGGAGCTTATCAAGGAGACCAGCACCGCGTCCATTTTGTTTTAGAGTATTCACCCAGAGAACATTTCTATCCTTCTAAAGTTCAAAATCTTAAATCTGAAATAGAGGCTTCTATGGGCACTTTAAGAACTGCCAGCATGTTGAAGTTGGGACAAGCAGCTCTTTTAGTAAAGTCCCTTCCAGCTCTAATGGTTCATGGGGAATTGTCCGGGGTAGAAACAGATGATTCTAAAATTGAGCAGATTTTGGTTGGTGGCGATAAAGAGTTTGAGGCTAGTAGAGATTGGAGGATGGAGAATCTTATCTCGGGTTCTTCAAAAAAAGCTGTTTGGCCGGAAAGCGGAATTCTGCCGCAATTCAATAGAAAAGGAAAGCTCACATTCCGCAAGAGTAAAAAGTTGGCTGGACCAAGACGGTCAAAAGTTAAACATAGTGTAAGACAAGTAGCGCTGCCGCGGGTTTTAGCGCGCGCCTCTGGGGATGATATTCAACCTTTTGATCAAACAGATGTTCCTCAAGGGCAAGCTGGTTCAGAATCCTCTCTAGGAAAGTCAGATGGAGAGGGTGGAATGAAAATCAGCAATCCTGTCTCTGGGGAACTTACACAAGCACAGGGGAGATTGCCAAACGCTCGTTCTATATCTCAACAAAAATTAAACATTCTCACTGATATTGGAATAGGGGACAATTCTCGCTGGGAAGAGGTTGTGGATAGGGGATGGAGAGAAGGGGTGGATTATCGTCAATTACTTTTTGGCAAAAGAGCGCTTATTATTGGAGATACCAACCATGGTTTTTTAGGAGTGCAAAGAGGATTTATTGAACATTTGAAAGAGCTGAAAGATGCGGGTATTACGCATTTATTTATAGAAATCGGCTCTGATTTAGATGTGGGTGATATAGAAAACATTGCAGAGAGAACTAGGATTTCGCATCGTTTTATACAGTTGGTCAGACAGGCTCAAGAACTTGGCTTGGAAGTTTTATTTATGGATATGCCTGAAAACGAACAGAAAATTTATAAAAAAGAAGATGAACAGTCTTATAACCGTGGAGTTTATATGGGACAGTTTATTGACCAATATCTTTCTAGCCATCCAGAAGCCAGAATAGCTGCAATCACAGGGTTTGCGCATATCCAAGATTTTAATCAGATACCTTCACAGATTAGGGATCCAGCAACGATTATTGCAGGGGTGAGTGAAGGTCAGCAAGGGTATGACCCACTTGGTCTTTCTTTGCCTTTATTCACCATGGCTGTGGTGAGCGCAGTTTTAGTAAAGACCAATGGCGCAAGCGCTTATGGCTATATTGATTTAATGGGAGAGATGGAACATATTGATGGAATTATTCACTATAAACGCCCTTATGAAGAAGCTCCTTTAGCAGCTAAGTTAGAAGATTTCCTTACCTCTCCTACTGAACAGGCAACCAGTATTGTTTTAAGAGAAGGTTCTTTACCCATGACTCTTGAGAATACGAGATTAGCTATCCCTTTACATAGAAATTATGGAGATAGAGTGGATCCCAGTGTCCACAGTTGGGCAGAGACAAATGAACAAAAAATTATTGATTTTGTATCCAATATGGCTGAGCTCAATGCTGGTCAAAAATTTTATTTAGCTGCCATGCTTTTAAGTTATGCTCAAAATAATTTTAGGCACAATATGGGCGGCTCCATAGTTTCTATGGGTTTTGTTCCCCAAGGCCAGTTTTTTGAATTTAAAATCATAGACACTTTTCAGTATGAGTATGATCCAAGCGTGAATTACAGTTCTCTCATGCAGCATAAAGAAATTTCTTTGAAAGATTTGCAGAAACAGTTTGGATTTGATGATTTGCTTATAGAGGATATTCGCAGTTTGCCAAACATTTCAATTGCAAACAATCCTCAAAACCCGGCTTCTTTGCTTAGGTTTGTTCTTTTTATATTAGCTGTGTTAAGAAATCCTGAGCGGGTAGGAGTAACCATTGCTCCGTCTCATCGTTCGGTGATAGCAGTTTCCTATTCTGAGTTGAAAAAACCGATCCCTCTTCTTCGATATTTGCGTTGTATCACGCATTTAAGTTTAGATGATTTTATGCTTACTCCTTTAGAAGAAAAATTGAATCAAATTAAAAATCTTCCCAGTGATCTCAAAAGTTCTTTGGATACATTTAAATATATTGATGTTTTTGAGATTGTGCGTGAAAAATGGGTGGGCAATAGACGTTTAGCTGTTTTTGCGCCTACGCCAAAAAATTTGGCAAAGCAAAGGGTTTACAAGCTCCTAGATTCAGTTAGCGAATTGGTTTATAAGAAGTATTTTATGTATCTATTTGAGGAAACTGTTTTAAATGCTCGCAAAGAATTAAGAGTTCTCAATCCATCAGAAATAGAAATGCTAGGCGCTGCTTTAGATGAAATTTTAGAATCTGTGGGAGAGGCGATTTTACAGGCAGATAAACTGTTAAAGCATTATCCTGATATTGCGCAAGAGAATCAAAATTGTGGAGGAAATCTAATTCCAGAAGAGTCAAGGAGAGGCAGGCTCTATGGAGTAGTCAAGGTTCAAGATATCTATGATCAGTTAAAAGAGCAGTTTGAGCAGTTAAAACAGGCAAGGGATGAACTCTATTACTCTACTCCTCAGCTGCCGCCACCACCCCAAGCTCCTTCCAAGAAGAAGTTAGGTAGAAGATGGTTTGGTCTTCTTCCAGTTTTATTGGTTTCTCTCATGACATCCTCGATGCTGACATTTGGAAAAGCGCAGCCTTCCTTCGCAGCAGTTTTAGCCCCGGCGCCGGCAGTAATGATGTTGAGCAAGGCTCTCCCTTCCAAGGCGGCGGTTTTGGCTCCGGTTCAAGTGGTAAAAGCTTCAAGAGCGCTGCAGACAACTGGTGAAGTGATCTGGTATTTTGAAAATCATGTCACAGAATCTACTCAAGGGTTTATTAAGCAAGTTGAGTCAGCTTCAAAAAATCATTCGGAATTATTTGTTGTTATAGAATCAGCTCCTCCCCAGCTTCAACATTTAAGACAATATTCACCCAGCATTAAATCCATTATAGATAGTCCAAAGAAATTGAATGATCCCACAATTAGGAAGGCCTTAGAAGGAATTTTGAAAGCCGGTTGGAAAGGATATGAAGAAGGGGTGGCGAAAGCGCGTAGGGGGGAAGCGATTGGCGGAGATGTTAGAAATAATCAAGCACTTTTTGATTATCTTGTAAGAAACCCTAAGATTCAGGTGAGGGGAGAGAAAGCTCCTTTTGAGAGCATGCTGGCAGGAATTCGTTCGGAACTTGCCATGGATAGAGCCATGAAAGCTCTTTATGACAAGAAAGATGAGAAGTTATTTTTAAAGGAGATGGCAATTTATTATTTGGAGCTTGAAAAGCATATTAGTTTAAGGGACCAAGCTTTGGCAGAGCTTGTGCAAAAATTAAAACAGGATCATCCTAGGGCATCTATTCTTATTCGAGTGGGCGCTGGCCATTCGAATGCTTCTAAATTATCTGGCAGTAAGGGCAAATATAAATCTTTGAACTTGAATCCTAAATCAATGCTGCTTGAACCCTATTCTCCTTCTAGGTTTCGAGCTTACCGCAAACAAATTAATTCCACTAAATCTATCCCAACTGCCGCAAGAAAAATCTGTTTAGCCGCAGTTCCATTTATTTCAGTTTATGCGTTTATGCTCCCAGATTCTTATCGGGGAAGTTTAGATTATGAGACGTATAAAAGATTGATTCAAATATTCGATCGCATGCAAGAAGCGGATTTCATGCGGCTTACGCAAGCCATTCAGAAGTACTCGCCGCTTTTTAGAAGAGGAACCGAAGTCCAGAATATTGACGAATGGTACAATCATATCTACCATTTTACTACAGCTTGGCTGCGCGAGAATGGTTTCATTCCTCACGACATATTGGATCGGTTCCCTTCTTATATGAGGAGCTTGGGTGTGTCCGATATCATCAATCGTCTAATGATGACTCACCCCCGAAGGCACGAAATCAAAATAAATAAATCCAATGATTCTCTAGCAGATTTTCCTTTTTCAGAAGAGAAAGGTTTAAAGAAAAAGTTAGTTAAAAGATGGTTTGGTCTTCTTCCTCCTAATGAATCGTCTGGTAAAAAATCAGGTCCGGCATTTATTTTGGATTCGCTTCAATTCGTGCAGCGCTTGCGCAAGAATGCTTATCCACTTTATTTGTTTTTGGTTCTTTTGGGCGCGCCTCTTGCAGAGGAAAAAATTTTTAGAGACCTTGTAATTGGAGGGAGAGATATTACGCTGGAATCTTTCTTTTCTTTGGATCCTATGGGAATCGGCTTGGTGTTGGTTTTAAGTATTTTTGTTTTTTCAGCTAGCCATGTGATTGTAAAGTGGATTGTTGACCAGAGTAAACCCAAAGAGAAAAGAATTTATACTGGCTTTAAAGACGCAGCCATTGATTTTTCTAAATATATTTTTCCTTCCTTTATTTTTACTGCTGTTTACCTCTTAATATTTACATTTGTTCCTACGTTCTACATTCATGGAGTTCGTTTAGATGCTTATTCAATGAGCACAATCGCTCACTCATCTTATAATGCTTTTGTGTTATTTCTCAATAGCCGTTTTGCGGATAAAATAATTTCAGAAAACGCTCTTAGACTTTTAAGAAAATGGCTTCCTTTAGCTCATATCGCAGGCGCAGCTCATAATGGCGATTCCACAGTAGGGGATAAGTCAATCATAACAACTAAGTTAAGTGATGGAGAACTTCCTTTAGACTTAGATTTTTGGACCATAACAGAAATCAAAGAATTAAAGAATGCAAAAGTAAGGGCTCATGTTGAGAAAGGTCTGGATATAGATGGTGATCTTATAGAGTACCCGACTTTAGTTGAATTTATCACTCCAGATAAAGTTCATAAGCCTGTGAAAATGATTGAAGTAAGAAATTCAAAACACCAATTAGTCCATGTTTATCGTCGGACTGAGGAGATTGAGCCCAGTTACTTAGCTGATCTTGCCAATAAGTATGGGGAATTAACTTTACACTCTCTTCATTTGGATAAAGATGGAAAGTTCACTGCGACAAAAGAATCTTATCTGCCAATTTTTAGAAATAGGAAGAAAGGTGAAGTTGAGGTGCAATTGGATGTTCATGGAAAAACTAAGATGATTTGGCATGTGGAGCATAAAGCTGATGATCCAGATTCAAGGTCACTCACCCGGTTAGAGCCTGTTTATGGAAACGTGCGCTATCTTTTTCCTTTGGAGCTAGAGTTTGTAAATAAACTTTCTCAAAATTTGAATGAGGCTACCTATGAAGAAATTTCAGATGCTCAAGCTAAAACCATAGCCTGGACTCTTGTTAGACTTCAAAAAAAATCACTAGATTTTTTAAAAGAAGAAGGTTTATTAAAACTATCTGATCTTTCTAGTTTGGAAAAACTTTATTTTGATCCTATTGATTTAGCGGATTTAGCAGAGAGGCTTCTTCAACAAATTAAAACTTATGAGGAAAATGGTTTAAATGAGTGGCAAATAGCAAGGCTTTTAAGCACTAAGTTAGCGCCTTGGACTACGATTGAAAAATGGCAGAAAAACTATAGTTTGGATCTTATATTTGAAGCGCTTCCTCATCCCAATGTGGAAGCCTATCTTGCGCAGGCAATAGAAAATCCAGAGTTAGTTGCTGAGAAAACATGGGGATTATTTGAAAACCGTTCAAGAATTCCAATGACACAAGAGCATCGAATTTGGCTGGTTAATATAATCATAGCAAAGTATGGGATTGATCACGGGATGCAAATTGATCAGGTGATGGGAAGTTTGTCAGGCAATCGGGTTTTGTATGTTGGTTTGGAGAATGTAGCTCCAGAGAATTGTGTTGCCACTCATTTGGTTAAAGCTGGAATGGGCGCGGACAGTATCAGCCCTTTTGCCGGAACCAATGGAATGTCATCCGAACTATTTAGCAAGGGTGATATTTTAGATATTCGCAAGGATTCCAACCAATATGATTTGGTTATAGCAGAACCGTTCTTTGATGAATATTTTGATATCACTGCCATGAAAATTATCGGCTATACCAAACCGCGAGACTATTATTTGAAAGCAGCCAGCGAGATCATGAGGGTGCTTAAAGATGATGGTAAATTTTTGGTGATGCTCAGCCACAAAATACGGGCGACTGAATTTAATGCTGCTTTTAAAGAATTAGGTTTTGTTATAAAAGAAATAGGATCTATTGGAGACTACCCTCTTTTTGAAATTGTTAAATCCAAAATAGATGAGGAACAGGAAGATATTTATAGGCGGTATAGAAATAGGATTTTAGATTCTTATGATGTTCGTTCTATTCTTGTAGATATATCAGATTTAGAAGATATTATCCAAGGAATCAAAGTAGAGGGGCACAATTATTATTCTACTTATGTTTTGCCTTTGAAAGAACATCTAGTAAGAGTTCAAAGAGCCGTTGAAAAGGCTCAAGAAAATAAGATGTTCAATGAAATTGTTTCAAGCCTAAAAACTGTTTTTGGAAATAGCCCTGATGTGAATAGCAGCCAGACCGAAGCAAATCTGGTTAAATTTCTAGAAAATTTAGATTCAGACCTTTCTATCGCGGTTGTGGCTTATTACCAGATTATTTCTAAATATAAATTTAAGGTTAATCAAGGAGGCCAAGAGATAGAAAGAAATTTTGTTGACATTGATCCTTATACCTTGATGAAAAAGCAAAAAGATGTATGGGATCAACTTGTCAGCCTTCAGATCGCTGAGTTTCATAGTTTGATGGTCAATCCAACTGTGATGCTGGACCAATTGGAGGAAAAGGCTAAAATAATTTTAGCGCTTCAACACCTTGAAAATCATAACAAAGATAAGACGATCAAAGTTCATTATGAAGCGATCATGCGGCGCGTTATTTCTAGAATCAGTTTGAATTCACACGCTTTATTGGATTATCTTGGTCTCTTATCCACTTTGGTGCCCGCCTATTTGCAGGAACTATTGGAATCAGAAGATGAGGATGAATTTTTTGAATTGGAAAAGAGCATTAAAGAAGCTTTGGAGAAATTAAATGTTTTATTTAAGCAAGATTGGGTCAATTTGTCCAATGAAGAGATCATAGCGGTTTTTGAGGAATTGATTAGAGCGATTGGCCACCCGCGGGATTTAAATTCCAATATCAATCGTTTGCGGGGAAAGCTGACTAAAATGAATTTTAGAGATAAGGAAAAAGTAGAAGGAGTGCAAAGATTCATTGAATATTTCTATTACCCATATTACTTAGTGTTTGTGCCTAATATTTTAAACATGCAAATTCAGTTTTTAAAAAAACAAGGGGAGAACTCTCCGGAGACCTTGGACAGGGTATGGCAGCAATTTGGCGGAAGAGTTGGTTACATGGAGAATGATACATATAAATATAATGAGACCAGAAATCGTTTTAGCGATTGGTGGAATGGTTTGACTGTAGTGGAAGTGATCTTAAATGAGAAAAAAGATGAAAAACCAATAAAAATACCTTTTCGTTTGGTAGATGGAGAGAAAGAGTACTTTATCACCCATGAATTTTTAAATGACGCGGATTTAGTAAAGATAGCGAATCCTATTGGTTTGCAAAGGGTTTTAGGCGAAATTTTAAAGAATTGCGCTGAGAAAAATGCTTTTGAACGGCAGTCTTGGGATGCTCGGGTGAATATTACGTTTAATCGCAAAAGAAAAAAAAGAAAATGGGGAGTTGAAATTACAGTTGAGGATGATGGCAAGGGCATTTTGTCTGAGATGTTGTCTTATGACCATTTAACGCAGAGACAAATGATTTGGAATCGAGGAGGAACTACAGGAGGAAAAGAAAGAGGAGTTGGAATGTCTGAAGCTTGGAAAATTATAGTTGAAGATTCTAAGGGCACGATTGAGGCGGATAATGAGTCCAGATTACGTTTGCCTTTGTTTAATGATCAAGGAGAGATGGTTAGACAGGGAGGCGCTCGCTTCACAATCTGGCTGCCCATTGTTATGAATGGGAATGGGATCACAAATAAAATAAAGAAAAGGAAGATTAGAAGAGTAAGACAACAAAAGAATAGGAGAAATAGAGGGGCTGGAACTAATGTGAGGACGAGTATGAGTGCAAGTGCGAAAGTGAGTGCGAATGAAAGTGCTAGTGCGAGTCAGAGAGCTAGTATTACAAATACATTTGAAAATATTTCGCCGGCAATTATAAGAGCATTAGATAAAGGTATAGAGGTATTGACGGGTATTGATCCTAGAGCTTTGATTATGCCAATGGTTGGAGGAACTTTAGATCTTTTTGGAGATTCTAAAGATAAGACCACAGGACTCTTTGATGATATTAGGAATCGCTGGAAAGATATGGATGACACGCAAGGTGTTTCATTTGGCACCCAGATTCCAGAGTGGTTAAAAGTAGCGGCTAAGGGAGATCAAGCTAGAATAGCAGGGAATTGGAAGAGAGCTATAGAAAGTTATCAAAACGCGCTTGGTTTAAATCCTCCGGTAAAAGAGCAGGGAAAGCTTTGGATGTTTTTGGGATTGTCTTACTTTAATCTAGCAGATGTGGATAAATCAGCATATAGTGAAGCTATAACAGCTTTGAAAAAAGCAGAAACTCTATTATTGCCGGATAGTTCTATTCAACCTGCTTATGTCAGGGCGCTTTTAGGAGATGTTTATTTTGAGCAAGTTGTGGAAGCAATGAGAAGTGATAAAACTGAAACTGGTGAAAGAGAAGATGAAATAGAACTCAAAAACAAAAGAAGAATTGAAATTTCTAGAAATCTTGGGAGGAGTATTAATAGTTATAGTTGGGCATTGAAACAACCAGATTTATCTGAAGATCTGGAACGGCGCGCAGTTGAATATTGCGCAAGAGCGTTGATGAATTTAGGGCTGATGGAACAGGCTGGAAATTTTCTTACTTTTTATTTAGAGAAATTTTCTAATGGAGACACATCTAATGACACGGATAAAAGAAATAGAATTTTTTATTCGCTGCTTGGAGCGAATCATGCGGCTTTAGTTTATTCCTTGCCAGAAGGAACGGAGCGGTCATATCGGTTAGAGCAGGCAGTGGAATCCTGGGAAAAAGCGAAATTTTTGGATCCTGAAAATATTTATACCATGACGGATCTGACCGCTGCTTATTTAGAGTCTGGAAAAGAGGCTGAAGCTTTAGAATTAATTAAGGAATTAATAGAGTCTATATTCAGGGTGAACAGCGTAAAAATCCAAAATGAATCTTTACAAAAATTTGTGGATGCGTTTAAAGGCTTGATGATAGGAGAAGAGAAATTCAGCTTGATTCTTAATCAAATGGCTTTAAAAAGTTTAGAGCTAAATGCAAATGATCAGACACGCAAAAGAATGATTCAGATTATTATGAGCATTGACTCGAGAATCAGTGGTTTTGCTCCTTTAGAAATTCGTTTAGAATTTTTAAAGGCAAGGTTTGATTTCTTTAATGAAAAACCTAAACAGAGAAAAGAGGATCAAACCATTAAAGATTTAATCAAACGCGTAGAATCTTTAAAAGAGAATCCAAATCAGAAAGTTGTGGATTTTCTAAATGAGATGCTCCAAACTGAGATAGTGAAAGTTAGCCCTGAATTGAAAAGGGCGATGGAAGAGAGTTTAAGCGCTGTACAAAATGAATTAGAAAAGAAGCTTGCTGAAAATAGAGCTTTGCTCTTAGAAGATGCAGCGAGAGTAAGAGAGTTGGAGCGAAAGGCTGCTCTAGCGGCCAGACAGAAAGAAGAAGATTCGAGAAAAAGAGAGGCGCAATTACGGCTTCAACTTTGGCAGGCTCAAATCAAAGCTCTGGAAGAAACAAAACGGGTTGAGGAAGAAATAAAAAAAAGGAAAAAGGAAGAAGCTGAGGTGGCGAGGCAGGTTGCGGAAGAAGCAAAAGAGCGTGAGAAAGTAGAAGAGCGTAAAGCAAGAACTGCTGCTGCGTTAAAAAGTCATGAAGAGAGAAAGTTTTTGTTTTCTCATATTCTGGAAGTCTTGCCGGATTTAAGAATTAGAGAGGCGGTTGCTTTAGGAAGCGCTCTCTATAAAGCAAAGTGGGAAGAAAGCCAAATTAAAAAGTTTTTAGAGCTAATACGAGATAAAAAATTATTTTCAAGCTCTCAGATTCAGGATCTGATTCAACAAATAAAACAGAAAAAAACAGTTGCTCAAATTTTCCCATTTGATCACATGGAGGAGATATTAAAAGGAATCCTTGAGTTAATGGATGCGGATACTATTTATGAAAAGACAAAGAATATGAGTCAAGAAATTATTAATTTAGGAATTCCTGATCCTGAGGTAAGGCTGAAATTCCAAGATGTTTATATTAATGCTGCTACAATCTATCTATCCTTAGCGCGTAGAATCAAACGAAGGTTTATGATAGATGAGGCGTTCCAAGTCTATTATAAGTTTATTTCTAGTTTAGGCGAACCAGATGTTTTTGCATTAGATCCTGCGTCTCTTTATTCAACAGAGAGATGGGATACTCTTCTTCAGATTCAGCGCGGTCGCTTGGCTGAGCTGTTGAAGACTCCTCAGACCGATTTAAAAAAAGCAACAGGCGAGTTTTACGTTTTGTTAGCGCTTGAATATCTAAAAACTCAAATAGAGTCTGGAAAACTCACTTTGGAGGTTTCACAAGATTTGTTTGAAGAATTTAGAAGGATGGATTCTGTAAGGAAATATACCACGGACTATGAAGATATTGATTTGGTCTATGACATTGCTGGTTCAGCCTATGGCTTTTTGCATCTATGGCTGCCAATTGTTTTAGAAAGGGAAAAGAAAAAATCTCAATCCATAAAACATGCAGAGCCTTTAGTTAAATCTTTAGAAGATTATATAAATTTGGCGGATCAAGGGAGGTGGAGTAAAGACCACAATAAAAATCAAGAACTGTTTAATGAGATCATCCAGAAAATTGAGGATCACTTGCCGAAATTTCTTGCTGAATTTAATAAGCTTAAAGTTGAATTGACACAAGATGAAAGAAATCTATTTAGGTTTGTGGAAGGAGAACAAGGTTTAAAACTTCTTCCTAAAATTTTGGCTTTAAGAATTTCATTTTTGTCTGAAGATAAAAATCAGGCGGGTCAAATCAAGTTTGATAAATCAGCAAAAGAAAAGGTGGAAGGAGAGGGTGGCAAGTGGCCAGCGCTGCAAAAATATTATGACCGATTAGGTTTGAACTGGTTTGGGCAGGCGTTCTCTCCTTCCTTAATAGAGTCGGGTTTGTGGGTGGGCGGAATGACGGTTTTAACGCAAATGATTCTTGAACGGATTTTTGGGATTCCTTTGGAGATCGGACCGCCTCTATTTCTCATTCTTGGCTTTTTCCAGTTCACTTGGCACCGCTTGCACGGCCGCACTGACGCTTTTAAAACCGACAAACTTCTTATCACTGCTTTAACCGCGCTTTTTCTTATTCCCTATTCTCTTTTCCATCTAACGGGCAGCTCCCTTTTAGTAACCCTGCCGTTCTTATTGGTTTTGCCGCACCTAATTGTGAACTCATATTATTGGCATCGGAAAGTTCATCGCCTGCCAAAAGCGCTTTTGAATTTTTCTTTCTTCCAAAATGGTTTGTGGGACGATTTTTACTACGGTTTTCAAATAAAGTTACTCATGCTTAAAGCAGATGGGGGTGTTCTTAAAGGAGGAAGAATTGAATTTCAGCAATATATTAATTCTTTGGTGGATCAATATAAATCTAGTCAAAAGATAGATCTTATCCAGTTTTTTGATCGCTTAGAACGTCAGGTTCTAAAAGATTTACAACATACTCAAGATTTGAACATAGATGATCCACATGAAATTCCCTCTCTTGTGGGAGAAACAGTTGCTGTTTTCGTGAACGCTCTTTATTACAGCCGCGCTTTTAACCCTACTCCTTTAGGAGCTCAACAATTTTCTAAGTTATTTTTAAAACTTTTCCTTAAGCAGGGTGTAACTGTGATTGATATTCCTCAGCTCCTTTTAGGGAATGACGATCCAGAGACTGTTTGGCTGAATCCAGACGCCTCGCGCTCAAGAGAGATCGAATGGCTCAGCATGACCATGGTTTTGGAATCTAAAAAGGCATTGGAGGAAGCTCTTGCCATGGATAACAAAAAACTTGAGACCCCGCTTATTCCCATGGCGAATTTAAGCGCGAAGGCTGGCGAAGGAAAACTGGTTTTTCATAAAGCGGAATTTTTGCAGCCTCGCAAAGCTTTTAAGATTCGGGCTCAGGCTAAGGCTTTTGTTTTATTTAAAATGTTTAAAGAAGGAAGAGACAAAATAAGAAAATTGGTTACAGCTTCTACTGGAAATCATGGGTTAAACACTGCCTATGCGGTTCATTTGCTCAAGTTGCTTTACCCAAACGAAACCAAAAATCTCTTTGCTGAAATTTACACATCCCCTTCAATTAAATCCGTTAAGATGGACGCAATTCAATCTCAACCCTATACAAGAGTTGTCACCCAAGATGATCAGGGCAAAGAATTTAGCGGTTATGATCAGGCGAACGCGTTTGTGAAATTATTGGAGGAAAAAGATAAGTCCACTGGCCAGGAACGAACCCTCCTTCACATTCCGAACGGAGACGAGTTTGTGGTGGCAGGATATGCAACCACAGGATTAGAGATTTTCGATCAGTTGGAGCGTATGGGTTTGATTCATAAGAATATTGCTGTGACAGTTCCCATGGGTTCCAGCGGGCATGCGGCAGGGATCGCATGGGTTTTAAAAACTCTTGCTTTAATGAGAGGAGCCAATATCAAGGTTATCGGAATCCAGACAGAAAAAGTGAATGCGGCGCATCAGTCTCTAAGGGCGGGCAAAGTGATAGAAGTTCCAGTTGAGTCTGAACATCATTTAGATGAAGATCAGATTGCTGTTACCAAACCAGAAGAATTTGCGGTTCAAGTATTGTTGAAAACATTGGATGCTTCTGTGATTGTAAAGAATGAAGATTTGATTAGAGCAACCATGATGGTTTATGATGATTTCTCCAATAGTTTGCAAGCTGAACTGCGAGGATCGAGAGTAGAAGTTGCGGCGGGTATGAATGCTCTTGCGATTGAAAGTTTTCCGGAACTGTTCAATGATAGAGAGGTGATTATAGGAATCGCCACAGGCGGCAATGTTTCAGACGAGCTGTGGCAAAAAATAGAAGCCCGCGCGCCTCCATCCATTGGAAAGATTTTTTCAAAAATCGCAGTTAAGATGAAAATTACTTTATCCGTTCTGCTTTCAATGTTTTTAATTCCTGCGATATTTTCTAATTCTATTTTGTTTCAATCTTTCTCTCATAGTCAGGCGCAAACTTATAAAGAACAGAGCTTACAAAAGCATCAAGATCTAAAGCAATCCATTGGCTCGTCATTAAAAGTTAAAGTGACGATTAAACCATCTTTAACACCTCTCAGTTTTGAAAAATTAGATGGAGAAGAGGCAACTTTTTCCATGAATCCTTCTATCGCAGTAGCGTTTGGAAAAGAGGATTCTCCAATTTTAACTCATGCTGTTGAAAAAAGAGTGAAAATAAATCAAGCTTTATTGGGACAGTCTGATTCTGCGCTGCAAGCTATTTCTAATGTTTGGTCTAGCCCTTTTACTGCGAATCAAGAAGCCTCTCAACTCCTTTATAATTCGGTTAGGAACATTGTTGCTCCTGAACAATCTGATCAAAAAAATTCAACTGAAAATCAATTAAAACTGCTTTCAAATATTTTAGGAGACAGGGTTTATCTGCAAAATAATAATATTCAGGAAGAAAATCAAAGGTTGGTTCTCAATGCAGGAGATTGTTCTTCTTCAATTGAGGAAGTGAGGAGCTTTTTGGAAGAGATGAAAGAAGAAAGCATGGGAGAGGAGGAGAATAAGGGTTCAAGAAAATATGAGGTTGTGATTGTCACGGACAATCTTTTAAAAACCAGAGGAGAAATAGAAAAAATTCTACTTAATCAGGGGATTAGTCTTTATGAGATAAAGGAGCAGTTCCGTATTCTTACTCAGCCAAGAGAAAAAGGCAAGTTCAATTTAAAGCAGCTCATTCGCTCTCATGGTTTAGCAGACGGCTATTCTTTAAGAGTTCTCAATAAAAATGGCTTATGGTCTTTAGAAGGTTTGATGGGAAAAATCTGGCAGGAAGCGTTTAAAGAAAATAGGATTGTATTTATTGAAAATAGTCTCTTTGGAATGAAAGTGGTTGGCTATTCTCAGTAATCTAAAAACTCAAAGAATTGGCAGGGTAAACCAGAAGGCGCTGCCTTTGCCTAAACCTTCACTTTTAGCTCCAATCTCTCCTTGATGAGCAGTGACAATTTCTTTTGTAATGGAAAGTCCTAAACCAATCCCTTCTCTTTTAGATTCAGAAGTTTCTACTTGATAATATTGTTCAAAGATTTTCTTAAGGTGCTCTTGCGCGATTCCTTCTCCAGTATCTATGATTTCCGTTAAAATGAATCCTTCTTTTAAACTAACTTTAACTGTAATCTTTCCATTTTCCGGTGTATGTTTAAACGCATTGGAAATAAGGTTTGTTAGAACCTGAACTAGACGATTAGAATCTCCCAATAGTTTGAGCGGTGAAGCTGGAAGTTCCCATTCAAGTCGCATTTTTTTAGAAATTGCGACTGGATCTAAAATTTCTTTTACCTCATTGCAAACAGCGATGTAGTCTATTGCGGATTTTTCTATTCTTAGTTTGCCGGATTCAATGCTCACCATATCCATGAGGTTATTGATTAGCCCTTTCATTCTTTCACTGGCTGCGCTAATAGCATGCAGACATTTTTTTTCTTCCTCAGGTTTAAGGTCCTCCATGCTTTGCAGCACTTCCGCATAACCTTGAATCGCAGCTAATGGGGTTCTTAAATCATGCGTTACTATGGAGAGAAATTTTGATTTCATTCTATTTAATTTATCCAGGGTTTGGTTGCTCTCTTTTAAGGAAGCGATCAATCTTTTATTTTCTTGCATCAGCATTCTTTTTTCAGCAGCTTTGGTAATGCTGCGGATTAAATAGGCTTTGTCAACAGGCTTGGCTAAAAAGTCGTAGATTTCATTGTGCATTGCTTTCATGGCAAGCTCTAAAGAAGGGTAGGCTGTTAGGATGATGATTGGAATATCTTCATCCAGCTCTTTAAGCTCTTTAGCAACATCAAAGCCAGTCACATTATTTGCTAAACGGTAGTCCACTAAAGCTACGGTAGGATTAAACTCTTTCATGATTTGAACCGCTTCTTCTTTATCCTCCGCGAATTTAGATTCAAAATCATAAGCGCCTAAAATATCTTGCAGCAATTCGCCAATGGTGACCTCGTCATCCACAATTAAAATTTTTGGGAGCGAACCAATGGAAGGAGTTAAAGGGCTCATTTTTTAGTTATACCATTCCTTATAAGAAACGTTGCGGTCACTTGATTGAAGATAAGGATGAATCAAACTAACTCTCATTTAATATTTTTTTAAAGTTTTTAGTTGCAAAAATAGGGTTCTGCTGCTATACTTATACCAAAATTAAAAGGAAAACTGCAATTTTAATGGCGAAAATATTAGTAGTGGAAGACGAGCAAATGATCATGGATTTAATTAGCATGGTGCTTGGCAAGAATCATGAACTTATCCATAGTCCAAACGGCAGCCAAGCAGTGAATATGGCAAAAGTTTCAGAACCAGCGCTTATCCTTTTAGACATTATGCTTCCCGGCCTAGATGGTTTTTCCATCCAAAATAAGCTTTACGAAGATGAAGAGCTAAAAAAAATCCCTATTATTATGATGACTTCCAAATCTCAAATGGAAGATGTTTTTAAAACCTCTCCCAATGTGGTGGGTTTTATTGCTAAGCCCTTTAGCATTAAGGAACTTGAAGAAAAAGTTAATGCGGTTTTAAATCAGGCAAAATGAGGAGAAAGGAACTATCATGAGAAAGCTGAAAGTCTTTTGGATGAATAATAAAGCCACGATTTTAATTACCATTGGCACAATCATTGTTCTAATTTTTACCGTGATCGGTCTCATGTCTTTAGAGTCTTTTTACCGCAATATTACCTTAGCGCAAATTCCTTTACAAATTTTTCTGACCGCTTTAAACGCATTAATTTTTGTTTATTTTTACATGACGGTTTTTCGCGGCGGGTTTGGCTCCATGAAAAAGACAAGGATCAAGATTCAAGATGTCAACATCCATTTTCGCGATATTATTGGATTAGACGATGCTAAAAAAGAGGCATGGGAAGTGGTTCAGCTTTTAAAGGATAGAACTCGGGTACGGCAAATTGGCGGGAAAATTATTAAGGGAGTTCTAATGGTTGGGCCTCCTGGGTGCGGTAAAACTTTGCTAGCTAAAGGCATTGCCTGTGAATCCAACATTCCTTTTGTATCTGTAGCTGGAAGCGAGTTTGTAGAGATTTTTGTGGGCGTAGGCGCGTCTAGGGTAAGAAAACTTTTTTCTAAGGCGCGGGATTTAGCCTACGCTCATGGAGCCGCGATTGTCTTTATTGATGAGCTAGATGTGATTGGGCGTGGAAGAACCTATTCTTTTATGGGCTCTGGGGAAGAAACCAACAGCACTCAAAACCAGCTCTTAGTAGAGATGGACGGCTTAAATGATCGGCAGGAAAATGTGGTTGTGATTGGCGCAACCAATGCCAGCGAAGATATTTTAGATAAGGCACTGCTTCGTCCGGGAAGGTTTGACAGAAAAATCTATATTGGCAGGCCTAACCTTAAAGAAAGAGAACAAATCTTTGCCTATTATTTGGCTAAAGTTAAAAGCACAACCACAGATATTGATGTGGGTCGCCTGGCTCGTAAATGCGTGTATAAATCTCCAGCGGATATTGAAAATATCGTAAAAGAAGCGGCATTAATTGCGGCGCGCAAAGAAAGAGAAAAAATAGATTATGAGGATTTTTCAGAAGCGATTGACAGAATAGATTTAGGCATTGCTCATCGTTTGACCATGACTGACCGAGAAAAAGAGCTGATCGCTTACCATGAATCAGGGCACTTAGTGATCCTTTATTTTTTGCATCCCACAGATGATGTTTTTAAAGCTTCCATTATTTCCCGCGGAGGAGCTTTAGGCATGGTGCATCATCAGCCTCGCGAGGAATACTACACCATTGACAGAGATAAAATCTTGGCGGATATTAAGGTGGCTTTGGCAGGGTATGTTTCAGAAAAGATTAAATACGGCGTAACCTCTAGCGGCGTTGCCTCGGACTTTGAAAAAGCCACGCAGCTTGCGCACAATATGGTCTGGAGGTTTGGCATGGGCACGGACGGCAGTATCGGAGATTTTTCTTCTATTCCTAAACATGAGATTTCTGAAGAGATGAAAAATATTTTGAATCGTCAGGTGCAGGCGATTTTAAAGAGTTGCATTGAAGACGTAGAAAAAACCCTAAAGGCAGAATGGCCGATTTTAGAGCATTTTGCTAAAGAACTGCTTAAAAAAGAAGAGTTGGAATATGATGAAATTGACCTGATTTTTAAAGAAGCAGGCAAAGAGCGGTTGTTCTTTAAAAATAATCTTTGAGTAAAGTCCGTTTATTTTTAGCTTTTTATTTTTGGTTTAATTTTATTTTCATTGCGTTTTTGTGCGGCTGTTCCCCTACTTATCCTAAAGAAAAGCTGATCGAATCAGTGCACAAGTTGTTTCGCAAGGAACTAAAAGTAGAAGTTCAGACCAAATTAGTGGGAAAAACACTTTATGTTTCCTTTGAAATAGAAAACTTGGTAAGTAAAAATTTTGATTTGCCTAAAGAAGTGATTGAAAAATTAGAAGATGCAATGATTTCTATTTCAAGAATCAGCCTGAGCACAGATGCAGAAATTGACTTCACAGTGATTCAAGCCGAAGATCCTAAATGGGGCGTGCAAACCAATATTATTAGAAGGATGAAAGATCTTAGAGGCCTGATGTATTGGGGCATTTCTAAACAGGATTTTGACGAGAGGCTTGTTCTTGAAACAGAAAAAATAGTAAAATCCGATACATACCAATGGCACGACATAACCTTGCCAGAATATATGGCTCGCATAGTTGCATCGAGAATCTCTTTGGGTTCACGAGCCAATCCTTTTTTAAGCGTGCTTCTTGGAATTGAAAAGATGAGCGCTCAAATCCAACCTGAAAGCAAAGAGCTTATTTTTACCGTAGAAGGCGCATCCGATATTCCCTTTTCTTCAACTTCCTCTGTCAGCATGGAACTTTTAAGAGATACCATTCAAGAACAGATGAGTCAAGTTGAAAAAAAATATCCTGTTTTAGATCAAAGAATTCAAACCTCTCCTTTAAGAGATCCGGACTGGGTGACCAAAGTCATTGTAAATAATAGTGATGGAAAAACCTTGTTTGAGATTCCAAGGGAAGAGTGGCTTACCATTCAAAATAATAAAAAACAAGAGCCTAAAAGGAGGAAGAAATAATGCCAACCCCAATGGACGCATTGCTAGGTCTAGTGACATTATCTATTGGTTTATTAATCCTGACCACAGGATTTCTCATTCAGGAATCTAAAAAAAGGTTAACAGCCTATATTCTTTCCGGCGTAGTGGCTGCTTTAGGCAGCTACTATTTTGTGAGTTCTGAAATCCGGGTATTTCAAATGAGAAGACGCATAGCCAATATCCAGCGTCAGCAGCAGGTGAATTTGGAAGAGATTCAAAAGCGTTTAAGAGAAACTCAGAAAGTAGAGGAGAAAGCGCCATCTTCGGTTCCGAAAAAATAGTTTTTATCCTATTTAATTTTTAATGAACGCAAAAATATTGATCATTGATGATGATCATAAAATTTGCAGCCTTCTCTCCGATATTCTTAAAGATCAGGATTTTAGAGTGGCCCAAGCTCATACCACTGAAGAGGGCTGGGAACAGCTAGAGCTGGTTGAACCAGACCTCATCCTTTTAGATGTGGAAATCCCTATAAAAGGGGGACTGGAATTTTGCAGGGAAGTAAAAGAAAAAGACCGGTATCGCCAAATTCCCATTATTTTTCTTACTGTAAGAGATCAGGAGGTGGACAGGGTCGCTGCCCTTAATTTAGGGGGGGACGACTTTATTGTAAAGCCTTTCCGTCAAAGAGAGCTTTTGGCAAGAATTCATGTGGCATTAAGAAGAGCGGCGCGTTATGAAAGTTCCCTTTCCATGATTCGTTCTGGAACTCTTTATGTGGATTTAGATAAAAGAGTGGTGCAGGTCAATAATAGAGATGTTCATCTGACCCCTAAAGAGCTTGAGCTGCTTAAATTGCTCTACATCAATCGTCATAAGGTTTTAAGCGAAAGAGCGATCTTTGATCAAATTTGGGGATCCCACTGCGCCTCTTTACTTTCCACAGTCTATACTCATATTGAACGTTTGCGCAGAAAATTAGGAGATCATGGTTCAAAAATCAGGACTGTTCCAGGAACAGGATTTAGATTTGACGAACGAAAAACCGGCAGATAGTCCATCTTATGGACAAAATTCAGTTTTAATTGTTGATGACGAATTACACACGCGTGAAATTTGCTGCGATTTTCTGGAAGAAGGTCAGTTTAAAGTTGAGAGCGCTTCCAACGGCAAAGAAGCTTTAGAAATCCTTTCTAAAAAAAATTTCCAAATTTTATTATCAGACATTCAAATGCCGGAGATGGACGGCATTGATCTATTAAAAGAGTCCAGACGTTTGTATCCTGAAATGGATGTGATTTTAATGACCGCTTATGGGGGGCTGCCCACTGCGATTGAGGCGATCCGTTTTGGGGCTTATGATTATATCACCAAACCTTTTTCCCGGGATTTTTTAATGAATCGGGTTCATAAATGTTTAGAAAAAAGCGAACTGCAAAAAAAATTAAAAGAGTCTCAAGAAAAATTAATTGAACAGGAAAAACTAGCCGCTTTAGGCGGGGTGGCTAGCTGGCTATCTCACAGAATGAGAAACTCGCTTTCAGTGATCTCCATGTGCGCGCATTATCTAAAAGGAAAAAAATACGATTCAAATTCCGCGGAACCAGATGAAGTGATAGGAGCCATTATCAACAAAACCAAGGTTTTAGAAAAAATTACATCCGATCTTATTACCTATTCTCGTTCCTATGTTCTGCAAAAAAATATGGAAGATATTAATCAAATTCTGGAAGAGGCGGTTCAATCTCTTTTAGTGCAAATTCAAATTCAAAAAGTAGAACTAATTAAAAAATTGCCTGAAGGGATTCCTTCTTTAGCTTGCGATCCGCATACTTTGCATGAAGCTTTTGAAAATATACTAGTGAATGCGTTGCACGCGATTGGCTCCCAGGAAAAAGAAATACTTTTTATAAAGAGTGAATTTGTCCCTGAGATATCTAATGAGGAGTTTCCTAAAAAAGGAAAAATTATAGTTTCAATTACAAATTCTGGCAGCATCATTCCCCCAGAAAACAGAGAAAAAATTTTTATGCCATTTTTTACCACAAAAGAAAATGGTTCAGGGCTTGGACTAGCCATCACCCGAAGAATTGTAGAGCAGCATGGGGGGGAGGTGTTTGTGGAAAGTGGGGAAAGATCCCTGCCAGAGTTGGGCATTAAAGAGTTAAAAAAAATTACAACTATTTCCATGAATTTTGCAATTACTGGTCTTTTGGCAGAATGTGGAGTAAACCTTCCCTGACAAAAGAGCGGGTATAAAGAAAATTTAAAATTCAGTAGTATAACCATAATGAGGTGAGGATTTAAAGTGAACAATAAAGAAGAACGAGCTTTAATTTTACTGGTAGATGATGAGCCTGGGGTGGAGATGATCTTCTCTAAGATATTAAACGATCAAGGTTACGAGGTGCGCCATTTTACTAATGCTGAAGATGCTTTAGCAGCCATTCAATCGGATTCTAAATTTGGACTTAGTTTCCTGGATATTCGTTTACCAGGGGAAGATGGAATCAGCGCTTTGCCAAAATTTCTTAAATTTCAACCTTCTTTAAAAGTGGTGATGATGACAGCTTACCAAACTGTGGAATCTGTAGTGACTGCCATGAAATTTGGCGCAGCAGATTATTTAGTGAAACCTCTTGAGCCAGAAATGATTTTAAAAGCAGTAGAAAAATATTTTCCTTCAGGGCAGCCAGTTTTTAAAGAGGAAAAAAAAGCTCAAGAAACAAAGGCTGTTCGTTCCTATACCTTTATGGCCCGAACCCCTTTAATGAAAAACGTATTGTCAGTAGCGGATAAGTTTGCTTCTGTGAGCGGACCAGTTTTAATTTTAGGAGAGAGCGGTACAGGAAAAGAGATGTTAGCGCATACTATTCACCAGAAGAGCCAAAGAGCTAAGAAACCACTTATTATTGTGGATTGCACTTCTATTCCAGAAACTCTTTTTGAATCTGAACTTTTTGGCTATGAAAAAGGAGCTTTTACCGGAGCAGACACGGCTAAAGTCGGACGGTTTGAATTGGCTGATGGAGGCACTCTTTTCCTGGATGAGATTGGCAATGTGCCATTAACCATGCAAGCAAAACTTTTACGTTTTATTGAGGATCATACTGTATCCCGTTTAGGCGGTAAAAAAACTATTGACATAGATATTCGTTTGATTACCGCGACCAATGTAGATTTACAAAAGGAGGTAGAAAAAGGAAAATTTAGACAAGATCTATTCTATCGTTTATCCACTTTAACCATTCATTTGCCTCCTTTAAGAAACCGTATTAAGGAAGAAAAAGAATTTTTAATAAATTATTTTTTAGAGAAAAACAGCCAAAAATTGCAAAGACCGGTTCCTGTGATTGCAGAACCCGCCATGCAAATGCTTTTAGAGTATGCTTGGCCAGGGAATGTAAGGGAACTAGAAAACGCGCTTTACTCTTCTGCCTTGCTTTGTGATTCCAATAAAATTGGGGTGCAGCATTTAACAGTTGGCATCCAATCTTATTTTAGCCATAAGGAACAGGTTGAACTTCCCATTATGGAAGGGGAGAAAAAAACTTTAAAAGAGGTCATTAAGAAAGTAGAAAAAGAACAGATTCTTGCCGCCTTAGAGCAAACCGGAGGGAATAAAAAGAAAGCCTCTGAGATGCTGGACATGGACTATAAAACTTTCCTCACTAAACTTAAAGAATACAGCCCAACTTAAGGGATAAAAATAGCTTTTAGATCGTTCAGTTAGGATTGCCTAGATAGAATTCCTGTTTTTGCCAAGCGTCCAGCGGTGATTTACCCATCCTGATGGTAAAAATTCCATAATTTCTTCCTAAATAAACAAAATAGATTAGATTTATACTTTGGCATTCTTTTTGCTACATATGTGGTTGGGTAAAAGTATGAAATTTATTAAATCCAAAATTCAAAATTTTTTTAGAGTAAATCCAGCTTTCCTTATTATATTCTTTTTATCTTCCATAATATTTTATACTCATAATGTTTTTGCAAGTGGTATGGGATGCTGGGGATATACTGGTTCTGCCTCTGGATATGGTATAGGATATTCTTCGATTAATTGGCAATGGAGTGAGGATAGTCCTGTTAATCCTATTACTTTAGCTTTAGTTGGGACAGATAATACTGGAGCAGCAGTTAATGGGTTGGAGTGTAAAGATATTATGTTTCAAGTGCGCGCCTCAACAGGAGGGGGAATATCAGGCCCTTTATCTCCAGGCACTTCTTTTTATCGTCATCAAAATCTGTTTGGTCCAAATACCTCTTTCTCAGTTATTGTGGTTGCGTATAGCACGCAGGGTACTGGGGGAAGTTTTACTAATTCTAATGGTGAGACTCAAAATTTTTCTGTTGACTATAGTACCTGGGGATTTTTGTCCACCAGTCCAGTGATAACTGCTTTTACTATTGGTGAGCAAACCCCAACTTTTTCACTGGGCTTAAGTTCTATCACTATTAATTGGAGTAGTAATACCTTTTATGCTCCTGCCGGGAGTTACTATTTAGTTCAGATAGCAACAGTTACAGCTATAGGTCTTACAGGGAATACAACTTCTGCTTTTACCGCATCTACAGAATCATGGAATGCGAATAGATCTTCAACATCTTTTGTCGCTAATCTTTCTACAAATACCATGTATGCTTTTAAAGTAAAGTGGAGTACTGGTCCAGATGGTAATACAACTACTATTATTTCAGCCTCAACAAGAACTTTAGCTGCTACTCCGCCTGCGCCTGTTGTAAAAACTGCGGGTGAAGAGAGCGCAGAAATTGTGGTTAGCAGTGGAAGTAATCCTACTGCTGATCCAAACAATACGGAATTTGCCATTTTAATTACAAACTCAAATTCGCCGGATAGTGATCATAATAATAAATACGTTCCTCTTCCTAGCAGTGGTCAAAGCGATTTAGATAATGTACAGGCTACCCCTCAATGGGGAACATCCTCTACTTGGGGCGCAGGAAGCGGAACAACGCTTCTTCATATTAAAGCTGGTGGTGTGTCCTACGATTTTTTTGTTTTGGCTAGGAATGGAAATAATATACAAACATCCACTTCCGCATCCACGGCTTTTAACACACGACCCACAGGTCCAAGGATCAGGTCTAAGTTGGGAGTTACTAAAGGCTCGTGGATCAATGTTCTAGCAACATCTTTCACGGTTACGAATTCCGCTCACTTTCACTCCACATTTTCCGCAAGAAATGCTGATGGTTCTCTTAGCGTAACAAGCATAGATACAGCAGATTCTAGCTATATTCAGCATTTTTCAACAAATAACACAGTTATTGAAGTAACAATGAACAAATCTGGTTCTTGGGATTTTTATTCTTTGGGAGATTCATTTGGTTATAGCAGTGATGGTTCAGAAGGTTTAAAGATTCGAAGCCATAGCGCGTTGGCAGATTTAGCGAGTTTTGAAATCAAGGTTGACACTACAAATCCAACCATAACTAGTTTAAACGCTCAATTTTCTTCTACAGACAGTGAAAAAATTTCTGGCGGGGAAACCACTGGCCGTAGAGACCCTTATTTTGTATGGGCATCCACACTCGCGAATATAACTTTAGAGTCGCCCGCAACTGGTTACGCGTTTCTTTTTTCTACCGGTTCCTCGCATCAGAATGACACGGTTGATTCAACTGTGATTACAACTCAAACCGCAGCTTATTTTCCAAATGCAAGCCGTGCAGATGGCACATATTATTTTAAAGTAAAAGCAAAAGATACTGCCGGGAACTGGGGCACTGTTTCCACCTTTACTTTTGTATATGCGGCAGATGCCGCAGCCCCTACTTTAACTATAAAGGATATTAGTTCTCTGTCTGTTAATAGTGTCTATATGGGGGTTAGTATTTCTCCTACGATTGAGGTGACTTTTAGCGAAGCGATGAAGGCTAATACGCTTACTTCAACCAGCAATGTTATTTTAACTGGTATTAAAGATCAAAATGGAACCACACAAACTAGTTCTGTGGCTGTAACCCTTTCTTATAATTCCACGACTAAAATTTTGCAGATTACGCCGGAAAAAAATCTTAAAAATAATTGGGAGTATGAATTGACTTTAACCACTGATATTAGAGATCTGGGAGAAAATAGAATAGCGGAACAAAAGAAAGTTAAATTTAAAACATTGATTGACGTAACAGTTGCCAATACAACTATTCTGGATGATGGAAAAACAGTGATAGAATTTCCAGCGGACGCAGCGCCTGTAGCTTTTTCTCCAGGGGGCACACGCGTAAAAGATTCTGGTTCAGGATCCCCTAGTTATCAAGCTTTGCAATTTGTTTCTAACAGTGTTTTAGACGATGCAAACCAGAACATGGTAAATGCAATGGGTCAATTTGCCCAATCAGTGACGATTCGCGAATTTGTTGCCGTACAGTCTAGCGGAAAACTTTTCAGCTCTAATTTTAATAAGGACGTCACTGTTACCATGCCTTATGCAGACGCGGACAGCGATGGCTTTATAGACGGCGTCACCCCCAAAATAAGAGCTAAAAATTTAAGAGCTTATTTGTTAGATGAAACAAATAAAGTTTGGCAGTTATTGCCTAATGCAACCATTAATACAGATAATAAAACTGTAAAAATGAAAGTAAGACATTTTAGCGTGTATGCTTTGCTGGGAGCGCCGGATAATGATGTCTCCGGAGTTTATGCTTACCCTGTTCCTTTTAAACCAGCTTCTGGCCACAAAAATATTACATTCACTAATTTGCCCAGCGACGGAAAAATTAGAATATTTACCGCAGCAGGGGAGTTGGTGAGAGACATAAGTTTTAGCGCTACCTCTGGAGAAAGCACATTAAACTGGAATGTAAAAAACAGCGATGGAGAAGATTGCGCTTCAGATGTTTATCTTTATGTGGTTGAAAGCGGCGGCAATAAAAAAACAGGAAAACTAGTGGTAATTAGGTAAAGAAAATGATACAACATAAAACATCAAAAAAATTTATAAGGGGTTGGGAAAAAAATATAGTGGTTCGTAACATTATTGCTGGTTTTCTTGTTGCCTGTTTATTAGTGGTCAATAGCGCTCATCTTTTATTTTCCGCTCCCGGAAAAACAAGTTCCAATCATCTAAAAGTAGATGTTGGCGGCCGGGCTGTGGCTATGGCTGGCAACCAATTTGGCAGTGAAGCAAGCGCTTTTTCTCAATTCTATAATCCTGCTTTTTTAAGCAAAATTTCCCAAAAAGAAGTTGGGTTCATGCACAATGAATTCTTGCTGGATTTAAGGCAGGATGTTTTAGCTTATATCCATCCCACAGATACCAGAGGCATTTTCGGCGGAGCTGTTAATTATTTTACATATGGATCCATTCCCGGTTATAATGCCAGCGGAGCTCCTACCGGAGATATTACCGCCAGCGATATTGCGCTCAGCGGCAGTTGGGCAAAGATTTGGAATTTTTATCTTGGCAATTTAAAATTTGAGAATGTTTCAGGCGGCGCTACTTTGAAAATTTTGAATAAGAGTCTTGCCGGGGATTCTGCGTTTGGTTTTGCGGTGGATTTTGGATTCGTCATGCCCATAGAATTTAAAAAAGTTAAAGGCTTAAAAGTAGCCGGCGCAATTCAGAATTTATCCAATGGAATAAAAATGGATACGGAAACTAATGAGCTGCCGCGCATTACAAGATTAGGGTTTGCTTATTCTTTTTGGGGAGATGCGATTAATACCATGGTAGATGGCGTCTTGTCCCCAGGGTTAGACCCTTATCCAGCCATTGGCGCTGAGTATCGTTTATTAAAGATGATCGCGATACGCGCAGGTTATAAAGGCACAAGACATTTTGAAAAAGAGTTTTCTTATGGCATTGGTTTTGAAAATCCATTGTTCGCTTTAGATTACGCGTTTGTTCCTTTTGGAGATTTGGGAGACACGCATAGAATTTCCGCGCAATATAGATTTGGAAAAAATTATAAAACCCCGCGAGCAGATTCTCAGTTAAGGGAAAAAGTAAATGAAGCTAAAACTCTTTATGCTCAAGGGCTTTTAGTGGATGCTTACATGATCTCCATGCAGATTAACCACGTGGCTCCTTGGTTGGATGAAAATACAAAACTTTTATCTCAAATCCAAAGAAGTTTTAGAGAGTTAGAAGAAAGCGATAAGAAAGAAAAATTATTGATTCAGATCAATGCTCTATTTAGCCGTGGTGAAAGATTTTTTGAAGAAGGCAATTTGATCAATGCCCGTGCAGATTTTCAGGCTGTGGTGGGCTTGCAGCCAGACCATGCAGCGGCTCTTGGTTATTTAAAGCAGATTGAAACTCAATTCCAATCCTTTGTAGAGAATTTTTATAGGGAAGGATTAGCTGCTTTTGCCGCGGAAGACTATGAAACTGCAAAAGATGCTTTTGAGAAAGTGATAGTGATTAAACCAGATCATGAAGAAGCCAGAGCCCAACTTGCAAAATCCATAGAGATTTTGGAAGCCAGGAAAAGACAAGAACAAATTATTGCGCAAAAAGAAGAATCCGCTAAAATATTCCAAGAGGGTTTGGTTTCTTATAAAAAAGAACAATATGACGAAGCGATTAATCTTTTCAATCAGGTGTTAGAGATTGACGCGGAAAATGGTGAAGCCAAAAGATATTTAGCCTCCTCCCATGACATTCTTTACAGGCAATATTTAAGCCGGGGACAGGATAATGCGGCAAAAGGTGAATGGGAAGTTGCAGTTAAAAATTTAAAAGCAGCTTTAACACATAACTCTAGATCCAGCGAAGCCAGAGGCAGTTTAGAAACAGTGCAAAGACGCTGGGAACTGCAAAGAAAAGTGTTGAGCCAGAATTTATATAAAGAAGGGTTGGAAGCGTTCTTAAGCGGGGACAAAAAGAAAGCGAAATCCGCTTGGGAGAGATCTTTAGATCTAGATTCAAATAACGAAGAGGCGAAAAGAGGTTTACAGAGAATAGGGCAGTAATTGCCCTAGACAAAAATCTTTTTCTCTAGTACCATAAAGAAATAAATCATTCTCTTAAAATGAATGATTTATTTCTTTATTTATATTTTTATATAAAGGCGGTTGCGATTTCATAAAAATGTTAGTAATTTTAGGAAGAAATAATCGTGGATGAATTACTGCTCTTAAAAAAAATAAAACGCTTTTTTTCAAGAGGTTGTTTTTACGTTCTATCTATTCTTCTACTCGTACTTTCCACAGTTAATGTTCCTGAGCTTTTTTCAGGAGCTGAAACAGATGTTTCCAGAGCATTTGCTTATCCTGTTCCATTTAAGATAGGCTCTGGTCATAAAAATATTACTTTTACTAATCTGCCTGACCAAGGCAGCATTAGAATTTATAGCTCTCAAGGGGAACAGGTAAGAAAAATTAATTTTTCTATTACCAGCGGCTCCAGCGCATTAGTTTGGGATGTAAAAAATGATCATGGAGAGGAACTTGCCTCAGACGTTTATCTCTTTGTAATTGAAAGTCTTACCGCCAAAAAAACCGGAAAACTGATCGTAACCCGATAAAATCAAATATTGGCGCTGTAAATGTCCAAGTCAATATTTGGGTTTAACCCATTTTTAAAAAGATATAGTAGAATATCTCTTAATGTCGCTTAAGGTTAAGCTGGTTCTTTTAGTTGCCTTTTGTGTTGTTTTGCCTTTGTTAGTGGTTACGTTTATGACCACTCGCATCACCTCACGCCTCCTGCAGTCAGAGTTAGAAAATAACGCGCTTAAAATTCTTACCCAAACTAACAATTTAGTGCAAAATAAAATTGATCCTATTTTTTCTTATGGATTTCTTGCGATCAGCAACCCAGTGCTTCCTTTAGCCGTGCGCAATGGGAATAGAGCGATTCTTGCTAATGTCAGCCAGTCCATTAAAAAAGGATTAAATTTAGATATTGTGGAAGTATTGGATGGTTTTGGAAGAGTCATTTATAGTGAGAATCAAGGGGAAGTGGGATTGAGCAGGCTGGACTCTCATTTTATTCAAAAGATCCTTTTAAATTATGGGGAAAAAAGATCTCTTTCCACGGTTGGCATAGAAAAAAGAATCCAAGGTTTATCCATCCAAATTGCAACTATTTTGCCCGGAGATGTGGGAGGAACCCTGCCAGCCATGATCCTCATGGGTTTTTATTTGGACGACAATTTTTTTAAAGAGCTGCAATCTGTGATTGACGGCGAATTCCTTATTTTTTCAAAAAAAGAGATTTATGCTTCTACTTTAGAGAATAAAGATTCTTTAATTTCAGTGATAAGAAGTTTAAGCGATAAAGATTGGGACTTGCTGCAAAACAAAGAGAAAGTTTTTCCAGAACTTTTCTTGAAAAATTCCACTTATGTTGGCACCTTTGCCAAATTAAAACCAGATGTGGGGGATCTTTATTTAGCCATTCTTTTATCCAAAGAAAAAGTGATCCAGCTCCAAAACCGCACGCAAAACTATATTATGCTTTTAGGTTTTTTTGCCCTGTTGTTAGCGATCGCTCTTTCCTATATCTTTAGTCAAAAATTAATCGCTCCTTTGAAACATTTAAGAGACGTAATAGACCGCATCGCCAAAGGAGAATCTGAAACTAGAGTGGAAATTGATTCCAAAGATGAAATTGGTTTTTTAGCCTATACTTTTAACGCCATGATGGCCCAGTTAAAAGAGGCGCAAAGTAAACTAGTGCGCACAGAGCGCTTGGCAGCCATTGGCCAACTTGCATCCGGGGTTGGGCATGAATTAAGAAATCCTTTGGCAGCCATTAAGAACGCGATTTATTATATCCGCTCTGTAATAAAAAAGAATCCCTTGCAGCAAGAAAATGAGCAGGTTCAGAAAATGATGGACATCGCAGACAATGAAATTAACGCCACTGTAAAAATTTCTAATGATCTTTTGGAATTTTCCAGAGTGATGAGGATGAATCCAACATCTATTCCAATTCAAACTATTCTGGATTCTGTTTTTACTGTTGTTTCTATTCCTGCGCATGTAAATTTAAAGACAAAATTTGCTCAAAATTTGCCGGCTGTTTTTGTGGATCAGGAAAGAATGAGGCAGGTTTTTATTAATTTAATTAATAATGCTGTGGAAGCGATGCCCAATGGAGGCGCTCTGGAAATAGAAACTTCTTTGGAAGGAGATCAGGAGGTATGCGTGTTTGTGCGCGACACAGGGATGGGCATTAAAGAAGAGGATCAAAAGCGAATTTTTGAACCGCTTTTTAGCACAAAAGTTAAAGGCACTGGGTTAGGATTAGCCATTGTCCATGGAATTGTTGAAGCCCATAAAGCCTCTATTTCTTTAAAAAGCGTTTTAGGCAAAGGCACAGAATTTAAAGTTAAGATTGTTCAGCATTTATAAATTTTAATATCTTTCCACCCGATCAATGTGACAGGGGGCGCCTAAAGTACTCCCCATTGTCAAGAACAGCGTTTAGCCCTCCTGTGAAACGTTTCATTTTTGTCACAAAAAATTTACAAATAGTTGAAGACGGCATGAGCTAAATTCTTTATACTTAGGGAACGTATGATGAGTGCCTTAAGTATGATTAAATACAGTCATAGAAAGAAAAATCAATTCTTTAAGAAAAGTACTGCCATTCTTGTGGCAGGCGCTCTGCTTTGTTCTATCATCCTGCCTCCTTATGCTTTTACTTACCAGAGAAGTTGCATTTCCTTTGTAGAAAAGAAATCTGCTGAAAATCACAATATGAGAGAGAGGAGTAATCTTTTTGGAGATGCTAGAGAAGCAAGAAGGGTTTTACTGAAAGATTCTATTCCGCATGGCTCTCCAGAGATTTTATCAGACGCAGTAGAAGAACTTTTTGTTGCTCCTTACAGAGAATTTTTAGATACCTTTAATCCTGTTCAGTTTTTTAAAAGCCACAAGGAACAGACTTTAGGTCAAGCCATAGGGATTGTGCTGATCTGGGGAGCAATGGTGGCAACTATGATTGGAGCGCCATTTGGTATTGATTACCTCATCTCAGGGAGTGCTGCCAACCATTTAGGTATTACTCTCCTTAGTTCATTCATTGGTTCTCTCTCCATTGTTGCAGGAATTAAACTAAATCATCTGAAAGAAAATAAAAATCAGTTAAACCAACTCAAACAAACCAGTGCCCCACATAGTGAACTCAAAGAGCAGAGATCAGCTCTTAATGTAGCTGTACAGGAACTTATCTATTCCAACCAAATTATTCAGACAGGTTACACGCCAAATCGTACAGAAAGACTTATTCTCTCAGTCGCATATCTTAGTTATCCAGTTAATGTTTTAAGTCATCATTTATTTAATCTTATTTCTAATCTTACTCGTCCTCTGGGAAAATGGAGATTAGATCCTTTGACAAAAACAGGAGTAGGAGTAGATCAATATGACTGGGAAACTAGGGAGCAGGGGATAGAAAATGTAAGAGATGGAATCAAAAAGAATCGTCCTGATCTGCTTGAGAGATATGAAAATTTAAATCAGCTTACACCTAAGGAAAGAGAGCAGGAAGAAAAATCATTAAGAAACGAGCTTTATAGAATCACGCAAGGGCATTTAAGGGTATGGGGATTAGGAGCAACACTGAATTCTAGGCAAACTCCTTACTTTCATGGGAGTCATATCCAAGCCTTGATATTAGTGTTCCCTGATCTAAATTTGAATCCATTAGGATTCCAGTTAGATTGGTCAGATGAAGGGAGAGCGATTGAGTCAGTTAGATACATTCTTTCTAAAGAAGTCCCACATATCATGGCACGATATGAAAGGATCGCTCAGCTAAATGATAGAGAACTACATGATTTGAGAAATGAAATTTATGGGATCACTTTAGGTTATTTCCAAGTATGGGGATTGAGTGTGGCGATGAATCAAAAATTAGCTCCTTACTTTTATGGAAGTTATATAAATGTCTTGATGGCACTGTTCCCTGATCTAAATTTGAATCCATTAGGATTTCAGTTAGATTGGTCAGATGAAGGGAGAGCGATTGAGTCAGTTAGATACATTCTTTCTAAAGAAGTCCCACATATCTTGGAACGATATGAAAGGATCGTTCAGCTAAATGATAGAGAACTGCATGATTTGAGAAATGAAATCTATGGAATCAGCAATGGTCATTTTGATTTATGGGGATTGAGTGGGGCGATGAGTCAAAAAGTAGCTCCTTATTTTTATGGAAGTTATATAAATGTCTTGATGGTACTGTTCCCTGATCTAAATTTGAATCCATTAGGGTTTCAATTAGATTGGTTAGATGAAGGGAGAGCGATTGAGTCAGTTAGATACATTCTTTCTAAAGAAGTCCCAGATATCATGGCACGATATGAGGGGATCTCTCAGCTAAATGATAGAGAACTGCATGATTTGAGAAATGAAATTTACGGGATCACACAAGCCCATTTTCAAGTATGGGGATTGAGTAGAACAATAAATCGTCAAGCAACTCCCTACTTTCATGGAAGTTATATAAATGTTCTTATTTCTGTATTCAATCATCCAAGATTAGAATTGACTCTACAAGGTTTTAGAGATTATAGAAAAGCCACTTTTGAAAGAAAGTATAGTTGGAAGACTCCTGAGTCAGGGATTTGGAGTGTTAGAGAAGGAATCAGGAGTAATTTTCCAAATATAATCGAGCGTTATGAGAATTTAGCGCAACTTGAAGAGGATGAGATTGAAAGATTAAAGAGAGATATTTATGGGATCACACAAGGGCATTTTTATATATGGGGAATTGGCGCAGCGATGAATCGAAAAATAGCTCCCTATTTTTATGGGAGTCTTATAAACGCCTTGAAGGCAGTGTTCCCTGATCTAAATTTGAATCCATTGGGATTTCAGTTAGATTGGTCTAGTCAAGAGAAAGGAATTGAATCAGTGAAATATGTGCTTTCCAGAGAAATTTTACACCTCATGCAAGAATATGAAAGAATAGCAGAATTAAGTGATAGAGAGATTCATGACTTAAGAAATGAAATCTATAGAATCATACAAGGTCATTTTAATGTATGGGGATTGGGTGCGGCAATGAATCAAAAACTAGCACCCTACTTTCATGGGAGTTATATAAATGTTTTGATGGCAGTGTTTCCTGAACTAAATTTGAATCCATTAGGTTTTCAGTTAGATTGGTCGAGTGAAGAGAAAGGAATCGAGTCTGTAAGATATGTACTTACCAAAGAAATACCACACATCATGCAGCAGTATGAAAAGTTAGATCAGTTAAATGATACAGATGTTCATGATTTAAGAAACGAAATCTATAAGATTACCTCTAGTCATTTTAAAGTATGGGGATTGGGTATGGCGATTGATGATCGAAAGGCTCCCTACTTTCATGGGAGTTATATCGTCGCTTTGATGGCAGTGTTCCCTGATCTAAATCTAAATTTGAATCCATTAGGTTTCCAGTTAGATTGGTCGAGTGAAGAGAAAGGGATTAAATCAGTGAGATATGTGTTATCAAAAGAGTCTCCGTATATCATGCAAAAATATGGAATGATCACCCAATTAGATGATAGAGATGTTCGCGAGTTAAGGAACAAAATCTATGGGATCACAAAAGCTCATCTCTATGTATGGGGATTGAATGGAGCTATGGATCGTCGTTTAGCTCCATATTTTAATGGGAGTTATAAAAATGCGTTGATGGCAGTGTTTCCTGATCTAAATCTGAATCCATTGGGATTTGAGTTAGATTGGTCGAGTGAAGAGAATGGGATTGAGTCAGTTAAACATATACTTTCTAAAGAAGTCCCACATATCATGGCACGATATGAAGGGATCGCTCAGCTAAATGATAGAGAACTGCATGATTTGAGAAATGAAATTTACGGGATCACACACGCACATTTTAAGTTATGGGGATTGGGTAATGGGGTAAGTCAGGAATCAGCTCTTTATTTTAATGGAAATTATAGGGATGTCCTTATTTCTGTATTCAATCATCCAAGATTAGAATTGACTCTACAAGGGTTTAGAGATTATAGAAGAGCCACTTTTGAAAAAAAGTATAGTTGGGGGACTCTTGAGTTAGGGATATGGAGTGTAAGAGAAGGTATTAAGAGTAATCGTCCAGATATAATCGTTCGTTATGAGAATTTAGGACAACTTAAAGAAGATGAGATTGAAAGATTAAGAAGAGATATTTATAGGCTTACACGGGGTCATTTTAATCTATGGGGATTGGGCGGGGCGATGAATCAAAGATTAGCTCCCTACTTTCATGGAAGTCATATCCCAGCATTGATTGCAGCCTTCCCTCATCCTAAACTTGGGCTCACTCGTGAAGGGTTTTTAGAGAGAAGTGAAAATGGAAGTTCAGATACGAATCAAGTGACAGAGACGAGTGAAAATTCAGCATATAGGGTAATGGTAGAGATTCCTAGAAGTGAAGATTCAGGTTCTAATCTGACGATAGAAGATAATGGAACTGGGGATTCAGCTTCTCCTCTGATGACAGAAGATACACGCAATGAAGCTGTAAAGAGAGGAATGAATCCCAATGGTTGGATTACTCAACTCTTCTTTGCTCCACATTATGAATTCTTAGATACCTTTAATCCTGTACAGTTCTTTAAGAGTCACAGGGAACAGACTTTAGGTCAGGCAATAGGGATTGTGCTGATTTTGGGTGCAATGGTGGCAACTATGATAGGAGCTCCGTTTGGGATTGATTACATCATCTCTGGAAGTCCTACTAACCATTTAGGTATTACCCTCCTTAGTTCATTCATCGGTTCTCTCTCCATTGTTGCAGGAATTAGACTCAACCAACTTATCCAGACTAGTTACAAACCAAATCGCACAGAAAAATTCATTCTTTCAATTGCATATCTTAGTTATCCAGTTAATGTTTTAAGTCATCATCTATTTAATCTTATTTCTAATCTTACTCGTCCTCTTGGCAAATGGAGATTAGATCCATTGACTCAGGCAAATGGAACAGATAATAGAGAACTATACCATTGGGGCACAGAAGAACAAGGCATAAAAAATGTTAAGGATGCAATCAATAAAAATAAGCCAGAACTTTTAGAAAGATATGCAAAGTTAGATTCTCTGGGAAATACAGAAAGAGAACGAGAAAAGAAATCTTTAAGAGCAGAAGTTTATAAAATCACTTCTGCGCATTTTCAGCACTGGGGAATTCAGAGAGCTTTGGATAAAAGGGGCACTCCTTATTTCCATGGTAGTTATATTCGCGCTTTAATGGCTGTTTTCCCGGAATTAGAATTAGAGCCTTTGGACATTCAATTAAATTGGTCAAGCAAAGAAAAAGCGATTGACTCAATATTCTATGTGTTTTTGCGTGAAATTCCTCATATTGTTCAGCAGTACAATGACCTTGATAATCTTGATCCTGCAAAAGTAGAGGCTTTGAAAAACGAAAATTATCAAATGACCGCTGCGCATTTTGATGTTTTGGGTTTGGCAAATGTAACGTCTAAAAAGCATGTCCCATATTTTAACGGGAGCTATATCCAAGCTTTGATAGCTCTATTCCCAAATCTAAATCTTGACCCATTAGGCTTTGAATTAGACTGGTCATCACTTGAGAGCGGTATTAAATCTGTGCTTTACATATTTAAGAGGCAAGTTCCCTACTTAATACAGGACTATGAAAGATTCGCTGAATTAACAGAGTTGGAATTGAGTAATCTTAGAAAAGAGATTTGTAGTATCACTAAAGCCCACTTCACCTCTTGGGGATTAGGGTCAGCATTGGTGCAACGCGTTGCGCCTTATTTCCACGGAAGCTACAAAAATGTTCTTATCACCCTGTTTACCAAACTTAATCTTAATCCTTTAGAATTTCAATTAGATTGGTCTAATGAAGAAAGAGCCATTGATTCCATGCGATTTGTATTCTCTAGTGAAATTCCAAATATTCTTCGCCAATATGACCAGCTTAAAGATTTAAGTCCAATACAAATAGAAAGATTAAAAGATGAAATTTATCAAATCAGCTCTGCTCATTTTGATGTTTGGGGTTTGGCAAATGCAACAAGTAAAAAGAATGTGCCATATTTTAATGGAAGCTATATCCAAGCTTTGATGGCGGTGTTTCCAGATTTAAATCTGAATCCTTTAGGATTCCAATTAGATTGGTCTTCCAAACAAAGAGCCATTGATTCCATGAGATTTGTTATTTCTATAGAGATGCCCAGCCTGATTACAAGATATGAGAATATTGATCGCTTTAGCGCAGGTGAAGTTCAAAGATTAAGGAATGAAATTTATAGTATTACTCAAGGACATTTTCAACTTTGGGGATTAGCCAAAGCCTTGCATAGAGATACTGTTCCTGATTTTGAAGGGAGTTATATGAAAGCTCTTGTAGAGTTGTTTGATCATCCGCGTTTGGTTTTATCAGTAGAAGGATTTATCAATTTTAGAAAAAGCAATTGGCAAATAAGGTATAGCTGGAGAACAAGAGATTCTGGAATTTTTAATATCAGAGATGCTTTAGGGACTTATCAGCCCGCGCTTCTTGCAAAATATGATCGCTTGGATAGTTTAAGAGAAGAGGAGAAAAATGAATTAAGGAATGATGTTTATAGAATTACTCAAGCACATTTTAAGGTATGGGGTTTAAGCAGCGCAATGGATAGAGAGAAAGCTCCATATTTTAATGGATCTTATATTGTCGCTCTTATGGCTGTTTTTCCAAATTTGAATTTGAACCAGTTAGGATTTGAACTGGATTGGTCTTCAAAAGAAAGAGGAATTGAATCAGTGCGTTATGTCTTATTGCGTGTAAAATCAGATTTGGTTGAGCTGTATGATCATCTTTCTAATATGAATCCTCATAAGATTCGCGCTTTTAGAAATGCAATCTATAGAATTACTTATGGTCATTTTGGATTGTGGGGATTGAATGGGGCATTAAGCAGGGATAGAGCTCCCTATTTTAATGGCAGTTATGTGGAAGCTCTTATGGCATTATTTCCTGATCTTAATTTAAATTCTTTGGGTTTTAAACTAGATTGGTCAACACAAGAGAAAGGAATTGAATCTGTTCAATTTATTTTTGATCGTGAGATTCCTTCTATTGTTCAGCAGTATGAGCGCGTAGATCAAATGAGTAAGGATGAAGTTGAAGAATTAAAAAATCGCATCTATGCGCTGAGCGAAGCAGAGCTTAAAATGTGGGGATTGAGCAGAGCCATGCATAGAGAATCAGCCCCTTATTTTCATGGCAGTTATATTGAAGCGCTGATGGCTGTATTTCCAAAACTTGATCTTAATCCCTTAGGATTTCAGTTAGATTGGTCCAGTAAAGAAAGAGCGTTGGATTCTATTCGATTTATACTCACGCGTAAAGTCCCACATATTATGCAGCGCTATCAAAATATAGAGAGTCTAAATGATTTAGAACTTACATTGTTGAGAGAAGGAATTTATCGAATCAAGCGGGCCCATCTACTTTTATGGAAACTTGGGGCTGTGTTTAGTACTACCTATTTTAATGATTTTATTGAGCTATTCCTAAATCTGTTTTCTCACCCCAAACTAGGACTCAGTCGTGAGGGTTTTGTAGAGAGAAATGAGAATGGAGGCTCAGCTGCTACTCAAATGGCAGAGACTACTGGAGATGAAGATTCAGGCTCTAGTGTAATGAGAGAGATTGTTGTGGATGAGGGTTCAGG
>MGUU01000016.1 GCA_001800135.1 Elusimicrobia bacterium RIFCSPLOWO2_02_FULL_39_32 | reverse complement strand
TCCTATTCTCTCATACCATTGTGCGTTGGCTGGCAAAAAGGAAGAGTGTGGATTGGAATGGATGGAAGATAGAATTAAAGAAAGATTTCCTGTCTCTTAAGTCTTTTCACACCTTACTTTATAACCTCTTATTTATCTCTATTATCTCGTTTCAGCCTAGTTTAGTTTCCTTTGCTCTTTTGTCAGTTAGTTCTCTTCACTTTACCATGGATATGTTAGATGCTTACAAGAAGAGAAGATTAACTTCTCAAGAACTCTTGTCCCAGGAAATGCAGCTAATAGCAGATGAATTAGGAACATCCCAGCCAGAACTACAACATTTAAGTCTTGACTCTAATCTAAACTTCTCAACTCTTATTCAAACTCTTTTTGGCGTATGGTCAAAGGATACAAAAGGTTCAGAACTATATTTAGTTGACTTAACTGGAGCAAAAGATCAAGCCAGTCAAATAGCGATGTTAAGGATGATCCATGAGATCTATGGTTTGAATCAGAACGCTCGATTTATTTTAGTGATGGATGAACCCAAGCCAATAGAAGAGTTAGAAGCTATTTTAGGTATTCAGGGAATCCTATTTGCAGTCTCTAATGCAGAAGATGCTATTACTCAAACCAAAGCTCTATTAAAGCAAGGTTCTTATGCAGTAAGGCTGGTAGCAGCCTCTAATAAGATAGGGATTTGGTCAAACCTTATGGATGAGTTGGGTAAAACAGTAAGAGACATACATATATTAGTTCTACAGATATTGGATGTTGGGGTAGCAATCAAAATCGTATTGCCCAGAGATAAGTTCTTTAATGCAGGGATTGAGGAGTGGATCAGGAATTTAAAAGGGTCAGGCAGAATTGAGAGAAACGGGAGAGAACTGACCATTCAAGGTGTTGAGTTAGAACCTCCTTCCTTTAAAGAAGATCACCAACTCCATTCACTCTTTAGCTCGCAAGCTTAAAATTTATTTTTATTTTGCGCTTTAGTATCTACTATATTATATATTTCTATAAAATTTTTGTTTACAAGTACTACATTATTTTTTGTTTTTAGGGGGTTAAATTTTGAGGATCATTATTTTTTTGAATGAGCTGGTCGAAAAGTTCCGCATAACGGTCAATCCACTGAATTTCATCTGAATCTTCTAGGAACCGTCCAATATCTTTAAGAATCAGAGAAGGTTTTACTTCGCTCACCTTTTTTTTTAATGCCAAATAGACTGCTTTTTCATCTTTAAAGCAAGGATTTGAACTACCCTCTGCCAAATAACGAAGGTTTATAGGAGTCTTTTTCGTAAGGTACCAGATTAAATCATAATAATCACGGCCTCGCGCGTAAGGACGGTATAGAATAGCGAGAATCTTTCCTGCAAATAGAGTGGGAAGAGTGTGTTTTAAGATGGGAAAAATTTCCCCATAACGCGTAACGAAAAAACTTTCCCTTTCATCTTCATGTAGTGGGACGGGGTTTGTATCCACTTCAATCTTAATATGAATTTTCTGATTTTGAGAAGCTGGAATGTTAAGAGATTCATATAATCCACTGAATCGAATAAATGCTTTTTGCACAGTTTTTTCTTCATGAATATTGGTGTCAATTTTGAAATTCATTAGCTCTAATTCTCTTTGCGCAGATTGAATCATCTTGGAGAAATGATGTTCCTTCTTATGGTTGTCCAGAGCAAAATCTAAATCTTCGGAATAACGTTTTAGATCATAACAGATTCTTAAGCAAGTGCCTCCCATAAAGGAAATGCCGGCTCCAAATTTCGATTGAAAAATTAAACAAAGAATACGAATCTGAAGATATTCTCGGATCAGATTGACAATTTCCTCGGGTGTTGTATGAGGACGCTCTATTTTATAAGTTTCAATCAGTTTATTTAATTTTTGCATGATCTTCTAAACTCCCAATTAATTTAATAATTTTTTGGATTCCAAGCTTTTTTGCCCACTCCTTGATTTTTCTAAAATTGATGAGCTCTAAATTTTGCCATCGCATCTCAATCCAGAAATCTTGTTTTGGAAAACAATGAGCGCTTTTAAAATAAAAATAGTCTAGGATAGCTTTTTCTGGCGTTGCCATGAGAGTGGAAGGATCGTACCCCCAAAAAAAGTCTGGTTTTACCTTGTGATAGATGAATTCTCCAAACGGTGTCCTAAATTTTCGACTACCACGGGGGGAAACAAGAGTCATTGAAAAAACAACATCGGGCAAGAGCTCATAGTAATGCAATGCCCAATCTAAGCTGATATAACAGGGAGAATAGAGATGTTGAGCAACCTCAATTTTGCTGGTTACTCTATCTGGAAAACAGTAGAGCCCACGCTTAAGCATTTGGATATCCCCTTTCTTTCTCCAATTAAAGAGCTCTAACCGCAGGACTTGGGAAGAAGTTTGCCATGCTACTCGGCAGGCTTCTTCCCAAGTAAAGATCGTTTTTTTCATTTTTTTTTGGAAATCTCTAAGTTTCATAATATTATATATAAATATAATCTATTGAAATTATAGCAGAAAGGATTTTTTTGTCAAGAACTGCTCCTGAAAGATGGTAGAAAAGCCATTTCAAAAAGTGGAAAGTTATTCTTACCAAATACAATATCAGGGGAGGATTAAATTCTAGGGCGTGTTGGGTTCTAATTCAATAAGTAGATCAATATCACTGTCAGAATGATTATCTCTTCTAGCGAAGGATCCAGAAATCCAAAATCAGTTACCCATTTTAGGGGAAATTTATCTACATTTTTAGGTAATTTACCCCTACTTTTCAAATAACTGCATTAAAAAATCATTTATATTGTCTTATTTTGGCACTTTAATTGCTACTTATTTAGATAACAATATGATTAATTTAACACCAGTAAGTCAATTAAGCATCAAGAGTTTGTTGAAATATTCGCGCAAGCTCGTCATTCCCCGGCTTGACCGGGGAATCCAGTAGTTTTATTCGGTCTTTTGCATGGATTCCCGCGAAAGCGGGAATGACGAAACAAACAATAATTCAACAAACTCATCAATAATGGTTATAAAGTTCTAAACTAGTTAGAAACTTTTGCAAAAATAATGTTACAAAAATGTTACAAAAAGTTTAAGAAAAGTTTTGGCAATACCTGTTATAAATGACCTACAAATATGAAAAGAGATAAGACGATAAGATTGAACTGTTTTTGGAATGAAACAAAAATGTTACAAAGAGCAGCACATTTAGCAGTAAAGAGAAAGCTCAATAAATAGAGTAAGCAAAGATTTAGAAGTTTAGTTCTTTAAAAAAGTTAGCAACACGCACAAGGCAAATCCGTTGAAAAACGGAGACGCAAAGCTACAAGACTAAGTTCCGAAGATTAAATCGGGATAAGTTGGTTGAGCCGCCGAAGGTTGAAGAATCTTTAAAGAGAAGTTTCAATTGGATTCTCCATAAGTGGCCAACAGTCTTGTAGAAATTACAGAAACTGTTGGCTTTTTTATTAAAAATTTATGGAGAAAAAAAAGATTAAAAATTATCCCTTCTGGACCCGCCTCACTTCCTGTGGTATGGCGGTACTTTTCTTTTATGTGCAAGTGGCTTATGGGGTGATTGAGCCTAGTTCAAAACTCTGGGAAGAAAGAAGAAAAGCAGCGGAAGAGCTAAAAAGGGGAAAACATAAGGGAATCCCAAACTCTAACCAAACAGGCAGCAGTTCTGAAGAAAATCAAATTTTGTTAGCAAAAGTTCCATCTCCTGAATCTGACAAAGGTCTTGTGGCTCAACTTCCATCCTTGGAATTGAATGTCCTTTCTCAGCAGGTTCCTCAAAAACTAGGTTCTGACATTCTTGGGTTAGGTTCTCAAAGAGAAAATCTTCAATCTCAAGATGCCAGGCTCCAATCCGAAATCAAATGGCTGGAAACTATTCCAGCTAGTTTTGCCAATCTTAAAGAACTTTACCTGCCTTCTCAATGGAAGCCACAAGACCTTATGGTCATCCACATACAGGATGTGCATGAAAACTACGAAGCTCAAAAAAATATAGCTCGGATCATTCAAGCTCTTAAGAAACCAGAAATCCAAAGTTCCTTGCAAAGCGCTTCTCCAAACCAGCAAGTTCAGTTGGTGGTAGGTTTGGAAGGAGCAAAAGGCTCCTTTGCTTTTGATTCTTACAGATCGTTGCCGGAAAAAGAACATGTAAAAAAGATTGCGGAATATTTTTTAAAAGAATCTTTAATTTCCGGAGCAGAGTATGTTGGCATGACTTTAGAGACTAAAAATTCTAAAGAGTCTCCAATTCTATTTTGGGGAGTGGAAAATGAAAGACTCTATTTAGAGCATGTGAGAGCTTTTAAAGATTCTGTCCCGCAAGAAAAAGAGGCGAAGAAAATTGTTTTAGATCTGCAGAACTCTTTAAACCTGCTTAAAACAAAAATATTAAATCCAGATTTAAAAGAGTTAGACCAAAATATGACTTTGCACCATAAGGGACAGATTAAGCTCAGCCAATACCTTAAAGTCCTTACCCAAGATGGAATCCCATCTGATTCAGAAATGATTCGTAAATTCATGAGCGCTTTAAACTTAGAAGAAACCTTAAACTATGAGCAGGTGGAGAAAGAAAGAAGAGCCTTAACCACAAGTTTAGTGGAGAGTTTGCCAAAAACAGAATTAAAGAATTTGGTTTCCTCCAGCCTTTCTTATAGGTTAGGGAACATTAGTTACGGCGCTTTTTACCAATATTTAAAAGATTTATGTCAGGCTTATGGAGTGAATTTAGAAAAATATCCAGAGATGGATCGCTATATTCGCTATGTTTTGATTGCAGATAAGATTAAAAGCGAGGTGTTATTTAGAGAGGTAGAGAATTTAGAAAAAAGGAAAATTCAATCTTTTATTGTCACTGCCCAAGAAAAAGAAATTGTGGAGTTATCTAAAGATTTGGTCTTAATGGAAAAGATGGTGGGCTATCGTTTTAGTCCTGAAGATTGGAAAGAGTATCTAAGCAGGAAGAATGAGATAGTGGATGTGAGCCATAGAATTAAAAAATTAGAAAACTATTCTGGAAAAACTGGAAGTTTTGGAAAAACAGGGATCAGCATGGTAAACCCAGAAATTGTGGTGGATCCTTTAATCGCAGGAAAAAAGAAAAAACAAAAATCATCTGAAGGAGAAGAGTCAGGAGTGAGAAGCGCTTTAGTTAAAGCGCTTAAACCTTTTGAAAAATTCAATGAAGCTGCAATTAAAAGAGATAAAGCTTTAGTAGAAAACCTTCTTCATAAAGTAAGGGAAAAGAGGAGCCTTCAAATAGGAAACCTGGCGCTGTTAGTTTCTGGAGGTTTTCACACAGAAGGGATGACAGATCTTTTAAGGCAAAAACAGATCGCTTATGCGGTTTTAACTCCCCGTTTAGGTAAGGTAGAAGGGGTTGGCACAGATTATTTAGAGATTTTCCGCAGAGATAAAACCCCTTTAGAAAAACTTTTTACAGGGGAGCGCATTACCCTTAAATCAGAGATGGGAACAGCTTCTAGTTCCATAAATGAGACTTTACCGATTGTGGGTTTGATTAACCGCTCTTTAATTAATTTGTATGCCATGCTCACTATTTTTAGCGCGGCAAAATCAGTCACTAATTTAACTCCTGAGCAAAAGGAAGAGATTGTAGAATCTTTAGAGATGAGTTTTTCAAAACAGTTTAGAACTGTGGATAAAGTGAATATTGATGCGAATATTCAAACTGCGGGAGATGGCAGAAAAGTGGAGGGGGTAGCTGCCGGCATAGAAATTTTCGGAAAAATTAATGATCAAAGAAGCGATGTTTATTTTTGGAGTGAACTTTTTGAAAAGAATTCCAGAAAGAAAAAAATCAGTGATTCTTTAGATCCAGAAATTCAACCAGAAGAGATGGTTTTAGATGATTTTGTGAATCGTCTCTATCCAACCCAGCCTGGTTTGACCAATCAAGTTTTAAATGCGCTTTCTGACACCTTAAAATCCGCTTTTGACAGAGCAAGAAATACCTTTAGTAATATTGATACTTTGCTGGTGGGAGTAAGAACGCCTACTCCTCAAATACCTCAAAAAGGAGAGGTAGTTCAGTTTGCTGACAAAAAGGCAGAAAGAGCAAAAAGGGCAGAAAGAATAAATAAATTAAAAGCAGCCTCAATTCCAGATGCAATTTTAAGATGGCTGCTTAATAAAATATTTAAGAATGAGAAGTCACTTCTTTATGTTTTTATATATGGATTTTTTACAGGCATCTTGATTCCATTGGGTGAGACCCATGCCTTAGCTTGGGCGCTTACTGTGGTTTTTGGAGGGAATGTTTTCTTAGCAGCAGCAGTCATTGCTTTTGTTTTTCCAATTCTACACACAGACCTTTGGACTTTTAAAGGCTATGAGGGGGGTAAGTTTAGCTGGAAGGAGTTTGCCTATCGTTTTACTTTAAGGTTTATTGGCGGCGGGGTTTTTACCCTACTTTTAGCTTTGCCAAATGGTTTTGAAATCAGTTTTGCTCTGCACATGCTTTGGAACATGGCTAGTGTGATCGGTGAAATTACAGGTATTTGGAAACTCCTTCCTTTTGCTGTTACTTCCCAACTTCCCATAACCATTTTAGCTCCAAGGGGAAAAGTAGAAACTGAAAGAATGGTTCCTCCTATTCCTATTAAATTACCTCTTTCTATTGGCGCTAGAAGTATTAAATCAGCAAAGCGAACTCGCAATGAAAAGAATCAAGATTCCTATTTTGTAGAGAAGCTAAACAGTGGCATTCAAATCGCTGCTGTATTTGATGGAATGGGAGGTAAGTTTGCAGGAGAGCGGGCTAGCGCTGCAGCGCGCGATGCTATTCAGTCTGAATTACGCAAAATCACTGGTCAGGAATCTGAAGAAGAACTCATTAAACTTTTAGAACAGGCGATGTTGTTGAGCGTTAAAGCAGTAAGAAAAGAATTGAAAAAAATAGAGGGCGGGACTACTGCCACAGTTGCTATTATTTTGCCGCAAATTGATGGTTCTTCTCGCATATTAATTGCAAATGCAGGGGATTCACGGGCATATCTTCGGGGCGCTGATGTGGGATTTGAACCATTAACTGTTGACAATGTTGCCCCCAGAACTGCTCAAATTATTAGACAGTCAGAGTTATCTAAACAACCAGAAAGAAAAAATCAGGAATTTTTGTCTTCTGTTTCGGGCTACAGTCATCTTGATGAAGAGAGTGAGAAACTCTTTAATGAACGTCATTTTGTCCGCAATGAATTATCTTCTATGAATAAGCATGTACCGGTGATCATAGTTGCTAAGGCGCCAAAAGGATCGCGTTTGCTGCTTACTTCTGACGGCATTCACGATAATCTTACAGACATGGAAATTAAGGATATTCTTGATCAAATGACGGATGACGCTTTAGCTCCTCAGAAAATTGCGGAAAAATTAATCGCATCTTCTCAAAGAAGAGCAGAGGATGGTCTAAATCTGCGCGGTAACCCTGATGATATGACTGCCATTGTTATGGATTTAGGGGGAGTGGCAGCAGTCAGCCAAGAATATGCAGTATTAGATTCACTTAGAAAAGAGACAGTTAGAAAGGCAGAAACTGAAGGTGAGGTTAAATTATCTTTGAAAACTAATAGGATGACCTCTCCTGGCATGATATATAGCGGTCCAATGATTCTTACCTTAAACAATGAAAAAAATAAAAGGAGCGCTGAACTTAGAATTTATCATTATAAAGATTTGCCGGAAGATCGGCAGGTTTTAGTGCAAGAGCTTTATGATAAGGGAGCTGAATATTTTATTGTTGACATAACCCGATATAACCCAAGAGAAGGGTTTGTAGGGTTAAAGGAGGGAGAGAGTCTTTCCTTAGATAAAGACAGTAAAACTTTAATTTCAAAATTGCCTGTTTTAGCCTCTTTTTTTGATTTTAAAGAAGATGAGGTTAAGGCTGGAAAGATAGGAAAAATCACTCTGCGTAAAGTCAAGGGAAAAGATCTAATCATTATAGAGAATTTAGATGAGCTGCAAAATGGCTTGGGCTTTGAAATGATTGTGAGACAAGGAGAAAGGAGAATAAGTAATTTTAAGCTGGCTTTAAGAAATTTTCAGGTTGATTTAAAGTATATTTATTTAGCGAAAATTTTTAATGTTGAGAGAAAATTTTATCCTTTATTAAACATGTTAAAGGATTTAAGAAGTTCTGAGGTTTATAAACTGCATCGTTCCTTTGCCATACCTACCATAGAAAATCTTAGTCTCATGTTGTTTTCTGAAACTTTAAAAAATATCTACTGGACTGCTCATTTTTCTGACCCTACCGGCGCTTCCAATTTGATTTGGCTGGCAACTACAGCGCTTCTTATGTCTTACCATTTGGTGATCCCAGCGATTTATTTAACTTTAAAGTTTTTTTGGAGGCTTATTTCAGGAAGGATCGCATTTAAAGATATTGAAAGAGAATTTAACCGTATTTTTGCAGAAGAATATCCAAGAGAAGAATTGTCGCTTTTTGTGCTTTCCCAGAGATTGGTTTTTGGCGGATTTTTCGTGACTGCCCCTCTTATTTTCTTTCCTTTAGGTGACGGGCCATTTCAGACCAGCGGTCCATTTTTTAGTTTAGTCATGCACATGTTTTTAAACAATCTATTTTTTGTATTGCATCAAAGAGGGTTAGCCACAGAGATGGTTTTAAAACCATTGGATGCTTTAACTCCTCCGCCTGGAAAAGGCTCAAAGACAGGTTCAGGAAAACTAAAAGGCAAAGTCACAGAACCTTATACTCCTGCGGATTTATTACAAGGTCTTTTTTATTTTATCCTCTACCCTGCAGGGTATCAATATATGCAATACAGGAGAAACGAAGCTCTCCATATTTTAAAAAGAATGAAGCGTAAAATTTGGGAGATACGACAGCTTCATTTAGAAGCCAAGGAACTTTTAGATAAAGAAATTGCTGCAAGATATTTGTCGGATTATGAAAACAGAATTGACACTTTAGAAAGATTTGTTCAGATTGATGTGGAAACTATTATAGAGGAAGGGGAAACAACTCAGTCCGTAGATGGGGAAGAAATAAAAACAAAAGCAACTCCTAAATATGTGGATAAGCTTTTAAAACCAGTTAAAGAAGGCTTAAGTTTAATTGAAGAGGATTTGAATCAGACTTTAGATTACATGCGATCTTTAATGAATCTTGTGGATGCAGACGGCGAACTTTTAGAGACCAACCTTTTGCCTCTGCAAAAAAAGGCTATGGAGTTTGCCATGCGCATGAAGTGGAAAATGTTAGTTTTTGCTAAACCTTCAATGGGAGATGAAATTTATGGAACTACTCTTTCTTCTGTGCAAAGAATGATTAAAGCTAAACCTCTGGCTCTTAGTTCAGACACTATTTTGAAAGGAAATTATGGTTGGGTGGGATCCAAAGTAGAATTTAAAGATTGGGATTTAAGAGATCCTAAAAAAGATTTAACTATGGAAGCTTGGGTAACTAATATTGGTTTGGCTGGAGAAATTCCTATTCTAATGCGCATGCAGCCTAAAGATGATCAGGATTACATGCAGATTTATGGATTTCATGTATATGAAGTTGAGATTTTTGATCCTGTAGATTTAGTTTGGGTGAGTCTGGAAAAAGTTCGAGAAGTTTGGAGTGAAAAAGATCAAAGAATAAAAGCTGAGTGGGAAAAGTTTGTAATGAAAGATGCTCCAAAACTAAAAGTAAAAGCTAGGGAGCCCGTAGTAGTGAAGGGTAAGAAATTTAGGAAGCAACAAAAAAGGGTTGTGCAGAAAAAGCCTGTGGAATTGTTCCGTGATTTTTTAAAGGATCGCACAAGATTGCAAAGACCCATAGCAGAAACTTTGGGTTTCCAATGGTTTGGCATGGCAGTGCTTCCAGTCCTTTTAACAACTTTTTTTGGAGTGGACCCTGAATTAGCAAAAAACATAGGAATTGCTTGGGCTACAGCAGGATTTACTCTGTTTCACTTTGCTTCCAAAATTGTTCAATGGATCATTAAAGCAGAGAAAAATGGCTGGACCCGTAAAGATGCAGTAGATTTTGCAATCTTGCTTGTTGTTTCCGCTCTATTTACCCTCCCTTTTCGCTTTTTAGATCAAGTTAGTTCCTCACTTATCACTATAGGACTACATTCTTTTTACAATTCAACTATTCTTTGGGCAAGAGCCCAAGTAGAAAAACTTTCTTCTTTAAGAAAACCCATTCCCGGCTTGATAAAGTTCATATCCTCTCTTCCTTTAGCTCAAATTGCCGCTCCACCGCTTCCTAGTGTAGGAGTTAAAGTAGGTCGTTTAAAAGATGCTCTTATTTCAGAACAGAATGGAGAGGAATTTCATCGGCAGATCGCAAGGATGATGCATGAGAATGAAATGGAAACCTTATATTCTTTGGTTGGGGATGTTGATTCCATTAGTTTGATGAATAACTTTCTTGGCAGGCCTGTGATTGGAAATGCAAATGGCCACTCTCAATCCCCTGACATGTTGTTTACAAACATGGAGTTATCTGCATTTCAGGAATTAAGAATAATAATGGCAAATGAGGCGGTCAAGCTAGGAGCTGAGATCATTTATTCAGGATCAGGTGGAGATGAATTCAATATTGTATTTAAAGGAGACAGCATTTATGTAAGTCGGCAGATGAAAGAGTTAGCTCTACGGCTTAAAAATCATTTTACTCACCGCTATAGCGCCTTTACCTTAAAAACAGACGCGTTGACTCAATCTCAAATTGAAGAGTTAAAAAAAGTAGGGATTCCCTTTACTTTGGGGAGGAATGGCTCTGGATTGACTCTTCTTATGGATAGGAAAGGGATCAGCGACAAGGAGTTAAAAGATTCTTTGAAAAAGTTTCTAGCTATTGGCTATGAAGCTCTAACCTATGAAGATGTGGAACCTGGATTTTTTACTGTTTCCATGGGCGCAGCTTCTGCCAAAGATACTCTTGATACTATTCTTCAAGAAACTGGGGAAAAACGATCGGACTGGATTGATGAAAATGGATATGTCAGAGAAGATCGTCTGGAAGAATTGCTGGTTTGGAATGGCCGTTTTGCAAACGATTTGCTTAAGGGAGCAAAAGATACAGGAAGGAATAATGTCTTAGTAGCTAAAAATATAAATGAATTAAGAACTGGAGTTGCTATCTATGGTAAACCAGTGACTCCTGCTAAATTGAAAGAGACTAGAGATAATTTAGCGGCTAGAAAGAGAGGCGAGATAAAAGAGGGAATTGATAATTTGACCGGACATTCTACTTTGGATGGTTTAAAAGATCGCATGCATGAGTATAGTGAAGAAAAAGGGCAAGAAGTTGCTCATGTTTATGTCTTTGGGTTTTTGAATTATAACGGGAAAGCTCCAGCCGAACGGGCATATCACTCTTTGCAAGAAGAAAAAAAGATGGGATATTTTAAGGGTAATCAAGTCATCTCTGCTATTTCAGAGACTATTTCAGAAGGTATTGGGGATAAGGAGCAAGGAATAGTAGCTTTGGGAAGGGTAGGGCCTGACACCATTATTGTAACGAGCGAACAAGATATTAGAGGGCCTCCTGGTTCTGAAAGTCACGATGGCGCGATCAAAAGTATCTTTAGCAAAATCAGAAAACAAGTAGAAAATATTTCAGAAAAAGAGAGAGAACTTCTTGGCATTGTCTATGATATCCCAACAGAAGAAATTGAAAAACTAAAAGATCCGGAAATCTTGAAAGAGATAGAACCCCAATTCCGCGATCTATTTTTATATCAGGGACGATTTGGAATTATTAATATCATCCAACATATTTTAGAGGTTTTATCTCCTCTGGAGATAGATGAGTTAAAAGATGTTCTTGAATTAAACACACACGATGCGGATGAAACAAGAGTCATGGTGGTTAAATTTAAGGCAGAAAATATCAGCAAACTATATAAACTCTACCGCAAGGCTCAGGACAAATTAAAGGAAAAAGCTGGTAAAGAGATGAGAGCAAGGCGTGAAATAATGCATGCTCAGGTTGAAAAAGAGCGAAGAAAATCTGAGGAGATAACTAGAGCCCTACCATCCACACCAAAACCTTCTGGAACAATTGCCACACAGCTTTCAAAATTATCTGATCTCTTGATGAGAGCTGTCAGTTATTTCATTGTACGAATCACTCGATCTACTACTGAATTAGATAATCAAATTGAAGCGAGTCAGAGAAACATTGCAAGGAATGCTATTAGAACTATTGGTGAAGCTTTAAGCTCTGACATGCGCTCTTTAAGAAGCTCTAATGTTAATGAACTAAAAAGTAGATTAGAGAAATTAATGAACATTAGAAAAAATAATAGTTTATTCAAATCAGAAGAGTCCTTAAAAGAGGCAAGAAAACAGTCTATTGACCAAACAGTTTCAATGTTATTGGAAGATTTTGAGAGGATCAGTAAACTGGAACAGGTAGCAGGTAGTGAGGAGAAAAGAAAACAAGCTGCTCAATTAATAATCTCGATTTTCCATTTATTGTTATTGCAAGACGAGGCTGACTTACGTCTTCCCTATGTGCCGCACAGCATTAAACATTCCCTTAATGTAAGAAGAGAAGTAGAAAATATTATCTCTCGCTCTCCTGGCGTTAGAAAGGCTTTGGATGATTCTTATGGAAATATTGGACAATCATTAGCTTTGTTATCTGCATGGTTGCATGATATAGGGTATGGTATTTTAACTCAAGCCATGGAGGAAGCGAATCTTATAGCACAGAACAATGGCGTCAGTGGTTATAAAGCTGGAAAAGGATACCACACGGATCTTGGTGTTACTCTAGCTGATGTTCCTCTTACAGGAGGAGTTATTGGACCAACCCTAGTTTCCCAATTAGATGATCTGTTTGGATTAAGTAATATGCAGCCTAATGGTGAGGGAAGCAGCAACGCGCTAGAAGATCTAAAACTTGTGATTAAGGATCATGGAGCTGATCATGAAGAACATGTAAAAGATGGACCCTTGGGTTCAGGGGTGCATAAATTTAGAGCTGCCAGTATGGAGCATGATATTCTTAACTTTTTAGCTAGATTAGCGGATAATTTGGATGCAGAAGCTCATAAACGTCTCTATGCTTACCACAATAATCCTTTCTTTATAGCGCTATTAAGAAAAATGGCTGAGCAAGGAAAAGCTGCTGTAGATGAAATTAAGAGGAACTTTTTGGCTGGACAGCAAACAGCGATAACATCTTATGCTTTATATCTACAGATAACCCAAGCTCTTTCAGAAGCAGAAGCTCTTAAAAAATCACAAGATCATTTTGACTTTATCTTAAATAATATCGAGTCCTTTGATGAATCTAATTTTCCTCATTTTGCTGGAATGATAAAGAGTCAAAGGGTACTGGAGAGAGATGGGAAATTGGTGGTTCAAGTTGTGTTAAATGATTCTAACAGGCTCATTCCACAAGAGGTGCAAGATTACCAATTAGTCAGGATGCAAAAGGCATACAAAAGTTTAAGTTTTAATGGAGAGGAAATCGTTGTTGAAAAAGTTTATTCTGAAAAAAGCCGCAAGGAAAATGAACAGGAGAACAAAAATAAAAGTTACATTGAGGAATTAACTCTTCTTAAAGAAAGACAATCAGATGAAAATCAAAAGCGGATATTAGACGCTATTATTCGCTATTTAGACCAGAACCCTACAGCAGATCTTGTGGAAGGCCATGAAGGAGAGCCTCTTTTATTTGAAAATGGAGAAACCATTGTCTCTATTAAGGAAGAAGGAGTATTGCCTGTATATATTTTAGTAGAAGGCAAAGCGCTTGTTACAGGAAGGCAAGGAACTGAACAGGAATTTACTCTTAGGAGCGGGGATCTTTTTGGAGAGATGGCGCACATTACAGGCAAAAGAACAGCAAACATTTATGCCCAAGGAGTGGTAGGAGCGTATAGGATACCTGGGGAGAAATTTAGAGAGCTCTTCATGGATCCGGAATTTTTAGTTGCTTATGCAGAGGTGGTGGCGGCGCGCAAAAAGAGTCAACCTCTCTTACAAACTAGCAGAAAAATAGAAGTCTTGACCACGCGATCTTTGGATTTAGTTGGCAAGGGCATGCTTCAATGGCTCGCTAATCCTTTAAGATTCGCACTTTCAAAGCTAGGTTTGCGGTTTAGCGACAGAGTCTTTGAAAATGTGATCATGCCAATTATTGAGGAACTGATTTTTACTGGTGTTCCATTACTTGCATTTGCTTTGACAGGACCTATTGGTTTAATAATATCTCGTTCCATTTTTGTTTTCCTGCATATTTTTGGCCAGCCTGATATGAGTTTACAGCAAAAATTAACCATTCCTTTTGTGGTCTCTATTGTTTCAGTGGTCAGCTATTTTGTGATGCCTGGAATAATGGAATTTTTTCAACTTTCAACTAAAGAATTTGATCTCGCTGCAATTATTTCAGGCGCAATTGCTGGACATATTGCCGGCAACTTTTTTGTAGATTGGCTTAAGTTGAGCTCAAAAGGCAAAATCGTCTTGGGCAAAGCAACCCTCCCTTTAGGCCAATCTCAGTCAAAGACTGTTTCAGATAGTACATTATCCCTTAACATAGCTAAGCAAATCATGCAGGACTTAAGGGTACATGGATTTAGATTTTCTGGAAAAAATTTTAACTTAAAAGAGAAACGTCTGGAGCATATCTTAGAGCAACTTGAAAAGAAGAGAAACAACTGGTACTGGAACAATCTCAACTATGAAAACAAACTTCTGATCGCGCGTAGAATTGCTGGGGCTATTGATTTGATCGCTGATATGGTGAGCTCAAATGCAGGGAATCTAAATCTCTCTAAAGATGCAAAAATTATCGCTTACGGTAGCTTTTTGTGGGGTGAAGAAAAAACTCCGCCAACTGATTTAGATCTTTTAGTCATTGATCCCAGCGCAACAGGGAGTATAAAGAAGTTTGCTCTTGATAAAAGCAGTTTGCGAACCCTTAAAGAAAAGATGGATAAAGGAGAGAGAGTCGCTCCTATTGTTCATGGCAGGATTGGTTCTCCATCCAAAGTTGGAGTGATGAATAAGGTCAAAGATATGGATGTAGAGGCAGGATCCGAAGATGAAAATTTGTTCAATGTCCCCTTATCGGCTTTTGGTTCTGGAGTGTTGATTTGGGGTGAATGGGAGGAGGGGATTCTTGGAGAACCAAGTTATCTTCACTATTTGGTCCATGTTGTAAATTTGCTTCATAGTTCTTTGACTCATTTGAATTTAGGAAACAGGCGTAAGGTTTTAAGACGCATTTTAGAAGCATTGACTGTGTTGCACCATGTGATTCAAAAAGAACGTGATAAGGGAACATTAAACGATCTTGAGTATTTCGGACTTGAAACTTTATCTAAGCAGATGTATACAGAGAGTCAGAAAACAAATGTGTGGGCATACTCAATTGAAGGAATTCCAGCCACAATAAATGAAAATTTTTCTAAAGATCTTGTAGATATTTTGGAAGGTCTCCCCATAGATCTTGTAATTACAAACACCCTTAGCGTTTTGAATATGCTGCTCCCAACATTAGGTTATAAATACGCAGAAACGGAGAGATGGGATTCATCCTTGTCAGATTCTATTGAGAAAGAGATAAGGGGGCTGATTGAAAAGGCTGTAATTTTAGTCAAAGAGCCAGACGCATTATCCTGGTTAGCAATAGAGCAGGGAAAATCGTCCAAATCTTCTTTAACAAGGATAGACACCTATGTATGGGGCGGGAAATTTTATGATTTATTGTCCTTTTTTGGTCTTGTTAAAGATGTTAAGAAGAAGGAGTGGATAGAGCAGAAATTTGCTCGTTGGTGGGAATCTCCGGAATTTATGTGGATCTCATTGCCTTTCAATCAGATGGGGAGGGAAAGGTTTTTAGCAAAGCATGAGAATGATACTCCAGAAAAATTAGAGGTTCGCAGAGCTGGAATTGAAAAAATCGTGGAAGCAACTCAAAAAGCATTTGTGGCTGGAGTTATAGGCGGGTTAATAGTTGCTTTATTTTTTGTCATTCCATTTTTTAGCGCGCAAGTTGTGGATTTAAATGTGTTGCTTCGTTTTAGTTGGAAAGTTGTAGGAGCTATTTTTGTTGCAGGATTGGTTCCATCTTATATTACAAATGTTTGGCAGCATGGGAAATTTAATCTTCAAAATCCTTTTGCTCCTTTAACAGCAGGAACAGCGGTTTTTCAAGAAAGGCTAAATATTGTTACCCGCTCTCCTCAGATGAGCGGGGATCAAAAAGAGGGTGGAAGAGATGTGCCTTTAGGAATTGTTCAGTTTGTAGATGAGAAAGATGAAGCTGAAGAAGCAGAGCTAGTAGGTAGAATGGCGCAAGATCAAGCTAAATTTAGTTCTGGCTGGGAAGCAGCGGTTTCACAATATAGGGAAGGGAGGAGTCAGGGGAGTGAAGTTTCCGAGGTTAAAGGAAAAGGAGCTTATTCAGAATTAGATACAGTTTTAGATAAGCTCATTGAAAAATATAGTTCTATTCTGATGATTGGCAGCATGGCTTTAGCTGGAATAGGTCTGATTGTTGCCTTTTTTAATGTCTGGATTGGGGTTCCTTTATTAGCTTTAGGCAGTGGTATTACGGTTGGTATCATGATGAAATCTTTTGATTTAAAAGCAGAAAAAGATAGGTTAGCTAAAAAAGAGGCTTTAAGAAAAGGTATAGAGAAAAAGCAAAAAGAGCTTCAGAGTTTGTATGGAAGCAATCCTTTAATTGCTCAGATCCTATCTAATGCAAAGGCCATTGGCTATAAATTTACAGATGATTTTGAACTGAGATTATTGCGAGGAGCCAGAGTTGTTAGAAATACAATAGTGGATGAAAAAGGAAACATAATTGGGAATGTTATTAGCCAAGATGGAAAATTAATTCCTGCGTTTAAGGCGGCTAAACAGGCTAGAGGAGTTTCTAGGAATGAGTGGAGTAAGGGAGAGATTATACACGCGCTTGCAATCAATATGGCGCAAAAAGGTTGGGATAAAAAATATATTGATGAACTCTACCAATCCACAATTAATGATGAGGGTGAGATTATCAATAAAGAAGGGGTTAAAATCGGGACTTTTCAATACAAAAATGGGAGGTTTATCCCTTTTATTTTTGGTCGCTATGCTCCTCCTTTAAAAACAGACAGTTTAATCAAGAAAGTTTTAGCAGCCAAAGGACAAACCAGTAAACTAGCCCTTGTCCCCGGAGCATGGGGCGCTGTATGGTCTTTTTTACCTCAAGATTATAGATTTTTTGGATTTAGGAGACTTTCTACAGGGGGTTTCCTAGAGGATATATTTATCATCCTTGCTGGAGTAGTTATCCTGATTAACACAGGCTTAATGCCAGTTGTGCCTCCTGCGGATTTCTTAAGTTATAGCCATGTGGTTTTATCTTTAATAATAAATCCTTTGATTATTTATGGTGGTCTATTTCTAGGCCATCTATTATTTGGAGCGGTTGACCCTAAAACTAAAAAAGTGGTTTGGGATTTAGAAAAGATTTTTGCCGCGACACAAACTGCTCGTTCCCCTTTAGTTGCCATACCAATCATTCATTTAATTTTATTATTTACAAGCGGCCCCCTTTCCATTCTTGCTGTTTTAGTCACTGTATTTGTTTCAGCAGTTTATCATGGGAATAAGAATTTAGGTATAGAAGAGCAGGATGAGCTAGATAGAAAGGCTAGAAAAAAATCTCTTACGAAATTTGTTCAAGGCACAGATCAACAGGCTAGGGAAAGAAATTGGGAAGAGAGTCGTAAAATTCTAGATATATATATTGATTCAGCCTATTTGCAGAGTCTGCCTCCTGAATTTAGATCCATGCATTTAGCGGAAATAAAAAGAGTTGTTACCAGCATTGCCAATATTAGAATTCTTGGCATGGAAAAAGCGATTGCACCTGATGAAGTGGGTGAGTTTATGGGTCAGATCTTAAGAATTTTTTGGAGCATAGAGTTAAGAATTTTAAGTGACCATCAAGGTTTGGAAATCGCTTTAGAGCTGCTTAGAAAAATAGCAGAAGATGCGGTTAAAGTTAAAAAGAATCTTAATTTAAAAGATGGTTTGCTTTTGCATTTTACTGAAAAGATTTCAGAGGACCCTCTTGTTCTTACCTCTTTAAAGGCAAGAGAAAATCCAATTGAATCTTTTAATTCCTATTTAAGATTATTAAACAAAAATAATCCATATTCAAATAGTTTGTGGCATGGTTATTATACTGCCGCTGGGAAAGATAAAGAATCAGAGCGCCAGGCGCTTTTGCAGGCGATTAGCGCTATTCATCAGGTGGATCCACTTTTAAAACCAGAACACGTTGCAAGAATATTAAATTTTGTGGATGAGCACCCCAGATTACTAAAAGATAATCCGCATAAGCTTTGCTACGAAGCTTTAAGAGGCATAGCCATTACCATGAGATATTTGACAGGCGGGGAAATTGGATCTATATCCTATGGTCCAGAAGAAATTATTCAAAATTTTCTTTATCGTATTGCCGGGCTTGTTCCATCAGGAGTGAGAGATAGAACTTCAGACGGTTGGGCAGAGATAGAAACAGAAGCTACTTATCCTAATTTTTTAGCCATGGTGGAACTTTCTCAAGCTGTTCCCTCGGCTTCCTTAAGAGATTCGATACGGTCTCCTGTGGTTCAAACCTTAGTTTTACAAGCAGATCCACAGAAAATTTTGATCGCCCAAGAGCTTAGAGATCAAGCTCGTTTAGAACTAAAGCTGGTCAATGATTTTATTGAACATTTAAGCGGTTACTTAGATCTGAATCTAAATCCATTTGATCTGGAAGAGAATAAAGAAGATATTCTACAAGAGCTTAATCAAGAAAGGATCATGAAACTTGTGCAAACAGTTGCAAGATTACGAGGCTCATTTAATTATGATGAAATGTTTATTTTACTCACCCTAGTTTATGCCCCCTCTTTAAAATCTTTAGGAGTTAGAAAGGTATTTAATACTTTAGAAAAAGTTGCGCAAGAGAAAGAAGCGCAAGAGAAAGAAGCGCAAGGATTGGGGATTATGATTAACCTGCGCGCAAAAGCTGATTTACATTTAGTTAGGAGATTATTTGAAAGATTGATAAAAGAAGAATTGGCAAAAGAAAATAGTGCGGTTTCACAAGCTGGAGCTGCTCCTTTGGGAACTCCTTCTAAAGCAGTGTCAAAACCAGTGTTAGGGAATGCGATAGGCAAATTTATAGAGCTGCAAGCTAGTGAGAAGCCAATGATTATTGCGGGAGTGGATGATCAAGAGATGATTGGGCTTATTGAAATTTTAGTGGAATTAGGAAATACAGACCATTATGAAGCAGATTTATTGCCTGTGCTTGAACTGATAAAGGTTGATTCAAGATTTATGGATTTAAACCCCAGAGAAGGGTTTGAAGTGTTAAGAGAGATCGCTATAAAGAAGAGAGATTTAGTAAGGGATGGGAAGTTAATCTTAGAAAAAAAAGGAGCAAGAGAAACAAAAGAGTTGTTAGTGAACAAATTTAATCGCTGGATTGGGGAGTGGAAAAAAGAAAGAGATGAAGAGAAACAAAAAGCAAAACAGGGACCAAAACAAGATAGAATTAGATCCGTTACTTTTGAGCCAGCGGCAAAGAGGGCAGCTTTTGCTCAGCCAAAAGTTAAGGATCCTTTGGACACCATAGCCAGAACTTTATTAAATCCTAAATCAAGATATTTTAATTCTCAAATTGCTGATTTAGTTAAGAGTGAAGAAAGCCCTGAAGCTAAAGTGAGTTCTCTTAAAAATATTATTCAACCTTATATCGCTCCTATTTTAAGTTTAAAGGGAGATATTAATTCATTGTTGGATGTGGAGAAATTAAATTATGCGGAGGAAGTCATCAATATCGTGAATCTAGTCTCTATTATCACTTTGCGTTCTCGCGGTTCTAAATCGGTTCTGGATGCTTTAAGTGAATTAAAAAAGATTGGGGAGGCTCTTCAAAAAGCAATTAAAGAAGGGAATCAAACTTTTAGCGCGCTTAAACTAAAAGATTTTCCCATACCCAATAAAAATTTAAGAGCTTCTTTAAATTTATGGAGACTTTATGAAGCGGTCATTGATAAAAATTATCCTTCTACAAGCGTGTTGGTGCAAGCTACCCAGCCTAAAACCTATAAAGCAGTAGAGAATTTCTTTGAAACTTTTGGAGTGCAAGTTCCTAAAGAGTGGTGGGTTACCTCCACATTTTTTTCTGGATTTTTAGAATCAAACCAAACATTGCCTGCCATGCTAAGCAGCAATGCTTTAGATCGCTTCATCCAAACTCATAACCCAACAGCAGAGCAAAGAGCATGGTTAGAAACAACTTTAAATTTTATGAAGGTTTCAACTTTGGTTGGCTTAGGAGTTGGCTTAAGCTTTAGCGCTCACGCATTTGGTTTTAGCGGATTGGATGCAATAGGTAAAATTATCTTAACCGCATCTTCCAGCGCTTATCTTTTTCATGTGGCAAGCCATTCTTTAAGAAATGTTCAGCAAAGGTTTGGCGATACCATGGCTATAGGAATTACCGCTATTTTAGTTGGTCTTTTTTCTGCTGGAGCTGGACATGCCATAACATTGACTGGGAGCGAAGTTATAGGATCTGGCTTAATGGCTGCGGGCTGGCCAGTAGTGGTTGTAGTATCTGCTATTCTTGTGATTGCCTCCATTCTTGGTCCAGGAAGAAAACCCGAAGCAGTTCCTGTCATTGCTTCAGAAGCTGATTCTTTAGTTCCAGAGGGTGGCTATCCTCTGCCTTTAGTTGATAACCTTCCATTTCAAGAAATTGGAGAAGGCGCAATTGATCAGGAGGCTCCAGGCTCTGGAGAAAAAGAAGGGAGTTATAAAATTGTTTTTATTTCAGATGCAAAAGCCATAGCTGATCAGTTTAATAAGGTCTGGTTTACTGAGAGAGTTGGAGAAGGCGTGGGTCTTAGGGAATTAATGAATATGTTAGATGCTCTTAAGAGCGGCAAACCTTCCATGGTTAGGCTTATAGGAAAAAACATTGAACAGAATGCAAATCTTAAAAAATTTTTGGTAGATCCTTTAGCAGATTTAGTTTTACATTTACATTTAGAAGATGAAGTTGTTAGGAAAGATCAGTACATAGAGCAATTAAAAATGCAACTTTCAAAAGCAGCAGCCATGCACGCTTTAAAAGGTTTAATGCCAGAAGCCGCGGAATTAGAACTAATAAATGCTTTTAATAGTTTAATGGATAGCATGGAGAGAGGAAAGATATTTCAACATCTTTCCATTAATTCTAGAACAGCGCAAAATCATATTTTGATTGTAGATATCGCTAAAGCAATTCATGATTTTGAAAGACAAACTCATACAAAACTGCCCATCACCGTGCATACGGTTTCCGACATCTTTAGCACATTTTTAAGTCGTTTAAATCTGGATAAAAGATTATTTGCAGTTCCAGCTGCGGCTGCGGAAAAAATTAAAACTCCCACCACAGGTTCTTTAAAGCGTGGTTTAGCAACTGGCACACTTCCAGAAACCTATTATGAAGGCAGGAAATTTTTTAAGGATAAGTTTGGTTGGGAAAATGCTCCTAACGCAGTGATTAATATATTTTTTGCTGGGGCATATGAATCGCTAAAATCATTCAGAGCCTTTAAATTATTTCAAGAGCACCAAGCAAAGCTAAATCTCACCCCTTTTCAACAAATCCAATTAGGGATCACATTCTTATTTGTTTCCGCAGTTATGATTGGTACAGCCATAGGGCTTCCTTTTGGCTTAGATTTCCTAAATTCTGGCGGAACTTTAAAACATATTGGTGGCGATTTAGCAGGCTCTTTGTTAGAAATCGTGACTTATGCGCTTGGGGTAAGATTAAGTTATGCGCCTGAAAGTCAAGGGAAGGTTTTTGATTTAGTAAAACGGTTATTTCCTGTTTTGGCTTTTCCCATGATTTTTATTGGCGCTATTGTTCATGGTTTATTTAATCTGCTAGCCATTATTATTAATGTTGTGATGGATGAGGTTCAATTAGTCATAGATTTTTATAAGAGAGAATCAACCTTGGATAATGAGTATAAGAAAGTAGAAGCAAAAGCTAAATTAAAGCATCCGAACTTAATTCAACCTCTTAGCCAAATAGAAGAAGAGTATGACGCTTTATTAAACAACAACCAAAATCCAGATAAACGAAGACTTTTCTTAAGAAGCCTTAAGGTCTTAGCTTTAGCCGCTGCTTTAGGAGCTGCCAGCGCAGAGGCTATAACCCCAGCAAAGAGCATTGATCTGTCTTCTCTGCCAACAGTTATTGGTCATTTAACGGCGCAAGAATTAGCAGTTCAAATCGCCTCTTTAGAAGATTACAGAAAACTATTGGATGAGGCTAAGAATCAAGAAGAGAAAGATTCATTTGAGGTGGAAGTTATAAGATTACTGATGCATGGGGGAGAAGCTGAATATTTGGGTTTAAATTTAGATGGGGTAAACATTTCATTTAATGATCTTTACGCAGCCATAGAGCAAACTTTTGAAACCTATAAAATTTCTAGAAAAGCCGCTTTAAAAATTTGGAATTTAGGCAAAAAAAGAGCTGAAATAAATTCAACCTCGAAACTACTTTCTATGGATGAAATTGAGCAGCTGCCAAATATTCCTTCAGATAAAAATAAGATTCCCGGAGAACTATTTTATGGCTCTGGACTTTCAGCCAATGGCTACGTTCATTTAGCCAATAAAATTGCTCGCATACAGATAGAAGAGGGTAAAAAGAAAAGAGCTCATTTCCTTTTGGTGGAAACTAGAGAGGAGCTTGAAGTTCTTAATGTTCATGGAATTAGTCCCGCATTATTAGCCTTCAAAGGGGTTCATATTATTGTTAGGGAAGAGGTAGAAGTATTAAAGAAGGTTAAAGGCAGCTCCATTGATTTGGATCTTTTATTTAAAGTAATTCATAAACTAGACAAAGAAGTCGGCTCATTAGACATCTATACTGAGAAAATGGTTTTTAAGAAAGGAAAAAGAAAAGATTTACAGATAAGAATTTTAAAGATTGTTTCTCAAACCCAAGTGATTGAAATTACCAGCGATCTTGAGCTCTTTGCCAAAGCCAAACAGCTCCTCTCCAGACAGCAATAACCTTCATTTAACTTATCTACTTTTAATTTTCATCGTTTTCCATTTCTCTTTTATTAGCATTGGAGGGTTTTTAAACCCCCAAATCCTCCTTTATGAAACTTTTCATTTTTGTCACAAAAAATTTACAAAAAGTTGAAGACAAAAGGGCAAAATTCTTCTATATTGTATCTTATGGATTGGACTATTTTTTTCAATCGGTTAGATTTAATATTTGGATTAAACCCGACTTTTGCATTAGAAAATGGAATTCGACGAAAAATATAGGTCATCTTTCGTCTCGGTTCTCATTTTCTAATGCAAAAGTCGGGTTAAAAATAAAGGCATTCATTTAGGGTATATTTTTTTATTTATTATGAAATCGTTTACATATCAATTAAAACAAATCATAGCGGTCATCCTCATTCAATCCTTGTTATTTACAACAGTGATCTGTCCTATAGCCCAAGCTAAATCACAAGGGAGGATTATATCCAGCCGAGGCGAGTCGTCCGGAATAAATCTTGAAGCATATAAATTTAAGATAAAGAGCGAGAGAGATAAATTAAGAAGGGAGAGTAAATTAGCTCATGGGAATGGATTTTTCTTGGCAGAAGCAGCCAAAGGGATAGCTTTAAATTCTCCGAAGTTGACTTCTCAAGAATCCAGAGCATTGATTGAGGGCTATGGGAAGAGTTTAAAGGATGTTAGAGAGAAGGAAGAGATCAAAGATGATGGGGAGATGGAGTGGAGTAATATAATTGAGATGGAGAAGTGGGAGAGAAAAAAGTGGAGTAAAAGGATCAGAGGATTGATGAAAATTAGAAGGATGAAAGGGATAAAAGGCATGTTGGAAACAATTTTTACAGATTCTCTGGCAACAGTGAATGGCAAAGGGCTTGGGGGTGTGTTACATAGATATAGCAAGTTCTCTTGGTATGGAAAGGTGGCTGGGATAGGGATATTAATCAATTTGTTTGGTGCTTTAGCAGCATTGGCAGATGGCAATAGTAATGGAGAAATTTTCTGGTTATTAAAACTGGAAAGCGCGATGACAGCTTTAGGGATTAGTATGGAAGGAACGATATTTGTCCTAAAGGGAGTTGGGATCATTCTAGTATTATGGATTGGAATTCGGGGGATTAAGCGTTTGGTCCCAATTCTATCTTTTATAGGTAAAGATTTAAAAAGTTATATGAAAAAGAAGATTGAAAAATGGAAACTTGCAGAAGAATCCAAAGACAAGAGAAAAATTGAAGAAAAAAGTTTTTATGAATTAACCCCGCAAGAGAGAAGAGAGATTCTAAACAGAAGTCTTTATCGCCTATCTCATGATCCGGATGTAGAAGTTCCTGAGATATATACTCTTCATGGGCCGTCAGATCATGTTAAATTGAATGATTTAATTAAGATGTTGTGGAGAAACAATAGTCAGCATGATATTAGTTCTTATGATGAAATTGATTTCGTGGCGCGTTATGGAAATAGGAGAGATGATTTAGGGGATGATTTTTTGGAGAGTGGCCAAAGAGCAGTAGATATCCAGTTAAGGCACGACCAGGATAGTGAAGCAGGAATGGATACTTTAACAGTTACTCTCTCAAAATATATGGAGAGTTATTTAGAGAGGCATGGCAAGCAGCCTGAGGAGTTTACAGATGCCGAGAGGAGAGCAGTGGAAGAGTTTGCCCTCCTCTTTGAGAATGAAAGAGGGAAAAATTATAAATATATAGAGAGGAAAGATATAGAAGTAATAGCTTATGAAGGCAAGGGGTTGTCATGGGTTGAAGCTGAGGAACCAGATTCTGGTTTAATAAGATTTGATAGTTACTTATCTGGCTTTCTATTGGTGTATGAAGAAAAGTCAGTTTTGGCAATAGACAGGAGATTGCTGGACAGGTTAATTGAAATGAGTGAAGAGGAGAGGAAGAGCTTAGAAAGATTAATTGCAACAGTGGTCTTGACAAAGATGACAATCATGGGCGCTAGAAGGATTTTAAGGATGGAATCGCAGGAAGAATTTTTAAATGGGGTTGGAGAGAGCTTAAGCAGACTACAATATGAATGGATGAAAGAAGGAAAACTAGCGACATGGGAAACAATAAAAAAGGTTTATTATGATTTGCGAAATAAAATGTGGAAGGGAACCTACAAAGAGATTGCAGGGGATGAGGGAGGAGAGAAGAGTAGTACTGATTTAGAAGAGCAAAGGTTGCAGGAAGAGAAAAACTATAGTTTTGATAATGCGCAGGAAGTTGTATTTTCTCCCGGATCTAGATCATGGAATATATTAAGAAGCGCTTTAAGAAAGCATATTAGGGATTACTGGAAGGACGATAATATTTTAAAGAAGTTTCCATGGCGCTTAATTAAAAATTTAGAGATCGCATTGGAGGAGATAGCGCGACTAGAAATTAAAGAAAAGCATAAGGGAGGGGATTCTTTACCAGAAACCACACCAGTATCTTTTAAGAATAGGATGGCAAGGGCAAGAGCAGATATTGTGTTGTGGTATGGGAGAAAGACATTAGAGGCTTATAAAAGTTTAGCAGGAAAACTAATGCAATCGCAAGACAAGGGCAAGGAATTACTGGATATCATCCATGAGTTTAGGAATGTACCGGGCATAAAGGGAGTGATTGAGAGCTTAAACCAGAACCCTGAAGATAAAAAAATAATTGCAAAACTTTATAGGGCTTATGAGCTGCAAAAGAGCGGGTATAAGGTAATAGCCATTGATTTTAAAAGGCTGCAACTTGCCGTAGATATTGTAGCAGTAAGAGAAGAGAACAATAGAAAGAAATTTTATTTTATTGAAGTGAAATCCAATCCTGAAAATGGGTTTAGCATGCGAAATAATCTGGCATTGGCAAGATGGTTGGAGCATATTAACGAATCATATCATTTAAGAGAAACAAGAGCTCGCGAGAATCTGCATCAATTTTCTGCGTTTAGAAAAGAGGTATTGCAACTTGTTATTGATTCCAAAATTAGAGTAGGCGGGGCAGTATCTCCAAACGGCATGATAATAATAAAGGCTTTTTCTGATGAGCCTTCATTGAACAGAAGTGAATTTGAGATAGACGAGGGTAGAGACTTAAAAGAGGATGAGTCTTTATTAGATGGTTATTTTAGATTAACCCCTAAACAGTTAGAGGAGCTAAGGGAGAACCTACAGAAAGATTTAAAGATGTCTTTAGAGGAATTGGATGAAATGTACGTTAAACTGGGCCCTAGAGAATATGGGGTTACGGGAATTTCTAAAGAAAAAGATTTTCTAAAATTTTTAGGGTGGAGAGATCATCTGGTACGGAAAGGTATTCTCCAACGCCCTCAGCCAAATAGTATTAAAGATGAGAGCCAAGCAAAGGGAGAGGATCCTGAGAATGGCCAACGAGGGATCATTGCAGGGGTTATTGTCACAGGATTAATTGGACTAGGATCTGTTTTGTCTCAAGCAGGAGCTGGGGTGGCATTAGATCTAAATAGTTTGGCAATGGGATTAGTGGTGGGGAATGGGTTTATAGAGTTTTTAACCATGGCGTCATCAGCTTTTGTTTTATCCGCATTATATGTAAATTTAAAAAGATTTATGGATGGGCATCAAACAGGTAGTGTCATGTTAGAAAAAGATAATTTTAATAGGAATATGGGAAAAGAGGATAGGGAAGAGAATAGAGTTTCAGAAAGCAGACTAGGGATGGCGGTAGAAGTAGTGGCTAGAACATTAGGGGAAACCACGCTGGTCAGGCAGATGTTAAGTACTTTACTTTGGGATGTATTGTCTCAGAATATAAGAGGAGCTTCTACAAAGGTGGTGGTGAACTTTGTGGATTTACCCTCATTGATACACACAGTGAAGCGTTATATGGAAGAGAAAGAAGAGGGGAAGAATTTGGAGTTAGTGGTAGTTACAGATGAGGCATGGATGAGCAGGAAAGAGCTGAAAAGAGAATTAGGGAAAGCTGGAATAGTTTTTAAAGGAAGTCAGATAAAGATCATTAGTGAAAAGTTAGAAGATGGAAAATTTGATTTAGATAAGATATTTAAGAATCATAGAAGGTACTTTAATGGCAGCTCAGTGATACTTTTAGATGGGTTTGGGTTGTGGAGATGGGAAGGGGAAATTAGGGATGTTTTAAGGATAGTGTTGAGTGTAGATGGGAATGAACTTGCAGAGTGGGTAAGAAAGAACATTCAAGGACTATCCCCAGAAGAGGTGAGCCAGATAGAAAGAAGCAGATTATTTGAGAAGTACAGCGTTCTGATTGAAGAATCAAGAGGAGATGCGGAAGTTCTAGACATTCAGCAGTAGTTTCTTAGAGGAACAGCTAAATGCAAACTATGCAATTTTAAATTATAACTTGCAATTTGCATAGAATTGCGTTATACTATTCAAGTGATCAAACGAGAGATATCCAATAAATTAAAAGAGTTAGCCCATCAATACCCTGTCGTTCTAGTGACAGGTCCCAGACAATCAGGCAAAACCACTCTTTGCAAATTCGTTTTTCCGAAAAAAGATTATGTGCTTTTTGAAACTCCAGCGGTAAAGGAATATGCTATTTCAGACCCACAGGGTTTTTTGGCAAAGTATCCGAATGGCGCAATTTTTGATGAAATACAGAAAGCCCCAGATTTAATAGCTTATATTCAAGGCATTGTTGATGAGAAAAATAGGAATGGCATGTATATTTTGACTGGCAGCCAAAATCTATTGCTCTCCAGCAAGATCAACCAGTCTCTTGCAGGCAGAGTTGCTGTGGTTAAACTGCTGCCCTTTTCATTTAGGGAACTTGGGAATCAATCCTTATCGGCAAATGCAATGATGTTAAAAGGTTTTTATCCGAGAATTTATGATAAAAATTTGAACCCTTTTGAAGCGATGAGTTTTTATTTTCAAACTTATGTGGAACGAGATATTCGAGATTTAATCCATTTAAAAGATGCGCTAAAATTTCAAAATTTTGTAAAGCTCTGCGCAGGACGGATAGGACAGTTATTGAACCTTTCTTCATTGGGCAATGAGGCAGGGGTATCTCATCAAACAGCGCATGAATGGATTTCATTATTAGAGGTTAGTTATATTATTTTTCGTTTGCCACCTTATCACAAGAATTTTAACAAACGGATTATTAAAATGTCTAAACTGTACTTTTATGATGTTGGTCTGGCATCTTACTTGTTGGGAATTGAGAATATTTCTCAAGTGGAGAGGGACCCTTTGAAAGGATCTCTGTTTGAGAACATGATTGTTGCCGATATTTTGAAAGGAAGATTTAACAAAGTCCGTGAAAGCAATTTATCGTTCTTTAGGGATAGTAACGGAAATGAAGTGGATATTATAGCGCAAACCCCCATGGGTTCAGTTGCGATTGAAATCAAATCTGGACAAACCATTGTGCCCGACTTTTTTAGGGGATTAGATTATTTCGAAAGAATTGCCGCACACGATTTAATAAAAAAATATATAGTTTACGGAGGAGAAGATAAACAGTTGCGTTCCAAAGCGCATGTGCTTTCGTATAAAAATTGTCATGAAATTACGGAAATATAAGAAGAATTGAAATTACCGATTATTAAGGGTAAAATTCCTGCCGCAAAAAAATTAGATATGGACGACTATCTAGAATTTATTAGTTTTAATTTAAGATTTTTTCCTAAAAATGAAAAATTAAGAAAATCTTGTTATGTGAAAGTCCCATTTGTTCTTAAACCCTGATGGAATATATTAAATTTTTTTAGGCAATTATTCCAAGAGCAGGTGAACCGGATAGAAAGAAGCAGATTGTTTGAGAAGTATAGTTCTACGCTGAAATAATCCCAAAAGGATGTTACTGTCCTAGAAGCGCAGTAGTAGTTGCTAGAGAAATGTTTCAAAAGATTATATTTGCTTGCAAATATAATCTTTTCCTGCTATATTTACATATATTGGAGGTGAATTTATGGCCAAAACAACTTTTGCAGTAAGAATTGATTCAAAACTGGCAGAATTAATTAGAAGTTTTTGTAACTCACATGGAATTAAACAAAATTTTTTTGTAGAAAAAGCCCTTCAAGATAGAATTGAAGAAGAAGAACTAAAAGAAGATTTATTAGACTTTAAAAAACAAAGAGCAGACGAAAAAAAAGCGATCAGTTTTGAAGAATATTTACATTTAAGGAAGAGTGTATCAGCTTAAAGTTCTTCCTTCCGCGCAAAGGGATCTAGATTCACTAGACTCACCTCTTTTTGAGCGAATTAAATCTAAACTTCTAGAATTAAGACAGGACCCAAGACCCATTGGGATTGTTAAATTAACAAATGAAGAGGGTTATAGAGTTCGAATAGGAAATTATAGAGCTCTTTATAGAATTGATGATCGAAATAAACTGATTTATCTTTACCGCATCAAACATCGCAAAGAAGTTTACCGTTAAATTAATTTAAAGAACTTTTACGACTGCTCGTAATCGGAAAATCCAAAACTTTTTAGATTTCATAACTAAAGTTTACATTAGAAAACAAATGTTTTCGATAGCCATTTTTAAAGTCCCCCTTGAATGATTCTTATCAAGAAGAGGGACGGGACGGTTTATGAAACTTTACAAAATTGTCACAAATTTTTTACAAAAAGTTTGAGACTAGACTAGGCAAAATCGTCTATACTATAGGTATCTTTTGGGAGTTTGTTCTATTGAACTTCTTGGAGAGGAATTCTATTTAATTTAATCTGCAATCGTTTACAAGAAATCAATAGAGGAAGGGCATCTTAAGTAAATTTAAAGTTGAATGATAACCATAAATGTTTAGTTTTTGGATAAAAAGAAAAAATCAAAACTGTTTAAAAATAGCGGCAGTTACTGTTGTAAGCTCTCTGCTTTTTAGCACACTTTTGCCTCCCTTTGCTGAAGCTAAAAGAGTTCCCAAATCCAAGATTAATCTGGACTCCATGAATCGGATAAAATCAGAAAGCGCGGAATCTCTGGATTTTGGCGCAGATTCAGGGCTTGATTCTCAGAAATTTTTCCATGCTTTGGATCAGTACGCAGAAAGGCTTGAAGATTTTAAAATTGGAAATAAGGATAAAGAGATTGAGGAACAAATTAATAAGATCATTAAAGAAATTAAGAAGGGTTTGTCTTTTAGCGAGCCTTTTGTGAAAAATGACAAAGAATATAAAATTGGATTTTATAAAGGAGAAAAAAAGAAAGCGTTTGAGTTTATAGTTCAAAACACAATGCGGAAAATGGATCAGCTTATGGCTGGTCAAGGTAATCTTGGAATGCTTCTTTCAACTTTAAAGCTGGAAACTCCTTTGCCTAAGGAAAGAATATCTCCGCAGGCGCTTCCTATTGACACAAAAAGTCAGTTAAGACAAAGGAATTCTTTAACTGATTTTATTCATAAAATGGGAGGCTTAAAGAAAGAATTTGCGCAGCTTTTAGATCGTCTAGATACTCTTACAGACTCAGATTTTCAGAATAAAATCATACGACAGATGCATGGGTTTCATCCACGCAGAACCAGAGAGGTTGTTAAAGATAAACAGTTTTTGAATGGAGTTCCATTTTCCTTTCTTTCAAGGTTAAAGATTGAGCGCAATAGGGTTGCAGCAATTCGTTTCTTGAGCCTTAAAGAAAAGTTCGGGGAAAAATCAGAAGAATTTAAGGTTGCTGTGACTGAAAAAGAGCCGATTTGGGAGACAAAAGTGTTTCCTCTTATTGGATTTCTCATCATGGGAGCAGGTCTTATTTTAGGGGATTGGGATTTAGTGAAGACAGGGCTTGTCTGGGCTACAGGCTTCTTTGCCTTAGCTCACCCTTTATATTCTTTTAGCGTTTTAACTGTTAAATGGATTATAAGAGCAAAAAAATCTGGTGAAAGTTGGCAGACAAAACTAACAGAACTAAGAGAAGAAATTATTAATTTTATAAATGAGACAATCCAAAGCAGTTTTTTTCCTTTGCAGCTAGTAGCTATAACAGCTGAAGGTAGAAGAGAAACCCGTTATCAAAAAGCCCTAACATCAGATTTTAAAATTAGAGTTACCCAGCCGTTAGATGCGTTACCTCAATCTTTTGTCAGTTTGCAGACTATAAAGTCAATTTTTAGTTCTTTAAAAACAGTTGTAAAAGTTTTAATCATTGATTTGCCTGTATTGACACTCCTATCCTTTTTCTTTTTAGCGCCTTATTTACTCCCTTTTGCTCCGCTCTTAGCGCTTAGTTTTGTTCCTGACCTTTTCTTACGGATTGTCATTCTTATAATTTTCTTTAAACCCATGTTGCATCTTGTCAAAATTGCAACTTCCGCAACTATTAAATTACATCAAAAATATAATCTTTGGGTTTATGAAAACAATTTGCCTCTTCCTTACGCGCGTATTTTTCAGGGGTTAGGCGGGTCTGGAGTTTCAATTGGAGTTGGAGAAAATATGCAGGAGAATTTGCATGAACATGCCACACTTGCCTTGGCAGAAGTTAAAAAATCACTTAAGCGTCATTATAAAAAAATAGCTGAGAATGAGCGTCGTCGAGAGCAGGGATTATACATCACAATGGATATTACAGGCAAGCAGGATTTGCTTAAAGAACCTCCTAAGGGAATTCGCGAGATTATTAAATACTTAGAGAAAAAAGGTCATCCAGAACCGCTTCATCGTCTTGAATCTTTGATTAAAGATTCCTTAGAACAGAATGATTTTTCTAAGTACATAGATTATAGCGAGACCATGGATCGTTACCTACCTTTAGTCTATTGGATGAATTTGCTGAGAAGATTAAAACCAATGATGGAGATGCCGGAAATAGTTGATCTGGCTTATTCTGTAGAAGTATTGCCACAATCCGTTCCTATTTTGTCATTGCTAGAGGATGGGACAACGCTGGCAGAATCCACTCATGGGGAGGATGAGGTTGGAAATCCAGAGGAGCTGCGTGAGAATAAGAAAAGAAGAATTGAAGAATTAAATCTTCATTGGGAAGAGATTAAGCAGGAGGCGGAAACAGGGAGCTCTAAAATTTTTAAAGAGCTGGCAACGATATTTTATGAGAAAAAAGAGGATCAAGACCAAGCGAGCGAGCTTAGTATCTCGCTTTTCCGTTGGGGAGCTTCTGCGAATACGATTTTTGCTACCTTGCTGCATAAACATTTTCCAGAAGACAGCCCAGTGACTGCAAAACAAATAGAGGATTTATTGAACGCGCATTTTAAAGAAAAAGCGGTTTCATTAACTACAGAAAAACTTTCCGAGAGGATCATCAAAAAGATTAAGGAACTCTTACAGTCAAAAGTCGCATTGGAAGATGGTAAAAAAGAAGAAGAGGTTATTGTAGAGTTAATGAAAGAGCTTGTGCAAGAAAAACCAGTTAAATCCAGTGAAAGGATTAGCAATTTATTGGAAAAGCATGGCATTCAATTTAAAGATGAAAGATCAAAAGAGGAGATCGCTGAAAGCATAAAACGTTTAATTAATCGGGAAATGAAAGGCGTGGATTTTTTTGAACTAAAAGATCAGGATTTAAATGAGATTGTAGAACGCTTAAACCGTTTGCGATCTGTTAATCAGATTCCTTATGATTTTCCAATTGATGTTAAAGGCCCTTCTGACGCTCTAATGAATCAGATTGACCTTAGCCTAAAAATGGTTGGAGATCCAGAGTCTTTGCTTTTGGTTTTAGCAGATCGTTTATATGCATTAGAAACAGCGCCGGAAGAAGAAAGCGAGAGAATCACCAGCAACATACAGATGCAGATTCGTCTGATCTGGGCAACGCTTGCGGATAGAGTTTTAAGAGAGGATATCGCTTCAGAGCTTTTAATCGCATCTTTAATTAAGATCATTGGCAAGGAGGATTATGAAAAGTTCTTAAGAGTTATGCAAGTTGCAGACGCTGAGATCATGAAGAAGAATGTTGAGAATTATTTAAAAGAGCGAGAGATTCCTTATCTTCAGGTTTTGGTGCGGCCTAAAGGAGCTCCTCAAACCATTAATAAAGTGATCCGTAAAGGTGGATTGCCCAAAGATCCAATAAAAGGAATTTTGGTGAGTGATCTTCTTGGGGTTGCGATTGTGTTTCCAGATCAGGAATCTTTGGATAAAGCATGGTCTAGCAGTGAATATAAAATCAATTTAAGAGAGAATAGAAAAGAGCCTGGAGTTAAAGAATGGAAGAGAACTTTAGATCCTACTCATGCTCACATAGGATTGGCTGTGGATGAAGATAGAGCATGGGAAGTAAAAAGAAAAGAAAAGGAAGATGGAAAATTTGTCTATACCAATATCAAGTTTGGCGGAATAGAAATTAAGTTAATGACTCAACCAGATTTTTTAAGAGGAGAGAGCGGAGAAAACGCGCATTGGCTTTATAAATTGTTGCAGCGTTTAGAAGAGATTAAAATGGAATTAAGGACCAGGCCAGAGTTTAGCTATGTTGGAGTCCAAATGAGCAATGATTTTAAGAGTAATTTTCAAGCGGTGTTTCAGTCTATTGAGAATAAGGATTTTTTGCTTAAATTTGACGAGAAAACTGGCTCTATTTGGCCCATAGATCGGAATAGTCTTCCGCCTGAAGATCCATTCAAGCGTTCCAGCGCGCAACTTTATTTTACTAAACCAGAAATGAACCTTCAGCCCAATTCTCATCTTTATAATGTAAATCAAAGGATTAAGGATCTAAAGGTTGAAGAGCCAATAGAAGTAATGAATTACAACATCTCTTACGATAAATCTTCCGATAACCATAGGGTAAAATTAGTGATAAAAGTGCATTACAGTATTCCAGGTATCTTACATCAAATTGCCGGGATTACTTGGTCCTGCGGAAATATTGTGGATATTCATACTAAAACAACTAATCAAGGTCATGAGATTATCACTCTCCAATTAACTGGCGAACATCTCCGTGGGACGCATGATACTCAATCGCTTATTTCAGAAATGATTCAGAATTTAGTGAATATTAAAGTGACTCAAGAGCAGTGGCTTAAATATAGAGCCTTGAATAAACAAAGAGGAAAGTTAAATGTGATCGCTTCTGATCGCAATGGTTTAGTTTATGACATTACTGAAAAAACCGGAGAAGTAGGTATAAATGTTAAAGGGCTTAGTTTTACAACAATCATAGAAAAGAGTCTTCAGAACCCTGAAGGAGAAGATGGTGATCTGGAAAATTCAAATAGGGCAGATACAGAAAGAATAGAGAGGGAAGAGCTTGTTTTTAGAATTAGGATGAAAATGGTCCGAAGCGGGCTTAGAAAAGCGAGCGGAGAAAAACTTCAATTTAGCATGGATATAGAGGTTCCTGAAGGTGTGGATGTTAAAAAATTGGAAAATTCCATAGAGGCTTTGCCTGGAGTGGAGTTGGCAAAAATTGAATTAAGAGAACGATTTTTGCCCGGAATAGCGGATTTAGATGCAGAAACAGGTAATAATTTAGGAGCAGGAGGAGGAGCAGCAGCAGAACCTGATCCTCAACCCCTGCAAAGGAATCGAGGCACAGGTGATCTGGTAGGAACTCAAGGAACACAGCCGTTATTGATAAGGGGTACTCAGCCTTTAAGAACTCATTTTGATGAATTACTAGGCGGGGTGAGGTATGTAAATTTAGTGTTGGAAGGCGGAGGCGTAAGAGGTTTAGCTCATATTGGCGCAATTAAGGAGTTAGAAAAGCAAGGATTTAGATTCAAAGCTTTTTCTGGAACCTCTGTAGGCGCCATAGGCGCTGCTTTTTTGGCTGTGGGATATACCGGTAAACAATTAGAAAAAATTATGGAACAGACTGACCCTCGTATTTTTACAGATGGAAAGTCTCGTCCTACATGGTTTACAGGTATTTTAAGTAAATTAAAGCTCAGCACTCAAGCCGGACTTTATGAAGGAACTCATTTTGAAAATTGGGTTAGAAACATAATATTTGAAAAATATACGGAATCCACAGGCCAAATTAAAGATCCAACTTTTCAAGATTTGTTAGATCAGGGCATTGATTTAAATATTGTGGCTACTGATCTTACCACCCGGGATCGTTTTATTTTTAACGCTAAAAACAGCCCTGAAGTTGAGGTTTATAAAGCAGTAAGAGCCAGCGCAAGTTTTCCTTATTTCTACCGCCCTCCCACAATACGAATCAATGGAGATTTACACTATTTTTCTGACGGAGGGATTGTAAGCAACCGTCCTATAGATATTTTTAAAGGAGAGGAGGAGGATACCGTTGTTTTGGGTTTATCGAATGCTGATCTGGTAGATGAGGTGGCAAAAATTTTCTTAGGTGATACTCACTGGATGGTTAAATTAAATGATACAGGTTCTACTATTTTAGACATGCTGGCTGCCAGAGTTAAAAGTCATGATATTAATGCCCAAAGGCAGTCTCAAGATTGGAATGAGATTTCTATAGAAACACAGGATATAGGAATTATGGAAGTCAATTTAAATGAAAGCAAGAGGAAAGAGTTAATTGATCGCGGGAGACAGGCTGTTCCGGAAAATTTTAGATTGCTTTTTGAACAAAAAAAAATAAAAAAAGGTGAACCGGCTGCGATAGAAAATACTTTTAAAATGATCAGCCAACAGTTAAAAGCAAAAGATCCTCGCGCCATTCAATTTTTGCGAGTAATTGCAGGGGATTTAGGAAAAGCGCTCAGGGCTTTTGTGGATGGTTATTCTACTCCAGACAAAGAATTTAAAAATAATATTTATTTGTTTGCAGGGGGAGAAGAATTTGCGCTTGGAGAGCTGATGAATGAGGATTTTTTAGTGAGCGGAGTTCAAAAGGCCATGATCCCTAGAAAAATCAAAGTCAGCAGAATTTATGAAAACAAGGAGAATCGTTTATTGGCTTTTATCCCTGAACAGCAGGAAATCCAGATCGCTCTAAGCATCGGCAGCAAAGAAATAGAGATCGCTCTTTTAGATCAAACTGGTTTTTTGCGTGAAAAAGATTTTTCCGGAAGGAAATCTATCTTATGGTCTGAAATAGAAAAAGAGATTTTAAGAAAGAAAATTAAAAATTCAGAGGCTGCTAGAACTTTCGTCTATTATTATTTAATGAAAGAAATCAATTCTTTAGTGGAAGAGTTTGCCAAAGCTAGAAACATGGATACAACTAGAGCCAAGAATCAAATACATAATTTAAAGATCGCGTGGTCAGGACATGTTAAAAGTAAAAGAAAAGTGTTTAGCCATAATATTAAGTATTTTAGGCCTCAAGATTTTGAAGATCCTTCTTATGTGCAGGATGGAGGAGTGGATTTAAGTTCAAAATTGTTCGGCATCCTTAAAGATAGTTATGGTTTTAACGCGATCCTGTCCATTGAAGTTGTAAACAGTTTATTGGCTGAAGTTTCTGGATACAAAAAAAATAAAACTATAAAAAAAGTAACCAGAGAAGCTACTTTTGTCAAAATCGGATTGCAAGGCATTGGAGCCGCCATGTTTGGCAAGTCTGTTGGCAGGAGAGACCATTATGTTGGAGAGTTAGGGCATCGAATTATTTGGGGGAAAAAGTCAGACGGCAGTTTTGGTTATGAATTGCGCTTGCCGCCTAAAGGACGAGCTTATCCTATAGTTAGAGATGGGGAAGAAAGATTAGAGCAGCGTTTAAGCATGCAGGCCATTGCCTTGCGCTATCTTGATTTTATTGTAGGAGGCAGTTTAAAAGATTCAAATGATCCAATCGTAACCTCATTGCATCAGGGAGAAGCGGAACATTTTATTTGGATGCTTTTGCAGGGTGATTTTTCTTCTGAAGCAAAAGCCGCGTTCAATTCTGTTTTGCCTCTTGTGAGAGGATTTAATGATGAAATCGTTATTCCTGTAACAGGTATTTATGAAAATTTTACGTTTGATGTTGTTCAAACCGTGGTTTCAGTTTATCCTAAATTTGTTTCTTATTTCTTAAATGCTTTTTTTGAAAGAACTTTTTCTCAGCTTAGAATGAAAGCGAACGCTGTGCCTTTAAGCGCTCAAAAAATAGCTAGACAGCTGCAAAATGAGTTTGCAATGCAGCTAAAGCGCTATCCAACCTTAGGCATGAAAACTATTTGGCCAGTGGTAATGGATCAAACTTGGGTCACTAAGAAGGAGGATGATTCTTATCACTATTATCTAGCATTTTTAACCCGTTTAATGCTTGGAGAAAGCGACCATGCGCTTTTTTTATTGTCTAAAAAATTATCCCTGGGGTTAGCCAGTTTAGATAGAAAGATTAGAAAAAGAATGATTCAAGCGCTTGCTGCCAGGGAACTGATGCTGCATGCCTTGATGAGGTCTGGATTGAGTTTTCAAGAAGCTCATAAAAAGATAGATGAGCTTGCTCAATTGTTTGAGCAAGAAGAAGAATACAGAATAAAATCTGAAACAAGGCTTTGGGAAAAAATCAGAAGTGAGAGAATGGAACTGCAAATAAAATTAATGAATTTTTTGACCCAGCCCGCAGTTGGACTAACAAAGGATGAAGCATGGAAAGCAGTGGATCATTTTATATACACGGATCAAGCCGGACTGCTCTTTTTTGCGGAAAAAGATATAGCGCAGTATGATGAGATTATGAATACCATTGTTCCCAAGGACGATAGAGAAGCTGAGGAACTTTTAAAACTTCTGCGAAGTATTGAGGAGCGATACAAAAATGAGTCCCATTATAAGAAAATGAAGCAGGAACTGGCTCTTAAGAATATTAGTGAGGCAATGAAATTTAAAAAGATATTGGATGAGCTAGATGAGGATTATAGATTGGCAAAGGCTCTATTCTCTAATGCTTTTAGCGGTAACCCTGATGAATATGAATGGAGCAAAAGTTTTCCAACAAACTTTGAAGAATATCTTTACTTTTTAGATTATGCGGGGCGGGGAAAATTTAACGTTAATGTGAATAAAACCGCGCTCATAGAAGAGTTGTTTAATATTGCGATTCTGATTGATAAAAATCCGCAAGTTTATCTTGAATTTAAGCAGCTAGTGAGTCGTCTATTACCCGCTATGAATGCTTTATCCCAAGACTCAATAGATTTCAGTGATTCAATTAAAATGGTCTTAGAGCTTAAGGTTCCTACACCGGAGGAACCATCTTCATTAGAGGTTTTAAGAGAGTTGCTGAGCCAAGTTGATGCCATGAAAGAGGTTGTGGAGCCTGTGAAGAAGAAAGAGCCGCTAGATATAAGGCACTCTGTTTTTGCTTTGGCAGCTTCTTTAGTTCTTATTTTAATCTGGCCAGATTCTATTTTCCCTCTGATTTGGTTTGTTTCGTTTTTAGCTCTTGGGTTTTCAAATCTAATAGTTTATTTAATGGGAAATGAAAATAATGGGGATAAGGTAGATCCTTTTTGGCTGAACCTTATAAGGTCTTATTATCCGCAGGTGGAACTGGAAATTAAAAGTTCTCAAGAAATGGGTTGGAGACTCGCCTATTATGATTCAGGCAAAAATAGGATTACTTTGAATCGGGGATGGGTCAGAGGTTTTGACAATAGAGCTTTTAATTTTGTGATTCACCTTTTAATTCTTCCCTGGATGTTGACTCAGGAAGGGGGGCGAGTTTGGCTCAATCAGCATCAAATTGCGCGGCGCACCCCTCCTATTTTAAAAGACTTCTTGCTCTATTTTTTAAAACCAATACAATATCTTTATGGAATTGTTAAATTAGTCTTTATTTTAAGAAATGATATTTTTAGGTTCAGTTTCTTAGGAGAACTTTCAATTCTTTTCCGTCACTTCGCTGCCACGGGTCATTTAGAAACAGAACTTTTTAGAGGATTTTCATTCTTTAAAGATGATTTTAATGATCGGTCTGAAAAATTTGAGAATGGCACTCAAGCTATTATTGAGCAGGTTTCAAAAGGGATGGGTTTATCTTATGAGCAGATTCCTCCTGAGATATTAAAACCAGACTGGGTTCAAACTGTAAAAGAGAATATTGGAGATAGAAATTTAAGGATCGTGATCAGTGTATTTGATTTACCCCTGTTAGCGGATAAACTGAATGAGTTTATTCAATCCTTTGAAGAAGAGAATGGTGTAAATGTTAAAGGGGCGGCATCGCTTCAGAGAAGAAAGATGGAAGAAAATAATAGTGGTTTTGCTCTAAAAGAAAGAAGAATGATAGAGTTGGTATTGGTTCAAGATCAAGGAACTTTAAATGAAGAAGAAGTGGAAGGTTTTTTAAGAAAAGTTAGAATCGTCTCTCAAGATTTAAAGGTTGCGCAGCTTTATCAGGAACTGACGCAAGGGAAATTTAATTTTAGATCTTTAGTTGAAAAAAATGGTTTAAGAGAGGATTCCTTTGATCTCTTATTGTTCCGAGTAAAATCTAAAAATTGGGAAGGTTGGTGGAGTGAGGATTCACTTAAAGTGGGATGGGACATCTTATTTAAAGCTGATGGAAAAGAGCTGGCTGGGTTTTTAAAGCTGGTGAAAGGGTTTGCTTCCATGGATCTAAATGAGATCAGCCGCATGAAACTGCGAGAAGGTTTTACCCATCTAGTAGAGCAGGTTGAAAAAACAGGACTTGAGTTAAAGTTATATCATGTTCAACAGTAATGCTCCTAGAATATCTGCATAATCTCGGTTAAACTAATTCATCAGGCGCTTGTTACCTAGTTTGCTATAATTCATTTCTAATTAAAATGAATTCCTTGATTAACAAGCCTTCTTTATTTTTCTGGATAAACTTAGCAGCGTTTTTTTTCCCTTTTTTTATCTATCTCAATTCCCTTAATGCGCCTTTTATTTTTGATGACTGGAGCAATATTGTTCAAAATCCAGATATTAGAAACTGGGACCATCTTCCTCAAAAGCTGCTTTATCGCACAGATCAGATTCTTGCCAACCGTAACGTTCCTCACCGCCCTATTCTATTTTTAACCTTTATCTTTAATTATGCTTTAGGGGCTAACAATCCCTTCACTTACCATCTTTTCAATGTTTTGCTGCATAGCTTGACCGCTCTCCTTATCTTTATTCTTACAAAGAGAATATTTTTTTATTCCAGAGATACTTTTAAAATACCAATTTCCTTGAGCCAAGAGATTACGAATGGACATTTAAAAACAACCACTCTCAAAAACAATTCAGGCGGCGATTCAGACAATATTTTAGGGGATCGTTCAGTGAGCAGTTTAGGAAATATTTTTTCTTTAGGCGTTACTTTAATTTTTGCGCTCCACCCTCTCCAAACAGAAGTAGTTACTTATATCAGTAACCGTTCAGATGGTTTAGCAACTTTTTTCTATTTACTCTCCCTGTTACTTTTTGTAAAAGCTTTTGAAAAAAATCGTTTATTCTCTTTAAGTTCCTACCTTTCATTTTTCTTGGCTCTTTTTTCCAAAGAAATTGCAGTGACCTTGCCAGCAGTTGTTTTTTTATATGATTATTTTTTCTTAAGCAATTCTGATTTTAAAAAGTTCATAAATCGTTGGCGTGCTCATTTATTTTACTGGGTCATTTTAATACTCTACATCCTATTTAGACACTATTATTTTGGAAAAATTGGCTTTATGGGAGGGGGAATAGAGAAAAGCTGGTCGGCTTATTCTTATTTTTTAACTCAAACTGTTGTGGTCTTAAACTATCTTAAACTTTTTTTATTTCCACACGGCCAGTGCATAGATCATTTTATTCTGCCTATAAAAAGCCTGCTGGACTTAAAAGTTATTTATTCTTTAGTTTTTTATTTATTTTTAGGGACTGCCGCATTAACTGTTTTTAAGAAGAACAAAATTTTTCTATTTTCTCTTTTGTGGTTTGTAATTACACTGCTTCCCACCTCAAGTTTTTTCCCTATCTATGATGCCATGGTAGAAAGAAGGCTCTACCTGCCTTTATGGGGACTTTGTTTGGGCTTAGTTTCATTCTTGGGACAGGTAAAAATTAGGGTTCTTTTTTTACTGCTTTATATTTTTTTACTTTCAGGATTAACTTGGAAAAGGAATCAGTTGTACAGAAATCCTGTAGAAATTTGGGAAGAGGCAGTCAGACTCTATCCAAGTAATAACAGGGCGTTAAATAATCTTGGGATGCTTTATGCGGAAAATAAAGAATTGGAGAAGGCAAAGTTGGCTTTTCAGATGGCATTGCAATTAAATCCTAATGTTAGCGGGGTGTATTATAATCTTGGGAAGATTTTAAGTGAGCAAAATGATCTTTTAGCAGAAGGTTTTTATTTAAAAGCGATTGATTTAGAGCCAAAAAATAAAGAGGCTCTTAAAGCGCTAGCCTTTTTTTATTTTCAAAACAATTTTTTTTCCAAAGCGCAAATTTTTTATGAAAGAGCTTTGAAATTAAGGTCAAATTCTAGAGGAGATTATTCTCTTTATAACAATTTAGGAATTATTTATGGAAATTTAAGGAAATTTGAGGAATCTGAAAAATCTTTTCAACAAGCGATTGAACTAGAACCTTTACGGGTCGAAGCCCATCTTAATTTAGCTTATCTATATACTCAGGAAAAAAGATTTAGCCAAGCGATTAAAGCTTATCAAACAGTTCTTAATCTTGACCTAACAGCCCCTGTAAAAGATAAACTCAACATCTTAAAAGCAAAGTTAATCAAGGGAAAATAGTTCTAAAAATGAAAATAAGAATTTTCCATTTTAGCCATCCCGGCGCCGCCTTGACAATAGTTCACATATATGTTAACCTCTAAAAGGAGTTAAAATGTTAATAGTTCCTAATAGAGAAGGTTTTATTTACTATAGTGGCCGTTACTTTACGGCAGAGTGGTATTATACGGAAGATGGTAAACTTCCCGGACTGGAATATTATAAAGAGCTCTCAACTCAATCTAGAGTGCGTTTTTTGCAAATTGTAAAACTATTTTGCGATTCCGCGTACGGGACTTTATTTCCATTAACACTCTATCGTATAGAAAACAAGGAAAATAAAATTTATGCTTTTAAGCCGCGGGATGAACGGTTTTTCAACTTCACAATTGCAGGAGCAAAGGTTATTATCACTAACGCTTATCGCAAGCATTCACAACAAATGACGAAATTGGACTTGGAATGTTTAAAAATTGCCATTCGTTACAAACAAGACTATTTGAAACGTGTTAAGGAGGGTACTTACTATGACTGAGCTTCAGCGAAGCCGCTTTCTTATAACTTCTTAATGAAGCGGCATTTCTTCGCTGAAGCTCAGTCAGGAATGGTTGTACATTAATGTGTTATAGGAGAAAACCATGAAAACTAAAGGAAAATTTAAAACGATCGCTGATCGTGAAATGGATGATCCAGAATTTAAAAAACTTTTCGAAGAAACATGGCCGGCATTCCAGCTTGAAGTACAAATACTCAATGCATTGGAACGAAGACACTGGACATATACCGATCTTGCTAAAGTTCTCCATACCCAAAAAAGCGCTATTTCGCGGGACCTCAAAGGCGGAGGACTACAATCTGCATCCATTTCTCGTATTTCAAAGATGGCCAAGGCGCTTGGATTAAAATTCTTTCCCCTTTGTATATCTGAAAAGAAGGCAAAACAATTTGTCCCAGTTATTAAAAAATTAGTCGCTGCTTAGAGGGAGAGGTTGTTCTATGAGTTTAGAGTCTAGAGAACCTATACGAGACGCATTACGTTCAGTAGGGAAACGAACGCTTCGTATCTATACGGGAAAACAGATGAAAAATTTGATTGGTTCTTTTCGGCTTGGCAAATTAGATTTAGATAAAGAATTAAGCAGGCATGTCCATGGCTAGCATTTTGTTAGATACAAGCGCAATTTTTGCTCTGCTTAATTCAGAAGATAGTCACCATGAAAATGCGCTTATAATATCAGAGGATTTATAGAAACGGCAGGATTGACTCCACGAGAGGAAAGTGAGATAATTTTATCCATGCAGAAGAGGCAAATAAATTTTTTCTTTGCGCTATTCTTGATGCCTTCCTTAATAGGTTGCGCGACTGCTGTTAAAATTCCTGTACAAATCATGCATCCCGCAGAAGTAAACATGTCCCCATATAAACAGGTGGTAATTGGTGAAATGACTGGGGACATGTCTCAAGGATTTTTAGGCGGTTTAAAAGAAACGCTTGTGGAAGCGAAACAGTTTAAGGTGGTAGATCGCAGCCAACTTCGTCAAATATTAGGAGAATTAACCCTTTCTCATTCAGATCTAGCAGATTCATCTAAAAGATTAAGAATAGGAAAACTTCTATCTAGCGCGGTTATTTTTACAGGCCATGTGGAAGGAAAATATAATGAGGATATGACCTCAGAAAATACGAGATGTAAAAGGGCTAAAGGAAAAGATTCTGAAGGGAAAACAATTTACGAGGACTATGATTGTAAATATTATAAGCGCCAGGGGGTAGGAACAGTGACAGGCAGCATGGATGTGGTTTCTGTGGAAACAGGAGAAATCATTAAGAGTAAAAAAATTTCAGGGGTTTGCACCAATAAAACCACAGCTAAAGACGCCACTCCTGAACCTTTAGATAAAGAGGCGATCTTATCTTGTGCTTTAAAAGAAGGGCTTAATATTTTTACAAAAGCGATTATTCCTTGGAGCGAAACCGTATATCTTGCTTTTGCTAAAGATGGAGCTCTTCCTACTCTAGAACAAGGGATTCGCTATGTGCAAATTAATGATTATCCGAATGCTATGAAAGTTTTCAAAGATACAACCAAGTCTGCAGAGATGAATCCTGAGATAAAAGCAGGAACCATTGCAAAAGCTTATTGGAATTTGGGATTAGCCTATCAGTGTGTAAGTCAGTATGATGAGGCTTTAGAAGCGATGAAGAAAGCCTATGTTTTTAAGCCGGATCCCGCTTATTTAAAGGGACAGGAAAACGTTAAAAGAATGCAGTCTGACCTTAAGGAATTAAAAAATCAAGGGGTGGTTAAATAGTTAAAATTTTTAATTTTTCATCGTCTTTCACAATTCAATCTCAGTTTTTGGGTTTCATTTTAACTCTTTTTTTTATTCTTCCTTCTTGTGCCCCCAAACCTCAGCTGATTCGCGAATCTTCTTCCAAAATAAAACCTGTGTGGATAGAAAAGCCACCTCAATCTCAAGAATTTCTTTATTTTGTCGGACTCTGTTCTAGCTGTGATTCTCTGCAAGCAGCGCAAGAATCAGCCATAAAAGACGCTCTGTCTAAAATTTCTCAATTTGTGGGTGTACAGGTGCGCTCTCTGTTTCAGGAAGAAACAACAGAATTAGAAAAACATCTTTCCAGACAGCTGCGCTCTAAGAGTGAATCTAATTTGCTTGGAGTTCAATTAGTGGATTGGTATTTTGAGAAAACGACTCGTTTGGATAGAAATTTTTCTTTGGAAAAATATGATGTGTATGTATTAACCAGCTATTCTAAAGGGTCTGCTTGGGAAGAAAGAGAAAGACAGTTAAAAAATAAGAAATCTCAAAGTTTAAGCGCGCTAGAACTTTATGGAAGAGGGAAAAGAGCCTCCTTAGAGGGAAAAGTCTGGCTGGGAATAAGAATGTTGAAGCAGGCAAGTAAAATTTTGGAGAGTGTAGGAGAAGATGTGGAATTTTTTGAGGGGCAAATTAAGGATACCAATGAACTTAAATCGCTTCTTCAAAATGAGATCCAAAAAACCATGGAGCTTTTAAAAGGCTTTACTCTTTCCGTGAAAGTGTCAGGTTTGGAAAATGGAGCTTTGGCTTTTAATTCTAGTTTTATGGGGGCTCTTTCTCCCTTTGGCTATGTGCTGCAAAAGGAAAATCCAAGTTTGGAGATAGTGGGTGAAATATATTTAATGAAGGGCGGTTTGGTTCTTAGCAATCGAGTTTATACTGCTGAAGGCAATGTCTCTGTGCAGAAAAAGGGAGATGGTAAAACCATTGCTTCCGCGCATGTGAATGCTAAAGGGTTCCATAGAGAATTAAACCAATCTGCGTTAAACGCTTTAGAGGAGGCTGGCAAGAGCGCCGCAGAAGCTCTAAAGGATCAATTAATTTTACACGAGCAACAATTTTTAGAGGAAGCCAACCCATAATATAGGAGAAAATTTATGAGAACTTTGAAAAAGTCGGATCGGAATTTTAGTTATAAATTTATAATGCTGGCAATTGCATCTTTAATGATGAGCGGCTGCGCGGCAAAACAACATACCATTGCCCCTAAAAGCGCTCCGGAATGGGTGAATAAAGGAGGAGGGTGGATTACAACTCAAAATGCAGGCAAAAGAATTTTTGCCGGAGTTGGTTTTGTATCAGCCATTTCCGACAGGTCTTTAGCTGTGGAAGCTGCGGATAATCATGCCCGAGCTGAGATTGCAAAAATTTTTGGTGTTTTTACAACCACTATTTTTAAAGAGTATCAGGACTCTTCTGGGAAAAAAGATATTGCCCGTTCTCAAACCACAGTTTCCGAGGCGAGCCTGCTTGGGGTTTTAATTACAGAACGCTGGATAGACCCAGATACAAATACCTATTATTCTTTAGCTCAATTGGATCTTAATTGGGTTTTAGAGAATCTCGGGGGAATGCAAATCGCTCCGGAACTAAAAGATTTTGTCCGTCAAAAAGCCTTTTCTCAATTCGACACTTCATCTAAATAAATTGTTTTTAGTCAGGTAGGTGATTAAAGGTGGAAAATTAAACTTCCGCGCATATTCACTTAACTTTTGCAGATTTAAGCGCCACTTTCTTCCTCTCTTCTGAACTAACTCAATAGGCGAGCGAGGAACCAAAGCCAGATAGACCATATCTAAAAACGCTTTCTCAGGGTCTGCCATAGGAAAAGATCCCTGCCCCATCTGTTTAATTTCATAACCCCACATAAGATGCTTTGGAAGATGATGAATATGAAACTCTCCCATATCTGTTTGATAATTTTTAGGGCTAGCCGATGTAACTGCATAGATAACATGAGGGATTTCTTCTATTAATCCATGATCCGCAAGCGCGCTATGAAGCGAAACATAAGATGGCCATGGGCTCCTAAGGAAAGGAACGATTTCAAAAGGATTATGATTCTCAATTAACTTATTGACCCAAACTCCCCGTTTAACCCTACTTAAGAGCTGTTGTTTTTTCAAACGGCAGAGAGCCTGAGTTGCTGCTGGACGATTCATTCCAGTCAAGGTCAAGATATCTAGGGTTGTGAAGATACGAAGCTGGTGTGAATGCAGTAATTTTAATAATTCTACGGCAGATTTTCTCATGACAATCTTTCGATGAGGAACTCTTCAACTTTTGATTTGAGCTCTTCATAAATATTTTTATCTTTGTAAAGAGAGATCATGGTTTCTGTGAGAAAAGGAAGAACCTGTTCCTTAAAATCGTCATATGAAAATTTAGATATTTTTTCATAAGCATGTTCGATCTCTTTTTTTGCCTCAATTTTGAGGTGGTTCATCTTTTCCGGTTGAACAGGAATATTAAAAAAAAGGTGGTGAAGGTCAAATAAATCCCTGACCGCATTGCGCGAAGGAGAAGAAAGCGCAAAAATTTTCTGCTCTGCCATAGAACCAGAATCGTAATACTGCGATGCGAACGGAGAGAACTGATATTGGGCTAGAATTTCAGGATCCGGGATTCCTTTACAGTAAGTTAACTCTTTTCTTCTACGACTAAATTCTAGTTTTGTCGGCAAAGCGATTTGCTTACTTAAAATGAGTAAAAATTTCCATCTTTGAGTGGTTTCTGTTTGCTTTGGCTTGCGTATTTTAATATCCACAATGCCTCTTGGAATCAAAGGGCTGAGAAAGGAACGGCTATGGAGAATGGAATCCACGGCATTTTCTAACGTTTCTTTTCTTACCTGTGATGAAATATCTAAATCCATATCCTCTGATAGTCTAGGGGAATGGTGAAAGAAACGAAGACATATCCCTCCTTTTAGCGCGTAGGCGCGCCCAGAAAGACGGAATCCCAAATGGCGCAGTAAATTTAAGTGAAACAATTCTCGCAGTTTAAAGGATAATGTTAGCATGTCTTAATATTATAACTAATTGATTTATTTGTCAATTAACTATTTTATATGATATTAGTCAAGCGCCTTAATTCTTTTTTCTCTGTGTCCACAATATCGGGGGAAGGTCAGGGGAAGGACAACTGTATGAAAATGTACATTTTTGTTACAAAAATGTTACAAAAAATTGAAGAAAAGTTTCTTTAATTTTTTATATTGTTCAACTAGGGGAATGATCGTATTGTTCCACTCTCCGGAACATGCGCGTTGGAATTATACCCCCATTTAAAATCCAAGAAAGGAAATTGTAGTTGTAAAGAGGAAAAAATGATCAAGTTCTGGACTTCTAAACAACGCAAATCTTATAAAAAAGCAACCACAATCGTGGTTGCTTTTTTATTTTTATTCAGCGTTTTAAGCGTTCCGTACGCAGAAGCCTCTTTTTGGCAGGAGCGTAAAAAAAATGTGGATGAGTTTAAGAGAGTAAAAGAGCCCATGCAACTAGCTTCTCTTTCTCTAAACCCAAAAGGCGCTGGGGGAATAAATTTAGATCAGAAAAATTTTTCGTCTTTTTCTTTAAATTTGGCAGGTAGAGATGGGGTAGATTTAAATCTAGAAGAATCGCTTCCCAAAATTCAAAGGGAAGACGGACATAAAATCTCTCAAGAACATCTAGGACAACTTTTAGAGAAAATAGAAGAAAAGCGTTATGGTAAAAAGAGTTTAAAGGAATCTTTAGGTATTCCTCATAAAATGAGGGATGAAATCCAACGTTACGGTGAAATTGTAAGGGTTCATTTTGCGAAAGGAAAAATCTCAAGCCCACTTCAGGGAAAAATAGAAGTTGAGGCGCCTCTGATCATTCACATCCAAGATGTTCATGACATCTATGCTGTACAGAAAAATATCGCTTCTTTACTCAAAGGTTTGATGGATTTCGGAGTGGATCTTGTAGGAGTAGAAGGCTCTCAAGGAAAACTAAAGGGGATTGAAAGATATCGCCACTATCCAGATCAAAAAACTTTGTTGGGACTTGCAGACTATCTTTTGAAACAAGGACTCTTAACTGGCGTGGAATTAGCAGGTTTAGGTAGGGAAAGGACGGAAGTTGAATTTTACGGAGTAGAAGATAAAAATAAATATTTAGAACAGGTGAGTAGTTTTAAAAAGAATTTAAGAAGGGCTAAAGAACTAGAGAAATGGCTTAAAGGTTTAAACGCGAAAATCTCATTCTTAAAAGAGAAACTTTATAGTTCACAGTTGAAGGAATTTGATGTTTGGAAAACGCAATTTAAAAACGGGGAGAGAAATCTTGGGGAATGGGTCCAATATTTAGAATCTCATTCTACCTTCCAGCGATCTCAAGGGCAAAAAGCATTGGGACATAGCCTAGGAGATCAACTGAGTCATCAGAAATCTAAAGATACAAGAGATAAGAGATTGCAAATCGAGCAGGGCTCATTCGTTTTTTCTAATGTTCAGAAATTTTTAAAAGCATGGAGTCAAGAAAAAAATTTAGATTTTAAAAGGGTAGAGAAAGAGCAGCAAGTTTTATTAATGGCCTTATCTCAAAAACTTTTAGATCAAGAGATCACTGAACTGTTAGAGTACAGCTTGCTCACTAGGCTAGGGAAAATAGAGCAGAGTGAATTTTATGGCTTTTTAAAAGAAAAATTGGATCAGGCAAAGTTAAAAATTAATCCTGAATTAGAAAAATATATTGAGTATCTTTTAGTCGTAGAAAGCATAGATAAAGAACAACTTTTTAAAGAGCTTAAAAAATTAGAAGAATCGTTTCTTAAAAAAGCAGTGTCTGATCAGAATCCAGTTCAGACTCTCCTTCTTAATCTAGATCAAGATTTCCAATTATTAGAAATTGCATTGGATTATAAATTAAGCCCAGAAGATTACCATCAATATAAAAAAAGAGAAAAAGAGATAACTAAAATTGATAAGAGAATCCATGAGATTATTGTTGAAACTAATCTTTTGGAAGATTCATTTTTTAAAGAAGACGGAGATCTCTTTCCAGAGATTTTTTACTATGCTCATCACGGACAAAAGATGGTAAAGCCATTCTCGGCTAACGCCACTCAGCCTGCAAAAAAAATAACCCCTTTTTTAAAAAACGCGATTCGATTTAGCAGATGTTCAGAGGAGAGAAACAAGATCTTTGTTCAAAAACTGATGCAGAGAATGCTTGAGAAAAAATGTAAGGTTACTGTTTTAGTTGCCGGCGGTTATCATAGTTTGGGCATAGAAAATGAGTTAAAAGAAAAAGGACTATCTTATCTTACCATCCGTCCAAGAATGGAGCTGACTGGTTTGGAAAGAGAGGCACATCCGCTTTATAGCTTCAAAAGAGAGCTTCTTCCTTTAGAGAAATTGTTCTTGCCTGAAAAACTTTCTATTCCCCGCTCTCAAGGGTTAGGCAGCGCAGCAGATTTTGGCTTTCCTGAAGTCCGGAACGCAATTAAAGGTATTTTTGATGTGGTGGGCAGGGCGCTAATTGCTTCAAAAGGTAAGGATTTGGGAGTCTCTCGACCAAGATGGAATCCCAAGGGAAAGTGGCAAGGAGAAGTCTATAGCGAACAAGTCCAATACAAAGGAAAAATTTATAAGGTCTGGACTCCTCGCAAAGGAAATGATCTCCTTAAGAAAAATCTTGTAAAAGATCCAGAAGCAACTCTCAAGAGCCTTAAGCTATTTAAACAAAAGTATAAGAACTTGCTTTCTGGAGAAACAGAAATTGGAGATTTTTTTGCTGTAGCAGAAGTTGAACCTCATTCAAATTTAATTTTTTTCCTTGAAGCAAGAAAATTTGTTAAAAAAGGGTCTGTTAGATTCTTAAAAATTGCTAAAGCTGCTTTACTTTCCGCGGCCTTTTTTACAGGGGCTTTTGGTATAGGCGGAGGAGCCTCTGGAGGGAGTGGTAGCAGTAGCGCTAGCGGGGATGGGAGTGGTAGCGATAGTGGAAGTGAAAGTGGTAGTGGATCTGGTGGAAGAACAGGTGGAGGAAGCGACAGTGGAACTGGGAGCAACAGTGAAGCTGGTGGTGAAAGTGATAGTGGATATAGTGGAGAATCAGGTGGAGGAAAAGACAAAGAAAATGAGGCTAGGTCAATGATTAATCAAGCATTAAAGAATCTTTCAAAGTTAGCAGTTCTCTATGGATTGAGCGATGATCAAGTAATGGAGATATGCCGTGAACTAAGTCAATTCGAGACACAATGCAAATGGATAGACGTCCCAACCTTAGAGAAAAGATTAAGTCAGATGGCAAAGTTGTCAGAAAAATATGGGATGGGAATTTCCCAAATGCATGCAAGATTAAAATTGGTAAAAGAGATGATAGAAAGATATAAATTATTTTATGTAGGAGGAGGCAGAATATATGATCATTTTCCTTACACCTATAGTTTTGGATATGAGGATTTAGATTATTGGGTTGATCCAGAGTTTACTGTTGCGCAGTTAAAAGCAGAGTTCAATGCCCGTACCACTATTCGAAATTGGGCCAGTGAAATAAGGTATCACATTGATTTTCCAACTAATTTAAGTCCACGAGATCAGTTAACTTACTGGGCAGATCAACTCACTTTAGGTGAGAGGACACCGGATGCAATAAAAGAGTTTTTTAAGGTAGGTCGAGCAAGACAAGACAGTAGGGAAACATATAGAACTAGATATCAATTGAGAATAAGACCAAGATCAGAAAATCCTGTCCCTAATGAAATTACAGTTCGTTCTATAGCTGCAGAATATGCTCTTTTTGAACCGAATTCTTATGCCTATTCTTTAAAAGATGAGGATATTCTTTTATATCTTAGTCAAGGTGTAAGTGAGTATGCTCTTAGAAGAAAGTTTGAAGCAATGCAAAAGGTAAGAGAAATCGCTAGGGATAAAAGATACAGAATCAAAGATGAGACCGGTTTATCATTCCTTGATTTAAATTACTGGGCAGATCGTCTGAATGAAGGATATTATAGAGATGATACATTAGCAGATAAATTTTTAGAACTAGCCCAAGTTGAGGATAAGGCTAATAATTTTGATTTAAAGTGGGGGGTAAAATATTGGAGGGAAGAGTTAAGAACCACCTCCATTCTCAGGGATTTTAGACCTAGCAGAGAAGAGGATGTTTTAGATATCAATCAACTTTCTGATCAGGAAAGATTGGAATTAGAAAGATTAGGGATAGAATCTTTATTAAAAGGGGAGGGATACATTTCCATGTTAGCTGGAGGCGCTAGTTCCAGAATGAATCCAGCGGAAGTCCCGCGGGAAGTTCAATCTTTAATTCATGAAATGAACTATAGTAAAACTAATCCTATTGTTACAATTATAGTTCCTGAGATAAGATCTAAAGCCGCAGTGCCTATTGGAAAAGATCAAGATGGCAGAGTCTTTACTTATCTGGATCTTTTTGGTTTTAACCTGTTTCGTTTATTTGAAGGTTTAGAAAGAGAGGCGCGTGAATCTGAAAATCAAGAGTTAGCTCATGGCGCTGGGGCTGTATGGAAAAATGATATTGCTTTGATCAATAACTGGGGTTATCGAGCTGAACATATTAGATTAATTCAGGCTCAGAAAGGATATGGTCTGAAACAAAAAATACGTTTTTTTTATGCCCCTTTAAGAATTAAATTTTTTGCGCCCGTAGCGGATGTAGAAAAAGCAAGGGGAAAATTTCCAGATGATCAAAGTCATCAAAGGGCTTTGGATCATGCAAAAGCAGTTCAAGAAAAATTTAGAGCAGGTGATGAAGAGGCTATCATTTTTAAAGGTGAGCGAGATCCTTGGGGACATGGAGACTATTTTCATGAATTGGTTAGAAGCGGAGAGCTGCTGCACATGGCCGATAGCAAAAAAAGATGGGCTTTTGTAAGAAATGTGGATAATTCTGCAGCTAAGTTTGATAAAGTTTGGCTAGAGTTATTAGGTCTTTTTTTAAAAAGAGAATTAGATTTTCAGCCAGAGGTTTCACCTCGATCTCCAGGTCAAAAAGGAGGAGATCTGATTGTAATGACTGATACTCCCACCCAAGACCACCAGCTAGCTGAACATCCCAATATTGCGGCAACTTATCGTGAAAAAGGAATTACTAATCCTGAAAGTTCTTATTGGTTTAATGATGCAGTAGCTTTTTTTACTCCCAGATATGTAATCAATATTTATAAAAGTCCAGAACAAAATGAGCAAGAGTTTATTGAAGAGCTTAGGATGGCTTTAAGAGAAAGCAAAAAAGGGCATAAACAGACGATAGACCAAATCGTGGAAAGAGGACGTAAGAAATATCCTATGATTTGGGACGCAAAACCTGCAAAAAGAGCGACTGCATTGACTGTTAGACCAGAAAACAATATGTGGCAGTCAACTGGAATTGTGGACCCCTATATCAGAATACAGGCAGTGGGTGTAAGAGGAGCTAGAAATATCCCCATTGTTCAATATCCAGATTTAAGTAAAGCAGAAAAATGGCAAGTTCTTAGTTCTTTAAGATTTCTTTCTACCAAGGGTTGGACAAAAACTCCTGCTGAATTTTTGGATGCAAAGAAAAAACTTACAGCAGCCAAGTTAGGTAAGAATGTGGAGGAATTAAGAGAAGAGGAGATTGAACATACGCTGACTAATGAACAGGTTTGGATCACTCTTGAGACTTACGAAGGAAATAAAATTTTGATTGGCGATCTTTTAGAATATATCCTAACAGCGGATTTAGTGACTCCAGGGATTTTAAAACTCAAGGAAGAGATCATCTCAAATCCACCTCCAGGTACTCCAACCCTGCTTCCCAATCCACCTCCAACCCCAACCCTTAAACCACCCCCACCTTATCCACCTGCTCCAATTTCGCATCGTCCAGCTTTAGGGAAAAAATCAGCCTTACCATCTTTGGCTCTAGGAATCTATTTTGGATTGTTAGCTGGAGTTTTGATCGCCTGGATCAAAAAAATAAAAAATTCCAATAAAACTTCTTCATTTGTTGGATTCTTTGCTCCATTTGCCGCTTTAGGAACCATATTGGGTTTTGCTCCTCATGGATATGCTATGAACCTCTCCGGAACTATTCCTCAAGCTATTTTAAAACCAGCGCAAATTTTTCCTATCCCTATAGGACTTTTAGTTCCTATGCTGATTGTTATAGGAGTTGTGTTTCTAGGATTAGCTCTATCATTCTATTTTTTAAAACAGATTCCTCAAAATCAAACTAAAGAGATTGCAACTTTTTCTGAGGAACTTTTAACAAGAGAAGTTCGATATTCTCAAGATCCTAAAATTTTAAATGAATTAAAAGAATTTTTAAAATCAGAAAAAACTGAAAAAGCAGTTTTTTCTAATTCCAGTGATTCTATCTCGATTGCCAAAATTGCAGGGATATTAGAACTTCTTAGCCGCAAAGATGCCAAGGGCCAAGCAATGGTTCTTCGATCTTTAAAGAGCGCATTGCCCAATGCTCAGTTTAAAATTTTTCCTGCAATAAAAAAGAGTTATCTATTGGAAAAAATGGATAGAAGGATTGTTATGGATGTGGAAGAAAAATCAAATTTGTTTAATTTTATTCAATGGATTGAACTCTTTCGTGCGCAAAATAATCAAGCTAAGCGGGAAAAAATCAGGGATGCTTTTATAAAAGGATATGGGTTAGCTCGTTGGGCCACGCTTTCCAAAGAAGAACGGTTCAAAGAGAAAAAGAGCATATTTGAGCTTCAAGGGATATTTGTCCTGGATGTGAGCAACCTTGATTCTTTGTGGATTCAGATGGTTCTGAAAAGGTTAGCGTTTGGTTTAAAACAAGGGACAATCAAAGAGCTGGCTTTATCCGCGAATTCTCAAAGTAGTTTGGATCAAGCTAAGACCTTCCTGAGCAACTATTTAGAAAGGGAACAGTTAAATCGTCTAATCTGGATTCTGGATGATCAGGGAACGGAAAACAGGATTCGCGCAGATTTCGTGGTTGAAGAGCTTAAGAACCAGGGGTTGGTAGGACGGCCGATTCATATCCTTACGGATAATTTTAATCGTTGGATTGAAAGTTTTAATCATCAGACTTTGATTAATATCATTGAATTGGTATCTGCTACAGAGGGTAGAGTTGCCAGAAATTTACAGGAGATTACGGATGATGTGAAAGAGTCTCTGGTGCTATTAATTCAGCAGTAAGCTAAAGCTTCCGGGGATTTTTAAGTTTAGCTTCGATATTGGGTGTCATTTTTCCTCATGGGGGGGCTGAAATCTGTTACATTTCTGTTACAAATTTGTTACAAAAAGTTTAAGAAAAGTTTCTGGTTTGTCAGCTAAACTTCCATTGGGTTAGAGCTTGAAAAAGGATGCTAGGGATGGGGGAGGCGGGATAGAAAAAGTTACAAAAATGTTACAAAAAATTGAAGAATAGTTTTTTCATTTTCTGGTATATTCCAATTATGAAAATAGAATCAAAGGGTATGATAAATATTATGAATCGTGGGTTAAAAAAACAGAAAAAGGGAATGGCGTTAATGAATAAGATGTTACGTTTGTTAACGCTGGTTTCTTTTTTTCATTTTAGCGGATTAAATAACGGATTCACGCAAATTGTGGTGGTCTCAGGTTCCATTCAGCAAACCAATTTCGCCCCTGTAGCAATTTCAAAGATGGCCTATATCCTAAATCCCGGAATTTGGAAAAAATGTTTAAAAGCTAATCATTGGCAGAAACTTTTCTTTAGCTCTAGCAAAGTGATTGAGGTGGCAAGCAAAGGCGCCATTGAGCGGATGTTGTCAGAAGGCAACTTGCTGCAGATGTGGGTACAGGAAGCTTTAAAAAAGAATTTAAAAAAATCCAAAGATTCTTTAAGACCTCAGGGCAAAGAGGTTCAAGAGTTTGGATCTCATGCCGCAAAACATATTAAAACCTCTAATTTTTATAATTTTAATCTTGAGATTTATGATTTAAAAACTTGGGTCTGGAAAAATTTTTTACAGGCCAATGGTTTTCATAAGCTGCGTTTTTTCCCATGGAAAAGTTCTCTTGCCAGCTGGGTTAATAAAAAGTTTAGATTTGAGCTTAAAGCAATAATGGTTTTAGTCCAATTTAAGCAAAGTCAGTCACAATTGCCAGTTGAAAATTTTAAGGGGATCAATACTCATCAGTTTAATTTCTCTGAGGAAGATCCTGCTAGCATTATCATAAACGCGCTGAGCCAGGTTGAACTGAAAGTCACTCCAAAGAATATCCTTGGGGTGATTTTCTTTTTAATAGAGGGAAAATAATGATTCGTTTCTGGATAGAAAAGAAAAATAGAAATTGGTTAGAGAGCACAGCGATCTGTGTGCTGGGGGCTCTTTTATTTTCTATTGTTGTTCCTCCCTATGCTGAAGCTTCTATCTGGGATGAAAGAAAAAAAGCAGTGGATGTAATGACAGAGAAAAAGGAAAAGGTGGCAGAGGCTCTTAAAAAAACAGATAAAAGTTCGGAAGAAAAAGAAAGAATTAAAGAGTTAGGCATAGCTTCAGGCATTGAAATACCAGAGGATTTAGGAACTGTGGTTGAAGCTTGGGGCGGAATCCCAAATTTGGCTGAACAGCCCCCATTGGTGATCCATATTCAAGACGCTCACGGAGTTTATGACGCGCAAAAAAATGCGAGTGAAATATTAAAAATTATCCATTCTGGAAATCCTGAAAGCAAAGAAGCAGCTTCTCTTCAGCCGCTTTTAGTCTGCGTGGAAGGCGCGTGGGGAAGGGTGAGCCCTGAATGGATTAGCGTATTCCCTGATGAAAATTTGAAAAAGGAAATGGCAGAACGTTTGCTCCAGGAGGGAGAGATTACAGGTGAAGAATATCTGGCTATTATGATGGGGCCTGGCAAGCTAAAGATTTATGGCGTGGAAGAAAAAGAGCTTTATGAAGCGAATGCCAAAGCCAGAGAGGTGATTGATAGGGATAGAAAAAACTTGTTAGAAGAGTTGGAAAAATTAAGTTTTAGGCTGGATGCGATTAAGCGAAAGATTTATCCCAGAAAACTTTTAGAATTAGATCATGTCAGCAGAAATTTTGACAGTCAGAAAATTCCTTTAAAAGAATATTTCTCTTATTTACTAAAAGCTGATCCTCAAAACTGGAAGAATCAAGATTATCCAAATTTAACCAGCTTAGAGGAGATGGTTAAACTAGAAGCGCAATTTACCAAAGAAGGAATAGAAGAAGAAAGAAAAAAATTACTTATTTTTCTAGAAGATAAGTTAGATAAATCCAGCCTAGCTCAGCTAGGACAGGTAAGTTTAAGCTATCGTCTGGGCAAGATCAGCGGAGAGCGTTTTTATGAAGGGATTATTAACCTAGCCCAAGCCCACAATCGGGATCTACCCCAAATAAAAATCTATGTGAATTATCTTAAAAAATATAGCGCAATTAAAACAGAAAAACTTAGCGATGAGATTATAAAATTAGAGAAAAATGTATTTTTAAGTTTTGCCGGTCAGGATGAAAAACTAAAAAAATTAGTGGAGGTGGACAGGGGTTTAAGAATAGAAACTAAGTTTTGGGATGAGAAACTTTCCCCTACAGATTGGGAAGATTACAGACAAACAGTTAAAAAAGGGGATTTAAAAAATTTTAGCGGTAAAGTCTTAGGTTGGAAGGAGATTGAAAATTTTGTTCGTCAAAAAGAAAAAGATTTAAAGATTGAAGTAAGCCAAACTCACCAGCCCTCTAAAATTAGTCGAGCTCAAACACCCACCTATGCCCAAATGAGATATTTACAAGAAGGCTATTACAGACTTGCTTTTAAAAGAGACCAAACCATGGTGGAGAAGACCTTGGAAAAAGTAAAAGAATTGAATGAGGAAAGAGTGGTTTTAATTGCAGGTGGTTTTCATACTGCTGGCATGATGAAGCTTTTAAGAGATAAAGGGGTGCCTTATATTGTAATTCGTCCAAAACTTTCTTTTGAAAGAGCCCAGAAGCAGGAGAAAAAAGATAAGAGCGATAAGGGCAAAGGAATAGAAAAAATAAAGTACGCTTCCTTAATAGAAAGTTACACTAAAAAATTAGAAGAGTTAAAAGGGGAGTTAGAAAACAATATTCATGCAGAGGATCAAGAGCTGGCAGAAGCAGTGGAAAAAGTAATGGACATTATTAAGAACAAATTGTTTTTTGTAGGTCCTGTTGAAGATAAAGGTACTAAGATCCTTTTAGGCGCGTATCAGGGAGAATTTTCCAGAGTTAATTTTTTAGTTGAAAGTTCAGATTTTGAACCCATGCCTCATTTAGTTTCTGTGGAATTTGAGAACGCAATTGAAAAAGCCATGGGAACTTTAAGATCTAAGCCCGGCAGCTTTGGCGAAGAAGGGGTTGTGCGCATTTTTTCCGGATTAAGTTTTTGGCTGCAAACCGGGATGGAGAGAGCGGGCCATCTTAGTTTTAGGAAAGCAAAAAAAGAAGATAGCGAAAGATTAGAGCCTTATTCTAAAGAAGTTTGGCCATACTCTAATATTCAAAGAAAAGTTCCTCCAGAAAGAGCAGGTCCAAAACAATTAAATAAAGCCTCTCCTCAGCCGCTTAAAAAAGAAGTTGTTGCGCTCCCCACCTTAAAACAAAAAATATTTTCACAAATTGTGGCTGTTGCTAGTCTGGCAGCGCTTTTTGTTGTGGCTGTTTTAGCTTCTATGAGCCCATCTATTGGCACAATAATGCAGTCTCATATGCAATCTCAGCAAATAGTTGTTGGAGGCATGATAGGTTTCTCACCCATTGTTTTTAGCGTTTTAGGAAATCCAAAAAGAATTATTTTATTTTTAATAGGAGTTACCACACTCTTTTCTATATTTTCTCAGCCGCCTCAAGTCCAAAAAAAGAACAGCCGTTTTATAGCTCCATCTGTTGCGGCAAGCGCCATGCAAACTCCTCCGCCAATATCTAATTTTGGTTTTTTTAGTTTTCAACCGCTTACTAGACAACCTGAGAGTCAAGTTCCTACTCAAGAACCTGCTCCAGCTCCCACAGTTGTGAATACTCCAAGCCAGCCATTTAATGCGTTGGATCAGATTTTGCCTCAAGCATCTGGCAGCGAAGTGATTAGCGCCATGGTTAAAGCAGCGCAAGATTTAGAAGCAGAAAAAGTAAAACTCTTAGATGATCTTATCCGTAATTCCAGATTTTCTTATAACGTTGAAGATGTTTTGGTCATTAGGAGTTTAATAGCCAGCGGTCGTTTTCCTTTTAATGTGCCTCCTTCGAACATTCGCATGAATCAGGGCTATAATGTAGCTTCCATCACTAAGATTCAGGTTGCTTATAACGCGGATTTTGATCCTGGGAGCTGGGGTATTGCAGATGCAGCGCACAATGGTCTGCATGAAGGAATTGATATTTTTTCCGGTTCAGATGCTCCGGTCATTGCCCTGATGAGCGGACAGGTAACTAAAGTGGTGAGCGTGCCTAATTCCGGCATTCATGTTACAGTTGATCTTGGCGCAAGCTATTCTCATTATCAAACAGTTTATCGTCATTTAGCAAATCCAGTGGTTATGGAAAATGATCCAGTTCAGACTGGTCTTTTAATTTCTCACAATCTCCATCCTCACCCAGAAAATACAGCCCCGCACCTTCATTTTGAGTTAAGACGGTCCGACTCTACTGCCATTGATCCTTATCCGCTTTTACAAGTGTTATCCATTACCAATGATCCACGCATTGGGCTTTCCCGTATTGTCATAGAAATTGAAAATTTAAGAATGCAGATTAAGAATGCAACTGAAGGTTCTAAAGAAAATTTTGATAAGGTTAAATCAAAAAATAAACAGTATCAGGAAGAAGTTAAAATTCTACAAGGGCTTTGGAGTTCTGTTCAGTCCGGAAAATTCCCGCAAATAAAAGCGTTAAAAAATAAAATTAAAGATTTGGCGCAGCTTGAAATAGAATTGCAAAATGAGATAGCGAAGCTTCGTTCTAATTTAACGACCGCAGCGCAAGTTAAGAATAATGCAGATCAAAAAATTAAAAATAAGTTTCCTCCTGAAATTACAAAGATCCCGGAAGGGGATGAAACTTTAACCTTAATGAAAAAAGAAACTGAAAATGCTTTGAATCATTTAACAGCAGAAAATCGTTCATTGGAACTTAATATAAACGAGCTAGAGACTACTCTTTCCTCTGTAGAAACTACAAAGAAAGAGTCTGACAAGCTGTTCAAAGCCCAGCTTGAGATTCAAAAAATAGCTCCGGATTTAGCGGATTATTTAAGAGGAATAGCGCTTACTCGAATTGTGCACAATCGTGTGTCAGCTTTAGAAGATGAGATGAATCAAATCAAAGAGTTGTGGGCCATAGATGTTGAAGATTTTAAAGACCGAATGCAGCTAATTCAAGATGAGACTAGATTAAGAATTCAGGAATTGGAAATGATTGTGAATAGTTCAAAGGCGCTTGCAAAGAGAATTAATTTACAAACTATTGAAAATCAAAGTTTAAGATCTGAACTTTCTTCCTTATTAGCAGAGACCGAGTCTCAATTAGATAGAAATCTAAAAAGTTCTAAGCAGCGGGCAGAGAAAATATTAAAACCTACTTTAAAGGAATTAACCTGGAATTTAAAAATTTCTCAAATGCGTAATATAGGAATGTGGATTTTCTTTGGATTTTTACCCATTATCGGCGTGATTCTTCTTAATTTTTTAAGAAGAGAAAGAACTGTTTCAATAGATGAAGAAGAGGATGAGGATGTAGATGATATTGATCAAGCAGGAGTTCCGGAAGAAATTGGGATAGTGGATTATGAGACCAGGGCTATTTCTCAAGGTAGGATACGTCCGATATTAGCTGCATTCAGCACATGGTTGGCAGCTCTTATTAGGGAAGGAAGAGATGAGGAGGTTAGAGAAACAGTAAGAGGAGGTTCTTTAAATTCAGATCAGAATGTAGGTGGATCAGTAGCTGGAACTCCAGCCACTCAAGCAGCGCCTTCACCAGCAAGTCCATCAGCGCCTGCAGTGGGAGGAACGCAGACATTAACGCGGACTCCAGCAGCGGCTGCAGGCGGGGCAGTGACCACAGTTCCAGGGGTTAATGGAGCAGCAGGTAAAGCAGCAGCAACAGTTTTAGGAAGAAGCGGGGCAGGAGTAGTGTTAAATATTGAAGATAAAGGGAAAGCGGATCAAGCAGCAGGAGAGAAAAAATTAGTTATAGTGGGAGGGAGTCAGGGGAGAGTAGATAAATCAGATGAAAATGTAAATAAAGGAGCAGCAGCCCCATCCCCATCCTCGAACTCTAGAGGAGTGGCGCCAGCAGTTTCAGTAACAGAGTCTCTTAATAACTTGTATGGTTTTAGCCAAGCAACTGATTCAGAAGGAGTAGGAGCAGTTCCAGCAGTATCAGAATCAGGGAGTATATTTAGCAGATTTGCGGATAGAATAAGGAGTTTGTTTGGTAGTGTGGGGGAAGTATCTCCATCCCCATCTCCATCTCCAGCCCCAGTAAATGAAGGGAGGAGGGTATGGAATAGGAATGAAGAGGGATTGAGAGAGGGATTAGCGGCAGGAGATAGAGAGATGTTTGGGATGGGGAGTTTGAATGAAGGGATCATGCAGGAGCTTATTGGTTTAGGCGGGGATCGGTATGAGAATTTAAAGAGCATGGGAAGAGGAGAGATAGAGATTCCTGGTGTGGAGAGGGAGTATCAGGAAGATGCTCGGGCTGAGTTACTGAACAGAATCAATCAGCGTTTTAATATAGATTTATTAGAAGAGTTAAAAGTTGATTCTTCTCAGGATGTTTTATCTCAAGCTCAGGTTAATAGAAATAGGAAAGAAAAATTTATTCAAGATTTAAATGAAATGAACCCTGCTTTCTTAGCTTTATTCCCAGAATCAGGATTCAGAAATCAAATTTTGGAATCCATAAGATCAGAGACAGAGCGGTTTAAATATTTGTCTTCTATTTTTAGCATGCAAGAACGCAATGTTGTAAGTAGCAATGTGAATGAGCAGGAATTAGAAGAATATTTTTATGCTGTTTCTTTAAGAATAGAGAATCAATATGGTCTTTTAATTCCAGGCAGCCGTAGAGCTTTAGATCGTCTATTAAATTTGTTGCGTAGAGGCCATCCTAGAGAAGTTGGCATAGACAGCGCTTTGGATGCAAGAGTCTTAAAATCTGTGAGAGAGGAAGGGATGCACAATGAATTTAAAACTTTAGGGAAAATTATTAATGGAGAAAAAGAGCTGCCAGATCTTGGGAAAATTGAAATCACTCCTAATCAATTAAAACTATATATTGCCGCATTATCTCAACTGTTAGAAAATGTATATGGTTTTAAGGCAGAGAAGCAAAAATCCAGCGGGATCATCACAGGCGGAGGATTAGGAGGGATATTAGGGTCAGTTGCATTAGCTTTTATATTGATACCGCCATCATTGTTAACGCAAGGGTTTGTGCCGTTAATGGTAGATCCTGTATTAGGGAACAGTATATTGGTAGCAGCATTGGGAGTATTTACAGGAGGAGTAAGTTTGTGGGTATATCTTGCTCGGAAGAAGAAAACTAAAGGAGGCGCAGGGACTGCAACGACTGCATCAGGAAGTTCAGCAGCAACGCCAGCGCCGACAGCAACACCGCAAGCAGCGCCAGTAGCAGCTCCAACAACGCCTGCGCCGGCAGCGAGTGGAGCAAGTCCAGCAGTGCCAGCGGCAACACCAGCGCCATCAGCGAGCGGAGGAACTCCGACTGCACCCCCAACTCCAACTCCAACTCCAACTCCAACTCCAACACCAACAGCAACACCAGCGCCATCAGCATCAGCAGGAGTTCCAGTAACTCCAGCAGTATCAGGAACAGGGAGTATATTTACTCGTTTTGCAGATAGAGTTAAGAATTTATTTGGAGGAGGGAAAGCAACTCCAGTGGCAGCAGTATCAACTCCCAGAGTAGTTGGATGGGAGAAGAGCGAGGAGGGTTTGAGGAGAGCGTTAGAGGCAGGGGATAAAGAGATATTTGGGATGGGGAGTTTGAATGAAGGGATCATGCAAGAGCTTATTGGTTTAGGTGGGGATCGGTATGAGAATTTAAAGAGGATGGGCAGAGGAGAGATAGAGATTCCTGGAGTAGAGTCAGAGTATCAAGGAGAGGCGAGAGAGGAGTTATTGAGTAAGATACGAGGACGTTTTGGAATTGACTTATTAAAGGAGCCAGAAGTAGTGAAGGCAGAGGATATGGTTATGAAGGGGAATAAAGGGGAATGGGAGCGGAATGAAAAAGGATTAAGAGGAGCTTTAGCAGCAGAGGATGAGGTGATATTTGGATTTGAGCCATTGGTAAATGAATTAATAATGACAACAATTATAAATAGTGGAGTAGATCGGTTGCAGAGTTTAGAAGAGATAATAAGAGGGGATAGAGATATAGTTGGTTTGGATATTAAATACATGAAGGCAGTGAGGAATGATTTAGGCAGGGTGGTGCACAAGAATTTTAATTATGAGATAAGGGAGATAGAATATTTTATAAGGGAGATGAAGGGAGGGAGGAATGTATTGAGGGTAGGGAGTCCAGTGGATGAGGGGGTGATGGAGTTATTAAGGAAAGGGAGAGATGGGGAGGAGAAGAGGATATTGAGCAGGGTGATGAGTGGCAGGATGAAGATACCTGGTGTAAGGGAAGAGGAGCAGGTAGAGGCACGGAATGAGGTGAGGAAGGTATTAAGAGAGAACTACGGATTTAAAGGAATAGATACAGGCGGAGGATTTGGGATATTTGGAACAACTTTAGGAATGATGTTAATACCTATATCGCGAATAGTAGGAGGATCATTGGGAGATTCAGCAATAGGAAATGCGATATTTCTTGCTTCATTGGGAATTGCAGCTGGAGGAATTGGCATAGCTTTTATTTTAAGGAAAAAAGAAGCGATGTTGTTAGAAGAAAGAGAAACAATAAAAAATATAGCAGATTTAATTAAGGAATTAAGAAATGGAAATGCTAAAGCCCTTGGCATTGGGACTCCAGTAGATGAAGGTGTAATGAATTTAATACAAAATTCAAAGGAAGGTAAAGAAAAGAATATTTTGGAAAAGATTATTTTTGGAAAAATTAGAATTCCCGGAGTTAGTCAAGATCGTCAACAAGAAGCTAGAGATTATTTAGCTAGAAGATTAGAGGCAGATTTTAATTTTAAGGTAGATTTAAAGCATGAACAATTAATGGAAGATAGAGAAAAAATAGGTGTTGAAAAGTTAGAAGAGGAATTGTTAAGAAAGAATTGGTCAGTTTTTGGTTTAGATGACAAGATCGGCCAAGCTATTTATGAAGAGATAAGTAAGAGCGGTTACATGTTGCTTAATCTAGAAAATATTTTGAGCGGCAAAATATCTCTTCCAGGAGTTGAAATTGAGAGACAAGCAGAAGCCTTAAAAGATCTTTCCAGAAAATTAAAATTAGATTTTGGATTTGAAATTGGCAGTTTTGAAAAATACAAAAAACCTTTTTTTGTTACATTAGAACAAAAGAGAATAGGCGATCCATCTGGAATAATAAAACCAGTTAGAGTTACTCGTCCTGATCGGATGTTTGGCATGGGCATTATTAAACCTGCAGCTGCTCAATTTACCCATGGTCAGCGGAGTCCGATCATTGAGTTTCCAGATGTAAGAGAGAGAATGGGTTATATAGCCAGAGAAGTAAACCAAACAAGTTTTAGCTCTTTATTTTTAATTATTTTAGGGAGATTCCTTTCAATATTGGAACGGCCTTTTAGAGAAGTTGAAGGGATAGATTTAGGATTTAGAGCTCCTCAAGGACTGCCAGCAAGAGGGTTAAAAGGTTCGACTTCTAAATTATCATCTTTAGGAACAGGGGTATTACAACCAGCAGTCATTGAGAGAGCCATTCCACGCGCAGCTAACACCACAATTTTAAGAATAGCAAATCCTGAAAAAGAAATACCGCAAGCAGTAAAAACATCTGTATTAAGTTTAGGTGGCACTGTAAAACTTACACAAATAGAAGAAGCTAGAAAAATAGCTCAAGCATTTGGTACTGGTAAATTAAGCGCTTCTGGAACCAGAATTTTAACTTTTCAAAGAGCTGCAGTAGAAGTTGTGCGAGCAGCTAAGACTACAATTTTAAATCTTGTTGGCACAAGTAGACTTTTGCAGATGGAAGAAGTCAGAGAAACACCAAAAGCATCTGTCGCTGGTAAGGTAGGTTCTTCTAAGAGAGGGAAAGGGAAAAGAGCATTAAAACCAGCTATACCTGCAAGAAGAATTCTACGAGCGGCGGGAACAACAGTTTTAACTCCTGCAGCAGCGGAGAGCAGAATTCCAGAAGCTGCAAAGACATCAATTTTAGCTTCTCTAATTCCTGAAAAAGAAATACCGCAAGCAGCAAAAACATCTGTTTTAAAACCTGTAGTTGAAAGAGAGGTTGCGGCTGCAGCTAAGACAGGAGTTTTGGTTCAATCAGAAGTAGTAGCTTCAATACCTGTGGGGACTTCTAAGCTGCCAAATATAGAGGAAGCTAAAGAAACTCCTAGAGCTGCTCTTACAGGAAAATTAGATTCTTCAAAGACCGGGATATTGCCAGTTCTGTTACAAAAACGAGCGGAGTATGTTGCTAGAGAAACGACCCAAACTATTTTTAGAATTCCATTTTTGATGATTTTGGGATCGTTATTTTCAATACTGGAAAGCTCTTTTAAAATATTTATAAAAGATAAAGTTATAGGTTTAGAATTTAAAACTCCTCAAGGGCTGCCAGCAAGAGGATTAAAAGGTTCAACCTCTAGATTATCTTCTTTAGGAACAGGAGCATTAAAACCAGCGATTGCTGAGAGAGCAATTCCACGCGCAGCAAAGACTTCAGTTTTAAGTCCTGCTGTAGTTGAAAGAGAGGTTGCGGCTGCAGCTAAGACAGGAGTTTTGGTTCAATCAGAAGTAGTAGCTTCAATACCTGTGGGGACCGCAAAGCTGCCGCAGATAGAGGAAGCAATAGAAACACCCAAAGCATCTGGTACTGGCAAGTTGGGTTCTTCTAGAACAGGAGCTTTAAAACCAGCGATTCTTGAGAGAGTAATTCCACGCGCAGCTAAAACAGGAATTTTAACTCAATCAGAGGAAGTAGCTTCACTTCCTGTAGGAACTGCTAAGCTGCCGCAGATAGAGGAAGCGCAGGCAGCTCCAAGAGTGTCGTTAACAGGGAAATTGGTTCAATCGCTCACTAGAGTTTTAGTTAGTCCTTTTGTTGAGAGAGAAATGGTGCGCGCAGCAAAGACTGCAATTTTAAGTCTTGTTGGCACAGGGAGACTATCGCAGGTAGAAGAAGTAAGAGACATTCCAAGCGCGGCGAAAACAACAATTTTAACTCCTGCAGCAGCGGAGAGCAGAATTCCAGAAGCTGCAAAGACATCAATTTTAGCTTCTCTAATTCCTGAAAAAGAAATACCGCAAGCAGCAAAAACATCTGTTTTAAAACCTGTAGTTGAAAGAGAGGTTGCGGCTGCAGCTAAGACAGGAGTTTTGGTTCAATCAGAAGTAGTAGCTTCAATACCTGTGGGGACTTCTAAGCTGCCAAATATAGAGGAAGCTAAAGAAACTCCTAGAGCTGCTCTTACAGGAAAATTAGATTCTTCAAAGACCGGGATATTGCCAGTTCTGTTACAAAAACGAGCGGAGTATGTTGCTAGAGAAACGACCCAAACTATTTTTAGAATTCCATTTTTGATGATTTTGGGATCGTTATTTTCAATACTGGAAAGCTCTTTTAAAATATTTATAAAAGATAAAGTTATAGGTTTAGAATTTAAAACTCCTCAAGGGCTGCCAGCAAGAGGATTAAAAGGTTCAACCTCTAGATTATCTTCTTTAGGAACAGGAGCATTAAAACCAGCGATTGCTGAGAGAGCAATTCCACGCGCAGCAAAGACTTCAGTTTTAAGTCCTGCAGTGGTTGAAAGAGAAGTTGTGCGCGCAGCTCAAACAGGAGTTTTGACTCAACCAGAAACAGTAGCTGCAATACCTGTAGGGACTGCAGAGTTGCCGAAGATAGAGGAAGCGCAGGCAACTCCAAGAGTGTCGTTAACAGGGAAATTGGTTCAATCAATCACTAGAATTTTAGTAAGTCCTTTTGTTGAAAGAGAAATGGTTCGAGCAGCAAAAACCGCAATTTTAAAAATTGCAAGCCTTGAAACTGAGATGCCACAGCCAGCTAAAACATCTATTTTAAAACCAGTAGTTGAAAGAGAAGTTGTACACGCGGCAAAAACAGGAGTTTTAAGTTTGCTTGGCACATCTAAATTAGATCTTATGCAGACAGAAAAAGTTCGGGCTGGCCCAACAAGAAGATTAGAAGCTGTCCCAGACCAAAAAGTAGCTGCTCAAGGAACCATTCCTTTAGAGCGTTTTAGAGGAGCCCGTCCAAATATTTCTGATCGCACTTCTCATTTAGCTTTTGACAAAACCGGAAGGTTAAGCCCATCTAGAGTTGAACCAGTTAGGCAATTTCCTAGAGGCACAGTAAATTTATCACAGAATCGTCAAAATACAGGCAGGTTAGATTTACGGGCAGTGGAAAAAACTAAAAGCGCATCTCCAACAGCTTTACTTATTCCTGTTCAGGAACCTCAAACAAATCTTTTAGGTCGTATGGCTCAGACTGGGCTCAAACTTATAATGCGCTTGATGAATATTCAAGAAGAAGAAAAACCTCAACCCCTTGAGATAGGTTGGAATTTTAGAGATGAAGGGATTAGGCAAGAATTAGAAGTTTTAAGAGCTGAAGGTGGAAAACATTTTGAGGAAGCTCTGCGTCAAATCGCAAAAGAAAGAGGCATTGAAGCTCGCGCAAAAGTTTCTACAAAGGGGAGTCCTATGGCTCGAAATATTTTACCACAGCCGAATAAGCCAACTAGACCGGGCACAATTAATAAGATAACCATAAAAGATAAAGCAGCTACTATAGGCAGTTCTGTTATTAAAGTTGGAGTGGTCTTACTTTTAGTAGGCACATTAACTCTTCTGCCGGATTTTTATAGTGTAGCATGGAGCGCTCCTTTAACTCCTCTAACTCCTATACTTGCAGTTGACCCAACATTACAATTCGCATATTCCCTTTTTAGCGTTCTAGGCGTGGCTGCAATTTTGTTTATCATTGGTCTTGGCGCTATACGGCTCAATACCTTAAGAGCTGGGGCACCTGCTACTAAAGTAACAATCTTAACTGTTATGAAAAAAGGAAAAGCGGTTGATCCTGAAAACATAGAGGCTCAAGTTCGTTTTGATGCAACAAATAACCGTTATGACATTGAAGTAAGAAGCTGGATCGCAGAGCTTGTAGGTGGGATTGCTCCAAATGAAACTTTAAAAACTCTTCATGACAAAGCTGATAGAGTCATTGCGGATTCTACATCAATCGTGCAAGATGCGGATACTAGAGGAGAGGTAGATCCAATTCACGAAGGTAAAATTAAAGATGCTGGGGTATTAAAGCAGATACTAGATCGGGAAAGGTTTAGAATCAGCGTGGACCAACTCCTTCGCACTTCAAGGCTCCCTGCCTCCTTCCTCAACAACCATTTTATTTATTCTACCTTACATCGTCTTATAGTATTTGTCTATGAGCCTCTTTTTGCTCTTTTGGTTTTCTTAAAGATAGCAAAACCCGCGACTATCGGCATAGGACTATTTTTTACTTCTCTATTTGCAGCTAGCGCGGCATTTGCGTTTCCTGCCGGGTTTTTACCTTTTGATTTACAAACCCCAATGGCAGATAGTCAGACTTTTAGCTGGTCTCAGATCACTCTAATTTTATCCGATCTCATAGACATGCAAGTTATTTCTAATTTATTTTGGGGTTACATCCTTATTGCCATTTTAGGCGTAGCCGCGGTTACTCTTATTATTGGCTCTAGTGTGAAAATAGTTAGAGATGTTCGGATTAGCAGAAATGTATGGAATGAAACTGATCTTGGGGAGATTCAAAAAGTTTTTTACGGTAAATATTGGCTTTCCAGAATTGTGCGAGGGAGCGCGATAGATAAAGTTGTGGAGTTGAGCAAAGCAGATGAAGCAATCAGAGAAGAAGGTAAAAAGATTCTAATAAAATTATTGATAAATGATCGTTTTACTAATGTGCACAAAAAACTGGGACTAGTTTTAGAAAAAGAATTAGGAGTTGAAAGAAAGCAGATCATAGAATCTTATTGGGAACTCTTAAAGAGCAATGAACCAGAGGTTAGAAGAAACGCGGTAAAAAGACTGGTTAAATTAGGAGCGAATTCAGACTTGATGGCTCTTGGGTTTTTAAATGTGGCAACAGCTGGTGTTAGAGTGGAAAGAACTGTGAGGGAAGAAGCGCTTGTTGCCCTAAGAAGATATCCTAATGTTAGACCCGATACAAGTGAAAAAGTAGTGCGAGATTTAGTTGAACTTTCAAAAGATACAAGTTTACTTGATCCTATTTTAGAAACTTTAACTTATTTTAGAACCCCCAATACAGACACTCTAGTTAAAAATAAATTAGGGTTACTTTTAGGGGACAGCCGCAGCTATATTCGTTCTAGAGCAGTAACTGCTTCAGCTCAATATCAAGATCCAAACACTTTTGAATTGGCTAGCAAAGCCTTACAAGATCCTGATTCATTAGTTAAAATTTCCGCCATAGATGTTTTAATAAGGTTAAAGGATCCTAGATCGGTTCAAGTTTTAATTAGCGCTTTAGAAGAAGAAACTAGAGCTTTACAAGCAGAAAGAACTAGAGTCTCCAGAAATCTTAAAGAGATGTATCGTATGAAAATTGCAGAAGCTTTAGCTTATTTTTCAGGGGATCTTTTTTTAGAATCAGAACGTTCTATAAGCGCATTAAAAAATCATCTGCCGCATATTCCAGGCAGCACTGAACGACTTGTCTCTCAAGGGTATGATGAAGCCATAAATGAAGCAGTTGAAGAAAGCAGGGTTAGCGTAAGTCCTGAAACAGACAAGTTCAACTGGGCAATTCAAACTATTGAACAAGCTAAGCATAAAAAAGGTTCAGGTCCTGCTTTACCTTTTAGTTTAGGCGGTCACTTTCTTGCGGGAGCACTATGGTATTTAATCGCTTTATGGAACTTGCATTCATTTACAGGAACCCCTCTTTTCTTTTTACCGATTTTACCCAGCCCAATCGCGCTGGTCTTGCTTATTTTTTCTTCCTTTGCCAGCTTCTTTTATTTTTTTAGGGCGATTCGAACCTCTGAACGATTAAAAAAACTTCACCCGCTTTACTATTTCTTTAGTGTCACAGCCATGGTAGGGATTTTTTACATGATCATTGGAATTTGGCTTATCCCTCTTGGTTTTGACAATATTTTGATGCAGACGATTTCTACAGGGTTTATGCAGTTCTTTGTTTCCTGGATTGTGAATCCAATGGTTTATGGGATCAATACTGTTTTATCCTTTTTACATTTAGGCGCTAGAATAGATCTCATAGATTTGTCCACTAAGGGATCCACCAAAGTGATCTGGGCTTTTATTATTGGAGTGGTTGGCACCATCTTAACTTTTACTCCAGTTAAAATTTTGGCAGATATTCAATTTGCTCGTTTTAGAGCGCTTGAATTTCAAAAAACAACTGATGAATCTTATGGAGTAGAAAATCCTCATGGCACTAATAGAACAGATTATTTTGATGATACTGATCCTTTAGTAGCTAAATTAAGAGATGACACTACTTATCTAGATCCAGCCACTGGTTTGCCTCCTCCGGGGCCAAGAAGAACGTTTTTACGCGAGCTCTATTGGACATGGAGGTATGCTGTGCTTCCTTTACTCTATATTTTCCTGCAGATCATGATCTCTTTAACTTTAACCTTTTTAATTACTTACACCATTTCCACTAAAATTCCCATAGGTGATTTTTCTTCTTGGATTTTCTTGGTTTTACAAACCATTCCTTTACCTTTAGTTAATCTAACCCCAGCCAGATTGATTACAGGATTTATTGTTCGCTCGCTCAGCCCAACTCCTAAAATTCCTTCTGAAGAGATTGAGGAAGATTTTGAGAATAATGGAATTTCCGATACAGATAGAACCTTAGCCCTTACTACGGTTAGAGTAGAACCATTTTTAGATAAGAATGGAAATTTGGATGAAGCTGTTACCATGGCAACCATTGAAGAGCAGCTAAGATGGTGGTTTGAATCCTTTAAAAATAATTATGATCCAAATGGGAATATTACTTTTGTTTACATGAGCTGCGGCATTGATCCTGTGAATGATCCAGTTAACCCGAAAAATATACGCAGAAGAGTCACTGAATTAGAAATTGAGGCTTTTCAAAGATATGCAGGGCCCGGGGGTGAGTTGGACACTATATTATCAGGTAAAGGTTTCAACCAAGATCAGATTGATGCTTATAGAAGAAATTTTGTTTTTGCTAAACGCTGGAGTACCATTGGTAAAAAACTTTTCGCATACCATGACATGCATTTAGTTGCTATGGGAGAAACCCGAGCTAAAACCTTTACTAATCCAACTCTCTGGGGTCCAAAAAATAAATTTTCTCGTAATCCTGATGAACCTCTTTACATAGGGTTGCATGATCTGGATCAAAATGGAGATTTAATAAATGAATTTACAGAAGATCGGCCTCACACCTATCAAATGTATCAAGATATCCGAGAACTCATGCAAAATGAAGGATTAATTGGAAGAGATCGTTTTGGAGAATTGGTTGGGGTTCAAATGATCCATGATTCCTATAGTAATCCAAACAAAAATAAATTTAAACATGTGGTGCTTTATGATGGAGCAAACTATTCCAGAGAAGGAGAATTAAGAAGAATTATTGCCAAGAGCGCGTTTTTAGATCGTTTTAAAAGAGATCCAGTTTTGCAAGAACGGTATTGGAAACTCTATCCTAGTTTAAATGAATCTGCCATGGTCATGCCTCAACTAAGAATTCATTCTATTGCAAGCTGGTACCATTACATGTCTGCTCAGGCGCGAAGAATCCTTATTTGGACTTTGGAAGATTTTCAGACTGCTTTTGGCAGAACAGGGGACTTTGGCAAAGAAGCGCATCTCTTAGCTCTTTATACCAAGCGGGTCATTGTTGAAGGCAGGCCTATTCCTAATTATCTTAGCCACGATACTTTTGAAGCTAGACGCGCTAAACCTTTTTTTGATGCTATGGCTGAAATCATGGAAGATATTCCTCCCAGTCTTATCTCTTCTTTATATCAGAAAAAACGCTGGGGCTCAGGAGATTTTAGGCTTTCCTATGATTTCTTTACCAGAGGCAGCATTCAAGAAAAATGGATCGCAGGACAAGCTCTATTTTCTCACTATCAAGTCATGGCTTTTGGTTTTTGGCTTTTTATCCGAATTCTAGGCACAGCTTTAGGGATTTTGCCAGTGGAGCTTCCTTGGATTGCAGAAGGAATATTTGTCTTTAGCATATTCTCTAACATTATTATTTCTAAATTTTATTTGATCATTATAGAAAATGGTTTAAAAGGGATTTTTGGCACTTTAATTCTCACTCTTTTTTCTAGCAGAGATCCTGCTAATCCTCGCCGCACCATACCTCTTTATGCAAGAATTTTTGGAATGGTGGCTTTAGCGACAACAGTTACTTTAAGTTATTTATTTAGTTTAGCTCTTCCTTATACCATTGCTGCCATATTTATCACACTTCTTGTTACCTCTATTTTTGCCGGAACTTTTAGAATCGTATGGCGGAATACGGTAGATGCTGGAAAAAATTTTGTGATTGGCATTATGGAACTAGCTTTAGCCAATATCTATTTAATGGATATTATTCTTTTGCCTTGGATCACTTTAATCAGTTATGTGGAAGATATTACGGGTAAAGCAGCTGTTTGGATTCCGCAGATTAAAATGGATATGTTTTATGATGATTCTGTTTCTCTTTATCAAAATGCTGGTCACCGTTTTGGCCAAGATGAACAGGGCAGAGGAGGATTCCCATTTTTTATCTTTATCTTTTTGTTAGGCATTGCGATTCCCTTAATTTTAGGTTTGCATTTTCCTAATGCGGATTTAATTAAAAGAGCTTTTCCTATTTTCGCAGCGCATATTATTGGCTCAGCTTTAGGTGTTTATTTAAGCGCGCAACGGCCAAATTTATGGACAGGTTTTTGGCAAGGAGCTATTGCTTTTGTAACTTGGCTTCCTTTAGCTACTTTCTTTAGCCCAAATAGCGTATGGTTTTCAATTTCTTTAGGTATCGGGATAGTTTCTTTTTTGGCTAATCTGATTGGCGGCAATCAATGGATCATTCAAAATCTTACAAATTCTACGGTAGATACAAGAGCTCCTTCTCCTGTAAGAGCATCTATTTGGGAACATCTGTTTGTATTTGGTTTAGGCATTTATTTGACTTGGTCAGGTTGGTATGGAATTAACCATTACCAGATGTGGGGAGAAAGAGCTTCTAACTCTTCAGTAATCAGTTTATTTTTGTTAATTGTGGGATTGGGATTTATTGCTTTTAGTATTTGGGATGCTACTGTTAGAAGACCCCGATCTTCTGGCACAGGTGGTGGAGCAGGCGGTGCGGGAGGAGCAGGTGGTGGTGGAACTGGAGCAGGTGGTGCCCCTGGAGCTGGTGGTGGTACTCCTGGCGGCGGTGCGCCCGGCGGTGGTGCGGGTGGAGGTGGCACTGGAGGAGCTGGCGGAGCAGGTGGTGCCCCTGGAGGCGGCGCTCCCGGAACAGGTGGTGGAACTGGAGCCGGTGGAGGTGGTATCATTCACATCCCAGGAGCTGCTCCCGGAGGCGGACGTCAAGTTGCTATTATAAGAGTCACAAGCGCTCTTCTTGCTTTAACCATGTTTGGTTCTGTGCTGGCTAAATCCGTATTTGCTCTTCCTACCCCTATTCCTACTCCCATAACAACTCCTTCTCCTACTCCAAATGGTTTTCGGCAAGCTATTCAAAATATTTTAGTTGCATATGGCAAAGCCCAAAGAACTGTGACCGGAGCCGGGGTATTAGAAGAAGAACAGAAATACCATTTAGATCAGGTGCAAAGAAGAATGTTAACTCGGGCAGATTTATATACAAGGAATAGAGATGATTTGATTTCTCTTATCGCCATGGTGGATGCGCTTCATAGTCCAATTCTTTTAATTCGGGATGGACCTAAAGGAGAAAAAATTGGAAAATTAAAAGGTCTGCCTGCAAAAATTTTAACTGAATTAGATCAGCTTGAACCTTTGGAAGAATTTCCAGTAACCTACCCATTACCTTTAAATCAGCAATTTACAGGCACAGAACCAAAGCGGGAAAATGTGATGCGCATGGCAGAGTCTTATCCAGAGGAACTTTCTATTTTAGCCAATCACAGAGAACGCGCTTTAATGATGAGAGAAGCTGGCAGAGACTCTCAGAAAAACGCTTTCTTTAATACTGTTTATCAGAGCATTATGGGAGCGTTTCAGTTTATTGGCGGATATTTAAGCCGCATTCAAACCTTATGGCATGTGCCGGATGTGGTGAAGTATAGAGAATATCCTTTTATTTTAAGTTTTGTGGAACTGCCGGAAATGGCGCGGATCAGAATGCTTTCAGACGCTAGAGATACAACTGGCAAAACTCAGGAAGAGACCATGCGCATTGAATATTGGGATAAGATTAATAGAAATTGGAATAAGGTAAAAGCAGCTCAGGATATTTTAGATACAAAACAATTTGAAAACTTAGCTGTTGGCACAAAAGGAACTTTGGAAGAGTGGGGAGAAGAGCCAAGCGCGGAAAATGTGCAAACCTTTTTGGAATTCAGCAACAACTTAGAACAGGAATTATCTCAAAACCTTTCTAAACTTCCTGTAAGTCGTTTTCGAGATCCCAATAGCCGGGCTTTAAAAACTGCCAGAGACATGAGCGCAATACCTTTAATTATTTTAAGAAAGATTCCGTATGTGCCTTCTGTAAGAGTGCAAGGCGCCATGGAACCAGCGGAGCATGCAGCAACTATTGCCAGCCCTTTTCTATATGCCATTGACATAGATAAGGAAAGAGCCTATGTCAATCGTTTAACCGGCTATGCTTTAAAAAATCATATGAGCGTGCAAGATGTGATTCGCATGTTAGGGCTGGATTATGCCAATAGTTTTTGGGACAGCGCAGAATTTAAAGGCGATGCTATTGCGCAGGTTTATCAAAATAGAATTAGGCTGCGGAAAGTTGAGGAATTTCAGGTTGGTTTGGAAGCTAATCTTTGGGATCAGGAAAATAAATTTAGGAATGAGGAACAATTAGAAAGATTGCAAACTCAAAATTTTGTTGCGGATCAAATTTTTAGTTCAGCCTTTATAGAGCCTGCTACTTTAGAAGAAAAAAGAATTATCTTAAGTATCGTTGAACCAGCTTTACAGGAAATTTTAAATCCTGAAATTGTCCAAGGCGGGAAAGCAGACCAAATGCGGAACTTAGTTCAACAGCTAAGAGTGATGGGTGTGGATTTGCAAGCCATAGCCCAAGGAGATCCTTCTGAAAGAAATCTCTATGCTAACCTTTGGGTGCAGGTGAATGCAACTAGAATCGCGCGCTTGGCGCGCGTTATGGCTCAAAACGGACTTTCAACTACCGCTAGCGCCACTCCTTCAGTTATAGCTACTCCTTCAGTTACAGCTACTCCATCGCCTATTCCTGCAGCGCCATCTCCTGCCGCAAGTCCTGTTAAAAATGAGCAACAAAGAGAGCTTTTAATTAAAGTTGCGGCAAGGCGTTTTCCATCCTATAACAGCGCTACCCCGCAAATTCAATTAGCCTATCAATGGTATGTGCTGATTGATCATTTTGAGACTTTTAGAGAAATGCGGGAGGGGAATAACCAATTTTATATGGACATGAAGGCCAAAGGAAAACTAGAGCTCCTCCCAGGACTAAAATGGATTCCAGAAATTCCTGAATCAGAATTAACTGATTCCTTATTATATTCTTTTCAAATAGAGAATAATTTGGGGCAGCTTGGTCAAGGTTATGTTGCCGGCTATTTGTCTCATGCCGCGCATATTTCTGGCAGAAGAACCACAGGTCAAGGCGCGCAAAAGATAAGCGGTTTGCAAAAATTTAGGTCTGATATTCCAAAACATTTTAATTTACTAGACTCTAGTTCCAAACTGCCTGCTCCTCCCTTAGTTGAACAATTTGCGAATGAACGATATTTTAAAAGAACCGGCATTATCCTAACGAATCCAATAGAAAGAAGAAAAATCGCATGGAACGAAATTGTGCAAAGAACTAGATTTTTGCAGCACAATAAGTACAAAGTCACTCCCACGCAATTAGCTCGTGTTTGGGAAATGGCTTTACAAACTGTAATCAAACGTTGGAAAGATTACCCGATAGAAGCAGAAGGAACTGTAGAATCTTTTGTCAATCGCGTGTTTCAGAGAATGGAGAAAGATGGACTTTTACATGAAAATTCTAAAGTTTCCAACCAAGAATTAGACCGCCGCATCAATGAAGTATTTAAAGAGTACGAAGATCAATTAGACATGAGCAAGCGCACAGTAAAGGTTGCGGTGAATGAATCTTACATTGAAATTATTAATAGAAGGTACGAGATTGAGGCGGATCCCTTATTGCGCACAACAGTTTTAAATGAAACGATCCGCAGAAGAAATGGGCTGGATGCCAGAGCCAGACTTTTGCAAGGGCTTGAAATTAATGAAATACACTATTTTTCTAATCCAAACCGCAATGGACCTTGGAGTTTGTCTGTTCTCTGGGTAGATCTTCACCGCCATTTGTCTAAGACTTACGATGCTCTTTTTTGGGATGGAGAAGGATTGGTGGACTTTCCTTTATTATACGGAATGGTAGAAAATAATGGCACGACCAGAGGAAAATTCGATTTAAGTAGAAAATTAGTTGGCCATGAGCTCCAACCGGGAGAGGAAGAACTTGATTTAGATAAGTTGCTTGGAGCGATTAAAACTACGATTTATAAAGATTTCCACTTAGTTTATTCTATCTCAAATCTTTTAGCTAAACAGGGTTGGCTAGATAGTTGGACTGAAATTGTGAAAAAAGGGATAAGAATTGAAAGAGCTAAAAAGAATAAAGTTAGAACCAATGAGTTTTTAACTCCTGAAGATCAAGCGATTTTTAGTTTTGTAAATCTGATGAATCTACGAATTGAAGAAAAAAATGGTTCCATAGTCAAGAATCCTAGAACCAGAGCTCAAAACGGTTTAAATGGTTTATCCAGCCTGATTATAGGAGACACCAATGAGGCATTGAGCATTCAAGCGGCAAAAGATGGCAGACGCATTACTTTGCAGCAGATTGAGTCTCATATTCTTTCACTCATAAATAATAAACATGATTTTAGAAGACAGGGCTCAGAATTGTTAAGCGATGGGGTTAAAATGTACAGCGCCATGATGCAAGAAAGCGCTGCAAATAAAAGTTATAAAGGAAAACCTTTACCTTTTCATAAAAGCGGCATTATGGATTCTAATCTTATCTTAAGAAGAAGGGTTTTGCCAGATTGGCCCTTGGCAAAGTTCATTAAGAACTTTAGACCTATTTGGAAAGAAGCGGATCTAATCCATAGAAAAATCTATAGGCCAAATGGAATAAGATTGCCTCAAGCCTATGTGGAGTTGATTAACAAAGAGTCTGAGTTGGAATTAAAGAAAATTCTTGCTCAATCCAGAGGAGTTAGGGATCCTAATCAGATTCCAGATTGGGAGGTGAGGGAAAGAGAACCTTACATGCGTGAACTTAAAGCGATCCTTGCTTTAGCGATTAGCAGTTACGATGCAAAAATCAAACATCCCGGCAAAGAGATTCACCCAGTTACTCTTGCCAATAGAATTCTTACCTATAAAAATGAAGGGCCAACACTCTATTCTAATGTCCCTTGGCATATTAGAGGCATTCCTGAATCTTTTGCGGTAAACTATTATTTTCATCGCAATGCTTGGAGCGTGGCTCCTCTCATTTATTTAAAAGATGTGAATGAGCAACTAGCTCATATTAGCTTGGCAGATATTCCCAGAGAAATTCAGGATGAAATCAAAGAAAAGATTAGATCCAAAACAGGACAAGTTCCAGAAGATGAGGCTGTTCGGTTCCAGGCTGTGCAAGACGGCGTATTTATTTGCAAAGAGTATAGTACCATGCCCATGAATATAGATCCTTTAAGAGATCCTCTTTTAGTTACAACCATTCAAGAGCAAACCATTCCTTTAACTAAAGATAATATTGTAAAGGTTCTTCAATTAAGGAATGAGGTTGCAAATCTTAAACTGCCTAATGGACAGCCAAAATATCCATTTTTACATTTAGATGACGAAGGCAAGCCGGATTATTGGGCTGCAATCGCGTTTTTGCATAACATGACTATCGCGGAATTAGAACAAAGATTTTTTGTTCATATGCAAGCGGCTTATAAGGAAGCAAAAGCTACTTTTAGCAGAGCTGAGCTGGATCTATTTAAGAATAAAAATAAAGAAAATACGAAAATTATTGTAAAAGCGCATGCAGCAAAATATGGTCTAGATGAAAGTCAATTAGTTACGCCAGAGATTCAAGATGATGATGTGATTGTGGAAACCTTGCTTTACCATATTCGCAGAGTAGAAGTAGTGGTGGATCGGACCAATGCGCAAAGAGATCCCGGGCAGCCCTTAGTGGATAAGGATCGCTTTATTCCAGTTCATTTAAAAGAATTTTTTAGAATGTTAAAGATCATGAAAGATCATGCTTTAGACGGCCATCCTAAAAGTATTTTTGAAGAAGAATTGAATCGTCAGCCCACTGCTGTAAAGAAATTAGAGTTTGTTAAGAAAAGACGAGGGAAACTAGAAGCGCAGGTAGTGATGCTGCAAAACTTAAAAAGTGTGGTCTATACGGAAAAAAGAAAAGCTGAAGCCATGCCGAACCTTCCAGAGAATATTAAGATATTACAATCTCTTGAACCTTTTCTTCCGGCAACAGATTCTCTTACAGCCTCTGCATCTCATTTGCCAACTCCAACTCCTTCGCCTTCTGGCGCAGGGGTATCTGCCACTGGTTCTTCTGGTGTGGGAGCCTCTGCATCTCCTTCAGCTGTTCCTTTAGCTTCCATCTCTTTAGCTCCTGCCGCAGCTTCAGGCGGAGCAAGTTTCAGCGCAGCTCCTTCCTTGCCTTTAACTCCTTCAGCTTCTGCGGGACCTGAGCCATTTGATAATTTTATTCAGATCTTTTTAAAGAGAACAGATCAGGTAAGGAAGATGCCGAAATTCGTTCGCTTCATTCAAGAAGTAGAAAGTTATGATGCTTATGCAGCTTCAGGTTTGGAATTTTGGCTTGCTATTTTGCAGACCATTAAAAATATTCCTTCAGATAAATATGAAGCGGTCTCAAATCTCTTACAAGAGATCAAACAGGAATACCTTACCATCCAGCATGGGTTTGAACCTTCTCCGGGCAACCAGCTTAGGGAAGCGATCCTTACAGTGGCTGATTATCAGATTACAAATATGCTGGAAAGTCTGCAGACTGCTGAGGAAAAAGAGGATCGCGCAAGAGCTAAACAGAGCAGGATTGAAGCAAGAAGAAGAGAGATGGTCAATCAATGGCAGATTAATGATCTATTAGTGGACGCATACAAGCTTCTTTATAATGCGGAATTAGATCAGGATGACTGGAGAGTAGAAAGATTTTTAACCACTTATCTTAAAGATTTTTTAAGAGATAAACAGACCGGAACCTATAAAAAAGATGATTATGTTCAATGGATGGAGTGGATGATTCAAAATCCTGGTCTGGGCTTTGAAGAATCCACAAAGCCTGATGCTATTCGCATTCAAACCAAACCCGGCAAACATGAAAATCGCTATCAAAAGGTAAAAAAAGCCTATGCGCTCTTAATTTCGGATTTAGAAAAAAGAATTGAACTTATGGAAAAAAAGAGAAAGGCATTAGGCGAATTGCCAGAAAAAATTCAGGTGGAACTAGAGTCTGACAGAGAACTTTTAGCAACTTATAGAGAACAGCAAGCGATTCTTTATGAGCAGGTAGAAGGCGCAGTCAGGGGTTTAGTTGCTAGAGCAAAAAAAATTAAACAGATTGAAGCCAAAGCCACTCAGGGACAACTTGATTTATGGTGGTTATGGCTGGCTGGGATTGCAGGGATTGTGGGAGTTTGTTTGGGTATTGTTGGAATTGGAGCTTTGATTGTTAGTCTTAGCGCAGGCACTATTACCGCGCTTGCCGGCACAATCATTGCAACAATTTTCTTTGGTTTTATAGGAGCAGGAGTTTGGATTAACTGGGGGGCAATTAGCAAAATCCCCTTTGTTAAAAATATTTTGCAACAGGTACACCCTACTGTTCCTGTTCCTTCACCTACAGCTACAGGTAGCGTATCCCCATCATCGCCAATAACTCCAACTCCTTCTGGAACTCCAACTTCTAGTCTTACCCCTTCTCCAGCTCCAGCAGCTTTAGCAACAGTTTCTCCTACTCCTTTAGTGAGCCCAACACCAGCTGGAACAGTTACACCTAGTCCAGTGCCTACTCCAACACCTCTCCCGGGTTCAACACCTGCGCCAAGTAGAACTCCAACTCCTGCTCATGCGCCAGCCCCAGCAGCCAGACCAGTTCCAACTGTATTGCCGTCAATTTATATTCCAAGGCCAGCTCCTGCTTTTGTGCCTCGTCCTAGAACTACGTTTGAAGGCTTAAAAGTTGCGGCTTTAGATATTGAAGAAGCGCTCTTTCAACTAGCGCAAAGCCGGAGAGTTTATTCTTCTGGAAATTTGATTGATCAAATCCCTTTTATTCCTTATGGAGGCATTACCTCTTACCAAAGGCCTGGAACTCTTTATGTAGAGCCCGGGCTAAAAGGTCATGCTTCCGGTAAAATTCCTCCTCAAGATATTGAGAAAAAATCTCAGCTTTATTTAACTTTTATTACAGATTCTGACATGCCTTCAGATATTTATTTAGAATTGAAATCTCAAGGCAGACCTCTAGTAGGAAAAATAAGACGCAATGTGCGTAAAGTGATTGTGCCAATTCCACGTTCAAATAAAAAAGAAGTGAGAGTGCAAATAGATTTAAGAGAGCATTTAGCTATCGTTGATGATTTGATCCCTTGGGCTTATGGATTTTTAACCAGACAAAAAGTGGAAAGAAATATTGCGGATGAGATTGTTTTTTCAGAGGCTACTGCAAATATTTGGATTCAGGAAATCTCTTTTGAAGAGCCTGTTTCTCCTGTATCCAACCAAGCTTCTATTTTAGCCAGCGCAGCTTCTTTTGCTGCCGCATCTTTAGGATTTATTATTCAGCTTAGTTTTCTGATTAATTTTGGCTGGAATTTCGTGATTAATTTTTCTAGTGTCATTTTAGTAGCTTTAGCTCTATCTTCCTTAATCTTTTCTAAGGAAAAAAGAGATAATCTTGGCTTTATGGTTTTTGAAGGAGTTTTAAAATCTCTGCTTATCCTACATCCTTTAGTTGGTTTTATTTTAATGGCTATCCAAGCGCGTAAAATTGAGCAAGCCTTAAGCAAAGCAAATAAAGAAAGAGACGGGCCAAACAATAATATGCTGGAAGCTCTGCAAAAAAGATTGGAAAGAGAATTAGCTGTAGAGCTTGTGGATGAAGGCAGAAGCGCAGAAGAAATTGCTTATGTTAAAAGCATTGACCCCATAGAAATTGCGCAGAAGAGAATTCATGTTGACTTACTCGCCCTTTCCTACTTGCCAAAATATTTACAAAAATCAATTTTAAGAGACCATGAGACAACACATTTTAAAACCTCAAATGAAGTTTATGCTTATGCCAATCAAATTTTAAATTCTCTTACTCTTTTCTTTGAACCTAGAAAGGTATCGCAGGTTCAAAATCCAGAAGCTCCCTACACTCCCTTTTTTACTTTTTACAAAAAAAGAGCAAAAATCCTTATTCCCATTGTAATGATGCAATTGTTCTCGCTCTTTACTCCATTAGCCTTGTCAGCTCAGGCTCAAACTAATCCAAACGCCCAGCAGCAGCAAACTCAAAGCCAAATTCCTAATGTTCGTTTGGTTCCTAATAGTCTGCAGGATTTTAAAAATTATAGCGCCATTTACGGACCCTTCTTAAATCAAGGGCTATATGAAGAGATATTAAACGATGTCTGGGAAAAAGAGTTGGGGGATCCTCCTAGATTTTTTGAGCTTGATTCTTCTAATCCAAAAGTAAAAGGCTGGGTTAGAAAATGGTTAAAAGAAGGCTCTTTAGATAAAAGTGAAGTCTATAAAGGTCCTACTGAATTTAGGCTTTTGATCTGGGAGCAGATAGATCCAGTCAGTAAATCTCCTAAACGATACGCCATGATCTTGCCTAAATATCGGCAGATTAATACAAACGGACAAGTCCTAGCTTGGTGGGGAAGAGCAGGCAACTCATTTGATTTTGGCGTGGGCAATGCCAAAACTTTTGGCGATATTCTTTTGCCCAAAGAGCATAAAGATATCCTTATAGAATCTTACGCAAAACTGCCGGACTTTTTAAAGAATGAACATATTGCTAAAAGTTTAAATTTAGAATCCGGAGATGAGGTCATTCCTCTTTTGCGTATCACGCAGCAAGGGGGAAGCAACCCGCAGGATTTAGAAGCTGTTTATAAGTTAACGAATCTTCCTTATAATATGCATGAACATAAAGGATTGCTTCCAGGGATTCCTGTTTCATTTTTGCGCTATTCGTTTTTTGATAAAGCACAAAAAGATAATGAAGATATTAAACCTCTTAAAACTCCTCTTAAATTATCAGTTGGCATGGCGCCAATTGAAGGACAAAGCTGGCAAAAAATTGAAGAGTTTGAAACAGATGGATATAAAGTGGTCATTACTTATGATGAGAAATCCGCTTATTTCCAAGCCTTCCCTAAAACCATGAATCCTAAATTTTTTACTGGGGATGTTTCCAGTGATTTGGTGCGCTCTCAAGATGTTCATCTTTTTGATCCTGTGGTTGCTGTGGGAAAAAATATAGAGAAAGGGATGAACCAGTTTAAATGGAAAGTTGGTTCCATAAAACCTCTGTTTGGCACGGCTGTGAATAAGCAGGGAGCAGGAATGGTTTTCTCTAATGTTTCCAAAGGAACTATTTTTTCTGGACAAGTAAAAATTTCTGATAAAACTAAAGAGGAGATCACACAGCATCTTGCCAAAGCAGAGAGTTTCCTTAAAACTTATGATGATGCAATGTCCGCGTTAAAAAAAGGGGATGTGATGAAATACTCTAAGTTTTTAGTAAAGGTAGTCATGCAAACACATCAAAGCAAAATTGATCCTAGAACCTTAACTGAAGGCCCTTATGCGGATTGGATGAATATAGAAAATGTAAAACACTGGTTTGCTAACCAATGGTTTGGTTCAGACATGGATTGGCTGAGCGCTATCAATGAATATTATATTGCGACCATTGAACAAGGTAATCCAGATCAGGAAGCTTTAAAAGCTATTTTAGTTTTATCGGATTGGATGCATAAAGAGGGTTTAACACAGTCTGGAGCTTTTTATATGAAAAAAGGATTTGCCATGATGTTAGTTCCAGAATACGATAAAAATACCGGCAGGATAGATGTTTTTATTGATAATTCTCTTATCTCGATTTGTTTTAACCATGTTCGGATTATTATTCGCAGAGGTTATGAAAGAATTCCTGGTGTTACATGGGGAGCTTTTGAAACTGAAATTGAATATTGGAACAAAGAATTTAACAATTTTAATAAAGGAAAAAAGGAAGCTGTGGATGAAGGACAATATCATTTTAGTATTGACATGAACACTGTTCCTGAAACTTTCAAGATATTCCAAGATTCATTTTTAGTGGCTAGAGATTGGAAACGGTTGGGCGGCGATGTTTTAATTAAGGATTTTGTAGGTGTGGATAGAGGGATTCCTGTAGCTAAAATTTACAATGAAGTTCACAATACAGGCACAGAGCCTTTTAAACTGAAAAAAATGGTCATGAACATTGCGGATTACCTGCATTTAAGCGATTCCAGAAACGACATGAAAGAGAATCAGTATGGCATGAGCCCAGACTATAAACAGATCTCTTTACCCATTGGTTTTTACATGGAAGGTTCACCGGTTTTTTATGGGCATGAGTATGATCAGTTTCCTAAAGGTCAATGGAAGGATTTTACTGACGAATATCTAAAATTAAAAAAACAGGGCAAAGCGCCGCGGTATATGGTTCTTTATGGATTTGATAGAACAGTGATTTATCGCATTCCTGAAGAATTTAAAGAGGGAGATCGTATTCGTCTTTATAATTCTGACCCTGCCAGAACAAATCACAAAGGCTGGGAAAAAGCTCAAATAGAATTTCAAACAAACAGAGTGCTAAAGCCGGGTGAAAGCGCAAAAAGTCCGGAGATCGAATCCTATGTGATCTGGAGCTCTTTAGCTTCTAAGAACACTAATCTTTATCCAGATGAGTTAGAGTATTTGGCTCCTAAATGGGTACAGGATGTGATTGGGGATGTAAAAAGTTTTCTCTCCATAGAAACAGACTATGCGGGCGCAGGAGCAACCACTGCGTTGATTAAGACCGCAAAAACCATGAAAAAGATTGGCAACACAGAAAAGTATCTTCAAAATCGGACTGACGCGTTAAAAGGAGTGGATTTTTCTTTAAAGCATTGGAAATTATTAAGTGAAAATACAAATTTTATGCCCTCTTTTGGAATTATGAGATATTATGGTTACCTTGGCTATCTTGCTGATTGGGCCTATGAAGAAACTGGGGAGCAAAAATATCTGGATGATTTAATTGAGTTAGGAGATGATATCCTCTCATTACAAATTACCAATCCTTCTTTGCCAAACTATGGAGCATTTTTGATTAACAGACCTTCAGAAGAAGCTGGCGCTAACAATTTGGATGACCAAGGCATTAAACTTTGGTTATTAAAGATCGCTTATGACCGTACAGGGGATATTAGATACAAACAAGCAGTTGAACTTTTTATAAAACATTGGGTGCAGGTACATCCCCTGAACTATCAATTTTGGGGAATCACAAAATATTTTGATCTTCCTCCACCGGAAGAACAAAGAGTTTTGCCTGATGGCAGAAAATTTGATGGTAAAAAACTTCCTAAAAAAGGGTATCGCATGGTGAGTGAAGATCATCAAGTGGGTCCTTATGGCAATGCGATTTTAGCTTTTGGACTAGCTCAATGGAAAGGTGAAATTCCCAGAGTTTCTGAATTGTTAAAAGCAGCCATGAGGTATCATACTGGCAGGTATCGCATGCACATGTTAGGAATCGGCGGCATGAGGCGACATGTGTATCCTTATGTGGATCAGCCAGATACAAACGTGGAAAACCAAGCAGCTTTTTTAAATTTTCTTATGAGTTTGCATAAGCAAGAAACTAAACAAGGAGTTAAGGTTAGAACTAAACCTGCTCCTAGACCAACACCGCGAGTTTCTTCTACTCCATCGTCGCGCGCTGCTCGAAAAGCAGCCAAAGGTTTTTCAATTGTTTTATCAGAAGTTAATAAGGAATTGGCTGGTTCATTCTACCCCGCAGAACTTTCTTTAAAAGTAGATGCGCAGCATTACGCAGATTATCTCTGGGGCAATATGATTTGGAATAATTATCTAAGAGAACCTGTGTGGAATAATGCGCTTTTAGGAACCCAAGGTCAAATAGAAAAATTAAGCGCGCCTAAAACAGAAGATGCAGCGCCAAGTGAAGATGCGGCTGCTGAAGCTCCTTCAGATGAACCTACCATGCTTGGGTTTAAGATCACCTTTAGCGAAGCGAACGATGGCACAAAGAGTTTTGATCTTGGACCTCTTAAACTCAATTATCCTGAAAATCCTAGATTGACCTATATTACAGATTCATGGATCCTTCCTCCATTTATTCCTGCTGAAAGCATAACTCTTGCAAAGATATTGATGTTTGGCAATCAGTATCCGTTCTATTCCCTTGCCGCGCCAACAGTTGCGGATGCTTTAGAAGCAGCTCATGCTTATGCTGGAACAGACCGCGGAACATTGGATGTGGTTTATAGAAGAAATGAAATTTCAAAGATGTGGGACGCGGAATTTGCTCTATATGAAACCACAGATTCTGAGCACAAAAAAGGAACGAGCAGTGTTCGAGACCGTTATGGGAGATTGCATATTGGCATTAATGAGATGACTTATATAAGAGGGGATGCAATTAATAGAAAGAATGTAAAAGATTCATTAGAGTTTTGGGATCGGAGAGATTTTATTACAGAACTTTACCCAGATTTCCCTACTGGGAACGATAGTTTCCTGCCTTCTCGGCTAGGATGGATAACTCCTGCTGAACAGCTGGGTGGGGACATTTTATTTTACTTGCAGCCTATCTTAGGTTTCTTTGGAATGGATCTAGTTGAGAAAGTTGGGTTTAATCCTAAAGCAGCGCTTGGGGATTTAGATACTTCTTTAGCTCTTTTAGACGCATCCGCTTCTTCTAAGAGAACAAGAATTATCTATCCAATGAATGATATGGTCAAAGCCGGTGTTGACGCAAAAGATAAAGAAGCTTGGAAAAAATATTTAGACAAAAAAGGATTTGGTTATGTCAGTTGGATTTTTAAGAATATAAAGTCAAAGAGACTCAATTCTGGGGATCTGCTTTTTGATTCAGTTTTAAATAATGAGATGTGGAACGCGATGAATAAGGATCATCAAGCTAAGCTCGGTCCCTTATTTATTGATAAACCTAAAACTGGAACAGATGTGATCAATACTCTTGATGAAGATTCTACTGGGGTTTTAATCAAAAGGGCTCAATCCCAATATCTATGGGCAATAAAGAAATGGGCTGAACTAGGGAATAAAGGATTGCCTTCTTATGAATTCGCTTATCGTGTGGGAACTGAAAGAGATCAGGCATTAAAAGATAGATTAGAAATAGAAAAAGATTTTCCAACAGTTCCATTGAGGCTTCTTAAAGGAAAGATTAAGGATAACAAAAATAAAGAGAAACCTAATAAAAAGGATCCTGACATTGACCCAAGAACCATTGGTCTTGGAATTCCAGAGACCATAGCCCTGCCATTTAAATTAGGAGATAATCGGTTGGCAGTTGAGTTTTCATATCTTATTGCTGGAATTGGCATAACTGCCTTTGTTTTTGGTTTGCTTGGATTATTTGGAATCACTCAATTGCCCTTATATCCAGTGATAGAAGCTACCATTTCTGGTTTTGGCTTAATACTTGCCAGTTTAGGATTCGCTTCAGCTAAGATTTATGGAAGAAGTTATCATCAAATTCGTTTTATGAAAATTTTATTTACCAGATATGAGGCTAGGCGTTTTACCTCCCGTTTAAATACTTTAGATAAAGATAAGTCAGAAACTATTATTTTAAATAGAATCTTGCAATTGGGCGCTGGTTCAAATGTTACGGTAAGCGTGGATGCAGCCTTAGGTCATTGGGAGAATGTTCCTGAAGCTACTGTGAATGGTCAGGATTTAAGCGTAGCGCCGTGGCTCGCCTGGATTTTTTCTTTAAACAATGAAAGAGCATTTGACAAATTTTATGATCGTCTCTCTGATGCGGATAAAAACTATTTTTCGGATAAGAGGTATTTTTGGGATTATGTGAGTTTTAGAAAGTTAAGAGAGAATATAATAGAACAGATCATTGATCACCATGAACTCATCAGGCTTAAAATCAATGCTGGTTCTTATCCTCTCCTAAATCGCTTCCCTGTTATTCAACATTTACTTAAAAAACCTAATGCGCAAACACTTTTTATCTGGATTGCCAAATCTAGTTTTACCTTATTGCAGTTTGGCTTGAGAGAGTTAAAAAAGAGTTTTAAAAATCTATCGCTTCGTTTTGCTCCGGCAATGTCTTTGCCGGTAGAGGGTCCAATTAAAACAGTTGTGGATGAAGCGAAAAAAGCGGGATATTCTCCTCAACAAATTAAAAGACTTTTAAAAGTGGAAAATGATTTTGAGTTTGAGATCCCAGTCTCTATGGATTCAGGAAGAGTAAAAGTTTTTAAAGGTTACCGCATCCAACATTTTAGAAATGGCTCGGATCAAATCTTTAAAGGCGGAATACGCTGGAGCGAGTTTGTTAAGAAGATTGGGATCGCTATTCTTTCCATGGAGATGACATTAAAAACAGCGATTTTAGATCTGCCTTTGGGCGGAGCTAAAGGAGGAGTGATGGTGGAGAGTCGTTTATCCGACAGGGAAGAAGCGCTTTTAATGCGCGGGTATGTCAATGAGCTTTATAAAAGAGAAGCGATTGGTCCAGACATAGATGTTCCAGCAACTGATTATGGAACAAGAGCTGAGATGATGTCTTATTATCTAGACCAATATATCCGTAATTGGCTGTCCCCGCAAAGGCACCGAGGAATCTATCCGCAATTATTTAGCGAGCATCCAAATAAATTGGCTTTAAATGAGGAGTTAGAGGAAGAGATAAAAAATGATCCTACTAAAATTCCCTATTTAGATCGTTTTGTTTCTATGAATTATTACGGCGGATTAGATAAAGAACATACTGCAATTTTTGGAGCTGTTACAGGAAAGCATTTAGATAAAGCTGGAATTGAAGGCAGGGAGGATGCTACGGGCAGGGGTGTTATTTTAGCTGCTCTTTCTCTTTTAGATTATTTAAGAACTAAGAAAGGGGTAGAGATTGGCAATAGAGTTGCCATTCAGGGATTTGGCAAGGTTGGCCATCCCACAGCTAAATCTGTTTTAGCTATTGAAAATAGTAATTTAAAGGTTGTGGCAATTGGAGAGTCTGAGAAAAGAAAGGTTCAAGTGAATGGAAAACCAGTTGAAAAGAGGATTAAAGTTGTTGTTTATAAGGAAAAAGGGAATTTTACTGAGCAGGAGATTGAGGTGCTGCATTCTTATAGGTCAGAGAATGGAGCTAGTTGGGTGGGTATAGAAGAAGTTTTAGAAGGGGTAAAGTTTAGAACGGAAGAAGAAGCTAATTTTACAGATATTTTAGAGTGGGACGCTGATATTTTAATTCCAGCAGCCATGGAAAATGTGATTACAAAGGAGAATGCTCATCGAATTAAAGCAAAAATGATTGTAGAGGGGGCTAATGGACCAACCACAGAGGATGCGGATAAAATTCTTGCGGAAAAAGGTGTGTATGTTTTGCCAGATATTTTTGCCAATGCTGGCGGAGTCACAGTCTCTTATTTTGAAATGCTCCAATCTACAGATGATATGGCTTGGGGAATTAAAAAAACTGAAAAAGAATTAAAAAGATATATGGACAAATCAGCTCAAAGTTTATTTGAAATAGTTTCCTCTCAACCCAACATCACTTTAAGACAAGCTGCTATTCGCTTAGCTTTAAAAAGACGATTAGGTGAACCTGTAGGTCCAACACCATTTAATTTTTTAAGGAAGTTAAAGGACTTATTTGCCAAAAACTCTAAATTATTTGGCAGAGAATCTAGTCCGTTGCCAGTTTTAAGAAAAGCAGCGATTTCAATGGCGCTTTCAGTTGCCCTCTCTTTACCTTCTAGTTTTCTATCCTATTCCTTAGTCTCTGGAATTTTACCAGATCAAAAATTAAACCAGTTAACAAATGATAATCAAGAGATTGTAACGCAAAACGTTGCTGGGGAGTCAAGAGCGCTGCTTCATCCTTCCCTTACAAATAATTTTATTGGAATTCTTATGCCTGTAGTTCCCATGGGAATGACTCAAACTCCAGAGGGACAACTCATGCCTATGGCAGAAGTAAGAGGGGGATTACTTTTCAATGCGGAGCTGGGTAAAGGATTAAACAAGCTCTCAGCTAAAACCATTATTCAACAAGAGCTAGACATCCAAACCGCTTTAATGATCTTAGCCCCTGATTTAAAAAATACCCTTACTATTTTTTCTCATCCTGGGAAATCTTTAGAGAAATCTTCCCAAATTTTGTTTGGCAGAGCGCAAACTACTTGGCTTAATTTAGAGAACAGCTTATCTGCTTTTGAACCAGAAGAGCAGGAACTTCTATTAGTGACTAAGAAAATTAATGAGTTGTATGGAGAGACCATGCCTCAAGAAACTCTTGCGCCATTAAAGGAGGGTTTCCTTCTTCCTTTAGGCAAAATTTTTGGAGAGTTAGCTCAAACCATAAATGAGTCCCAGAAGACGAATGTGCTTGCGCTTGATTTTACCTCCTTTGTGGAAGTAGAACCCAACACTGGCAAAGTCACAATCTCCAAACTTTCCCAAGAGATTATTCTTGAAGAGATTGAAAAAGTTAAAGCAGATAAAAATGCGTATTTCATTCCTGTATTAAATTTAGCGGAAAAAGGGGTTAAGGGAATCAGTAAAGAAGATGAGCTGGTATTTCTAGAGCAGGCGAGCGAAGCTCTTGGAATTCCTAAACATAGGATTTTGTCAGCCAAGACCCCGCTAGAAGTTAAAGAAAAAATAAAGGGTTTAGGAGATGTTTCACTTCAGGTAGTGACTAGCAATCCGCGCAGATGGGATCGTCTAAAAACTATTGTTAGCTTAATGATTGGTCTTTTAGAATCTGAATCGCAAGTGGTGTTTGAAGGAGAAAATGCCGTCATTGATCTTCTCTTTAAACAAATGGGATCAATGGGTGAAGGCATTGAGCGCATTGGCAATAGAATCACCATCCAAGGCAGGTCTCTAAATCCACTCTTAGATTTTAAAGAAAGGGTGGTCCTCTTTGCAATCCAGGCTTAGACGATTTAAAGATTTAATTATTTTTATTAGGCGGCAATTGTGGCAAGAACAGGCTGGTGTATTCGTGATTTCGGTAAAGGAGACAAATTTTTGATTTTTACAAGCGCAATTTTCTTACCATGGAGCCTTTCTTTTTCTGCTAGAGCTCGATTTCTTCTACAAAGTTCTTTGTCAGATTCTGGAAGTAGAAATACTGTAGAACCATTTGGAATCCTCTTAGCAAATGCAGGATGCTCAATAAGATATTTGTCGAATTCAAAACCAAGAATCATATTTTTTGTAACCCATGCTTTTTCTTTTGTCACTTTTTTATCCTCCCCAAGTAATCTTCTTTATATCTTTCCCAATTTCTTAATAAATCTTCTTGAGCGTAAGTTAATGCTGAACCAAAATCTTCAAGGTCTATGGATTCTTTTCTTGCAGAGCCATCTGGCATCAGGATATCTCTATGGGTAAATCCATGAGCTGTATCGTAACGGACAATAGCTGTCCATTCTGTTTCTATGAGCGCCTCGTATTGAACAGAGAACTGATGGACATTCCCGCGCTTTGTTTCAAATTTAATTCTTATTCTATTTTCAGGATCAAGCAAGCGAATAAATTCTTTTTTAGCCATCTAGACCTAAAATATATCCTGTATTTCCCTTATTGTCAAGGTTTGGATTTTTTATATTCACAAGTGAAAACGTTTACACAGGTTGGAGAATTTTAGAGTATATAAAAATGATTAGATTCTGGATTGAGAAAAAAAATAGAAGTACTTTAAAGGCCACAGCTATTGGCGTGGCAGGGTCATTTTTATTGTCTGTAATCAGCCCTTCTTTTATTGCCGCAAAACAATCTTTTGTTTCCGCAAGACAATCAGAATCAAAGCAGGCAGAAAGAGCGGATCATATTTTAGAAAATTATTTGGAGAATTTAGAGAAACTGAAGAAAACATTTAGTAAAGACGAGGAATTCTCTTATGAAATTGAGGAAGTGATCGTTATCTTAAAAAATTTGAGCTTCAAGGGGCCAATTGAAAAAGATGGGAATGTTTCTTTCTTGGGAGTTTATAAGGAAGATGGTCATACGATCAATTTCATAATTGAAGTTGGAACGAAGAATAAAGAAAAGATGAAAGTTGCTTCGAAAAATTTTACAGATGAGCTAAAAGCGGTTTTAGGAACCTTAAGACAAGAGCCGGGCACTTTCAGTGCAGGAAAAATTTCAATTTTGGCAAGGATGCCTTTTAGCTCTCAAGGATTTCCCATGATTCGCATGGCAGAAGAAGAAGATTTATCTCGTTTTAACGAGTTCCAATTTGGGACAGGAGTTAAGAGAGATTTAAAACAAGGAAGACTGATGCGTGAGACAGCTAGAAATAGAAGACAAGCAAGGCGATCTAACAAAAGGACAGGGAAAGAGAACAATTCAGCTAATCGGATTGCCTCAAAAAGTCAGTTTCATGCTAATGGGAATGGGAAAAGAGCGCGCATTGGAACTCGAAAGAGAAGCGTTGCGGAAGCAGCGGTAGAGGCATTATCTGCCCTGCATGAGGGTACGATTGTAGATCTTTTCATGTTGTTATTAAAAAAAGCAGAGCTTAAGTTAAGCAGCGAAGATTATTATGAGTTTATTACAGATGGTTTTAAAGCTTTGGAAAGAGTTTTAAATTTTAAGACGTCAGAATCAGAGGTAAGTTTTGCAACCATGGAAAAAGGAGTTTTAAACCTTACGGATTTGGAAATAAAAAGTCTGCATAAAATAGCTCCTTTGGTTCTCCCTAATTTTTTGGCAAAGTATTTCGCGATTATTCTTACATCCGATCAAATGACGGATGAAAGTTATTACGAAGGACTAAAGAAAGTGATAAGAGAACATTTTAAGGAAAAATTGAAAAATCTTAAAAGTAACAGCGCACCAATCGCGGATAAAATTAGATCATTTAAAATTTTTGTTTATGACAGTGGGGATTTAATTGAGAGCGATAAAAGGTTCGTTTTAGCCCATTTTAGTATTGACAGACGCGGTCAAGCTCAGATTTTTTTGCATAGAAGGTTGCTTTGGGAATTGATGCATCTTGAGGAAAGCGAACAAGAAAGGATGATTCAAGCGCTTGTGAATAGGGAACTAAAAATTCAGTCTGATCTTTTAGATGGCATAGAGTTTGATTTAGCCCACCAGAAAATCCGAACAGAAAAAGATCAAGAGGCTCTTTTAGAGTTTGCTAAAAAAGTAACGCTAAAAATTTTGGAGGATGAGCCTTATGATGAGCTTGATTTTGACACAGGGTCTGAAGCTCTTCAGGGTGTGCAAGAACCTTGGTTAAGTTCTCTTGCAAGGCGACCTCAAAGAGAGCTCAAAAAAGAGTTAAAAAAGTCATCTCATCGTTTAGGTTATTCCATGTCTTTAATTGATGAAATTGCTCAATTTGAAGAGGTAGTTCAATCTCTTTCAGAGTACCCAAACAGCGAGGCAGCGCTTAAGGAGATATTTTCGCAGACATTGATTGAGGAAGATCGGTTAAATGATGATTTTAAAGGTTATTCTACCTCCATTAAGTCATCCCCCAATATGTTTGGGCCCATTGTCTCAGGAGCCATTGCCGCTTCCGAACTTTCTAAAAGTTTAATTCAGAAAATTTTAAAAGAAACAGCTTTAAGAAGGTCTTTACAAGCCGGGCTTCTTTCTCTCCCCATGAAAAAAAGGATTGGCGCCATAGAGTTATTTTCCAAAGATGGAAGAGTTTTTGAACCGGATGAAGTGAATAGCCTGCTTTTTGCTTTTCAAAAGGAATTGCTGATTAACCGCTTGACTGATTTAGAGCAAAGCTCAAGAGAGATTGGGGAAGGTCTATTTCTCCTAACAGATTATTTTTTAGGGGCGATTGGCAAAAAAAATGAGACGGATAAAATCGCAATTCGAGGAACAGGAATTTTAGCTCGTTCTGTGGCATATGCCGCGATCCAAAGATGGGATAAAGCAAGAGTAGTAGCCATTGATCTTGGACAGGAAATTCTAGTTAAAGAAAAGGGATTTACAAAGGCTGAAATCGAGAAACTCCAAACAGAAGAGGGGATCGCTCGCCTGAAGAGTTCCAATGCGATTAAAGTTTTAAATAATCAGGATAGGAACAAGATTTTTACTTTAAATGCGGAGCTAGTGGTTTTAGCGGACGAGGGCGCTCCTATTGACCATTTAACTGATTCCGAAGGCAACCTCATCCCCATTGAAACAAGAATGGTTTTAGATTTAAATGATGGATTAACTCCAGCTGCGGAGGAAATTTTAAAAACCCAAGTTCCTGTACTTCCTCCTTTATTAGCCCGCATTGGGGAGATGAAAGCTCTTTCTTTAAGTTCTTTAGGGGAAACAGAATTTGAAAGAAGAATTAAAATCGGCGCGGCTAAAGTTTTATCAACAGCCCGAGAGCTTGCCCAAGCTGATGGAAAATCTGTTGAAGACTCGGGTTTCTATTTAAAAGAGGGCGCTGTTCTTGCTTCGGTTCGAGGAGTTCTAGAATTAAATATGGAAAAGGAACGTGAGTGGATACAGGCTCTTTTAAGCGGAAAAGTTGAGCCTCAAATTCCTTTAAAAAAATCCGCAAAAAGTTTTAAAGGAATTGAGCCCATTGATTTTGAAAGATTTTTAAAATCTTTAAGGAAAAAATCTAGAGTTCCAAGGGATTTTAAAGGATTGGTTCAGGCCTTCCAAAAATCAGAAAACAGTTTAGCTTTAAAAAATCTTTTTTCTTTAATGAAAAAAGATCAGCCTTCCAATTACTTAAATTATCGCCTTATTTTAAGCAGGATTTTAGAGAAATTAAATCATCCCTTGCTCAATGCTCATCCAGCGGATTTGGATAAATATCTAAAATCTTTGCACTCATTTCACACCACTTTTTTCCAGAACCCAGAATTTTTCTTAGATGAGCTTCAAGGGCTAGACCAGTCTTTAGCGAAATTCATAGAAGAAAGATCAAAGAAGTTAGAAGATTCTGGAATTGTGAATGCGAGCGTTAAAGCCATACAGGCTCTGCATTCCGGCGGAATAGTTGAACTTGTTTTAATGCTGCTGGAAAAACATAGATTTATAAAAAAAAGGGAAGTTTTTAACCAAACGCTTCTTGAATTTTTTTCCGAGATTGATCTTGCCTTTGGAGAGGAAGGCATTCAGGGGAAAGCGCTCCCTAAAAAAGATCCTGATTCTGAGTTGCCTTTTGAGTTAGTGGAGCAGTTTATATTAAGTTTAACTTTGGATGATCTTATTTCAATTGATATGTTTAATAAAACAATTTTACTTAAATTTATAAAGAATTATTTATGGAATTTACTTTCAGGCTCTCATCGCGTCATACTTTTACAAAGGAATGAAAACTATTATCGTGAATATATTCAAGAAAGATTCAATGATAACCTTGATTTTTATGGACTTGAGGAAATTAAATTAGTTGAGGTCAAGGCGCATGACAACGATGATTTACTTAAAAATGCAGCCACCTTTATTTTAGCGCCATTTTTTAATTTAGAAAACGGCAAAGCTGTTTTTTATATTCACAAAGATTTTTTAAAAGCCATTATGAATTTAGAAGGGGATGAGCCAGAAAAAATGATTGAAAGAATGGTGCATCGGGAACTGGAGATCTATAGGATTATGAACCATCCTAGAAATAAAGCTGAAAGGGAATTAAATTTTGATGGAGCTCATTCTTACATTTTAGAATACGCGGAGCAGTTTATTCTATTTGAATTTGCTAGAAATTTTGTTGCGAATTTAGAGCAAACCCGCCCGCTTCCCATCACAGACAAGATTGAGAAATATGAATTTTATATTAAGCCTCAGGTTTTAAATGGCATGGAAGAGCTCTTAAGCGACCCAGTGATCATAGAAGGCATTGCTCGGCTGTCCATGGGTAATTTAGGGGGTAAAGAGATTATTAGGATTGAACATGACCGCGCCTATTTGCGGATTTATTTTAAAGATGGGAGTTGGTTTAGTTTGCGTTTAGACTATCATGGTCCCGGGGTTGAAGTTCATTTAGGCGCCGGGGATACAGCTGAGAGAACGCGAACCTATAAATTTACAAAAATGTTAGTTAATCTCTTGTCTGATGTTTTTTATGTTCGAGAAAATGAACGGATGAATCAAGAGGTACAAGAATTTAAGGAGAGAATTACTCAACAATTTGAACAGGAGCAGCCCTTGACTTCTCATCCTTGGATAGAAGAGAATCGCGAGATTCTATCACGTTTTGGTTTTAGTGATTCTTTACTCAGGGATATTTTTCTTTTTGGGGATTTAAGTGTTTATCCTATTCTATTAGGGGATGAGAAAAATCAAAAACGATATCTGGGTTATCATTTGGCTCTGGTAGGGACTTCTCCTGTTGGAAAAATTATGGCTGGAATGCTTGCTTTGCCAGAAGCTGATTCTTTAGTCATAAGAGCCGCGTTAGAAAAAATTCTTTTTAAAAGAGCTTTGCAGGTGGGGCTTTTACACAAAGAGATTCAAGGCAATGCCGGCAGGATAGAGTTTTCTTCTGACTTAAGACAGGAAATGCTGGACAAAGAAGAAGAGATTCCTCAAATGAATTCTACATTTTCCAATGAACTGATGCTTGGCCATAGTGTGGATAGAGATATTGAGAATCGTTCTATTGCCAGGGGAATTGTAAGAATATTAAAGCATCTTTTTGGGGATGAAGGGGTTAAGGAAGATTTGCCCATAAATCCAGATAAAAAGGATGAGCCTCGGCATATAGTTATCAGCGAGCTTAGCCCTTTGGCAGAAAGAATAGCGGAAATGACACTGAATAATGGCTATAAAATTATTGGCATTGGTTTAGGGAATGGCAGCGTTACAAAAAAAGAAGGATTTACTAAAGAGGAGATCGCTCGGCTGATTCATTATCGTCGGACAAATACATTGGAGCAGGCTTTACAATTTCATCCTCATGGAATAGTTTATCAAAAAAGGCAGGGCAAAGAGCCGCTTTTAGAAATGGTCTGCGATGCTTTAATTTTAGTGGGAGAAAAGGAAACAATAAAATCTAAGGGTAAACAAATCTTGGATCGCCATGGAAATAAAATAAAACTTAAAGCAAAATCAGTTATTGAAGTGACAGATGGCGCGCTTCTGCCTCAAAGCATTGATTTATTAGAAGCAGAGAACATCCAAGTTGTCCCGCATTTTTTAGCCACCATTCATCAGGTTTTTCTGGATGTAAGTTTAGGGGGAGAACTTGAAAACGATAGATTAAGCTTAAATAGAACCGTTAATGAATCTTTAAGAAAAGTTTTTACTTTATATAGGCTTGGCCGAAGTTACCCAAAGTCGGGGAAGAGAAGCGCTACCTTAAAAGAAACAGCTATTTATTTTGCTTTTAAAGGTTTATTAATTTTTCATCTGGAGGATGATCTAAAGTTCGTTCAAAGAGCTAGGGGCAATTTAGGCGGGAAATCTCCACCTAGCTCTCCTAAAAATTTTAAAGCATTTGTGCAGCTTCTGCGTTCTTTACAGCCAGAAACCGCTGAGCTGGCATTAACCAATCTCCTAAATCTCATGAGATTTAAAGATGCGGATTTATATTTTAATTACCGCTTAGTTCTAGGAAAGATTCTAGATTTACTGCAAGATCCTTTGGTGGCAAAAAATGAAAATGCTTATATCACCTATTGGGACAGTTTGGTTCATTATTCCATGGATCCAATTGCTGATAATCCTGAAAATGAGGAAAAGTTTAAGAGAGCTAAAAATAAAAAATTATTTCTCTCACATTTGCTTGTAGAAAGGCTGAATCTTTTAAGATCAAATATAGAGAGTTTTATTGAAAAAGAGGAAAAAAAATCTGAAAGTTCTGCTAACGATAGCCCGCCCTCCCCTGTTTCGATAAGCGGTTCTCTGGTTGCAGCTTTAACGTCATTGGGCGTAGGATTTTTTAGTTCTATTTTTCAGGTTTGGTTCATTCAGAATGCTGGCACGATTCCTTCTCTCTTGAGCATAGGAACGGTTTTAGTTCTCTTATATTTAAACGCTAAATTTTCTACCAAACATTATCAGTGGCTGCCTGTGTGGCTGGAAGCAGTTTTAAAATCTTATCTGATAGTTCCTCCAATGATTGGTTTTGCTTTAATGGCGGCGCAAGCAGTCAAAATTCGTCAAGCTAAGATAAGAGCGAACAAAGTGCGGGATGGACCAGTGGAGGGCAGAGGGGATAGACCCTCCTTAGCTAAAACTATAGAAAGTACGATTCCTGTTTCTTTTAAGGAATCACTTGAGAATTTTAAAAGAATGATTGAAAGCGAATATAAAATTACTCTCATAGATGATTTAAAAGATTCAAAAAAGATTGTTTATGTCAATAGAGAAAATCCAGAAGAGATCAAAGTTAATATTATTCATATTGATTTACTCGCCTTCTACTATTTACCCGCATTTTTGCAAAAAACGATATTAAGAGATCATGAACTGCTTCACTTAAAGAATAACCTTGGCGAATTCAGCGCTTATTTAAGACAGAACTTAAATTCTACTCAGATTATTTTTGATTTTCTTCAAATACCGAAAACTTTGAGAGCCATTCTGGCAATTCTACTGATCATTGGTTCGTTAGGCACATTGAATATTTTGCAGACAGCTGGTTTTCAATCTGAACAGAGTTCCATTTCAATTGAAGAGACTCAAGGCAGAAACTTATTCCTGATTGGCATGCACCATAAATCAGAAGAAGATAAATTATTTCAAAAAGCCTTGATTAAAAGGGCAAGTCAGGGAGAAATTGTAATTGGAATTGAAGGAGTGGAAAGAGATGATGACAGAGAAGAAGAGTTTATTGTCAATGCTTATGGAGTTCCAAAAGGTTACATTTTTGGCTTTGAGGATGATTTTGCAAATACTTATTCAGGGGTGCTTTTAAAATATGGATATTTTATTACAGGTGTCAATGAAGAAATTGCTTTTGCTAAAGCTGGAATTATTTACGATTTAACGCAAAGTAAATCTTTGAAAAGAGCTTGGAAAAATTTAGAAAGTAAAAATTTATCTCAAGGAGTGAAGGTTTTATATGATCAAATTAATGACTATTTATCCAAACACTCTAATTTGAGCCTTAAAGACTTAGCAAACGATTTCTATAGATCCCTTGATCAGTTTGGAGATAACAATTCATGGAGAGAATTATATAGAGCCCTTGGAACTGAACTTACTGAAGAAGCAAGAAAATTACCCAAAGAGCTTCAACCCAACTTTTTTTGGATAAACAAATACTTAAGCGATAGAAGTTTTATGGCCACTTATTATGTGACAAATAGTTTAACGCTTGACTGGAGAAATAAATTCATCTTTGAACATATGCAAGAGATTAGAGAAGTAGCCCATAAAAAGCGGTTAGATGTTTATTTCCTGATAGGGTCAAATCATATCAAAGGGCTTTCCAGTATGTTTGGAAATCCTAAAACACAGGTCAAGAGAGTTTATCCTACTACAGATCATCTGCCAGATGGATTTTTGTCCAGCCATAAGGATGAAAAGGATCATGGCTTCTTTTTTGCAGCATTCCCAAGAAAGCCTGGAACGCGTAGTCATGATAACGAGCCATTCGAAGAAATTAGAAATGATTTTAAACAAAAACTGCAGAATTTAGTAAATTTTATGTCGCAGTCAGATGATTTTTCCTTTAAACCGCCAGATGCTTTTGTAGTGATAGGTTCTCCTTATTTAACGACTTATTTAGAATTTGCCGCAAGCTGGAAAGAATTTGAGCAGAAACATGGAAAGAAAATTCCAATTGTGATTGCAGGCGGCAGAGGATCTGGCACTGTTCCTTTGATTGAGAAGATGATGAAAAAATATGGAAAAAATGTAAAAATCCCAGTGAAAGGAAAGGATGGACTCTTTTTCACTAAACTGGAAAAAGCAAAGGCTGACCTAGATGTGAATGAAACTGATCTTTTGCGCTTTATTTTAATGGGCGAGGGCGTGGATGGTGATTTTATTATTGATGAGGATGTGCCTTCAGTCAATAGTGAAGCAAATTTCGTAAATTCGTTTAGCTCTTTAGAAGAAATAGTCTCATCTATAAAAAACCCCAGAATAGCGCTTGTAACTGCCCCACCTCTTTTAATGAGAGTTAAACCTACTGCAATGCAGATCTGGGGTGGTAAGGGTAGAGCGCATTGGCAGGTATTAAAGTTTAAGGCGCGCGATCTGAATGTGGCAGAATTAAATGATCAGGATTTAATTGAGCTTGCAACTAATTTAATGGGGTATCCTTTGAGTTATAAAGAACAATATCCTGAACTTAGATATTCTCATGAATTATTCGGGGTTGAGAAAAGATATGAGGCAATAGGAATGAGGGCTGAAGATGATACCCCATTTAAAGAGGCATCTAGCGCTCTCTTGATCGCTCAAGAATCCTATGCTCGTTTTCTTTCCGGTTTGCAGCTCACCTATGACAAATCGGCTAAAAGATTAATTCCAATAGGGATCTCCTTAGCGAAAAAAAGGGATGAAGGTATGCATAGATTTGTGGAAAGTCTGGCAAATCCTTCTTTGCATGAGGAACCCATGCCGCAGAACGCTCCAGTTGAACGCTTAGATATTTCTAATCTTGATTTTCACTCACTTTACGATACACTGAACCGTTTGCGCCAAGCTCTCAATAGTCCTGAAGCAGAAAGTCATGTTGGATTTATTGAATTAAACTTTACAAGGTTTGCGGATCTTTGGCAGATTTTTGAGCAATTAGATATTGTAACTTTAATTGATTTGATCAAAAACGATCCACAAGTGCATCTTGTTATTAGTATGAGGAGTAGTGACATTAAAGCGCAGCCAACTCTTTACAACCGTCTTCAAGAAATTGGAGTTCTTTTTTCTTTCATGAAGGATATGGATGAGCTCGGGAATGATCCACAAGATCTGGATGAAGACAATCCTATGGACGATTTGTTATTACCTTTTAATTTAGTGCATGCAGGAGCGTGGATGGTTGGCGCAGCGGTATTGACAGGGATTGGATTTGTTTTACCTTCCCATGCGCAACTCTATTTACCATTAGAATGGATAAGTTATTTTTCAGGTGGAATTTTTGGCTGGGCAGTTTTGATTTATGGCAGTCATTTCTTTTTAGCCATTCTTGCCAGAGGGCTCTCTAAAACTAAAGAGCCAGTTGTGATTAATCCTAAGTTGGAAAAATATATTTATGATGATTTAACTGGCAGAATGAATGGGGAAAACATAACAGTATGGACTAAAAGCCAGAAGGAGATGAATAGGTTAGCGTCCCAGAACAATAAATTAGCAAAAAATGTTTTTAGCAAACTTCCTCTTATAGGGAATATTGAGTTGACAGATTCTGAAAAGAAGATAGTAACTTTAGCAGATTGGCTGGTTAAAGAATCAAACAATAGAGTTTTTAATTGGTTAAGAGCCTTATTGCTGCCCATGATCTTAGATCATATTGAGGATAGGTTAAAGAGCCAGAGCCTAACTAAAGATGCTCTTATCTACGTTGCCAAACCATTTAATTTAAAAAGAAACAATCCAGCAAGAATTCTTAAAAATTTTCAAGAAGTCTCCAGTTTATTAAATCAGGCGCCTAAAAATTTAGAGGAAGAAAAGATTCCAGCTGCGATTGAGCAGGTTTCCCGGGCTCTAGGCCAGATAGTCTCGCTTTTTAAATTTTTTCTGAATGAACTTCAGGAATCAAAAGTTCTTTTTGTCGTAAATATTGGAGATCTGCCTTTTTCAATTGATGGAATCATAAGATTTATGGAGCATGTGGATGGCAAAAAAATGGTTGCCCTTGCAGTGGTTACAGATAACGGGCAGTTAATGAAAAAAAGCGAGGTAGAGAATTTGCTAAAGGGGAGGATAGATGTAAAAAAACTCTTTGTCATTGATCAGCCAACCAAAGGGGATTTAACTAAAGGACCAAAGTTTTCATTAAAAGAAGCGTTGGAAAAAGTTAAAAAAATTGAAAGCGTAAAAGATTACACACTGAAAGTCATTAAGGTAAATGACTTTTGGTCATTTGAAGGAATTAATGCAAAGGAACTGCTCAGGCTTGTGATTGAAGTGGATGTGGTCGTTGATCTCTTTGGCCAAGGTCTTAAATTAAGATCGTTTAGCGAACTTATTAGGTCTGCCATGGACATGGATCATAAGGTTTTATCTATCCATCCTTTTACAGAATCTCAATAAACCCAAAGATTAGCCCAACAATAATGAGAGGTGAGGTGATATCCTAAAATTTTCGATGAAACTTTACAAAATTGTCACAAAAAATTTACAAAAAGTTTAAGAAAAGTTGAACCCCTTTTTCATATACTTTCTGTAAACGATTTCAATGGTGTTGCGTTTATTTGATATTTTTGTAATTTCTCGACGAACATTGGTTTTTAAGCAAAGATAAAATTTATAAAAATGAAAATGAAATTTAAGAATAAGCAAAAAAAATTATTGCGTCTTTTAACCCTAGCGGCATTTTTCCATTTTAGCGGGCTCAATAATGGCTTCACTCAAATTCTTGTGGTCTCAGGGCAAATCCAACAAACGAACTTTGCTCCTTTTCTAATCACCCATTTTTTGCAGGCAATGAACCCCATCCATCTAAAAAAGCAGGGTTCTCTCAAACAATTAAAGAAAGTTTTATTTGGTTCAGGTAAAACAATCCAGACTTTAAGTCAAAGCGCTGTGCAAAGAATCTTAACTGAAGGGAACCTTCTTCAAATCTGGATGGCTGAATCTTTTAAGCAGAAATTTATTGTCTCTGGATCCTCTATTCAAAAAAAGAGAGGTTCTGTTGAAAGTTCTTCATTGCCAAACACAATTTTGGAAGGCTCCTCAGCTCAAATTGAAGATTTACATTCCAGAACCATGCATGTGAATTATCTTAAAGATTGGGTTTGGGAAAAGTCCTTTGGACAGAAACATTTAATAAGGAAAGAAGATGCGGGTGGAGGAGGAGGGGTTGGAACTAGTTGCCAAGATTTTGTTTATAATGAGGTTTTTAATCTTAAAAAAGAGAATCTTAATTATTTAAGGGTTCACCCCAATGGTTTTAAAAGCCAAAAATTTGAAGGGGAAAGGTATCTTAGATCAAGTTACAGTGAAGAGGCTTTAAACAATTTAGAATATAGGAGCGATCCAAAAAAAATCATCCCGAAGAGTCATGTTCGGGATGATTTTTTTATTGGTGCGCCCAATAGAGCGTACTTGTTTGGTAGTGAGATAGAGAGTGTTGCGCATTCATGGAGGAGGTAAAAGAAAGGATGAAAATTTGTGGGAGAGGTGGTGATAAAAAATGGAAATATTAGTAGTAGATGATGAAAAGGCATTGACCTCGCTTTTTCAGGATTATCTGGAATTTACCGGAGGGCATAAGATTACTATTGCTGATTCCGGTTTGAAAGCTTTGGAGCTAATTAAGAAACAAAAGCCAGATTTGATCATCTTAGACCAAATGATGCCTGATATCAATGGAACGGATGTTGTGTTTGAACTTAAAAAAAGTTCTCAAACCGCGGACATTCCTATTGTTATTTTTTCAGCTGCGGACGCTCCGCCATTTGAAGAAAAGATAGCTCTAGGGATTATAGATTATTTAAGGAAGCCTATAGATTTTGAAAAATTAAAACAAATTATTGAAGATTTGGAAAAACAGAAGAATTAGTTTTTAGAGACAACAATTTTTTATTTTTTTGACTGTTTCAAATAGAATTGGCAATCAAATTTAAAGAGATGGATGATATTAGAGGAAGTTTTAAGATAGTGAAATGATTAAATTTAATGACGTGGATTATATCAGAAATATTGACTTGATAAGACGATCAAATTTAAAGATTTTGGTCATATTAAAGGAGGTTTTAGTTTGATCAAGTTTTGGACGGATATGAAAAATAGGAGTTGGTTAGAGAGTACAGCCATAGTTTTAGTTGGGGCTCTTTTGTTTTCAATAGTTGCCCCTCCTTTTGCTGAGGCGAACCTTTGGAGCGAACGGCGGAATGCCTTAGAGGAGATGGAGAAAAAGAAAGAGCCGGTGCAGTTGGCGTCTTTAGCAGGGCTGCCAATCGCTAGCCCTTCTTCGCTTACATCTTTAGCAGCCGAGCTATCACCAGAAGTTATGAAAGAGGTGATGAGCAAAGTCCAATCCATGCCAGCATCATCATTTGCTAAGCGCGCTGCAAAGCACAAATCTCTTGACCTTCCTTCAGAATTAGTTTCTCGCATTGAAAGTTATGGAGATATAGAGAGAGTATATTTTACAAACCATAACCATCTAAAGATTGAACAAGGGAAACTTCAGATTGGTTTTAAGCCATCAGTTTTTTGGATTCGCCAAGAGCTGAACAGCCCTCAAGCTCTAAATTCAGAACCCCAGCCCAACTCTTTAGTTGTTTTAGTTCAAGACGCTCATGGCATTTATGAAGCGCAGAAAAATATAGCCTTCCTTATTAAAGAGTTCACAGAGATGGGCGTGGGATTGGTAGGAGTTGAGGGATCAGTAGGAAGAATGGAAGGATTAGAGAAGTGGCGAAGAATTTCTGATAAGAAAATATTGATGGGGATTGCAGGCTGCTTAATGGAGAAGGGTTTGCTTACTGGCGTAGAAGTGGCAGGACTTTCCAGTGAGTCTGTTTTAAATTGCAAAAATAAAATTCATGATGTTTGTCTCAAGAGTCATGGTTCCTTAGTAGATTTTTACGGAGTAGAAGATAAAGATAAATATCTGGAGCAGGTAAGATCATTTAAAGAAACATTAAACATTAATAAGGAAGTAGAAGAATGGCAGGGCAGAATAAAAAAAGAGATTTCAGATTTAAAGGATAAGTTCTATACAAAGGAATTAAAGGAGCTGGATCAGTATAAAAATAGGTATGAGAGTTCACAGATTCAGCTAGGGGAATGGCTTGAGTTTTTAAATAGTGAAGAGTTGAGTTTCAAGTCTCAATCTAAAACCCAGCTACAGTTACAGTCTCATTCTCAATCTCAGTCTCAGTCACAGTCACATTCACAGACTCAGTCTCAGTCTCAGAAAAAGTTGCAGTTGCAGTCTCAACCACAACCACAATTTGAATCGCAATTATATCAGAAATCCAAACCTAATCTGCATAAGTACCTTAACGCATATAGATTAGAGAAAGAGATTGATTTTAAAAAGGTGAGCGAGGAGCAAAAGAAAGTTTTAGAGCAGTTATCAGCTAAACTCAGTAAGAATGAGTTAATGGGTTTATTGGAAGAGAGCGTAGCTTATCGGTTAGGGAAGATTGGGTATGAAGAGTTCTATAGCGGAATTAAAGGAAGATGTGATAAAGCAGGTATTAACATAACTCCAGAGCTAAACAAATACATAAAGTATGTGGTGGGAGTGGAGGGGATTGATCGGGATCGTTTATTCGTAGAGGTCAAGGAGTTGGAGGATGAGGTTTGGAGGAATGGAGGGCTAGAGGGTTCTGCAAGTAAGAATTCTTTTAAAGGTCAATTATTTGAACTAATACAGATTGATAAAGACTATGGTTTATTAGAGAAAGCGATTAATTTTAAGTTAAGCCCAGAGGAGTGGGAGGAGTACGACAGCAGAAAACAAGAGCTTGAGAATATAGCGCAGAGGATAGTTACGCTTATTAGAGGTGAACAATCCTTATCTAGCAATGAAAGTGTAAAGAAAGTGATGAAGAGCGTAGCAGATTTTAATCGTTTGTCGCATGAGAGAAACCAGATTTTTGTAGAGAAATTAATTGCAAAGATGGCTGAAAAGCAAGGCAGCTACAAGAATCAAGCTATTAAGGAAAGCAGGGGAACTATACAGAGGGGTTTAGTTGTTGAGAAAATTTTGAAGCCTGATCAATCCCAGAAACTATCTATTTTAGTAGCAGGCGGGTATCACTCAAGAGGAGTAGAGGAGCTGTTAAGGAAGAAGAATATTTCTTATATCACGATTCGGCCGCATCTGAACACAGGAGAGATCGCTAAAGATTATCATCCTTTAAATGCTTTTAAAAGAGATTTATTGCCTTTAGAGAAGATGTTTTATCGGGAGAAGGTGAGTATCGCTTTTCCTCAAGCTACAGGGGGGGTAGATCCGAACAAGGTAACGCCAGAGGAAGCTGGAGTAGAAGGTACTCTCTCGGTATTAACTGAGGCGATTGCCCGCATCCAAGCTAAACTTCAATCCCAAAACATTCAGCAGGATTCTAACAAACAAGGAATAAATCAGGGTGAAGAAAAGTCTCAAAAGATTGGAAATCCACAAATATCCAAACCAAAGTCGGCTATATATAGAGAAGCGGTGTCTTATAAAGAAAGAGAATACCAAGTTTTTAGCACAGACAAAGAGGATGAGAAATTAAGCAAGAGATTGCTGAATGATCCTCAAGAAGAGTTAGAGGCGGAAGAGATATTAGATGGGGCAAAGAATGTATGGTCTGGGCAGATGAAGGATCCATTTACAGGAGAGGTTGGTCAAACTTTTGCAGTTGGGGAGAAACCCCTTTCTCTAGCGCATAAGGCAAGAGAGCTGTTTATTCCAATTGCGAAAGAAATTAATGTAGGTTCCAGCAAGTTTCTTAAAAAGCAGGTTAAGGAGATTATAGATAGAAAAGAGGATTTAACTAAAAATAAATTCAGATGGAAAAAGTGGTTAGGAGCAGCAGCCTATCTTGCAAGCGCTGGATTCAAAGCTGAGGAGTGGAGGGGTATTATTCTTATAGGAGTCTTAGCAGTCCTTTATTTAATTGATAATAGGTATTCTATTTTTCATTTTTTTAAGGATTTATTTACAAATAGGGAGATAGAAAAAGCGGGTGTAAGGAGCGATCAGAAAGAAAAAGCTCTAACCCTTAAATTTAAGGATTTAAGGAAAGAAGATGTGGGGATTGCAGGCGGCAAAGGAGCTAATCTTGGTGAGATGGAAAGCCATGGAATCCCAGTTCCCAGCGGATTTATTACCACAGCTCACGCGTTTGTGAAATTTTTGGAAGAGAATAGAGTGAAAGGGACCATTGATGAGAATGATGGAGTAGAAGCAGAGGATGGGAAAGAGAGGAACGTAGAAGGGATTAAATTAGCTGATTTTATAAAACAGATCACTTTAAATGTGGATGTTGGAAATGCGGAAGAGTTAGCAGAAGCTTCGGAAAAAATTCAAGAACAGATCAGAAAAGCAAGATTCCCTAAAGAGCTGGAAGAAGCTATTAAGGAAGAATACCGCGAACTTTGCAAGAAATACGGCGTAGAAAATTTGCCAGTTGCGGTTAGAAGTTCTGGCACTCGAGAAGATTTAGAAGAGGCTTCTTCTGCCGGCATTCAGGCTACTTATTTAAATGTGCGCGGTGTAGAGGATGTGTTAAGAAGAGTTAAGGACGATTTTGCCTCGCTTTATTTAAGTCGAGCTATTTCTTATCGCGATACCACTTTGGTCAATGCTTTTGTAAAAAAATTAGGGGATCAGGGATTTAAAAGATTGCTGGATAAAATTCGTAAAAATGTTGAAGACGGCCAGATGATTGCTGAAGCTTTTGAACTTCCCTCAAGATTGCCTTATGCAAAATTAAAAAAATTGCTTGAAACTCATCCTATTTTCAGCCAAGAGTTAAAAATTCTCGAAGAGATTGTCCCAGTCTATACTGATCCAAACCAAGTTTCTTTAGCAGTGGTAGTGCAGGCCATGATGCAGAATAACAGGGCATTTACAATTTTTTCAGTTGAAAACCAAACAGGCTGGTCTGGTTTAAGTTTCCAAAAAGAAAATTTAAAGAATCTTAATCAGGGGAGAGTTTTCCGTATTGAGCTTACCCATGGTTTAGGAGAAGCTTTAGTGGGAGGAAAAACTAGCCCAGACTCTTATTTGGCGCATGTTTTTAAAGATTCCAAAGGAGAGCAGCATGTAAATATCCTTAATAAAGAGCTAGGCACTAAAAAGATTCAAGTCATTCGTTTAGATGATGCTTTAAGACGATTAAATTTGACTTTAGATGAGATTCAGAATTTACCTTCATCTACAGGCTCAAGAGATGATGCTCTTTTAGCAGATGTTTTGCGGGAACTGCGGCATGATATCTATGCCAAAACAGTTGAGACTTATGTGCCGGAGAGCATGGGAAAAAGTTTTGCTGCAACAGATGAAGAGATTAAGCAAATTGCTTTGGCTGCTTTAGGAACTACAGAATTTTATGGAGATCTCAGGGATATTGAAGGCGGTTTGGTAAACGGTAAACCTGAATTTGTGCAGTCGCGTCCCTACACAGCCGCAAAAGAAACAGACCAGCCTAAGATTTTGAATTTAAAGAAAAGAGTGGTTCCTCAAGAGTCAGTGGATAAAGCAGAGTTAGAAGGGAATCTTTTGGCTAGCGGTGTAAAGGGAAGAAATGCCGCTTATGGCAAGATCGTAATCATTGATGAGGATGGAAGCTTAATTGAACTTTTGAAATCTGTGGACCCTGAAGGGAAACTTCTTCAGGGATTAGAAGGAAAAGTAATTGCAAAAGAAAAGGTAACTATTAATGGCAAGGGTTTTGAAAAAGGAGCAATTCTGCCGCTTGCTCATCAGATAAAGGCGATTCAAGATCAAGCGGAAGCGGCGCGTAAAACAGGAGAACATCTTATTTTGGTTACTCGTTTTACCACACCGGATTATAATGATGCGATTAAAGTAACAAAAGGAATTATTGCTTTTGAAGGGGGAGATACCTCCCATGCGGCGATTGTTTCCAGAGAATTGGGAATCTCTTCCGTAGTTGGCATAGGCGCGGATATGGATCGTTTAAAATATCAGGATCCAGAACGGTGGAATCAAGAGTTAAAACATCTTTTAAATTTTGGCAGTGAAGTTACCGTTGATGCGAACCGCGGCAAGGTTTTTAAAGCAAAGCTCCCTATAGAAGAAGAAGCAATAACCATTGATTTAGAAAAACTCCCTCCTCTTCATTTCACTAAACCCGGATTAATTATCGCATCTGACAATGCCATGAGAGAAGTCTCTAAGGTAGCTCTTTACGATTCTCATTATGGAGTTAGTCTTGCTAGAGCAGAGTTTTTCTTAATGGAGATTGGAGTGCATCCTTTGGCTTTGGAAGCTTATGATAACTTAATGCTTTTATATGAAAAACCTAATTCCTTGTTTCATCCGGATTTAGAAATTCATGGTCTTAAAATGGAAAACGTAGAAAAACTTAAAAGACATCCGGAATTAATTGAGGTGATTCAGGAGCGCATTCAGGGGTATGGAAGCGCAAAAGATTTTTATGTGCAAAAATTGTCTCAAGGGGTCGCGTCCATTGCAGCAGCTAATGGTGTAGATCAAAAAATGCTTTACCGTTTTACAGATTTTAAACAGAATGAACTGAACAAAATGGTTGGCGGGGAAGAATTTGGAATGAAGGAAAGCGCCACCATGATTGGCCATCGGGGAGCAGGTTATCTATTAGACCCTGAGAACCGCATTACCTTTGCCTGGGAATTGGAGGCGATTAAACGCGCGATCGCCATGGGGTACAGCAACATTGGCGTATTCTATCCTTTTGTAAGAACTCCGGATGAACTGCGCCGGGGTTTAAAAAGGCTGCAAGATTTAGAGGTTCATGCAAAAAGTGTGGGGATGATGGTAGAGCTTCCTTCCAATGTGATGCAGGCAGAGGAATTTATAAAAGAGCTTGTTCTTTATGGAGAAAGAAATCCTCAAACCGAACTTTTCTTTTCTTTTGGCACGAATGACTTAACCCAACTCACTTTACGCGTGGGAAGGGATGAATCAAAGGTAGCGGATCTCTTTAGAGAATCTGAAGAATCCGTGATTGCCAGCATTCGGCATGTGGCTTATGCGATCAATAAAGCGAAAAAGAAATATAAAGATCTAAAACTTAGTTTGGGTTTGTGCGGTCAAGCGATTGTAAAATTAGCGAACCCGGATGAAACAGGGTATAACCCTCAAGCCGCTAAAGAGATTATTTCCATGCTGGATTCAGTTGGCACTGATGCGCTTGGATATTTACGAGCCGTAAAGTTAGCCGCAGAAGCGGAACTGGAACATTCAGAATTAAGTGAAGCCGCCATAGCAGCAGCAGTTAGAGGGGAAGAATCAGGTAGAAGAGAAACCTCCATTAGAGAAGCAGTTAGAGGCGAATATGCGGCTCGAGAAGCAGGTAGAAAAAGTAAAAAACTTGGAGATTTCAAATTAATTACCGGACCAGAAGGTGTTTCTTCCGGCAGGCGGTTAAGAGTGATTAGAAGCGAGAAAGATTTGGAAAAAATTGGCATTGGCGAAACTCTTTATTTTCCAATAGGTTTAAAATTGTCTGAAGAACAATTAAAAGCAGCTATCGAGTTAGCAGGGTCAGTTCTTGTAAGCGAACTTTTGGTTGAAGCTGGTAACGATAGAGAGGGACTTTTTAAACAGCTGAATAAGTTGCTTACAGAAGTTCCGCACAAGCCTTTTGGAAATGTGCCTGAACAGTTAGAGCCTAGGTTAGAAGATGGGAAAATTTATACGATTGATTTTGAAAATAGAATTATACTTTTAGGAGAGATTGTCCCTCAAAAAAAAGAGCCGGTCACTCCCGACATTTTGGAAACAGCTTCAGTTGCAACCAGTCCACTTGAGCCCTTATTAAAGCAAAAGCCGCAAATGGCCGGCGCTGATGCTCAAGAGCAGGAACAACAGATTTTAGAGGATCGGCCAAAAACAGTGTTAGTTGTTAAAGCAGCAGAACTTTATAAAAAAATCGGGATTCATCCTCTTGCGCTTTTAGATTATGACAGGGGTAACAAAGGCAGGTTAAAAAGTCATCCTGAAATTCTGGAAAAAATATCTGAGCTCTTAGAGCAAGCTGGGATTGATGAATCTAAAAAAAATAAAGGGAAAAAATATTTTAAATTAGCGCTCGTTAGAATCATGGCAGAAACATTGCAAAAAATAAGCTCTCCAGATCAAGCTGTGATCTATCAAACCAGTGATTTTACAAGCGCAGATTTTAAAGAACTTATTGCAGGAAATCTTTATGAAGATACGGAAGAGGCAAATCCTCCTTTAGGTTTTAGCGGATTAGCGCGAATGATCAGTGAAGAATATCAGCCTATTCTACGCTGGGAAGCAGAGGTTTTGGAAGAGCTATATAGAAGTCCTGGTATTGAAGAAGCGATTAAACCTCGTCTTGGCATTCAATTTACGGATGTGCGTTTAATTCTTCATTTAAAACAGGCAATTTCTTTGATGCGAGATTGGGCTCTTCAGCAGCACATAGAGATTGGAATCCGCATGGATAATCCGGATAACTATATTCGAGCTAAAGATTATATGAAACTTGCGCAATTTTTCTCTGTGGATGAAGCAGTTTTATTTCAGCAATATTTTGCGGCAGACACAAGCAACAAAGCAGTGCCAGTGGTTAAAAATATGAGTAAAGTCAAAAGAGCTTTAGAGCCTGTGATCTCTAGAGTTAGGCGTTTTGCAAAACAAGCTGATGTAAAAGAGGTGAAAATGGCTAGTAAAGCAGAGGAGCGCGCCCCTCCTTCAACTGTGGAAGTTACACGCAATCTATTGAATGTCATTCCTCTATTTATTTTTCCTCTTGCTTCTGTTTATGTTTTTCTACACAAAACCAAACCTGCTGGCGCTAACCCCTTAGAATCCAATATTGTTCAAGCTGTTCAAGAAGTTCAACAGCCTTTATCCGATCAAATTTTTTCCTATTTATCCGCATGGTTCGTGAATGGCGGCATCTTCTATGTTATTGCCATTGTGGGAGGCGTGGCGTTGCTGTTGATCCTCAACAAAAATTTCCGTGAGGGAGTTGTCAGTAAATTAGCAGAATTATTTAGGTTTGGAACCCCTCTTGGCAATGCGGTTCGACTCCCATTGTTGGGCATGATTGCTGTTAGTGGTGGTACAGGCGACACGGGTGAGGGTGGCGGCACTTCATCTAGGGGTGGGTCTGACTCCTCGGCAAGTGGGGAAAGTGCAGGCGAGGGTTCGGATGGCGAATCTGGTTCATCGAAAGTATATAAGGAACCTACGGTTGCTCCGGGAGCAGGGTTTGTTGGGGGAGATACACCAAAGTTAGGAGCTACTCATCCAGAGCTGGAAAATCTTTATAAAAAACAGGTGGAAGCAAGCACGCCTGAACATGTTAAACAAAATAAGATTTTTGATATTACTGATAAAGGTAAAATTACAGTAACTTTAAAACGCGAACATTTAGAGCCTTATAGTGAAACTAATACAGAGGGTCTTGGACTAGATAAATGGCTGGAAGATTATGAAAAAGAGGCAAGGGTTGCAACAGCTGGAATTAGGCTCAGTCAAAATGTTCTTTATCCTTGGGATACTCGGTTCCGCATTAATCTTGTAGGCGTTGCTTTAGCAACTTTAGCAAAGGCTTTAGTAGCAAAAGAAAGGTATCCAGATCATCAAATTGAAAAAGTTGCTGGCGGAGAAGTAAGGTACAACACTTCTCTCTATGTTGATCTCATAGCTAGAATCCAAGCTGCTCAAGGCATTAAAACTTATTTGCCCAGAGGCCGACAAACCATTCCAGTTTGGATGGCATCTTTTCTTACTTTTATGTATGACTTAGCAGGAGCGGAATATGTCACCTCTTCTCATGCTGTAAGTTCTTTTATTGCAACTAAAGATTTTGATGAAGAGGGAAGTCAATATCTTCCAGAAGAATCATTGAGATTTGTTGCCAAGATTCGGGAGATTTTTGAGATTGCCAGAGCTCAAGGTGAATACCATTTTGAAATCGCAGCTTCAGATGATCCTTTGATTGATCAAGCATTCATGGAACAGCTTCAAGATGGAACTGATCTTTATATTTCTTATTTAAAAAATGGCGTGGCTACAGATATAAATTTAGAAAGAATCAAATCTGTTAAGAAAAAAATTATTGTAGATAATGTGGGCGGTGGTTTCCATAGGACTGCAAGTCAAATTTTTGAAAAACTTGGGATTAATAGCTCTTTCGAGTGGTTTAGAGTTCAAGAAGATTCTTTCTTTCACGGAATTGGAAAAGAGCTAAAAGATGGAAAGGTCGCTGACTATTCTCAAGACACCACTATTATTAAACGAGATAAGGAGACAGGAAAAGTTCTCTCTATCCCTGTGATGGAACGGATGGGGTATGACACGTTATTAAAGGAGAAAGCTGTTGGCACTGTGGTATTGATGGTGGATCCAGATGGAGACAGGTTAGTCACAGCGCAAATTGAGTCGAGTGAAAGAGCGGAATTTTTAAGTAAGATTGGCATTGATATTCTTGTTTTAGATGAGGATCGAATCTTAGCTCTTTATACTCCGAACCAATCTTTCTTATTAACCATGGTTTATCAGGCAGAGGCATTAAAAGATGCTGGATTATGGGAAAAACATCCGCGCTTTTTAATTATGACTACAGCATCTTCTCTTGCATGGAGAGAATGGGCAGAGAAAAATGGGGTGCATGTTTTGAATGTTCCAGTTGGATTTAAAGAGATCGCTGCAATGCAGAGAAAAATTGAAGCTCAAATTAAGAGGGACCCAAATGCTCCTGTAATTGTTAAAGATGTTTTTGGCAGGGAGATAAATCTTGGAATTCAGCCGCGCATGCTTTTAGCAGGGGAAGAATCCGGCGGAGCTGTGATGGGGCCTGAAGAGCTGATCCAAAGCAAAGCAGGGAGAATTGCAGTTGGCATGCGGGAAAAAAGCGATGGAGAGATGTTAATTATCCAAGCTGCTTTAGCCGCTAAGCTTGAGAGTGAAAATCTTTTCTTGTCAGATTATTTAAATCAGGTTTTTGAGCAATCTCAAATTAAAGGAAAATTTGACGTTAGGGAAGATGTGGTTTATTACAATCAAAATGAGACTGATCCAGAACTTTTAAAACTTGAGAAAAAAGAGGGTGAGGCGAAAAGAGAGAAGAATTATCTATTCTTTTTAAGCATGGCTTTATCTTATAGGGATGGACATACAAAGAAGAGAGAGATTATTGATATTTTAAATGAAACATTTGAAAAAGATCGTGTGAATTTTAGTGATTTGAAAGAGGTTTATTTTGTAGGGGATGGTGTTTTCTTTCAATTTCCTAATAAGGTTCTTGAGATCAGACCTTCAGGCACAGATGCAAAATCCAAGTCTTATGCCATGGGGGACAATAAAGTAGAACTTAGCCGTTATGCGATTGTCTTAGGCAATTATAGCGGAGAGCTCACTGCCTTGCACAAGGCGTTTGTTCCAGAGGAATATATAAAGAATGGAATGGAGATTCAGTGGAACTATTATCAGGAATACTATCGGCAAGGTCTGCCTGCCAAAGATTATGTTCCGCCATTCAAGAGCGGAGCTGGTTTAACTGCCATTGCTTATGGCGAGAAAAATCTTCCGGGTCTAGATGCTCTTAGGTCTGGAAATAGATCTGAATCCGGATTTTCTCTCCCGGAATTGGTTCCGGCTCTGGCAATTTTCTTTGTTGCTGTAGTTTTTGCTCCTGTACTCTTGCATTTCTTGCAGGCTCAGCCGACGGTTTTGGTTTTTGGATGGCCGTCAATTGATTTTGCGATCATTTATTCGTGGTTAACAGTTTTTTCAAATCCTTTAGTTTTAGCGGTTCTTGGTTTAGCTTTGAGTTTGTTGGCGGCGCTTGGAATCACTCGGTCTCAAAGGTATCTAATCGCAAAGATACACGGGGAAAATAATGTTGAGAAGGTAATCAAATATATTAATCATCGAAGACCAGAAGTGAGCCACGCTGCTGTCGTGAGGGCTGGTGAACTAAAGGATAAGAGGGCAGTGAAGCCGTTGATTGAGCAATCGGGCGGCTGGTTATATGGGTGGTCTATTATAGCATTGATTAAGATAGGGGGTGAGGAAGTCTTTGAGCATATTAAGGGGTTATTGAACGAGAAAGATTTTGTAACTCGCCAAAGAGCTGCTGATTTATTAGTTCGTTTAGGAGATAAAAGAGCTGTTCCACTTCTAGTCCAGAGATTAAGCGATGAAAGTAAAGAGGTTCGTTTAGCTGCATTAGCAGCTTTAGGGAGAATGGGAGATGAGAGTTTAGGACATTATGATCCTAAGGTTCGTTCAAATGCAGAAGAAGCCTTAGGGAGAATGGGAGACGAGATATCTGATCTACTGTTAAGTGAGAGTTTAACGTATGGCCAAGGATCAGAACGTTATTATGCTGATTTTCGTCAGGCTATTGTGAGGGCTCTAGGTAAGATTGGAGGTTGGGATGATAGAAACATCTATTTAATGATTTTGAAATCGTTACATGACCGTGACGAATCGGTAAGAGAAGAAGCACATAAAACATTAGAGAAGAAATTAAGCGGAACTAAATATACTGCCGATGGATCTGTGCTTCAAGTTATTCTTAGGCAGGACTTAGACCGTAATATGTCTGAATGGTTGGCTAAGTTAGGAATTGAAACAGCGATAGATTACTTGGAATACTCTATTTCTAAGATGGTGAAGGGTCTAGCATATATTCCAAGTTTTTTCTCTGAACCTACAGGAGAAACTATGTGGGAACTTGTTGATTATTTTGATAATTACGAATGGCGCCCTGTAATGAGAAGCGTGCCCAATCCGAAATATGATCAATATTCAGACAAGATTAAAAAAGCTCAAGACGCTCTAGAAAAATTGAAAGCCAGGCGAAGATCTCTCGGTCATTCTGCGGATGCCGGTGAACAGTTAGCCCAATCTCCTTCCGAACCGGATGTTAAAGGTTCTGGAGATTCTGCAACGCATCGTAAACCGACCAGCGAGGGTGGTTTTGTGACGACCCCTGTTCTTCTTATTGCGGTGACGGCGGTCATTGGCGCAGCTGCGATTCCTGTTTTGGCACACAAAATCCAAACATCAGGCATAACTTTAGATTCTGTTGTTCAACTTCTCTCTCATAGCTTACCGATCGCGCTTGTTATCGGAGGCGCCGTTCTTGTTCTACTTTCTGCTTTCAACAAAAATTTTCGTGAGGGGGTTGTCGGGAAGTTATCACAGTTGTTTAGAGCAGGCACCCCTCTTGGCAATGCGGTTCGAGTTCCATTATTGGGTGCGCTTGGCATGAGCAGTGGTGTGGGTGGCGGTGTGGGTGGAATGGGTTCGGGCACTGTTTCAAGTGGCGGCGCGGGCAAAGCTGCTGGTTCTCAAAGCAAAGCTGTGGCGTGGGAGCGGAACGATGCTGCTATAGAAAAAATAATCGGCATTAAGCTAAGCCAAGTTTCAAGCTTTGCGGATTATATCCGCATTAATTTTAATAACTTAGAGTCTGAGTTTGGAGGGTCCATGCTCAAGCTTTTAAAAGCGATGAAAGAGCGCATGGAACTAGTGGTCTATCTCTCTGAATATTATTTTCATGGCTATAACGTAAATGAAGCGAGATTGTTAAACAGCGCTTTAGGTCAAGCGATCTCTAAGCTGGAGGAAAATAGTCCGAGTGTTGGGGTAGTTCTCACGACTTTAAACAGATTAACTCAATCACTTTTAAGAGAGGGTTCCTTTTCTAAACAAACCGCGATAGCAAAGCGGATGTGGCCCATATTGTCCGATAATGATCATAAATTCCAATGGAAAAAGATTAAAAGAGGATCGTCGCTTCCCCTCAATGTCATTGGTAAAGGGTATATTCCTGTAAGAGAGTTTACTCATGCTGAATCTTTTGAATATATTTCTCAAGACCGCACTGCAAAGATTACTAGAGTTTTACCCGATTTATCTAAGAATGGAACTGTTTCTATCTACCGTAAAAATAAAGATTTTGGCGACTGGGAACTTGTACGGAATATTGAGTTGACAACTTTCCAGAGTGGGGATCTATCACATTGGAATGTGCCTGGTGTTCCTTTTGGCATATCGGTTGGAAAAAATCTTGTGCAGATTACTGAAAATTCTTACTTTGTGCCTTTAAGCGCTTCAACAGCTTTTGGCTTGGCTTTAAAAAAGGTTTTAAATTTTAGCTCTGTTCCGCGCGATTTTGAGATTTTAGAGTTAGAAAAAGCAGAAGCCGCTGGGGGAGCTGTTAAAGGAGAACCCTCCCAAAGTTCCAGCGTTTCTAATTCCGGACGAACCAATGAAAGAGGGATCGGGAAAACACCTATTATTATTATGGCGCTGGCTGGCGCGATGGGAGTGGCTGCCCTTTATGTTTTGGCTAGCAACGTTCCTAGTATGGGGATCACGCTCGATTCTATAGTTTATCTTTTCACAAAATATTGGGGAATAGCTCTTGCTATTGGCGTTCCTGCGCTCTTATTTTATTTAGGCTGGAAGAAAAAAGAGCGAGGTGGTGTTACCGCTCTTACAACCATCGTGGTTCTAATGTTAGCGGCGCTTACCGCAATTATGTTTGTTGGATTTGGGATTGTGGATCCAGCCTTTGCTGCGGGAAAGGCGGTGGATTTTGTAGGCAATGCTGTGCCGCTCGTGGGATGGCGTGAGGCGGGATCATTCTTTGCATTAGGAACTGTAACAGGGGGCGCTCTATCTATCCTCTATAGAAAGATAAAGGAATTGCTGGGGATGGATTTAAGAGGTCCGCGGGAAATAGAGGAAGGAGTTCTTACGGTTTTAGGGGAACACGATTTCGAGTCCGCAAGTGAATTTGGAAGAATCCTTATTTTTCAACAGCTTCAACAAACATTAAGTTCGGTTTTAAGCCAGTTGATACAGAGGAGTGAATCTCTTGAAAAATTGATTACTTCTTCGTTATCACGCTCTTTGCATACAGCGAATTCTAATTTCACTGAATCTCAAGGTGACGATAGAGTCAATGCTAAGGAGTTAGAAGAGCTCTTGGGTGTGAAGATGTCTGATTATCCTTCTAATGTAGTACGCGCGCTTTTATCTGCTTTAAAGAATGCGGATTTATTGCCGTTAAGCGAGGGAGAAATAGCAGATGTGGTAGAAAGGGTTCGGCATGCGATAAAATTCGCTTTGGCTCAACTTTCTTTTGAGGTCAAGCTGTTATCACAATTATTCGAACAGAGCTTAAATCGTTTTTCTACTCAAAAGCAGATTGAATTTTTGGGAGCGCTTAACGAAAATAGAGATCTTGGGAAGGCGGTAGTGGTTACTGTAAATCATAATATTTCTAATTCGAAGCGGCGCTTATATGCAGGGTTAATTCATTCAGTTGATGAATTCTCAAGAACACTTCAACTTTTTAATGAGGAGGTCATCCCCTTCCGCAATATTGTTTCTGTTTCTGTGCTTACAAAGCATGAGTGGAAACTTATAGAAATCTTTAAAAAGGTGGAGGGGAAGAACTGGCCGGCTACTATCTTACTAAACGTTTCATTCCCGTATGGTCAGGGAGCAAATGCATTTACGACTGTTGCCAAAACCGTAAATGTGCTCAGTTTTAATTTGGAGAATAAAACGGTTGGGGTTGAAGGCGCCAACGGCCAAAGAACTTTCTGGAATTTTTCTCAGATTGAAACCGTATATGAAGTTCATGGTACGGATGGTTCTTTGTCGGATTTAAATGATGTAGATCCTCAGCAGACAAGATTAAGTAAGCAAGGCGGAGGGAGTGCAAAATTTATCCCTAAATCCGGATTTACTCTCCCAGAATTGGTTCCGGCTTTAGCAGTTTTCTCTGTTGCTGTAGTTTTTTCTCCTGCGCTCGCGTATTACTTACAAGCTCATCCAGCTCTCTGGAGTCCAGCGTGGAATTTCATTCAAATTTATTCGTTGCTTATTGCAGCGATTACCATCGCAGTGGGAATAGCGCTGGTATTGGCCTTCAACAAAAATTTCCGTGAAGGGGTTGTCGGGAAGTTATCACAGTTGTTTAGAGCAGGCACTTTTCTTGGCAATGTGATTCGGGTCCCTCTATTGGGCGCGCTTGCTGTTGGCGGGGGAGGCGGTTTTGTGCCTCAAATGCAGCCTCAGTTTAGGACAAGAGGCATGAGAGGGGCATTAGAAAGATTCGTAAAACTTTATGCAAGTAACAAAAACTCTGAGTGGAGTTCTAATAGTTCAGAACATGTTCCTGTAAGAGAGGGAATTCCAAGTTATCTTATTAAGAAAGGTAAAGTATGGAAGAGTTATAACCCGGGGATTTTCCTTGAGACTGGAATTGTAGGCGACGAAGCGCATAAAATATTTGAGTGGGACCAATTAGAGATTCTTTATAATCATGAAACCGGCGCATGGAGCATTGAAGGAAAAAGATTTGGAAAGAAAAGGAATTTAGCTGAGGATGGTTACACCACATACGCTGCCACTGATTTTAAATTGGAGTATGCTTCCGGCATCTTTAGCGTTTATATCTATGATGGTTCCAATAAGCTCATCCAACATTTTCATGTTCGAACCAATGATCCAATACTAGGACTCTACGAGACACCTAGAACTAATACGCTAGGGATTGGGTTGCCGGATGTGGTTATTGCCCAACTGATCCAACAAGGGCTTTCAGTGGATGGGCATATTTCTACAAAGGGCGACTTTAAAAAAATTCCTGCGCCTCATGGTATTTTATTTATGCATGAAACAGGAATTAATACAGGATACCTGGGCGGCTTCCAGCAAACACAGGCGCCAAAAATCATTCGGCCATTGTGGCGTGGGACTGCTTATGTGTTAAAGAAAGTACTGGATGTTTTGTTTCCTCCTTTCCTTAGAAGAGCGCTGGTTCGCGGCTCTCAACTCATTGTTTTTGGAAGCATGGGCGTTATGGGTGTGGGCGCGGGCGGGTTCGCAACGGATCCTTCCGGAGAAGGAAGAGAACTCAAAATATCTGAAATTAAAAACTGGAGTCCGAAAGATCAGATGCGTTTTGTTCATCTTTTGCGTTACATTTATAGGATTCAACGCGCGATTGACCTGGGTGACAAACATTCTTCACAATTTAAAAATCCTGGGGATTATTGGAGACGGGTTCCGCAAGTAGCGGAGGTTGCTCTTAAAGCCAGATTAGCTAAAGTTCCGGGAATAGAAGATCAAGCGGTTAGAAAACTTTACGATGAGGTTAAAAGAGGACATGATTATTTTGAGTTGGGGATGGGCTCTCTTTATGCTGTGTCTGGAGGATTAGCAGGATTTAGTATTGAAGATGTGAAGGAAGCTGTGAATGGCTTGATTAAACAACACGGTAAATATGCTCCGGAAAAGGATTTACATACACTCCTTGCTGTGATTGATCAGTTTAGAACTACGGGTTTAATTATAGGAATTAGCGATGAGGAGATGGTCTCATGGAAAAGTGAGGCTGGTAAAGAGAAAGATCGTTTGGATTTTTCGGATGAAGATAAGGAAATAGTTTTAGCGCTTGATGCGCAAGCATTGGTTCAGCGTATAGTAGAACTGTTGGATGGCAGAACAGAAGATGGAAAAAGATCGCTTGAGCGGTTAAACATAGCAACCAATTTAATGGCGCTTGCAATGGATATGAAAAAGGAAATCAGCGATGAAGATTATCAGAGATTATTTGAAAAATATTATGAATATCTAGGTGAACTCAACTCCACAAAAGACGGTTATTATTATGTTTTGAACTATATGGAAGAAATTCTCTTTGTTGGCATGCGGAAAATAAAATGGGATGACAAAGAAAGTCCGGAACAGGAAATGAAATGGGTGAATACAAAAATAGTGGAAAGGTTTATGGAAACTAGCATTGCCAACAGTTATATTTCTCAAAATCTTATTGAACGAGTTTTGATTCCAGCTTTACAACAAGGGGTTGTTACAGATATAGGAGTGATCGCTGTTTGGATTGGATGGCTGGAAAAGAGGAATGAAAATTATTTTTCAGAACTTCTTACCGTAGAGGCTTATCAACAACAGAGTCAATGGATGACAGTAGAGGGAATTGATCCCTTGCTGAAAAAAACTATGGAGGATTTGTTCCAACGTCCTAATATTGATGACTTAATGAAACCCGAAGGCGTTCCTGCTCTGCTTAATATTCTTTATCAAAAATTAGATAAAGGTGAGACTAAATCTCAAGCGGATTTAGAGGAGAACAGGGCGGCAGTGGTTGCCGAACATCCAGAAGAAATAGGGGATAGAATTAGAAAGTGGAGCGAAGATGATCGAGATCTTTTTGTTCGTTTGCTTTATTACTACTCTGTAGTTCATCAAGGGATCAGCCATGGGTTAAGGAAATTGTCGGAAGACGATTCTTATCATTCCTTTCTTAAAATTACCGCAGGGATAGCAAGAGATGCCAGAAGCGTCGGTGTTCCAGGAATTACAAGCAATGAGATTTTTGATTTTTACATGCGTTTGCTTTCAGCTGAAAAATTTGAAGATGCGGGTCTCATTGCAATATCTGAAATAAAATTAGGCAATCCAAAATTTAATGCTGATGATATAAGAGGAGTTATCAATAAAGCTAGAAGTAGTGGCAATCTTTGGAGCGCGCGCAGCTTGATTGTTCATTTTATTAAAGGTAAGGAGGTTCCGGGAATTAGCGAGGAGGAAATAGAATCTTGGCTTGCGGATTTATCAAAGTCAGGGGGAAAAGCGTTTTATTCAGAAAGAGTTGTAAAAGGAGAGATTTCTGCTGAGAACCCATATGAGATTAAGTATAGGGTAAAAATTGAGAGCTTGAGCGGACAGGATCTTAAAAAAGAAATCCTAAGTAACCTTCGGATAAGCCCTCAATTTTTGGACAAAGGTTATTATGAAGCTCTTGCTTTGATGAAAGCAGCTGTTAAGAATAAAAAGGCTGGGCTTAGCGATGAAGATTGGCGGGAGCTGTTTGAAGAATTCTTTAAGGGTATCCATCGTTCTCCAACCAGTGGACATGATACTCCTGTGCCATTGCTGGATATATCAAATGTTGTTCACACTGCTTTAGAAAACGAAATGAGCTGGGTGAATGGCGGTGTAATAGAAAAATTGTTTGATCGCTATCTTGATCCGGAGAATACAGAAAGCACTAATATTAATTATACGGCTGAACTTGCAATAAAGAAAGGATTAATCAGTGATCCCACAATTCAGCGTTGGCTAGTTAAATTGGGTCAACAGGAAAAACATTTTATTGCGGCCAATCTTGCAATTGCAGCTTCTGAATGGAGACATCGCTTTATAAAGGAAGAGGGTTTTAGAGAATCGCTTGCGCAGGCTCAGGTGAACAGTTGGTTCCGTATGGAAATACTTGATAAGTTTGAACGAGGGGCGGTTAGAAAACCGAGCCCAAAGTTTGATCTGGCGTTGGCAGATATTAGGATCATTTTCGGGAAAGATCCTGCGCATCAAGGTCAAGATGAAATATCATCTGCTGAACAAAGGTTAAGGAAGTTAGGAAGAAGCTATCTTCAAGATGTTGTAGGCACATTGCACATAGAGGGTGTTAAAGGGAGATTACCTGAAGGTGTAAGTTTGGATGATTTGGTTTCTAGGATCAGCGCCCTGCTTAAAACAAAGTCACAGACTGATACAAAAGGGAAAAGTTCTAGAGGAAAATCTGATCTAAAGGGTGGATTTGCTCTTCCAGAATTGGTTCCGGCTTTGTCAATTTTCTTTGCTGCTGTAGTTTTTGCTCCTGTGCTCGCGTATTACTTACAAGCTCATCCAGATCTCTGGAGTCCAGCGTGGAATTTCATTCAAACTCATTCACTATTTTTGGGTTCTTCTTGGAATTTCATTCAAATTTATTCCCTGCCTCTTGCCGCGATCGCCGGCGCAGTAGGACTAGCGCTGGTATTGACTCTCAACAAAAAATTCCGTGAGGGAGTTGTTCAGAAGTTAGGAAACTTAGTGGGAGCAAACACGAATCTTGGAAGAGCGATTCGACTCCCGCTATTTGGCATGCTTGCTGTGGGCGGTGGAGCAGATGGCGGCATGGGCGGCGGGGCAGGAGTGCCTGCTGACAGGAGAGGTGGTAGAGTGAAAAGTGGAGGTGATGGGAGTGAAGAGGATAATGGAAATTCTGAAGGACCTCTTACTTTTAAGATGAGATTAAAAGAGATTTCTAACATTATTGGTGTGATGTTATTGCCACCGCCAATGGTGGATGGATTAACCCTATACGAAGATCCGGAAAGGGAATCTTTATCGGCGGCTGGCCCTGATTTAACTTGGGAAGATTCTATGGTGGAAATGACTCGCAGATCAGATGAAGATAGGAATCGTCAAATTGCTAAACGGCAGATTGGCGCAAGGATTGATGAAATATTGGGAGTGGATGTGAGAAATTCTATCGTTGCTGATTTAATGGCCATGACCGATGAAAATGTGGATTTGGATCGGATGGAAGAAATAATGAAGTCTGTTCCTTCAAGGCTTAAAGCATTAGCCAGCCAAATACCCGAATATCTTCTTCACATCAGTAGTTTATTGAATAGTAATGTCTATGTAAATAATCATGCCGACCTTTATAGTCTTCATCATTGGCACATTCAAGCAATGAGAGGAATACTCGATAGGATTCTACCAAACTTTTATGATCCAATCCTACATGCGGATTTAAAACCAACAGAGGAACAAGAGCAACAGGCTTATTTAGCTCGTCTGGAAGCCAATGACTGGAACCAATGTTTTGGCAGTATCGCAGCTATTATAGGAACATCAATGTTTGTAGGCCAATTCTTAAAGCCCCTATTCTCTCCACAGACATGGAAGATGGCGTTCATGTTTATAGGTCTTGGAGCGATCAGCGCAGGGAGCGGCGCAGCAGGCGTTGGAAGTGTAGGCGGAGGGTCTGTAAAGAAACAAAAGGCAAAGAAAGTAAAACCAATTACTCTTTTAGATGAGATTCTGGAAAAAAGAGATTTAGAACGACAAGAATCTTTAAGCGCGTTATCCGAAGCGCTGTTTATCATAGAAGAAACAGAGCTTAGAGAAATTGAAAAATTATTAAATAAAATAGCTCGCTTGCCTGATGCGGTCTGGTCAGACGCAGAGTTAGGAGCCATGATCAAGAAAATTTTGGCTGATTCTTTGTCTTCCAGAAATCGTTTTTTAAGTAAAACAGTTGAAGGTTTTATAAATAAAATTTTAGAAGAACAAGCCATCCGCAGAAATCAAAGAATCTCCGCCCTATTCCTTTCAATAGCCAAAAATCTAGTTCAACAAAATAAATTACAAGAAGAGCTTGCTCGCGCAGTGGATAGAGCATTAGGCCTTTCTGAAGCGCTTGATCCATTAGAAACAGGGAATCTTCCTGAAGGTCTGGCTCAATTTGTTGCGCAATACTCAAGGGAACATCCAGAAAGAGATCAAGAAAAGCCGCCTCAAAGAAGTCAAGATGAATTTTTAAAATGGCTTGGGGATTATGTAAGAACGCATCCAGAACTTCTGCCTTGGTACAGAAATTCAGGATTAGGAACAGTTACAGCAGATTCAACTGCAATAGAAGCTGAACAGCCAATAAGATTGGATGAGCTTAAACCTCATTTGAATCGGCTTGCTCCAGAAAGGATTGAAGGGGAATTATTTGTCCCCGGACAAGCTCCTCATCTTGGAATTAAAATCAGTGTTTTGCAAGAAAAAGATATTGTTGCTTTAAGCCCAGAGATTCAATCTTTTTGGAATAAACATTATGTGGTATTTAAAATTGAAAATCCTCTTTTGGATTATGTTGCCTACATCGCATTTCAGGGTTTAAGAGAGTTTGAAACAGAAAATAGTCAGCTTCATGGCAAATGGGGCGGGGTTGGTTCTACCTCTTTTAGTGAATTTAGAGAGCCAGAAAAAGAGGGATTTATCCAGGCATTAAAGGGCGCGAGCGAAACTACTGCATTTAGCGCTTCAGCAGGTTTAAATATTTTTGGAGCTCAAGGAGTCATTGGAGTTAAACAGGACAGTTTGGCAACAAAAAATTCAAAAGATGGGAAGAGAAGAAGAAAAGAGATTCTAGAACATTATGCAGTTGCATTGAATTATATTAATGGTCGTTTAGGCGGCGGATTTTTCACTTTTCCCGGAGAAGGACTCTTTAAAAAAGATATGAATGTGATAAGTTCTCGAGCTAAAGATTCTATTCTTTCATCTAACCAAGCTCAACATTCAGCTCAAGGCTTAAAGTCCGCAAGTGAAGCTCTTATTTCTCAAGTTTTTTCCAGCAGAAGTTTAAGCTGGGAAGGAAAGGTAGTTCGCATTCAGGGTCTGGATGAAACAAAAGCGCTTTTAATTCCAGAACTTTTAAGAAATGGCGCTAAAGTGGTGGTTTCGTACAAAGATGATTTTGAGCTGGAAACTTTTAAAAAGAGATTCTCTCACTACTTTTTAGATCAAAGTTATACGGATGTTTTTTATATTTTTAAAGAAGCAGATTTTAGTTTTGATTTATTAGGGCAGGTTCCCTTAGCAGTTAGGCAAGAGATGAAGTTTAAGAAGATTGATCTTGCAATCTTATCTTCTGACATGACTCAAGAATTAGATGAAGCTGCTTTTACTAATTTACGTTTAGCTGGAGTTAGAGGCATACTAGGTCCAAAAAATGATTTTGAAGATAAGAATAAAATTTCAAAAAGGCTCAATGGTTTTATATTTGAACATCATAAAAGACATAGTGACAGGATACCGATGGTTTATGTTCCTGGATCTTTAGCTTATGCAGGCGCCTTGGTTGCAGCTACTAAACCAGAAAAAGATGCAAGAGACACGGTGAGCTATGTGGATTCAATACTCTATTTAAGGACTGTTGAATTATTGAAGAAAGCGGATTTTAACAATAGAACACCTTTAGAGATTATTAAAAATGAATTTGAAAACTTTTTAAATTTTCGATCCAGAAGCTCTTCTTGGTTAGGCAGGTTCATGACAGGATCTCCTTTCTTAAGTTGGATTGCAATAGTTTTTGCAAGCTCTCCAATTTTAGAAAAGCTCTTGAGGGTCGCAAAGATGGCTTTGATGGTAACAGCGTTGGGATCAGTTGGTGGTTTTGGAGGTGGAGCAGGTTTTGGTGGATCTGGCGGATCAGGGTTTGAAGGAACTGGAGGGGAAGGTTTTGGCAGACCTGATAAAGGTTCTTTTGGAGGTTATGGAAAAGCTGAGCGGGCTTTAGACCCAGATACCAATACCTATCTGCATCAAAATCGTTTTAGTTCTGAACAACAGGTTATGGATCGCCTAACCGTGGATGTGGTTTATAAAGCCATTCCTGAAGGAGAGGATAAAGAAGAATTGCGTTCTTATTTTGAGGATTTTGCGTATGACGCTGTTTTAAATGATGACAGTAAATTGCGAACCTATATTCAATCCACAATTCCATGGCTGGCCAGAATTTATGGTGTAGAGGCTTCTTCGTTAAAAGCGTATTACAAAAAAATGGCTAATGGAGAAATAGTTGGAAGAACTGTTCCTTCCATAGGTTTAGGGATCAGTGGACTTTTAGCAGCTAGAGCCGCATTTAGAGCAAGCGCGAAAGGCAATGTAGAAGCCATGGTGTTTCAACTTTCTGATTTTGGCGGAGTGGAAGGAATAGAGGTTGACCCACAAGCTTTTGCCTCTGAGGTTCTTTCCGCAGCAGTATTAGAAAAACATGACGCGCCTATTTTCTTAAAGTTGAATGTGAAAGTGAATGCTGACGAGTATCAGAGAAACCAAGAGAAAGAGATAAGGCGGGTAAAACTCTTAATAGAAAAAGCTTTACTCGCTGGTTTTAAAGAGCTGGAGCTGGACACATTAGGATCTTCAATGCTGTGGGATTCAGATAAAATTTTGATGGTCGCTCACTTAATTGAATTTGCCAGAAAAAAAGCTGCTGAAATTCAGGAAGAGGAAGACAATCTTGTGATTGCTTTGCATGTGGACTCTAGCGATTTAAGTGAATTGTTTATATCTCAAGATGAGATTGATAGGGAATTTAAAAGAGTTTCCGCATTTTTATCCAAATTAAAAGAGGTGTTTGATGTAAGAGGAATTTCTCTTCCTCAACTTTTGAATTTTGGCATTGCTCTTAATTTGGATCCGGCAAGAGCAAATGAAAAAAATCAATTCCGTTTTGAATTTTTAGATAAAATTTCTAGTTTTATAGAAACTGCTTGGAATCATCAAACAGCGCTTTCTGTTCGCTTTAGAGAAAGTTTAGAAAATGAAGCTTTTATGAAAGCATTAGAAGAAAATTTAGACTCTCTCTCTAATCATAAAATAGCTCAAGTGGATTTAGAAGCATTAGTTCAGTTAGAGACCTTAGAATTTAATAAGGAGAAAGTAGAAGATTTTAGCTCTTGGGGATTAACGGATGTTATTCATAAAAGAGCGCAGCATTTGTTTACAACTTTAAGGGCAGCTTTTAAGGGATTAGGACTTGCTAGAGATGGTCGGCGAGATGCATGGGTGGGCTTAACCGGGGATCGAGAAATAGTTAAACTTTTCCATAACTTAACTGCTCAAAAAGCGGAAGCATTAGGGAATTCTCTTGAAAATAAATTTTTAGAATATTTTTCTAAACTCGCTGTAACTTTATCAGCCATTGTGGTATCTCTGTGGCTTGTTCTTAGCACTCCTCCTTCAGCTGTGGCTGCAGTTATGACCGGCGGCGCGCCTTTAGCCTCGCCTACCGCTTTAGCTCTAGGAACCGCTACTCCTCTGCCTATAGCATCCTCTAGCGCTTTGCAGGCTGCTCATAGTGTAGGTGGTTTAGGATTATTAGATAAGTTTATGATGGTATTACCGGTTGATCTTATGATAGTTGCTATAGTGATAACACTAACCTTCTTCTTCAATAAGAAATTTCAAGAGTTTGTATTGTCAAAAAAGTTTTGGTGGCCTATTATCTTGCCGATGGGGTTAATAGGATTGATCGCGGTGCCTTTGGCTTTAAAAAATGCCGCATTATTTCTTATATCATCATCACTACCAGCAAACATTAAGCAAACAGATATTAAACTCTTACATAACATACATTATTATTTGCATATCCCGATGATGTTAATCGCAGGGATAGCGCTTGCAGGAATCTTTTCTAATCTATTAACGATGAAATTAATTAAAAATCATTCTAGTATTAATATTTCTCTCTTAATTCGTATGCAAAATTGGATCATGGCTAGTATTTTTGTTTTAGCCTTGTTTGGAATAACATTCGGTATTTTTGAAATGATTCCTTTGAGAAAAGGAGAGACGGGAGGATATATCTCTCTCTTGTTCATTCAGCTTAAGTCTAACTTAAATTTTCTTGCAAAGTTCTGGCCGTTTGTGTTGGGTGGTCTGGGTTTAACGGCTGCCGTAGTCATAGCAGTGAAACAGGGTATTTTAAGGAAAATATGGATTGATCCGAGAAACACGCCCAAATCTGGTTTTACCCTTCTGGAAACCGTGGGAACGATTGCGATCCTTTTCATTGGTACAGCAGCGGTTGCTGTTTTCGGTATCCCTCATCTTCCATTTATTAAGTTTGATCTACACAATTTGATGGTGCCAATCTTGGATGTGGGTATGGGAGTTCTTTTTCTTACGCTGATCATTGCGGATAGAGTAAGGAGAAATCGTTCAAGGCTCCCTCAGTGGCCATATTGGGTTGGGATGTTAGGTATTGGCTCTCTTCTCTGGTTTAATTGGGAGTACTATATTATACCTCCTTATACTTCACAGTTTGAGCCAGGGATAGAATCTTCCCAAATCTTGCAATCTGAACAAGATCAGAGTAGAGAAGGTCAAATTTATAAGTTAGGTGAAAAGTATGCTCTACAATCTGAAAATTCTTATGCCTATACCTATAACATGGCGGACATTGATTTTTGGGTGCAGCAGGATATGCCTTTAGACAAAGTTGAGATCGAATTCAAAACGCGCCATATTGTTAGAAAAATTGCTCAACAAACCGGCTTTAGGCTTTTAGATGCGAATGGTGATCTTGCTCCCGGGGTATTAAGTTTCTGGTCGGAGCAACTTAAGCATGGCGAAATCACTGAAGAGCAATTGGAATCCAAATTTAGAAGGAACGCCAGTTTTCAAGAGCCTGAACCGTCACCCCGTAAATCCAAAAAAAATACGGCATTGCACTTCGTACTTCCAAAGATATTCCCTGTCCCACTTTTTATTATTGGTTTAGCGGCAACAACTGCGGCCCTGCTTTTTGGTTTTGATCCATCCGCGGCTTTTGCGGATGATGGGAAAGGTTTGTCGTGGCTCACCATTCTCGCTCAATATGGACCATTTGCGCTTGTTGCTGGCGTCACAGCGCTTGCGTTGGTGTTGATTCTCAACAAAAATGTTCTCTCTAAGAGAAAGAGAGTAGAGATGAGTTCAGCTTCTATTGCTGTGAGCAGGCTGAAGCGGTTAAAGGGAGAGTCATCCACAGAGAGGAAGCCAGCCACAAGTCATGTAAATAAGTGGTGGTTAAGTACTCTGGCGGTTATGAAAATCGCGATTCAAATGCCCCTCTTTGGGATGATGGGCGCATCAGGAGGCAGCGGGTTACCAACCAGTAGTGAAGCTCATACCATTCTTTGGGATGATGAAGCGATAGAAAAAGTTATTGGAATTAAACTTTCTGAAGTACCTACTTTTGAGAACTATATTCGTATTAATTTTAGAGCATTAGATTCTTATGATAAAGAAGTTGTTATCACATTAATGAATACGATGAAAGAACAGGTAGATTTAGTCATTGAGTATCCAGTGACTTATTTACAATACAATCCACTTGAAGCAGAGAAATTATTTTCTGCTTTAGCTCAAGCTATTGAGAGACTTTCCAACATTGATGATCTTGATCTTGCAGATTTTCTGGGAGTGAAAACTCATAGCTCTCAAGGTATTGGAATTGTTGATCTGAAAGGCTGGTCGCCTGAAGAACAAGAGAGATTTATTGATCTCTTCCACTACATTTCAACTGTTCGTAGAAAAATAGATCAGTTTGTGCAGGATATAGAGGGAGAGGATCAAGAAAAAAGAGACATTGCCTTGCAGATTGGCAGTAGATTTATAGATGAGGCGATTGATTTTGGTATGGTTGGGGTCAGTGATTTGGTCAAAAGATTTTACAATGCAGCAGTCAGAAAATATCCAGATGCTTACCTCTACTGGAGTCGTGTTTCTATAAGCGCTTTGCATGCTCATCTGGAAGAATTCGGCGATGCTGAGCTTAGTTATTTAAGAACTACTATAGAAGATTTGATTGAAAAATCTCGGGATGATCCAAGGTACTCCCCCTACACGTTGGTTCATATGCTCAAAGAGAACCCAGTGAATGGAATTTCCGCAGAAGAGATGGATCAGTGGCTTAAAGTAGTGGGAGAAAATCCGTACCCTGGTGGCGCAGCTCTAACCATTTCTGAATATGAAAAATGGGTAAATGACAGTCAAACAAAAGGGGATCATGTAAAAAGAAGGATTTTAGCTAATCTTCGATCCAAAGATCAAACCGGGGAATCTTATTACATCGCTTTTGAATTAATGAGATCCGCAATCAACAACAAGAAAGAGGGACTTAACGATAATGACTTTAGGGAGATTTTCCAAGCCTTTTATAAAGAGCGGGCACGTCAGAAATTTGAATTTATAGATGAGGAACAAATTCATCACCACCTTAATCCTTTTTATGTGCCAGTTTATTTGGTTTTCATTTCTTTGGTAAATGGCTTGACGTGGGTCTTGCCAGAAATCGTGGAGAGTTTTATGGATGAATATCTGGACTCTCCAACTGAACCGAAAACTCATTCAGACATTCCCAGCCAAATTGTTTTGAAAGCGATTGAATCAGGAATGGAACTTCCCGCAAGAAAAGTAGGGAAGATGATTAGCGCTGAATGGAAGCAAGACTCTTATACCGCCTCAATGATTTCCATGGCAATGTTCCAAAAAGAGGCTTCATGGGCAAACGAAAAAAAAGCTGTTCCTCTTTTAGATAAGCTTGTTAAGAAAGTTTCAGCTGAATCCCAAGGTCAGGCAATAAGAATGATCAGTGCCAGCGATCCAACTTCAATTATTGATTATCTGGACACAGAACTTTTTAAAGGAATTGTCGCCAGTGTCCAGCAAGATATCAATGAACATTCTGCCCAGAGGGCTGATGAGACTTCTGCTCAAACTTCTTCTCTTGCTGGAATAGGCGGTGGTTCAGGAGAGACAGGATTTACTCGTACAGAATTAGTTTCAAGCATAGCGATTCTGATGGCTGCCGCAGTTTTTGCTCCTTTGATTTGGAATTTCGTTCAAATTTATTCGTTGCCCATTGCCATGATTGCCGGCGCAGCAGGATTAGCGTTCGTATTTACCCTGAACAAAAATTTCCGTGAGGGAGTTGTGAGTAAGTTAGCAGAGTTGTTTAGGTCAGGCACCTTTCTAGGCAATGTGGTTCGAGTTCCATTATTGGGCACGCTTGCTATGAGTGGCGGTGTAGCAGGGGATGTTGTGGGCAGTGAAGGGATACCAACCAGTGGAGCTGGCAAAAGCGCTGGCAGGATTGGAAAAGATAAAGGATCAAAAGGAGCAGTGGGATTGTCAGGGAATGGAGGAGCAAGAGCTCAGCAGACTAGAAAATATCAGATTGAAACAGATAATGGCATGGAGAGATTTGATCATGATTACAAGCAGGAAGTTGCGGATTGGATTCATCGTGCTTGGACAGATATTTCTGGAAACAAGCACAGAATGCATATCCGAGAGATGGGGGAAGGTTACATTGCCTGGGTGAGGAAGGAAAAGGATCAGTATGAAAAAGACTTTGGAACAGGGTTGCCTAAGGATCCAATTCTCTTTTTAAAATATTTTGTTCAAGGAATGAAAGCAAAGAGGATTCAACTCCAACAAGAAGATTTAGATTTAATTGAATCCAAAATTAGCAGCATAAAAATTCGAATGATGCTGGAGCGTTTAGGCGCTGAGGTGTCTCCCAATGGCAGCATGGTCTGGATGAAAAAATGGACAAAATTGTTTTCACATCGAAGCAGCCGAGACAGTAGGATCGGACGTTTGGTCACAGCTTATATTCGGGTTGAGTATAATGCCAAGAATAGTTCATTGTCAGTCATGAGTGATCGTGTTTCAGGTAAGTATAGGGATTACGGCTTAACTGTTGATATGCCAATACGGCTGGATGGTGGAACAGGACTATATTTTTTCTGGGATGGAAAAGAATTTGAAATGCAAACTTGGGAGAAAGGTGATTCTAAATCAAAAGAAAGAATCATAACTTACAAGGTTCAAACTACAAATCCTTTGGAGATTATAACTTTGGATGAATCGCAAACAACCCCAGTTTTCACAATGGGTTTATCCAAAGAAAATATTGATGCTTTTAAGAGCCAAGGGTTCAGTCGTTTTTCAATGAAGACCATTCCTAAACCGGGTTTTCCTTCTATCGCTATTGAATTAAAGGACGCAGAGACAGTTAAAGCGGAAGAAAAGCAAAATGTTCCTGCGATGAAAATTTTGGCAAGTTTCTTTATTGTTGGTCTGCTTGCAGCGATTATTTTTGGATTCGGATTAGGTGATGCCGGTTATGCAATAGGTCCAGGGGATCAGCTTTTGGGCAAAGGGATTGGTGGATCTCTTATAGCAGCATCCCCGCTGCTTCATGTGTTGTTAGGAAATTTAAGGAATTTATACCAGAGAGTTTTTGGTGAAGTCTTTCCACACGAACAGGAAAAAGTAGTTGAAGAGATGCTGGATATTTTAAATAAAAATGATGCTGGGTTTGAATGGGAACAAACCACTAATATTAGTTCCCTTCTTCCCTATGATTATATTGGAAAAGCGTTTGTTCCTGTGAGAGAGATTCAAGGTCAGGAAACCTTTGAACAACTTTCACGCGACGGAAATATAAAGATTGAAAGGGATAGAGGAAATAGAACTGTTTCTGCTTACAGAAAAGCAGAGAATGGAAACTGGGAGCTTCTGCAAGTGATAGGATCAGCCATTAGCGCCTACAACCAGCCTTATTATAGAGTTCGCGATTCAAATGTTGCGGTTGGTTTGGATCAGAATTTAGTTAAGATTTATGAAATTTCTTATTTTCTGCCTCATACTGAAAATAATATTTATGTTTTGGAAACCAAACAAGTTTTAAAAATTGGAGAGCTTCCTTTAAAGAGCGCTCAAGTTTTAAAGTTAAAAGGGTCTAATTCAACATCAGCTGAAAGCTCTGGGACTCAATCACTTGCTGCTCTGGGAGTAGAAAATCAAGAACTTTATATGGATCTTTTAACAGTTTATGTAGGAGGATTAAGCACAAGCCAAATAGCGCAGAAGTCTGGTGTGAGAGAAGATGTGATTAAAGGATTTTTAACCCGGGCTTTTGTGCCCACTAGATCTGAGAGAAGAAAAATTGAGATTTTTAACACTGCTGCTTTGAGGCGTCTCCATCTTCAAACTGTCACTTTTGATGACAGGGCTTTGATGAAAGTGTTTAAAACGCTTTATTTTGATCTAGGATATGATCGGGCGCGTTCAGGAGCTTTAGCGATTGAATTGAGTCTTTCTCAAGAGGATCTTCAAAAGATTTTGCAAGGCGTTTATCAGGGAAAAAGATTAACTTTAGCAAGAGCAGTTGCTTTTTTAAAAAGTAGAAAAGTAATGGCTTTTAAGACGCGTTCCCGCTTTATTGCAGAGGCTCAGTTGACCGTACCTATTCTCCATACAGTTTTTGATATTCGTAGAGCCTTTACTCAGAAACTTAGCGCTGCGCTGAGGCGTCATGGACATTTAGAAAAAGAGATGGAAAATCCTCAACTTAAGTTCAGCTTTTTACCTCCCCATAAAGAGTTCTACACCAGCCCCGATAAACAGCGTATCAGAATTCATGAGATGCGAGAGGGAGATTGGAAAGTGAGCGCTCTAAATCCAGAGCTTCCCTTTCCAAAAGAAGTGGGAATATCTTCAGTTCAAGACTCTACTCAGGTGTTAAATAATCTTAATTTGGCTCTTGAAGGATGGATTTTTAATATTGAAACTATTTCTGATTTGTCCGATATTGCTAGAGCTATTGAACTAGAAGTTGAGGAGATTGAATCCGGCAGAATTGAGAATGCCAGACTGCAAACTTTGGCAATTACGCCTCGCAGTTTAATGACACAAGTGGAAGTAGATGATACCCCAGTCCCTTCTGGACTTTTAGATGTGGTTGCGTTTTTCTTCAACAATTTAGAGAACTTGAAAAAATTAGGTTTAACTCCTCAACTTGCTTTACATGTTGAAACAGTTGAAGAAGCGCTTTTCTGGAACCAAGCGCTTGCGCGGTTGGAACAATCACTTCGTTTAGAAAAAGGAGCAATAAAAGTTTTTATCCTTGTGAAAAATTATAGAACTTTATTTGAATTGGAAGAGATTCTCTGGGCATTGCAAAGCCGAGCTCAAGCCATTACTCTGGGTGAGGGAATGTTTAATTCTATTGCGGCCACTAGGATTAAGACAATTGCAGAAAAAAGAAAGATTCATTTTATCAGTGATCTTTATCTTAAAAGAACAGCAGAAAGTGAACTTGAGGTGGATTATTCTCAAGATGCGGAAAATAGGCTGAATGAGATGAGAAAAGGAACAATTCTGGATAAAGATGATCTTAGCAAGGCTATTTCAGAAGCATTCGAGACTCTTTATGTTCATTTAGGCGGGGATGTTCGCGGTAATTCATTTACAATACAGGAACTTGATCAGTTAGAAATGCAGCAGCTTAATATTTGGAATGCGGTGCATGGAGGTGAAGAGGTTAAGGTTAAATACTATTTGAATCTATTTTCAGATAGTTTGATTAAGAAATATAAAGAGCTGGAGGCGCGGCTGGAATTAACCACAGGCAAGGATTTTCCTGAAATACGAAAACATCTTACTTTAGCATTTGCGATTTTACAGCAAGCAATGGTTAACTCTAAAGTTTTTGTTCCATTATCTCAGTTAGTGGAGGTTGTGGCGAGTGATTTAACAAATCCAGATCAGGCGCTAGAGAGGATGGTTCAGTTTTCAGAGTTTTCCAGCCAGCCCAATATTAGAGGGTTTTATGCTGCGGCAAAGTTGAGTTTGTGGAATCAATTATTTAAAGAGGTTTTTTCTCAAGGCGTTCGTCCTCAACATAATGAACCCCAAGTGAAAGTTAATATAGAATCGTCGGAGCCGCTAAAGAATCCAAGCAGGCCTATCATTTTGTCGCAAATTGGAGGAATTTTAGCATGGCCTTTACTGCCAATAGATATCAAGTTGGAGGTAGTGACCTTTGTAAAGAATTTTGTTTTATGGGCAGCTGCGCATCCAATGGCCATTGTAAGCGGAGTTTTACTTATGGGAGCTTTGGTTTTAGCAGTGAAAGCATGGGTAAAGCCTTCCTCTTCTGCAGAAAAACTAATTCAGGAGATTACACAACTTGCAAAGTTAAACAATGTTGCTTTAGCTAAAAGTAAATTGGAAAAAAGATTAGCAAAATCAAATAAAAGAAATGAGCGCGCTCTATTTTTAGGCGCATTGCATGCTATGGGCGGGGATGTCAGCAAAGGATTTGAGAAAGATTATAAAGGGAGTGTTGTATCAATCATTCATGAGAATGCGCCTGTACAGCCGGTATTGCAAGCGTATGCGGAAGATCATATTGGGTTTAAAAAAGTAATTATAAGAAAGGATGCGGCTGAAAAAATTATTCAGATACAGGATGCAAAGAAGGACAAAGAATATCAAGAAAAATTTAGAATGGGTTATAGCGCGGTTCAAATGGCGCGAACAAGCATGGAACAAAAGTTAGAAGCTCAGGCTATTGGAGTTTCAGAATTAAATGCGAATAGCACAAAAGTAATTGTAGCCGGGAAAGATGGAAGATATTCTTTAGCCTTCCTGAATCAGCAGTTAGATCAAATTGAGCTTGGCAGCCAAAGAAAAGTTGTGCTGACCGGCAGGAATAGGGAGATTCAAAGATTATTGGATGGTTTAGATAGTGAGAGAAAGAAAATTTTAGAAACCCATTTGGCAAGAGGCAATCAAATAAATGGCAAGCAAGTAAAAATATTGCCTGAGTCCAGCGGTAAAAATGGCAGGGTGAACATTGCACAGTTGTATGAAAGACTCTTTGAAATCGGCTGGGCGCACACTCTAGAAGTCTTGAGTGAAAACCCTGAGGCAGAAATTGAAGAGAGCATTTATCATTCCATGTGGGTTACGATTTATAAGATCGTGTCGGAGCTGGAAGTTCAGAGAATGCGGGGAATGAAAGAGCTGATGGAAGAAAATAGAGTGAAGCGTCTTATCGAATTCCAGGCGTAATATAAATGAGATTGGTTAAAAGTTATTTAAAAAAGAGGGCGAGCATGGCAACCATTTGTGTAATCCAGAGAGTCACCATCCAGCGGAGTATTCTTATCTCCACCTCTTTAAGTTCAGCTTTAGTGGCAAGTTTTTCAAAAATCGTTTTGCTGTTTTCTTCTAGAGATTGCATAAATAAAAGTTATTTTCTTGTTAAGTTATTTAGAAAAATTGTAGAAAAGGTGGAAAGAACACGCTCCATGTCCCTATTAGTAAGCGTTCCTAATTTAGCCAGAACTTTTTCTTTTGATAGTGTGGCTAGCTTAACTAAACGCACTGTTGATGGTAAAAGTAAGCCAGCTTCTTTCCATTCATTTAAAGGAACATCTCCTAAACTAGGATTTGTGTATCTTAATATTCTGGAAGTTATTTGGCACAGGATTATGTCCGGAAGCTCTTTGCAAATTTTTTCAGATCCAAGGATTAGCGCTGGTCGCGGTTTGGATTGGGATAAATCGGTAAAAGGAAAAGGAACGAGAACTACGTTACCTGGTTTGAAATCGGTCATAGATGGAGTCTTCAGAGGAAAGCCAGTCATCAGCGAACGATTTTTCAGAGAGTTGACTCCATCCTATATCTTCTTCGTGTTCCAGATATGAAAGTAACTCTTCCCGTTCTTCTTCAGTTAAAGAGGCAATTTCTTGCAAAATGGTTTGTGTTCTTTGTGTCATATTTTTCCCTTTTTAAGTATATAGTTAGAAGGTGGTATTGTCAAGTAAAAAATTTTTAGGAATGATGAAAACGTTATCAGTAAACGATTTAAATTAATAATTAAAGGAGTAAGAAAATGATTAAGTTCTGGATAAAAAAACAAAATAAAAGTTGGTTGCAGTTTACAGCCGCATCGCTTGTGTTGAGTTTTATTTTTAGCACAGTGACCGCGCCTTTTGCGCAAGCCTCGTTTTGGAGCGAGCGGCGTAAAGCTGTGGAGGAATATAAAAAGTCCACTTCAGAAAATTTAGGGTTTCAGGTCGCTTCAGCTGCTGGATTTGCTGGCGCTGAAATTGGCGCTTTGGGCTTAAATTCCGTTAGCAATAAGCTGGAAATGAGCGGGATTGAATCTAAGCTTTCATCTCAAGTAATGAATCGCGTGATGGATAAAGTAAAGTCTAGAAGATCTTCTCAGGGTACAAAAAGCAATCGCGTTTCTCTTGGGCTTCCTTCTGAATTAGTGAACCGCATAGAAACTTATGGTCAGATTGAACGGGTTTATTTATCCAAAGGCCTGAATTTAAAGATGGAGGATCATAAACTTGCGCTTTCCGGGCAAGCTCTTTCTCCAACTTCTAATTCCTCAATTTCCTCTAATCCTCTTGTGATTTTGATTCAAGAAGCGCATGACATTTATGGAGTGCAGGCAAATATCGCCTATCTTTTAATGGATGCGGTAAAAATGGGTGTGGAGATTGTGGGTGTGGAAGGTTCCCGCGGTGTTATGCAAGGAATTGAGAAGTGGAGAAACCATCCAGATAAAGAAAGCGTAATGGGTGTGGCTGGTTATTTGTTGAAAGAAGGGCTTCTTTCTGGGGTAGAGATAGCAGGGTTGTCCACTCAGAGTGGAGAAAGGTCTGTTCAGTTTTATGGAGTGGAAGATAAAGAACCTTATTTAGAGCAGGTAAAGAGTTTTAAAGATACTTTAATTTTTAATCAGGAAGTGAAAGATTGGCAAATAGGATTAGAGAAGAAACTGGCTGAATTAAAAGAAAAAAATTATACCCCAGAACTAAAAGAGTTGGACCAGTGGAAAAACGATTATGAAGCTGGCAACAAAAAATTGGCTGAATGGGTTGAATTTCTTTGGAGGACTCATTCTTTATTGGGCCGTCATTATCCAAATATTGAGAAATATTTGCAGGCATACAAATTAGAAAAACAGATTGATTTTAAAAAAATTGAAGCGGATCAGAAAAAGATTTTGCAAGGTTTAGCTGAAAAATTAAACCGAACTGAATTAACAGAACTATTGGAAGATAGTTTGTTGTATCGTTTAGGCAAAATGGGGTATGGGGAGTTTTATGAAAGCATAAGAGAAAAATGCAAGAGCGCAAAGATCAAAATGACTCCTGACATGGAACGGTACATTCAATATTTGGTTGGAGTAGAGGGAATAGAAAGAGCTAAACTTTTTCAAGAAGCTAAAGATTTAGAAAATGAAGTTTGGGCTTTGGAAATTGGAAGTCAGAACAATCAAGCAATGGCTTTCAAGAATCGCGATTCAGACGGACTGGATTCCCGCTTTCGCGGGAATGACGACGAAGAAAAAATCAATCGTGGAGTTTGGGTGGCTCAAGTTGCGCAAGCTGATAAGGATTACAGATTAATAAAGAAGGGATTGGACTTTAAGCTAAATGTTGAGGAATGGAAAGAGTATGTGAGCAGAGCGGAAGAAATTGAATCAGGAATTTCCGCGCTTTTGGCGCGTCCATTTACAGGCGCGGTGAAACAAGCATTGGAAAATGTAAAAAGATTTAATCAGCTGTCTGAAGAAAGAAACGAGATTTTCCTTAAAAATTTATTGGGCGCAGTGAACGCCAAACAATCCCTGATAGCGGCTGAGCAGAATTCTAGCCAAGAGAATTTTAAAACTCAGATTGTAGCTTTAGTGGCAGGGGGCTATCATGCGAGCGGAATTGAGGAAAGGTTAAAGAAAAAGAACATATCTTTTATTACCATTCGTCCTAAAATGCAAAGCAGTGAAATCAAAAAGGAATATCATCCATTAAATAGTTTTAAACGGGACTTGCTTCCTTTAGAAAGAATGTTCATGCGCGAGAAAGTAACGCTTGCTCCGCAAAGAGCTATGGGAACAGTAGTTGTGGACGGCGCGGTCATAAGCGAAATTGGCGCGGAGGGCGCATTGCGCACTGTGGTTCCAGTTTTGGGTTTTGCGCATGGCAGGGCGGATGTAGAAAACCAGATTGAAAATGAGAGAAAAGAGGGAGCTAGCGCTATAGGAGAGGTAAGTCTTGAAGATGGGTCTAAATTTGAAGTAAAGGTTTTGGACTCTGAGTCTCAAGTTCAAGAAACAGAGGCTCAAGATGGCGCAATAGAGATAGAGACAGATTACAGTTTTGTGGAAAATCAAGGCAAACCAGAAAAACTAAAGCCAGAACATGTGGTGGTTAAAGGAGTGGGAGGAAAATTAGGACAGATCAAAAAAACAGTGTTAGCTGCAGGTACTTTTGCATCTGCAATTGTTGCTGGAATTATTACGTTTCCATTGCCCGGAGATACGAAAGAGTTTGTTAAAGAACTGGCTAAAGCAACTGTAGAAAATGCGCAAAAACATCCAGAACCAAACTGGTGGTTAGTTCTGCTTGTGGCTGGAGCAGCCATTGCAGCCATTGCCGTCATTGTTTATCTTACCAAAAGTTTTAGAGGGGAAATTTCAAGTTCCTCAACAGAATTTGAATCCGCAAAACCATCCCGTGGATACCTTTCCCGTGGACGGCTTTCAAAAATGTTTATGCTTGCCCTGACCCTTCCTTTAGGAATAGGGTTATCTATTGCGGGTACAGGTTCTCTGGAAGCTGTTACTGCGGTTACGCCGCAAGAGCAGGAATATTTTCGCGCGGATCCAAGAAGAATCACCAAAGGGAGAAAAACAATTGAACTTGAAGGCGCGCAAGTTAGAGTGTTGCGAGAGTTAAAAGATTTTGAAGACTATTTGGATAAGATGGGTGTGTCGCCTGAATTGCGTGAACAGGTTTTAGAAAGATGGGATCAACACTATGCGGTGTTTGAAATTAAAAATGAAAAGCTTGGATACACTGCTTATGCTTCCATGCACCGTTTTACAAAGATTGTAAGCTTTGCCGATTCCATTGATGGAACTTTCCGCGCCATGGGCGGGGTGCGCGTAAAAATTGACGAGCTAGATGAAACAAATATTAAACGCGGGGTTTATCTTTCTGACGCGGATGCTCTGGGAGATGCTTTGGAATTGTCTAGTGAGATGAGCTTTAAAACCGCAATGGCTAATCTTAAAGTGGGCGGGGCTAAAACCGCGATCCGCATGAAAAAATCTGTGGCGGATAATCAAGAAACCCGCAAAGCCGCTCTCTACAATTTTGCCGCGGTAACAGAAGCATTGGTTCCTTACCTAAACGGCGGATTTTTAACTGGTAAAGACGAAGGTGTTACAGACGGAGATATTCTTGAAATGCACCAATTCGCTCCTACTTCCATTATCCCTCATGTGAGCGCGCATTTGGCCGAGGGAAAAGGTAAAGAGCCGTCTAGACCTACTGCCATAGGAGTTTTGAGCGCCATGAAAACTCTGGCAGAACATCGTTATGGGTCCAGCAGTTTGGTTGGTAAAGTAGTGGCTGTGCAGGGTCTGGGAGATGTGGGCGGCAGCCTTGTGGATTTTTTGATGAAAGAAGGCGCGATCGTTATTTTTTCTGATTTTGAGCAAGAAAAGTTAGATAAATTTTTAAATAAATATCCATATTACAAAGGTTTGTTAGGCGACCGTTTATTTCCGTTGATTGGGGAAGAGGCAAATTATCTTTTTAATCCGCTGGAAGAAGGTTCCCCAATCAAGGATCAGTTGGAGAACAAAGGCATCCGCAAAATTAATATATTTTCTCCTTCTGCCGCGCGCTGGCAGGTGAATGAGAACACAATTCCCAGAATTGCCGCTGCGGGAGTAGATATTATCGTTGGTTCTGCGAACAATATGGTGAAAGATCGCAAAAAAGATTCCGAAACTTTGATGAAGCTAAACATTATTCTTTTTCCAGATTATGCGGGTAACCCTGGCGGAGCGATTGTGGCGAACGGTCATTTAAAAGGAAACAATATTTCGAATAAAGCGATTTACACGTTAGTTAAGGATAACAGCAACAAAATTATTGAGGAGGCAGAATTAAGAGGAGTGACTCCTCTCGTGGTTGCGGATGAAACTGCAAGAGAAAGTTTTAATCGGTTGCAGGCGGATTCGGGCGCGCTTTTGCCAATGGGACATAAGACTGCGGATCTTGATATAGATATAGAACATAAAGAGTTTATTTTTCAAGATGAGTTCACTGTGGAGTTAGGCCCTTTACCAGATAGAGATTTTAATAGTTTTGTGATGATGGTGAGGGAGCAGGCTTCTTCCAAAATTAGGGCTATCTTGGAAGGGATTGATGTTGAAGAAGGAGAGAAAGAAGAAAAGATTCTTCTTCATTTAACTAAACTATTTTCTTCCACAGGAAAGATTAAATCTATTCAAGTTTTGAATGAGGATCGTAAAGAGATTCTTGGACATTATGAATTCAGTTATCTTTCGGACTACGGCTATTACCGCGTGGAGTTGCTTCAAGAGAAGTTTGATTTAGTGAAAAAATCAAATTTAGCGGTTGGAACTTTTATAGCCATTTATGATTTAGAAAATAATCTGGTTGGTTCAATCGCATTTATTAATGGGCCGATTACAACCATGCTTGTTACAAACGGCAAGGATCAGATAAAACATTTTGCTTACAATGGCGAAGAATTTGTAGAAAGAGAAGATAAACTGGATTTATCCAAAGCAACAAAAGAATCTAAGTCTCCAGCTGCTTTAGGCAGTACTTTCATTAAATGGCCTAAACCTTTTCAAGATTATTACTTAATCAATAAGAGAGGAATACCGGGAACTGATGAAAATACCTCAACACTAAAAACACGCTATAGCGGAGTAAGCGGCATTCCCGGGCTTGGAGCTAACCTCTATGAAATTTTAATTAATAACGGGTTCATGGCAGAGGGGTTATCTCCGTCTGTTTCTAAACTCATTGCATCTTTTGTAAAGGCTGCAGGCGGCGACGCGGTTGCATTGACTTCAAAAGGAGTTCGAAAGATAGAGGACGTTCCCATGGATGAATCAGTGGTGCATCTCTATGCAGGCAATAAGGGTGTGGTGCAAAAAATAGCGGAAGATCCAAAATTTAAGGAACCTGCTGACCTTAATCTATTGAGAGAGAGCCGAGCTCCGCCCAAAGAATTAGAGACCGCCAGCCTGCTTGAAATGGGAAGTTCCCTTGAAGAAAACAGTCTTGCCTCATTCTTAAGAGACACAAAACAAAGGCAAGATATTACTAATGCCATGTTGGCTGTGGAGCGAGTTGCCGCGCAAGTTCCCGGTCTTTATGTAACTGGAGGAAAAGAGACAGGGGAGATTGATTCTGGAGATGCTGATCAAAGAGAAATAGATAATATAACGGACGGGCTTTTTGCTTCTGCGGTAAAACCATATGTTTGGGGGTACCATTCTGAAGAAGGGAAAGTCAATTATGAGGATGGAGAAGGGAAAATTTTTGCTTTCATCGGCGATCCTCTGGACGGTTCTACAAAGGTAAAATCAAACGGAGGCGGGGGAACCATTGGAGCGTTTTTATATTTGCCAAATCCGCCGGATGCTGAGGGCAAAAGAAAACAGGGTCTCATAGAAAATGCGAGCGGAAGAGATATTGTCGCATCATTTTTTGTGACCTATGGACTGGAGACAAGGCTTGTTTTCGCATATACAGGTTTTGGAGCGCACGAGTTCGTGATGAGGGGCGGGAAATTTCAATATGTGGGGCAAGTCAAGTTTGACTCTGCAGAAGATCAGAATAAACCGATTCGCGTTGCATTGGGCGGCTACAGATCCAAGTGGCCGCAAGGATTCCCTTCTTTGGCTGATCAATGGGAAAGTCAAGGGCGGATTCAGGGTTATGCCGGAGCCATGGTTACGGATATGTATGGAGTGAGCCAGCATATTCAAGATGGAGGCAGGGCTGTATTTGCGTATTTGGAAAATAAACTTAGGGCGCGTTATGAGTTGGCGCCCATCGCGTTTATTGTGGAAGAAGCAGGCGGAGCAAGTCTTACGCACGATTGGGGTAAAGGAGACAAAAATCCAAACGCGTTAAATGTAAGAAGTGTATTAGACATAAAATTTAGATTGGAAGAAGAGCAAATTAAAGATGGAAAAAGGTCAATGGATCACCAAAAAGCTCCTGTGGCTTTAGGCGACAAAAATACCATAGAGCAAATCCGCCGGACCATTGGGAGAAATTTAAGCGAATTCATAAGTTCTAAAGGCTGGCCCGAAGATATCGCAGCTGCCTATGCGAACCAGGATATCCTTGAACTTGAATCCATTGTGATTAAAGCGGGTCAAGAATTTGGGCCAGAGAATATCATAAGAGGTAATCAGGCTGTTGCGGCTTTGGTTGAACTTATGAAATCTGGGAATATTAGCATGGAACCTGTTTTCTACCTTCAGATTGCAAAAGCGATTCATAGGATTGCTTCTAGAAACACGCATGTTGGAAATCAAACCATGACAGTTTTGCACGGTATTTACGCTAACTTAAAAAGATCGGGCAGACTGCCAGAAGATATTTTGTTTTTTATTGCAAGGGAATTTAATCAGGTTGTTTCAGATCGAGGAATGATAGGACTAACTTTTAGCTCGCCTACAGGTCCGCTTGACCTTGAAGATGCAGAGAGAAGAGTTGCCAGTTTATTAAAACAATCTAAGACCACTCATTTAGTCACTGGGGATAATGGTGAGGGTGGTTTTATACTTCCAGAAGTTGTTCCTGCGCTAGCAGTTTTAATGGCAGCAGGACTATTTGCGCCTCTTATCTGGCGCTTTGCATTAACGCAAGGATCATTTGTTGCTGGGGTTGCGCAGTTTGTAGTTCTAAACGCAGCGCCTATCGCAGTGATTGTTGGCGGAGTAAGTTTAGCGTTTCTTTACGCTTTCAACAAAAATTTCCGCAGAGCAGTGAATCAGTTTGTTTTCTTATTTCACAACAAGGTGGCTCCAATCTTTTCTCCTCAAACATGGCAGCTGGCGGTTCGGTTGGTAGCATTTGGCGCTATAGGAGCGGTGGGACGCGAAGGTACCGGCGCATTGAGTGAGGATGTGAAACAAGGCTCTGCCGGAGAAACGAACGTTGAGGAGAAACCTGTGGTAGTGGAGACAGGAATGAGAGTTGAAGTGCAGGTGGAAACTCAAGACATGGGAGAACCTCAAGCCAGTGAGCAGACTACAGTGGCAGATAAAGTTGTTAAGGCAGCTAAGGCTACAACGCGTTTTCTGGGCATACGTCAATTTCCGGAAGGGGTGTATGATCATGATTTCCCCATTAGAAGCTTTTTAATAGGAGCAGGCGCATTGGCATCCAGCTTGATGCATGCGTTACAGATAGCTTTGAAGTTGATCGTACTTGGCTCTTTGGGAGCGGTGGGAGCATCAGGCTTGTCCGACAGCGGCGCGGAAGACTCGACTGGAGGGAACAGCGCCTTATTAAATGCTCTTAAATCGCATCAACAAAAAGGTGAACTTATCTATATCTACTTTTCTGACCCACCATGGATTACGAGGATTGTTACAAATAGTCTCACAGTAAATCCTATATGGGGCGCTAAGATTATAGAGGTTACTGGTAATTCGGATGAAGAAGGTTCTTTTAGGATTGAGGGGTTGGATAAGAGTATTCCAATAGCTTCTGTTGTTGGGGTTAGGTTAGTAACTGACCTTCCAAAAACAGCAGGCCCTTTGACAGAAGATCAGGTTAGGAAGGCAGCGCTTACGATGGAAGCTCGTTATTTTCTAGATATTTTGGCTGGATATATGGGATCGGAAAGACGGATACGTGGTGGGCGGAGAGTAGGTGAAGCCACTGATCAATATGATTCTTTTGACGGAATGGTCGTTGAGATTACTTACAATACCAAGTTGCATGAAGTGTCGGTGAGAATGGAAATTAATACACGTTCTGGGCCTGAGATTAAAGCAATTAATATTACTGACATTCTCTGGCTAGGTGAAGAGACACCAAACGTTTTGGTGGCTCCAGTTGGACTTACCTATATATCTATGCCCCATTTTAGAGCTGAGGTTCGGGAGGCGATAGCTCATATAATGAATGGTTTTGGTTTAGTTAATCCATTTACTGCATGGTACTTGATAGGAAGAATTGAGCTGTCGAACATTAGGATGCTTCAGGCTGTAGCTCATGGGTTCACGGAAATAGGAACATCCAGAAAGTCAAAGAGTTCACTAAATGAAGAGTCATTCAGTAGTATTTTATCAGAGGAATTGGAAACCGTTAGAGGTCTATTGGATGACAGTTATGATGGAGAAAGAATGGCAGAGATACATAGAACACTCACAGAAATTGTATTTTCCAATAGAGAGCTAACAGATTCACCCGTTGATTCTAGGGGAAAATTTGTTTTTATGAAAAGATTGGGTTTACAACTCTTTAGATTTGCGGACATCCCAGAGGATCCATTCCAACGTTGGGTGATGCATGGAATTGATTTGGAATCAATAGGTACAGAAGATCTTGTTGCGCATCTGCGCGGCAAGAGAGCAGAAGCGGAACGCTTTATCGCCCGCCTTGAGTCCAGCCCGCTGAAAGCAGATAGACCAACAAAACCGCAAATGATGATTGAGGCGATAGATCAGGCGATTCAGTATGTGACTTCTAATGAAGTTCCTTCCCGAGTAGGTGATTCAGGAGATACGAACGCAAGTGCGCCCGCATCTGGAACAGGTGAAGGTACACGAGTTGGCAGAACCGGCATTGCTAGAAGAATATATAAGCCTCTCTCCGCTCATGCTGCTATTGCCGCTGCAGGAAAGCCTGCTCTACTCTCCCAAATCCAGGATTGGGATCCGAATGATCAAGCTGCTTTTGTGAACCTGCTCTTTACTATCTATTTAGTTCGTAATTTGATGGGTAATGAAGGCAGATGGACTGAGTTTCCATGGCCGGATTGGATGGAAGTTGAAGGGTCGTCCAAAGTGATTGAATTAGCGAAAAGCGTTGGCATGGTCGGAATTCCTTTTCAGGATTTAAGAAGGATCTATGATCATTCTCTTGAAGGGAATCGCCGTTTTTTGGCCGCGGCTATCATCGCGATGATGGGAGTGAGAGCCGGGATCGAAGGTTTTTCATTGGAGGATGTTAGAAGGACTATTCACGCAGCGATGCAAACAGGATCTTATCCCATAGTTTTGGCGGTTATTGAGCAAATTAGAAAAGAGAAGTTCGCAGGCTTTAGCGATTTTGACATAGGCAATTGGTACGCATGGTTGTCACAGCATGGTTTAGATTCCGGGATATTGAAAGCTCAAGAGAAAAGTAAATCAGATCGTTTTGGATTTGATGTAGATATGTGGAGCGAAAAGTCGAAGAGTCAAGTGCGAGACTTAAACTCTGATGAACTCATAGCGGTAATGGAGCAACTTTTAAACGAGGATGGTCCTCATTATATTGATCGTTTAGCAGAGGCGGCTTCTCTCATGCATGCAATGGTCAGAGAGCGTAAAGAGGGAATCTCCGATCAACACTACAAAAGTTGGCTGAATAAAATCAATATTCCTTTTTATGTTTATCTTCAAAGAGGTTACGACGACGTCCCAAAGGTAGAGTCTATCGTTGAAGATGCGATTGTTAATGGCATGACTTGGGTTGATGAAGAAGTAGTTAGAGGGGTGGTTGACTTTTGGTTTGAGAATAGGACATTCGATCTCTTTATTGCGAATCTGAACATTGCAATGAGCGGCGTTCTTAATGATCCTTTTATGATGAGAACGGCTCTTCTTGGCATTGACAATTCAGGCGTGCGTCCGCAAGCAAAGGCGCTTTTTGCAGTTTCTGCATACAAACAACAGCATCAATCATTGATTGATTCAGAGGGAGAGGATGTTGTTAGTTTGGTGGATGGTCTTCTTGCTAGGGCGGGAGAGTTGGTATTTTCCGATAGAAAGAGAACTTTTGAATTTTACCATCTTTTAGTATCTGGCCCGATCTATCCCGATAAACAGGCGATTGTAAAATATTTATCGGATTTGGAAGATTTGGAATCGAGAATGAGCGCTGGAACTGCCGAAGGTGATGAAGGCAGCGGATCAACAGCTGATAAAAAATACGGTAGTTCTGGACCCAGTGTGCCCGGGAACGGTTTTACTTTGACGGAATCTGTTACTGTGTCCGCGCTTTTTATTACGGCTGTAGTTTTTGCGCCTGTGCTCATATATTTTCTGCAGACTCATCCAGCGCTTTGGAGTTTTGCGTGGAGTTTTTTGCAAGCTCAGACTCTGCATTTGAGTTTAGTTCAGGCTTTTATTCTTGCGCATTCTTTTAGCATTTCCTTAGCGATAGGAGGCGGAGTGTTTGTACTGGCTTACCTCTTTATTCCTGCTTTCCAAAGGTCAGTCAACAAGATAGCGAAACAGGCGAACTATGCTCTGATTGCAGTGACTGGTGTGATAGGCATGAGTGGAGGTGGAGGGTCTAGTGATGATAATAGGAGAAGCTCCCTATCTAGAGATTTGAGAGACGCATTGAGCAGACTTGATAGAGCTGAAAATGATAAAGACAATAATTCGATATCAAGATCTGATAGAGATAGAGCATTTGAAAAAGTAAAAGACGCTAGAGAGGAAGTGCAAAGAATTAATATAGAAATAGATAAAGAAAGGGGAGATCGCTTATCTTCTGTTATCATTGGATTATTTGGGCTTCTGTCCGTGAGCGCACTTCTTTGGGGCTTTTCATTTGGAGATGTTGCCAATGCTATGGGATTAGGCGGTGCTTTGCCTGTAGCAGCGCAGGCTGCGAGCTGGGGAGGTGGGGCGGTGCTTGCTGCAGCTTCTGGTTTAATCAATTTTAGAGAGCGGGCGCAAAAATTAGTGATCCGTGAAGATATTTGGAGAAAGTATCCGGAAATTTTTGGCAATAGAATTGTGAATGGCAGAGCAGTGGGAGTAGAAGATCTTATTAGGAAATTTACGCTTCAACTTGGTCCGGAATTTTCAGATCGTTTAAAAGATCGCAGAGATTTCTTGAAAGCTGTTTCTGAAGGAACTGCAAAGTATGGTTTCTTGGATTCGGATCAAATTATTGAAGATGCGGATGGAAACGAGTTAACAGTAGAAGAGATACGCCAAGGTCTAATAGATAATTTTTATGGCGTTGATAGTGAGAATCGTTGGAGATTAAATGATAAAACCCCTGTGCCTCAAGAAGTTTTGCGTCCGGGATTGCAAGGAACAGGACCAGCCCATGCTTTAAGAATGTTGATGAGCGCCATCAACGCCAAAACCGCTTCTTGGATGTTTGACTGGGAAGATGCGGGAGACGATTACAACGATAAACTCTACCTTGCTTGGAAAAATTTAAAAGAAGTTTTAGCTGGTAAATGGGAAGGCCATGAATACACAGATGCAGCAGGAAAAAAATCTTCAATTAAACTTCCACGCGGGGAGTGGGGATCTATTTTCCACCGCGTGCCTGGTCTTGGCATCAGAAACCGCCAGATGTGGATTGGCGGGGAAAGAGTCCCCGCAACCATTGCGGCCATGGTGATTCATGTTTTAAATAATTATGAATCCTTAAAAAAGAATGGTTCAGGAATTTATTTCTATATTCCAAAAATTGAGACTCCGCAAGAAGCATTGCTTATCGCTAAATTGTTAAAAGCGTTGGAAGAAGAGATTGGGGTTCCTAGAGGAACCATAAAAATCGAGATGCTGCATGAAAGAATTCGATTCACACAAAACCAAGAGGCGATCATGTGGGTGTTAAGAGACTGGCTCATCGGCCCGAACGTGGGGCGGTGGGACTTTATCGCTAGCCGTGTAGAAATGGGTAAGGACGATCCTAACATGGTTCTGCCTAATCCGCACGACATAAAAATGACTGATGAAACCATGACAGAATATACCCGCAGAAACGCGATTCTTACTGTGCTGGCAGCGGTAAAAAATGGGAAGATGGTGAATGGCATGCCCATTGGTGGAATGTCAGCTGTAATGGAAAGAAATGTTCCTGAACAAGGAGAACCAAGAGAAAAAATGTTGGCTGCAAATGAAAAAGCGGTTAGAGATATATGGTTTGATAAATTGCGCGAACGTTTAACAGGACTGATTATTATTAATGGCGAGCTTTACGATACCTATCGCCAGAGCTGGGTAGCCACTATTACGGAAAAATATGTGCGTTCAGGTGAAGAGCCTTTGGTTACACCTTTAGATGAATTGCAGAGTTTGGTGGATCGCAGCAATGAGAGCGAATTGAACCGTTTAAAAAATTTGGGTTTAGTAGATGAGCTTGGCAAGATCAAACACTATCTGGTCACAAAAGAAGATCTAGAAAATCTCTGGTCAGAACCAAAGTGGGATGATCTTACCCGGGTTCCCAAAGGGGATATTTCCATTGACGGCATTGAGTATGCGGCTACCATGTCCGCAGAGTATGGTTTTGGGGTGCTGAATGGGAATCAAGCTGTTAAGATTTTTGACTACAAGAGCGACAACGGAATGATGAATGATTTTGCCACTCACGAAATATTCTGGCATTGGATGTGGACTCTTGCCAAGCATGAAGTGGTATTAACCAAAGATGGAACCATGCGGGACGGCACTGTAATTAAAGCAGGCACAAAAGTTACACCTGAACTGCTTAAGATGGTTCTGGATAAAGTTTATGCTTCCGCTGAAAAGAAAATAGATTATCTTGAAAGCCAAGGGCTTTCCAAAAATGATCGCAGGTTTTCTCCGCTCATTATGAAAATTTTGGAACGCCAGCTCATCATTGACAATGGCGATAACACCTATTCCATGCAGAATAAGTGGGTTACTTATGGCTCCCGAATCCTTCTTTCTATTATTGAATTGGATCCAGAAAAAGATATTGCTGTCATTGACCAAATCTTGGATGCGGTCTATAGCGATTCCAGAAAAGATGTGGCAGAGAAAGTAAGGTCAGGCGAGTGGGACAAAAAAACACTGGAAGCTTTTGACTATGTGTTTGATAACCCGGATGCAAGAGAATTTGGTTCTGTTCAAGGAATAGCTAGAAGAGTCTATTCTCATTTTGCAGGCGGGGTTAAAATTGCGGGCATGACTTCTTGGATTAAGACAATGAGACAAAATATCTCTACGCTTGATCAATGGATGAGGTCAGATCGTTTTAGCCGTATCCAGAGAAATCGGCCTTATTCAGCTAGCGAAATTTATGCTATTCGCGGCTCTGTTTTGGATGATAAAACTTTTCATGATCTTACGACAAGAAAACTTTTTTTCCTCATGGGAGAAGCTCAAAGAACTGGGATCCCTATTGTAACAGGAGGAGTGATGGATGGCCCTTCAGCAGCTGCAATGGCGGAAAAAGGAATGAAAGCGCTTTATTTTAGCGGCTGGCAAATGTCGCACCACTGGGGCGAACCAGACTTGGCAAAGTATCCGGACAACACAGTTCCAGATAAGATCTATGAAATTAATAGGTATTTGCGCAATCAGCACGAAGACCAGATGGGTCGTTATAAAGAGATGTCTGATAAGCTGGAGGATATTTTTAAGGAATTCTATCGAACCCTTCCTAAAACTAAAGCAGACGATTTAGTGCTGCGCACAGAAGTTAGAGATGAGTTCATAGAGAAGTTTATGAATGTAGTAGGGGAAGATATTCCGATCTTTGTGGATGAGTTAAGGGAAGATTCAGAAACCGTGCTTTACAATCTTTTTTCAGAAGTTGTGGTGCAGGCCATTGCCCAGTATGTAAGTCAAGGCTCAATTGCTCATGAACAAAGAAATGCTCTGAGGGAAACAGTATTCCAAACTTTGGAAGGTTATCTGATTGATTACTTAATTCCATTCTATGCGGATGGGGACACCGGACATTTATCGCCAGAAAAGCTCGTGCAATATTTTGTTCGGGCCGGGGCGGCAAGCATTCATTTAGAAGATCAAGCTGATGGGGAAAAGAAGTGCGGCCACATGGCTGGTAAAGTTTTAACTTCCATTCAAAAGCATTTTCAAAGACTTCTGATAACTGGTAAAGAGAGGGATCGGCTTCATTCAGAGCTTTTGATTATTGCCCGCACTGACGCCCAGGCAGCAAAGCTCTTGCAGAGTAATGACGATCCAATGGACCATTATTTTATTCTTGGCTCATCAGTAAAAAATCTCCCTTCTTTAAAAGATGTGATTCGTTTGGCAAGAGGAGACATGCCTGAGTATGCTTATCGCGGGGATAACGCAGCGCTTATTGACCGAGCTAAAGATTTAATGGCCCGGGTCAATCGCCAAGAGATTGAGAATATCTTGCTTCCCAAAACTCCTGCGCAGGTTTTAGAGATGTGGGAGCAAGAATTTCCTGAACTAGGCAGAACCATTCGCGATATTTGGAATTCTACAGGAAGGATCAATGGAAAAAGATTAGAAACCGATGTTTATTTTCTTAAAGTCAAAGATCCTCGGTCAAGTGAAGATGGCAATACCTTTACTTACAATACGGTTTGGCAGCATCGGGAACTGATTGAGCATGGAGAATATCCATATCTTAAACTCGACACTCTGATTGAAGATGAAAATGGCAAAGAGGTCACTGTTAAAGAACTTTTAGAAAGGCAGCCAGTTCATCTTGCCAAAGAAGAAGCTGCCTTGCAGAAATTGACTGAAAGTTGGAGGGCAGAAGCTAAACTTAAAACCTATTCTCAAGCAGTTGGGGAGAGGATTCTGGAGATGAGAACATCCCGGTTTGCTTCTGAACAGCGTAGGGAAGATATTAAGAAATGGTGGGAAGATGCCACTAATCCTTTAACCAATACTCTTTCTCTTAATCAGATGAAGGCTCTTGCTAAAACAATTGGAATTGAAATTGACTGGGATTGGGATAAACCAAGGGTTTATGAAGGTTTTTACCAAATTGACAGCGGATTAGGGGTATTAAATGCTTCTATTCGGATGAGACAGTATGCAAAGATTGCGGATGTGGCATGGATGGAACAAGACAGGCCTAATATTAAGCATGCCAGAGAATTTCATGACAATGTGGTAAACGATCCGCACAACCCTGAGGCAAAAAATATTATTTTTGCTCTAAATCTTTCTCCATCTTTTAACTGGAGCGATCCTGAAGGATGGTCTGCTGTTCTAACTAAAGAACAGATTGAGAATATAAAGAAGGCAAAAGAATTAGAAGGGTTTAGGTGGGACAATCCAGATAGTTGGGGAGAATATGGCGCTGATGTTTTAGTGATGTTAGAAGCGATCGCTAACTTTAGCATAGACATGGGCAGAGCTGGTTTTGGATTCCAGTTTGTCACCATATTCCAAGATCATACCAATGCTCTTCATATCTCTAGAACTGCAAAGGAGATGTTACGCTTAGGCGCAGCAGGATTTGTTTTTAATGTTCAGCAAATAGAACAGTTAGATGGGGTTAGATTCGGAAAGCATCAAACTAAGGCTGGAACTAAAAGGGTAAGCAAAGGAGAACGTGTTATTATGCGCGGCTCTAATGCTACTGGAGCTGCTGGCAAAGAATCCACAGAGGCGCAATTTAAAACTAATGAAGGAGGGGGAAAGAAAGTTTCTCGCCCGATTCCTATGGATAACAAAAGCTTAAAAGAGTTTGCGGAAAATTCTTTGATGGTGGCTTCTTGGCTGGGAACTGTGGGAGTTCCTGCGGCAATCGCTTTTGGAATTATAGCAAACGCGGTAGATGCGTACTCTGGCGGAGCATTCAGCGGTTGGAACATTCTGGAGCTATCGCTTGGTTTGGGAACTTTATTCGGAGGCATTTGGGCGGTGAAGCATTTTAAAACCAATAACCCTATCAACCCTAATAACCCTATCGCCCTCATCAAGAATTATCTCTCGCCTCAAAAAGGTTGGGAGGGCGGAGCACTTGGCGACATTATTGATAAAAAAGAGTTGGATGATAATGAAATAAGAGATTTAATTAATTATACCAACTTTATTTCAAAAGAATTTTATGAAGTCGAGATTCCAGGCAGAGGAACCATAAAATATTATCTTGTTCCTTATACAAATTCTAATTTCGTGGATTGGGATGCAGTGATGAATAGCGATGATCAAGAGCAGATCAGTAAGCTTCGTATTGGTCAATTGTTTAAGAAAAAAGCAATCATGGGTTCATACAATCTAGCTAGCGATCCCAGCTCGCGCATCCTGCCTGATGGAATAAATTATATTTACATGCAAAACGGTTTAACGCCTGAGCAATATAAATTTCGCTTAGAACATGAACAATTTCAACTTTTTCATTATGGTCATCTTATATTAAGAGGATACCAAGCAACAAAAGAGTGGAGTAAGCAAAGAGTTGCTCACATTCTGGCATGGGGAGATCAAATCATCAGGAATCGCTACAAATCTTTTAGAGAGGTTCCTTTTCTGGATCAACGGATTAATGAGCTTGACTCACCTTGGACAGCTAATAGGGCACTGTTTAGAGAAATTGCATTTGCCAGACGAGAAGTTCAGAATGAACTTCAAAAGGAATATTCAAGAGACTTTCCTGATTATCAGCAAGGGCTTAATGATATTCTAGCGTTTAATGAATCCTTGCGCTTTTTTGCATTGAATAACTTTGGAGAAGGGCGTCAAGAAATCTTTAATCCTATTGATCTTGATAATGCGATAGCAGCCAGTAAGCTTCCCGCTGATATTAAAAATATATTAGAGACAAATGGAGGGAAAGCTCTTACTGCTTATGAATTCATTGACCAGCGAGATTCTTTTAAAGGCGGGGCTAGTCTTTCTCCGCTAAGGTTATATGATGATAATGATGGTTATGCGGATAAGCCTGATGATGTGTTTGAAGTATTTTCAAAAGCTGCAGGTCTGGATGTAACTTATAAGCCACATGCACCCATCTCGCTTAGTTTTCATCTGAAATCCTTCTTTTCTAATAAAGAATCCGTTGTTATGTTTGTTCCTCCAGCAAATTTTAGAAATTCTGTTCAGGAGGACTTTATCTATCGGGTGTTGCTGAATAATCCTGGTCTTCTTTCAAAGGTAACTTTAGTCTTTGGCGCTTATGATGTTGTTTCTCCCAAAGACTATGCGGATTCCCTTGTTTTTAGAGCTGCTAAAAATATGGAACATAAAAGAATTATTTTTCTGCAAGCTTTGCTCAACTATCGAGATTTTATGAAAGAAAAATCAATGACTGTTATTGCAGGCGCTGCTCTTCTTGCATTAGCGGGATTCACCCTTTCAATGATTTTTCCCGGCGTGCTTCATGCCCTGCCTTCCAATGGATTTATTCCGCCTCAAGCTTTGGCTTGGCTGGCAGGAACGGTTCCATTTCTGCCTGCAACAGTCTATGCGTCAGCGCAGATGGCAAAGAGTTATTTTCTAGCAGCGGGTCGGGCTCCTGAAAATATTGAAGCGCGCGTGCGGGTCGCAAGACATTTAAATGAAAAGGAATTTATGGCGCGCGCCGCAACTTTCATTAAAGTTCGCCCTCAAACATTTAAAGCTCGATTGAATCAAATTCAAAATGCCAGCGAGCCTGAAAAGATTGAAAAAATTGAACAAGCTCTTTACGCGTTGGGATATGAGTATCGCCTAAGCGGAGATAGAGCGGCGCTAAAACAAGGGACAGATGCTATTTTAAGAACTGCATATAAGGAATTTAGTGTGTCAGTCCCAGTGATTAAGGAATTGACCTCTACATTTGATGAGAGGGCATCTGTGTCGGGTGAGGATGCGCAAGGAGTGCAAAAGTTAGCTGAGATTGCGCAACTCTTTGACCGTCAAACTGGTAAAAAGAGAGCTCTTTCTTTTGAACAAGCAGAAAAGTTCAACCAAATCGTGACTGAAGGTTACAGAAAAGCGTTCCTAGATAAAGGAATTGCCTCTATCAAGAATGTAAAATTGTCTGGTCTCTCAGAAGAATCAGAAATGTTTGAGTTGTCCGCGTTATTCTTGGACGATCCAGAGTCTGCCCTTGGCGCTAAGCATCTAATTACTCAACTTCACGAACGTACCAAAAATGGAATTGGAGAAGGAGAAAGAATTCTTTTATCTCGCGTAGGTTCTGCGGATTCGTTCCGAACTGAACTTAAAATCAAACTGATAGAGAAAATGGGAGTTCGAGATGGGGAAGCTCTATATCGGATTTTGGATGAGGGATATGGAGCTGGACGCGTTAAGTTCCAAGGTGAGACAGAGTCAGATAAAGTCAATGCAGCTAAGATTTATAAAGATTTTGGCTGGTGGCTGGGTCCAAACTTCCGCATTATTACAGATGACGCAAGTCGTCTTGCTCTTGGCGACCTTAATGAAACTATTGTTCAGATTATTGAACTTGTTTCAGGCATGGAAGGCAGGGATGTAACCCGTTTAGTGATTGGCATAGAAAATAAATTCCGAGGCAAACGCGTGGTTGACATCCAAGCGTAATTCGTGTGATTGTTCAGAAGTCTGCATGAAGAATCAAAGGAAAAAGGCAACTGCACTGCAGTTGCCTTTTTCCTTTAAAGGATCGGGTTTTAATAAACTGGAACGCTTACTTTAGATGGCGCATAAATTATTTTTCATGTTGAGTTATTTACACTATTATTGTGTCAATTGCATCTATAAGTTTTTTGTATGTTGTGCGTGGAATGGTTCCTAGTTTTTTTCTAATTAATCTTTGGTCTATGGTTGAAATTTTTCCGATCTTGATAAGAGATGTCTTTGGCAAGCCAGATTCCTTTTGTTCAATGGGAGAAAGTAATATCTCTTCTTCTGATATGCTTTCAGGAATTTGTGAAGTGATCGCTACCACGATAACATCATTATATTTTTTGTTAAACCGTTCTGAAGAAATAATAACAGCAGGTCTTTTCTTCGTGGTGGTTAAGTCTGTAAAGGGGAAGGGAACAAGTACGATATCACCCTGTTTATAGGGTGTCATAGATTGAGTCTTCTGGGTTGTCCCAAAATTGAAATGATTTCTCAGATACCTTTAAGCGAGCAATATCCTCTTGAGATATGTGAATGAGTAAAGGTAAATCTGTAAGCAATTTGCGTTGTTCTTTTAGGTTAAGTGATTTTACCGCTTTTTCTATGGATTTTAATGTCATATAAAAAATATAGCAGGATTTACTGTTTGTGTCAAGGAAAATATTGTGATTCACTTTTGGATGCGTAAGAATAATAGGAGCTGGATGCAACTCATGGCAGCCGTAAGTTTTGTAGCTGTCTTTTCTTATTTAATGAGAAATTTCAATAAACTGGAACGCTTACTTTTTTATGGGGTTTTATTTTTCCTTGAATGGCTTGATCCATTCGTTCAGCTTCACGGCATGGGATCCAAATTTCATTACATTTTTCGCATATTTGAACGGAAACCTTCTCAAACAAATACATGTGTCCTTCTACCATTCGATCAATGGTCGTTTTTTTGTTTTGAAGTTTTCCTCCGCAGATGGCGCATAAATTATTTTTCATTGAAAAGGTTATTTTAATCCCATGGATAGTGCAAGTCGTTCATCTATTTCAGATTGGATATCTAGGGTTAAATGGCCAAGGTAACGAACGACCTGTAAACGGTTTAGAGTCAAGATTTTACGGGTTTTAAAAATGGATGTAGTTTTTAATCCTGAGATCAAAAAGTTTGGATGGGACAATTTTAAAAGATAATCATAATGAGAGATATTAGGCGGTATCACAGAAGATATAAAAATAAGAACAATGTCCTCTTCTTGGGGATCAGAGGAGATAATTAGAGCTGGTCGAACTTTTTTTGAGGAGAGGTCAGTAAATGGAAAGGGAACAAGAACAATATCGCCTCGATGGAGCCTCATTTTTTAGTGGATGGGTTTCCCATCATCCAAAGAGTAGATGTCTTCTCCTTTTTTTTTAAGAAATAGATAAGAATGACTTTTTTCAGCAGCTTTGGTAAGTAGATGGGAGGGCAAATCGTCGTTGTCTTGAATGGTTACGATTAGTTCCTTATGTTCTGGAAATTTTATTTTTTTTAGAGGTTTTAAAACGCCTTTTTCATAGATAGCCTTTAGGATTTGTTTCATAAAAAAAGTATAGCAGGATTATTCAAAGTTGTCAAAGAGGTAATCTTTACAAAAACTATGATTCACTTTTGGCTGCGTAAGAATAATAGGAGCTGGATGCAACTCACGGCGGCCGTGATTGTATTTAGCTTTTTATTTACTACAGTGAGCGCTCCGTTTGCTGAGGCTTCTCTATGGAGTGAGAGGAGAAAAGCAGTAGAGGAATTAACTTCTGGGAGGAGTGGGGGAAGTGGGGAGTATTCAAAGAATATAGGAACTGGAAGGGGTGCTAATAACCAGTCTTCTACCTCCTATTCTCCAAGTTCAGATGCTCATCTTCAATTAGTTTCTGCCGCAGGTTTACCTATCTATCAGAGGTCATTGCTGCAAGGACTTGAAACCCAATTTTCTCCTGAGCTGATGAAGCAGGTAATGACTAAGGTGCAAAACCGGAAACCTCAAACCAATCGCACAAAAAACCAGAAACAGTTAGCCCTGCCTTTAGAATTAGTTTCTCGCATTGAAAGTTATGGAGATATAGAGAGAGTATACCTTAAGAACCATAAACATATAAAGCTTGAAAAAGGAAAACTTCAGATTGATTTTCAACCATCAGTTATTGGGATTCGTCAAGAGTTGAACAGCCCTCAAGCTCTAAATTCAGAACCCCAGCCCAACTCTTTAGTTATCTTAGTTCAAGATGCGCATGGTATTTATGAGGCGCAAAAGAATATAGCTCATTTACTAAAAGAACTCACAGAAATGGGCGTGGGGTTGGTAGGAGTAGAGGGATCAGTAGGAAGAATGGAAGGATTAGAGAAGTGGCGAAAAACTTCTGATAAGAAAATATTGATGGGGATTGCAGGCTGCTTAATGGAGAAGGGTCTGCTTACTGGCGTAGAAGTGGCAGGACTTTCCAGTGAGTCTGTTTTATATTGCAAAAATAAAATTCATGATGCTTGTCTCAAGAGTCATGGTTCCTTAATAGAGTATTACGGAGTAGAAGACAAAGATAAATATTTGGAACAAGTAAGGTCGTTTAAGGAGACACTCACTTATAATAAGGAAGTAGAAAGGTGGAAGGAAGAAATAAATAAGCAGATAAGAGCTCTAAAAGAAAAAATTTATACAGAAGAGCTTAAAAAATTTGATGATTATAAAAATAAATTTGAGAATGGTGAAATTAAGTTAGGAGAATGGCTGGAGATTTTAGTTATCCAGTTTATTGAGCAAAGAAGTCCAAACATTAAGCGATATTTAGAGGCTTATAGATTGGAGAAAGAGATTGATTTTAAAAAGGTGAGCGAGGAGCAAAAGAAAGTTTTAGAGCAGTTATCAGCTAAACTCAGTAAGAATGAGTTAATGGGTTTATTGGAAGAGAGCGTAGCTTATCGGTTAGGGAAGATTGGGTATGAAGAGTTCTATAGTGGAATTAAAGGAAGATGTGATAAAGCAGGTATTAACATAACTCCAGAACTAAACAAATACATAAAGTATGTGGTGGGAGTGGAGGGGATTGATCGGGATCGTTTATTCGTAGAGGTTAAGGAGTTGGAGGATAAGGTATGGAGGAAAGGGGGGTTAGAGGGTTCTGCAAGTAAGAATTCTTTTAAAGGTCAATTATTGGAACTAATCCAGATTGACAAAGACTATGGTTTATTAGAGAAAGCGATTAATTTTAAGTTAAGCCCAGAGGAGTGGGAGGAGTATGATAGCAGAAAACAAGAGCTTGAGAATATAGCGCAGAGGATAGTTGAGCTTATTAGAGTTGAACAAACTGAGAGTGAAAAGTTGGAGACAAAGAATTTAGGCAAGGATTATTCAAAGATAGGTTCTGTGAATAAGAATGAGAATAGATTTTCAAAAGAGATGAATGAGGAGTTCACCTTATCTAGCAATGAAAGTGTAAAGAAAGTGATGAAGAGCGTGGGAGATTTTAATCGTTTATCGCATGAGAGAAACCAGATTTTTGTAGAAAAACTTCTTTCTAAAATTGAATCCAAAACCATAAGTAAAGAGTCCAACTTCTTGAATCTTGAATCCAGCAATTTAGCTGATGAAAGAGGGCTAGAACAGGGAGGAAAGAAACTTGGCATAACTCAAATTCCAAATCCTAAACTCAAGATCAGCATTCTTGTAGCAGGCGGGTATCACTCAAGAGGAGTAGAGGAGCTGTTAAGGAAGAAGAATATCTCTTATATCACGATTCGGCCGCATCTGAACACAGGAGAGATCGCTAAAGATTATCATCCTTTAAACGCTTTTAAAAGAGACTTGCTTCCTTTAGAGAAGATGTTTTATCGGGAGAAGGTGAGTATTGCTTTTCCTCAAGCTACAGGCGGGATGGATCCAAATGAAATTACACCAGAGGAAGCTGGAGTGGATGGAACACTTTCTGTAGTGACAGAAGGCATGACACGCATGCTTTCTAAACTTCGTACTGAAGGGCTTAATTTAAAAGAAGCAGAAGAGCTTCGCAAGCTTGGAAAGACAAAAGACTTTAAGTCAGAGGTTCCTATTCACAGCGAAGAGGTTCAATATCAAGGAAGGAGATATAGGGTTTTTAGCCCTAAAAAAGAGGAACCGAAATTAAACCAGAGATTTTTGAGCAATCCTGAGGCAGAGTTAGAGAAGGATGAGAAATTAAGCAAGAGACTTTTGAGCAACCCTGAAGAGGAGTTAGAGGCGGAAGAGATATTAGATGGGGCAAAGAATGTGTGGTCTGGTCAGATGAAGGATCCATTTACAGGAGAGGTTGGTCAAACTTTTGCAGTTGGGGAGAAGCCGCAAAACATCTTTTTACAGATTGCTGAAAGAATAAAAGTTGGGTTGAATGAGGATAGAAAGATAGTTAAATTTGCAAAAAGAGTTCTTGAGCATGATGGAATAAAAGCTGCTGCTTGGATTTTTGGCGTTCCTTTATCTCTTATAGCTTATCATGGTATTCATGGGAGTACATGGGTTTCTACAGGCTGGATAATTGGAATAGTTCTATTTTTGGTTTCCAGCGCTTTTATTTCTCTTGTGATCTTAGTTATTTTTGGCAGAAGATCAGAATTTATTCATCTAATAATTATCAGCAGGCTGCCTCAAGCTCTTCAAAAAATTTGGTACCGCATCACTATCCCAGTTTATAGCGTAGAGATTTCCGGTTTAAGATTTTTTCGTCTTAAAGTAAATCGGCCAAAAGCTAAAGTATTGGTTATTGAGCCTCTTAGCCTAGAGATCATCTCTGAACTTAACCGCCGCTTTGGCGATATGGATATTGATCTCTTGGACATAAGGTCTGAACTTGTAAAGGAAGGAGAGAGTTGGAGACCGGGGATACATGGAAAACTTTTAGAACTGGTCAAAAGCCAGAATTATGATTATGTGGTGGGTTATATCAATGAAAACTATGATGAGGATTTTTTTCGTGAGGCAAAATTAAAAGGGCTTATTCTTTTTTCAACAGCCATTCATCACATTGATCTGGATGCTGCCACAAAATATGGCACAGTGGTTACTAATGCTCCTGGCCCAACCACCATTCCCGTGGCTGAAGGGCTCATTGCTTTTTTTCTGGATGTGATTTATTCCAATAAGATACAGACTAAAAAGTCTAAAGATTATACCTGCTTAAGCGAACTTAAAAGCGACCCAGAAAATTCTCTGGTAATTGCTCATGCCCTTTGGTACATGCTCATGCGTAATGTATTGAAACTAGAAGAGATGTTTAAGTTTGGAGCGAGCGACAAATATGTGCGCGTTGGCGTGGGAGAGGAAGCAACTGTTTATCATGGAAAGATCGGACAAAGCGTTTATGATGAGAGTTCACCTACCATCGGCATTATTGGTTTAGATGAGGTGGGTTTAAAATTAGCTGAAATCGCCATGGCTCATGAGCCTGCCACTATCTATGTTTTGAAAGATGAGCTCGATGAAGAAAAACTCTTAAGGTTAAATTCATATAAGGAAATCATAGAACAGACATCTACAACAGAACGTTTAACAATTCAAATTCGGCCAGTGAGCCTTTCTGAACTCTTAAAACATTCATCTTATGTTTTGCGGACTCCTGCGGGAGTTCAAAGCACGAAAGGTTCCCGCATGAAAATTACAAGTGATGCAAATCAAATTTTTATAAGAGATATGGATGAGCTGATAAATTTAACTCGTCCGATTGAGGTTGAGCTAAAAGAAGAGGAAGTGAAAGAGGGAGATGTAGGGAAAGGAAAAAGGTTAGTGAGTCCAATGACAGTAGGGGTTTTAGGTCTTGGACGCATTGGAGAAGCGAGCGCGCAAAGATTTATTTCCTTGGGAGCGAATCTCCTGATTCAGCAAAGAGATCCCGGCAGACAAGAATATGTAGAAAAACGCGCGCGCCTTGCTCAGCTTGCAGAGGTAGTTGGGGAAAGACTCAATCGTTCCATTGAAGTGCAATATGTTGACAAAGAAACTTTTTTAAAACAAAGTAATGTGATCTCTCTTTCTCCTCCTAAAAAAACAAATGAAACAGTAGGGTGGGTGAATGCAGAGTCTTTAGAAATTTTTGGGGAATTGGCGCAAGGGAATTTAAGATCAGTTATCAGCATAACCAAAGATGTAGTGGATGAAACAGCCATGATTGCTTACTTAAAGAGTCATCCTGAGGTGGAGTATCGTACAGATGTTGCTAGCGACGAGGAAAAAGGAGGTTTTTTTAAGCGTTTTATAGATTCCAAAGGGAATCGGCTTAAGAATGCGAAGGTTTCAGGTCATACCAGCGCAGCTCATGGAGGAAGTAAAAAAGCTAAACAAAGAATTGCGTTTAACAATAATTTAAGGCAGCTTATGATGAATAAGAGGCCGGCAAATCAGTTAAATGATATAAGGGTGGATAGTTCTGGCATTACTTTTCTGGATCAGACTTCAGAGGCTAACGCTTATGCTCAAAGATCAGATTCTCTAGCAGCAGCAACAGCTACTGATCCAGCAGAAGTCCCAGCTTCTCCATTACTTGCGCAAGCGCCTTATGCTCCACAAATCCAAATTTTACATGCAGAAGAGGCTAATACTCAAACTCAAAGCCCAGCTCCTGTTCTACAAACACTTTCTGCTTTAGTTCAAGGACAGAGTCCATTAGCACAAACAATTTCTCTTCGAGCGAAAGCGCCTCCTCTTTCAAATATAGGAACGCCCGTCAGAGTTACTTCTCAAGGCCCTATGGGCCAGCTTGCCAAGACAGCAGCAGAAATGATAGAGGCTGCATTCATAATTTATTACGAAAAATTTTTTACCATCACTGCCAGAGCCAAGCTCCATTTTGATGAGATGGATTGGGAAGGATTACTTCAAGATGTAGAGGAACGATTAAGCCTTTACAACGATACGTTAAACGATCTTGAAAATGGTTTAAGGACTCTTCTTAAAAATAAACTACGAGACATCCCAATGTGGATAGAGATTCAAGGGCGATATTCTGAAAGACTGATTGACAATAGAATTTTGGGAGCAAATCCATATGTCATTGGAATGGTATTTTCTAACTCAATTGCAAAAAGAATTTTTGGACCGGAAGCGGATGTATTTGAATATACGTTTGAGGAAGATATGGAAAATAGAACTTTGGAAACAAACGAATCTTTCCTCTACCCCATGGTCCGCAATCGCCTGCCTATGGAATATATTCTTACAGACATCTTAGTTAAGCTTGAATTTAGAAAACCTTTAAGAGATATTCGTAAGGATATTAGAAGGGCTGTGACTAATATAGATTCTGAACTTGCAAAATTAGCTCTTACTCAGGATCATATTAAAGAGATTGAAGTTGTTAAAGCGCCATTTTTTCGCAACCGAGACTGTTACATGATTGGGCGCATCACTACAGAGTCCGGGTTTTTGCCATTTGCTCTGCTTTTAAAGAACACAAAGCAGGGAATCACATTGAGTAAAGTTTTGTTAAATGCGGATGACATCTATAGGCTTTTTAGCTCTACCCGGGCAAATTTTCATGTTCTTTTTTACTATCCTTTGGAATTAGTCGCTTTTTTAACAACCATGATACCCAGAGATCCTGTCTCTATTCACGCATCTTTAGGATTTTTTGAATTTGCTGAGCAGCTTCTCTATAAAAAGATGATGAAGGAATTAGCTAAAGAGGACAAAGTTTTTCAAATTGCCGAAGGGTTGCCTGGAAGAGCCATGGTGGTCATCACTCTTCCTGGATTTCCTTATGTGCTTAAAATTATGAAAGATGTTTTTGAAGGAGCTACAGCTCTTACCAGAAACGAAGTGGTGGAAAAATATCATCAGGTCAGCGTGGATCCAATGGGACGCATGTTAAACACATTTACATTTGATACTCGTCTTCCTAAGAGATATTTTCATCCTGATCTTCTAGCATTATTAAAAGGAAGCGCTAAAGAGTCTGTAAGAACCGAGGGGGATTATCTCCATATTAAACATTCTTTTGTTCAAAGAAAGATTAGGCCCTTAAATCTATTTTTGGATCGTGAAGGTAGAACTCCTCTTGCGCAGCGAGTTGCGCTGGATTTTGGCAAAACATTGGAGGACATACTTTCAGAGCAGGGTAAATTTCCAAAAGCATCCTTGGGCGACTTTGGCGTAACAGACGACCATCGAGTTCTTTTTTATGGTTTTGATAAACTTGTTCCAATCACCTCTGTCACTTTTGATGATCTGCAAAATATTTTATCTCTTACTCCCCAACAGTTCCAGGATGCATTAAGATCAAGACATCCTAGATTATATGATCCAGCTTATTTTCAAGAACTTCAGGAAAAGGCTTCGCGTCCTAAAAGAAAAAGAAGCGGTTCTGGAAAAATTGTAACAGGGCTTGCTGTGGGTTTGGTTTCTTTTGGGCTTTTGTTTTCTAAAAATGGAGTGGCTCTTGGTCTTGGAGGAGTTCCTTCCTGGCCATTCGATTTCATCATAGGAGTTGCGCTCATTGCACTTATCTTTTTAATCTCCATAAAGCCCGTGCGAAAGATTTTGCATGCGCCGATTTGGCTTAAATTTATTCTCAGCTATTCATTGCTTGGATATCTCGCTTATTTACTTTATGGCTCTCATTTGAGCTTACTTCAGCTTCCGCTGCTCTCTTTAACCGCCAATATTTTGTTATTTGGTTTTTTTACCACACTTTCAGATTTTCTGGGGCAGTGGATGTCAGGGAAAAAAATCATCCTTAAACAAACTTTACATGCATTTCCGGCAGGGCTGTTCATGGGTGCGGTTACTGCTGTTGGTTTTGCCTTACTCAACTATTATTTTCCAAAAGATTCTTCCTTGCCTTATTTGTTTTTGGCAACGATCCGGGTGGTAGGCGCAATGGTGGTGGTACGGGCAAGAACCTTTATTTATGCCCGGCTCGTAGAGAAGATGAGCAGCTCTCAGCAATCTGAAAAAAAATGGGATTTGAAAGAAATCATTAAAGCCTGGTTTAAAAACCCAAGCCAGGATAAACAGTTCGAATCATTTTGGATGACACGCATCCCTTCATTTATTAAGAATTTTATCATTCAGATGTTTGTTCCTGAGGAAATGTCTGTAGCGACCGAGGGGGTTGCCACGCAGTTTTTTGCGTTATTTTATAGTTGGTCTGTTAATAAAAATTGGTATTTGGATAAATCCCTGCGTTGGCATAAGTGGCGTGAGGAGAAGCCTTTCATAAAGAACCCGGTATTAAATGTAGTTTTTGTAAGGGCTTATCTTATTCTTTATCCGGTTCTTTATGTTGTTTTTATAATGAGTTCCTTTGCCTTTAAGACTTTATTTGGTTTTCTTCAGCAAAGAAAGAGGTTTAATTTGGCGATTTTGGCGATTAAGGATTTAATCAATCGAGGTGAATATCATAATGCATCACTTATAGCTCAAAGATTGTTGGTCTATCCCTATTCATCTAAACAGAGTTATCTGCTTTCTAAAATTTTTGCTGAAATCGGGTTGAATGAGAGTAGGATAGGGGTTAACTCTTCCTTTACATTTATGCAGTCTTTGGTACTGGCACGTCAATACTTAAACAAGAAATATCCAAAGCAACCCATGTCAATTTTTGGCCAGGAAGAATTTGAATTTTTGTTAAAGGGCATGATTCAAGCTGGACATAGTGATGTAGTATTTAAAATTTTAACTGAAGAAGAAGATAGTCAAATGAAGTCGGATGACCCTTACCGCTATGAAATTTATGCTCAGATGGCAGCAGAATATTACCGTATGGGAGAGCAACAAGATAAATTGAACCTCTCATTTTCAAAAGCTGTGAGACTTGCAAACAAAACTGATTTAGAAAACCCTCACCAATATATCATAGAAAAGCTTGAAGATGCTGGGGTAACAGCGGATATCCTTGTTTATTTATTTGGTTTTCTTCCTAAGGATGATGAATCAGGAACTTTGACATCAGTCCGTTTTGGAGAAGCCTATTATAAGTTGGCGTCAGATCAAAATAGTGAAGAATATTTTGTAAAAGCTGAAAAGATGTTTGAAATGGCAGAAGAAACCGCAGATCAAATTAAGGATGATGATTTGAGATCAAAACTCTATGATTTTATTTCAGCCACTCTCTTGAGCATCCATAGTTTAGAGGAGGCGAAAGAGACACTTTCTAAAGCTCGCAAACAGCTCGCTCCTTCTACTCAGTCAGGCAGAAAAAAGGAGGAGAGTGAATTTATTGTTAAGGCACAAGATAGAGTTGAAGCTGAATCTTTTTCCCTGCGCATGTTCAATGAAGCAAAGCGCATTTCTTTGAAAAGGTCTAAAAAATATTTGGATGGTTTTAATAAGCCCGATCAACCTCTATATAATCAGATGTTGGATATTCATGAGAGGAAGTTAAATTCCGTGCGCCGCATCTTTGCTAATTACCGCCGCGCTTTTTTGCGAGGTTTGACACATTCATTAAAAGTTCCAATGTTTTTTTTGCTTGGAATTGGGGGTGGAGGTTCCGGAGGTTTTTTTCGTCCAAGCGAAAATCCATGGGGTAAGAAAGCTCTTAAAGAAGTGGATGCGGATCGTTTAGGGATTGATCTGAGAACCAGACTGAGTGAGGATACTTATCAAATTATTTCTGGACCTGCCCTTAAGTTAATTTCACATTTACAAAGAGCTTATAAACCAACTCTGGAAAGATTTGCTGAGTTGGGTGAAATACGCTCTCTCGCTGAAAACCATGGGTTTGACCCTAGAAAAGTTCGCATATTCCATACTCTAAAGCGTTCCAAAAAAGAAGAGGCGAGCGTGGATGAAATTCGTAGAGGTGGCTGGAGAGTGACACACCCATCTCCTCCATTAGCCGAGGAGCAAAAAATTTCCGTTATCAGTGCAAATCCAAATGAAGCCTTTGAATTATATTTAGAGCGTATCCAAAACCTAAAAAAATCCATATTGGATGGTTCGGTTCAACCCACTGTCGCTTTGCGGCCAAGACATCTTCTTTCTCAGGAGAGAACGATCTGGGTAGATGGTCTTTCAGTTTCTGCCGCGATTGCGGATTCTGTGATTTTCATCGCGAATACAGCTGAGCTTTTCAAACAACAGGGGTTGAACCCAACTCTTTCTCTTTCTATTGATTCTGCGGATGAAGCGATTCTCTGGCACAAAATTATTTCAGGAATTGAAGATAGTTTAAATATTCCGCGCGGTACAGTTAGGGTATTGGCCAGCATAGATGTAGATCAAGCTGAAGAGATTGTTTGGGCGCTCAGAGACCACATCGCGCGAGTTTCTATTTCTAACCACGATTCAGATCAAGCGTTATCCGAAATGTTAAACCGAAGGGGAGTGGCGATACATGAAGACCTCAATGGTTTTTCATTTGGAACCGCAGGTGGTTTTGGATTCGCCGCGCATTATGCGCACGAGGCGATGCACATGGTTGGTTTAGCGATTGAAGGAAAAAGAAAATTAAAAAAGAGTGATTTTAATCCTTTGAATTATTTTACTCTCAAAGGTTTGCTTCTTTCATTGGCTACTGGCTTAAATTTTGCAAAAGCTGATTTGGTTCAACAAAATACTTCTGATCCCCAATCCATAGATGCTAACGCAATCCGCGCCGGGCCCATCGCAATTTTAGCAGGTCCAATCGCAGGAATTCTTGTTTCTTTCGCTTTTTTTCTTCTCATCGCAAATTTCGTTCCTTCCAATCATTTTCTATATTCTTACTTATATTGGAGTTCTATTGTTCAAATGGCCACACAAGCCATCAACCTTATTCCATTTAGGATTGGAGGTTTTGTTTCAGATGGACTCCAATTCCTCAATTATTTAAAATTTCGCCGCAAACCCGCACGGAGTTTTCTTACTGTTCTCCTCACTGCTCCATTAGGGATTTTGGGCGGATTGGGGATGGCGGGCGGTATAAGTGGAGGTGGTGCGGGCAGAGACTCAGAGCTTAAAAATATAAAGCTGCCTTTATGGAAAAAATTTGTCATTTCCTATCTCATACTAGGATTTTCTATTGGTCTTTTGTATGGTTCTGGTTTAGAGAAGATTAAGGATCCTATTCTCTCACCAATCCTTAATATTGTTTTGTTCGCTTTATTTACTGTTCTGAATGATATTCTTGCTCAGTGGATCACGGGCAGGAAGTTTCAATTAAAACAGACTTTATCCATGATCCCTATAGGAATATTGTTTGGGATATATATGTTTATTGGTTTTTGGATGATTAATTTTTTTATGTCTGCAAATGCTCCTTATCCATACATTGTTGTGGCAATAGTGAGGATTCTTGCTCATTGGGGATTGGGATATGGACAGGTCACAATCTATGCATTTTTTGTGGGCAAGTCGAAAAGTGTAAGTGAGGGCCCATTGAGTCGTCAAAAAAGTGATGAAGCATTTCTCATGGCCAGGATTCCTGGATTTATTAACATCTATATCATCCAAATGCTTTTGCCAATTAATGTTTCTATAGCGGCAGAAGGAATCACAAGCCAACTTTTTAGATTGTTCTACGCGTGGGCAGCCAATAAGGATGGTTTTATCATTCAATCTGAAAGGTGGGGTAAATATCGTAAAAATCCATTATTTCTTATTTTTTTCCCTGTAATTATTTTTATATTTTTTCCATTCGATTTTATTAGAAGTCGGATTGCTTATAATCATAATAGGAAAGGTGAAAAAAATAAGGAGTCTTCAACAAAAGAAGTTCTAGAAAAAATATTAGCGGTTGAAAAACCAGAACGCCACTTAACATTAGAATTCTACCGTTATGTAATGACATTAATTAGAGGCTCTATAGCGGAAGATTTAAGAGAGCAAATAGGCAAGCAGGCAGGGGAAAGAGATCAATTGCATCGTTTTATAAGTGAGAGAAATATTTTAAAAGCATTTGATGACGTAGTAAAGGAAATTAAATCCGAACATAGTACGATGCGGGATAGAGGTTTTGCTTTGATAGCCCAATCTGACATCCCCAGGGAAGATCCAAAATTTGAAGAGAATGTAGCTCAGAATATATACAATCTTGACCTTGCTGAAAGAATTGTATGCGCATTTTTTTTATTTAGAATCATGCGGTTCTATTTTAATGTTGCCTATGAAGATAGCGATAAAGATAATCAAAGTTTTTTTGCATGGCTCAAGCAACTTCGCGATGAGGTCGAGCAAAAAGGCATGGATTCATTGACAGAATACGCCCAAACTCAATATTCCATGAGTCCTGAGGAACTTTCTCGTTTGGAAAGTGCTATGAAGTACCGCTTAGATTTTTATTTTCAGAAAATTGACGGCATTTATGAATCTTATTGGAGAAAGAGTAAATCTCCCGCAGATCTTACATGGGATATGGCGGATTTATTTTTTAAGATATGGACTAAGAATATCCTTTATTTAAAACAGAGTAAGTTTCTTGAACCCTACTACAAATCTTTTGGATTAGTTTATGTTGATCAAACGGTCGCGCAATTCGATCAAGAAGTTTGGAAACCAACAGCCGTCAGACGAAAACCCGCACGAAATTTCCTTACCGTTCTCCTCACAGCTCCATTAGGGTTAATGGGCGGATTGGGGATGGGAGGCGGGGTAAGTGGAGGCGGTGTGGGCGGAGACTCAGACGAAAGCGGCTTGGACCAAGATGTGTCAGAGATTCCACCGGAAGAAATCCACGGGTTTGATGTCGAACAATTTTTACCTAAAGATCCGTTTCAAAGAATACTGAGTTATGTTACGACGGTTACCCCAGAGATCTACAATGAATTTCAGAAACTTCTTAGGCAGAAGTTGGTAGAGGAGGCAAGCGCGGTATTTTCTGAATGGGGAATTTTATCTCTGGCTCAGATCAGCGTAGCGCTCAACGAAATTTACGATCATTTCTTAAAAGTGGACTCTGAATTTCATGCGCATACGAGACAGAGGTGTGTGGATCCGGACAAGATCGTCCATGAAGCGGATGTGACTCAAGTGTTGTTAATCCATGATTCGCTTAGGCAACAATTTTCTGCCGATCTCTATCAACAGCTTAAAGAGATGATTGATATTGAACACATTGATATTCGAATTGTTTTTAATAATGTGATTCAAGAGATGGAAAGTATTCAAAGGTTGGATCCTTCCAAAGTTGATGACGCGAATGAGATGCTCAAGCGCGTTTCCCGCGGGTATTGGCTGGATGAGCTGAAGCACAAGCGAGGACAAATCGAGTCTAAGGTTTTGCCGGCTAAAACAGCATGGCTTTTTTTATCCATGCAGTTGTGGTTGGAATCAAATTACCTTTTCTATCGAAATACATTTTTATTTTTGCGTTCATTATCAACAAAAGGTTTAGTGGCGATTGGAACTGTTTTGAAAGCTCAAGAGAAAGGTGAGCAACCAAATCAAAAACCTGCAGGTTCAAATGGGGGAAATGTGGTATCTTTCCGCAAGAAAACTGTAGATGATGGTTCCGATCCCCATGAAGAGAGTCCAGCCGCACTATCTTCTGAAGAGGGAATGGGAAATGCCATTAAAAGTTTGGAGGGGCTGGAAGGGTATAGAGAGAAGGACGGAATCATAAAATTTAGGCGGGAATTTTTTGAAATTACCTATTGGCAAAAAAAAGATTCATGGTCCATTACTTATAACAACCGGCCGATCTTGCTCAACTTATACTGGTTTCCGGATGACGGGCTTAGATTTTATGACAGTGGGACTCATGATCGGATTCTTCGTCTTTCTCAAGACCCAATCGTTCGTCTTCATTATGATTCTGTAAATAAAGCGTTGGTCATTGTATTAAAAGACCATGCAGTAGATATGATGAAAAAAGCAGATTTTTCATATTGGGAAGGCGAGACTGAAGATGGCAGCTTGCGCTGGAAATTTGTTTCCGAATCGCAGTCAGAAGGTTTGGCGCCTGCTGCTATCTCTAATGTAGATGTAGATGCAGTGGAGGGCGCGGGCGATTCAGAACAGGAACACGATTTTCGGCAACTGAAAGATTCATTGAAAAATTTTTTAGATGACCTGCTTGAATTTTTTAGATGGCTCATTAGACAGACAAACCTTGCGTTTCGATTGCCTGCAATGGCAACTTTGAGCATAGGGGGAGGCGGGCTCGCTGGCGTGCCGGTAATCAGAGAAGAACCGCGTGATTTCCTTATGGGAAGTGGCGGCGGCGTTTTAAAAGCAAGGCGGAGTTTGCTCAGCCAATGGCTCAAGGAAAAAAATAGATACACTGATGAGCAGATAGATTGGTATGAAACAAGAATCGCTAATTTTGAAGCCTGGGTACAAGGGATATTGGTCAGCGCGATTCCTGGAGTTCTTATTTTGTTGGTTTATAACGCTTTTGGGGTTTCTATTGATCATCCATCAATCCTTGCTCTTTTAAGTGCAACCAGCATTCATTTAATCCTTCAAACCATTTTTGGTGGAATGCTTGCGGAAACTTTAATAAAACTTCATGAAAAAGTTGGAAAAAATGTTGGACGGGGTCCACCTGAATCCCATTTTATGGCATCTTCCTACTCCTTTGTTGTTTATCTGATTGTTTTATGTTTCTATTTTCTCACCCCATATTTTCCAGACAGTATATCTATAGTTATTCTTATTAATTTCCTCAGTTATACGATTGCGGATCAAATTCATCATATTTTCTGGAATCTAGATCATCCCAGCGCCCAGCGCCGCAGTTTAATCCCTCTGAATCCTGTAGAATCACAAAGAGCTATTTTAAGTTTAAGCCAATCCTTTGTCACAGATGTAAAAGCAGAGCTGATAGCTAAAGGTTTGGATGATTTGGCAAATGAATTCCAATCCCTTATATTAGAGCTTCCTCCTTTTATTAAGGTTAGCGCTAAACAAGATAGGTATCGTCTGATCAATGAGGAAAAGGTAGAACGTTTTCTTTATATTACGAAACAAGCAGGCTTTAATGTGGATATTAATGGTTTTATATGGGCGGAACTTTTGTATCACTATTTTGAGTCTCTTAATCTTTTAAGTTTGGGAGGGAGACACACAAACATTGTTTTTACCACACAATATCAGGTTCGAGATTTCTTTGAGAAGATGAGTAAAGAGTTCGGACTTGAACTGCCCACAGATTACGAGGATAAGCGGATACTTCCCTTGACCATGCAGCTTTATGTGAAGTTTTGGCTGCAAAGAATAGTTCCTGGACTTGATCCAAAAGTTTTTGGCTTTCATATTTTTGATGGAGTTGGAGAAAAAATTGCGCGTGCCTTAGATGGCACATTGCTCTGGCAGATAGAGTATTTTTTAAGCCTTTTAACTCCGGGAGAAAGACAAGCAACTGGGTATGCTCATAATTTAAAACAAGGAAAAGAAAAAAGCATTGAGGAAGTTCGGGAAATGATTCTCAATAGGCTTAAGATAAAAGATGAATCGCCTGAAACCGAATTTGAAAGAATGAAAGAAGCGCATGCTAAATATCAAAGAGTACAGTCTGGATTTCCAATATTAGTTACTTTGCCCAAAGCAGGAGAAGAAAAAGTAGGAATAGAGCCTATTTCCCATAAGAAGCTAGATAAGATGAGTCAAATCAATGGAGCGGTCAATATCCATGATGATTTTGAGATCAGTGAATATGCTATAGGTTCGGTTGAGAAGTTCGATGAAATTAGGGAACAAATCATTAGTAAAATTCGCTTAGCAGATCGTTTGGGGTTTAAGGGAATAGTTTTTGATAAAACGTGGATTCAAGGAATGGGAATTAAGATTTATAAGGACATTGCAAATATTATTATTGATGTTTTAAGAGGAATGGCAAGTCAAAAAAGTCTTCAGTCTTTGAAAAAGGTTGCAATCGTTTTATCTAGAGAGATCGAAGATATTGTAGCGCACCAGAACTCCCGAGAGATGCCCTCAACGCCGTCATTGGTTCCAGAAGATTTAAACAATGGAGATATTGTCCATATTCATAGCCCATTCAACTATTTGGAGAGAGCTGTACTATTTGAAAAACCCACACCAGAAAATGGTTTTACCGCTTTTCTGCTCCCTATCCATCATTGGTCAAACGATATATTTGGTTTTTTGGGATCTAAACAATATCTTGAGAAGAGGCGGGTATCGGCTCTTGTTCCATATCCTGTCTCATCCTTAGTTCAATATGGGCTTCGCATTGAAAGGGAGACAGTTCAAGAAGATGATTATCTAATCAAGGTAGGGCAGAAATTCTTGGTTAAGCATGATGGGATTCCTTATTCAGCTACAGTGATTGGAATCATGCACAGGAATTTCATTGTAATTATGAACGCACCCTTGAATGATAAGGTTGAAAATCTAGGTGGTTATGCGATGTATATGCCTATTGGAGCTGCAGAAGAGTTGGTTCAAAAAGGAGAATGGCAGCTTATTGAAGAGTGGAGTAATGAAGATGTTCGTGGTGTGGGTGGGATCATTCCCTTTGTTAAAGATCCGATCGTAGGAATGCTGGCAAAGCTCTTTCCAAAAGTTGCTAAGGATCGGTTAGAAAAGATTTACAATGTAGGAATTGCGTTTATAGCAGATAACTTATTTGCATTTAGAGTTGGTGGGTTAATCCCTTTGGCTCTTGCCTTGGCAGTGAGTGGAAATTTAGATTTTGCTTTTAGGTTTGCTTATATTTTTACTTGGCTTGCGCTAATTTTTCTGCATTCATCCGCACTCAACTTAAGGCTTGGTTCTCGCGCCCCTCCGCCAGAGAACATCTGGTTAGCTTCATTGATCAGCATGATTAATCTTTCACTTCTATTCTTTCCTCTTTCTACTTCAGACTTAATCGCCTTCTCATTTCTTTCTCATTTCTTAGTAAATTTAATTGGTGCGCTTTTAGGTGAACTAAAGCAGATAAGAGGAATAGTTAGTGCGGACCAGCAGATTTCTTATGACGATCTTCCAAAGAGAAATTTCCTCACTGTTCTTCTTACTGCCCCGCTTGGGATTTTGGGTGGGATGGGCATGATGGGGGGATTGGGTGGAGTAGGAGGGAAGAATAAAAAGCAGAAAGTAGTAGATCAGGTAAAGAGGGAAATTCAGAAAAAAGATTTTGAAAAAACAGTTAAAAGCGCTGAAAAATTTGATCCGCAGTTTATTTTAGACCCAGATTTTCTTTTTTTAGTGAAAGCAGTCATAGAAGCTGGCAGGGTTGAAACTCTTTATAAAGTTGCCGGGCAGGATCATTCAGAAAATCAATTTAAAAATTATGTGGTGATTGGAAAGGAATTGTTTGAGAGCCAGAAGGAGTCTAGCGCCACCTTAGCTTTTACTCTTGCCGGACGCACAGCTAAAAAAGCAGAAGATTTTCTTTATATTGTTGAAAATTTATTGGAAGTTGAAAAAATTCAATTCGCCTACTCTTTTGCCCAGAAAATTAATTTTTTATCTCCTTTGCGGAATCAAGCTTTTGTAAAAATTGCTCTTGCCTTTAGGCAAAAAGGGGAAAGGGAAAAGGCAAAAGAAACTCTTCATAAAGCAAGAGAGCCAAAACGGTTGGTTGTAGAAGAAGCTAAAGTTATCTCGCCTGCTGACACTGAACAAGAATCACTGACCTTTCAAGATTATTTGAATACGATTCAGTCAATCACTAAAGATCTAAGAAGAAAAGTTGTTCAAATTTCTGGGTTAGAGTTTGAAAAAAGAAAATTAGCTCTTGAGCTCTTGGAGCAAGGAGCACTTGTAATCGCTTCTGACCCAGATGGGAAAAACATACAGCTTCTCTTTGATCGTCTATCTGTAGAAAAAAGGAAGGAGTTCGATCAAAGACTATTTATTTTTAAAGGCAGAGGAGTTTATTCCTTTAAAGATTTTCCAGACACGCAGGGAAGTTTAAAGAGGCTGATGCGTCCGGGTTTAAGAACCAAGCTAGGGATTCCTGATATTGAGATTTTTGTAACGGATAAGATAGATAACAATTTGATCCTAAAACTTCAAAAAGCAAAGGTAAAATATTTGGTTGCTCCTAAAGGTTTAGAATATAAATATATAAAAGAGCTTGAAAGTTATGGTATCGCTTATCTGACAGTTCTTCCTAATAGTCAAAGCGCAAAACAAGCTCAAGCTCAAGATCAAACTCAAACTCAAATTCAAGCTGAATCTGAAGCTGAAGTCACAGCTACAGCTAAAGCTAAAGACAAAGCTCAGGCTCAAGCTCAAGTCAAAGCTAAAGCAACTCTATCCTTTGTAACTGAGATATCTAAACAATTAGCTCAGATTGTGAAAATGACAGGAGTTCAGGTGGAACAAGCTTTATGGGATTTGGCTCATCAAGCTCGGACTGAAGATAATACGATTGTTCTGGAAAATCAGGATTTAAGTCCAGTTTTAAATGCGATTTATAACGGCGGGATTGAAGATCAATTAATTCCGCCCATCGTAGTTGTCAATCAGCAGGGTGAACCTGTTGGAACCATTAAGGATGGGGATAGCGCAATATTTTTTAATTTTAGAACAGATCGAGCAAAACCCATAACCTATGCGCTTACTCCTGCAGAAAGGTATGAAGGGCTTGAAGGTGGATTAGTAAGTAATTTTTCCAGACCCAAAGTTCATTTTGTAACCATGACTAATTATGACGATGCTTTTGCCGAACATGTGCAAGTAGCATTTGAACCATCGCCATTTGGCCAAACCTATTCTGAAATTATTGCGGCTCTTGGCTATAAAGAGGCCCGATTCATGGAATCTGAAAAATGGCGCGCTGGAACCTGGTTTTTGGATGGACGCAGAAACATGGTGGATCAGTTGGGAATTGATGTGCGCGTAATCCCTTCGCCTCAAAAAGCTTCTTATGTGGAAGCGCCTGAGATGAGCGCGGTTGCATTAACCGATGAAGTTATATCTGTGATTCAAAAAGATCCTTCTGTTACTGATATTTTTGTTAATTATGCCAATCCAGACATGGTATCACATGCTTTTGCTCAAGTAAATCCAAAAGGAGATTTTAACGCGGTAGTAAAAGCGATACAGGTTGTAGATGAGCAGTTAGGAAGGTTGGTGGAAGCAGCTTTGCAAAAGGGGTGGGTCATTGCAATCACAGCAGATCATGGCAATGCAGAAGAGCTTTATGATAAAGAAGGAAACCCCATGCCGGGACATAGTACAAACAAGGTTCCATTTATTTTATTGGGTGGAAACGATTGGGAACTTGAGAATATTGATTTTATAGAGGATGGATCACTATCTAACATCGCTCCTACTCTTTTAGAATTGCGTGGAATAGCTGCGCCTAAGGAAATGACAAGTGATAGCCTTATTTTTTCCCATATAGATTCTGATCCTAATCGGAAAATAATGCGCATTGTTTTGGATGGATGGGGTTTAAGTGAGCAAAAAAAAGGAAACGCGATTGCGCGCGCTGGGGAATTAACAAAACTGAATATGGATCGTTGGCTAACAAGCAAAACTTCAGGAGTTGGCAGGCGGTTAGATAGGTACCCACACACTGCTTTAAATGCTTCTAGTATAGAGGCAGGTTATCCTATGGGGGTTGCAGGAACTACAGAGTTTGGTCATGTGAACTTAGATGGAGGAAGACATTTACAATCCGATCTTACTTTAATTAATCAGGCTTTAGAAGATGGATCTTTTGCAAAGAATATGCCGTTGTTGCGCAGTATGTTTAAGGCTTTAGAGAATGGAACCTCCCTTCACCTCATGGGGCTTGTTTCTCATGGATCAAAGGGAGATATTCATGCTTCTATGGAGCATCTTTTTATGCTTTTAAGAATGGCAAAAGCAGTTGGACTTAAAAAAGATCAGGTAAAGATTCATGTTTTTACAGACGGCCGAGATTCTGGCCCGCAATCTGCAGTTCAATTTATTAAATTATTGCAAGTTGTGTTAGATGATTTAGATGTGGGGATGATAGTAGATGTTATGGGACGGGGCTGGGCCATGGATAGGGACAATCGTTGGCTCAGAATTAGTTCTGCTTACGATGCTATGGTTGGCGGCATTGGCGCGTTTTATGTTCAACAACCTTTTACAGACCCTTCAATAGTAGCTCCTAAAAAAGAAAAACAAGCAAGCTGGATTGAAAAATTAGGACAGGTTAGCAAAGTGATTTTACTGGCAATTGTGGTTCAGGCAGCCTCTGCTTGTTTTGATTCTCCTACCTCTAAATCTCACGCCACTCCTATCGCTCGTCCTGCAGCTATTGCAACACCCCAACTTACTCCAAAGCCACAAACTCCCATAGCCACACCCTCTCTTCCTATAGGAATAGACCTCCTTGTTTCTGAAAATGCTCGCGCAGAGGCTCGAGCAAATATTGAAAATGGTTTAAAGGGAACTGTAACTGCTGAGGAACGAAAATATCTGGAAGATTTATTGCAAAAAATTGAGGCGCGCATTGCAGAACTTACTAACACAAAAACTGGGCTCCCTTTAGACACAACTAAAAAATTGGATAAAACTACTACTAGTAATATTGGTAAATTTTCTGAATTAGTGAGCGTTGCTGAAAAATTAGGCAGAAAAATTCCTTTTAAAGATGGGTTAACTCATCAGGAGGTTGTCTTGTTAGGGCTTAAAAGCTTAGAGTCTGCAACGGATAACTGTCAGTGCGATGGTTTTACGCCCACACACCTTTATCACGACACCCCTTTTAAGCTCGACCCAAATTCAGATATCTCCTATCTCGATCAAGGAAATTTAACCCCTGGAATGGAAGCAGCCAGAATGGTTTTTAATGGAAATGGAGAAACTGTGCGGATCGCTTCTAAAATTTTAAATGGGATGAATTACAAACCTCTTCTTAGGGATGATATTACTAGATGGGCTTTAAAGGATTATCTTTTAGGAGGCGGAGCAAAGTTCCTTGGTCCAGGAAAAGTATCTTATATCAGGGATTGGGGGCTGAGAGGCCATACAGATAACTTTTGGCTCTTTATAGGCGCAGTTGGAACTGAAAATGAAGCGTATAGGATTTCACCCCAAGTTCTTTTTGCTAAAGATAAACAGGGAGATGAAATATTTGAACTTGTTCCTGGTTTTCCTGTAGTGGCGATTCCAGCAGATGTGGATGATAAAAGACGAAAACAAAATGGATTTTACCATCGCAATTATGATGACGGAGCTTTATTTTCAAGAGCCATGCCAACCTTAGATACAGTGGGTTCTTCTTATGATGCGCTGGCTCTTTCTGAATTTATTGCCCAGATCGCTTTTGCCTATACCCGCGGCTATCGTTGGGTTGGGATCAGCGCTGCAGCAGATTCAAGCGGGGTGGAGTACAATGGTTATGGCAATACAGACCTTCGTGAATCCGCTCCCCATTCATCTGCAATGCTATTGGGCAGGAACCCTCAGTTGGATAATTTAATAATTGAAAACTTAATGCGCTACCCAACTTTTGAAGGAGTTCCTGCGGATGCGGTTAATAATGTTACAGGAGAGTATGCTCGTCAACAAACTCTTTGGGACATGATGCTTTTATATTTGGCTGTTGCCAACTATCTTTATGAGGATGCTCCAAGAAATCTGATCATGCAAAGCCAAACCATTAAGAACGCGCAGCAACGAGCTCCTGAATATTTTAATCAGACAAACAAAGATCAGTTAAAAGAATTAGCGGATAAAAAAGTAAAAGAGCTATTAGATTTTATTGAGGATCAAAAATCTTCTAAACCCAACAGTTCAGCAGTTCTTTTCCTTGGTGTTGGAGCTCTTTTAAGTAGAAGAAGCAATGACGCAAGAATGAGATGGGGCATGACTGCTAGCCTGAAAACTTTTCTTATTTTTGGTTTCACTGGGGTTCTAGCTTTTGTTTCAGTTGTGGATAAGGCGATGGCGGAAACAGGTAAAGCGCTAGATCCTCAAGTGGTAAGCAGTACAGCTGGATCCTTATCTTTAAATTCAATTCTTTTACCATTAGCAATTATAGTTTTAGTAGGCGCATTAGTTGGATTTTTAATTTATTTAGCCCGCAGACAAAAGAGGAGTACTAGTTTACTTGGGTTTCAAGGAATAAAGAGTTTTGTTCGTACCTCTAAGTATGGTTTAGAGGGGCAAACTGAATTGAGCATGGAAGATCAGCAACTCTTAAAACAAGGAGCAGCTCAGCCTGTTTTAGATAAGAGCCATCCCCTAGATGCTTTTGAAAAACCCGCGGATCTTACTAGAGAGGATTTTTCAGCTGCCTGGTCTCTTTTAAAAGTTGTTCAGCTTTTTGGTAAAGGAACTTTAAAAGATCGCGATCCTCCTCGATCGCCAACTAACCGCCTAAAGGAAAATTTTGATTCCCGCGCTCCGCCTACTGACCAAACAACTGCTTCGGATACCAATGTTCTACCTGAAGACCAGCGGTTTGTTTCACAAGAGACTCCAGCCTCAAATTCTGATTCTAATCTTCCGTCCCCAGCATCTTTACCAAACCCCGTTTCTCTGCCTAAACTCAAAAAAGATGAAACTAAAGAGATTTTTCAAAAAATATTCATTCATCTGGATGGAATTGGTTTGGCTTCCACCATTACTGAATTTCATAAGAAAAATATTTTTAAAATTTTGTCTGAAAAAGACGGCATTTCCATGCAAGAAATAACTGACTATTTGTTGGAACAAGGACAAGTAGAAAAAGTGAATAAAGGTCATATGCATGCCGCAATGGCGCTGTTAGAAATGCAGGGCTGGCTTAAGCGCAGAGGAAAATCCGCTTCTGACTCAATGCAATTTTATTTAACTCCTCAAGGGAAAATAGCTTTAGGTCAGCTTCATGCTTATCAAGAAGTGACGGACTTTATCTCTGTTTTAACTCGAATGAAAGAATTTTTGCTTGATTCAAAAACTCCATTGCTCATCAATCAATTTAATTTTCAGGAACTGGTGAAAAAATCCCAAAGGCAGTGGGACTTTTTTGAGAGAAAAGCTGATCCTCAAAATAAAGCGGACGCGGTAAATCTTCGTATTGCGGATCATTTGAGAGGATTCTTAATTGGCCCAGTAATGGTCGCGCTAAAAGAGGCTAAAGTATTTGAGAAGTTCCATCCTTTAACTCATTCTCTGGACTTAACAAAAATTGGAGGAAATTTATTTAATTTAAGGTCTGCCTTTGATCTTTTAGAACAAGAGGGATGGGCAGTTCGAAATGGCAATGTGGTTACCTTAACCCGCAAAGGAATGTTTGCCGCTGAAAAAGCATGGACTTATGGGGTCACGGTTTCTTATCTGCCAATGTTTAGCCGCCAAGAAGAATTATTTTTTGGCGAACATCCAGATAGAGTATTTGAACGGGATGCAAACAACATTGAAACCCATTTAGACCGCCCCATGAATTTAGCTGCCTGCACATACATTCACGACAGGTACTTTAAGGAATTAACTAATAACCTTATGGAGATTTACGACAATAGTGATTTTGAGCGCCAGCCATCTTACATTCAAGATACAGGCGGCGGAGATGGTTCACTTCTTTTGCACATGCATGAGTATATCTTAAATAATACTGAACGCGGACGGCTGATGAAACAAGAATTGGCTGAGACTGGCAGGATAGAAAAATATAAAATCACTCTGATTGATGTGGATATTAATCCTGAATCTTTGGAAATTGCGCACCAAGCCTTAAATAAAGAGGGAATTCCAAACTTGGTTTTTGAAGGCACTGTCAATGATCCTGGTGCGATTGCTCAAGGATTAGTCATGCGCGGTATTCCTTTGAATAGAATTCTTCATGTGCATTCTTTTGTGGATCATAACCGGGATTATCAAACTCCCAAAGGGGATTGGAGCTTAAGAATCACTTTCGCTGATGCTGCCTTTGTAGATAAGGTTACTGGCAGGGCGATTTCTAATGAAGAATTACAGCAAAATTTAGTTGAACATTTTAGAGATTGGGGAATACTGATTAATGAATTTGGATTGCTCATGATTGAGTCGCATGTTTTGCCTGCTAGTTATGTGGCGGAACATCCCGGTGAAACGCTTAACATCCCATTTTACGCAACTCATGCATATTCAGGTCAATTCACCCCTGAGTTAAAAATTAGCAATGAAGCTTTATTAGAGAACGGCTTGATCTTGAAAAAACAGAGTCTCTTCCCAAGTGAAGGAACTCCAACTATTTCAGTAAGCCGTATTGTTTCTCTGAAATCTAGTCCGTTAGGAACAGATGACTCTCACAGTTCCCTAATAGAGAATAGGGATCATGTTCTTACTTTAGATTTTAGTGAGGATGAGAGCATTAAAGCTCAGGCAGAATCTTATCTTAAACAAATTCGCGCGACTGCTACTCCAGAGTTACTCAAAACTGTTTTAGTCTTTAATGTTTCTTTTGAAAAATTAGATTTAGAGTTATTCAAGTTTGAGCAGGAACTGCTCTCTTTAGCTTTGGAGAATAAAATAAGTATGGAAGAGTTCTATGCGGTCAGGCAAAATTGGATTGTGACTTCAAAGCACGAGCTAAATAACTCTGGCCTTATTTTGGCTGAATCTGGAAAAGTTGAAACTGAACTTTTCCATGCCTGGGTTTGGGCGCAAGGTCAAAACATGGGCTGGCAGCTTAGTCAGAACTTTGCTCTTTCCATTCTGACACAAGAGGCCAATCTATGGCAGTTCACAAAGAACAGCTTTATTCAAATCTTTGAGATATTAACCAACGGAACCATTCTGCCAATGAGTCCAGAATTAGAGCAGGAAGAAAGAGAAAAAAGAGTATCTTCTCTCAGCTCCTAAAACTTTCCCCCAACTTTTATAAGCAGCCAACCATCTTAAGTTTTAGATAAACCATAATTATTTTTATAAAAAGAAATTTGGTTAAATGAAACTTTTCATTTTTGTCACAAAAATTTTACAAAAAGTTTAAGACAGACCAGCCCTGTTTGAGATATACTTTATCTATCAAGAATGTTAATGAAAGAAGGTTCAATAAAAAAATGAATATCTTAGTTGTAGATGACGAAAATCAAATCACTTCACTTTTCCAAGACTATCTGGAGATGCGTGGGACTTATAAGGTCTCTACTGCTTCTAGTGGTCAGGAAGCATTGGGTGAGATTAAAAAAAGAAAACCAGACCTGATTATTTTGGATCAGGTGATGCCTGGTTTAAGCGGGGTGGAAGTTGTGGATGAACTAAAGAAAAATTCTAATACTCGCCATATTCCCATTATTATTTTTTCTGCTTCTGAATCAGCTTCAGATGAGGAAAAAAAGGATCTTGGCATATTGGATTTTTTGCCAAAACCAATTGATTTTACAAAGCTAAATCAGATTTTAGAAGAAGTAAAAAACACCAAAAATTAAATCTCAAGTTTACCGCTTGTGAAGTTAGCTTGCGCTATAGGGAGGGATGGGATGGAGCGCTAGCTCACCTTCCTTTATTTTTAAAGGCCGGGGAATACGGATACCATTATCTGTAAAGCCGCCATCACTTTCCGCAAGAACCATTCTGCTTTTTCCCGCAAAACGATTTTGAAATTCTTTCCTCAAATTTTTATCTAATTCTAATAAAATCTGAACTCGTTTTTGAATAGTGTCAGGAGCATTATGCTCTTTTAATTTTAGAGCGGCTGTTCCAGGCCTGTCAGAAAAAGGGAATATGTGCAGACCATTAAAATGTTTTTCTATAAAGCTATAAGTGTTTTTGAAATTTTCTTCCTTTTCTCCGGGGAAACCAACAATCACGTCTGTTGTAATGCCAGCATCAGGCAAATGATTTTTAATTTCAAGAATTTTTTCAGAGAAAAATTTAGAATCATACCATCGTCCCATTCTTTTTAGGATAAAATCATCGCCGGATTGTAAGGGCAAATGAAAATGGCTGCAAATTTTTTCCTGACTTTGAGTTAACTCTAAAAGTTCCTTTGTTACTTCTGTAATTTCTAAGGAAGAGAGCCGAATCCGATAATTTCCATTTAAGCTCAACAGTTCTTTTAAAAGAGTTACTAGATTTCCATGAATTTTGCTCACCCTTCCTCCGCTAGAGTCAAGTCCATAACTGCCTAAACGAATGCCAGTGAGCACAATCTCTTTATAGCCTTGGTTGAGAAGACCATGCGCTTCTTTCTTAATTTCTGCAATAGAACGACTTTCCATTTTGGGCCTGACTTTAGGGATAATGCAATAGGTGCAAGTCGCATCACAACCATCTTGCACTTTCACAAAGGTTCTGGTATGTCCGTTAAAGAGTGTTAAGAGAGCGCTGTGGGGCGCTAAAAGAGAGCAGCCAGTCAGAGCTTCTGGGATCGCCTCTTTTTCCTGATTGGAAAAGAGTTCTATCCTTGGAGAAATTTTTTTAATTTCATTCGGATCTCTGGTTGCATAGCAGCCTGTTACCACAATTCTTGCTTTTCTATTTTGGCGAAGAACTCTACGCACAAATTGGCGGCATTTTCTATCCGCTTCAGAAGTTACGGAACAGGAATTAATAATGCAAAGGTCAGAATGGGCTAGCTCTTGGGTGGTTTTGTAGCCACATTGGAAAAGTTTTTCTCGAAGAGATTCAGTTTCGTATTGGTTTACTTTGCAGCCAAAGGTATGGAAATAGACTGTTTCCAGAGGTGCCATTATTTTTTAGAAAATTTTAGAAGCTAATTCCAACAGTGGCGCGATGGGATCCTGCGGTTTTTTCAACCTGTAAAGGGAACATAAATCCATAATCAACAATTATAGAAAATTTCTCACTTAATCGCTTATGGTACCCCATTCCAAAACCAATTTGGGACAGGTCAGAACCTGATCTTATAAAAACAGTTTCTTTCGCCAGAGAGATTTCAGCGCCAAAATGAGGAACAATTTCATTGGAACGTAAAGAGATGTCCAAAGGGAATACGTTATTTTTCCATTGATAGGCCAACCCTAAAACCATTTCTTTAGGCAGTCTGTCCGTCTCTTTATACCCGATATTTGGTTGATTTAGCGATTTTAAGGAGAGGGCCACAGAAAGATTAGGGAAGTTGTCTGGTTCAGGGATTGAGTAAAAGTGCAAATCAAAAGTGGTTGCATTTTGAATTCGTCCTTCTTTAAAAACCGGGTCTCCAATGGTTCTTTCATCCATCACAAATCTGCGCATTAAATATCGAATGGAAATTCCCGCGCTTAAAGTTCCAGTCCACTCACCTAAATAAGAGGTTAGGTCATGTGAGTATCCTGTGACAATGGTATCTTCCCTGTAGATGTTTTGAGCGCCAAAACTACCCCAGCCTATGGCTATGGTTTGGCCAGTTCCCATGGGTTGGAGATAGCTAAATTGGCTTAAACTTAAACTTACCTCATCTAATCCCGCAAAAAGACGCGCATAACTAAAATTTGCCTGTTTGCTTTGAGTTTTATTTGTAGCGGCCATGTTATAAAAAACTCCTGTAGCGTCATTGGAAATGGCATGAAAAGCTCCTGCTAAAGCTCCCACCCGCGCAGACCAATAATTTTCCTCAAACGCCGCTTGCGCAAGCGAAGAAAAAGAAAGAAAAGCTAAAAGAATATAAAGTGTTATTTTTATTTTTTTCATTTTGCTACTCCAATTGTACCGGAAACTAGTGTTTCACTAGTTTTTACTTGGTAGAGATAAACGCCGCTTTCCACAGTTTCTCCATTCTCATTTTTCCCGTCCCAGATATTATTATTTTCTATTTTTTTTATCCTTTTTCCAGAACTATTATAAATATTAATTTCAAATTCGCCTGATACCCCAAATTGCGCGAAATCATTGATGCCGTCCCCATTGGGAGTAATAATTTTTTCCTTTGTTCTAATCTCATCCGCTTTATTGTCTCCAGCTGGCAATAAACCATAGATACTAAAATGGGAGACCTCGCCTGTTACTGTATTCGCGTTTTCATCTACCTTGCCTCCTAAGTTTCTCCAAGAAAATCCATCGTACCAAAACAAACGCAACTCTTTTTCATTTAAATTAGTTCCATCTACAATGCTGTCTTGGTCTGAATCCGAATAATTTAATTTCATGGTGATTGGGCGATTAAACACTGTTCCTTCTGGCCCAAATTCAAAACTATTCACCGCATATTGGCCGTTCATGGGGGGAAGGGCTTGAGCGTTTAATTTTTTTGCAGAAATTTTTATTTCATTTTTAATGCTTCCTGCTGGGAAAGTAAGCTCTGTGGCATTGCTGCTGGAATCCCCTTCTTGCACTCTAAATTTTCCGCCGTTAGAGCTGATAGAGTCAGTGATAGGGCTAAACTCATTTAGAATTTCTAGCTTAATTGGAACTCTAATATCCCCAAGTGAAGTTTTGTTATAGCCATCATCTCCTACAATATAATATTCAATTTCTCCCTCTTTTAGCTCTTGCTTGGAAAAAGTTACCTCTGCAATATATTCAAATGGATTTTGCATGTCTTGAGTTAGAGTCATGGTACGAGATTTAAAATCCGTCTCTTCCTTATACTTATAGAATAAGGTGGCTGATTTAATTTGAGTATCATCTTCTAATTTTGCTTTAAAACTGATCGCTTCATTGCTAAAGAACGCTTTTTTATTTTGTTGGATTTGGCTCACCCTAGGGGCTTTGGTGTCAGGGGCTAAATTCAGCACTTCAAAAATAATTTTGGTTTTATATTTACCTGGAGTGCTTCTACCGTTGGGGATCTTGGTTCCAAGATAAAGATAGGTGACTCCGCTTGAATGGATTGTGACAGAGGTGCTCTCTTTTTTCCTTTGGTTAAAGTCTTTATTATTCTTGTCTGTCATGGTTTTCCATAAGCTTTCTGTTTCTTGCGTAATGGTGAAATTTTCTGCTTGAGTTAAAGGAAAATCTAACCAATAGAGGGGCACTCTGGTTTTAAGGGTACTGCTTAAAACTAGACCGCTGTGATCTATTTCTTTATCTCCTTGCCAATCGCTATTATCTGTGTAAATATGGATCTCTTTATACTCCATCTCTTGGTAAATAAGTTTATGATATTGTTTCGCTAGCCAATGGGTTTTGTTTGTGCGAACTCCTCCAAAGTCAATGACAGAGGACAATTGATTGTCAGAAAGGTTGTGGAGCTCAACTTCTAAAGAGTAAGCAAGCGCGCTCTTTGCCAAGATCATTCCCAGCAGTAAAGGTACTTTTAGAAACTTCATATTTTCTCCAGTTTTTTGTTTTATTTCACTTGGTTTTTTAGATTGTACGATCATCTAATTTTCCTTAAAATTCCCTAGTTTCTCTTCTTCAAGAGCTGATTCGCTTAAAATAATTTTAAATCCTTTTTTTTCCATTTGGATTTTATCTTTCACATCTTTGTAAAAAAGTTTTAAAGTTCCAAAACCTTGAGACTCGTCATTTCTTAAGGGAAATTCAGCGGTGAAGTTTATCTCCTCTTCTGGTTTAATCTCATTGATCTTTGGATCTAGAACTTTTGAATCCAACTCGCCTCTTAAATTGAGTATTTCAACAATTAACTTTGGCTTAATCCTTATATTCCCTTCATTTTTGATTGCGCCATAAAGCAAAATGGATCTGTTATTTTTTTTAGCTTCTACTTTAGTCAATTTCGCTTTTACTTTTTCAGTTCCTTTAATGCGCATGGTTAAAGGATGAAGATAACGAATCTCCATAAAAGGTTCTAAAGGGTTTTCAGCTTTAATCATTACAATACCCAGAAGCTCTCCCTTAGCTTTTTTAGGGACTTTGCAGGTGAGCTGGATCGTTTTACTTTCTTCTTGGTTAAGGAAGAATTTTTTTTGAGAAAATTTAACCCATTTTTTCCTATTCATTTTTTCATCCGAGCTGCAGGGTAAAAAATGGAGCGTAACTTTCACTTTCTTTTGGCTTGGATTTTTCAAAATTATCTGATTTTTTATTTTTTTTCCAACCTCTGCTTCTAAAGTAAAATGTTCCGGCGATATTTCTAGAGCGCCAATGCCGTTTGTAAGCAGCAGTGAAAAAGCGCTTAAGAGTAGAAGGAGTTGCCATTTAAAAATTTTCTTAAAATATTTTTTCATTTTGACACAGTCTCCAAATTGATTCTAAACAAAATTCCTGAACTTATCCCTTCCCCAACATCGTTCGGTGAAACCCGTAAGAGGTACTGATACTTTTTTCCATAGAATTGTTCATCTTCTGGCAGCTTTAAATTAATTTTGACCTTTTTAGATTTTCCAGCTTTAATTTTTGCTTTACTTGGTTTAATACTAATTTCTGTTTCTTTTGGTCCCCATTCCATGCCTTGAGGCGGTTCCATGCCTAATGAGTTTCCATCTATAACTTCCATTTTAAAATCTCTATTTTCAGAGCCAAAATTTATAATTTTAAGCGATCCTTTACTATTTTTAAGAGCTTTAATTTTTTTGCCAAGGGGAGCTTTTTTAAGAGTTGCTATTCCCGGATCCAATTTGAAACCCATATAAGAGCTTCCCTGCATGAAATTTTCAGTGTCATTTTTCTTTTCCGCAATGGTCAGCAATAATCTGCTTTTAGTGCCAATCCCCATGCCAAAGCCTCCTCCTTTTTTTGTCACTCTTGACCAAAGATAAACAATGAATTTTTTTCCTAATAAAGCGGTTTCATTGGGTATGGCAATCGTTACATTTGAATGGATCACTGTGCTGCCTTTTGTCTCAAAAATATTCGGGTTCACATGGATCCATTCCAAATTTGGAATATTTTCAAAACCCTCTTTTCTTTCATTTTCTTCCGGGAAAACCGGATCTAATTTTAAAACAACTTCTGAACTTCCTTCATACATGACCTCCAGAGGAAATTGCAGTAGGGTGGTTAGGTTATAAGTTGTTCCTGGTTGTAGATGTCTTAATAAGAGTTCACCCATATTTGAGCTTAAGCGTTCTCCTGCCTGAAGCAAGCTAAAATTCAAGCTAAATAGAGAAATGAATAAAGGTATCTGTTTCATTGTTATTTCCCTTTTCAAGGCAGCGCACGCAATCAATTTTGATGGATGCGCTACCTTGAATTGTTTGCTTTTTCCAATAGTTTTTTCATGGAACTGCTACCGCAGATACATTGACCTCTGCTGTTGCGCTGCCAGTGCCAGAAGCTGGAGCATCTAATCGAATAAAGAGATTTCTCTCTTCATCGGGTTGAACATTGTTCCCTTTGACTCCATCTGTTAAATGGGTTTCAGAGTCATTGAAGTATTTGGTATCTGTACTGGTTTGGTAGTCTGTGGTCAGGAAATCATTATCCTGGAATTCAGCAACAGCCGGGGTTGCATCCCATTGATGCCAAAGCGCGGATAAACGATATTGGTTTGCTCCCGGAACAGTGATCACAGGGGTCCAGTTACCATTTGTGCCGGCTATTTTAATGGCAAAGTGTACCGCAACATTTCCATCATTCTTGTAGATTGAACGGTCAGTAACTTTGCTAGTTCCCGGAGAGACCTTTATATTTAAGGCGCCATCGCTCAGCCTTGCAACAGACACATTTTGCAGTGTCATTACTACTTGCACAGAGACATTATCTGCTCCAAAGGCAAAGCCTGAAACTAACAAGGCTATGGCTGTGGCCAGCTTAAAGGCAAGTATTTTGTTTATTGTTCTACTCATAATTTTCCTCCTTACAATTAGTCAGATTCCTCGACGACCCTTGAAGGTTCATTGAGAAAATCTCTACTATAAGGTTAACCTAAAGACTAAAACTATTCTTAAACAAACTGTAAACTTTTTGTAACACTTTTGTATTTTTTCAAAGGTCATTTTAATGGATTTTAACGGCTTTTAAGGGTTTTTCTGCCTAGATTGACCATTTTCTTGCCTTGTTTGCCTAAGGGAACTTCTTTAAAATTAGGAATATGAACATTTTAATCTTTTTTGTTGGAATGCTTTTTTTTTCTCATGTTTTAGCATGGTCTAACCCTCCTCTAAAATTCCAGGAAGATGGGTTTTATGCCCAGGAGTTAAGATTAGAAAACCAAAGAAAAGAGAGAAATTATTCTTTTGTTGGCAAAGAAAACAGCTCTTTTCATGCAGCGCAAATCCATGCTCAGGGGAACTTCCTAAATCGGATGAGCGGCTATTTTTCTCCTCAAGGGGTGAATATTCATGACCCCTATGCTTTGAAATCTCAACTCATTAAGGATCAGGCGCAAAGGAATTTTGGGTTGACCCAGCTAACAGCTTCACTTCAAGGAAAAATTGCCGGGATCCTTGAAGAAGAAAACAAGATAAAACAGGAACTGATAACTCCAAGCGGAGAGATCGCCACCTATGATCGCTCAACCATTTTGAACAAAGCGGAAAAACTAAAAGAATTAGGGGATAAAACTAGAAAATTGGAATTTTATATTGGACAGGAATTTAAGAATCATTTAAGGAATAAAATGATTCCTCCTTATTTAGAAAGAGCGGATCAATTTTCTCTGTCCAAGCAGGCGGATCAAACCGTGCACTTCTATTTAAAAGGCGCAAACTCAAATTTTTCAGGTGTTTCCACCTTAAAGAGTTTACTTTACAATTCAGCTTCTCAGTTTGGAGAGATCGCAAGAGAGATAGGAAAAAAAGAGGATGAGTTACAGAATCAATTCCTGCAAAGTTATGTTTTAGGCAGTTTTACTTTAGCCGCAACAATTCTAACCGCCATCCCTACTGGCGGAGCTACCCTGCCTATGGCTGCAAAAGTTGGGTTAGGGGCAGCCATGACAGGTCAAACTGTTTCTTTAGGTGAAACTCTACGCTCTCAACTTGTTTTAAATCAAAAAGGATTAGAGGGTTTTCATTCAGAAGAAGAGCTAAAAGCAAAGATTGGATTAGGAGCTTTTCAAATTTTAACTCAAACTATTTCAGGGGTTTCTCAACTTTATCAAACCGGGAAAGAGTTTTCTGCTCTTTTTGGGGAAATGAGTAATGGTCAAAAACTTTATTCATTTCAACAAGTTTTGTCGCATTTAAACCGTTTGGCTGAAATTGGAGGGTTAAAAGAAAAAGCTTTGGGTGAAAATTCTAATCAGCTGCTTAATTTGAGCCTGCAAGGCGCTGACCTTCTCTGGGGTTTTAGCTCAACTCCTTCAACATTGCAGAGCATGAAACAGGCTAAAGTTAGAAATCTTAGCGCTCAAAAAATTAAAGATTATGTAGATGAACAAAGACTAAACCCCATTCATTATAGAGATCAGATCTTTTCTAAAGGGGTAGAGAGGTTTGGAGATTCAATCGCTTTATTTAACTCTTTTCCAAAAGGCAGAGAATTTTTAAATCAAAATTTAACGCTTTTAGCGCTCCATGAAGCAGGGAACCTTTACAGAACTTCAGAACCTAAACTTCTTTTTGAAAGAGAAAGGAGGATCTATAAACTTGCAATGGAGGGTAAAATTGACAGTGAACAACTTCTAAAAGAGCTGAACTTAAATAAGATAAAACCAATCATGATTCGTAAATATGTGGAAAAAGAGGAGAATCATTTTTATTTACAAGAAGCAAAAATGAAAGAGGATTATGGAGTTAGGTTGCCAGTTCTTGAAATTCAGGAAGAAAATCAAATAACTTTTTTAATGCCAGAAAATTTTTCTCAATTCCAGGTTTCAAATCAAAAAAATGTGGCTAGAGCAGAACTTTATAAAAGATACCCTCTGTTAGATGTTTTCCCAAAGACTGACATTGGATTGCGGGATTTATCACATAAAATAGAAGGTTTTATAACTGAATATGGAACCATTTCTCAAAGCCATTATTTAGAAGTTAAAAAAGCGCGAGAACAGGGAAAGACTGTTCATCTTTCAGAGTTCCCTTACACAAAAAAAGAGATACTTTTAAAAACCCAAGAGCTGCTGCTTACATTTTTTAATAGAGATGGGGAATGGTTCATTGATAGCTCTAAACCGATAGATGCCAATAAATTAAATCAGCTAATGCTCAAATATAAAATTGATCTTAATTTAAAAAATTAAAGTGACGAATAATTTTTTAGCCCGAATCTTTCTCTTCACAGAAAAACAATTAAACGATCTTCTAGGCAAGGAACCCAAAGAGCCTTATTTCTCACTATCCATTAAGGAATTAGTTAGATATTTCTTGATTTTACTTTTTAAGTTTTCTCTATTTGCTTCCGAGCCATATCCTTATGAAGTTAAGGTTTTTAAGGATCATCAGAATGAAAATAGAGTTAGAATTGAGACGAATAACCCTAATTCATATTTACCTAAATTTGATCTTAATTATAATCCCAATGGAATTGTGTCAGGAGGAAATATTTTTTTTAAACAAGGGGTGGAACACTTTTCTTTCCCTGGGATCAAGAATGCTCATAGCAAAAAAATAAAGGCAGACCCTTATCATATCGGAGTAGGTTCAATGTTTGATAAAGACAAGGAAATCTTTCATTATTCTGGCCTTTATCAATTGCAAACAATTCAAAAAGGATATGAAGTTTTTACATTAGGTTTTGGTATTCATGAAAATAAACCCGGAGGGCTTTTTATAGGAGTTGGGACTCAAAATCAAAACTTGCAATTAAATCCTTCAAAGATTGGAGCGCTTTTTCCAACAGGCTCAGGGATTCTATTGAAATCTTCCAAAACAGGTTTGAACTCCTATGAATTAGTTTATCAGGCATTGGGAGGAGCTTGGGAAAGTATTGTTTTTCCTACTCCTAAAGTCAGCCTAACAATTAGGAATAGCCACCCGATATTAAGAGAAGCAAATTTTCTTGTCTCTAAGCAATTAAATTTTAATAACAAATTATTAGAAAACTATTTTCCTAAAAAAATGATTAAGAGTGTAGATCAGAATTACAATGGTTTAATCTCCCTTAGTCAAAAAGGGGTGATATCCGCTCAATCCCTTGCGCATTTTTATGAAAAATCAGATCCTACAAATTTTAATGGTCCCTTCCAGATAGCTTCTGGTTCAAGTAATGAAAAAAAATTCTCCTACTACACTAAAAGAGGTTTTCACTATTCCCTTCATCCTATGGAGGAGGGCGTTAGAGGGGAAAATATTCTGGTTAAACAATATCTCAATGATCAGAATGGAAATTGGCAGCTTTATTCCAGCGTTCAAAAATCTAATTCAAAAAATGGTTCAAATGAAATAAGAAATTTTTCTTTGGAAAATCAGGGCACAGCTAGAAATTATAAAACCAATGATCCGCTTGATTTAAAATCCTCTATTGAAGGGACTTGGCAGAAAAAATCATCTCTTTTGAATTCTGAAGAGCATGTTTTTAAAAAAGAAAAAGAGGCTTATGATTCTACTCTTCAAGGTTTCAAAAAATTGCAAGGAGGAATAACTAGAATAGATTTTGTTAGCTCTCCTTCTTGGAAAATCCAAACGATTTTAAGAGATGCTCATCCTTATTTAGAGGAAAGCGCTAAGACTTTAGAAGCTCTTAATTCCAGCTTTAGGGTTGCAAGAAAAACAGAGTTTATTAGTCCGGAAGATTTTAATCTTTACCAGTCTAAGAAGGAGGTCATAAAAGCAAGCGAACATGCCTTAAAAACTCTTGGGATTCGCATGAAGACGGAGCAAAAGGTTCGATCCTCTCTACTAGATGTTTTTGAAAATCCTGAACTCATGGATCACACGTCCCAATGGCATGGTAAACTCGTGCAAGATATTGACCAACGTCTTTCAATCTTAAAAGAAACATCTCAAATTTTTGGAATTTCTGGACTTAATGTAAGCCTTCATGGTTTTTACAAGGGAATGCAAGATTTCCATAAACAGCATTTACTTTTAAGCGATTTGGAATTTGCAAAAGCAAAAATGTTTTCTCAGCTTGCTAAAACCACTTATAATCCAGCTGCTTATTTGTTTGCCCGCAGCGCAAGTCTCTCCTCTTATTTTAAAGCCTTGTCTTATGAAGGAGAGGAGGATAGAAAAGATGGCAAACGTTTTATGGGACAAATGGGAAGTTTTGGCATGATGCTCCTGCCTTTTAGCAGTTTGGGTGAAAGGATGGTCACTGCTTACAATTCCAGCGCTCTGCCAAAGAGTAAGGATTTTGTTCTTATTGGTTTTTTTCAATCTTTAGAGGATAGCGCCAAATTCGCTTTAGTTGGGGGAGTGCATAGAGTCCATTTAAGTTTTTCTAAAGAGAGTTTAAATCTAACTTTTCAATCTGCAAAATCACAAATGGTTCCAACCCTTAGTTTAGGCGCTCTCTCTGGCGCGGAAGGGGTGATCTCTCAACATTGCGCGGATTGCGAAACATTAAAAAAAGTTTTTGGTTTTAGCGCTTTTGTAGGAGGGCTTTCTACTTTGCGTTTAAGCTCTGCTTATAGGTTGAAATTAAACCAGCTAAAATCCGAAGAAGTTCTTTTATCTTTAAAGGATAGGTTTTCTTTGGGAAAAGAGCTTTTACAAACCAAGTCTCTTGGAACATTAGGCAGAGAATCCTCTATCTATATGAGCATGGCTTTTTTAGAAAAAGGGATTGAATATCTGCCTCAAACTCCTTATTTTAAGAACCATTCTTTTTTTACAACTCAGATGCAGTTTACTTTACAGCCAGTAGTGCCTCTTTTAGCTCCTCATTTAGGAGAGCTATTTTTATCTAATCGTTTTAGCCGTTTTACCTCATCTTTTTCGTCTCGTCTCTCCCAAGCCTTCCCTAAGCCTTTTTTAAGTCTGTCCGGAACAGAGTCCAGTGGGCAGAGTCAAGGGGAAAAGTCTGGAGAGTTCTCACAACCAATGACGAATTTGGGGTTGGAGTTAGAACCACCTAAAGTTTATATCAAAGAGGAAATATTTAAGGACCGGCTCACTTCTTTAACTAAAGTTTCTCAAATAGAAGATAAATCTTTTTTTGAACAGCCTATTACAGAAAGGCAAAAAACATCTGTAAATTTTTTAAAGCTGTTAAGTGAAAATAAAGTTATTAATCAAAATAATGTCCCTCAACTTAAGACTCAAATTAATACTTTTATAGAAGACGCCGCATGGCTGGAGCAGGCTAATAAAAAAAGTTTCTCTCCATTGGAAACAGCTTCCCGGTTTTATTTAAAGGAAATTCAAATCCAGGCGATCAGCCAAACTGTAGATGCTCTTTTTCTAACTCATCCGAAAGAAAAATTGCCGCTTCAAATTCATTTGCTTGGCACAGGGGCTGGAAAAACAGCGGTGGAGATGGCTCAACTTTTAGCAGCGCGCGCAAAAGACAAGCCTTTGAACTTAAGAACTCATGTTAATTCTGATAGTGAAGGGAATGTAGAGATGCTGCATGAGATAACAAAAAAATTCTATGGAGATTCATTAGGAAAAGTTGGAATTATTAAGCAGGAGACACCCCCAGAAGAAGCTAAAAAAATAGCTCAAAATTCTGAGATTCTTTTTTTAACCATCTCTAAGCAGGGGGAACTTCATGCGCTAGACAGGAAGATTAAAGAACAGAATCCGCAATCTGAAACAACTATTTTAGATCAGGAAAAAAGAACAGGCGCTAAAATAATAGATGAAATTGATTCTGCTCTTTATGCGCCGACTCATCAAATTGGAAATGAGTTTAAGAAGGTTTCTAAAGATTCTGATTTAGGCAGATTTTGGACTTTTTTTGGAGAAACAGCCCAGATGGCTTCTGAGAGAGTTTCAAGCCTAGCTCAAATTCCAATAAAAGAGCAAGCTTCTATCTTAAGAATTTTAGAAAAAAGTAAAGAGGTTGGTTTAAAATTGGAGAAAGAAGAAGCGATGCGCCTATTAGAAAATGGCGTGGGCGCTTTAAGGGATAGAAAAGGGGAAGATTATGCGGTATTTCATGAAAAAATAAAAATAATTCAGGCTGGAACCGCAAAAGATCTGATCAGACAAGCTGGTTACACTCAAGCATTAGAACATCTCTATGCAAAGGACTCTTTTACTCATCCTATTCAAAGAGAGGAAAAATTTTTTTCCCTTTCTGACATCGCGGCTTTAAAAGCTGGGAATGGGATGGTAATAGGCAATACAGGGACATTGACCCAATTTGCCAAAGAAAAATTTTCCTCTTTATTTAGTTTAAGCCAGGATTCAATCAAAAATTTTGTGAATGGCCAGCTTCCGCCAAGGCCAGAAGGCGCTCAATTAATTTATAAAGAAAATTTAAAAGAACTTTATCATGAGGTTTTAAAACTCATTCAACCAAAAGATCAGCAGATTCTGGTAGGAACTCGCTCTCCTGAAGAAGCGCGGATGATTCGAAACCTTTTGGTTAAAGAAGGTGTGCTTGCAAAAAAAGAGCTTTTTTTGATTGGTTCCCTCACTCCGGGTAAGGAGATTTTAAAAGCTGCTAAAAGTGGAAAATATAGGGTCATTTTAGGCAATGTGGAGCAGGTAGGAAGGGGAATGGATCTCACGCAGTTTAAGGGAACTGAAAAGTTTAGGATTATAGGATTCAATACCATAGCGGTTCCAGAGGTGAGTTTAATTCAGCTTTTTGGGCGGGGAGAAGGAGAAAGAAAAAAGAGTTGGAAAAATGGAGCTGAAAATTTTATTTTGGCTGATCATGAAACTCTTCAACGCACAGTGCCTGAAACAATTTTAGAAAAAGCTAACAAATTAGGAGGATGGAATGAGCAGACTTTAAAAAAATTAATGTCTGAAATCCAAAAAAGCTCAGAAGAAACCGCGCTCGGAGTTAAATCGGAATTATTGTGGAAAAAGGAAAAAGAATTAGGAAAAGCTAAATTTTTAAATGCCTACTCTAAAAAAAATCCTGAATTTCTTGGCAGGTATGCAATCGAATTCCAAAGGCATAATAAAAAGTGGACAGGAAGAATCAAAGGAAGCAAAGTTATCTTGGAGGATGTGGAATCCTCAACCCTTGCGGAGTTAAAACAAAACTCAGTTAAAAGAGTTGTATTAGAAGTAGATCTGCTAAAGCAGAATTCTAAAGATGAGGTTTTAGCGCTCAATCTTAAGCCCACAACTCTTAAACCTAGCGCGTTTCTTAAAATGACAGCGCAATTTTACAAGGGAGTGGATGAGCTTAAAGAAATGGGACTTTTAGTTGAGGATCCTTTGCCATCTACATGGAGCGAACTCATTGCGGATTTAAAATTTCATATTAAAGTTATTTCACTTTGGGAGAGTCAAAAAAGAGTTGAAGATAAAATTTTAGAAGCTTTAAGCAAATCTCCCTTTTTTGAAAATGAAGGTAAAGTTTTTAAGTCAAAAATGATTCAAGAACTTTTTTCTCATCCTCAAGATTTTAAGAAATCAGGAAATGATGTCGCCAAAAGAACTGATATTGGATTCTGGAATTTATCACGATTCTCACAACCAATAAAGATTTCAGGGAGTTTAAAGAACATGCCTTTAAACGAGGCTTTGCTTCATCTGCGACCAACTCATTCATCTTTGGATTCAGTGATGAGCCTTGAGAATTTAGAAATAAAACTTTTACCGGAAAAGCTAAAAGAGATTCTTCATAACCTTGGGGAAGAGAATACCTTGATCGGGATCACCAAGAGCGAACTTATGAGAGTTCCTGAAAGTTTAATTCGAGGAAACAAAAAAGGGGTTTTTAATAAGAGTTCTTTATCTCAACTCTCTTACAAAATAGCGAGCTTTTTATTGAATGGAAAGAATCGGATTAAAGACCATGATTTAGAAAAGCTTGCATGGCAGTTAGGAGAAATCATTTTTTCTAACGTCTTAGACAGCTATTTAGAGAAAGAAAATCCTATTTTTTTTAATTTAGAGAAAAAAGATTATAAAGCCCATTGGCTGAAGCACTATTATCTACTTGCTGATCAAGTCTTAAATTCCACAACTGACATTGAATTAAGGAAGTCGTCTCGCTTTTCAAACTCAATCGCAAATCTAGGGTCAAAAAATAGAGTTGTTAAGATAAAACAGAAGAAAAAAAATCCAGCAGATCAAGACAATTTGTGGCAAACAGAAACCTTATTCAATAGCCAGTATTAGCCATGAAAAAACTTCTTTCTTTGTTTATTTGTTTTTCTATTTTTTTTACATCTTCCTCTATTTCTTATTTAGAGGGGGTTTCTTTAGGTCGTTTAAAAACCGTTAAAGGCATTAAAGAAATAGCGATCCCCAGTGAGTTTGGAAAAGTGGTAGATAAGCATTTTGTGGATGAAAAAGCTCCCACCATTTATTGCATTCGCGATATTCATGGATACCACAAAGTTCAGCTTAATATTAGTTCTATTCTTAGCTCTATTTACCAGAACATTAAAGAGCCAACTCCACTTTATGTTGAAGGAGCATGGGGGGAGCTTCCGATTAGTTTTTTTAGAGAGTTTCCAGATAGAAGAATAAAAGGAGAGCTCGCTGAAAATTGTTTAGAAAATAGAAGTTTAACTGGCCCTGAGTTCTATGCGGTAAGAAATCCACGCGCGAGGTTACGGATTATTGGAGTAGAAGATCCGGAACTCTATCAATCCCATGCAAAGATTTATTTTAAGCTTTTAAAACAAGCTCCTTTGTTAAATGCGCATTTAAGGAAATTAAAGATAACAAACGAATTCTACGAGCTTGCTGTAAAAAGAGATAGAGCCATGGCTGAAAACGCTTTAAGAGATATGAAAAAAAGAAGGAACCATCAGGCTGTGCTCATTGCAGGGGGATTCCATACCCATGGTTTAAAACAGATTTTTAAAGAGAAAAAGGTAAATTATTTTATCATTCAACCTTCCCTAAACACTTCATTCTCAAATGATTTTTTAGCGCCTCCCTCCCAATTCCTTAAACCTGGGTTTAGAGAAGAGACCATTGCTAAACTGATCCTGCTCTCTCTTTTTCGCCATCGTGTTCGGCATAAAAAGAGGCTTTTGCCAGAACTTAAAAAATGGTTAAAAGAATTTTCTCCTTTAAAAATAGAAAGTTTTGAGAAAATTTTTTATTCGGGTAGGAATAAGGCTTTCTTGGTTTTAAGAATCTCTGGTGTCCCTCGTGTCTGGCAGATTGAAAAACAAAAAAAAATATTTAATTTTAAATTTGAGCTGCCCTTAGAGGCTTTATTAAAAGATTCAAAAGTAGGAGATCAAGGACACTTAAAGTCTCTTAAAGATTTCTGGAAGAATAGCGAGGGGGTTAAAAAAAGAGACAAAACCGCTCTTTTAGTTTCCTTAACTCTTAATTCTCTTTGGTTTTTGTCCCTTCTTTGGTTTGCGACAAGCCCGGTTCACAGCCCGCAATGGAATTCAGCATTGATTGATCCGCTTGTTTTTGGAGTTCAAAGATTTTTTAAGATTTTCTTTCAATTCTCTCTTATCCCCTATCAAATTTTGGCTCCTCTTATTTCCAGTTCCATAGCCCATGCTTTGCATGGTTTTTTAATTGTATTTTTAAACAAATTTGCGCTGGATCGTTTTTTTAAGCATAAAAAAGATGTTCCATTGTTTTCAGGTTTTGATCCTATTCCTTTAATGAAAAAGATCCCTTCAAAAATGAAATTCTGGAGTCCCGTAACTTTAAAAAGCAAGGAGAGAATAGAGATCTTTGACAAAAGTTTAAAGAAAGTTCCGCCTGCATTACAAATTTTTCTTTACATTCATAATTTAAGCGCTTTAAAAATTTTAGGGGTTAGGAGGGTTGGAAGATATTATCTTAGCCCAATATCCAGATTCGTCAGTTCAATATTTTTAGGGAGCGTTTTGCTTCCTTTAAAATTCCTAAAGAGCTTTTTTATCTTAATTCAGCTTCAAAGACCGCTTAAAATTAAAAAAAATAAAATTCAGGCCAAAAGCGCTTTTTCTAATCTTAAAGAGTTTAGGAAGAAAAATTTTAGGGTCCCTTTGGAATGGAGCCGTTCTTTTGTCTGGATGAATTTTTTTCTTTCTTCCGTAATCCTTTTTGCGCTCATTGGTTCCATGACCTTCTCTCTTTGGTTTCCTATTCTCACGCTTCAAATAGAAGCAGAGGATCATCTTTTTAATATTATTCGATACCTAACCCATTTTCTTTTTAGGTCTAATTCCAGCTTTGTGAATTTTGTGCTTTCTTTTGCTCCTTTATTAGGTTTCAGTGTTTTGCGGGATTGGATATTTCGATATCCTGTTCTTTATCTTGGGGTTCATAGAATAGGCCTTTTTAAAAAAGATAAAAAATTAGATCCGCGTCTGGAAATATTTAAAGGAGCGAAAGGGAGACCCAATACAAAGTTAGGGTTTCGTCTGATAAAGATTGGAGGAGAGGGAACTGTTTTTATTCATAAGAATGCTTTTAAGGGAATGCCTAAAATTTTGCAGCTAAGGGTTTTTCAGGAGGAGCTGATTCGCGCGCAAATGGAAAAAAAATTAGAACTGTTTGTAGCCTTGAACCCTTATTTTTTTATAAGGCGTTACTTTTTTTTAGTGAAGATGATCTGTTTAGAGCCAATGATGGGTTTTTTAGAGTGGATTCGCTCTTTAGATCTTCTTTTTTGGAGAAAGTTGGATTTAGAGGAGGTTAAGAACAGTACAGTTTCAAAGAGTCAAGATAAAAATCAAATGGAAAAAACAACAGAATGGAGCTGGTTAACTTTAAGCGCGCTTGCTCCTTTAGGCTCTTTATGGGTTGTTCTTTATTCACCCTTGGGTCAGAGCTTAAGAGAAGTTGTTGCCAGCTTTGCGCATTTTAGTTTTCATTCTTTAACTGAAACCGCTCTTACCCTTAGCGCAATTTTTATTACCTACCTTTTGGGAAGGTCACTTTATCTATTGGCGCGCGCTTTGGTGCTGGATACTAAAGCTTTAAGAAAGAGTTTGCTTGTTTCAGGGCTCTTAAACCCTAAAACGGATTTTTTTGTGGAAAAGTTATTTTCTCCATTTTTTTCCTGGATTTCTCTATTTCTATTTCGCTCATTTTATTTAGAAAGTTATAAACAGTTCCAGCAAAGTAATGCTGAGAGGGATGCAAAAAGAAAACTCTATTTTTCTTTAAATGACGCTCCTTTTAAAATTGAAAAATTTTCTCAAGGTTTAGAAGGAACGGCTCGTTTTATGCTGGAACACTTAAATTCTAGGAGGATCGCCTTGGGACTTTCTCCCTTAGACTCTTTAGAGCTTGAAGAAGCTCTTTTTAAAATCAAGAAAAATCCTGTAAATTCTAAGCAATGGATTAAAAATATTAGCGCGTGGCTAGAAGAGCTGGAAACTAGGATTGAAGAGGATCAGGAAAAAATAGGAAGCGTTTATCATAAGGGCTCCTTAACTTTAAAGGCAAAGGAACTTTTTTATCCAACCCCTTATGCTCATTTTGAAAATAGCGAAGAGTTTAAAAAAGTTCTTATTGAATTAATGGAATTTATTCAAAAAGAGATGGTAGAAAAGGGAGATCAGTTCTTATTGAATTCTTTGGAAGCAGGAGATTTATTTAAGAATTCAACCCTGGCAATTTTTAAAAAATTTCCAGAAATAGTTGAAGAATCATTTTCATCCAGAGTTCAAAATCTCTTAGATCGTTTAGATCAGGACTCTTATTTTTATCCTGCCTTAGAACGGATAGAAAAGGATTTGTCTGATTTAGGAGAGTTAGAGACAGATCCTCGAAGTTTGAGAAATTGGCTTATTCGGTTTGCTCAAAGTGTTGATTTTTTTAATCAAGAGCTCAATCAAAGAAAAATAGAGTTGGCTGAATATTCAGAGCTAAGTTCTAATCAAGCCTATTTATTTGGAGAACTGGAAAATAGGGTGAGGTCTTTGCTTGAAAAAGAATTTGATGAAGAACCTAAAGAGTTCAGTCCCTTTTATCATGCTTATCAGGAAATTGAACAGTCTTTAAAGCAGGAGTTGGACGATGTTATGAAAAGCGCTGTAGAAAACCACATGGCAGTGGTTCAGGCGATATTTGAAAAGCCTTTAAAAAAAGAGGGTTTTCATGAATTCTTGCAAGAACTTTCTCACGATTTATTAAATCGTAGTTTAAGCAGGAATTCTATACCGGTTCATTTAGAGAGATCTTTCTTAGAGTCTTGGGTTTGGAACCTTCAAAACAATGAGTTGGAAGAGTTTCTTTTCCGCGTTTTCTTAGCGCATAAAGGATTTTTAGGACAGACATTTTATTTGGTCTCAGGTGAAGAGAGGATTTTAGAAAAGGTTGATTCGATTTTTGACATCTGTTTTAAAGATGTAAAGAATCTGGAAGAACTTAAAAAACGGATGTTTCAGTATGCGGAAGAAATGGAAAAAACTCTGGAAAGCGTTCCTGGTTTGAGAGAAAAAGCGAATCTAACCCTTCTTGTTAAGATGATGGACCAAGCTTTAAAAGAAGAAAATAACAGAGAATGGAAAGAGATTCTATCCAAAGGAGGCGCATCTATTTTAAATAGTTTTTGGAATCCATCTTTAGCGATAAAAAATGGGGTTGGCTCTTTATGGGAATTTTTACAAACAAAAATTTTAGGGAACTTTAAAAACCAATATGATCTTAAACAATTTGAAAGAACTTTTTTGAATATGCAAAATGAAATTATTGAATCTTTGCTTACAGGTTTTAAGGAATCTAAACTGCTTGATTTTAAAACTCCAAATTTTTCTCAAATTATTTTAGAAAATAGCAGCTCCCCAGAACCATTTTTAAAAGAATTTAGGAACACTAATCAAAAGTTAGATGAGATGATAGTTCTTTTAACCCAAGAAAAGAAGTTTGGGATATTAGAGGAGCGTTTAAACCATCATTTTGAAGGAGCAAAAACCTATTTGGAAGTTGCGCAAAGGTATCCAGCCTATATTCAGGAAACTAGAGAGCTTCTCTCTGCCATTTCCCAAAAATTAGGGATTCCAATCAATTTAAAAGTTTTCATAAATTCTGAGAAGAAGTTGGAGCAGCTTCTGAACGTTTTAGAAAATAGAGAGGCTGCTTTAAAAAGAGAGGCAATTCATCCTGCTTTATCTGCGCTCTTTGGGGAAAATAGGGATTTGGCAGAGCCTGTGATCAAGAGAATTTGGGAAAGGGTGCTTTTAAAAAATTCTATAAAGTTTGATCTTAATTTAGGTTTGGCTAGACAAATCCAGAGTGATATAAAAACCATTGAAAACAGCCTGCAATTTTTTCTGATGGGAGATGTTCAAGCGATTAGAACTATTGGGACTGGTTCTTTAGCGGATACAAAGGAAGGTTTGGAGGCGAGCATAAATGGTTTAAAGAGCCATTTTTTAAGAATCATTCATCTCATAATTCTGAGATCTAAGGATGAGGTTCAAGAAACAAAATTAAATCTGTTAGAGGGCATAGAGCCTGCCTTAAAAGAAATTAAGCTGGAAAATAATCCAAAAATTTCTGCGCAGCAAATCTTAAAATTTTTGCAAGGGTTAGACCATGGGTGGAGAGAAACAGTTTTAGCTGCAAAAATTAAAGAAGAACCTCAATCTTTTGCAGAAGTTTTTTGGCAAACCTTGTGGAACAAATCTTTAAATAAAGAGTTATCCTCTCAGGATATAGCGCGATCACTCAGAGCAGTGGCTGATACAGCTTTTAGAGAAGTCCAATCTGCTTTTGCCTCTGGTTCGAAAATAGAACCATCTTCATATGCCTCAGAATCATTGTCCACTGGGGTCCAAATAAAAGGAGACTTCCCTAGCCTTGAAACATGGAGCGCTTCCAGAGAATTAAATTTAGAAGCAAAAGAGCTTTTGAGAAAAATTTTAATGACCTTGAATCTCATGGATTCCAAAAATCCAAACCCTGCATCCTCGCTCAAGAGTTTTCTGGAAGATCCTCAAAACCATTTTCGCACAAGCCATGAGACTTTTAAAACCCTGCATAGTCTAGAGAGTGAAATTGACCATATTTTAAGAACTATTTTTAGAGAAAAAGGATTTCCAACTTTTGGCAAAGGGATTAGACAAAAAGAGATTCAACATTTTCAAAGTGAGGAGCATCTTTATCCGCAAGAAGGAATTCATAAAGGATTTGAAATCTTAGCTAGAAACGTAAAAGAAAAGTTCATTTTATTTAAAGAAAGTGAAAGGAGTTTAGGAACCTTTCTTGATCCAGAGTTGCCTCAAAAGTTACAGACCCTTAGTTCTGCCAGAACCCTGGAAGATTTCTTTAAGTTCCAAGAAAATGAGCTGAATGAATTTTTAAAAAAGGTCGAACGTATTAAGGGAGAACCTCCTGGCAGTCTGCATGTTTCCCTTAAAAGATCATTAGAAGATTCTAAACCCAGAACTGATATTGGATTTTGGAATTCCTCTCAGTTTTTACAACCAATTAGAGGGTCATTAGGAGATTCAAAAGAGCTTTCAGACCTGTTTTTTAGCTTGGAATCATTTGCAAAAAATTTGGAGAAAGTTTTAGGATTTTTTCAAGAACAAACATTAGTGAAAAAGGTAAGAGATCATTTGATTAGAAGCGAGAAGTTAGACTTGGAAGAATTTAAGAGAATTTATCTTTCTTTGCGTTTAGAAGCAGAAAAGGGATTAGAAGAATTTTTCAAAGAGAAGTTCATGCGTTTAGGCGGAGAACTGTCCTATCCTACAGGAGACAGCGCTCAAATTTTATTTCGATCACTAGAATCCTTTTCTAAAGAGATTTCAGAAATGGTTTTTTCTCTATCCCAAGAGCAAAAATTAAAAGATCAGGTTTTAGAGTTAAAAGCAGAACTTTTTAAAGAAGGATCAGCAGAGAATTTGCAGTCAATAACCCAGTTCTTTTTAAGTATTTTGCCAATTCTGGATAAGGCTGTGCATGCCGCTGGGGGAAGATTAGATCAGGACACCTTGCTAACTTTTGTTAAAGAAAGATTCCCATTTGCTCATACCCCTTCTCAATTTAGGGGGGAGTTAAAATATTTTATATTGGAATTACGGAGGGAATTGCAGGCATCTTTAGAAATGGATCGTACACTGTTTTCAAAAGTTTTAGCAGATGCTTTTTCAGAGCCGAACCAATTGCCCGCGTTTATTTTAGGGAGCAAAACTCTTTTTCAATTTTTTTTAAAAGAGCTCAATCAGTTTAAAACTCTTGATCCTGATTTAGAGAAAGCATTTAATTCTTTTTCATGGGAAGGGGATTTTTCTTTAACAATTCAAAATCTTCAAAAGAGGTTAATGGTTTTGGATGAATTTATAACAAGATTATTGTCTGAAAGGAATCTTCTAAATTTTAAGGAACATGTTCCAAAGGGAGGGGAAATTTTAGATGAATCTTTAAGCAGGATTTTATCTGAAAAAAATATTCCTATTCAGGAAACTATTCCAAAAGTTCTAATTGAGAAGATAGGCGCGGCAAAGAATTTAGATGAATTAAAAAAAGTCTATTTTAGAGCAATAGAGGGACTGATCGAAAAAGTCTCTCCCTTATATAAAAAGATTGAGCCGCAAGAAGAGCTCTGGAAAGGGGTTGAGAGCGTGTCTCATCTTAAATTTAAAGAAAAAATAGCCTTTTTTCTAAATCCAGGAATTAAAAATGTTTTTGTGCTCAAGCTGCGTTCTACCGGACGTTCTCTGGCTGATCTATTTTCTTACGCATCTAATCGTCTTATGAACTTGATCGCTTTGAGCAGCCCTTTAGGCTGGCTTTTAACTTACCTTGATTTTAGTTCCTTTGCTCAAACTTTAATGATTTTTATGGCTAGCCATGAGTGGGGACCCTATTCTAAAGAAAGAATTGCTCCAGAACAACTCCTCCTCCCTCCTTCTTTAAAAACCGAACCCGAACTATTTTTCTCAAACCCTTTTATTTTTCAGTTGATGCTTAGCTCTCAACCTGATCTAGATCCTGAAGCTAAGTTTAAAAGAATCCAGAAGATGTTATCTCGGCTTCCGGAAAAAACAAGAAATAAGATTTTTATCCAATTCTCTCAAAGAGTTCGGATTGTGAACTGGTCAAAATCCCATGCTTTTTTAAGCGCAGTTTTATTGGTTCGTTTCAGATGGATGAGAGAATTAATCGTAAGGTTACCTATTGGAAGCACTTGGTTTTAATTTGCGCAAAAGGTTTAGGGTTATCCATAGACACAAACCTGAAAGTGTCATGGATTTTATAAAGGAATTCCAGGAGAATTGGTTCCATGTAGGGATAAACGCAAGAAAATTGAAGGAGGAATATTCTTTTAAAAAGAGACTAAGAGCGCTTATGCCATCCCCATCGTTCCATAAAAGTTTTGGGAACTGCCAAAAAAATAGATTAATGAAAATTTGCAGACCTATGAATCCTTTCACAATCCAGGTGAGAGACTTTAATTGAATGAAAACAAAAAAAGTCGCAAGAGCGCAAAAGGGGATAATCGGAACTAAATAGCGGGCAGCTGGGGACCAAAAACCAGACCAGCCATGATGGTTCCAAAAAGGGAAAGAAACTATTGTTAAAACATTTATTAAACAAGGCAAAAGAAGCTCGAAAAAAGTGCTCTTGGATTTCTTGAAGAGAATTGTGAAACCAGCAAAGCATAAAATATAAATAGGGGCATATATAAAAAGACCCCCTTCTTGGTCAAAAAAAATCGCAAATGCTCTTAAGATAATTTCTAAAAACATTTCAACATTTAAGCTCTTGAAGTTGTGCAGCAAAAGATGTTTGGTGGTGAGTGAGCTTCCCCAAAGATAGAGATTGAGCCAAGTCCTTAAAAAGAGGATAAGGGAAACCCCAAGCGCCAAATTCAAAAGAACGAATTTTTTTTGAATCGCCAGAATCTTTATTGCTCGTAAGAACCCCCTTGAATTCATCTGCCGACTTTGCTCCTCAACTCCGCCCCATGACTCCGCCCCTCCTGGATTCCGCTCGGGGCAGGCTTTGGACAGGCAAGACCTTGCGCTTTTTAAAAAAATTAAAAACAATAAAATTCCCGCAAGGACAATATTTCTTATATGAATTAAAATAAGGCTGGCTGACAGAATTCCCAGAAATAGAGATTTTTGAGCTGAGAGTTCCTCCTCCATTTTTATTTTTTTATAGATAAAAATAGCGCCGCAAGCAGTGGGGATTTCAGTAAAGAAAAGAAAGGAGTGAGAAAGAATTGGGGGAGAGATCGCGCAAAAAAAAGTCCAAAAAAAAGATTTAGTTTTATCTTGAGAAAAATAAAAACAGAGATCAAAAATTTGGGTTGCCATAAAGCATGTAAAAAAAATCATGCCAAAACCTAAAAAAAGTTTTAAGAATTCCCATGCTTTCATCTTAATCTTGTCTAAAATAAAAATTGGAAGCCTTTTAGGAATCTCCCGCGCTAAAATGTAGGAGAGAGAAAAATAGGGAGCAAAAAGCAGGCTCATCCCAATATCGTGCGATGGAAAGAGTTTGCCATTTCCTCCAATTCTTGCATGGGCTTCCTCTTTGCTTAAATTCCCGTCAAAAATAATATTGTTTTTATCCCCATAGTTATTGGAGAGATCTAAATCCTGGTCAAAAACTAAAGAGTAGGAGATCATCATGTAATGAGGCTCATCTCCTGAACCGGAATATTTTTCATGGGTCATCATTCCGAAGACAAAAAGGAAAACAGCAGTACAAATTATTTTTTTAAGGCGGTCTAGGGAGGAATTTTCTATCTTCGCAACTATTTTTTCAACCATTTTAATTTCCATATTTTTAATGAATTTTTTATTATAACAAATAAGCATAAAAATCTCAGAGCTTGAATTCAGCCATCGAAAAGTTTCTTAGTTTGACAGGTGATTGAAAACAAAGTAAAATAGTTCAAAAGTGGCAGAAGTTATTGCCACTTTTTATTTTTGGATTGGAAAGAGTATTATGATTAGCGAACCCATTGGCTTAGTAGAGCAAATTAAGTGTTTAATTGAACCTGAACTTTTTAAAAAAGGTTTTGAGCTTGTAGAAACTGTATATCGCAGAGAATCTGGAAGCTGGATTTTGCGCCTTTTTATTGACAAGCAGGATCCTCTTGATAAGAAAAGTCATGTGAGTTTGGATGACTGTGAAAAAATAAGCGAACTAGTTGGAATGTTGTTAGACACATCAGAAATTTTGATTGGTTCATATACTTTAGAAGTATCTTCTCCCGGGATTAATCGTCCGTTGAAAAATGAAGCTCATTATTTAAGATTTTTGGGAGAAAACGTAAAAGTATCTATTTTTTCTCCAATTTCAAGCAGTTCAAACCAAAGAAATTTTTCCGGAACTTTGTTGAATTGTAAGGAAAAAACAATTGAAATTGACGATAAAACAAGCGGAAGGGTGACCATCCCCCTTGAGCAAATAGCAAAAGCGAATCTAGATATCATATAGTTTATGCTTAGAAAGTCATTTTTGTTAGGAAAGCAATAAACACTATAAACTTTAATCGGAAGGTACATTTATGGCAGAATTAAAAAGTCCTCTTATTCATATTTTAGACCAGATTGAAAAAGATAAAGGGGTAAAAAAGGAAGAGCTCATAAAAATGATAGAGTCTTCCTTAGTATCCGCTTATCGCAAACATTATGGCAGAAATGTTAATTTAGCCGCAACCATTGATCCTGAAACCGCGGAAATTAAAGCTTTTGTAATTAAGAAAGTTGTGGATTCTGTAAAAAATTCAAACGAGGAAATTTCTTTAGAAGAAACCAAAAGTTTAAAATTAAAAGCAGAAGTGGGATCTGAGGTTCAACTTCCTGTGGATACCGTGGATTTTTCCAGAATCGCTGCTCAAATCGCAAAACAGGTGATTGTGCAGAAGATCCGTGAGGTAGAAAGAGTAACCATATTTGAAGAATTTAGCGGCAAGGAAAGCACCTTAGCTAGCGGCTCTGTTTTTCGTTTTGTGGAAAGAAATATAGTTGTAGATTTAGGAAAGGCAGAGGGGCTTTTACCAGTAAGGGAACAAGTGCGAAGGGAACGGTTTAATTTAGGAGACCGAATTAAAGTATTGGTATTAAAGGTGGAGAGGGGCAATCGGGGTCCGGAAATTTTAGTTTCACGGTCCCATCCAGATCTGGTTAAAAGGCTCTTAGAGCTGGAAGTTCCTGAGGTTCATGAAAAGATTGTGGAAATTATAAACATTGCGCGCGATCCTGGATTTCGTTCAAAAATTTCCGTGAAATCAAATAATCTTAAGGTTGACCCTGTGGGAACCTGCGTGGGCGTCAGAGGCTCGCGCATTCGTCCTGTGATAGATGAATTAAGAGGGGAAAGAATTGATCTTATCCCTTGGAGTTCAGAGCCGGAAAAATTTATAGCTGCAGCTCTTTCTCCCGGAAAGGTTCTTTCCATTGTTTTGCAAAAAGATGCGAATAAGACCGCGCAAGTGACTGTCTCTAACGACATGGTTGCTTTAACTTTGGGAAGAAACGGGCAAAATGTTCGTTTAGCCTCAAAACTAACAGGCTGGAATATTGAAGTGCAATCAGAGGCGCAAAAGAAAGAAGAAACAGCTAAAAATGTGGAGAATTTACAAAAGAATTTAGCTGATATTGAAGGAGTGGGGCCTAAAACAGCTGAGGTTTTGATTAAAGGAGGCTGGAGCACAGCAGAAAAAATAGCGCTTGCTCAAGTGGACCAATTAACAGCTTTGCAGGGCATAGGAGAGAAAACAGCGGAAAAAATTATTGAATCTGCCAGAGAAGTGGTGGAGAAAAAAAATTCTAATAATAAAGAAAGAGAGGAGGTGAGTGAAAGTGAAAAAGAAGGAACCCCAGGAGAATCCAGCAAAACTTGAAAAAGAGGAATCTCATCCAAGCGCGAAAAAAATAAAATCTAAAAGCGCTGTTCATAAAGAAAAAAAATCTGTTGTTTCAAAAACGGTAAAAAAAGTTAAAGAGCCGGGAAAAACCACGGCGCGCAAGAAAATTAAAAAAGGGTTGAAGGAAAGCGTTTCTCAAGATGCGGAAATGTTAGAAAAGCCAGTTTCCCACACGGACTTGCCCGATACAAAAAAAGAAATTTTGGAGAAAGCGCCACTTCAAGAAAAAGACGTTTTAGCCGGAGCCAAAGCCGATTCTTTGGCGCCTGTTTTAGAGCTTAAAAAAGAGATTGCTCCTGAAGAACAAACTGTTCAAACCCAAACTCCAGCTGTAAGCATGCCTGTTCCACTTAAATCTAAAATCACAATCAATGAAACTATTTCAGTCAAAGATCTTGCGGATAAAATGAGCGTAAAAATTGGAGAACTTTTAATGCGTCTCCTAAAAATGGGCATTCGGGCTACAATTAATCAACGTTTGGAAATTGACACCGCTATTTTATTAGCCAATGAATTTAATTTTGACGCTGAATTTGTTCCGATTTATAGCGACGATGCCATGACCAAGGAAGAAGATGATATAAATTGTTTGGTTCCTCGTTCTCCCATTGTTACAGTGATGGGCCATGTGGATCATGGAAAAACTTCACTCCTCGATGCTATTCGGGAGACGCAGGTTGCTGAAAAAGAAGCAGGCGGCATTACTCAGCATATTGGAGCTTATAAAGTTCTAACTCTCAGGGGTCAGATCGTATTTTTAGACACCCCAGGCCACGAAGCTTTTACCGCGATGCGCGCCAGAGGCGCTCAGGTGACGGATCTTGTTGTTTTAGTGGTTGCCGCGGATGACGGGGTCATGCCTCAAACAGTAGAAGCGATTGACCATGCTAAAGCCGCGGGCGTAACGATCATTGTAGCGGTGAATAAAATTGATTTGCCTCAAAGCAATCCGGATCGGGTAAAACAGGAGCTGAGCCAATATCAGCTGTCTCCAGAAGAGTGGGGAGGAAAAACCATTTTTGTGGAAGTATCAGCCAAAAAAAGGATGAATATTGATAAACTTTTAGAAATGATTTTGTTGGAGGCGGAACTTTTAGAGCTTAAGGCTAACCCTAACCGCAATGCTCAAGGAGTTATTATTGAAGCGAAGTTGGATCCTAGAAAAGGGCCGTTAGCTACGGTTTTAGTTCAAAAAGGAACTTTAAGAGTCGGCAATACTTTTGTTTGCGGGCTGACTAGCGGTAAGGTAAAGGCATTAACCAATGACCGTGGACAGCGTGTTTTAGAAGTTCCTCCAGCTACGCCTGTAGAGGTTTTGGGTTTTTCTGAAACTCCGCAATTGGGAGATAGAGTGATTGTGGTTAATTCTGATCGGGAATCAAGGGACATTTTAGAAAAAAGAAGCAATCTTTCCAGAGAAGCCACAATAGAAAAAAAGAGACACATCTCTTTAGAGATTCTCTCCGCAGCCGCTAAAGAAGGTAAACTTAAAGAGCTTAAATTGATTCTTAAAGCTGATGTTCAAGGCTCGCTTGAAGCGTTAAAGGATTCCATAGAAAAGATAGAAACTTCTCAGATTAGGCTAAAAGTCATTCATTCTGGAGTAGGCGCTATTACCGAGTCGGATGTCTCTTTAGCTGCGGCTTCTGACGCGATTGTGATTGGTTTTACTGTTAGGCCGGAAGCGCAGGCAGAAGAAATTGCCCGCAGAGAAGGAGTAGAAATTAAAACCTATCGGATTATTTATGAGGTGATTTCAGATATTAGAGCAGCCATGAGCGGGATGCTAGAGCCTGAAGAAAAAGAGATGTTTTTAGGACGTGTTGATGTAAGGGAAGTTTTTAAGACCCCTCAAGGAAAAGTAGCTGGTTGTATTGTGTCGCAAGGTAAAGTTAGCCGGGCCGCTAAAATTAGGGTTTTAAGAGATTCTAAAATTATATATGAAGGTAAAATTCAAGCTTTGCGCAGGTTTAAAGATGATGCGCGGGAAGTGGAGCAGGGTTATGAATGCGGGATTTCACTAGAGAATTTTCAAGATTTTAATAAAAACGATATTTTAGAAGCTTTTATCATGGAAAAGCAAACTAGGAAACTTGAGGCTTGAAATGCAGTTTAAACGCAGTGAAAGAGTGAGTGAATTGCTGCGGCATGAGATATCTCTATTGATTCAGGAGATAAAAGATTCGCGCTTAGGGTTTGTTACAGTGACGGCTGTGCGTTTAAGCGATGATTTAACCGACGCTAAAGTTTTTTATTCCGTGTTTGGCAGCGAAGAAGAAAAAAAAATAAGTTCTGAAATTTTAGATTTTTCGATTCCTAAGATGCGTAAAACTTTGGGAAGAAAATTGGAAAGTTTACGAAAAGTCCCGGTAATCAGTTTTGTGTATGACCAGACTCCTGAAAAAGCCGAAAGAGTAACAGCTATTTTAACCCAACTCGCCAAAGAAAAGGAAGAAAATTAAACCCTTTTAAGAGAGCAAGAATTGAAAATAAGGAAAATTTAATAATATGGATCTGATGAGCTTGAAATTATTTTTATTGGGCAGTGAGCCGAGTGGCTCGCTTAGCTATTTGTTCGGGAAAAGAAAGAAAGTTTCAAACGAACAAGTTCCCTCAAATAACAATTTTAAGCCCATCAGTTTTATATTGGTAATTCTTTTTTTATTTTTTGTTCAACATCTAGGGTTTGCGAAAGAGGATTTTTCTTCTATTGTAGGGACTTATAGATGCTGGAAATATAATGTGGGGGGAGCTGGAAAAAGATGCACTAGCCCTCCGCTTAAAATTTATGCGGATGGTACTTACCAGATGTCAGTTGAAAAAGGCACGGTTAAGATGTTGAAGGAAAAAGGGAAGGTAAAGATTGTGCTTTCTCAATCTAAAATTCGCGGGCCAGGAACTTTATTAGAGGGCAATCAAATCCTTTTTGAATATACTTACAATGGTTGGGAACATTCAGTCACCTACCTTAAAACAGAAGAATAATTTTTTATTTTTAACTTCTTAAAAGTCTCGCTCTTTATAGCTGACTAAAATTTCGGGCTAATTGAAAAGTCTCCCTTTTATGAAAATGAGAAAAGATAAAACAAAAATTTATAAACAAATCGTAGCTGCTATTAAAAAGCATAAAACTTTTTTCCTGACAGGACACAAAAAACCAGATGGAGATACTGTGGCTTCAGAGCTGGCCATGGCCAGCCTTTTAAGGAGATGCGGTAAACAGGTGGAACTGGTGAATCGTGAACCAGTGCCTGAACAACTTTCTTTTCTTAAAGGGGTAGATAAAATAAAACATGCTCAGAAAATTGATAAAAGTTATGATGTGGCGATTGTGTTTGAGTGTTCTGAACCAGAGAGAATGGGAAATATTATTGATTTAAAGAAACAGGCGAAACTGGTGATCAACATAGACCACCATTTAAAACATTCTTTTTTTGGAGATATCAATTTAATAGATGTAGGAGCCTCTTCAAATTCCGAACAACTCTTTTATCTCTTTCAACAGTTAAAACTCCCTTTAAGAGAGGAGGAAGCCACAGCTCTTTATGTTGGGATTATGGCAGATACCGGCAGGTTCCAATATTCTAATACCAATTCTCAAACCTTAAAAATAGCGGCTGAACTTCTTAAACAGAATGTGAATGTCAGTTTCCTTTGTGAAAAAATGTATGGAACTAGAAGACTACCCTCTTTAAAGCTATTGAGCCGCGCTTTAATCGGACTTGAGTTCATTGATGGTGGAATAGCGGTTCTTAAAGTTACAAAAAAGGATTTTGAGGCTGTTCAGGCTTCGGAAGAAGATACGGATGAATTTGTGAACTATGGCTTGCTTATCCCTAACTCGCTGATCTCACTATTTTTAAGAGAATCAAGTTTGGATGGGGTCATTAAAGTTAGCTTAAGGTCCAGGCTGCATGTGAATGTATGTAAACTTGCGGAAAAATTTGGCGGCGGCGGCCACAAGTACGCAAGCGGCTGTGAGATCAAAGGTTCAATGGAGGAAGTCTCAAATCAAATATTGAGCCTGGCGCGGAAATCGCTTTAGTCTAAAAATTTCACAAGTGAGTGATTTTGGACAATTATTTTTGAAGAGTTTTAAAGAGTGAGTAAGCATTTGGGCGCTGTTTTAACGATTGGCACTTTTGATGGTTTGCATCGCGGGCATTTAAAAATCATTAAAAGAGTCCTGAAAAATTCTCTTCAATTTCATCTTCCTTCTTTAGCAATAACTTTTGAATTCCCTCCCAGGCTTTTTTTTACTCCTTTAAAGGAACCTTATCTTCTTTCAACTCCAGAGGAAAAGAGCTGGCTTTTAAAAGAAGCCGGAATAAAAAAAGTCGTTGTTCTTAAATTTAATAAAAGATGTTCTTTAATTTCCGCCAAAGAATTTTTTTTAAGGTTTTTAAAAAGAAAATATCAGGCAAAAAATATCGTGGTTGGATATAATTTTTGTTTTGGCAGAGACCGTTTAGGGGACATTCCTTTTTTAAAAAAGATGGGCAAGGAAAATTCTATCCCCATCACTGTGATTAAGGCCTTAGAGGATCAATCTGCTCCTGTTTCTTCTGGCAGGATTCGGGCTGCTTTAAGAAAAGGGGATTTAGAAACAGCGCATCGCTTTTTAGGACATCCTTATTTTTGTCTGGGAAGGGTCAATGGAGGAAGAAAAATAGGAACAAAATTAGGTTTTCCTACGGCAAACCTTAAAATCTCTGATTTAAAAATTTTACCCTTGGGAGTTTTTCTTTGCAGGGTAGGTGTGGGTTTTAAGGATGGAAAATTATCCGGGGCTGATTCTTTTTTTTACGGCATCTGCAATGTAGGATTTAAGCCCACTTTAAAAGAAGCTGGGAAACCAGCCCGATCTTTAGAAGCGCATCTCTTTAATTTTTCCGGAAAGCTTTACGGAAAAATTCTAAAACTAGAATTCTTAAAAAAAATCAGGGATGAGAAAAAATTCCAAAATCTGGATGATTTAAGAAAACAATTGGAAAAGGATAAAAAAACAGCTTTACTTTTATTAAGAAAATTGCTAATCTAACATTTCTTATGGCATTAACAAAAGAAAAGAAAAAATCGTTGGTAGATGAGTTTAAAGCTCATGAAAAAGATACTGGAAACCCCGCAATTCAGGTCGCTCTTATAACTGAGCGCATTGCTCAGTTAACAGACCATTTAAAAGAATCCCCTAAAGACTATGCTTCCAGGCAGGGTCTTTTTAAACTTGTGGGAGAAAGAAAACAGTTTTTAACCTATTTAAAAAGAACTGACCCGGAAAAGTATCAAAAGGTTATTCAACGATTTGATCTTAGAAAATAACCAACTTAAACCTTTTCCTTTCTTATTTTTTAAAAGTCATCTTCGTAATGGGAGAATAACAATCTTATGAGCGATCAAACATTTTTTCAAACAAAATTTAAATTTGGATCCCAAGAAATTTTAATTGAAACCGGCCGCATGGCTAGACAAGCCAACGGTTCTGTTTTGGTAAGAGTTGGAGAAACCGCGCTTCTTGTTACCGCAACCATGGACCTTAAGGTAAAAGATCAGCAGGATTTTTTCCCATTGACTGTGGATTATCGGGAAAGAACTTATGCCGCGGGCAAAATTCCAGGCGGTTTTTTTAAAAGAGAAACTAGACCGCGTGAAAAAGAAATCCTCAATTCTCGTTTAATAGACCGTTCCATCCGTCCTCTTTTTCCAGAAGGTTTTATGAACGCGGTGCAAGTCAACGCAATTCTTTTATCCAGCGACCATGTCAATGATACAGACATCCCCTCTATTGTGGGAACTTCTTTAGCTCTATCTCTTTCAAACATACCTTTTAACGGACCAGTTGCCGCAGTTAGAATTGGCAGGCTCAAAGAGCAGTGGGTGGTAAATCCAACCGTTCAAGAACAGGAAGAAAGCGTTTTAGATCTTGTGGTTGCCGGCAGTAAAAAAGGGCTTTTAATGGTAGAGAGCGGCTCACAAGAATTGAGTGAAGAGAAGATGTTGGAGGCTTTGGAATTAGCGCAAAATGAAATTATTGCGATGTGCGAAGCTCAAAGCAAGTTTATTGCGCAGCATGGAGAAGCTAAACTAGAATTTGTTCCTCCACAACATGAGCCTGAGCTGGTTAAGGCGGTCAATAGCGCTGCAAGGCAAAAGATAAAAGCTAATGTAAAAATTTCAGATAAATCTCAAAGGGAGAATGCTTTAGCAGAGATAAAAAATGAGATGGCAGCCTCTTTAGCGGAACAATTTCCCGAACAAGAAAAAGTGATAGGAGCCATTATAGAAAATATTCTTTATGAAGAAGCGCGCGAGCTTATTTTAAAGGAGCAAGTGCGCACAGACGGAAGAAAATTGGATGAGATTCGCCCGATTTCTTGTGAGGTGGGGGTTTTGCCAAGAACTCATGGTTCTGCTCTTTTTACCCGAGGACAAACTCAAGCCTTAGCCACGGTTACTTTAGGCACAGCTGATGACATGCAAATTATGGATGAGTTAGATGGGGAATACAAAGAGCGTTTTCTTCTGCACTACAATTTCCCTGGTTTTGCCACTGGTGAAACTAAACCAGAGCGTTCTCCGGGAAGAAGGGAAATAGGACATGGGGCGTTAGCTCGCAGAGCGCTTTTGCCTCTTTTGCCTAATGAAGAAGATTTTCCTTACACGATTCGGATTGTCTCTGATATTTTAGAATCTAATGGTTCTTCTTCCATGGCCAGTGTTTGCGGAGGCTCTTTAGCGCTTTTTGACGCGGGTGTTCCATTTAAATCTCCTTGCGCAGGAATTGCCATGGGTTTAATTGTAAGTAAAGATAATGAGATTGCGGTCTTATCGGATATTATGGGTTTGGAAGATCATTTAGGAGATATGGATTTTAAAGTTGCAGGAACTAAAGATGGGATAACCGCTTTACAGATGGATCTTAAAATTGAAGGGGTCAGCATTGAAGTATTAAAAAAAGCTGTGAATAAAGCGCATGCGGGACGTCTTTTTATTTTAGAAAAAATGAACCTTGCGATCCAAACCCCCCGCCTAGATCTCTCTAGGCATGCCCCTAAAATGACAGTGGTTAAAATTCCTGTGGAAAAAATCGGCGCATTAATTGGTCCTGGAGGAAAAAATATCCGGGGCATCATAGAAAAAACCGGGGCAGAGGTAAGCGTGGAAGATGATGGCCGGGTTTTTATTTCCGGCGACGACGCTCAGAAAGTTGAGCTGGCTCGCAGCTGGGTGGAAGGATCTGTGTCGGAAGTTGAAGTTGGAAAAATTTATAAGGGGAAAGTAACGCGCATTATGAATTTTGGCGCTTTTGTGGAAGTGCTGCCCGGCAAAGAAGGTTTGGTTCATATTTCTCAGTTAGATACTTCCAGAGTGGAACAGGTGGAGGATATTTTAAAAGAAGGGGATGAAGTGACTGTAAAATGTATTGAGATTGATACTCAAGGAAGAGTAAACCTTTCTAGAAAAGTTTTGTTGGAAGGGGGCGAAGATTCTGGAACTTTAACCCAGCGCTCTTCAAAACCATTTAAACCCAGATCCTCTCATAAATTTAAAAATTAAAAACTAAACACGAATGGTTTAACCTGAAAATGGAACTAGAACTGGAGGAACTCGTCTTTTATTATAATGAGATGTGCGGTTCTAATATTTATGAATTAGAATTAGAGCTTCCTCAAGGAAAAATTTTTTTAAAAAGAATTTCCCCTGAACAAAATGCAGTTCATTTAAAAAGAAGAAGAACTGACTTTTTGCCGGAAACCCTTTCCTCTCATGAACCCGCTCCTCTTCAATCTTTGCCCTTAAACATAAAAGTAATTTCTTCTCCCATTACAGGGATTTTTTATCAAGCTTCTTCGCCGCAAGCCACTCCTTTTGCAAAAGAGGGGGAGGTGGTTAACTCCGGAGCGACCTTGTGCATTGTGGAGGCGATGAAAGTGATGAATGAAATTAAGGCGGAAACCCGAGTAAAAATAGTTAAAATTCTTGCAGAAAATGGGAAGCCTGTCTCTAAGGGTCAGGCTCTTTTCCATGTAGAGCCAGCTTGACCCCAACTTTTTCAAAATACGGGTTAAGCCTTAAGTTTTTATTTTCAATTTTAAAATTTTAATTTTAGGTTTTTTTTAGATGAAACAGGATATCCCCAGCGCTGAAATTGTTGGACTTATATCAGGTAAAATTTGGTCTTCCCTTCATAAAAATGGAAAGAGTTCCATCACCAAACTTAAAACCGGAATTCCCTGCCGCGCTAGTTTTCTTTATTTTGCTTTAGGTTGGCTTTTAAGAGAAGATAAAATTATTTTTATAAAGGCGGATGGTCAGCTTTTTGTTCAATTAAAATGAGCGATTTTTTTTACAAAAACCACAAAGCGAAAAAAGGCAAAGGTTTTGGGACTGCAGGATTTCTTTCCATTCTTTTTTCATTTATTTTAATTTTATCTCTGATCGTTCCAGATTGGACGGGGAATTTTGGCAGGTCTTTACACTCTATTTTGTTTCGTTTTTCAGGCTATGCCTCTTTATTTTTTCCCATTACTTTGTTTTGGCTTGGGGTTGAAAAAATTTACGGTCAGAAAAAACTGAGGCTCGTTCAGGATGGTCTTCTTCTTTCCGTGCTTTATCTGTTTTTTGCATGTCTATTTACATTTTTGCCGTTAGAAAACGAGGAAGCTGTTAGGCTGGGAGGCTCCCTAGGGTATTGGATTTATCTTTTTATGATAAAACAATTCGGCAAACTATTAACCTTTTTAATTTCTTTTGGAATTTTAATGGCTTCGAGTTTACTTCTTGCTAGAATTTCTCCTCTTTATGTTTTAAATATGTTAAAAGATAAGGTCAAAGACGACCTTCAAGATTGGAAAGAAGAAAGGGAAAAATTAAAAGAAAAAAAAGAGCTGCAAAATAAATTAAATCAAAAAGAGTTCGAGCCTTTCGGCCAACTGCCAAAACTTGCAGTTTCATCTTCTAAGATAGAAACCAAGCCCATGATCATTCAAAAAAATTTTAAGAGTGAGGGGACTACAGGTTCCAAGGATCTCCCGCTTCTATCAAAAGAGGCAGAAACTTTAAATGGAAAAAGCGCTTATCAGGGGTATCTGCTTCCAACCCCTGACCTTCTGGAAGAGCCGGTTAAATCTTTCTCGATTGATCAAGACGAACTTTATGCTAATGGGAATTTATTGGAAAATACTTTAGAGCAATTTAATGTTAAAGCTAAAGTAATAGATATTCATCCAGGTCCAGTGATTACCCGCTATGACTTAACCCCTGCTCCTGGGGTGAGGGTACAGGCAATTGAGACTTTATCCAATGACATAGCCTTAGTCATGAAAGCTCAAAGTTTAAGGGTGCTTGCCCCTGTTCCAGGCAAAGCAGCGGTTGGCGTTGAAATTTCTAATTCACGTCCAGCAACGGTTTATTTAAGAGAACTAATGGAGTCCAGTGTTTTCCAAAAATCGCCGCATCTTTTGCCTTTAGGAATTGGAAAAGGAACTGAAGGAGACACTTTTGTTACGGATTTAACCGCCATGCCTCATCTTTTAATTGCAGGAGCCACAGGTTCTGGGAAATCAGTCTGCATTCATACATTGATACTTTCCATTCTATTTCGTTTTAAACCAGATGAGGTTAAATTGTTATTGATAGATCCAAAGAGGCTTGAATTGCCTCTTTACGACGGAATTCCGCACCTTTTTGACCCAGCAGCCGCAAGCGAAAAAGTGAAGGTGATTACTTCTCCAAAAGAGACGGTTCAATCTTTAAAAAAATTAGTGGAAGAAATGGAAGATCGTTATAGAAGTTTTGCTCAATATGGGGTAAGAAATATTGATAGTTTTAATGAAAAGATGAGAAAAAGCAACCAGGAGGAAACCCCTTATATTATAGTGATTATTGATGAACTCGCGGATTTGATGATTACTGTAGGCAAGGAGATTGAAGATCTGATTCAGCGTTTAGCTCAGATGGCTCGTGCCGTGGGGATCCATTTGGTGCTTGCAACCCAAAGGCCATCTGTGGATGTGATCACAGGCGTGATTAAGGCGAATTTGCCTTCTAGGATCGCGTTTCAGGTTTTATCTAAAATAGATTCCAGAGTGATTTTAGATACACAAGGCGCTGAGAATCTTTTGGGCAGGGGAGACATGCTTTTTTTAGCGACCAGCTCTCCTAAACCTGCGCGTTTGCAAGGCTGTTTTGTCTCTGAAAAAGATGTTTCCAGCGTTGTTAAATTTATTGTGGATCAGAATTTTAAGCCTCAATATGTTTTTAAAGGAGAAGATTCTACTTCTGATTCCATTACAGAGAGTGAAGAAAATATTCAACTTTTAATCCGGGCAGCCAGGGTGGTGAGGGATACGGAAAAAGTTTCCGGAGACCTCTTGCGCGCGGATAAAGAAATTGGATCTCGTTATGACTGGGCATTGACTCTGCTTAAAAAAAAGGGGCTGATTGAAAAACCTAAAGACACTAACCGATGGAAAATTCATCTTGAGAGATTAGAAGAATTTCTGATCAGTGTGGACAAAAAAGAAAATCAGGGTTAGACTTTCTTTTATGAAGGCTCTAACTATACCCTTTTTCTTCCTTTTTTCTTTTTGTGCGATCCCTCAAAATTGCGCTTGCGCGGTCTTAACTGTTAAAGAATTACAGGATAAAATGGAAGAGTCTTCCCGTTCCATTGAATCCGCTCAATTTAAATTTATTCAGGAAATGAAATCTTCCTTGAGCGATGAAATAAAGGAATCTTCTGGAACTGTAATTTTTAAAAAGCCTAAATTTTTAAAAATTGAGCAGAGGAGTCCGGAACATCAAATCATTGTAACGTCTGGAAAAACAGTTTTTATTTATACCCCCAGGTTTAATCAGGTCATTAAAAAAGATTGGAATGAATGGATGGAGGCAAACTTTTTTTTTCCGGGCATTACGCAAATTTCTGGATCTTTGGAAAAATTAAAAAAGGATTATGATTGGAGTCTGGAAAACCATTCAAATGCGCTTTTTAAGAAAGAGGTTAGGGTGCGTTTAAAAAATAAGGAGAGTAAAGAGGGGACTGAGATGTTATTGACTTTGGATGAAAAGGAAACTATTCTAAAGAAAATGGAGTTTTTCCTTAATACTTTTAAAGTCACAACTACTTTGCAAGAATTCGAGAAAAATCCTAACCTAAAAGAGAAAGATTTTGAATTTAAGCCGCCTAAAGATGCGGCTGTATTCCAAATGGATTAGCTGGAATAATAATTGGTCAGAGTTGGCGCTGTTGAAGTTAAATGGGGAAGAGAGCTTTGGGTTTAAATTAAATCATATGGCAAAAGTTAATGAAATTTTAAAATCAAAAAGAGAGGAGAGAAAGGTCTCTTTGCGCACCGTGCATCAAGAGACTAGGATCTCTGTGCGTTATTTGGAGGCTTTAGAGTCTGGAGAATGGAATATTTTTCCCGCTGAGATTTACCTGCATGGCTTTATGCGCAAATACGCTTCCTATCTCGGATTAAATCAAGAAGAAATTTTTCTGCTTTTTAAAAAAGAGTTGTCAGAGCCTAGAGAGTTAACAACAGATAAAGCCGGGGAGCATGAACTAATTTTAAACACAAAAAATAAAAAAGTGATTGACCTCTCCCCATGGGTAGTTGTTCTTTTCCCTATCCTTCTATTTGTTTTAGGCTATTTTGCTTATCTCTTTTTTCAGCATGAACCCTTTGAGGAAAAAACAGTTGCAACAGGGGAAAGTTTTAAAAAAAATAGCAGCGACTCCCCATTGCTTCAAGAAAGGTCCCTCTCTCTTCGTTTAAAGGCTATTCATAATGTCTGGGTGAGAGTCTCTGGAGATCAAGGGAAATTGCTTTTTGAAGGTTTTATCTCTCCTCAAGCTGAACAAACATGGGAAGCTAAAAAAGAGATCACAATTCGTATTGGAAATGTAAATGGGGTAGAACTTTTCTTGAATGAGAAGCCAATCAATATAAAATCAGGCGCGCTGCAAGCTGTGAACGAACTTCATTTAACGCATCAGAATTTATCTCTAACTAATTCTTCATTTCAATCCAAAGAAGTAAAGTCCGTAAAACAAAATTGAATTTAGCCAATAAATTAACTGTTTTAAGGCTTGGGCTTGTACCCATATTTATGATTTTCACAGTCATAGATAATGTTTGGACTCGTATTTTTGCTTTAGTTATTTTCATTGCAGCTGCTTTGACTGATCTCTACGACGGTTACTTTGCTAGAAAATATGGGGTGATCACGGATTTTGGAAAATTTTTTGACCCTTTAGCCGACAAATTTTTAATCTCCGCGGCTTTCATATCTTTTGTAGGGTTAAGAGAGTTAAACGTTCCAGCATGGATGGTTGTTTTTATTATTGGCAGAGAATTCTTGATTACGGGTCTTCGGACTTTAGCTGCCTCCAAAGGGGTCATAATTGCCGCTGACCGGGCTGGAAAATTTAAAACTTCCTCTCAAATAACAGCGATCATTTTAATCTTAATCATTCTCTGTGTTAATTCTATTTTAACTCATTTTTATAGAATCCACCCGCTTGAACTTTTAGAAGGCTCTAATTGGCAAATTGGATTTGGAAATTTTCTTGTTTGGGCTAGTTATTGGATTGTTTTTATAGCAACACTCCTTACCTTAATTTCCGGCTTATCCTATCTTTACAAAAACCGCGCTATTTTTTTAGGGGACCTTGGCGTAAAACTTTGAACCTGAATTATTTTAGATGGTAGCGTGAATCGCTTTTTTAAACTGAATAAGATCATTTTAAGTTGCGCCACAGGGTTTGGTTTGGGGAACCTTGCATTTAGTTGTTCCGGAGGTGTGTTAAAGAAGTTCCCAGCTTTACCTCAAAAATGGTCTGGAGGAGGATTTTTAGGAACTCTTTTAGGTTTTGGCTTTGTTTTTTTAGGCTTTCCTCTTACAGGACTCTTTGGATTTTTAACTCTTTTTTTAGTTACCTGCCTTAGTACTTTTATAGCAGACCGAGCAGAGAAGATTTTTGAAAAAAAAGATGATTCAAAAATCGTGATTGATGAAATCATAGGAGCTTTCTGGTCTGTTGCGTTTTTTCCATTGGATCAGTTTAGAGGTTTTAATCTTTTTATTTTTATTGCAAGCGCGTTTATTCTTTTTAGAATTTTTGATGTTTTTAAAATTCCTTTTAAAAGCGTTCAGAACTGGAAAGGCGGTTTAGGGGTTATGGCGGATGATCTTTTAGCTGGTTTTTCTGTCAACTTATTATTAAGAATAGTTTTAGCAGTGAGATGAGAAATCCTAGCTGCCTTTTTTTCCATGGTTATGAATTTTAGTTTTCAGCTCATGATCTTGACGATTTTAACCATGAATGGCTGCGTGCGGAACCCTGTGACAGGCAAACGGGAGTTTCACATGATTTCTGAAAAAGCTGAGATCGAGTTGGGAAAACAGTCCCGCAACCAAATTGTGCAAGAGTATGGCCTTTATGATAATCCTTTGGTTCAATCCTATATTAATGAAGTCGGACAAAAAATTGTGGAGGTTTGCGAGAGAAAAAACATCTCTTATGAGTTTGTGATTTTGGATACTCCCCTAGTCAATGCCTTTGCTGTTCCGGGAACTGTTTTTTTAACTCGCGGCATTTTAGAGCTCATGGATGATGAGGCAGAATTAGCCACAGTGATTGGGCATGAAATTGGTCATATTACGGGATTTCATGCTGTGAAAATGATTCAAAAAGCTTTTGGTTATCAATTTTTGTCACTGCTTTCAACTGTGGCAGTGGCGGTATATGGTCCTACTGCGGATGATCCGCGCGCTTATGCGGTTTTAAATCAAGCTACTAATTTTGTAGCCAGTGGATTTTTAAGCGGCTATGGAAGGGAATTTGAATTAGAGGCAGACAGGTCTGGCTTGCGCTATTCGATCCTTGCTGGATATGAACCGGATGCCATGATCTCTTTTTTTAAAAGAATGAAATCTTTGGGAGAGGAAGAAGTTTCCGGCATTGGGCTTTTTTTAAGAACCCACCCTCCTACAGATATAAGGATCAAACAGATAAAAAAAATATTTGCTCTTTCCGAAGAAGGAGCTAAGAAAAAATTAAAGAAAGATCTAAAAACCAAAGGATTTAGAGAAGCGTTAAAAAAACTTGAAGTTCCGTCCACTCAGTTTTATGATCATTTTGAAAAGTATCAGGAGATCATAAAAAGTATCCCTAAGGCGCCTTTAGAAAATCCTGGAACCATTAAAGATAGGGTCTATTTAAATCCATCTTTAGACATTCGGCTTGAAATTCCTAAAGGATGGAAATCTGAGCTTGGTTTTAGCGATAGGAGCTTAGTTCATTTTATGCATTTTGAGGGAAAAGCTCAGGGAGAACTGCAAGCCCTTCATTTTTCCAGAGATCCTATTCTAATGAAAACGGGCGCTGAATCTTTTGCTGGAGTGACGCAGTCCACTCAAAGCCTCACCAGCAGGGATTGGGCGTTTTCCATTGAAGAAAAATTAAGGATGGAGAAAAGAAGCGGGAGAGAAGCGGTCTATCCAATAGGAAATGCTTATGTAGGAACTTATCGAGGCAGGGATCGTCTGGGCAGGCCTGCTTTTTATAGGATTCTTTATGTATTGAAAGAGGAAGGTCAAGGGAGCTGGCAGGCCTTTATGCTTTCTTGCGCTGCTTTGGAAGAATCTTATATTGACTATCTGGTTGATTTTGAGAAAATCATGAAGGGCTTTAACTGGATAAAACAAAAAAATTAAGTTAGAATAAAAAGAAAATTTTAGGAGGAGAAAATGAATAAGGATGATCGTGCCAAAGCTTTGGAACTAGCGCTTGCGCAAATTAAAAAAGATTTTGGACAGGAAGCTCTGATGAAATTAGGGGAAAAAAGCGCAAAAGTCACAGGTCTTAAAATTATTCCTACAGGGATACTCCCTTTAGATATCGCCATTGGAGTAGGCGGGGTTCCGCGAGGAAGGGTCGTGGAAATTTATGGTCCAGAGGCTTCAGGCAAAACAACCCTTTGTCTCTCCATTGTGGCTCAAGCGCAAAAAACTGGGGGGATTGCAGCTTATATTGACGCGGAACACGCAATGGATCCCACCTATGCTAAAAAAATTGGAGTGGACATTGATAACTTATTGATTTCACAACCAGATTCAGGAGAGCAGGCTTTAGAAATTGCGGAAAAATTGATTCGTTCCGGTGGCGTGGATGTGATTGTGATAGATTCTGTTGCCGCCTTAGTTCCGCAAGCAGAAATTGCAGGAGACATGGGGGATTCTCATGTGGGCTTGCAAGCAAGGCTAATGTCTCAAGCCTTGCGCAAACTAACCTCCACAATTTCCAAGTCCAACACCTGTTTAATTTTTATTAATCAATTAAGACAAAAGATAGGGGTTTTTTATGGGAACCCGGAAACAACCCCAGGCGGACTTGCTTTAAAGTTTTACGCGAGCGTGCGTTTAGATATTCGTCAGAAAGAAAAAATTAAAGTGGGGGACCAGATCGTGGGCTCAAGAACCGTAGTCAAGGTAGTAAAAAATAAGGTAGCCCCTCCTTTTCAACAGGCGGAATTTGAAATGATTCATGGGGAAGGCGCATCCAGAGAAGCTTACTTAATAGACTTAGGAGAACAGTCTGGCATTATTGAAAAATCTGGAACCTGGTATATTTATAATAATGAAAGAATGGGGCAAGGCAAAGACAATGCCAAATCTTATTTAAAAAATTCAAAGAATATTGCTGATGATCTGGAAAAAGCGATCCGAAAAAAAATGATCCAACTGAATGGGGATGAGCCGGAAGCCTTGAAAAAAGAAGAAGTTACTGCAAAGAGCGGTTCAGTTAAACACCTGAAGGAAAAGTGAGGTTTGGAAGAAGATCTTTTAGTAGAACGTTTTTTAAGATATTTGGTTTTTGAGAGGAACCTCTCTCCAAATACTTTAGCTGCTTATAAATCTGATATTATTTCTTACCTTAGCTACTTAAAAGAAAAAAAGATAGTTGTTGCAAAAGTTGAACATCTTCAAATTTCCGACTATCTTTGGCAAAGAAAAAAACTCAATCTTACCTCAACTACACTTGTTCGGGAATTGGAAAGCATTAAAGCTTTTCATAAATTTTTATTTTTAGAGGAGCTTTCCCATAAAGATCCCGGCGCAAAAGTAAATTCTCCCAAACTAATAAGCAAGCTGCCAGTCATTTTAACCAGACGAAATTTGGAACGGTTATTAAGTTCCATTCCTCAAAAAAAAGAGGTGGAGATACGTTTTAAAGCCATGCTTGAGCTGCTCTATGCAGCGGGTTTAAGGGTAAGCGAGCTCGTAGGGTTAAAGTTGAATCAAGTTGCTTTAGATTCTGGTTTTGTGCGAGTGATTGGCAAAGGAAAAAAAGAAAGAATTGTTCCATTGGGCAATGCCGCAAAGAGCGCTGTGAGGCGCTATTTAGAAATAAGAGAAAAAAAATTTAAAGGCCAAGAAATAGAAAAAGACGCGCTTTTTGTCACTAAATATGGCAAGAGAATGAGTCGGAATGAATTTTGGAGACAGCTAAAGAATTTTTCTAAAAAAACCGGGCTTTCTCAAATTTCGCCTCACACAATCCGTCACTCTTTTGCCACGCACCTTTTAGAAGGAGGCGCAGATTTACGTTCAGTGCAGGAGCTCTTAGGACACTCTTCTTTGGCAACCACTCAAATCTATACTCATCTGGAAACCAGACTGCTTAAAGAATCTCATAAAAAATTTCATCCCCGTTCTTAAATCGAGGTTAAGCTATTTTTCATAACGTTTTAGGACCACTGCTCCGCCTAACCCGCCTGCGGCGCAGGCAGTGGCCAGCGCCCACTGAACTGTTTTATTTTTTTCCATTTCATAGATCGCGTTTAAAATAATCCGAGTTCCTGTGGCAGCTAGAGGGTGGCCAAGAGCAATAGATCCACCATGAGGATTGACCTTGCCTTTTAAAAATTTTTCTTCCCAGTTATGTTTAAACTTTTCTTTGCCCACTTTAAAGATAGAAAGGCAGGTAGCGGCAAAGGCTTCATGCAGTTCAATATCTTCCAGCTGTTCAAAAGAAATCCCAGCCCGTTTTAATGCCAAATCCGTAGAAAAAACAGGAGCGATCCCCATGTGCGCAGGATTGTTGCCCCAAAAAGCCCAAGAAACTAGTTCCGCATGAATTTTAAGATTTAAATCTTTTGCTCTTTGTTCTGAGGTCACGATCACTGCTGCGGCTCCATCAGAACGGGCGCAGGAATTAAAAAGAGTGAGCGTTGCATTGGTTTTTCCTTCAACATATTTTTTCCCTAAGATATGTTCGCCATATTTTTTATAAAGATCTTTCATGGAAAATGAGGGGGAGTCAAACATGAGGGGAGCGCGAGAGATCATGTTTGGTTTTTCTACAAGAGCTTCCCTTAAAAAAGGATATTCATCTTTTTCTAATAGAACAGTTCCATTTTTTTTAACCGGCACCATGTGGTTCGGATAAAAACCATTTTTTTCAGCAGCTAGAGCTCTTTTAAAACTTTCATAAGCGTAACTATCTTGCGCTTCTTTAGGGATTGAATACATTTGGGCGCAAACCTCTGCGGTTTGAGCCATTCCAATAAATTTTACAGGATCTGTTAAGCCCTCTTCTATGCAGTCTTTAATTTCAACCTCAGAATTTTCCCAGAGCTTCAGCCAATTTTCCTTTACAGAGTCTAAGGAACGGAGTTCTTTAAGGGATCTTGGACCTCGGATGAGGTACGGGAAAGTTGACATGGATTCAGTGCCGCCAGCAATGTAGAGTTCTCCTTCTCCCATTAGAATATGTCTTGCCGCGCTGCACACAGCCTCCATCCCAGAAACGCAATTAGCTTGCACTGTCAGGGCATGGGCTTTTTCTGGCAGCCCAGATTGCAAGAGCGCGATGCGCGCTATATTAGGAGCGCTGGATCCTTGGCCTACCCAGCCAGCCATGACCCCATCCACCGCGTGCGGATAAAGGGAAGTTTTTTGCAGCAGCCCTTCAATCGTTAATTTAAGGAGTTCTTCCGGCGTGATTTTTGAAAGCGCTTTAGAGATATGGCCGATCGGGGTTCTTACACCATCGCAAAGAACAATTTTTTTTGCTTTAATCTCCATTTGAAATAAAGTATAACATAAAACCTTTATTTTTCAATAGTTAAAGGTTATAATAATTCTTTAAAAATTAATTAATCTTGAGATTGCTTAATTTTTTGATTCTTTAAAGCAAAGCTCACCAGAAGGTAAATCAGGCAAATACAATGACTATAGATAAATCAGTAACTACTTTAGTAGAGTCTAATAAAGACCTGGAACTGGTTGAAAAGTTAGGGGCTGGGTATCGTTCTATTTTAGAACAGCTTTCAAAGATTATTGTGGGACAAAGTCAGGTGATTCAGGAACTCTTAATCTCTTTATTCGCTAGAGGCCATTGCCTGATTGTGGGAGTTCCAGGACTTGCGAAAACTTTGCTTATTTCAAGCCTGGCTGAAATTCTTGACCTGGATTTTAAGCGCATTCAGTTCACTCCGGACTTAATGCCTTCAGATATTACTGGAACAGAAGTGATTGAGGAGGATCCGCTCACTCGAAAAAGAAGCTATCGGTTTCTTCCAGGTCCCATCTTCACTAACATTTTGCTTGCAGATGAAATTAACCGAACCCCTCCTAAAACCCAAAGCGCGCTTTTACAAGCCATGCAGGAATATAAAGTGACTTCAGGGGGAAAAACAGTTCCTATTTCCCTGCCATTTTTTGTATTAGCTACGCAAAACCCTATTGAGCAGGAAGGAACTTACCCTTTACCAGAAGCACAGCTGGATCGTTTTTTCTTTCAGGTGAACATTGATTATCCGAATTTAGATGACGAAAAAAAAATTGTGCATCAGACCACCAGCGGCCAGACCATTGGCTTAAAGAAAATTTTAAGCGCAAAAGATGTTTTAGAATTGCAGGAGATTGTGAGAAAAGTGCCTGTGGCAGAAAATGTGGTGGATTATGCCGTGCGCTTGGCTCGCGCTACCCGGCCAAAAGACGAGAGCGCTCCCTCTTTTATTAAAAACTGGATCTCTTGGGGAGCTGGCCCTAGGGCGTCTCAAAGTTTAATTATGGGCAGCAAGGCAAAAGCGATTTTAGAAGGAAGGCTAACAGTTTCAATTGAAGATATCCGCAGTTTAGCGCTTCCAGTTTTGCGCCATCGGCTAATTCTTTCTTTTCACGCTGAAGCTGAAGGAGTGGCTGTAGAAGAGATAGTTCAAAAACTTTTAGATTCAAAATTTTAGTTTCCCAATAAATTGGGTTCTTATCTTGATCCCCTTCTTTTAGCAAAAATAAGCGCTCTTCAACTACGCGCAAAAACAGTAGTAGAGGGTTTTATTGCTGGCTTGCATAAAAGTCCTACCCATGGCCATTCCCTGGAATTTGTACAACACAGAGAATATACCTTTGGCGATGAACTAAAATATTTAGATTGGAAAGTTTATGGAAAAACAGATCGTTTTTTCATTAAACAGTTTGAAGCAGAAACAAACCTTAGGCTTTATCTGCTTTTAGATGCTTCAGGCTCCATGAATTTTAAAGGGGAAAAAAGCGCTCTTTCTAAATATGAAACTGCAGCTACCTTAGCAGCCAGTTTGGGGTATCTTGCCTTAAAACAGGGGGATTCTGTGGGGTTAGCTGCGTTTAATAAGGGGACTTTAAGATTAATCCCTCCAAGAAATAGCTTAAGCCATTTAAATATTCTAGTAAAGGAATTAGAAGGAGTATCTGTTCAGGGAGAAACAAGTTTGAGTGAAGCGTTAGAAGAGATTGCCCAATCTTCTAAAAAACGGAGTTTATTTATTTTAATTTCTGATTTAATAGAGGATGAAAATGCGCTCTTAGCTGCCATTAAACTCTTGCGTTTTAAAAAACATGAGGTGTCAGTAGTTCAACTGCTGGATCCAGAGGAAAAGGAGTTTCCTTTTCAAGGGAACATTCGTTTAGAGTCCTTAGAAAAAAATGAAAATTTAAATTTGAATTCTGAACTTTTTAGGGCAGATTATCAAAAAGCGATTGAAAATTTTATATTGTTTTATCAAAAAGCTTTCCGCGACATTGGAGTTGAACACCATTTTGTCTTAACATCCCAACCTTTAGAACTTACCTTAAGCGCAATCGTAAGAGCCGCGTGAACCTTCATTTTTTAAACCCCCATTTTTTATGGGCTCTCCCTCTTTCTTTTCTGCCGATCTTACTCCATTTTCTTTTAAAAAAACCAGTTAAAGTTCTCCCCTTTGGCGATTTAAGGTTATTAAGAAAAATAGTCCTTAAAAGCAGCCCCAGAAGAAAATTTGAGGAATGGCTTATTTTATTTTTAAGAGTTTTAACGCTTTTAACGCTTGTTTTATTTTTTTCAAGACCGGTTTTTCATTTTGGAGCTTTAGCTGGACAAGAGGGGGATTCTATAAGTCTGATCCTTCTTTTAGATAGTTCTTACTCCATGCAAAAAGAGGAAAAAGGGATTAAAATTTTTGATCAAGCTAAAAATTTGGCTGAAAAAATATTAACTCAACTAAAAGTGGAAGATCGTTCCTGCTTGATCGTTTATTCAGATAAAATCGTTTATTTTTCCGGGATTTTAAATAATGAACATCAGGAATTAATCCAGACCCTTCAAAATCTAAAATGCACTTACATGGAAACAGAAATTTTATCTCCTTTAAATCAGGCGTATCAAATTCTTTCGGAATCACCTTCAGCTAATAAGGCTATACTTGTTTTAAGTGATTTAGCTAAACATGGATGGGAAGAGACCCAGGTTGAGAACCTCAAAGATTTTGATCCAAACGTGCGGTTGGTATTTCTTAAAATAGTTGAGAACCTTGAGAATGCTTCGATACAGAAGGCTCAAATTTTCCATGATTTAAGCTCAAATTTTCTTAAAACAGAGGTGGATGTTCGCAACTGGGGTTCAAAAGCTCTTACGCTTCCCATATCCGTAGAATATTTTTCTAAAACCAATGAATTTTTAAAAAGAAAGGCAGAACAACTTTTAAATTTATCTCCATTTGAATCTCAAAAGGTTTCTATCACAGCCAGTGAAAATGAGCCGAATATTACAGGAAGAATTGTCCTTGGATCTGACATTTTGGAAACAGATAATAACTATTATTTTGCGCAAGAGTTTCCAGAAAAAATTAAAATCCTTATGGTAGAAGAACATGCTCAAATGACAGCCCTAACCGGCGAATCTTATTTCTTAAGGCAGGCTTACCTCACTCCCCCAACACCATTTGAATTAAAGACCATTACTTTAGGTGAAATTAAAAATGAAAATCTAAAATCATTTAATATGATTTTTTTGATCGCCCCATCTCTAATATCAGAAGAGACAGCGCAAGAGCTTAAGGAATTTGTTAAAGGCGGAGGTTCTCTTTGGATTAGTTTAGGAGAGCGCACAACCCCGCATAATTTAACTGCTTTTGATGATCTTTTGCCCTGCTCTTTTAATCAAACCATAGAGCCAAAAGCTCTTTCTCTTGTCTTAAAATCATCACAGGATGATCCAGACTTTAATGCTCTTAAATCTGAATATGATTGGGATAAGATTCAGATCTACAAAATGGTTAGCACAGTGTTAAAATTAAATGCAGAGCCTCTGATTTCACTTTCCGATGGCACACCTTACCTGATATTTTCTAAAGATAAAAAAGTGGCAGTTTGGGCAAGCAGCATGGATAGAAGCTGGAATAATTTAGCTGGAAAACCGCTTTTTGCGCCGCTCTTGCGAAAACTTGCGCTTTGGAGCTCTCAAACCAACTCTTTTAAGGAACCTTTTAATCTAAAAGTTGGTGAACCTTTTAGGATAAAAGCGATCCCCGCTTGGCAAAATAATTCAATGACTCTACTCTCACCCTCTCAAGAAAAAATTGACCTTCATTTTTCTAGTGAGGAGATTGTTTCTGATCCAATTTTAGAGCCTGGAATTTATACTTTAAGCGGTTTAGACATAAAAAAAGGGCAGTTTGAAAAAAAGTTCGCTGTTAATCTTGCGAAAGATAAGGAAAGCGATCTTAAAACAATAAAAGAAGATGATTTAAAAAGAATTTTTCCTAAAGCGCAGTGGAAGTTCCTAGAGACGAACGAGCAATTTATAAGTGATTTTTTTTCTTACCTAAAAGGCAAAGAGCTAAATCAAGTTCTTATTTTACTTTCTGCTTTATTTCTTTTAATGGAAATACTTTTAATTTTAAAGCGGAACATTCATAGGAATTTTTTTGCAATTTTCATCTTTTTTATTTCGTGTTTTTACATTCAGATTTTAGGAGCGGTAGAGTCTTCTGGGAATCGTTTTATTTTTGGGCAGCTAAAAAATAAGGAGCAGACTCAAGATTGGGATCCTTACCCGCAAGCGGCTTTTGACATCCTCTCATTCCTAACCCAAACCACCAGCGTTAAAGTGGGAGCTGAAAAACGCATTTTAACTCTAGGCGATCCGGATTTGTTTGAAAGTCCGTTTCTAGTCTTCACAACTCAAACTAAAATAGAGTGGTCTGATCAAGAAAGGGAAATTCTAAAGCGCTATCTTTCCGGCGGAGGATTTCTTTTGGTAGAAGATAGGTCAGGACAGAAAAATGGAAGTTTTGACTATTCTTTTCGTCAGGAGATGAAAAAAATATTTCCTGAGAAGAGTTTTAAAATTATCCCTAGAGACCATGCCATTTACCGTTCCTTTTACCTTTTAAGATCCATTGGAGGAAGAAAAATAGTGAACAACTATTTTGAGGGCTTGGAAATTGATGGGCGCATCGCTTTGGTTTATTCTCAAAATGATCTCCTTGGAGCTTGGGCAAAAGATATTTTTGGAAACTACCTTTATGAATGTGAGCCGGGGAAACAAGCCCAAAGATGGGAATCAGAAAAGTGCATGATTAATATTATTCTTTATTCGCTTACAGGATCTTATAAGACAGATAAAATCCATATTCCGTTTATTGAAGAAAAATTAAGGAGATAAATGCTCTCTTCTTTTCAAACTCATTTTAACTGGCTTGTAGCGCTATTGGTTTTAGTCCTTGGGGCTGGGATGATTTTTGTTTTAAGGCAATCTTTAAAATGGTTTAAATTTTTAAGGATCTCTGTTTTTATTTTACTTTTATTTTTAGCTGTTGAGCCGTCGTTTGAAACTGTCCCTAAAAATTCTAATAAATTAAAGCTTGCAATTTTGATGGATGTTTCTAAATCTATGGGAATTGAAGATCCTCAAAATAGGATCACAAAAGCTAAAAGTCTATTAAAAAATGCGGTTGGAGAACTAGAGGAAAATTTTGACTTAAATTTCTTTCAATTTTCACAAACCTGCATTCGTTCTTCTTTAAAAGAAATTGAAAAACTGGAAGCAAAAGGACGGGAAACCCAACTTCTTAAAGCCCTAGAGCAAATTTCTAGGGAACAAAGGGGCGAGAACTTTCCTATTCTAGTTATTTCTGATGGCTCAGAAAATTTTGAAAATTTAGAGCCTGATAGAGAGGGGAGTCTAGCTCCCATCTTTACAATAGGAATGGGAAATGAAAAAGGATTTACTGATCTTGCCTTGCGAGATTTAAGGGCTCCGGATTTTGCGTTTAAGGGAAAAGCTGTTGAATGCGTTGTTGAAATTAAAAATGTCGGGTTTCTTAAAAAAAAGGCGCCAGTTATTTTAAAAGAAAAAAAAGGGAGTCAGTTTGAAGAGATTTTTACAAAAGAGCTTTTTTTAGATTCAGAGAACCCCCAAGAAAAATTTGAATTTAAGTTCACGCCGGCTGAGATAGGATTTCATGAATATCAGATTGAAATTCCTTTGCAGAAAGGAGAGATTGTAAAATCTAATAACCTCATAAATTTTAGCTTAAATGTAAAAAGGGAAAAATTAAGGATCCTTTATCTTTGCGGCCAACCCAGCCCAGAATATGCTTTTTTGCGACAACTGTTTAAGAGCGATCCTTCAATTGATTTAGTTTCTTTTGTGATTTTAAGAAATCCAGAAAATGTTGTGCCAGTGGCTGAAGATCAACTTTCATTAATACCATTCCCGGCTCATGAAATTTTTAATAGAAATTTGAGCGAGTTTGATCTTCTAATATTCGAGAATTTTGCGTATGAACGTTTTGGCATTAGCAGCCAAGATTTAGAGAATGTAAGGCGTTTTGTGGAAGAAGGGGGAGGAGGTTTTTTAATGATTGGCGGCGTTAACTCTTTTGGATTAAGCAATTATTCTCAAACAGCGATTGAGAAAATTTTGCCAGTAGTTTTAGACAAATCTAGGGAAAAAATAGAGGATGGTTCTTTTAGTCTTAATGTTCTTCAAAGTCAGCATCCGCTTATGAACTTAGGAGAGGCTGCTTTGGAAACTAAAACTTTATGGAAAAACATGCCTATTTTAAAGGGATACCATAAATTTGGAGAAGTAAAAGAAGGGGCTCAAACTTTAGCGGCAATTTCTCTTGATGGTTCTCCAGCGATTGTGGCCTGGGAAAAGGGAAAGGGAAGGGTGATCGCCATGGCGCTACTTTCTACCTGGCAGTGGGCTTTGAAATTAAGCGAGCAAGGGAGTTTGCAATCTGGGTACACTCAGTTTTGGAGAAGACTGGCGCGTTGGATCACTTCTTCTACTGATTTAAAGCCCATTCAGATTATTTTAAGTGAAAGCGAGGCTTCAGTTGCAAGAGCGATCGTCATAAAGATACTATTAAATACAGAAACTTTAAAACTTTCAAGGGAATTTAATTTAAACGTGAATGTTTTTGAGAATGAAAAAATTTTAGAGGCTTTGCCTTTAACTTCTTTAGGTAATTTTGAGTATCGCACGGAATGGCTGCCTAAAAAAGGGGGACTGTTTTCTATCCGGGTCTCGCTTCAATCTGAGGGAAATGAAATTAAAGAGTTTAAAGCGTTTAAGGTATTGGAGACAGATTTAGAATTAGAAAACCCTTTTCCCAATCATGCTCTGCTTAAAGAATTATCTAAAGTAAGCGGGGGCGAGTTTTTTACTCCAGAGAATTTTTCTCCTCAAATCCTTAAAAATAAAATTAAAAGAATCGAATCCAGCAAGGTTCAACCCATTCAAAAAAATCTCTGGACCAGCCCTTGGCTTTTAGTCTCTATTGTTCTGCTTTTACTTATAGAATGGTCCATGCGTCGTCATCAAGGTGGAATATAAGAGCGCGTGGGGCATAGAGGAAAATTTAGCGCCTGCACCTTGACAAGGTGAAACATTAGTGTTACACTTTTATTCGGAGGTTCATTCATGCCAACTAAAAATCCTAGAATTAACGTTGTCCTAAAAAAACCGTTGTTTACTACTATTAAATCCCTTGCTAATAGAAATAAAGTGTCCTTATCTTCCCAGGTAGAAGTATTGCTTACAGAAGCGTTGGAAACTTTAGAAGATGTGGGACTTTCTAAAATAGCGGATCTTAGAAACCATAGTTTTGATCGCAAGACAGCACTTTCTCATGAAAGATTTTGGAAGGCAGTTAGCAAAGACTCTATCCACTAAGTGCCTTATAAACTTCTTTATCATCCTCTTATTCTCAAAGAGGATGTCCCTGAGCTAAATCGCGATCTCTTAAATAGAATTAAAAAAGCGATTGAGGAAAGATTGCAACTTTCCCCTGAACAGTATGGACTTCCTTTAAGAAAAACTTTAAAAGGTTATTGGAAGTTAAGAGTTGGAGACTACCGCATTGTTTATTCAATTCGGAGAGAAGAAATTCATATTTTAGCGATAGCACATCGGAGCTATATCTATAAACTTGTCCTTTCCAGAATTCCATTTTAGAGAAGCTTTTTTTGCCATCTAGGCCACCGCAAATTGGTAACCAAAAGCGCAATGTCCACTGTATAATTTTTTATAATGCCTGCCTTGTAAAATTAGGGTTTTCCTGTTATACATAAGTTAGAAGTTTGAACCGATAAAGGCTACCTTTAACGAAAGTTAAAGGGCGCAAAGCTACAAGACTAAAGTTCCTGAATTCCAAAAAAGAAGGGACCATGTCAGTTGGGTTGCCGAAGTTTTTAAGAAGAACTTTATTTAAAAACCAACTAGCTTTGCTTTTAAAGCTGGTTGGTTTTTTTTTCGCGCGCGCGGGCGCGTAACGCGTTCTTAAAAAGTTACATTTTTGTTACAAAAAGTTTGAGAAAAGTTTAAGGTTTAAGACCCATAATTCCCTATGCGCAACCCAGACTCTAAGACACATTATTCCCAATGGACTCAGCCCACCGCTTTAGGCATGGCGCTTATTTTCTTTTATGTGCAGGTAGCCTACGGGATCATTGAACCTGCTCTAAAATCGCGCAGAGAAACCCAAGTTGCAAAACTCTGGCAGGAGAGAAAAGCCGCTGCTGATAGAGTTAATAAAGGGCAGGAAGATATTGAGAAAGGGGGTGAGACTGAGGGTAAGGAAAAAGGAACTTTACTTGCAAAGGTTCCTGCGCCTGAATTAGGGGAAGGGCTGCTTTCTCAAATCCCATCTATTAATTTAAATTTACTTCCTAATGCGCTTCCTAAAACTGTTGGTTTATCTGGTTCCGCAATTCCTAAACTGCCAAATGATTTAAAATCAAGGCTTCGAATTCTCCCATCCTGGTTTAAATCCTTATCCATTAGTTATGCAAATTTAAGAGAACTTTATCTCCCGCCTAATTGGAAACCAGGGGATTTTATGGTTGTTCATGTTCAGGACGCGCACGAAAATCTGGAAGCTCAAAGAAATATTGCAAAAATTATTGAATCTTTGGCGAGTAACGCTCAAGCGGACTCTAAGGCAATTGCGCCTTTGATTGTTGGTCTTGAGGGAGCAGAAGGGGCATTTAATTTTTCTCCCTATCGTTCATTTCCAGATAAAGAGATTAGCAAAGAGGTTTCCAACTATTTCTTGAAAGAATCATTTATTTCTGGAGCAGAATATGTGGGGATGACCTATGGACTAAGAGATAGGGAGGGGTTTACTTCTTTGGGTTCTCATGGCAATGGAGAGATTCAAAGCAGTTTGGGTATGCAACCCATTGAAGTATCTCAAGGCACAGCAGAATCTCAAAACTTTGAAGGTATTATATCCTCTGGTTTCCAGCCATCTAGCAAACAGTTTTTTCAGCCGATTTTATTTTGGGGTATTGAGGATGAATCCTTTTATCTTAAACATGTAAACGCGTTAAAAGAGAGTTTGCCATTAGAGAAAAAAATAAAAGAGGTTGTTCAGGGGTGGGAGTTCTCTATTAGCCAACTTAAAGAAAAGAATTTTAATCAGGATCTTCAAAATTTGGATCGTAGGATGATTCAATATCACCATGACCAAATAAAATTGAGTGAATATTTAAAATTATTAACTAAGCAGGGAATTCCAGCTGGTTCTGGGATGATACAAAAATATATTAATGCTTTGAGTTTGGAAGAGTCTTTAAATTATGAAAAGATTGAAAAAGAGAGACGTGCCTTATCTCAAGCCTTAGTGGAAAAAATTTCAAAAGAGGAGCTAAAAGATTTAGCCTCTGCAAGTTTAGCTTACAGGTTAGGGAACATTAGTTATGGGGCGTTTTATCAGTACTTAAGAGATTTGTGCGCTGCTTATAAAATAACCCTTAAAGATTTTCCCGCAATGGATCAATATATCCGCTATGTTTTGATCTCAGACAATATTCGCAGCGATGAATTATTTTCTGAGATGGATGCGTTGGAAAAAAAGCGGATTGAGTCTTTAATTCAGGCTCCAAAGGAAAAAGAAATTGTTCAGCTTTCAGGAGATTTAAGGCTAGTAGAAAAATTAGTTAGCTTTCAACTGAGCCCAGAGGAATGGGAATTATATGTGGCAAGAAAAGAAGAGATTAAGAAGATAGAAAGTAGGATTGAGAAATTTGGTTTTAGGGAGCTAAGAAGAAGAGAGCTTAGCAAGGAACAAACATTAGATGATAAGATTTCAGAAACCTTAAATCCCCTAACTCCCTCTAATGCGACAAGTCCACGAACCTTAAGTCCATCTAATTCCTCAACCCTAGAGCCATTTGAGAATTTTAATCGAGCTGCCATTGCGCGCGATCAAGCTCTGATCCGTAATCTTTTAAAGAAAGTTGGGATGGGAGATTCAAATCATCAAAACCAACTTGCTGTTCTTGTGGCAGGAGGTTTTCACACTCATGGCATGACACAGATTTTAAAAAATAAAGAGGTTGCTTATGCAGTGCTTGCCCCTAAACTTGGGGCCATAGAAGGTTCTGGAACTGATTATCTTGAAATCTTTCGCAGGGATAAAACTCCTTTGGAAAAACTTTTTACAGGAGAGCGCATTAACCTTAAATCGTATCTGGGTACTGCGCTCTTGGAGATGGGGAATGAAAAGATTCCGATTTTCTCACTCTTGGAAAGGATGTTCTTGGTTTTAGCATTGGGGAGCTTTATTAAAAAAGAGTTGCAGCAATATCCCGCGTTGAATGATGTTGTTAAAGAGAAAATCATGGAAGCTGCCATGGCTTACTTTAATCAAGAAAAAGAGAAAGGAAAATTCAAAACTATTCAGAACCTTGAGCTCAATATCAAGGATGAAGCTAGAGAATTTTGGAAGGAATTAGATATGGATCAGAAAAAATTGGTATTGCAGAAAGTTTCCATCTCTTTTAGCTTTCAGGGGTTGAATGGACACAACTCAAGCTCTATTGAGTTAGAAGCTACTCACAAGGATCTTCCATATAAAACTGGAAAAGAAGGACGGGTTGTTTTTAAATCTCTGCAAATAGGGGATTACAATTTTAATCTTTATCCTGGAGAAATAACTCTTTGGAAACAGATTATCGCTGGAGTCAGTCTGCGCGCTTTTACTAAATTTTTGAATTTTAAAAACTTTCTCGATTTCTTAAAAGATCAGTTAAAACCGCCAAAATCTTGGGGACAAGGAATTGTGCAAATTACCTTGATCATCTCACTTTCTCTGACCTCTTTGGTTTCACCGGGATATGCGGCGTTAGCGTCAATTTTGCCTTCTTCATTTGCTACTCCAATCTCTGCTCCTTTAATTGAATCTGGCATTCAATTATCTCATTTTGATAAAGAGGATATACGAAAAACCGGGATTAACCTTGCCAATCTGGATGAAATTTTAAGAGATGCTAATAATCCTGAAGACATAGTGATCACAAAGCAGGCGATCTCTTTATTCATTGGCGCTGGAAAAGATTTAAAGAATGTAAAAGGGATTATTATTTCAGACAAATTGCCTTTTGGAGCTATGGCGGCAACTTTTAAAGATGGACGACCAGGATATATTTTGGGAAGGAGAGGAGGACTTGCACAACGCATCTTGACTATTTCACATGAGAAAGTCCATATTGAAAATTCTGATGAGGTTGAGCAAGGGAGCATGACAAGAAGGGAAGGTGAATCTCTAGCTTTGGTTGGTACAGCAGAAGGGGAAGAATTTGTAAATAAAACTGGAGTAGGCCACTATTCTCAGGATGCGATCAATCAGCAGCTTTGGTTTGCCCATAGGATGGCTGACAGCAATATTCCCTATGACCGTGAATTCCAAAATGAAGATGAGTTTACTCAAGATTTGGTGATGGTCCCCTACTTTATAGCAATGACAATGTTAAAAGATAAATTAAAGACAGATCCTGAATGGTTTATTTATAAAAGAAGCAGAAAAGTTGGAAGCGGATATGAAGTTGTCTTTGAAGTGAAAGGGAAGAACCATACCGTGAATGTCACCTCTTGGAAAAATTGGAAAAAAAAGATTGGGAAAGATTCTCAGAAAATCCAGTGGAGCTCTTTTAGAGAAGGAGTCTTGAGGTTTGTGGTATATTTCGAGAAGGTTTTTATTGGTAGAGGAGCTGGAAACTGGTTTAAACCTGTATGGTACACAAAATATGTTGCCTGGTGGTTTGAGCAGCTGATCGCTTTTGGAGTCGGCGCCGTTGCGTACATGTTTCTGCCCGCAAGTTTTGCGGTGTTAGCGCCTTTAATTTTTGGTCTAACTTTTTGGCTGCCTCATTTCATCTTTAATCGAAACGCTTTTTGGAGTAAAAGCGTTTTGATTCTTACTTTAGCCACAACTCTAGTTGCTGCTCTTCCCCTTGCGGGTCTCTGGGTTACGGCAGTTTTTAGCGCCGCTGCTTTAGTGGTTTGGCACAGGTCAATCAACATGCGCGCAGTAGGCGCACAAATCAAACAGCAGAAGAAAACCTCTGAACCTCCTTCCACGTTTGCAGGACGTTTAAGGTTTAGAGCGTTGACAATTTCTAGAACTATTTTTAGATGGGGTTTGATGGCACTCATGCTGACTACCGGTACTTTATCTGGAGCGATGTCTTTAGCATACGATGGAGCCAGATTGATTGGGGATGGAATATCCATTCAGCATGTTCTTAAATCCCCGCACTTTTTTAAAAAATATTCTCCTATATCAGTAAACGATTCTGCTTCCCTTCTTCAAAAAATTCTGACAAAAGCCGGTGTCAGCGATATTGATAATTCAATCGAACAAAAGAAAGCTGACCGGCTGTTGTGGCAGAAAATATTCAAAGAATATTCTAATGATCTCCCTGTTTCTGCGCTTATTTCAATCAACCGAATTCAAAATCTATGGGATCAGAGGCAATTGGATGATCTCTTTAATGGTTTGCGGACAGAGCCCGAATTGCTTTACCGGTATCTCTCCGAAGTTGCCCAATGGCCGAATAAAGACCAATTGGAGTTTAGCAGGTATTTCGCTTCACTTAAACCTGGCACAAGACAGCAGGTGTTCGCACTCTTTTATAAAAATTTGCGTCAAGACCTGGCAGTATTGGAAAGTGTAAATGATATTGGGAATTTGAAAGCTTTGGCCTTTAAACAATCACAAGAAATTTTGGATGGGATGGAAAATCTCTATGCTTCTATGGCGCAGATGCTCAATAGAACTCAACCCTTGGCTATGGGTGTTGTGTCTGAGACTTCCGCAGCTCCAAAACCTATTATGGGGCTTACAAGAAAACGTATGGCAAAAAATATTGAGCGTGTTTTTGAAGAAGCCATTCAAGAATTTACGAATCAAGGATATACCGTCACATTGCCTTTACCAAAAAATATGAATGTTTACGGACTGGCTGCATTGATAGGCCATGCCCTGTATCATCCCAATGTAACGTTCTTAGAGATCAATGTGGCTGGGAGTCTTCTCGATTGGGTAACAGGACAATCAAATTCTAGGAATCCCAACGGTTATCGCCCTTCCTACAAAGAACTTCTTACAAAGGCGATGAGTTTAAGCGTAGATCATGAAAAGAAAACGGTTAATCTATTAAAAGCGATTGCGTCTATCGGCCATTATTATAAAGCGATGGCTCGAGAGCCGGGTTTGATCCTTGGCGGGGAGGATGCAAGAGAGGAGGAGGATGGATCCGACTATTTTAGAAATCATGACGGGAATCTATTGTCTATGGCATGGTCTCTGGACCCCGCAATGCGTTATACGGTAGACGATGCCGGCAATCCCGTATATCACTGGAGACCGGTTGATGAGAACGGAAACAGCTGGATTCCTAAAGGACAAAGGGTTGGAATTAAATGGTTTGCAACTGAAGATGACTTGTACCATGAATGGGGATTTTTGCCTTTTAGTATTTATGCTGAAATGAAATCGTTCAATGAAATTGTTTCCGATCAAAATAAATATTCACCTGAGGGATTTGATGAGTACTTTATAGAACATCTTTCATTATCTGGTTCAAACGCATATAAGATAAGCGAGATTGATGATTTATCCACACCTTTAACTACGGATACGATGCGATTAGTTATGATTTATAAATTTTTAAGATTATTGGGTCTAGAAAAGTTCGCAATGAAAATAATTCATTTTGATTCTGATTCTTCTACTGATTCATTTGGGGTATCCAGTAAATCGGAGAATAAATCTATTTTTTCTGAGTCTGGCGTTTTTATAGCGAACGAATTAACTGCGCGTGGACTCATTAAATTTGAAGATACGACATTAAAACTTGTGAATCATCCATCTTTGGAGACTACCCTTGGCCGTAATAACGGGCTGATGGGTTATTTGAACAGGATTGTGCCTGATTCTAATTGGAGAACGATGAGATCAATGGATGAACTCGTTTCATTGGTAAAGAGTGATCCAGAGAAATTTTGGATGATTGCTGCGGCGCTGTATCAAATTTCCAATACAATCTTAGCTAAATCAGACTCGGACTTTGTATTTGCTTCTAATCTTCCTAGACTAAATGATAAGGATTTGGAGATTCTGTTTGAAAATGGATCATTGAGCATTCAAGATTTTATGCAGCACGCGCCTCAAGGATTGAAAAGAAGTTTTTCGTGGGCCACAAAATCTAGGAAGTTGAGGGAATTTTTGAGGTTAGATCCATTATTGGCAATAGAGGTAACGAAAAATTGGCATACAACAGACGAAGAATTAATTGAAATGTCGTTTCATAAAAACCCTAGAGTGAGACAAGCCGTGTTCAGAAGCAGCAGGAGGAATAATTACTCTCTGCCGCTTTTTGCATTAATAAAGCTGACAAAGGATGATTCTTTTCCTTGGAAGGAAAGGGCGAATGAAATTATAAAAGAACAATACGGCGAAATGTCCACACGTATGGAAAAGCTTTTTAACGAACTTGTGCGGGATCATGAAGAAATACCAAAAAGCGTTATTGTAAAACTAGTTCGAGTCAATGATTATTTAAGAGATGGATATAACCCTAATTTATCCGCAGTGTGGGACAGTATTCCCGCCGAATTGCCAGCTGAAAAGCGTCTGGAGAATTTTATCAGAATCATGGATTTAAAATCAGGGAGGGATAAAAATGTGGGCGGAATCATGTTGTGGTTAAAGCGGCCGATTGTAAAACTCTTTCCAAATTTAGAGCCGATCTATGACCAATGGATCGCGCCGATTTTAGAAAATTTTCTGGTTCTAACAGTTGGAACTGTTCTGATTGGCATTTCTGTTTATTGGGCAACTGGCGGTGATTTAACCATGGCCATTCGATTGGCGAATTTGTTCAGCTGGAGTTTATTTTTTGCTGGGCATTTAGCTGATTTAAAAATATATGGGGCAGAAAGAGCGCCTCCTGTCAACCTTGCCTTTGCTGGATTCATCGCATCTGTGAACATCGCTCTTGGCTTCCTTCCACTTTCTCCGTTCTATCTTATTCTTACAATTGTTTTTGGTTCTACCATCATTCATTTTATAACCAATGCTACAGGACAGTTTATACCAGCCTTAATAAGCAATGTAAGAGTGAAGATTGGTTCTCATTTTTTCAATCTAGCTGCAATATGGGATAAATTCTATTCTTTATTTTTTTCAAAACACCTGCCCTTTATGGAAGCAGGGTTGATGGGGAAATATCAGCTTCTTTCTCTTCCATCTTACACCGAGACAGGGCAGAATCAGGGGAAAGTTTCTGCAAAAGTTAAGAATCTAGAAACCGGTGAGGAGAAAGAAATAGAGATCAAAGCTCAAATGTGGCAATCCTATGGAGTAAAAGGATCTCTAAATAGTTTAAAAAAGAAAACAGAGGATAGCTTAGCAAAAGAGATCATTGATTATGCTTTGCTAAAACTACCTCAAACTTTTTTGGTTTTGGAAGAAAATAGCGATTCGATCTTTGGAATCAGCAAAGTAAAAGTGGATGGGGGAGAGACCATTGCGATTGCTGATTTTCTATTGGATGATCCCATTGGATTGTTCCATGAGGCTGCGGAAAGTTATTTTGCTAAGAATGGGATGGAAAATATTTATAAGAAGCTCATGCCTTGGGAAATTTCAATGTTCCTTGACGACTGGAAAGAGAAAGGGAATATTCCTGGAATTGTAGCATTGGATGGATTTATCCATGAATTAGAGTCACATTTGAGGAAAAATCCATTTCATGCTCAAAAATATCTTACTAAGGGTAAGGATGAGGAGCTGGCGCTTCAGCCTCAAGATGAGGAGCTAACGCTTGCTTCTCAATACAAAGAGATTATCTCCTATTATTTTTATTATCGGGATTGGGATACGAGCGAAAAAGAACTTTTTCCCCACACTTTTTTAAGGGGATCAGGTAGAACCTTGAGGGAAATATACGCTCAATGGGAAGCTCTGGGTAGGGCGCTGACTGATGACTCTTTAGTTGAATTTATTGAGTATGCAAAGGAAGAATATTCGTATGAGATACCTTTAAGGGAAAGGCATCTCCTCTTGCTTAATTTAAAAACAGGATTAAAAGGCAAAGAGCTTCTGTTTGGTTTACAAGATAGAGCGTTTGGAGAAGAGCAAAATCAGGAATTGAGCTCTAAACTTAGTGAGAAAGCCAAAGAAAACAAACCTGATTCAGAAACCGGAATTTTAGAAATAGTTAATTATCTGGGGGAAGCTGGAGGTAAAGAAGGAGCGCAGGGAGGAGCTCAAAAGGGAGATAAGTATATTTATGATCCAGTAATAAAAAGAGAGGTGATTAGAAAACTAAAATCTGAAAAGAGCCTGATTAGCAGAGAAGATGATGAATTTCGGGCTTTGTATGAGGAGACAGAGAAAATTTTTAAAGATGTTCTTGGCGCAGCCAGGGACTATCTGATTTCAGCCGGGGAAAGAGATAGAGCAGAAGGACTTCTAGATGCGGACATCTTCCTTGCTGATCTAAATTCTGCTAATGCAGGAGCCTATCTATATCTTAATTTTGTTGTGATTAACATGGGACTCTTTAAGGAGCTTTTGAAGGAAGGAACACTTACAAAAGATTTGATCGCATTTATATTAGCTCATGAAGTCGTTCACCTCATTCAGTTTAGAGAGGATTTTGATGCAGGGCGAATTCAACTGAATGCTGGGTTTAAATCTATAGATGATTTGATTGCGGGAAAATTAGAACAACATATAGATAAGTATGGAAGGGAGCAAGATGCGGATGTGCGGGCAGTTGAGCTGGTAAACAATGCAGGTTACAGTGTAAGTGAGATCACTCTATTTTTTGAGAAAATGGCAAAGGAGAAGAAATTTAGGAATAAATTTCAAACAATGATTGATAAGCATGCTCCCCCTGAAACCCGGATTGAGTATTTGAAAAAGATTAGGAAAAGAAGCAACTGGCGTAAAGTAAAGGCTGAAGAAACAGAAAAATTTAGTCAGAAAACCATAGATGAATTAAATGGAGAAAGAAGCAAGAATCGTGTTTCCCAAGAGAGATTATTGGCAATTAAGAGTTTGGAAGAAGTAGAAGAGACTGCAAAAAATGCAAAGAATATGGAAGAATTAGAATTTTTAATTAGTTGGGGAATGACCAGTACTTTGGAAAAAATTTCCAATGGCGTTGCTAAGGATGAGATCAGGAATATTGTTTCCAGTGATCTTATCCAGGAAATAGAGGATGCGATAAGGGAACTGCATGAATTCAACGAAAAAAATTATACATTTCGCTCTTATACCATTCTTAATAGCGAACATTTGTGGGGAGCGCCTTACTTTAATCTTCGTAGGGATAGTAGTGTAGAAGAGATTGTGGCTTATTGCATTTTAAGTGTTTTTGCCACAGGAGAATTGCCTAAGAGAGGCAGTTTGGATTGGGAACATGCTTCAAATGAAGAGCAAAGACTCTACTTGCTTGTTTCAAAATTGCTTGAGAAAATTTATTTTCCTTTGCTGCTTGAGAATGAAAGAATTCAATCTGTTTCCAAAGAAAAGGATAGAGCCATAGATGCAATTAGAAAACGCGCTGAATCTCTTGTAAGTTATAGAGAGGATCCTTTGGCATTTTTAATGATGATGTCGCTTAAGGATCGCCCTGACAAAGATGTGCTTGGCGGTTATGGTGATTTTAGAGACGCAATTGAAATTCGAGAACGCATGCAAGGAATAGTTAAGGATTTAAAGTTGGAAGATTTGATCCGTGTTCTTAAATCAGCTGTTTATCCTCAAGAAATGGGTTTTGATCTTGAGGATGAAAATAAAAGTTTTGGAAATTTTTTAGGAGAATTTTATTCCCTTAAGAGAGAATTTTTTTCGAAATATATGGGCGCGGTTATTGATAAAATTTCTTCTCATTTTTCAACCATGTCTTTAGGGGAACTCCTTGGAATTTTAGATTTGATTCTTCATAAGGAAAAGGAGTTTCTGGGAAAAGGTTATTGGAATAGTGAGAAGTTGGTCAATTCAATTATTCAAGAGGTTGGGAACCAAGGCCGTAAACTTAAAAGTGACCATAAAATATTATTAGACTATTTTTTGAAGAACGACTCCCTGCATTCCATAAAAGCTGTAGGAGATTTTGTTTATCAGGAGCTTTTAAAAGATCAAAACTCAAAAGTTATAAGGGAAGCGATCTATAGCTCAGCGCATCTACGCGAACAGGTTTTAAGGAGCTATATCTCTGCAATCCAATCTCAAAATCCTAATAAAGTCCTTTTTTATGACAATTTAAGAAATGGTGAAATTGAAGAGATCATTGAACTATTTTTAATAGGTCGTGGAGCAACCCTCAGCGCTATGGTGTTGGGTATTGAGAGTGATCTTGGCTCTATCTATAGAGCGTTTATTAATCGTTCATTTGGTTTAAATGATATCCAGAAATTAAAAATACTAAAAGCTTTCATTGACTCACACGATAAGGTAAGAAGGAATGAGTCTGGTTATAAACCTTTAAAAATGGGAGATATTTCTGAACTTTTGTGGTTTACAGTAAGGGCTCTTTATGGTCCAGAAGAAAAAGAATTTCTTAAACAGGAGTGTGTCCGGATCCTAAAAGAAGCAGGCTTTTCAATGGATCAACTGCCAGAGTCAGAACGGATTTTTCAGTTAATATATTTTTTTGATAGCGGCGGGGTTTTAAGCGCAAGTGATTTCAATGAAAAGGTGTTGGAGATGATTCAAGACCCTTTAATCAAAAAGGAAGATTTAGAAATTCTTGCTTTATTTTTAAATAGTGATACTTTGAGAAAAAAGCAGGAGGAGCGGGGAGTCCCAACACTTTTTTCAATGGAGAGAATAGACAAAGGTCGGGCTGGAATTGATATGTCCTATTACTATGGAACCCCATCTCCGGAAGAGGTGATCTTGAACAAAGCATTTTACCAAGCGCAGACCTGGTCAGAGTTCATAGTTTATTTTAACTACCTGGTTTATTTAAAGATGACGGGACAAGAGAAAGAGGTTGAACGCGTGGCAAAAGTGGATGAAACTCCTGGAGAATATTCCATGTTTCAAGGAGAGTTGGTGTATGGAGAGTTTGAAGATTTACCACTTGAGGATAAGGATGGACCAGATAAACAAAAAATGATAGGTTTTTTTGAAAAAATAGGTGAATCAGAATTTTTAAAGCGAATGCGAATCAATATAACAAGAGCTTTTGAGCGTATTTTCAAAAGACTGATTTTTGGTGTTCCAAAATATCTGGATAGAAGAGATTTCCTCGCTGATGAAGAAGAGGGCTCTACTCTATTCCACTATCTTTTAAATTCAGAAAAAAGTTTTTCTGAACTTTTGCAAGAGATAAAAAGTTTTCTGCCCAAATCTATTTTAAGAGATTACATGCTTCTCTATTTGCTTGCAAAGATGGTGCATAAAGTATACCCATCTTTTAAATTAGAAGGGAGGATTGATCTTAAGAAATTAAAAAAAACTCTGGGAAATATGCAAGAGAATAGAGAGATATTGGATGCTTTAGAAGAGATTGCTCCTCTTCTTTCTTATGATAAAAGGATGGAAGTGATCAATTCAACTCTTTTGTCTTATTGGGGATTAAAGAAAAGTGGAGAGAAAAAGTCTGGTTTGGGAGGAAGAGATTATAAAGAAAATAAATATTATGATTCGATCTCTGAAGTTGAAGGATTAGAAGAAAAGATTAAAATAGCAGATAACGATATATACAAAATTAATGCATTAGGGGAAATTTTTATTAAACTTTCTCTCCTAGAAAAAATTCTGGCAGCAGTTAAAGGCTTTTGGGAAAAAATAGTTCTTTTTTTAAAGGAGTTAGTAGGAGCAATAGGTCAATTCATAACAGATTTATTTAACCACATTCGTAGATTTTTAGCTGCCACAGGACAATTCCTGTCAGCTCCCTTTAAGACCATTGGAGAGGTAGGAGTGATCTGGGATTTCTTAGATCTTTATCAGAAATACCGGTATCTTAAAAATTTTCATTTAGAGCTTATAGAGGGGGCAGACTCTGATAAAGAGAGATATATCCAAGCTGTAAAAGAGTTTTTAGGGGCTCGATATAACAGTGAGATAACAGAACTGGATGTGGATTTTGCAGACAGGCAGGTAGAAAACTATTTTAGAGAGGAGCTTTTAAGAAGGCTTTATGAAGATCGTTGGAGCATGATTTTAGTCAGACGGCTCATCCTTTTTTATAACCAAAAGTTCCGCTCAAGAACCAAAGTAGAACTCCTTCACTTTGATTTTCAGGAGAAAGAGACTCATCTGGACAGTTCCATTCCAGAGTTGTTTGGAAGCCACATAGAAAATGTAATGCTAGACCCTTTAAAACCATTCAATGAAAAAAGAGAGTATATTAAAAAGATGTTTCAAAGAGCCTCTCCTGTTCGGGATAAATATTTAGAGATCTTGTCTGAAAATGAAATTGTTCGTTTAAGCGCTGATCCAAAAAAAAGAGAGGAGCTGCTTAAAAATTTAAGCTCTCTTTTAGCTGAATTCTTCAATCCGTACTTTAAAGATAAATATAGTGTTCTTTCTTGGGAGTTAGAAAGGTCATTGAAGCCTGAGCTCTATGTTCCAAGCAAAGAAATGAGCAGGGATGAGCATTATAACTGCATTGAAAGAAATGTTCGTGTTACTCAAAAATATTTTGAGTCTGGATATCTTAGGGACGATATTTTATTTTCCATTTTGGAAGTTGCAAGAACCAACCATGAATATAGCTTGATAAAAGGTCTGCTTTATCAATATAAAGGGGATGTAATTAAAGATAAGAAAACCACTGAAACTGTTTTTTATGAAGACCAATTAAAGAGTTTTATTCAGGACGCGAGCGCAAAGGATAAAAAAGAGATTCTTTTGTGGATATTGGGAGTTAAGAAAAAACCTCTTTTAATCATTGAACTAGAAGAGTTTTTTGGGGTTCAGTTAGACCGTTTAAAAGAGACATTTGTGGGAGCAAGTGAATCTCGATTTAGAATGAAGAACGATGGAATTCATCTCAATCGTTTAGGCAAGAGCGCAAAAGAGGAATTTATTCGTAGGATATTTGTTGGAGAAAATGGGATATTAGAGACTGAAGGCGAATATGAAAATTTTATGGAAGCGGTCTTTGAAAAAGTGATGCCTAAAGAGGGTGAGCTTCCAAAGAGGAAACTGAAGACGATCCTTCAAACTGTTCTAAATCAGAGCAATGTTGAACGCAAACTAAAAATTGTGCAAGCGCTTTCTATTAATTTGGGCTCTGTTTTAGAGGGAGAAAATGCGAATGAATCAGAGGTGATCGCTAAATTTTTTGAGTCTTTGGGTCTTGTTGGGGTAAAAATGGCTCAGGTGCTGGCGCATTCTTATGATATTTCTCTTCCTCAGGAGTTAAGAGAATCTTTAAACAATCTTTCTAGCCGGGCTGATCCTTTAAGCAAGATGGTGGTGTTTGAAACCATAGAAAATGTTTATCCGGGAGGCTTTGAGGAAAATTTTGAAACTGTTGGGGCTCCTTTGGGAAGCGCTTCTGTAAAGATTGTTTATACAGTAAAAAGAAAGGGAGCTTTAAGTGAGCATGTGATAAAAATTAAACGGCCTGAGGTTGCGCAGATGATGGGGGAGGATCTTAAATTTCTTAAAAGTGTTTTAGAAGAATTAACAAGAAAGGGATTTAAAATCCCAGAGGGTTTAGGAGATAGAATTTCTGGCGCTATTGCTGAAGATGTGGATTTTCAGAATGAGCTTCGCATCACAAAAAGATTTGAACAGCAGATCATGGAGACAAACGAAAAGAGCCCTTACAAACTTTCAGATGGAAAAACAGTTGTAGAGATGGGTATCGCCCGCATTCATGAAGGCACGATCCATCAAGATGTGACTATGGAAACTGATTTGGCGGGAGGGATCTCTCTGGACAAAGAAGAAAAATTAATAGCAGCAGGCATTTTGAATAAAAAAGAGTTGGAAGAGGTTAAACAGGCTATTTTTGATTTCCTGATGAAGCAGATGTTTGAATATGGGTTTTATTTAGCAGACCCGCACGGAGGGAATTTCCATATCTTGAGGGAAGGGGATAAGATTAAGGTGATCTTAATAGATTCTGGTTCCGCAGAGGAAGTTGCCAGAACTCCGAAAAATCAAAGAGATTTGCTAGAAGCAATGATTTGGCTGAGTGTAAATCCTGGGCAATCAATCCCTAAGGAATATCTCTACACTTCAGTTTTCTTTACAAAAGCTGGATATCTTTTTCAACATTTAAGCGAGGAACAAAAATTAAATATTATTTTTAAATATTTTGTGGATCGCTCTTTAACCCCAGAAGCATTTATGGAACAGGTAAAAGAGAAATTTAAGTCGCTGATGAGCGCTAGAGAAAAGATTGGATTTTTGTTTAGGGATTTAGGTAAAAGAGTAAAAAAATCTAAAGAGAGCAAATCCGCTGATATTTTAGCTCCAATCCTTCAGCCGGAAAAATTTAAAAATTGGCAGCAAAGAGTTATTTATTATGTAGGAGTCTCTATTGGAGAAGAGGCGATTTATCGCTGGATTGGGTTTGTGGGTTTGCCAATGGCATTTTCTTTTCTTGGCTGGGATTCATTGATAGGTTTAACTATTGGCATAGTTTGGAGCTTACCGGGCTTTTTGTTTTCTCATACCATTGTACGCTGGTTAAAATATAGAGATTCAGCTAAATGGCAGGGATGGCCTAAAGAGCTTGCAAAAGAGTTCTCAGGCGGTTTTTTCCGTTCCCGCGCATTTGCTTCAATCCTTTTTAACCTTCCTTTTATCCTATTCCCCGGCCATCCTATTCTTACGCTTACTGGTTCTGTTCTAATTCATTTTAGTTGGGAAATTATTGATGCTTATCAAATGAAACTTTTGCCCTCCTTTATTTTGCGAATGAATGGCAGAGAATCAGAACGGTTTTCACCGCAAGCAAGAGCAAGGCTAGACCAAATTAAAAGGATTTCAGGCATTATTGATCCATCTTTTGAAATTGTGCGCATAGCAGAGAGATTAGCCAAAGCTGCTTTGCGCGATCTTGGTTTGCCTGAGCAAGAATATCTGTTCGTGGTTTCAGACAGCGATGATATTAATGCTGGATTTTATCCAAATGAAAAAGTGATTGAATTTAATTGGGGACTTTTACAGTTTTTAAAAAGGAATGAGATTTTGGATAAAGATACGATTAAATTTATTTTAGGCCATGAAACAGGACATAGCATAATTGCCAAAGATGAGAGCGTTGATCCCAATTATAAACATTCTTCTCTTTCAGGAGAATATAGGGCAGATGAGGTTGGGCTTTCCACTATTGATAAAGGGCTTGGCAAAAGAGTCTATACACCTATGGCTGCGCTTCGTTTTATGCAGGCGCTTAAGAAAGAGGAAAAATCAGTTGAGATCACTACAACTCATCCTCACACCCACCGCAGGGTGGTCAAAATATTCAATGATATTCGCCACAACTATTGGCGCTATCTGCATGGAGAACCAGAAGCCATTCCAGAATCTCTTTTGAATGTTAAAAGGTCTGAGCGGTTTTATTTTGACCAAGAGCTCTATAGAACATTAACCTTTGAGAACCTCCAACAAAGCGCGGAAAATGCCACCTCATTTCATGATCTTTTAAAAGTGATGAATCTGTTCAATATTTTATTGCGCTTTCAGACTGTGTTAGAGGAGTTTAAAAATCCTACAGGAACAGGAATAAAAATCATTTTAGAAAAGGGACATCTGGAGTCATTAATGGTGCTTGGATATACTTGGGAATTAGAAGAAAAATTTATTTTAGATTCAAAGATTAATCCAAAAGAATATTTTACAGATGAACAGATTAAGGATATGGAAAGATGGGCAAGAGAAATTGCTTTTGAAAAGAATATAACTCTTTCTCCGGAATTACTAAAAACCCTTCCAGAGAAGTTATTGGCTGATCAAATCTCACGTAATCTTTATTTGATTAAACAAAGACAAGGGATGGGTCCAAAAAATTTAGTGCCCTATTCTAGTTTTAGTCCAAAACTTTTAGAAACAAAGGTTTATTATAAACCTGCTATTCTTTTTTGGCAAAGGGAGATGGATCTCTATCACTCCAGATTTTCAGAATTTAAAGGAAAATTAGAAAAAATAGCAGAAGAACTTGCTCCTGAATTATCTCAACTAAGCCAAAAAGATAAAAAACAGATGATCACCTATCTTTATTTAAGCGGGTTGCGTTACTTAGAGAGAGCTCTTCATTTGGAGGACAATAACATCTTAGGATATTTAGGCTCTCTTCAATGGGAAAATCCCGTAAAAGCTCTGGAAATAATTTTATCCCATTTTCGTCAATTTGAAAATGATTATCTCTTGGTTGGCGTAGATCAGCCTTGGGCTGAAATTCTGCAACAAGATGAGCGGAGCATGATGCATAGCGGAGAGGGTTCATCATTTGAAGACTATATGGATAAGATGGTAGTTCATATTTTAAATGAGATTGAAAAGAAAAAGGATGAGTTTAGTCTGGAAGAGTTAGTGAACGTCTATAAGAGTTTAGCCATGCATAGACACGTAATGCCTCAATTTATCAGAAATTTAGAAACTCTTGAATATGATCAAAGGAACCTTGAGCTCATATTCTCAAAAATTTCAAATTTTAATGAATTGTTCTTTGCTTTAAAACAGTTAGAGCCATATCTAGATGATGAGTTTGAAGCGATAAAACATCATGGGATATCACAACTGCTGGATAAGGCGCTTAAAAGTGAGGAAGAGTTATTTTTACTCCTTGATTTTATGATGAGGAGTGAAAAGTTTAGAGAGCAGATTGTCAGTCGTTTAGAGCTTTTAATGAAGAAGCTGATAGAAGAATTTGGCATGGAGCCGCTAAAAGCCATTGGACTTTTAGATACTATTCTTGAAAAGTATGGTTTAGAAAATGAGTGGATTGACCCGAAATATGACGTCGGCGGCAGGTCAAATAAATCCTATATTTTTTCAAAGACTTATGCATTCCTTATTGGAAAAATTAAGGACTCAGCTGCACAAAAGAAATTGATCGCTTTTTATTATAAAAAGTATAACCATGAAATCGCACATATCATAAGACCGAACGACCTAGAGCTTTATACAGACATGACCTTGTTAAAGCTTCTTAAAGAACTTATGAATCAGGAAGGGATTCCTTTAAAAGAGCAATTAAGAATTTTTATTATTCATGGCTATCTTCCAGACACAGAACTCCTCTCATCCTTAGTTAATGAAGAGGAGAAAAAAGAGATTTTTGATTTAATGTTGAATCATGAACAGCAATTCTTAAACAATCGTGTTCATGCAAAAGAGTTTAATGATCTTGTATCGCTTTTAGCTTGGAATTGGTTTTTTTCCAATGATGAGAGAAAGTTGGTTCCTGCTTTGAACAAATTATTGCCGCGATTGCGTCCCAGCAGATATAATTGGATTTATCTGGAAAGAGCTCTTAAAACAGCAGAGCTCAAAGGATTAAAGGATCTAGATTTTGAAATTCTTTTTAGAATAACCTCTCTCTTTGTTCCTTTTTCCACAGGACTTGGGTTGCCTGATCTTCAATACTCTAGCAGAAGATCTTTTGATGATGCAAAATATCTTTCTGAAAAAGCGGATTACCTACCGGTTTGGGCCAGGCTTAAAGAAGATCCTAAATCTGACTTTACCATTGAATGGGGAGATCAACTGCTCAAACTCTGGTTAGAAGAGCATCACCTTAGTTTAGCGGGTTATTCTTGGCCATTGTCTCAAAAAATAGAGTTAGCGCTTAAATGTTATCCTCATAAATCTCTGCATAGAAATAAAATTTTAATTGATTTAATAGGAGACCCTTTTAGAGATGAAACTCTTAATTTTGAAGTTATTTTTTCCTATTTAGAAGAGAGCATGATTAAAGATATGCTGGCAAAAAGAATCTTGCTTCAGAAAAAAGTACTAGGGCAATTGAAGCTGGATAGTTATGAATCAGTTAAAGAAATAATGGATTTTTATTTTCCAGTTGACTCTGAAATTAAAAAAGAATTGTTAAACCAGTTCCTGCAGGATGTGGAAATAGAATTGGAGGAGCTAAAGTCTGAGAGAGAACTAAAGGTTACGGATCAGTTAGCAAGAGATTTAAAAAAGAGAGCTGCTCATAGAATATTAGAGCATTTAGCTGATGCTATGGAAGCATGGGAGCCAAAGGATAAAAGGGAACTTTTTGAATGGTTGATTGGAATTGGAACAGAAAAACCAGATGAGCTTAAAAAATTGGAATATTCTTTAAAAGCTGATTTTTCAGATTTGGCTTTAATCTTAGAGACTGTTTCTGATGTAGAACGCTATCTTTTCTTATCCACTCTTTTTGTTGGACCTAAAGGATTATTAAGCGATGATACAAATCGTTTGCAACTGGTAGAGAATATTTTTGAGCATGGAACAGGTGAAAGAGCGAATGAGAAAAATGTTCTTTACCTTATTTTTCAAGAGACTTTTAATGCCAGCCCAGAACTAAAACAGTTAGATTTAATAAATGGATTATTTGCGCATTTCCTTAAGAACCCAGTTGCAGGGGGTCAAGCGGTGGTTTTAAAAAATTTACTGATTAGCCAGCTGCTTACAAGTTTTGGGGTAGTGGGTGTTAAACTAGGGCAGATATTAGCTAAACAAAAATTAATTACAGATGAGCATTTAAGGGAAACATTGGAAAAATTATCTGATCAGGTGAATCCTTTAGATAAAAGGTATTTGCTCAACGCTCTTTTATTTGATCATTCCTTTGGTTCATTAAAACGAAGAATAAAAACCATAGGAAAACTTTTAGGCAGCGCTTCAATTAAACAAGGTTATTTAGTTAAAAAAAGAGACGGCTCTTTAAAGGCTGTAAAGTATGTTCGTCCTTTGGCTCGATACGAGGTTAAGGAGAATTTAGAGATTGCAAAGAAAGTGATTCAAGCTCTGCGCGGAAAAATATCAGGCTTAGATCAGATTTCTGATTCTTTGATGGATGAAATTGACCTTGCTGTCCATCGGGAATTGAATATTAAGCAGGAAGTCTTTGCGCAAAAAGTTTTGGGAAGATTCTCTAATGGAGAAAAAAGAAATGGGTGGGAGTTAAGAGTGACTCGGATTGATCCTCAACTGCAAGGAGAGCAATTTTTTGCGGATGAGTTTATTGATGGGATTCCTCTTAAAGATCAGATCATTGCGCGGTTAAAAGCAGATGGAGAGTTTTCAGCTGTTCAACATTTGATTTATCGCGGGATCTTGCGCCAGATTCTGATTAAAGGCATTTATCATGCGGATCTCCATTCTGGCAATATTTTTGTTTCCTTGTCTAAAAAGGCTAAGAAAGGAGGGAAGGTGACTCTGCTTGATTTTGGCAATAACGCTAAATTTTCAAGAAAAAATCAAGAAACATTTATTTTATTGTTAGCCGCGCTGGATCGTTTAGATGTTAAACAATCTCTGAATCTAGTTCAAAAGATGATGGGTGGGGAAAAAGGAGTTCAGGGCTTAGAATCAGAATTGGAACAAATCATTTTGCAGCAGGATTTAGATGTTGAAAATAAGTTAAGGGCACTTAAGAAATTATTGGATGATCGTGGAATTGCTTTTATTGGAGAATTTGAGGTTCTTTTTAAAGTTTTTGAGACCATTGCTTACATTACTGATGGGATAAGCGCATCTGAAAAAAGTGATATTTTTCAAGAGGTCATTCTTCAAAGGCAGTTTTATTCATTCAGGAATCTTTTCTCAAAAACAACTTTAACCTTGATTATTACTGAACTATCTCAACGTTTTGGACTAGGGAAGGCTGCTCCTCGTGAGGAAGCTACTAAAGTACTAGAAGGTTTAGTGACTGAAATTGATAATGCGATTGGGTTGGCGGATGCGTTGATCGAACAACTTAATGCGGTCCAGCAGATTTCTTCTTCCGATGTTCCTCCCACTTTATATAGGCAACAAGCAGCAAAGCCAATACAGCAAATGTTATTGTTAATGGCATCTCAATTATCCTCCTTATCATCTTTGTTTGGAAAGATAACAACTCCTAATGCAAACAACATTATCCCCAGAGAAAAAATTGCAACTCTAGTTGAAAAACTAAATTTCATAAAAGATTCGCTGATAACCCCGGCGGTTGATAGCAACACCCCGACATTAACAAGTGAAGATCCAATCAATCGCTTTCTTGAGTCTTTGAATATATTCATGGAGTTTGTTTCTAACATGTTTATAACACAAGCTGCCACAGATGTCAAGACAGAGGGATCATCGGCAGTTCAGAAGGATTCTCAATTCTTCAGAGCTGGTTCATCGGCAAAAGATGAAACAGGCACTGCCTCAATAGTGGATGAAGAAAAATCATCGAAGAGAAAAGAGATTGGTCCTGGTTCTATTGCTGATGAGAAGGTAAAGCAGTGGTTAGAAATTCAGCTTAAGAATATCTTTAAGAAGCTATTTGGGGATGAGTGGGAGAGTGTGAAGATATACAGGTTTGCTTACCATTCCATTTATGCGCTTGCTCACTGGATTTACACCCTCATTGGGGTGTGGTGGGAGGTGCTCTATTTTATTCCTGGGGTGAGAGAATGGGCGCATGAAAGGTTAGTGAAAAGCGGGATTGCAGGTGAGGTTGAACCAATAGAGGAAAGAGGAATTGTGGTTCAAATGGCTGGCGCAGGAAAGGAATATCAGCTGGGAGCTAAGAGGATGGCAGGAGTTTCAACGGATATGGTTAAGGCCAATAAGATATATGAGTTAGGGACTAAGAAGATGGCAGCGATTGGTGTTGTAACTGGTTTGGTAATTGGTGGAATATCTCTATTCATGGCATTGCCTTTAACTGCATGGTTCTTACCTGTGATTATTCCATTCATAGTGCAGTGGGCGTTAAAGAGCGCGTATGTATTCAGTGGAGCGCATAAGGGAAGGTCGTCTGCAGAGAAAACAGTTTTGTTTGGTGTAGGTTTAGTGTTAGCAGGGGCTCTTGTAGTTCCTGCTATCTTTGTTTTAATGGGAGTTCCGATTTCCTCTGTTCCTTTGTTGGGCAATGTGACTGATTTTTTATTTGGAGACATTACTAATTTGAAAGAAGCTGTTATATCTGGATTTGGTCTTCACTTCCTATTCCATTCACTTTACAACCTCATTGCTTTAATCACAGGCTTGCCACTTGCTAATATCGTTTTTGAGAGTGACCACCCGTCCCATGTAGAGGTATATCAAGTTAATATCCCATATTCGCACAAAAGACATGAAGTGTGGCTCGATTCAGAACTAAGTTCTGCTCTTAAAAAATTTCCAGAGGGAACCGCAGTAACGTTGTTTGGACGCACAGCTATTCATTCTCTTTTGGGAAGTGCAGGGTTATTAAGAGACAAAACATTAAAAGATTTTACTTCCGATATTGATCTTGTAGTTCGATCTTATCCATATCAGGATATTGATGCGGGTACAATAAAATCTGTCTTATCAAATTTTAAGGCCGATATAAAAGATACAGATATTCTCTTGGTTTCAGGGGATAGCAGGAGTTCTAATTTTTCCATAAGGCAGTTGTTTCTAAAGATTACAGTTGAGGCTGATGGAAAATTAAAGGTTGAGTTTGATAATTTAGAAGGGCTGAAAAGTTATTTTGGAATCATATACGATGCGAGCAAGATTCCTATTTACATGGATGATCTTATCAATAAAAGATTAGTTACTAGGGTTGAGGGAATGAGTGTTACTATGGCGCTGCACGGGATTGGCCTTATTGCAAGAGATGGATTTGAAGCCACCCTAGAAACAAGGAGAATGATTGTTGAAGCGCTAAATTCTGACAACCATGTTCTTTCTATGTATCCTTCTGATTCCCACGAGTACGAGGCCTTTATGAAATTAATTCATTACAACACAATTGGGAAGAAATCGTTCTTAGATATTTTGGATGAATACAAAATTTATGGACTTTCTTTGAAATCTAGTCTGTGGTATTGGTTTAAAGAAAATTATGATAGATACCGAAGGATAGGGGATATTCAATCTAAAGAGCAAATTGAGGCGCTATTGTTGTCCCGTGATAATATAAACAATGTTGTATTAGACTTAATTGAGTATTTGGAGGGGTTGGAAAAATATAATAAATTATATTTTAACCGCCGATCAATAGCTGAAGATTTATCTCCCGAGAGGTTAGCAGTTTACCAACATCTAAAAGCAGAACTAGAGAAAAGAAGAGAGCTTGGAAATGGAAAAAGACTAAATATTGGAGAGCTGAGAAATAAAATTGAGGCAATGAGGGTGGACCTATTGCTGACAAAGGCAGCCTCACAGAAAGCAGTAGATGAATTAAGGAATTATTTGAGAGAAATAACTCAATGGTCGGATCGCAACAGTCCTGCCTTGCAACGGATAACGAATGAGCTTTCAGAGATGAGTGAAATCTTTTTAATAATTTCCAATGAACTTTCTCAGAATCACGGGAGCGAATCGTATAAGTATGCCAGTAGGGTTTTACTAGAGCTAGCGCATCTTATTTGGAAGGAAGATGAATTTGATGAGGTGATTGGGCTGATAGATGCGTTGATCGAACAACTTAATGTGGTCCAGCTTTTTTCTTCCGATACTCCTCCCACTTTATTAGGGCCAGAATTGTTAGAACCATTAAGAGAGATATTGTTGCGGTTATCATATTACCTTTCTTCTCCTTTAGCAGGGAAAACAGCTACGGAAGACATAAAAAGAATAACTCCTATCAATACAATCCCTACTTTAAAATACATGTTGAACGATATAAAAACTTCGCTCACAAGTCCAGAGGTAATGAGGACTAATCCAAGATTAAGCACACCGGAAGCGATAAATTCTCTTCTCCTAGATGTAAAGAAAGTTTCCGAGCTGTTATCTTCCATTGATTCAACTATAACACAACAACCTATGGGTGTCAAGGCAGAGGGATCATCGGAAAAAGATGAAACCGGACCTGCCTCAATAGCGGATGAAGGTATAAAGGGACCATCAGAAAAAGGGGAGGATGGCACGACTTTGGTTGTGGATGTTGATCAGGAAGATAACGGGTCTGTTCAGATGACGCTTGGTGGGACAGAAGCGCTGTTGAAAGAGTGGCGGAATGCGACGGGACTGTTGGCGCAAGTGAAAAGATTTTTGGCAAAGAATCAGTTGTGGGGAATTTCTGTGATCGAGGAGTTGGGGATTAAAACTCCGGGTAGAAGCGATTGGCAATCGCGCTGGCAGGGACGGTTGCCGGCGGTGATCTCTGCGATGGTGTTTTATATGTTTCAGAACTTTGCAGGTTTAGATTTGAGTCAGCTTGTTCCCTTGGCGGTGGTGATGGCGGGATGGATCGGCTACCATCAGGTTCAGTTTGCAATAGCCCACGACAATACGCGCTCCCCTCTCCAGCTTCCAGTCCGCATCGCTCTCACATTCTTTTTTAATCTCGCCGCAATTTTTGGAACTATTGCCTATCTCTCCCTTGTCATGCCTGGCAGCGCTGGACTTGCGGCGGGTCTTCACACGCTTATTGGGGTGGGTGTCGGGATTTTGTGGAGCGTCACTGCGCATGCGGTATGGAATTTTGTAGAGAAACAGCTGCCTTCTTATGTTCCCTCATTTGCAATGACATTGGGGGAGGATAGTTTAGATGAATTAGGTCAAAAAGATAAATATGTTTATGATCCTTTGATGAAGAAAGCGCTGATTGAGCAGATGAGGATAAAATTTGGTTTTGTTGAAAAGGATGAGTTTCCTGACCTGCAGTCTGAATTGCAAGAAGTTTATCAAAAGGTGTTGGAAAGCGCAAAAAATATGATGATAGCTCAAGGCAAACAGGATCAGGCAAAAGGTTTGGAGAATGCTCAACTCTTTTTAGCGGATGACTCTTCAGCAAATGGAGCAGCTGCCATTTATTTTAATTTTATAGTGATTAATGTTGGGCTGTTCAGAGAATTGCACAAAGCCGGGGTTTTAACCAAAGATCTGATCGGATTTATTTTAGCGCACGAGGTGACGCATTTAATTCAATACCGAGAGGCTGTGGATGCAGGCAAGGTGCAAGAAATTGGCCGTCGCTTTGGTTCTCTGGAAGACTACTTGAAGTTTAAAGCGCATGACGCAGTCCATCTTTATGCAAAGGAGCAAGACGCGGATGTAAGGGCTGTAGAGATCATCAATGGAGCTGGATACAGCATCAGTGAAATTACTAAATTCTTTGAATTATTAAATCGCAGCTCTCCTTCCTTTTCTCTTTTTCAGGCTATGTTCGACAGTCATCCTCCTTCCCAAGAGCGCATTGACACTTTAAGAAGAATTCAAAGACGATCCAATTGGCGGGAAACACAGAATGTCTCCTCCTTTTCATTCCAGGCTATAAAGCAAATTAGATTAGGGAAGTCTCGGTTTAGGCAGCTTCAAGAAAAATTGGCCGGGCTAAATTCATTTGAAAAATTGGAAATTGCGGTTCAGAGCGCCCAAACCTTTGAGGAATTGGAATTTTTAATTTCCCTGGCTCTAAACCATGTTTTGGATCTGGCAGCCCAACAGATCATTTCAATGCAGTTCTCGCAGGAAATGAATAAGGCGGCAAAAGGGATTAGGAAAACCTTGCAAAAAAGCAACAGTTGGCATTTCTATAATTCTCGTCTTTGGAAAGAACCTTTTCTAGGAGGGTATCCATGGGATTTGAAGGAGTTATCCAGTTATTGTTTATTCAGCTATTTGGCCACAGGAGAGATGCCTCGTGCTGTTTCTTTCCCGACCAGCTCCACGTTTTCAGGGCATACGATTGTCCACGGATATCGGGACGGAACTCCTATCCCTCTGGACTACAATAAATTGAATGAACTTTTTTCAGCGAGCGGCTTGGTTAGAGAAGCAATGCAAAAGAAAAATGACATCCTGCGTTTAATTCAGGCGCGCGAAGAAGCCATTGAAAGAAAAGGGAGTTCCATCACATCTCCTCATCTACTCTCTCTCTCTCTGAATCCATTAGAATCTCGATATGGCGGAACTATGGGGTTTGTTATACAGAGGGCAAGGTTGGCTGGAGACGCGCTAGGAGGCATTAAAAGGCATCTTTATCAGCTGGTTAAAGATAAAAGTTTGGATGAATTAATGATTCATTTTCAATCGCTTCATCCCACAGGAGAATGGGAATTTGATCATGACTTAAATTCCAGAGATCATGGCGGTGTAGAATTGCAAAGAAATCTGATTTATGCAAAACAATCTTTATTTGAACTTTATTTGTATCAAGTTTTAAGAAGAATAATTGAGTTGTCCCGCAATCCATCCATCCAAAGTTTATTAGCCATTTTAGATATGGTCTCTTATAAAAAAAGAGAGCTGCTCATGCAGCCCATGGCTCGAGTCAATCGTTTAGCGCGTTTGATCGTAAGAATGGCATTGGCAAAAATGGAAAAAGATGGAAGACGAAACGAAGATCGAGCCATGCTTTTAAAATATTTCTTAAAGATGAAGGAATTCCATAACATTAAGGAAATTGGGGAATTCGTCTATGATGAATTGATCAGTTCGCCGAACCCAGAGATTTTAAGCGCAATTTACTCATCGCGGGAATTAAGAGAAAATGTGAAAAAAGAGTTCTTCCGTGTTTTGGAGCGAAAAAAAGAAAAGGAGATTTTATTTAAAGAGGACATATTACAGGACAGCTTAATGGTAATCAAGGTTCTTCTGGATTTAACCAGCGAAGAGATTGCCAAAATTCACGCGCTTTTAAACGTTCAAACTGCAGGAACGCAATTAGCTAGAGATATTAAAGAGGAATTAAATCGTCTAAAAAAATATATTGCTGAAGCAGATGAAACAAGGAAAGGAGCTAAACCCTTGCGAACTGATGAACTTTCAAATAAACTTCATCAGCTTTTATTCTTGCAAATGACTCAAGAAGGGCTTAAATATGTGCAAGAAACTGTCCATGAGAGTTTAAAACAGGCTGGGATTAGCGCGGATGTTGGGGAGACTGATCCAGAGATTCTAAAGTGGATATTCTTTTTTGACGCAGGCGGAATTTTATCTATAGAAGATTTTCACAAATTTATTGACAGGGCTATTGAGGAGCGCATTATTCCGCAAAAAGAGCTTAATATCTTAGCATTATTTTTGAATAGTCCTTACATGTTTGAAAAACAAAAGAAGCATAAAGTTCCTTTGGTTTTTTCAGCCAAAGAGTGGTTGAATGAGTATAGTAGAGGATTCATCAATAGGGGTAGAATGGTCTATCTGGGCGAGCTGAATATTTCAGAACAGATGGTCAATGCTCAGTTGTACAAGGTTCATACCTGGGGCGAATATATCGCAACTTCTAATTTATTGATTTTTCTTAATCATAAAGGAAAATTAAGTTTGGTTCGTCAGGTATCCAATAAAGGAAAAAGACTTGGGATTTTTCAAATGTTTTTAGGTGAAATAGAGACATTAGAAAACTATATTGATGGCGGGTCAATGTTTGAAGATCTTTTCAAAAATGGAGCCGCTACCGCAGGTTTGTTTCCAGAACTCAAAAGGATTTTTGAAGGAGCTTTTGGAAAACTGATATTTGGGGTTCCAAAATATTTAGACCGCCGGGATTTGATAGGGGGAGGCGAAGAGGAATCCAAAATTTTTGAAGAGTTCTTGAGCTCTGAAAAAAGTTTTGAGGATCAGCTGGAAGAAATTCAAATCTGGATTCCTCCTTCCATTTATAGGAACTATCTTCTTCTTTACCTATTTGCAAAGAAAGTAGAGGAGATTGACCCGGCCTTTAAAATCAGAGGAAGGGTCGGCATCTCTGAATTAAGAAGATTCATTGCTCAAAGAGAACGGAAAGGGAAAGAAAATAAAGAAATCTATGATGCGCTGGAAAAGATCGCTCCTCTGCTTCTTTATGACGGCAGAATGGATCAGATCAATACCAGCATTCTTTTCTATTGGATTTTGAAAAAGGAAGGGAGAAATGATCGGCCTTTGGGCGAAAAGATCAAACAAATGTCTTTTCCATCGCACTTATTCTGGATCAGCGACCTGTCATTTATGTCTAAATTGGAGCGTATGTTTACTGAACTGTTTTTCAACAGCTATGTTGGAATTTTAGTTCGATGCTGTGTGCGCATTCTTATTTATTTTCTGTATCTAGTGGTCATCAAACCTTCGGTGAAATTTTATGAAATGGCGAGTCGTCTTATCGGGCTTCTTTTCCCAAAATTTAATCAAGAGAATTCGCCTATCATTCAGTGGACAGTCTCCCAAGAGCTGGTTTTAAGGAACAGGATTGGAGAACTTCTTTTAGAAACGCTTTTCAATGATCAGTGGTTTACAAGGTTAGTAAAAGGTTTTTATCTTTTTTATCTGCAAGCAATGCGTAAGGAGCCTTTAGCTGACATTTTTCATTTTGACTTTCAAGAAAAGCATGTTCAGTTGGATACTCTGATCCCTGGCTTGGCAGAAAGAAGAATTGAGAAGGTTGTTTCTGATCCTCAAATTAATTTTGAACAGAAACTCGATACTATTTTAAGGATGTTTCCCAGAGAGTCCGCTACTCGCGATCGTTATTTAGAGATGTTGGCTAACTTTGAACTTGATTTCTCTAAAGGAGATGTACTTCTCAATGTTCTGCTGGCCAACTTAAAAAGCGTCCGAGATTTATTTTTTAATGGTTATTTTGAGGATAAGATTGGTTTGATCAGCTTAAAACTTGAGAGGAATGCAAATCCAATTAAAGTAGATCGTCTTCACAGCATGACTCCAGCGGAGCATTTTGATTTTATAAAAAATCAGGTCCATCTTGTAAAAAATTATTTTGAGCCCGGATTCCTCAGGGATGATCTTCTTTTAGAACTTGTAGAGTTTGCTCGAACCTATGAGGAGTATGCTCTGATTAAACCTCTTCTTTATCAGTACAAAGAAGGAGTGCTTCATGAGGAGCAAGCGGCTAAATCTATTTTTTTCCAGGACCGCATCGTTCTTTTAATTCAAGAGGCTCATCCAGCTCAAAAAAAGGATTTATTGCTGTGGATATTGGGGATTAAAGACAAGCCTCTTTTCATGCGGGAGTGGGAGTTATTTTTAGGGGTTGATTTTGACCGCTTAAAACAAGTTTTTAGTGAACCCATGGTAAGTCAAGCTGGTTTAATTCTGGGAGATTTTGAACGCATAGGAGAAAGTACTAAAAAGGAACTGATCAGACAGCTCTTTATTGGCAGGCAGGGAATTTTGGAGGCAGAAGATATTTTCAATGGGTTTATGGATGATCTATTTGAAAGAATGGTGCCTGAGGGAGATATTCCGAAAAAAACTCTTAAAAAAATTATGAAAGTTATTCTTAAAAACAGTGATTCTGTAAGAAAATTAGAGATGGTTCAGGCTATGACCGTAAACATGGCAAGCGTCCTAAAGGGTGAAAAGAAGAATGAAGAAGAGATGATCGCAAAGTTTTTTGAGTCTTTAGGTTTAGTAGGGGTTAAAATGGCGCAGATGCTGGCGCATTCCTATGATGTTCCTCTTTCCAACCGTTTGAGGGAAGCGCTCAAAAATTTGTCCAGCCGAGCCGACCCTTTAAGCAAGATGGTGGTGTTTGAAACAATAGAAAATGTTTATCCTGGCGGGTTCAAAGAGCATTTTGATACTATTGGGGAACAGCTTGGCAGCGCTTCAGTGAAAATTGTTTATAAGGTTAAAAGAAAAGGGAAAACTAAGGAGCATGTGCTTAAAATTAAAAGACCGGATGTTGACCAACAGATGAAGAGCGACCTTGAGTTCTTGCGGAAAGTTTTAGGTGATTTAAGAAAGATTAAGTTTGAGATTCCAGAGGGCTTAGAGGACCGGGTCTCAGGAGCGATTGCGGATGACGCTGATTTTGAAAACGAAGTTCGCATTACCAAAAGGTTTAAGGATCAGATTCAGGAAATCAATGCAAAAGAGGATTACCGTTTAACTGACGGCAAAACGATCGTTGAATTTGGAGTAGCCAACATTTATGAAGGGAGCATTCATCGAGGAATCAGCATGGAAACTGATTTTGCAGAAGGCGTGTCTCTGGACAAAGAAGAGAAGCTGATATCCAGCGGGATTGTAAGTGAGCAGGAGCTAAAACAGGTAAAGGAAATGATTTTTGATTTTCTCATGCGGCAGATGTTTGAGTACGGGGACTATTTGGCAGATCCCCATGGCGGGAACTTTCATCTTATGAGAGAAGATAATAAGATTCGGGTGATCTTAATTGATTGCGGCTCCGCTGAACAAGTTAAAAAAACATCTAAGAATCAAAAGAATTTGCTGGAGGCGATGATGTGGTTAAGCGTCAATCCGGGGAAAAAGATTCCCAAGGAGTACCTCTACACTTCGGTCTTTTTTACCAAGGTTGGGTATCTTGTGAATCACTTGACTGCTTTAGATCGGCTCCGAATTATCTTTAGACATTTGGTAGATCGTTCTTTAACTCCTGAACAATTCCTAGATCAAGTGAAAGAAAAGTTTAAAGAGCGGATGAGTTTGGGAGATAAACTTAAATTTGCAATCAGGAGTTGGAAAAAAGGGGAATTAGGTGGTGAGAGAAGAAAATCCGAGATTGAGGTTAGAAATTTAGAAATTGAATTGGATCGCGCGATTGGGCAGGCGGATGTAGTGATCGAACAACTTAATGCGGTCCAGCTTTTTTCTTCCGATGCTCTTCCCACTTTATTAGAGCCAGAATGGTTAGAACCATTATCATTGTTACTGTTAGAGTTATCATCTTATTTACCTCCTTCTGAAGGAAAAATAATTGCAGAGGAAACGAAAAATATTGCTCCCCATAAAATAATAGCTGCTCTCAAGGAAACATTAAGCGAGGTAAAAACCTCACTTACAAGTCCTGATGTAAGCAGTATTAATCCAAGATTAAGCACACCGGAAGCGATAAATTCCCTTCTCCTAGATGTAAAGAAAGTCTCTGAGCTGTTATCTTCCATTAATTCAACTATAACACAACAACTTATGGGTGTCAAGACAGAGGGATGGTCGGAAAAAGATGAAATCCGCCCTGCCTCGATAGCGGATAAAGAGGCAGCTGAGGAGGAAAGAGAGAGAGGAGATTTTGATGTTCAAATGACTCTTGGTGAGACAGAGGCTCTGTTGGAATCATGGCGGAACGCAACCGGGACTTTCGCGCAAGTGAAAAGATTTCTGGCCAAGAATCGCCTTTTTGGAATTTCTGTGATCGAGGAGTTGGGGATCAAAACTCCGGGTAGAAGCGATTGGCAATCGCGCTGGCAGGGGCGGTTGCCTGCGGTGATCTCTGCGATGGTGTTTTATATGTTTCAGAACTTTGCAGGTTTAGATTTAAGCCAGATCGTTCCTTTAGCGGTGGTGATGGCGGGGTGGGTTGGATGGGTTGGCTACCATCAGGTTCAGTTTGCAACGGGTCACGATAACACCCAATCTCCCCTCCAGCTTCCTATCCGCATCGCACTTACATCCCTTTTTAATCTCGCCGCAATTTTCGGAACTATTGCCTATCTCTCCCTTGCCATGCCTGGCAGCGCCGGACTTCTGGCTGGGCTCAATGTTCTTATTGGTGTGGGTGTCGGGATTTTGTGGAGCGTTACTGCTCATGCAGTGTGGAATTTTGTAGAGAAACAGCTGCCTTCTTATGCTCCCTCTTTTGCAATGACATTGGGGGATGGGATCAGCAGAGCGATTGTCAGTAAATATCACCTTGGAAAACCACAAAGATTGATGAGGTTATATTATCCTCCAGAAACAATTATTCGGCTGGGGAAAGAAGAATTAAAAGGACGCGCGATACCTGATCCTAATCTTACTGATAACTTTGATGCAATCATTGAAGATTTAAGAAGAGCGTCAAACAATTTGAAACAAGTACCTATGGCGCTCCAAACTGCGCGAGGATTGCTGCAAATTATCATTGCTTCGTTTGATATTTCTTATAGTCATAAAAAAGAATTTGAAACGCTTCTTTCTGAGATTGAAACAGTGATTCAGAATAAAAAATCTTCGTATCTACAGAGAGAAGTTTTGCGTAAAGCTCTGCAAATGCTCTTCTTAAGGCAGGTAGATTTGCGCAAAAGATTAGAAACTGCCTTAGATAAGGCTAGAAAAAATTTAGAATTTGAGCTCAAGTATATAAGTTTGCTGGATACGCGATTAGCCGCTCTAATGATTGAAAACCCCAATTTCCATTTTGAAATTGTGTTGAATGCTCCCACACCTGTCGCATACGACCCTTCTCAAGGAGCGTTTAAAATAGATTTATTAGCTCTACCTAAGATGAGTCCTTCTCTTAGAGATGAAAAGCATAAACTATTATCTAAAACTGCGTATTTCCGGGCGCTGGTGCGTTTAGAGATGTCCCGGTATGTTAGCGCTAGGACAATGGATGAGAGTATGATAAATGTTGCTTGGTCGTTAGAAGATGAAGAAGAGAGTTTGTTATCTCAAATTTTTGCCATTCTTTATGAAAGCGCGGATGTAAATGAAGATGCGCTGCGAAAAAAGAGCGCTAAACATCGCCCGGAAACAGAAACCTATATAAGAGACAGCCTTTTACGTTATTTAGAAGATATGGGAGCAGGAGACTTATCTCTTCTTTTTAGACAACTAGCTCATTTAGGCGAGAATGCTCTTCTTGAAGAAAAAATTAACTTTGTTTATTCCTATTTAGTTAAGCAGCATAAACCATTAAAGGGAAAACTGCCAAATTTAGCGCGCATCCAGAAAATTGCAAAGGCTAAATATAACCCAAAAAGAATGGAAGAGATAGAAAAGGAAATGGGAAAAGATAAATATTGGATAAAGGTGCGTTCGGAATTAATGGAAATTGAAAGAGGATTGGAGAGAGAAAAGGAGGCAGAGTATGCCCCGAGCTTTGCAAAACCAAGCGCGGATGAGAAAGAAGAAGGAGATGTTAAGAAAAGAATCATAAAACGATGGAAAACAATTTATGAAGCGCCAGTCTATCCAGTAGAAGAATGGGAAAGAGAGATTAATAGCGCTCTTCAGGAAGTTCTTAGCCAAAGTGAAGCAGATCAGATTGCGTTTTTTATAGGGAAGGCGCTGCCAAAATATTTCTTGGTTTATACTAATCGTTCTAGCGAAGATATTGTAAAAAGAGTGACTGCTTTAATTGAGAATGTTCTGGACCAGCTTATGCAGGGAAAAGGAGAGGAAGCCCTAGGGTTTGCTCAATTAGTGAAACGTTTGATATTGAAAAAAATAGAAGAAAATGAGTTTAAAGAAATTGCTAAAGCAGCGCGCAACAGTTCCTATCTTTATCGTCTGGGACTATTTTTAGGCTTGGATTTAATTCAGTTTAAGCAGGACAATGAAAAATTTGAAATCCTCTATGGAATGGCGCACAGAATTGACCGGTCAAAAGATTTTAAGGTTTATAACCAAGGGATTGAGGGTAGAGAACTTCCCATTCATTACTTGGGCGAGCGGTTGGATTCACTGGATAAGGATTTTAAAGCATACGGATTTACATATATGGGAGATATTTTTGGAGTAGTGGTAAAAGGAGTTATAAGAGGATTTGTGTTGTACAATGTTTTGCCGATCTTGCGCAATAGATCTACCGATGATGACGACCCTCATTCTCTTACAGAATCTGTTGCTAAAGCGTTTAGAAAAGATTATCAAACCATTGATCAGGAATTAATAGAGGAAGATGTTCAAGAGCTAACAGCGATCCATGAAATGCAGCACACTGTGGACGAACTTCTGGAGGTAGAAAGGGGAAAAAAGATGAGCATGTCAGAAACAGAAACTTCTGCCTATCTTGCCAGCATTGCGCTTTCCAATGCGCCTTTTACCTCTTTAGTTAAAGTTATTTTGATTTACACGAGCCCCATGGCCTCAATTTTCTCACCCAACCATTACAAGGCAAGCAAAAAAATATTGCAAGAATTTTCTGCTAGCTTGGGACTGTCTTGGGATGAAAAAGCGCACAACAAAGATCAGGCAGACACAATATTAAAAGAGGCGTTAAAGCTCTCGCCCTTACAGCTAAAGGAGACTGCAAGAAGAGTTCATGCAAATCTGTTTGGAGAAAATGGGTTGGCAAATCTTACGCCTCCTGTGGAGGCGGCTCGGCCAGAAATAGAAGAAAAAGACGCTGTAGAATTGCCAGTCATTCCTAGAATAGAGACAGGATTAAATAAAAAGATTCTTAAGGCAGCAGTTTGGTTAGTGACCATTCTTAGTTTCGGATGGTTTTTATGGTCTAGCGCCCCGCCTTTCATACAAAAAATAATCAGCTCAATTCCTTTTCCATCTCCTGTACTGTCGCCATCTCCTGCGCCTATTCTAATTTTAGAGCAAGGCTCTTTTATTCCTTTGCAAAATATTACTCATAAAGTAAAACGGGGAGAATCGCTCTCTGAGATTTCTGCAAGGTATTATGGACACCCTTGGTATTATCAGAAAATTTATGAAGCGAATCGCTCTCGAATGAAATACCCTTGGCCCAAACTTCCGGAAAATTATAAAGAAGAACTTCCTTTCCCAAGCGTTGGCGATGAACTTGTGGTTCCTGATGGGCAGACACCTTTTTATTATAAAGCGCGCGCTGGCGAGACACTTCAAGATATTGCGATACGGTATTATAGAGATCGTTCAAAGGCCAGCAAGATGCGTACTGAAGTGATGATCGGAGGTGGCGCAAAAGCAGGCAAGATTCGTACAGGAGAGATAATTGGAGATATTGAAAAGATAGATGTTGACGAGATTTCAGAAATTGTAGAAAATCTTTTCCTCGCCAACCACAGCCGTATTAAGGATAAAGAGCATAGAAGAATTAAATCCGGAACGATTTTAGTTCTTCCTGCTTCAGGGCTTAAGAGTGAGGAAGGGTTAACCAAAAATGAAGCAGAACTTAAAGGCGGAGCGATCAAATTCCATGAAGCTCTGATAGCTGCTTTAGGAAGCGGAATATTTGGATGGTTTCTTGCATACATGTTTTATCTAGATCGCGTGCAAGGAGGTAGTCTGGTTTTAAGTCCAGAATGGCAGATGATTCTTTATTTGCCGGCGATATTTATGGGGGCACTTGCTTGTTTGAGTTTGGCTGCAAAACCTTTAGGGATTCTGATCTCAGGCAGTAAGAGTGAACCTTCTAAATTAAGCAACCTCTTTCAATCAGTTAGTATGGGTAAGGGTTCTAAACAAGATATTTCTCTTCAATCAAAGAGCGCGCGCAAACCCAAGAACTTAAGCCTTTTTCTCCAATTTGCTGAAGAGGATGAATCAGTTTCATTCTTTGAAGTTAGAAACAAAACTCTTAAAGTCAATCCATTTGTTAAAAGATTTTTTTCTCTATTTCCAGTTTGGATACAAAACATAATTCTCTATGGCTTAGGCATTGTGGGTCATGAAACCTCTCATTTAAAAGGATCTAATGAACTTGAGGCATATTTTCTCACACAAATTGCGCCATTTATCATTGGAGTTCTTCTCAGTTCATTTATTTTTGGACCTTTGGTTTGGCTTTCTTTGATATTTGGGATGATTTTTGTGTCATTAGCTGGCGCTTCTTCTTACATCATTAATGGAGCCAGAATTGGAGATATAGAACAATTAATGATTAGTCAAAAAGTCATTGAGCTTGATATGGAGTATAAGTTATGGAAAATATTTGGACACAAATTTTTAAAAAAGCAAGGACGAGATTTATTAATTTTTAATCAGGCTTCTGGTGAGCAAGCGCATCTGCTTTTTAGGTTTGGATTTCCGACCTTGAAAAGAAAGTTCGGCTTGCCATGGATGATTCAACATTGGAAAGAATTGCTTGAATTAGGATTAGCTGCTGAGGAGTCCTCCTGGAAACTTTTCCGGGGATTTGCTCAGCTTGGAGTTGAATGGGCAGATGAGGATTTCGATGAATTAAAAGAGAGATGGCTCAGCATTCTTTCTCATACCTCTAAACATAATAGAGGTAAAGTGATTGATCTTCTTTTAGGCATGGAACACTTTGTTGTGAGTAAAAAAAGCCATCTGCATTTTTTAAAAGAGAAGGGAGCGAATATCCTTGATCATTATGAGTTTTATGATTCTATTCTTGCTGAAGAGAAAAGGTTAGGTTATCAGATATTGGACGGACTATTTGAAGGGATGAGAGAAGAGGTTGTGGATGTTCATTTGCCTTTGGAAGAGCAAAAGCGTATCAGGGAATTTATAAAGGGATTGCATAGTTTTAGTCCTAGTTTGTATAGGCTCTATAAGCAAGAAGGAGAAGGTATTTTTAAGGATTTGCAAGAGTTTTCTGATCGTTGTGTGCGGGATGAGGTGGAACTAAAAGATATAAGAGAGTTTATACAGAGGTATAAGGAGAAAGGAGCGGATGGGATGGAAGTTTTGATTGCAGCGATACAGATTAATTTACCTACTTCAGGCGATTCCACTGTGAAGAGGGAAGATATACGAGGACATTTTGAGAAGATATTAGAGGCAGGGGATTTAAGGGGACAAATTCCAGAAGGTTTAAGAGGCATAGATTTTGGTGAAGGGGAAGAGGACGCGATAGGGCTAATTGAACGAGTTTTAAAACAGGGAGAGATATTGGATCCAAAAAAAGAGATTGAGAATTTATTTCAGTCTCTTAATTTAGAGAGGGAAGGAGATTCAGAAGATAGGGAGGAGCAAAGTCAGAAAGCTCGAGAGAATCTTAAAGAAAGGTTAAAGGTTTATTTTTCTAATGAGATGAATTCAACGGATCAAGGGGGAGTATTAAATTCTTTTTATGAATTTGCAAGGAATGACGATCAAGTAAAAGAATTGGTTTCGCAAATTTTACCTGAGGATTATCAAGGGTTAGGGATGTTGCAAGAACTTTTTGTTGTTGAAGGGCTTTTTTCCATTATGTTAAGGGAGGTGATTGAAGAGTTGTTTCAAGAGGAGCCTGATCTAGTTCCAGTGAGTTCCTTAGTAAAGGAAAAAAGCGATGCTCACTTACAAAATACAGCTCGAGAGATTGAACGGATTTGGAATCAGGTTAGGGTGGACAAGAGCCGCAAGAGAGAGATTATAGGGAGGATTGTGCAGCAGACTGATCCAGAAGGGATTGAGAGAATAGTTCTAAATCAGATTGAGGATTTGGAATTAAGGGATTTGGTTTCATTATTGTCTCATGGTCCGCGCAAGACAGAACCAATGGCTGTTACAAAGATTATAGAGGGGTTATTCAAAAAGCCTTTGGAGATGATTACTAGAGAAAAAGATAAGTTTGAATATAGGAAAGTAGATAGGAAGATTACTTTAGAATTTCGTTTAGTGAAAGGGATTCCTTATGGTTTATGGGGGTTGAACGCGGGCGTCTGCACTGCTGATGATGTCACACTTTGGCAAAAACAAGAGTTTATGCTTTTAGCTTTAATTGATAGGGAGTCAGGGAAAGTGTATGGCTTTGTGGAAATTTTTAAGCAGAAGATCAATGGCAGAGAGGTATTAACAGTTCCAGGGATAGACCCAAACATTGAATTGTTGTCGCAGGTGAAGGAGGAGGAGGTCTATTCTTTGATAGAGAGCGCACTGATCAAGATCGCCAGAAGAGGCGGTTATCAAGCTCTATATTATCCACAGGAATCGCATTTACTTTCTAATAGGCCAGGGATAGTGAAAATTGTTCAAGAGAAATACGAATCCAGAAAGACAGATTTGCCATTGACTGTGAATTGGAACGAGTCACCTTCACCCTATCCATTCAGTGAAGTGTATGAAGTGTGGGTTGAAGAAACTAAACCCTTTGATTTTAGCGAAAGAGCTGATTTATTGCCAGGTGCGAGAGAAAGATCAGAGCCATCAGATACGGAAGAGCCATTGGCTGATTCTACTCTAAAAGATAAAGATGAACCCTCATCTCCGCCATTCGCCTCTATTTTTTATCCTATCTATCGTAAAGGGAAGATTATAGAGCCTAAAAGTTTCAAAGATCATTTACACAATTTTCTATATGAGTTAGGTGATCCAATCAAAGCATCTCCTTCTTGGGAGACTGCGGTATTTATGTTAGTGGGGACATTTGTGATTCCAGCAGGGCTGGTATTGTTTTTTGGGATAGATGTAAATACAGCTTCAGATTTAGGGAATCTATGGTCAATCTCTATGTTTGCATTTTCTCATACGATTGTAGAGTGGTGGGTAAGAGCCAAAGAGCATGGTTTAGAAGAGCTATTTAAGCCAAAAGCGCTGATCCAAGATGCGATTAAGTTTTTTATTAACAATCTTCTTTCTCTATCCGTAACCCACATATATTTATATTTAGATCCTATCACAGCCACTGTCCTCACCCTAGCTTTACATACGCTTTATAATTTCTTTATCGAGCAGGCAAAACTTTCTGTTTCCAAAGCTATTCTGCAACACAGAAAAATAAATCCAATCCTGTTTGCAATCGCGCATCTCTCCCCTGCCTCTATGTTTAATCCCTTAAGAACCATGCGAGAAGATAATGAAGTGATTGACTCAAATTATGTTGGAGAGGAGCGTCATCTTGATGCTTTAAAAGAAATAAAGGTTGAACAATTTGGAGATCGTTGGTTCATTCGGTTAGATGGGGATATGCTGGGCACTTTAAATTTGTTATACGGCAAAGGGATTATTGGGACATTGGAGTCAGAACACTCACTCTTTAGGGAAGGCAGAGAGATATTAAAGAGGGTTGTGGAAGAAGAAGGTGGAAATCTATACATAGGAGAAGGCGCGGATGAGATCATCCTTGAGTTTAATGGGAAATTTGGAACGATTAATAAAAAACTTAACAATGTGATTGCAAAATATACGATTGCATTTAGGGACCGATATGCGGTTCTTAGAATTGAGTCTCGCAAGTTGACTGCTGAGCAGGAAAGCAGGATAAGGGCATTGGATGGGGTTCTGGTAGTGGAAGAACATGGGAATGGGTTCAATATCTTGGTGAATCGTGAAGGATTACAAAACACCAACGATTTGATGAAAGAAATCCAGAAAGTTGTAACCAATCAAAAAGTGATGGATATAACGCATACAAAAATAAATAAAGAGGTTGGATTCTTAACATTGAGTGGCGGGGCGGTATCATTTGAAACTGTGATTGAGTATATGGCTGAAGCGATTAAAAACGCAGAAATAAATCAACCTTCAACTATAAAAAGTATCAGAGAAGAGTTATTAAACAAATTTGAGAGCAAAGATGAAGATTTTCTAAAGTTATTTTATCTGATTGGCTTGCAGTTATCTGATATTGCAGTTGGGAAAGCAAAATATAAAGGGAGAAATAGAAGATTTGTTCCAGAAAATCTAAAAGACTTGCTCGAACCTAATAAAAACCCCAATGAGTTAGAAAAAAGTGAAGGTACAAAAGAAGAGAAAAAAGATGCGGATAAATTTGAAGGTCCAGAAGTTACCCGAGAGATGATAGAAAATCCCGCAGCAGCTTTAGAAGGAATGAAAGCTAAAGCAAAAGATGAGGGTAAGGATAGTTTAACTGATCTCTATAGTGTTGGCAGATTTAAAGAGCTTGCTGTGGAAGGAAATCAAAAGTTCTTTGGATTTTTTAAAGTATTGAGTTATTTTAGGACTTTAGGGAGGGAGAGAGCATTTCACAAATGGCAAGAGAAAGTACAGCATAAGGGCGGAGATCAAACGATTAAGAAGATCGGTAAAGCGCTAGAAGGAAATAAAGCGGATATTTTTGGGAAAGAAGAAAGAGTTCTCATTACCAGGCAAAAGGCGGAAGATTTTGTGACCGCGTATGATACCAAAGTGAGAGGTCCTCCTTCTTTCAAAAAAGTGCTGGAAGAACTAACATCTGGACTAAAAGAAATAAATCCAGATGTAGAGCTTGAACTGATCTTTTATGAAGTATCTTTTGAAGAGATGGAAGCTTTGAAAGGAAGAGAAGATTTTAAGGCATACCAGAACCAATATAAGCTGATGGCAATGATGGAGCAGATTGTAGAGTCTATGGCAACTGTAGGTGTAGATGAATTAAGGAACACAGGTTTAGTGGTAGAACAGGATGGCCCCTTATTTATTGTTCGTTTTAATCACACAAATTTCGATCAGTTAATGCAGAGTTATCGGGATGCGCAAGATCGGTTGTCTAAGAGAGCCCAAGAAGAGATGGCAAAAGCCAGAGGAAAGATGCCACAACCCACAATCCTAAGAGATGAGGAGAGCGTAAAGGAGGAGAAAGCGCCTACTCAATCTGAATGGGAAAAAGTTAGAAAAATACTAGCAGGCGAGGAAGGAACGAGTACGGTAGAATACGGATTGATTTTGGCTGCTATTAATCCCATTGGTCTATTTGTTGGTGGTGTATCATTGGTAGTATGGGGGATTGTTAATTTAGTCAAAATTCTTACAGGGAGCAAAACTCTTCCGGAATCTACTCTTTTAAATAATTTATTGGAACAATTACCGGAAAATAGCCGAGAACCGCTTCAAAAAGATTTATCCAAAGGACTATTGCCCAAACCAGAAAAATTACTGAATCAAATAAAATCTCAATCGTTGTTAGAACAAGACCAACTGGAACAGATACTTCATACCATCCATTTAATACAGATGGCTAGAATCATTTCTGGGATCAAAGGCATATCTAAAAAGGAAGATAAACTAGAACCCCAACAAACAGCTCGAATTTCTAGATTCCTCAATTCTAAAGAATTAGCTCAAATAGAACTCTCTGAACTTATAACTGCTTATGAGGGTTTGTATCAGAGGTATAGAGATAGTAAAGAGAATAGTAAAGATAGAGAAGTGATAAAGGAACATTTTGGGTATTTAGCTACAGTTCTCTTTGAATCTGGTGGAGCAAATGATTTAGGTATTAGCTTTGAATCAAGATGGAAAGCATATCAGGGTCTATCAAGGATGTTTTATCCAGAAACTACTTTCTCAGATGCTATGAAGGACTCAGCAAAACAGATATGGGAGAATGTAAAGAGAAGAAAAGAAGCAGAAAGGAAGAAAGGAGTTGAAGAATGGAGTTATAGTTCTAGGTTAATTAGAACAGCAGATTTAGACTCTATGGCTACATTAGAAACAGGAACATCTGGAATTGAACTCTTTAATGTGGATGATCTCTCATCCAATGGAATCAATCTTTTAGCGGATCGAATAAGAAGACTGCCTTCTGGTAAAAGACTTTACCTTTATTCATCTAAAGGTCAGCCATTAACTCTTGCACAAAGAGATCATCTCATCCAAGATATATTAGATTTAAATGTAGATGGAGTTGACTCTAACAGATTAAAACAGATCAAATTTGGAGAGAAGCAAGTTTATGGAACTACTGATTTAACTGAGATCGTTAATAGGATCAGGGCTTTAAGCAAAATCCCTAATCCACTAGTAGATATTTTTACAGAAAGGAATGTCTTTAAAGGAACTATACAAGGATTAAGAATCCAGATTTATGTGATACTCTCTCAAACTCATCTGATTGAAATTTCTAAAGATTTAGAATTGATTCAAAAGGCAAGGGAAGTGCTCGCTCTTCAGCAGTGAGCGCCGAATATATTCTCACTCAGGACAATTGATATTTAGAGAAAGTATATTTTTAAGCTGCCTGATCTACAGATTTCTTGCCTTTAAGATCAAGTTCAAGCCTTCCTGTAAATCCGTCAATGACGGAGATGATTTTTTTCAACTCTTCTAAGATTAGCCAATACCTATTGGCAATAACCCTCAAAGCGTATCCATCCCCTGTTAGCTTATTCTTTGGATTCTCTACTAAACTCTTAAGATCAAATGCTTCATTGATAAAGGGGTGGTGCAGGATTCGGACATGGGATAATTGCAGGTGATGGGCTCTTAAGAAGTCTTGAGTATCTTCTATACTCATTACATTATTTTTATCTGTGATAACCACGATCTCATACGGGAGGGCTTGATCACCTTCTTCCTTAACATCTTTTTCAAAACTTTGGAGATTAGCAAGTTTAGCTGGATTTTCTTTTAAGTCCTTGATATTAGAGATGAATCGAATGCCAGGCTCTTCTATTATTTGATCCATTACAGTATGGTAAAAAGAGAATAGACGATTTACCAATCCTGTTTCATTCAGAGGATTGGAAACCAAAAGAGCTTCTCTCTTTAATGTGGCAAACCCTTGACCTGCAGTTTCTAATAGAACTTTTTCTGATACACGATTCCTATGAGACAGATAATACCAAACAATTCCTATAGTAACTGTAACAATCCAAGGGATGATACTGAACTCATTGACTGAAACAGCTCCATTAAATGCATCTGCTGGGGATATATTTGTATTGAAAGAGGTATTAAGAAACAATGCTAATCCTGCTAAGCCTCCGCCAAGTATACCACCAAAACCAGAAGAAGGGTTATCTCCTTTTGGAGGCTCTTTAAATCTGGCAATGCTGAGCAGTGTCTCAACAAATTCAAAAAGTTTTCTTTGATCTGGAAAACGCTTGACATAAGAGAACGCCCAATCAGAACTATAATGAAGATTTATAATCGCTTTGATCATCGCATTCTGGGATTCGGGTGTGTGTGAATTATCTACAATGCTATGGCGTGATTCAAAATCAGTTTTAACTCCTGTTGCCTCTCCTTTTAAATTGTCAATAGCTTCAATCATCAATTCTCTCTCCACAATCGCCCGTATCATTTCTATATAAGCACCTTCTCCCTTAGTAGCTTCTTTTAATTCCACTAATCCATCAACGAGTTCCTCATTCATCCATAAATTCCCATGAACAATGTTCTCATAAATTGGTCCATACCTTGTTGCTTTTTGGTGATACCACATCCTCATAGGAGCAATAAAATAAGTATTCATATCTTTAATCAGATGATTTCCTCTATAAACTCGGGACTCTACCTTATCTAAGGCCCCATGTAGTTTGCCATAAGTCCCTTTATTTTCATCCAGATTCTTTTCAAAAAGAGCATTGATATCGTCAATCACACCTTGTTGATCACTATTAAGTACCTTGACTTCGGTTTTTTCACAATAGATTTTTAGTAACCTACTGAAAAATCTTTCTAGGATTAGAAGCTGATAGGTACTCCATTCAAATTTCTCAATCAATTCCCAAAAATTTCCAGACCACTCATTTTTTAGTTTAGCGTAATTAGATGATCCAATGTGGCTAGCAAGTGCTTTCCAAAATATCTCTTCCACAGATATGCCTAGTTCAGATAACTCTTCTTTCTTTTCCCACACCATTTTAAATAATTCTAATAATTTCCCTTTATGCAACGCTGCCCAAAAAGGAATAGCTTCAGTCCCAAGCCAAACCGTAAATTTTTTCCAATTCCCTACCACTTGAACTGTTCTCCTAGAAACCTTAGAGATTAATTCTCGCTTCCTTGAGGATTTGTCTTTTAAAATTGAATCTTTGATCTTTTGCTGTTCGATTCGCGCAGCAAACTCTTTTGAAACATCTCCAATACGACCCGCAGGTATATAGTTCGCAGCCATAGCCAATACCCGTGATTCAGATGCTAGTCTGCCATCCTCTCTAAACCCGCTTTCTTTTCTCAACCGATGGTTTTCAGTCATTCTATAAATATTTGTTTTTCTCTTTTCTAATTGAAAAGTTAGGGACTCTTTTACATGATCCTTCTTTGAAGAAGAACTAGACGCAAATGTGATTGGGGGAACTATCGCTCCAAATAGTAATGATCCCACCACTGCAAGAGAAGTGATCTTCTGCCAGCTCTTGGTTAATTGATTAGGACGATCTGTAATCGTTTTCATGTTAAGTCCAATAAATAGATTCTTTAAGGCTTTTAGAGATTTTAGCCCATTGACTCCGCTCGGGACAGGTCCTAAAAGTTCTTACAGAATCTTCCATTAAAAGTATATCTCAATCAGGGCAAGTCTGTCTTCAACTATTTGTAAATTTTTTGTGACAAAAATGAAACTTTTCATAAAAATTTACACAAAAATTTGTGAGTCAATCCCAAATCTAGTTGAAATTTCTTTTTTATAGACAAAGATCGAGTCATTGACAAAAAGTGATATATAAATTACACTTAATATGTATCCCTATGGAAGTGATACCACAAAAAATCGAATACTACCATACCTCTGATGGAAAAATTCCCTATCGTGAATGGTACTATTCTCTTCGTGATATAAAAGTCAAAGTTGCAATTCGTGAGCGGCTGACTCGAATGGAGCGAGGTTTGTTCGGAGATGTACGAAGCGTTGGAAAAGGAGTTTACGAATTACGGTTAGACTTGGGGCCTGGATACCGTGTTTATTTTGGACAAATTGGAAGAACTCTTGTCTGGTTGCTTTGTGGAGGAGATAAAAGCACTCAGAACAAAGACATCAAGACTGCTCAGGATTACTGGGCCGACCATTTGAGGAGGATAAAGTAATGAAAATCCCTACCTATCATGATGACTTAATTGACGATCTTAAAGACCCGAAATTTGCCTTGGAATATCTGAATGCCTGTCTCGAAGGACGCGATGAGGGCACGTTTCTTCTGGCTTTACGTTATGTGACTGAGGCTCAAGGCGGATTTACCCGACTTGCTAAAAAAGCAAAATTGAGCAGAGAGCATCTCTTTCGAATGTTATCCAAAAAAGGCAATCCCCGCTTAGGTAGTTTAAAGAACGTTGCTGACGCCTTCGGATGGAGACTCGCTTTCATTAAAAAATCTCATTTACCTCTGCAAAGAGCAGTCTAGACAAACCAGTACACCTTACTTTTCTAGAGCAAGGGCCAACGAGATTCCGCATTCGGATTTTTTCTTCTAGGAAAGCAACTAAGAATGAAATTAAACAATATAGGAGGCGTTAATTTATGAGACGAGAGTACGATTTTTCAAAAGGAGAAAGAGGCAAGTTTTATCGAGAGGGCGCAAAATTGCGTCTTCCTATTTATCTTGATGATAAATTGCAAGATCATATTGAAAAAATTGCGCATAAAAAGCATAGAGAAGTAGGAGAAATGGTTCAACATCTTATCCAAAAGGAGATGGAAATAATAGAAGAATTGGTTTAGAAGTTAATTTTCCCATAAATTCTGCCATAAGTTATTTTCATCTCTATCCTCTTTCCAAGCCGCGCTTAATAATAAAATTACAATCTGTCCAAGCCACAATTTAAAATTACGCATATGGCAACGGCCCGGACTGCTTAGAGGTTACCATACAAACAGTTAAATTTCAGCGCGGGCGATTTTTTTGTGTTTTTTTTGTTTTTTTTTGTGAAACATTACAAAATTGTCACATTTTTGTTACACCCAGATGGAGGAGTATAGGGGTATAATATTACGTTATTGGTCATCTTTAAGAATGCGTATGACTAAAAAATTACATGAAAAAGATTATAGCTTTTAGCGTTGCATTGTCTCTCTTATTCTCCGCAACCATTCCTCCTTTTGCAGAAGCCTCTTATCTAAACCGCAATAAATCTTCCGCAGTTAAGTTCGCAAACGATATGAAAAAATCATTGGCTGATGGTAAACTTGAGCGCAAGTACGATTTGGTCTTAGTATCTGATCCTAATACAGCAGATACAAATAAGATGGAATTTCTTTTAAAGAATCTGGGGCTTCCTTACAGAATAGTGGAAGAGATAAGAGACGGAGATAAATTCAATTTGCAAAAAGTTTTAGAAAGCTTGAAGATTTTGGAAAGCAATAACGGCAAAGAAGATTATTCTTTAGTGGTCTTGGACAAAAGAGGATTTTGGAACATGAGTGGAATCTTGGCAAAGATCGTCATGCTTCACCCCGGAGTTTTTATGATAGAAAAATATTTAAACAGTAAAAGCGCGTATGAGACCCAACAATAGATTTGATATTCAACCAGAACCTAAAAATTAGAGATTTTTTTACCTAACAATTATTAGAGATACTCTTTACGAACACGGGAAACATAACTTTCCACTCTAAGAGGGGTCTTTTGAGCAATTCGATCTAAATCCATATCAGCATGAAGCAATACTAAATTATGCTTAATTGCTTTATAGGCTATAAGGGAATCAATCGTTTTTATTTTTAATCCATCCATTCTAAGGGAACGTGTCCAATCCGCAGCTTCTATCCATTCTTCAGGTTGTAGAGGGAAAATATGAAGAGTTAATAGATATTCTTTAAGGCGTTGCTCATCAAATTTATTCTTTATTCCAGAAAGTAATTCAAATAATATTGGAGAAGTTGTTGCGGCGAGATTTTGTTCTAATAAATAAGTGATTTTATTACGGATTGAAGAAACAGAATTATCTCCTAATGCGAATAACCAGGCTGAACTATCAATTAAAACTAAGGAGCTCAAGTTCGTAATTTTTTTAAATCTTTTAAGGAGAGATCCAGTCTAAAGGAATCAAACTCTTTAATAAACCTTTTCCTTTGTAGCTCTGCCAAAAGGTTACGCAATCCTTCTTCCAATACTTCTCTTTGAGAATGGGCCTGCGTCATTTTTAAAGCTTTTTTCAATAAGGCTCCATTGATATGAGTCGTTATCTTCATTTGCAACCCCCCATAGTATGGCAATTGCTGCCATACTAATATAGCAGTAGTTTCTGTTAATTTCAATAGGACGCATGCGTTCCTTGAAAATCGGATAAGAAAAATGAGTTTAGCTTGGAGAAAAGAGAATGGATGGTCTGGAAATAAAAATGGATGGTTTAGATAAGAAGATAAATAATTTGGCTTTGCAAGTATTTAATATAGATAGCCGATTAATGAGGGTAGAAGAAACCATGGCTACGAAAGAAGATATTAATAGAATTATTAATCTGATAGACGCGTTTACTTATAAATTAGAGACTTATGATCGTTCAGCAGTGATTGCAGAGTACCTTCGTAAGGAAGCTGCAGCTAAAATTCAGGATCATGGTAAGTGTTTAGCGTAAGATCGTTATTCCCGCGAAAGCGGGAATCCAGAAAGACAATACCACTGAACTAGATTCCCGATGCAAGCGGGAATGACTGGAGGCGAAGCACTCTCGTCCTTTAGGACGATCTTGCGCTAAACGGTTACGGATCATGAAATCAGGATCGCGCGTTTAGAAGATAGAGGATTGAACCCTTCGCGTTAATATAGAAATTTTTTAAAATAGAAGTAACAAAACAGAATTCCGTCTAATTGAGACTGAATCCTGTTTTGTTTTCACAAAAATTCAACTCCTCGCACAAAGCTCGGTCAGAATTCGACGAAAAATATGGGTCATCTTTCGTCACAAAAAAGTTCGACCGTAATCTAGAGTACGCTCTCACTTTTTTGTGCCAAAATCTGACCCATCTTTTTCGTCTCGGTTCTCATTTTCTAATGCAAAAGTCGGGTTTAAAAGAGACTATTTCTCACTTGGCTTTGGCGCACGCCAGCGCATTATTTTGAGATTCATTTGTCTTAGGAAGAGCAAGGGCGGATCAGGGGATTTATAAAGGGATTGCAATCGAGAAAAATTGAATTGACAATTCAGATTATACATGTTATATTTATGTATGATATTGTTTAATCGTATTTTAAACATTAGAAACCTTTCGAAAAGCTGCTTTATTCTAGGTCCTAGACAAACTGGGAAAACGACTTTAGTAAATGGCTGCCTCAAGGATACACCCCATCTAAGGATTGATCTATTACAATACCAAGAATTTATTCGCTATGCGCAGAATTTAGGTCAATTTCGCAAAGAAGTAAGTTCTGGCATAGAGAGCTCTAAATTTAACACAGTTGTAGTGGATGAAATTCAAAAATTGCCTGCTCTTTTAGATGAAATACACAGTTTATTGGAACAATATCAAGGACGTATAAAATTTGTATTAACAGGTTCCAGCGCTAGAAAGTTAAAGCGGCAAGGAGTCAATTTATTAGCAGGCCGAGCTTGGATGTTTCACCTATTCCCATTGACTCACTTAGAGATAGGAGATTTATTGGATCTGGATAAGATATTGCGCTATGGGTCTCTTCCTCAAGTACTCCAAGAATCTCCGGAGGAAGCGCGGCTTACCTTAGAAGCATATACGAATACATATTTGAAAGAAGAAATTGCCCAAGAAGCGTTGGTAAGAAATTTGGGTCAGTTTAATCGGTTCTTGGAATTAGCGTCATTTGAAAGTGGAAATATCATTAACTACACCACACTTTCAAGAGAGATTGGGCTAAGTTCAAATGCTATCAAAGGATATTATCAAATATTGGAGGACACACTTTTATCTCATACCGTTCCTCCATTTGTTAAGACGATACGAAAGCGTATGACTAAACACCCTAAGATTTATTTTTTTGATTGTGGAATCACGAACGCCTTTACTAGACGTTTATCTGCAGAACTTGTTATAGGTTCACAGCTTTACGGCAAGCTATTTGAACATTTCATTGTTTTAGAATTATTCAGATTAATCGCTTATTCTCATCGAGAAATAAGAATTTCGTATCTGCGCTTACATTCCGGGTTGGAAATAGATCTTATTTTAGAGGAAGAAGAACATCTAATTGCTATAGAAATTAAAAGCGGGTCAGCTCCTCATGGCGCGGAAGCTAAAAATTTAATTAATTTTGGAAAAGAGTTTCCTAAGGCTAAACTTTATTTGGTTTGCACCACACCACGTTCATATAAAATAGACAGCGTTCAAGTCATTCCTTGGAAAGATTTATTTATTCATTTAAATCTAGTACCTAAAGTGTGAGAAGATTAATTTGACAATTGTGAATGTTAGAGTTAGAATTCAAATAAAGGATGTGAATCATTTCCGTCCAGCATCCTAAAATTAAAATTTAACTCAAGATTTAAGTTCTGCCTAGATTGACCAAATTATGATCTATAAATTTATTATGAAAATAACTATCCTCTCTTTAGGAACAGCAAGGAGCGCTGTTTGCTATGATAAAATAAAATTTGAAGGAGGGGAGTTATGATTCAGCATAGGAAAAGTGAGGATTGGGTTACAAGGGTAGAATTCTTAAAAGTAAGCGATAAGCATGATAAAAGAATGGATGCTTTGGAAAAGAGAATGGATGGTCTGGAAATAAAAATGGATGGTTTAGATAAGAAGATAAATAATTTGGCTTTGCAAGTATTTAATATGGATAGCCGATTAATGAGGGTAGAAGAAACCATGGCTACGAAAGAAGATATTAATAGAATTATTAATCTGATAGACGCGTTTACTTATAAATTAGAGACTTATGACCGTTCAGCAGTGATTGCAGAGTACCTTCGTAAGGAAGCTGCAGCTAAAATTCAAGATCATGAAATCAGGATCGTCCGTTTAGAAGATAGAGGATTAAATCCAGCGTCTTAATATAAAAATTTTTTAAAATAGAATAAAAAAAGGATTTGGTCTAATTCAAGACCAAATTTTTTTGTTTAGTGCTACCCTAATATGAGTAACTTTTCATTGCTTATTTCCTTAAAGCCAGCCCCCCTCGTCTTTAAAAAAATTGTTACAAAAGTGTTACAAAAAGTTTAAGAAAGTTTTAACGCATTCTTGTATACTTTTTGTATATGTTTTTGAGAACGCGTTACTACTCAAATTTATTCTATTGGTTTAAAAAAAGCACCGCTTTAATAGTGGTATTTTCTCTTTTAATTTCCACGCTTTTAACCCCATTTGCCTACTCTAGGAATATTTCAACCGAACATAAGCTGCGTTCTGCTAGTAAGTTTTTAAATACAGGAAATCAGAATGAATATAAGGGCATTGATCAGGCGGATATTGAAAGTAACATCCGTACTGTATCTGAACAATTGAATGAGCCAGATCAAGAACTAAATGTTGCTTTTTTTCGGAACGAAAAAAAAGAAAATTTAAAGCCTCTAAACTTGCTTCAAGGAGTGCATGAATGGGTAAAAGGCAGAAAACAAGAATGGAAAAAGGATTGGAGAAAATGGTGGCTCTGGAATTTTCTTTATTATACGACCAGCCCTATATCAGGCGCTCCAAATAGTGAAACCCCGCTTGTTTTAGGATTGGTTCTGGCTGCAAATCACTTTCTCATATTTGCATTATTGTCAGACCCAGTCGGAAGAGTTTTAACTCAAGTAGCGCTCTTATTTGCTTTAAGTGGAATTTTGGCTCTATTGCACGGCGATTTGTTTTCAAATAAACAGATTTTGAATGAGACCCCTTCTTTTACAGGAGCGCTCAAGCAACTTTTTCAGCCCTTTTGGCAAAGAGCTATTGGTGAAATTTTCTTAATTGCTCCTATTCTGTTCCTTCCATTTCATATTGGTTTTGCAGTTAGCTGGGCCATTCACTTTATTTGGAATTTAGGGGTTGAAGTTGGATGGTGGCATCTTCCCTTGCTCTCATTTTTTGGAGGGATGGGTAGAACTTCTGATGAAATTTTTCCTGTGGATAGAGATGGTTTAATGGCTCCTAAAACTTTTGACACAATTTTAAACTCTTTGGGGAATTTAAGAAAAGATCAGACTCAAGAGATAGGAGAAAAATCCAGAGCGATCCCGATTGAGATGAGCGAAGAAGGAAATCTTTTTTTTAAAGAATTATTTAATTTAGAGAATTCTCCTAGACAAGCATACCTTCTAACTCATTCAAATGGGGATAAAAATGAGCAGCGTCCTTATGGAATTATAATTTTGGAGGAACAACCCTATTTTTTAAATTTATCCGGATTACCTTTATATAGAGAGATGAATGAAGATTTCAATAGGTTGGATCAGGCTAACCTTGCAGCTAAAATTTTATTTGCAGAAAATTTTGTTTCCATAGAGAGGCAAACTCAAGTAGAACTTAAAATAGAGAGTGTTGCTCCAGATATAGGTAGGAATCCATATCTTTACCCTAGTTTTGGAGAGCCTTTTCAAATGATAACTCTTAGTCATGATAGAGTATTTTCACCTAGGATGGGTGAAAGCATAGATTATCAACAGGTACTTTTCCAACAACGTCACTTATTCCCAAATAAAACTGTTTTAGAAATTGGAGTTGGTTCAGGCGTTGGGCTGCTTTATGCTCTTAGGTTTGGCGCAAAAGCTGTATCAGGCACAGATATTTCTGCTGTACATGCGCTGGTTGCAAGGTGGAACTTAAAGTATGCAGAAGAAACAGGGCAGATACCTCCCATACCAGAAGGAGCTGCCAAAGTTATTATTGGCAATGGTTTTGCATCCCTGCCTAATCATGATCTTAATTTATGGAACACGCCAGGCATAAGTTCTCAAGAAAATATTGGACAGCGCATGAGGGAAGATAATAAAACCATGAGTCACTCTTTTAATATTGCAACAGAGCAATTCCTTCCTATCTTTTATGAATTAAAAGAAAGGCTTAACTATTCAGATTCTATGGCGCTTTGGCGGCTTTTGCCTTATAGAGATAGCGGTTTAGTGGAAGAAAGCGATCAGGATATTTTGGATGATGTAACAAGTTTATATTTAGAATTAAATTTTGTGGAGCTGTTTCGAGATCGTGCAGAAAGATTTATTCGGCAGGAATCACTCAGTGGAGAATTGGTAAGTCATGCTTTAGAAGATGTGAGTTCAAATATATACCTCTTAAAAGCTATAAAAGCAGTTGTATCCAGAGAGGAGATAGATTGGACTTCAAAAATCAGGGCAATTGATCATATAAGGAATGCTATTGCTCAAAATCGTCCGGAACTCATAGATAGATATGACCGCCTTTATGAAATTGAAAATGATGAAAATAGTGTCCAAAAGCTTCGAGAAGATATTTATGGAATTAATTCCGCAGACTTTATCGTCTGGGGACTAGGGGATGTTTTGAATTCTGTAGTAGTTCCACACTTTCAGGGTGATTTTAGAAAAGCTTTAGCCGCAGTTTTTTCTGATTCAAGACTTAAGTTTAGTATTCATGAAATGAAGAGGTTTGGAATTGCTCTTCAACAAAGCAAAGGAAAATCTAAACGAGGAAAACGCAATCAAGGTAAAGAGGGACCTAGGAGAGGAAAAGGTAAGCAAGCCAGAGGAAGCGATCGCAGCCGTGCAAGCAAGAGAGATATAGAACCTGGCATTAGTGCGGGTGAAGAATTAGCGCAGATATTGGAACGATATAAAGAGTTTCATTCAATGGAAGAAGGAGAAAGAAGAGAGTTAAGAAGCGAACTGGCAAAACATTTAAATATCATAGAAGTCCCTGCGCAGTTAGAACAGGCTCTAATCCTGGAAGATATCATCAGCGTGGAAATTAGGCGCGCATGGGAAGAATTAGAAGAATCAGATAGAAAAGTTGTGGTTTCAAGACCCATGAAAATAGCTGATTATATGAATTTAGAAATATTAAGAGCTAAAACTGGTAAAAAATTGCTTAAAAGAGATGCTCATCCTATTGTAAAGTACGCTATGGAGTTTTATGGCACAGAACTGCTCAAACAACTAAACGATGAGCCAGTTGAATTCACTAGCGAGCATCCTTCAGATGAGAATTTAAGGGAGAGACAGGTAACTGTAATTCTCAAAGATGAATTAAGAAAGAGATTTTCTAAAGCAAAATTAAATAAAAGATCTTTGATGGGATTTGTGCGAGACGAGCATGGGAGAATTCAACCAGTCTTTTCAAAATCTTTCCAGTTTGAAAGTGTGCGGGATATAGATCCAGAAACTGTATCTCTATTTGAAGGGTGGGATGGAGATCGTGAAATGCAGAGAGTGCCATTAACGCTGGCAGAGGTAGAGATTAAACAGATGAACACAAGCTTTGAGTGGGCAAGTCTGCCCAGCTGGTTAAGGGATCTTTTTAGCGCAGGGAAAATTTTCCACACTTCTTCAAGAACTGAAGGCCCATACTCTGTTTTGATGGCAGTTGGGCAAGATCATATGTCGGGCAGAGCTACTGGAAGGAGTGGTGTTTTATTAAAAGATGGATTACCAGTTGTGCTTGAAATTTGGGGAAAGGAATTCATAGTTGAGATCAAAGGGGTTGGCGCTCCTGAAGGTGGTTTTGGCTATAAAGATAGTTATTTAAGAGGAGGAGCTGTAGTAGAAGAGTCTGATTTAGAATACGAAAATTTAGAGGCCATGCGTTCTAGGGCTCGATTTCAAAATGGTTTTATGCCTCGCGCTTTAGCGAATGCGCACTTTATCAATCAAAATAATGAGGTTCAAGGTTATTTAATGAGACTATCTCCAGGGAATGTAAGAGCTAGCTTTAATAATAACAATGCTTATGATTTTATGGATAAGAATGAAAAGGTTAGAAAAATTGCTTATGAAATGGGCAGAGAGATTGGAGAGCATCTAGCTGAAGGTTTTGTCCCATTGTCCCATGTAGAGAATTTGATTGTTTTAAATAGAGAGTTTGACTGTGCTTTTACAGATTATTACGATGTTCGGCCTCTTCATCATTTTCCTTTTGAATATAATCACACGACTTTAGATTTATACCGAGCTGTACGGACTTCTTTACATAAATTCTACGAGATAGAAGGTTTTAGAGAAAATAACGGATTTCAACATGCGATTGAGGGGTTGGGAAACAGCTTGGTGAAATCTGGAAAAATTTCAGAGCAAGAAAAAAATCATCTATTAATATTAACGGATCATGTGGAAGTAGCCTTGTTTCTATGGGCAAAGTTTATTGCATTTGATTACTATTTAGCGATCAGAAAACATGGTTTAAGTTTAGCTTCTAAAACTTATAAAAAAGATTATCCGTCATTAAAACAAATTGTTCAGAGTGCTCATAGGCAGTATTCGGATAATAAAGAAGCGATTTTGCAAATATTGCAAGGGAAAATAGGAGACTGGGAAGGTAGAATTTTTAAATTAGAAAGAAATAATCGTCTCCTTGAAAAATCTGGTTTTACTTCTGAAGGAATGGTGGCTTTAATGAATTCAGAAGGTTTAAAGAGAGAGTTTTTAAAAATTATCAATGCATTGGAAGAAACACTTTTATGGGCATCTGATTATATTGATGTTTGGAATGTTTGGCGGGATTATACTTATGAATTATTAGCAAATGCAGCTAAATTAAAAAAAGAAATTGAATTTCTGAGAATTGTTTTTGATTCTTCACCCGCTGAATTTAAAGATGACGTTAGCATGAATATTGCCATTGCGCAAAGGAATTTAACTCAGCTTCAACAAATGACCCCATACGACTATTATCTAGAGATTCAAAAAAATAGAAATTTTTCTAAACAGGTTTTAAAGCTCCCATATCATTCAAAAGTAAAAACAAAAATAGATAGGACCAAAAAAAGGAGAAAGCAAAGAGATGAAGGAGGAATCGTTTTTGTAATTAAAGATTTTGTATTAACCTTATTTCCACAAGTTTCGTCCAAGGGTTATGATTTTAGAATTGCACCATGGTTGGAGAATTTAATTTCTTATGGATTAACCTATGGTTCAGTCTATTTATTTACAGGCGGGAATATTCATCTTGCATCAACGATCTCTTCTCAATGGGGCTGGGGAACATTTGTAATTCTGCACCTCTTTAATTTTGTTGGGAAGGATGGTGAGCGCGGCCCTCCTAAAGAAGCCGCCACTAATCTAATCCTTTCAGTTATGATTGCCAGTATTAACCTTTATTTTGGTTTCTCGCCTTTCAGTATTGAATCGTCTCTTATCCATTTATCCATAAATTTAGTTGCCTCTGTTATAAAAAATAAATTTCATTTATTTGATGAGCTGCCAATTAAAGAAGCGGTATCTAAAGTGCTGCAAAGGGCAGACTTTAAACCTCGAGATCTTATCAGGGTTTTAAAAAGAGATCCAATGCTTGCAAAATTATATAAGGCAAAAACAGGGGTCAGTGAAGGTTATACTTTAGAACAACATACGGGTATGGTTTTAAAACAGTTTGAAAAATATTTTGGCAGTATTGAGTTACCGGCAGGAATTGATAAACGAACTTTTAAACTAATGCTTGCTCTTCACGATATTGGAAAGCCCATAGCTTTTAAAGAAAATCGGGTGCGAGACCAGCATCTCTATACCAGAGAGATCATTGAAAAAATTTCAGGTCATCTTCCTTTAAGTGAGCAGCAAATCGCTTTAATGCTTGTTTTATTTGAGGGCGATCCAATTGGGATGTACCTTCAAAAACTTATTAGTTTAGAAGAAGCAGCAGAAAAAATTAGAACTATGGCAGACAATACGATTTTGCCTATCAGTCAGTTTTTCGATCTCTTAACCGTGTATTATCAATCCGATGCAGCTAGTTATACACGCGATGCAGGCGGTAAAAAAGCGCTTGAATATCTCTTTGTGAGGCATGACTGGCAGTCCAGCAGATTTCAATTTGACAGGGATCAAAAGCGGTTATTTTTTTCTAGTTCAGTTGAAACCATGTTTAGAGAGCTTGAAATGGAAGTAAAAAAACAGCAGATTTTTTCATCCAAGGGTGTAAAACCAAAAACAGCAGAAGAAATTAAATCAAAATTGTTTGCTGTGCATGCAACTTCTGTTTTTCCAAAAGAAGGCATTCTAAAGGCGGAAGCGAAAGAAAGCAGGGGATTGGCTGATTGGGAATCTGATGATCAGCCATTTTTTAGACCCACACTCCATTTTGCGTTAGGAGGACTAGTTCGCGCAGCGCATGAGCTGCAACCCTATGCTGTAGTCTCTCCACTGAAAGATTTAGAGAGACAGCTGATCAATATTTCTGCAAACGATACTTTTATTTTAGGCGATTTCCAATTATCACCTGATTCCTATCTTTTAGTGCCTGAAGGTACAGAACTTTCTTCCTTGGATTCGAATGTAAAGGTAAGGATCTATGATCCAGCAAAAGGTTTAAGGAGAGCCGTGGAACAGACGATCACTGAACAAGGAGGCTGGACAGTTAAGATGTATCCTGGGAGTGTAGATGTAGGAAGTATTGCAGAGACTGAGGAGAGTGAAATTAATTCCCTTCAATTTTTTCAAGATATAGTAGATTTATTGCCTTATCTATCAGTAGGCGTCCATGCAAGATCAGAACATGGACAAGCTTTTCGGTTTGGAGTCATTGAGTTTGCGCTCCAGCATTTGATGCTGAATTATTTTGGAGCTAAAGAGTTGCAATCAAAAAGCACAACGAATATAAAATTTTTGAGATCTTTGATTTTATATCACCTTCCAAAATTAGAACTATGGATCAAAAGTTTGCCCCTTCCTCCTGAATCAATAGATTTGTTTGATTTAAAAAAAGAACAGTTGCTGCGTTGGCTTAAGATTGTAGATAATGATTTAGCCGCAAGACAAAAATTCAAAAGAACCATTAGCGGCTCTGCAACATGGATACAAAGGGCAATTTTAAAAACCAAGAAAAATCAAAAAATAGTTCATATCTTAATCAAAGGATTAGCATCCATTCTGCTTTTACCCAAGGTGAAATTTAGTTATGGCATATCTCCTACCTATCTTGCTGAGTGGCTGTCTCCCATGCCTCCGGATGAATTAAAAGAACTGATTACACTAAATCAGGAACTATTTAAAGAAACTGATTTACGACAGCTTTATATTAATTACGCGATCAAAAGGTGGGTTATTATACGCGCAAAAAGAGCAAAGGAAGAAGGATTAGATAAAATTTTGTCAGATTCTTTTGAACAGCTGGAAGAAAATCCTCCTATTCAGTTGGAACATTTACTCCGGGGATTAGAAAATTATTTAACATTGTCTTCTAATCGGGTAGAAGATGCATTAGAACTGATTCGACAACCTGCTGTTCGACATTTCCTTTCTAAGGCATATGGGATAAAGTTCAATGAAGGGAGCCCTAAAACTTTGGAGGAAGCAGGAGTTTTATCTACTGGAATGAGAAGAACAAAAGATTTTACTCATAGCTCTAGCGCTTCAGCATTGGATAGGGACAATGACAAGCAGATAAAGTCAGATGATTCGCTTCAAAAACTTTATGAAATTTGGTTGAAAGGAAAAGATTCCAGAGATGAACTAATTTATGAAGCGCGGAAACTGGGATTCGATGGTTTGGTTCTTGAAAATTATGAGGAGTATGCGCTAAATGGAAACTCCTCGCCTAGCATCTCTTCTGCTTTATCTAAAACCAATGACGATATTCATGCCATTTATAAATTAGGCATTAAGGAAAATATATTCCAGCATGCTTATGGCTCCGGCGTCTATTTTTGGAGAGAATCGCCGGATGGATATGAATATATGTCATTTGATTGGGGACCGGGCGTTTTTGATCAGAATTTAAATCCCGTTGAAAATATTAGAGGAATATTTGGTATAGGTTCTTATAGGAAAGGAGCCACGGCGCTTAGGATGATGCATAAAAGCGGCCGCGGTTTAGGAATGACTTACCTCGCGGACGCTAGTCTGTTTGCCAGAGCGGTATCATTGAATGATGGAAGAACTCATGTTGCAGATAAAAGGGTTTTAGGAAATTTTTGGCGATTAAGTTCTGATCTTCCTGCGCGTCAAAAAAATTACAACTTGCCCCAGGAATATAAAAATAGCACAGGTTTTTCTATTCATGGATTTGTTCCATTTTTAAAACAAAATTATAGAGGAAAGTTATCGCCAATCACAGCAGAAAATATATTAGGAACTGTACAAACTAAAAAATCAAAACAGATTTATCTAGGCGAATGGCAAAAAAAACCTGCGCAAGGTTTGGAGACTTTAGAACCCAGAGATGAGGTTACCTTTATTTATTTTGATCCTGAACTAAATGAAGAGGGAAAACAGGAAAATAGGATGACACACCGCGGGATATTGAGGTCTGTTCCATCAGAAACAAATCAAGGAGTCTTTATATTTGAGGATGGTTTTACCATTGGCTATGAGAAAGTAAAAGAATTTGTTAAAGATAAATCGGCATTTGAAATTAAACTTGATAAATATTTTGAGGATAATAATCTTACCCAATACCCGGAACTCAAAAAATCGTTTATTCCTGAGGTGTTGGAAGCACTGCTGGATGACCGTTCTCTCCGTCCTGTATTTATGGTGGTACTAGAAGAAAATAAGGGGCAGGTTGGATCTTTGAATGTTGTGAATCAAAAGACTCTAGATAAGATTGGCGGGGAAGAGTTATTAAATAGTCATAGCGCGTTTTTGTCAGGAATGGCGGGATCCGCAGATACGGCAGAGCGCATGGCAATGGAGGGGTTTAAAATAATTGTTGGAGTTACGGATGATGTGATGAAACCAGAGGATATGCCAAAGAATAGAGATGAGACTTATCGGTTTAGGAGTTGGAACGTGGCGAATGGACGGACCGTTTATTTCCCTTTAAAGGATGGAACATGGCTGGCTGTAAAAGGATCAGGACAGAATCGAGGTTTTGGAAAAATGCCTTATTTATTGAATAGAGATTTAGAGGCATCATTCTATTATGAGGGAATTGTTTCTCAGGATGAGGCAAGAAGAGCTGTAGAAGGGCATCATCTCTTAAAAGAAAAAAATGGATTTATCCAACTGCTTGGGCACCGTCAAATTTATCAGCTTCCAGATGGATTAGGAAAATTTAACAATGCAGATCAGCTTGACGATTCAAATGGAAATCCTGTGAATCCTACTATGGTTTTTTACCGGGTCTTGACACCCCATCGGCTTGTTAAATTCTCTCAACTTTTGCATAGAGACCCTAATTTATTGGGTTTAAGAAAAAGGATATCGCGGGCTCTTTTTAGTATGGGTCTAATTTCTAAAGGAACTGTTTTGTCTGAAGAAGAACTCATAAATAGGATCGCAAAAGAATTGGGACGCACAGAAGCAGTTAAGCAAAATTCGGGTCTCTTTAAAGAATCCATACATTGGCAAGATTTTACCTTTGCGGGTGAGGAAGCAGATTTAGAGGAACTCATGACATTAGAGCAGTATCTTGAGCATTTGAAACAGACTCCGAATCATAATGAAGATGAGGAGTTGTTGGAAAGATATGGTTTAGGAATTGAAGGCATCATGGAAAAAATTATGACATTGATTCTAATGATTAATTCTTTAGATCAAGAGAAAAAACTATTTTTTCCAGATGGGATGGAACCCTTAAAGATAATGATGCAGGAATATTTTAAAAATTTAGAAGATGAATATATTAAGGCATGGATGGTTGAGAAATGGGGTGAACTACCTCGCGCTTTAGTACACATTAAGAACCTGAGCTTTGAAGTTTTTCATTCAGAAACAGCGGATAAAGCCAACGATCGCAGTTTACGCAAAGAAGTGGCTTTGCTGATGTATGAATGGCTCAAGGAAGAGGCTGGTAAGCGCGGGATTCAAACAGAATCTCAATCAAACAATCCTGATCTGGTAGATGAAGATAATAACGGCAATGTTGCAAAAGAAAATAATGGGGGGGTCATGGAATGGCTAAAGAAACAGACAATAAAATTTCTTTTGCCAATCCTTCCCCATAAATATAGAAAAATTCTTTATCAGAATTATGATTTCATCATTGCGCCATGGTGGGAAAATCTCATCTCTTTTTTTGTGAGCAGTATCTTCTTTGGTCTGCCGGCATTTATCTTTACTGGGGATATTGATCTTGCGCTTAAGGTTTCTTATTTGGGAACATGGCCTATTCTTGTATTAGGACATACTCCGCTAGTGGCAAAATTTTTTAATTCGCGCGCCCCGCCAGAAAATTTTAGAGATTCGGTACTCATTGCTTTAGTTAACATCGCATTGCCTTTTCTCCCTTTTCAATTCCCTTTCCTGATTTTTTCCTTTTCAACTATTGTTTTCCTTTCTTTTGCGACTCATTTTATCATGAATTTGGCGAGAGCCATGATTCCGAATATTGGGTTTTATCTTAAAATGGCGTTTGTAAAAAATAATAATCTGATCATTAATGCCTTTGATGTCGGAGATTACTCTGATCTTGAACTTGGAACATTAGCTAAACAGATCAAGCTCGCGTACAAAACAGGAACTAAGATCATTGTGCCTCTTTTTACGAACAAGGATAAGATTGATATTTTTAAGTTAAGAAGAGAACTGATCAATCAGTACAATCTCACAGATGAAATGCTGGGGAATGTTTGCTTTGGAGGAATTGTAGTCACAAGAAAGGATTTATTGCCATTGCAAGAAATGGATCCAGTCAAAGGTATTGAGGCAGAAGCTCTTTATTCAGCATTAAAAGCTAAACTTTTAGAATTAAAAAGATTAGATTCAGAACTGTTTGTGCAGGTTTTTACCAGCAATGAGAGTTTGTTTAAGATAACGAGTAATCTAGAAAAAAAGATTAGGGTATTGCTGATTCTCTCTAGCAGCAAGGTTCAACCCCTCACACCAATTTTTGACCAAGATTCTCGCTCCAGAAAGTTAGTAGAAACAAACCAGTAACAAGGTGAAATTTTTTTTAGATTGAAGTATGATTGAAGGTGTGTTAAAGAGCCTTAAACCATATTATAACAGGTTTGTTTTTTGTATCCTGATTGAACAGGGACTAATTTTATTTAGTCAAATTGTCTGTTCACTTTCCATTCTTCTTTTATCCGCAATTTTTCCTTGGGAACTTTTTTTTAGAAAGATCATTCTTTGTTTTTTATCCATTTCTATTCTGATTTTTATTTATTTTTTCATACAGAAATTTAAAAAATTAATTCAGATTAAAAATTTTTGTGATACTCTTGCAAGAAGATCCTCTTTATTTAAAGACCTTTTTAGCGCCATAGAACTTTCCAGCAGTCCAACCCCTGCGGGCATCTCTCCAGATTTAAAAGAGGCTTTTATTGTTTCAGTAAAAACCTTACTAGATAAAGAAAATCCTAAACAATGGATCGTTCCGGAAAATTTAAAGAAAGCTCTAAGGTTTTTTGCTTTTTCTTCTATTCTTATTTTAGGAATTACTTTTTTATTGCCAAAATCTGGAATTTCCGCATGGAACCTTTTGTTTTTAGGAGGAGAAAAAGAGATTTTTCAACTTTTGCATATTGCGCCTTTAGGGGGGAAGGCGCTTTATGGGCAGCCTTTTAATATTAGCGTAAAACTTCTGAAAGAGTCCTCAGCAAATCCGCAGCTTTATCTGAAAATGGCAGACCGCTGGGAGGAGATTAAACCTGAATTGAAAGAGGGACAATTTAATTTTAAGATCGCTTCTGTAAAGGAAGAAATCTCCTTTAAAGTAAAATGCGCTCGCATGGAAACAGGAATTTATACTATTCTCCCTGTGGAAGAACCTCGTTTAACTGATTTTAGATTGCAGTTTTCTTATCCCTCTTATTTAGGGCTTAAAGATGAAATTTTAACTGGCGAGCCGCAAATAAATGTTTATCCTGGCACTAAAGTGCAGATTTCCGCAAGGCCAACTAAAGATTTGGAATCTATAGAAATGGTTACTTCTCAAGGAATGCGACTTCCAGTTCAAATCCTGCAAGACAGAGTTTTAATAAGCTTTACAGCGCACCAACCCTTTGAATTCCATTTTGATTTAAAAGATAAAGAGGGTTTTTCACCTGTTCAAACCGTGCATTATACCTGCTTAGTGAAGAAAGACCTTTTCCCGGAAATTAGGCTGCTTGCGCCTGTAAATGATCTTTTAGTGGGAATGGAATCTAAAATCCCTTTTACCTTTGAATTTAAAGATGACGTGGGGGTAAGTTCAATTTACCTTAAAATCAAAAAAGGATTGGGCAGACAAGAGGAAAAAGTTCTGATGAAGAAATATGATTCGCCAAGCGCGCAAAAAATAGATAACTTTTTATTTAGTTTAAGCTCCATTAAAGTCAATCCCAAAGAAGTTCTTAAATTGCAATTAGAAGTTCAAGATAATGATCTGGTGCAAGGTCCAAAATCCGCATTTTCTCAAACTGTAACCATAGAGATTTTAGACCGTCAAAAAGAGCATGAAAAGGTTCAGAAAAAACTAGAAAAATTTAGGGCTGACCTTTTAGATCTCTTAGCAGAGCAAACCTTAGCAAGAGCTCCTAATAAAGAATGGGAAAAGGCGGAGTTGAATGAACCAGAATTATCTCAAAAATTAAAGAAAGCAGAGGAGCAACAGGCCGAGGCTGCCGCAAAAACTTTAAATTTAGAAAATAATTTGGAAGAAATTTTAGAACTTTTAGGGAACGACCCCTACAGTGATTATAAGAGCTACTTGGAACACCGTTCCATCAAACAAGAACTTGGCGCTTTAAGAGAAGGTTCAATGTCCCAAGCGCAAAAGAAACTTAATCTAAAAAGTTGGAAAGAAGGAGTGGAAGAACAGGATAACGCTATACAAGAGTTGGAACGGTTAAATACAATAGCTGAAAATGTAGATAGGGAAAGCAGGATGAAAGATTTAATTCACTCCGCAGATCATTTATTGGAAAAAGGGAATTTATTAAATTCTAAACTGAAAGAGTCAAAAGTTCTGGATGCCAGTCTTAAACAATTGCTGAAGCAAACTCTAAAAGAGGCGCAAAATATACTTTCAGAGATACAGCAAAAGATAAAAGATTTTCCAAAACAACTTCCAGAAGAGTTTGTAAACAAAGCTTCTGTAAAAAGCATGAATTTTGGAAATTTATCTAAAGAGCTCAAGGAATTAAACGATGCGCTTGCCCAAGGGGATTTAAAGGCTGCTCTTTCTTTAGCTCAAAAACTTCTGGATTTGGCGCGTCAAGCTCGAGAACTATTATCCAAAGCAGCGGAAGAAACAGTTGCCAATCAGGATCGGCTCCTAGATCAAGAGGCGGAGCAGAAATTAAAAGCATTGGATCAAGTTGTGAGGGATCAGGAGAAGATTCTACAAGCTACTAATCAATTAGATTTAAAACAAAAAGCTTTAGTTTTAGAAAGACAACGTCATTTATTGTTAGAGTTAGCAAAAAAACAAAAGGAGGTTATTAAAAAGTGTGAGGAGATAAGAAGAGAGAAAGAAATTCTTAACTCTATGCTAAAGGATTTAATCCCAAAAATGGAAAATGTTTTAAAGGAATTAGAAGGACTAAATGTTATTTTTTCACAAAAATGGCTAAAAGAGATTATTGATGGTCTTCAAGCAAATCAGGAAAAATTTAAATCAGATATCAAAGCCTTTCAAGATTTAGGAAATATTAATAAAGATGAACAATTTATTTTAAACCAGCTTAAAAATCCGTCTAAAGAAGATAACGCGTGGAGCCAGGAAGAACATTCTAAATTAAAGAGTTTAGCGGATGAGCAGGATCGCTTAAAGGAAGAGGCTAAAAAACTGCATCAGGATTTCCGTAAGTTGGGTCAGGGCACAGCAACCCTGCCTCAAAATTCTTTAAACGCAATGAAGCAGGCGCGAGAGGAAATGGAAAAGAGTGAAAATTCTCTAAAACAAAAGGAGAGCGGATCTTCTTTGGGTCATCAACAAAATGCTCTTTCTCATTTAAGAAAAGTTCAAGAGGGGTTGGAAAATAGCGGGCAAGAGATGAAACAGATGCAAAAACAATCAGAAAGCGATCCTTCAAATTTTATTGGATTAAAAGGGCAAAAAGAGGGGCAGAGAGGCTTTAGGTCTGGAGCGGTTAGGATTCCAAGAGCTGATGAATATATTCCACCTAGAGAGTTTAGGGAAGAGATTTTAGAATCTCTTAAGGAAAAGTATCCTAAATCTGAGGAGAATATCATTAAAGATTATTATAAAAGAATCGTTCAGTAGGAAAGAGTTTGATTACTTAAATAAGGTTATGAAAAGTTTTTTTAAGATTTGTTTCTTTACTTATGCTTTATTTCTTTTCAATAGTTGCTTTGCGGAAGAACCCTTCTCTCTAACTTTTCAAACCAAAGAATCAGAGCATTTTGTTTTTAAAGCAAGGAAAGAAGAGTTATTTTTGGCTGAATACGCTTTAGAAGCTTTAGAAAGCGCTTACAAGGAGATTGGTCAGACTTTGGAATTTTTTCCTAAAGAAAAAATTCCAGTTGAAATCTATCCTAATCCGGAAACTTTCTCTTTAGGCACAACTTTAGCTAAAGAGATTATTGAAAAAAGCGGCACGGTTGGAGTCTGTAAATTCGGGAAATTGATGATTTTAAGCCCGGAGCAGCTTCCCTATGGTTATCGTTGGCTGGATACCTTGTCCCATGAATATCTTCATTTTTTGATTGAATTAAAAAGCAAGAGTTCTTGCCCTTTATGGCTGCATGAAGGAATTGCAAAATATTTGGAAACGCGCTGGCGATTTAAAAACCCATCTTATCTCACCCCAGGAAATAGAACAGAACTGGTTCAGGCTTTAAAAGATGAAAGGCTTATCTCTTTTTCTAAAATGGAGCCATCACTGGTCTATTTAAAAGATCAAAATGATATACGTCTTGCTTTTTCTCAAACCTCTCATGCGGTTTATTTTATGGAACATTTAAAAAGAAAAGCGATTTCAAAAATTTTGGAAGAACTTGCTAAGACTAAAACTAAGGATGAAGCTTTTAAATCTATTTTTAATCTTTCCCTTAAAGAATTTGAAGAGGCATGGAAAGAATTCTTAAAAAAAGAAGATTTAACTGTTTCACCCGGAGCTTTGCCAGATCAGTTAAATATGAAAGCATCTGGAGATGAATTAGAAGAAATAACAGGCACTGATATAAGGGGTTACATTCGCTTAGGAGACAGAATGTTATTAAATAAGTCAGTGGATGCGGCTCTTATTTTTTATGAAAAAGCTCTTAAATTAGAACCAAGTAATCCAGTTGCATTGACTCGAGCTGCTCGCCGATATTTAGAGCAGGGAAAGAAAAATGAGGGTTTAGAATATTTAAGAAAATGTATTAAAGAAAATCCTAATTATAGCCCTGGTTATTTGGCTCTGGCAGAGAAGATGATCCTTGCTAAAAATTGGCAAGAAGCTTTAAGACTTGCTAAAGAGGCGAATGGTATTAATCCTTTTAATCCTCAAGTTCACCAGATGCTAGGTTTGATCTATCAGGAGTTAGGGGAGGCGGAGAATTCTAAAAGGGAACAGTCCATTGCAACTAAATGAGAGTTTTGCTACGCTTTTAAAAAATTTATGAATCTTTCCAGCCAGCTTAAGTCCCAATTGCCGCCTCCCTTATTAGAAAGGATTAAAATTGTTTCAAGAATGTCGGAATCATTAAAACTAAAACCCTATTTGGTGGGGGGGATGGTTCGAGATCTTTTTTTAAATCGCGCAATAGAAAAAGATTGTGATCTTACCATTGCTGGCGGATCTCTTAAAAGTCTTGCGCAGAGACTTGCCAAAACATGGGAAGTAGAACTTAGTTCATATCCTCAGTTTAAAACTTTTACATTAAGATTTAAAGATGGATCCCACATAGATCTTATTACAACCAGAAAAGAGACTTATCCTTTTTCTGGATCCTTACCAGTTGTACAAAGCTCAAATTTAAAAGAGGATCTTTTAAGAAGAGATTTCAGTATCAATGCCATGGCACTTTCTTTAAGCAAATCTAATTGGGGAGAATTGGCGGATCCGTTGAATGGTTTAAATGATCTTAAAGAGAAGATATTAAAGGTTCTGCATGCAAAAAGTTTTAAAGATGATCCTACCAGAATTTTTAGAGCAGCTAGATTTTTGTCTCGCTTTAATTTTGAATTGGATGACACAACAGAAAAAGTCTTGCAGAAATCAATAAAAGATAAAGATGCGCTTAAACTTTCTTGGGATCGGATTCGGGTTGAGTTAGAAAAAATAGCGTTGGATGAGAAACCAGCTCAAGCATTAAAATTACTTTTAGATTGGCAGATCTTAAAACAGTTGGATCCTAAAATAAATTGGAATGGAAAAATTTTGATGGAGGATTCCAGCGTAAGCAAGCTGTTTTTGCCTTCACTGGATAAGAATTCATTACTGGCTGTTCGGCTCGCCCTACTATTAAAAGAAAATTCAATTTTTGATTTGGAAATTTTTTTAGAAAAATTTAAATTTTCTAAAAATGGCAAGGAAAAAATATGTGCTATTTTAAGCATCTACCAAGATTTTAAATCTAAAAAGGCCATTACCGCTCTGGATCGTCATGAACTTCAAATTGAAATGATCGCTTTTTTTGAAACTCTTTCCAAAATTCCTGAAGAACAGAAAATTTATAAACTTTGGGAAAAATATACGCGTTGGTGCGAGACAAAAATTTTTTTGGATGGAGACGCGCTTAAGAAGTTAGGTTTTCTTCCCGGGCCGCTTTACAGAAAAATTTTTAAAGCCATTGCCTTAAAAAAATATCAGGGGAAACTAAAATCTAAAGAGGATGAAATTCGTTTTGTGGTTGACAATTTCCGTGCGAGAGTGATAAGATAACTTTTGTATGGAATGGCTCATATTTATTCCGCTTCTTTTATTTTCTGTTATTTTTCATGAGGTCTCGCATGGTTTGGTTGCGCTTTATGAAGGGGACGATACTGCCTATATGGCTGGCAGGCTTACCCTAAACCCGGTACCACACATTGATTTAGTGGGCTCAATACTTTTTCCAGCTATCTGTTTTTTAAGCCATCTGCCTACTTTTGGCTGGGCAAAGCCAGTGCCAATTAATCCTAACCGTTTTCATCATTACAGGAGCGGAGTGATTAAGGTTTCTTTAGCTGGCCCAGCTTCTAATTTTTTGCTTGCTATGGTATTTTTAGTTTTTTTTTATTTTTTTGCCATGAAGATAGAGGTCGTGCAACGTTTTCCATACCTGCCTATTTTTTTGTCCCAAGGCATACTTTTAAATTTGGTCTTGGCTATTTTTAATTTGATTCCCATACCTCCCTTAGATGGCAGCAAAATCCTTTCAGTGATTCTCCCTTCAGAACTGGCCATGCGTTACGATGCCATTGAACCTTATGGTTTTTTTATTATGATGGGGTTAGTTGCTTTTGGAATTTTGGGCAAGATTTTATATCCATTGGTTAGTTTTTCTTATTCTTTTTTGTTTAGCTTGATTGGGGTTAATGGCTAAAAAAATTGTGCTCTCTGGCATGCGGCCAACCGGCAGACTGCACTTGGGCAATTTTGCTGGAGCTTTGTCTAATTGGATAAAACTACAAAATCAAACTGAGAATCAGTGCCTTTTTATGGTTGCAGACTGGCATGCCTTAACCACAGATTATGAAGAACCATCCAAAATTGAATCCAATATTCAAGAAATGGTTTTAGACTGGCTGGCTGTGGGGTTAGACCCAAAAAAAACAATATTTTTTAGGCAATCTTGGGTGAAGGAGCATTCAGAACTTGCTCTTATTCTTTCCATGATCACGCCACTCTCTTGGCTGGAAAGAAACCCAACTTATAAAGAACAGATTGTGGAGTTAGAAGGTAAAGCGCTTTCTACTCATGGGTTTTTAGGTTATCCTGTATTACAAGCAGCGGATATCCTCCTTTATGGAGCGACGCACGTGCCAGTAGGGGAAGATCAGCTTCCTCATTTAGAACTGACCAGAGAAATTGCAAGAAGATTTAACTATCTATATAAAAAATCTATTTTTGTGGAGCCGCAGGCTCTTCTTTCCCATGTGCCAAAGGTCAGCGGGATTGACGGTAGAAAAATGTCTAAATCTTATGGAAACACCATAGATATCTCTGAAGAGGAAGAGCTGCTTAAAAAGAAAATTAAGACCATGTTTACGGATCCTTTAAAGATCAAGGCGAATGATCCAGGCCATCCAAGAGCGTGTGCAGAAAACCCCAAAGGCTGCTCTGTTTTTTCCTTTCATGAAATTTATGAAGAGTCTAAAGAGAAAAATCATTTAAGAGAAAAGAGTTGCAAAGAGGGGAGTTTAGGATGCGTGCAATGCAAGAACGAACTTTTTCAAGAAATGAATCAAGCTCTTAAGCCTTTGAGAGAGAAAAGGGATTTTTTTAGCAAAGAAAAAGGAGAGGTCAATCAAATTTTAAAATCAGGCAGCCAGCTCGCTAGCAGTTTAGCGGGTAAAACTTTAACCTCAGTGAGGGAAGCGATTCAATATCATGAAGCCTTATGAAGTGAAATTAGAATTTTTTGAAGGGCCTTTGGATCTTCTTTTATTTCTTATAAAAAAAGAAGATATGGATATTAGGGATATACAGATTTCTAAAATAACTCAGGAATATTTGGCAACCATCCATTTGTTAAAAGAACTCAATCTGGAACTAGCAGGGGAATTTCTTGTCATGGCTTCAACTTTAATGCAGATTAAGGCCCATACTCTTTTGCCAGAAGAAGCCAAGTTAGAGGCTCTTGCAGATGGGCCAGACCCAAGAGCAGAGCTGGTTGCTAAACTTTTAGAATATCAGAAATTTAAAGAAGCAGCCAAAATATTGTCTGAAAAAGAATTGGAAGTTAAGGAAATTTACTACAGAAATAGTTTGCCGATTTTTGAGCCAGATGATTTTAGCATGGACGCGACCTTGTTTGATTTATTAGACGCATTTAAAAAAGTTCTAAAAGACGCCAGCCAAGAGCTAAAAGAGCTTCTTTATGAGGAGATTCCTTTAGAACAAAAAATCAGGGAGATTTTGGATGTTTTAGAACAGAAAGAGTCTCTTGCTTTTATTCAAATTTTTGAGAGCTCCAGAACTAAACGAGAATTTATAATTACTTTTTTGGCCTTGTTGGAACTCATTCGTTTGAAACAGATTGTGGCTAAACAGACTGAACTTTTTGGAGAGATCCGAATTTATAAACTGGAAGAAGCAGTGACCCAGAATCCGTTAGTCAGCGGCGAAAACCAACCGCTCTCTAACTAAAAATAAGTTCTGGATAAAGTTTAAAGAGGAAGGAGAAACCATTGGATAAAGAAAAAATTAAGAGCGTCCTAGAGGCCCTATTATTTGTGACTATCAGGCCTTTAACCCTGATAGAGTTGTGCGACATTGTGGGAGAAACGCAAAACCAAATTTTGGAACTGTTGGCAGAGATAAAGAATGATTTTGCTAATCGTAAAAGCGCTCTTCAAATTGTAGAGGTGGCGGAAGGTTATCAATTAGGAACTTGTCCGGGTTTTAGTTACTGGGTTAAAAAACTTTTTAAAGAGCAAACCACATTTCGCCTTTCACAATCCGCTCTTGAAACCCTTTCGATTGTAGCTTATAAACAACCTATTACCCGAGCTGAGATTGAAGAAATAAGGGGGGTAGAAGTGATTGGAGTTTTAGAGACCCTTTTAGAAAGAAAATTGGTAAAAATTGCAGGCAGAAAAGAGAGCGTGGGCAGGCCCTTGCTTTATGGAACCACTGCAGAATTTTTGCGCCATTTTAACTTATGGAAAATATCTGAACTTCCTTCTTTGGAAGATTTAGCCAAAGAGCAGGAAAGAGAGGAACAAAATGATAGCGGCAGTAGAGATTTACCTGTTGAAGAGATTACACCGGAGAGTGAACCAGCGCCTGTATCTCAATCCCAGATAGAGAAAGGAAGTGAACAAAATGCCTGAATTAAGAAAAGATCCTGTCATTGGACGATGGGTCATTATTTCCACAGAAAGAGGAAAAAGACCTACTGATTTTAGCAAGGAGCCAGAGCCAGACATTGCCAGACTTTGTCCATTCTGCGTTGGCAATGAAGATAAAACCCCTCCAGAAATTATCGCTTATGGAGAGCATGGACGGGAAAAAAACAAGCCAGGCTGGAGGATAAGAGGGGTGCCAAATAAGTTTCCAGTGCTTCAAATTGAAGGGGGCATTGACCGTAAAGGGGATGGGATGTATGACAAAATGAATGGGATAGGAGCGCACGAAGTTTTGATTGAAACCCCAAACCATAAAGAAGAGCTCTGTGAGATGGATGACCATAGAGTAGAAGATGTCCTTTGGGCCTATAGAGATAGAATCATAGATTTAAGGCGGGATACGCGTTTTGAATATATTCTTATTTTTAAAAATAAAGGAGCTGCTGCTGGGGCGAGCTTAACTCATCCCCATTCACAGCTGATTGCAACTCCCATGGTGCCTGTGCGGGTGCGTCAGGAAATTTTGGGAGGCAAACAGTATTTTGATTATAAAGAAAGATGTATTTTTTGCGACATGATTATTCAGGAAATGGATTCTAATGTGAGAGTGGTTGCGGAAAATGACCGTTTTGTGGCTTTTGAGCCTTATGCGGCGCGGTTTCCATTTGAAACCTGGATTTTGCCAAAAGCGCATGATTCTCATTTTGAAGATTTGCAAAAAAGCGAAGCTCTGGATTTATCAAAGATATTAAAGAAGATCTTAAAGAAAATTAAAATTGTTTTGGACGACCCGGCTTATAACTATATTATCCACAACTCACCTTTAAAAGATCCTCCCTTACCTCACTATCATTGGCATATGGAAGTGATTCCTAAACTTTCTAAAATTGCAGGGTTTGAATGGGGAACAGGTTTTTATATTAATCCCACTCCCCCAGAAGAGGCAGCGCAGTTTCTTAAAGAAGCAGATTGAATATTTTAACTGTTGCCTCTGAAGGCGAGCCTTTTGTAAAAACAGGCGGCTTGGCAGATGTTTTTGGAAGTTTGCCAAGCGCTTTAGCAAGTTTTAAAAGTTTAAATGCGTATAGCGTAGTTCAAGTTTTACCTAAATATTCTCAAATTGCTGAAAAAAAAGTTCCAATGGAACTTCTTCCAGGAAGACTCCAAGTTCCAGTTGGCAAGAAGATTGAGGAAGGCGCGGTCTGGCGTTTAAAGCAAAAGAAAAAAAAAGGTTCTAAAAACATTGTTTATTATTTTATTGAAAATAATAAATATTTTCATCGTTCTAACCTTTATCAGGATGAGTTTGGAGATTTTGAAGACAATGATGAGCGTTTTATATTTTTATCTAAGGCTCTGTTTGAGTTGGCTAAACAGATTGGTTTCAAGCCAGACATCCTCCACTGCCATGATTGGCAAACAGGCATGGTTCCCGCGTATTTAAAAACCTTGTACGCAAACGATCCGTTTTTTTCTAAAACCAAGACGGTTTTTACAATTCATAACATCGCCTACCAAGGGTTATTCCCAAAAGAAACATTTAATCTTACAGGATTGGGTTGGGAAGAATTCGTTTCAGAAAAATGTGAATATTATGGGAAGGTAAGTTTTTTAAAAGCAGGAATTGTCTATGCTGATAAAGTAACTACTGTTAGCCCAACCTATGCTAAAGAGATCAGACAAGACCATCATTTTGGACGAGGCATGGAAGGCATTCTGAACACTAGAGCTTCTGACCTGGTTGGAATTTTGAATGGATTGGATTATAATTTGTGGGATCCAGCTAAAGATCCTTTTATTTGTAAAAATTATTCTCTTAAAATAAGAAATTTTTTAGATCATAAAATGCGATGTAAAGAGGATTTGCAAAAAAATTTTAAGCTGCCTCAAAAAAAAAGCGTTCCTCTAATAGGGATTGTTTCCAGGCTGGACCCTCAAAAAGGATTGCATCGGCTTGAAAAGATAGTGATGGATTTAAGAAAAAAAGGCTCTTTCCAATGGGCGCTTTTAGGGGTGGGGGATAAAAAAATTCAGCAAAGCCTTCACCTGCTTGCAAAAAAGTTCCCAAAAGAATTTGCCGTGCATTTTAATTTTAGTCCTGAGTTAGCGCATAAAATTTACGCTGGATCAGATTTTTTTCTCATGCCTTCAGAGTTTGAGCCCTGCGGTTTAAGCCAGATGATCTCCATGAAATATGGAACCAGTCCCATTGCTACGCCAACCGGTGGTCTCTTGGATTCCGTTAAAGAATGGGATCCTGCCAGTAAAGAGGGGAACGGATTTCTTGCCAAAGAGATTTCAAATGAAGCGATAGAGGCTGAAATTTTAAGAGCCGCCGCCATTTATCGAAATAAAAAGCAATGGGGACAACTTGTGAAGAATGCGATGAAAGAGGATTTTTCTTGGGGCGCTTCCGCCAAAAAATATGCAGAATTATTTGAAAATGTTGTAAAATGAAAAAGAATTTTTTTGAAGTTTCTCAACAATTTAAAATGAGTGAAAAAAGTTATTTTTTAAACTGTTTAAAGTTGGAATGGAAATTGTTGCTATTTTCCATTTTCCTTACCTTTTTTGCGGCAGCGCTATTAAAAATAAAACAAGATGGAAAAGAAATATACCTTTCTCATAAAAATGCATTGGTCTTGGAGGTTTTTTCAGAAGCAGAATTAGATTTAACTGGGGCCAAGGAATTGGAAATGAAACTAAAATCTTTAGATGGTGTTAAAGAAGTCATTTCTACTTCCCCTGAAGAGGCGGCTGGCAAACTTAGTCTTTTGTCGGATTTAAGGTTTGACCCATCATGGTTAAAAGAAAAAGATTTTTTGCCTTGGAGTTATGATCTTCATTTAATGCGCTGGGATCATCTTTTTTTACAGGATTTAATAGCCAAGATAGAATCGCTTGAATTGGGAGAGCCTAAAAGAAGGATTGTGTCAGAAATTCATTATGATAAGGAGCGGTGGTCTTTAGTTTATGCTTTAAAGAATTATTTAAAATGGATGGAGCAACTGTTTTTTATTGGTAGTTTTCTTATGCTTGGTTTTTTATTATATGCAATTTCAAGATTTTTTTACATTGAAGGAATCAATTCTCAAAACAAGTTAAATTTTATAAAGCAAGGTTTTTCATTGCTGCTCTCTGGCTTTTTAGCTGGAATCATAAGCGCCCTCCTTTATTGCGTTGTTTTATCTTATTCTTTTTTTCCAGAAAGCGCTGCTTGGGAAGTGGCAGTTCAAAAAACTTTCCTTTTTCAGCTTCTTTTTGCCACAGCGATTCATTTTATTATTTTTAATTTTTCTATTAAGGAAAGGAAATGATTAGCGCTGGAAGTTTTCATTTTCTAATGCGACATTTGGGGAGAGGGTGGGGCAGAACTAAACACTTTAGAGTAAATGTTTTTTTGGCATTAATATTCTTTGCATGCTTTTCAAGCTCATTGAGCGCTGTTTCCCTGAAAAGTTTGGATAAAAAGATTGATAAGAATCAGGAAGAATTAAAAAAATTAAAAACCAGAATGGAGGAGCTAAAAAAAGAGGGAGAAAAATCTCAGCAAGAAGAAAAAGAGCTTTCTTCTAAAATTAAAAAAATAGAATCTGAAATTAAGAAATCCACAATACATAAGAAGGAGATTGACTATAAAATTAACCAGGCGGCTTTTCGAATAAAAAAATTTGAAAAGAAAACTTTAGTTTTTAAAGAAGAAAAAGAAAAATGGGAAGAGCTCTTGCTTGCGGATTTAAGGAATCTGCATATTACCATGGTCTATCCTCAACGGCTAAAAATGCGTCCATTAGAGAACTGGGCGCTAAAGGCTTCAATAAGCCGGGAAAATTTGAACATGCAAAGCGCTGAAAAAGAAAGGGATTTATCTTTTAAAACGCAAAAAAAGATAGTGGTAGAAAAGAAAAATCTTTCTTTGCTTGAAAAAAAAGTCGCGCTCCAAATAGAAAAGAAAAAAGAGCTAAAAATAGAGAAAAGTAAAATAGTTCTTTCTAAAAAAGAAAGGAGGATCGCTTTAGAAAAAGAGCGGGAGAAACTTGAGGAGAATTCCATTGCCTTGGAAAAATTGATTTTTGATCTTATAAAAAAGAAGGAAAGGAGTTTATCAGAAAAGAAAGAGGATGAAAGTCTAAAAAAATCTTTTATAGGAAAAAAAGGGTTTTTAAGCTGGCCCGTTGAAGGTCGCGTAGTTTCTCCCTTTGGTAGGCATAGAGATAAAGAATTAGATGTGCTTATTATTAACAATGGGATTAAAATAAACAGTTCAAGCTCAAATTTAGTGCGGGCCATTGAAAAAGGTCAAGTTATTTTTTCTTCTAACTTTCGTTCTTATGGAAAAACAGTGGTCGTAGATCATGGAGGAGAATTTTATTCTATTTATGGGAACTTAGGAGAAATCTTAGTAAAGGAAGGACATAGGGTGAGCGTTGGGGAAATCGTGGGAAAAGCTTTTGGGCAAGAGAATTCTCAAATTTATTTTGAATTAAGAAGCCATGGGGAAGCGCAAGATCCATTGCTTTGGCTAAAATCCAGATAATACTTTTAAGGAGCTAAAAAAAAATGAGAAAATTTGGACGGAGAAAAATAATCTTAACTGTTTTACTATTTGTTTCATTGGGACTATTCTCTAGCGATAAAATCTCAACTCTAAAAGCGGCAACTTCCAATGTTGATAAGACTTTAGAACAGCTTAAAATTTTAATAGAAGTTTTTGATTATATTCAACAACACTATGTAGAGGAAAAAAATGCTAAGGATCTTTTGAATGGAGCTGCTCATGGGATGGTGAGAACTTTAGATCCTTTTAGCCAATTTTTAGAGCCAGAATCGCATAAGGAGATGCAGACAGAAACTGAAGGACAGTTTGGCGGGCTTGGGATTCGGATAGAAATTCGGGATGAATGGCTTACAGTGATGACCCCTATTCCAGATACCCCGGCTTATAGAGCAGGGATTCTTCCCGGAGACAAAATTGTCAAAATTGAAGGGGTGAGCACGCAGGGGATTAGTTTACAAGATGCTGTTAGGAAATTAAGAGGTCAGCCCGGCACCATAGTTAAGATCAGTATTGTGCATGAAGGTCTAAAAGAGCCGCTGGAGATCTCTTTAATTCGTGAGATTATTAAGATTGAGTCTGTAAGGAGTCGTATGGTGGAGGGTAAAATAGGTTATCTGCAGTTGATTGAATTTAGCGCTAAAACAGATAAGGACATGAATAGAGCGATTCAGAACCTGCTAAACGAAGGGATGGAGGCTTTGGTTTTAGATCTAAGATATAATCCTGGAGGACTTTTGAATGTGGCGGTAAACGTAGTAAAAAGTTTTATTGGAGACCAAAAGTTAATTGTATATACGGAAGGAAGAAAAGCTAATAGAGTAGAATATAAGGCTGATCCCCAATCCCCTTACGCAAAACTTCCATTGGTTGTGCTAGTGAATGGCGGTTCTGCTTCTGGCTCAGAAATTGTGGCTGGAGCATTGCAGGATCACCATCGGGCTTTAATTCTTGGAACCACGACTTTTGGAAAAGCTTCAGTTCAATCTGTCATTCCACTATCAGATGGTTCTGGGTTGCGTTTAACCACTGCAAAGTACTATACCCCTGCGGGAAGAGCCATTCAAAGAGATGAAAAAAATGGAAAGGGAGGAATTGCGCCGGATATTTTGGTGGAACTACCCAGAGAAATGGAAATAAAGATTAGGCGCCAGCAGGAAGAGATTTATGGAAAGGATCGAGCGCCAAGATCTGTTATTAAAAAAGAAGAACAGGTTGAGGATATTGCTTTAAGACGCGCAATGGAATTTTTAAAGGCCAGAGCTTTGCTGAACCCATCTCCCTAAATGAAAATTTACGCCAAAGCTAGTAAAGGCGTTTTAGATGGTTTCACCAGTTTACTATTTTTATTATTTTTAGTTCTTTTTAGCTTTTATGGTTGGCGTTATTACAAAACCGGGGTTTTAAACGATCAGTCTAAACTTTCAGGCGAGTTTGAGAGCGCTTTAAACAAAAGCTTAAGTGAATTTGGGATAAAAGATAGTACCGTTCGTAAAGTTGTAAGAAAAGAGCAAAAAAAATTTCGTCCTCTTTCTACAAGTTGGATAGAAACTGATAGAGAGTTCCTTCTCCCTCTTAACTTCTCCTTAAAACATCTAATTCAAAAAATTGAGCCAATTCAGTCTCAATTTAAAATGCAATTGTTGAGCCAAAAGCGATTGCCTCATCAATTAATTTTGGAATATGGCAGAAAGGAACAAGTCTTTCAAAGGCTTCGATTATTTTTAAAAGAGATTCCACCTGCGAAAGTAGCGCTTGTGATTGATGATGTGGGAGGAAGAGATAGGGATTTAAAAAGTTTAGAGGATTTTTTTAGTTTAGGGATACCCATCACTTATGCGGTTTTGCCCGGAGAAAAACTTTCTAAAGCAGTTTCAGAAAAAATCGTCAAAAACGGGGATGAGATTATTGTGCATCAACCCATGGAGCCTGAAGACTTAGCTCATAACGACCCCGGGGCCGCAGCTCTCTTCAATAAGATGAGCGATAGAGAAATTAAAGAAAAGATGAAAAAAAATTTTAGCTCTGTTCCTTTTGCAAAAGGGGTTTCTAATCATATGGGTTCCCGCTTTACAGGAGATCCCAGGGCCATGCGCGCCCTTTTAGAATCTATAAAAGAGATGAAACTATTTTTTTTCGATTCCAGAACCACTCAGAAAATAGTGAGCAATAAGATCGCGGGTAAAATAGAATTAAAACTTTTGGTGAATGACATTTTTTTAGATAATGAAGATCAAACAAACTATATCCAAAAACAGTTGGAACTTCTTAAATCTTTAGCTTTGAAAAATGGAAGCGCCAGCGCCATCGGGCATTGCCAAAGAAAAGTTCTGGTTGAAACATTAAAGAATAAGATTCCAGAATTTAAAAAAGAGGGGATTGAATTTGTTTACCTATCTCAACTTATTCAGTAGTAGAGAAATCCAAAAATTTCCTAATGCACAATCTCGGTTAAGGGAAAAGGGCTCGCTCAAATTCTAAAATCAAGATGATGATCTTAGGCATTGAAACTTCTTGTGATGAAACTTCTTGCGCTCTTATAAAGGAGGGTGGCCATTTGGTAAGGCATGCAATATTTTCTCAAACCGAGCTCCATCAAACTTTTAAAGGGGTTGTTCCAGAAATTGCCTCAAGGTCCCATTTAGAAAAGATCAATGAACTTGTGGAGCAAATGATTCAAGGAAATCAAAAAATAGATGGCATAGCAGTCACCATTGGACCCGGATTAGTAGGCTCTTTATTGATTGGCAAAATGACTGCTGAAGCCTTAGGCTGGGTTTGGGATGTGCCTGTGGTTGGCATCAATCATTTAGAAGCTCATTTGTATTCTTCTTTTTTAGAGCACAAAGAGCTTAAACCCCCTTTCATGGGATTGATTGTTTCTGGAGGGCATACCCACTTAGTTTTAGTGGAAGATTTTGGGAAATATAAAGTTTTAGGGAGAACAAGAGATGATTCTGCGGGAGAAGCTTATGACAAAGTGGCAAAATGTTTGGGATTAGATTATCCCGGCGGGCCCATCATTGATCGGCTTGCAAAAAAAGGGAACCCAGCAGCGATCCCTTTTCCAAGAGCTCATCTTCCCGGCTCTTGGGATTTTTCTTTTTCTGGGTTAAAAACCGCTGTACTTTATTTTTTACAAAACTTAAGGGTTTCAAGCGGTTCTTTTATAGGGAAGAAGAATATCGGCGCGAACAAAGGGGGTTTAAAAATAGAATTTCCTCCTCTCCCGCTGAAGACTGTCGCGGATATTTGCGCTTCATTTCAGTCTGCGGTTGTGGAAGTTTTAGTCAGAAAGACTATTTTAGCGGCAAAAAAATTTGGTTTAAAAAAAATAGCAGTGGGCGGCGGTGTTTCTGCAAATTCATTTTTAAGGAGTGAGCTTATTAGAAATGGGAAAGATAATAAATTAAAAGTTTATTTTCCTTCTTTGCCTTATAGCACAGACAATGGAGCCATGGTAGCGTTGACAGGGTATTATAAGTTTAAAAAAGGATTTTATGACGATAAGAATCAGGAAGCTTTAGAGGTCAATCCATCCTTGCCCATTAAGAATTGGATCTAGCCGGAAATGAGAAAATTGAATTCGGTAAAAAAATGAATGACGCGTTAATATAACATGAATAATATTCAAACAAAAAAATCTAATCCTAACGCTTATTATCAAAAAATATATTCGGAGCAAAAAGAGCCTTGGAATTATCGCGCAAGAGGGGCTGAAATTTTAAGGCATGAGGAAATTCCAGACCTTCTTTTTGGCTTTAAAGGACAGTTTGAAAATATTCTAGATATTGGCACAAGTCTTGGTCAGCTTACGCAAAAACTTTTACCTTTAAGTAAACGATTAATTGGATTTGATGTATCTCCATTAGCAATAAAGTCTGCCCGTTTAAATTGCCCAAGTTCTCACGCTCAATTTTTAGTCGCAGCTCTGCCCGGGCTTCCTTTTTTGCAAGAGACATTTGATTTAATTGTAGTTTCAGATGGGATTCATGAATTTGTGCTAAAGGAAAAAAGAAAGAAAGCGCTTGCTGAAATTCATAGGAGCTTAAAAAAAGATGGGATTTGTCTTTTTAGCGATTATTTAAAACTTGAGGATTTTGATCGTTTTCTTGAATTCATTGAAACCAGCCATTTTGAAATTGTTTTTACTTATCCATTATATGATCGTGTCTGGTATCAATTTGAATCATGGTTTAAGGGGATACGAAATTTTTCTTGGGTAAAGAAACTGATTTCTTCAATTACAATTGCTAAAATTTTACGAATGCCAGCCAGGCTTTTAGGAAAGTATGGATCAAGGCACATCCTGATTCTTGCGCAAAAGTCTAGTGAAAAAATATGACTGAATTAAGAAGAGAACTTGGCGCTTTTTCCTGCACCATGCTTGTGGCTGGCAACATGATTGGAATCGGCATTTTTGTAACTGCTGGTCGCATTTCATTCATACTGCCTAATCCAACTTATATTTTATTGGCCTGGTTTTTTGGAGGTCTCCTTTCTTTAGCAGGGGCTCTATCCTATGCGGAATTAGGCACCCGGTTTCCTCGCGCCGGCGGAGGGTATGTTTATTTAAGAGAAGCTTTTGGCCCTTTGATGGGGTTTCTTTCTGGTTTTTCATCCAGCCTTGTTACCTTGCCCGGAGCAGCGGCATTTCTAGCGATTGGATTTACAAAATATGCCGGCATTCAAGATCCATGGACAGCAAAAGGAGTAGCCCTTTTACTGATTAGCGCTATCTCCATTATTAACTATTTAGGAGTAAAATGGGGAGCAGGATTACAAGATGGTTTTATGGTATTAAAACTATTATTAATTTTTATTTTGATTTTAGCTGGTTTTTTATCTGGGAATGGATCATTTTCTAATTTTTTTGTCTCTCAAGAATCTTCACATTCTTTTTGGGCAGCGCTTCCTTTAGCCATGGTTCCAATTCTCTACACCTACTCTGGCTGGGATGCAACAGTCTATGTGGCAGGGGAGGTAAAAAATCCATCTAAAAACATACCAGTTTCGCTTTTTTTTGGCACATTACTTGTAACTTTAATTTATCTTGCTCTTGCTTCGCTTTATATCTATGCTGTGCCAGTTAATTCTCCAGAAAATAAAACAAAGATTGTGACTGTAGCTTCTAAAATATTTTTTGGGGATGCGATTGGAAAAGTTATTGGAGGATTAGTGGCTGTTTCTATTTTGGGCTGTTTATCCGCCACAATTTTAACTGGGCCACGAATACTTTATGCCATGGCAAAAGATGGGCTTTTTCCAGTGGCTTTAAGCGAAGTCCATGCCTCTTTTGCCTCTCCTTCTAAAGCGATTTTTTTTCAGGGATTATTGGCTTCAATTTTGGTAGTTTCAGGAACCTTTGATCAGCTTTTAGATTATGCCACAGTGCCTGCTATTTTTTTTCAAACTTTAAGTGTTTTAGGCTTATTTGTATTGCGTAAAAGAAATCACGCTGATCATACTCATCCAGTCTATTCTACTGTGGGCTACCCTTTAATTCCAATTCTTTTTGTGATCGCCATGACATGGATTATTGTAAGCACTATTCTTAAACAGCCTAAAGATTCATGTTGGGGTTTAGCCATGGTGCTTTTAGGAATACCCATCTATTTCCTTTGGAAAAAATTTAGCCAAAAATCTATTAAATCTATTTCCAAATGAGCTTGATTTTTCACCTGCCTTATCCGTATCCTCAGGATGAACTTTTAATCAATATTCCTTTAGATTGGCTGCGCGATCCTTCCAAGATTTGTAAAGTTAGAAAAACCATTTTTCCTCAACTTCAAAACTTGCTTGAAGCTGCAAGAAATGAGGGGGTTGAGATTGTGGTTCTTTCTTCTTACCGCGCTTATGAAGAGCAAAAAGAGCTTTTTAAAAAAGCAGAAGAGAAGCATGGAAAGGGAGAGGGGATTAAGTGGGTGGCTCCAGCAGGCTATTCAGAACACCATACTGGAGCTGTTTTTGATTTTGCAGATAATAAAAATCCGGAAACAGATGATGAGCTTAGTTTTGAAACCACACCGACTTTTGATTGGCTTTTTAAACATGCTCAAACTTTTGGCTTTGAAATCTCTTTTCCTAAAAATAATTGGCAGCATATTGGCTATGAGCCTTGGCATTGGCGGTTTGTGGGAGACAGGGAATCTAAAGAGATGTTTCACCCGCATTTTCTAAAATATTTTTGCAAACTGATTTTTTCTTTTTTTAAAGCGATTCATTTAACCCGAAACATTAAGTAGGATTATGTATGACCATGAAAAATTTAGCCATTTTTTCTTCACAAAAAAGTTCGCGAATACTTTCAACTATAATAAATGGAATTTTGAGGATTTTTTTTCTATTTTTTATTAGTTCCTTTTTCGTTGCTCCTCTTTATGCGGCAGAAGAAAAAGTTTATTTTACGGGCCAAGATGGGGTAAGAATGGTTGGCGAGTTTTATAAGCCAAAAAATAAGAATATTACTTTTATTTTCCTTCACGGAGTTGCGAGTGTAAAAGAGGAGTGGAAAAATTTTTCTCAATTTCTGCATTCCAAAGGATTTGGCGTTCTTATCTATGATCTAAGGGGGCATGGAAAAAGCACAAAAACCGTTTCTGGAAAGTTAATCGGATTTGAAGAGTTTAAAGTCCAAGGGTTGGAATCTGAGTGGGGGAAAATGATAAAAGATTTAGGTTTTGCCATTCAATTTTTGCAAAAGAAATATGGAATTTTGCCTACTCAGATTGCCGTGGGAGGAGCAAGTATTGGAGCGAATATCGCTTTTCAGTATGCAGCACACCATCCAGAAATCCCTTTTTCAGTCTTACTTTCTCCCGGGACCAATTATCAAGGGATAAAAATTGACGAACTACTTTCTATTTATGGAAGACGCCCATTGTTGATTGCGGTAAGCCCTGCGGACAGTTATGCTTTTCAAAGTGTTCGGACGTTGCAAATAGATAACCGTCATTTGGGGAATCATAAAGTTTCTCTTTATGTTTTTTCTGATTCAGAAATTTTTGGACATGGGGTAGGGATGTTTCGTAGAGAAAAACCAGAGAACCCCTCTGCCCTAGAAGAAAAAATTTTAAGCTGGATTCGTTTTTATACGGAACCAAAAAGATAGGTCAGTTTGCAGTCAGTAATTAATTGGTGATATAATGATAAAAATGCAGGGATTAATTTTTGATTTAGACGGAACTTTAATAGATTCTTCAGGGGATATCGCCTCTGCTTTAAATGTCACTTTAAAGCAGTTAGGGCTTCCTGAAAAATCACTTTTAGAAGTTCAAAGCATTGTTGGCGATGGGGTTAGAATTTTGATGGGAAGAGCCATAGGCAAAAAAGATGATCTTCTTTTGGAAAAAGCCATTAAAATTTTTAAAGAATATTATCTTCATCATTGCGTGGACAACACAGCGCTTTATCCCGGGGTTAAGGAGATATTAAAGAAATATAAAGAAAAAAAATTAGGGGTGGTGAGCAATAAGCCCTATCCCATGGTGATTAAGACCCTGCAACATTTTTCTTTAGAAAATGTTTTTACCGTTGTTTTAGGCGCTGAATCTACTGAACAAAAAAAACCTCATCCCCAGCCTTTTTTGGAAGCTATAAAGAAAATGAGTGTTCCTCCAAGCCACACTTTAGTGATTGGAGACGGCACCACAGACATGGAAGGTGGGCATGCTGCGGGAATGAAGACCTGCGCTGTTACTTATGGGTATCGTTCTAAAAAAGAGCTAGAGAAATTTAAACCAGATTTTTTTATTGATAAACTTGAGGATCTAGAAAAAATTATTGTTTAGGAAGGTAAAAAATGTATGTCTTTAACTAACGAACAAATTCAAAGATATTCTAGGCATTTAATTATGCCTGAGGTAGGAGTGGATGGCCAGGAAAAACTCCTGAAAGCCCGCATACTTTTGATTGGAGCCGGGGGTTTGGGATCTCCTTTAGGGCTATACCTTTCCGCCGCAGGAGTAGGAACTTTAGGGCTGGTTGATTTTGATTTGGTAGATTTTTCTAATTTGCAAAGGCAGATTATTCACCGCACAGAAGATGTGGGCAGGCCAAAAGTAGAATCTGCCAAGGAACGGATTCTTTCCATTAATCCAGAGACAAAAGTTAATATTTACACGGAAAAATTAACCAGTGAAAACATTATGAAGATCATTGAAAATTATGACATTGTGATTGATGGCACAGATAATTTTCCAACCCGTTACTTAGTCAATGATGCTTGTGTGTTTACTAAAAAGCCTTTAATTTATGGGAGCATTTTTAGGTTTGACGGCCAATCCACAGTTTTTAAAACTCCTGAAGGTCCCTGCTACCGTTGTTTGTATCCAGAACCGCCTCCTCCGGGAATGGTGCCTTCTTGCGCGGAAGGAGGAGTGCTAGGAATTCTTCCTGGTATTATAGGCGTTATGCAGGCAACTGAAGCGATTAAATTAATCTTAGGCAAAGGGGAGTCTTTAGTTGGGCGTTTGCTTCTTTTTAACGCGATGGAGATGCGTTTTAGAGAGGTAAAAATTATGCGCGATCCAGAGTGCCCTGTTTGTGGAGATCACCCAACCATAAAACAATTAATAGATTATGAACAATTTTGTGGCTTAAAAAAATCAGAGGAAGCTCCTCAGCCTGCCGTCGGACTAGAAGAGGTGAGTGTAAAGGAATTAAAATCTCTGCTTGATTCTAAAGGGAATAAAATTGTGGTAGTGGATGTAAGGGAACCTGAAGAATATCAGATTGTGCATTTAAAAGAGTCCCGTTTAATTCCTTTAGGAACCTTAGCAACTCGGGTCAATGAACTGGATACAGCGGATGAAATTTATGTTCATTGTAAGTTAGGGGGGCGCAGCGCTCAGGCAGTTAGAATTTTAAAAACTTTTGGTTTTAAAAAAGTAAAGAATGTTAAAGGCGGAATTGACGCGTGGGCAAGAGAGATAGACCCTTCTTTACCCCGCTATTGAACCTGGACATAGCCCCTTATCCCAAAAACCCACACTTTAATTAATATAATAAAAAATGAAGTTAAAAATTGGGTTTGTATTTTTTTATCCGATCGCCATGCTTCCTTTTTCTCCAGTTCTTATTCGAATGCAGTCTTGAAGGTCGAGAACAAATATTTTTCCATCTCCAATTTGTCCTGTTCTTGCTCCAAGGGTGACTGCTTCAATAGTTTTGTTGACGTAATCTTCGTTCACTGCAATTTCAAGTTTTATTTTTTTTAACAGGCTGCCAACCTCTTTATGGCTGCGATAAACTTCTGAAATGCCTTTCTGCCTGCCGCGTCCAAGAACGTTCGAGACAGTAACTAAATGAATTTCTTTCTCATCTAGTTTTTTTAATACATCTTCTAAACGATCAGGTTGAATAATGGATACAATATATTTCATGATTTTTCCTCCTAAAGTTACCTATTCGATTACAGTATAAGCGTCTTCTCTGTGTTGAGTTAAATCCAATCCAATTCTCTCCTCTTGTTCACGGACGCGGATTGCCATTGTTGCATGCACGATCTTGAGCAGAAGGTAAGTTACAATAAAAGCATAAAGAATTGTGATGAGCGATGCTTTAATTTGGATAAAGAATTGGTGAGGATTACCATACCACCAACCATCAGCTCCCAGTGAATTCACGCTTTTTGTTGCCCAAATGCCGGTTGCCACTGAGCCCCAAATCCCGCCGATTCCATGCACGCCAAAAGCATCCAGAGAATCATCGTATCCAAATTTTGACTTCATTACTGCCACTGAAATATAACAAATAACAGCGGCTCCCAATCCTATCCAAATTGCCCCAAAAATAGTTACAAAACCGGATGCAGGGGTAATAGCGACAAGTCCAGCAACCACACCCGTAATCGTTCCAAGCATTGTTGGTCGGGAGTTAAAAATCCAATCAAGGATTGCCCATGTAAGACCAGCTGTGGATGCGGAAATGTGGGTGACTATGAATGCGTTTACCGCCAGATTCCCGGCAGTTAAGGCGCTGCCGGCATTAAAACCAAACCATCCAAACCATAATATCCCTGCTCCCAGCACAGCAAAAGGAAGGTTGTGAGGGTGAGGAGTATGGGCAGGGTATCCGGTACGTTTGCCTATCACCAAAGCTGTCACCAATGCAGCAATGCCCGCATTAATATGAACGACTGTTCCTCCAGCAAAGTCCAAGGCGCCGCTGGTTCTAAGAAATCCTCCAATTCCCCAGACCCAGTGAGCAACCGGATCGTACACTAATGTAGTCCATAGAATTGAAAACAGGCAGAAAGCAGAAAATTTCATTCTTTCAGCAAAAGCGCCCAGGATTAATGCGGGCGTAATGATTGCAAACATTGCCTGATAAATCATGTAGAGTTGGTGCGGGATTGTAGCTGAATAATCAGGAAATGGATCAAATCCAACTCCTTTTAAGCCTGCCCATGAAAGATCTCCTATGAATCCTTTAATATCAGGACCAAAAGCAAGGGAGTAACCAAAAAGAATCCATTGCAAGCTCACCAAACAAATTACAATAAAACATTGCATCAAAACGGACAGGACATTCTTTTTCCTAACCAATCCACCATAAAAGAATGCAAGTCCAGGCGTCATTAAAAATACAAGAGCTGAACTTATCAGCATCCACGCTGTATCTCCGGTGTTAATATTCATATTATTTGCCTCCAGATGAAAAAATTAAAAAAGGTGGGAACAATAGTGTGGAAAAATAAAAAAGCGTTCGCCACTTTTTAATGGAACCATGCGAACGCCTATGTTCGGAAAAAGTTCATACGCCATTGTATGAACGATTAAAACTCTTGTGTTTAATTTTTATAGCAACAAGATTGCCAAATAATCATAATCAAAAATCAGTTTGAGATCATATCCAAAGTATGCTGGAGGCAAAAAAAGAATGAAAAGGTCAAAAATGTCTCAGTAAGAAGGATTATAGAGTAATTTTATTTATCTTGATTTCCCTTGACGGCAGGTTAGGATGGTAGAAACCCACCCCAAACCAAGATTTATCTGAGAGAGTGAGAACTCAAGAGAGGGATTGGTTTAAACTTGAGAGAGAAATGGGTTTATACTTGTTTAGAGAGATAGATTTAAACTTGAAGATAGATTTATCTAAGAGAAGACATCTCTCTATAGAGAGAAGGGGAAAGTGGGATGTAGTAATGGTTTATATTTATTCATTATAATATACTATAAGTATATTATAATGAATAATATTAAACTATATATTGACAAAAGTTTATTCTAGTGCTATATAATATACTATGGGTTATGTAAACACGAATAAATTAAACCATCTTCTTACCAATTGGCCAAATGGAACAGTAACCGTGTCCTCTTGGCTAAAGGATCAGGGTTACTCAAATCCGCTTCTAAGCAAATACAAGAAGAGTTCATGGATGGAATCTCTCGGGCACGATGCTAATGTTCGACCAAATGATAAGGTAAATTGGACTGGCGGCCTTTACGCAATCCAAGAACAATTGCATTTGCCTATCCATGCCGGCGGTAAAACGGCGCTCCAGCTGCATGGATATGCGCACTTCTTGCCAATAGGGAAGGGGGTAACTGTAACTTTGTTTGGTCCCACAGGAGTTAAGCTACCATCTTGGTTTTTGCAACATGATTGGCAAGTTAAGGTTCACTATACAATGACTAAAATATTTCCCGCGGGGGATTTAGGTTTAGTACGAAAAGAAATGGGTTCATTTTCTATCAAGGTTTCCTCCCCTGAGCGCGCCATGATGGAGGTTTTACATTTGGTTCCTTTAAAGGAATCCTATGATGAAGCAAAACTGTTGATGGAAGGTTTAACGACTCTGCGTCCAACTTTGGTTCAGGATCTTCTGGAAGAGTGTGGTTCAATAAAAGTGAAAAGGCTATTCATGCATTTGGCGGAGGAACTAAATCTTCCTTGGGCCAAAAAGTTGGACATAAAGAAAGTTAATTTTGGGAAAGGAAAACGAGTGATAAGAAAAGGCGGGCATTTCGATCCAAAATATAACATCTCGATACCGGGGCCACGGCTGGAACAGAGTGTTCCTAAAGAAATCGTATGAAGAATAGTCCTTTCTTTAAACAAGTTGAACTCATGCTCCGGACAATTCCGCATATTGCTGCTGAAAAATGTTTCGGTTTGAAGGGGGGAACAGCAATAAATTTGTTTGTACGCGACATGCCGCGTTTATCCGTAGATATTGATCTAACCTATTTGCCCATCGAACCGCGGGAGCAGTCTTTAAAGGAAATTGGATTTGCGCTTAGAAGAATTTCTAACGCCATTGAAAGAACAATTTCCGGGGTGAAAGTCCAAGTTGGTTACGCTATTGGCAATAAAAATATAACTAAAATCTTTGTCCGTAACGCCGAATCTCAGATCAAGATAGAACCAAACCTTGTGATTCGCGGGGCAATTTTTCCATGTTCAGAACGCACTCTATGCAAGAAAGCGGAGGAAGCCTTTGGACTTTCAGTTTCCACGACCACGCTTTCATTTGCTGATCTTTACGGCGGAAAGATTTGCGCGGCATTGGATCGGCAGCATCCTCGCGATCTCTTTGACATTCATCTCTTGATGGAAACAGAAGGTATTACGGATCAGGTTCGAAAAGCTTTCGTCGTTTATCTTGCGAGCCATGACCGTCCTATGACTGAATTGATTGATCCTACAAGGAAGGATATCCGTAGAATTTTTGAGAATGAGTTTTCTGGGATGGCTTCCACCTCGGTGATTTATGATGATTTAATGGCTGCTAGAGAAAAACTCATTGCCATCATAAAAAAAGATTTAACAGAATCAGAAAGAAAATTTCTTGTTTCGGTTAAGGAGATGGCTCCTCAATGGAATCTTTTGGGTTTGGATGGAATCGACAAACTTCCGTCTATCCAGTGGAAACTCTTGAACCTGCAAAAAATGAGCAAGAAAAAGCACGCGGAAGCTTTAGCCAGACTTAAATTTAAACTAGGGTTATGATTTTGTTGATGCTTCTGGACATGCAGAAAAGGATTCACCGCTCTTTATCCCGCCATTAAACATTTAGGGTTGAAATTTTAAGAACAGAGTACTTAATTTTCCAAATTAAGTATGGTGTCCCCGGAACTCCCGTGCAATCCACGCTCCCGCACGGGGAGCGACTTCAAATTCGTATCAACTAACACAAAGGAGCCGCTAAAATGAACAAAAAAATTGAACGACTGCTGGAAAATCAGGATTGGCCGTGCCTCTATGAAAAACTTTTAATGTATGCCAATTCTAAAACTGAAAAACATCGGTGGAATTGTGAAAACAAAACATCACTGGAAGATATGGTTCATTCCGCCATTGAAAGCCTCTTGGACGGCAAGAGAAACTGGAATCCAAAACGTGTGGACATTGCATGTCTCTTAAGAGGGGTTATAGATAGCAAACAAAGCCATCTATTAAACTCTTGGGAAGAAAAGAACCACATTAGCATCTATGATCTACCAAGTGATGACTGGGGTGAAAAGAATGAATTCTTTCCCGAGAGTAACCTAGTCTGGGTTCAATCCCCTGAGACCATCCCAATAGAAAAAGAAAGGCAAACCGCGGCCCAAGCTATCCTAAAACGAATCAAGGGTTCCATTAAGAAGGATACGAAACTAAAAGAAGTTTTAGAATGCATGTCCGGCGGGACCTATAAACCCTCAAAGATTGCAAAAGCAACGCATATCCCGATAGAACGTGTCTATGAACTGCATCGTAAGCTAAAAAATAAATCCAAGAATATAGCCGAGGGATTTTTGGGGGATATATTATATGGGGAATTTCATAAGTCCTAACAGAAAACTTCTTAACGTAGAAGAGCTTTCGGAATACATTGGGACCCCGGTGGGGACGTTGTATCAGTGGGTGTCCCAACGGAAAATTCCGTATGTAAAGCTGGGGCGCTCTACGAAGTTTGATGTTGAGAAGATTCGGGAGTGGATCAGCGTAAATTCCGTTGAAGAAAAGATTTTGTGAAAAACTAAAATGAAAAAAGTATAATTGAGCTAAATATAGAACACACATACAATAGGGAAAAGTGCGATGAAAACATATCTCAAAATAGCTGAAAAACTAAAAAAGCGCAAAGGATATCTTGTTCGCAAGTATCATTTAAGCGAGATGGGGCTTTTTGGCTCCTTTGTCCGAGGAGACCAGACGAAGCTCAGCGATCTTGATGTCCTAGTTGAATTTAGAATAACTCCGGATCTGTTTAAATTTCTTGAGCTGGAAGAGGATTTGGAGGATTATCTCAAACTGAAAGTGGATTTGGTACGAAAAAAGGCGATACGAAAAGAGCTGAGAGAACATATTCTAAGCGAGGTGGTCGCCGTTTGAAGCGGGAATACGGTCTCTATCTTCAGGATATTATTGATGCGATTGAGAAGATTGAAGAGTTTGTAGATTCCATTGATTATAATGGTTTTTTGAATGATGATAAAACAAGAAGCGCTGTGGTGCGCAAGTTGGAAATTATTGGCGAAGCACGAAGAACGTTCCTAATCCCATCAGGCTTAAGCATAAGGACATTCCATGGCGAGAAATGGCTAAAATGAGGGACAAAATCAGCCACGATTACTTTGGCGTAGATTATGAGATTGTTTGGAAAGTCCTTAGGGAAAGACTCCCGCCCTTAAAACCACTAATCATAAAAGTTTTTAAAGAATCAGAAAGCTCCAGATATGCCGCTTTCTTCATTTTTATTAAATTAATGTAAAACTAAAATGAAAAAAAGTATAATGGAGTTCGCTTCATTGCACAAAAAAGAGTTTTGTTTATAAAAGTAGCGCGCTTGTGAGAACTATAATTTTTATTTTGTAGCATTGCCGGGGTAGCTCAGTCGGTAGAGCAACGGTCTGAAAAACCGTGTGTCGACGGTTCGATTCCGCCCCCCGGCAAACTTTATTAGAAGTTCATAAGAATGCCGGGGAAGTGCTGATTCCTTAAAAAAATAAGGAATAAGAAATCGGCCGCCCCCCGGCACAAAATTTTTGAAAGATTTTTATCAGTAAAATAAAATTTCCTTCCCAATTTAAAAAAGGCCATGTCTAAAGAAACCATATTAGTCATTGATGATGAAATAGAAATCCTAGAAAACTGCAAAAGAATTTTAGAGCATGCAGGCTATCGTTGCCTTACCACCAGCCAGACAGACTCCATATTAGATCTTGTGGCAATGGAAAAACCAGATTTGGTTTTTACAGATTTAAAAATGGCTCATAAAAATGGAATTGAAGTTCTGCGGGAAATTAAATCTGTGGACTCAAGGATTCCAGTCATTCTTTTTACAGCTCACGCTGCTTGGGAAACAGCTGTGCAAGCTATTAAGGAAGGGGCTTTTGATTATTTGGCAAAACCTATTTCAGCAGAGCTTCTTTTAACTTTAATTGAAAAAGCTTTAAGAGAACAGAGGTTGATTGAAGAAAATCAAAGGCTTAAAAAAGAATTAGGTTTGGCTTTTGGTTTTGATCAGCTTATTGGTTCAAGCCCGCAACTTCAAGCCATTTTAACAACTGTAAAAAAAATCGCTTCCACAGAAGCGAATATTTTAATTCAAGGAGAATCCGGCACAGGGAAAGAGTTGATTGCCAGAGCAGTGCATCGCAACTCTACTCGCGGACAAGGAGGGGGGAGGTTTGTTCCTGTGGATTGCGCAAGCCTTCCAGAAAATTTGCTTGAGTCTGAACTTTTTGGCCATGAAAAAGGAGCTTTTACAGACGCTCAAAACTCAAGGCCCGGCATTTTTGAGTTTGCAGATGGCGGAACTATTTTTTTAGATGAGATTGGAGAAATTCCTCTTAGTTTGCAAGCTAAACTTTTAAGAGTTTTACAGGAAAAAGAGTTTCGCCGCTTAGGCTCTAATCGGCTGATTGTAGTGGATATAAGGATTGTGGCTGCAACGAATCAAGATCTGGCCAAAGCAGTTCAAGAGAAAAAGTTCAGAGAAGATTTATACTATCGCCTAAATGTCATAACTTTAAATATTCCGCCTTTAAGAGAACGGGAGGGGGACGTTGAGCTTTTAGTAAATCACTTTTTACATAGATTTATTCAGAAATCTCATAATTCTATAAAGGGAATTTCTTCCTCAGCGCTTAGCCTTTTAAAAAATTATAACTGGCCCGGGAATGTGAGAGAATTAGAGAATATTATAGAGAGAGCTGTTTCTTTAACAAATTCTTCAATGATCCAACCAGAAGATTTACCGGACAATATACGTTTGAGCCATAAAGAAAAGGAAAATATTTTATTAAGCAGTTTTAGGGGAGCTAAGACTGAAGCGTTAAGAGTTTTTTACAGAGATTATTTTAAGCGTCTTTTGGAAAAACATAATGGCAATATTTCTCAGGCAGCAGAAGAAGCTAAGATTGACAGAAAAACCATTCACCGTCTTTTGAATCGTTATAAAATTGAAATCGAAAAATAAAATGAAACATTCAGCTGAATCTATGTCCCAAAACAGAAAGGAGATGAAAATCCAGCGCTTACCAATGACCCAGAACCAATATCGGTTCTTAATGTTTGAGCGATGGTTATGAAATGAAAATAAGAAAGATTGGAATATTAACTGGCGGGGGGGACTGCCCGGGGCTGAATGCAGTGATCCGTGCTGTAGTAAAATCAGCTGTCAGAGTGTATAACTGGGAAGTGATTGGTTTTATGGATGGATTTCGCGGATTAGTGGAAGATTGGCATATTCCTTTAACTGAACAGACTGTTTCTGGCATTTTAACCCGGGGCGGAACTATTTTAGGAACCAATAATCGAGCTAACCCTTTTGCTTATACTTATGACAGTTCTGGTAAAACAATTGCTCCTCTGGATCGTTCCAAAGAGGCGATATTGAATTTGAAAAAAAATCAGATTGACGGTTTTATCGCGATTGGAGGGGATGGCACTTTAAGCATATCTCAGAAATTTTTTGAGGAAGGGGTGCCAATAGTGGGAGTTCCTAAAACCATAGACAATGATTTAAACGGAACCGATGTTACTTTTGGTTTTGATTCCGCGCTTTCAGTTGCAACAGACGCAGTGGATCGCTTACATTCCACCGCGGAATCTCATCATCGAGTTATTTTGTTGGAAACCATGGGGCGATACGCGGGATGGATCCCTTTAAGAGCTGGAATTGCCGGTGGAGGAGATGTGATTTTAATCCCGGAAATTCCTTATAAAATTGAAAAAGTGATTTCAGCTATAGAAAAAAGGATTGGATGGGGAAAGGAGTTTACAATTTTAGTTGTTTCTGAAGGGGCAAAAGCAGTTGGAGGGGAATTTGTGATTCAAAGAAAAGTAGAAGGGTCTCATGATGCCATTCGTTTGGGAGGCGTTAGTTATAAGATTGCGGAAGCGATTGAAGAAGCTTTAGGCATAGAGACACGAGTCACAATTTTAGGACACCTTCAGCGCGGGGGTACGCCCACTGCATTTGACCGTTGGCTTGCAACCCGCTATGGAGTAAAAGCTACTGAACTCCTTAATAAAGGAGAGACCGGAACCATGGTTTCTTTGCGCGGAACAAAAATTAGCAGTGTTCCTATTAAAGAAGCGATTGGTTCATTGCATTTAGTCTTACCTGATAGCGAAGAAGTTCAAACCGCTAAAGCTACCGGAGTTTCCTTCGGAGATTAAAACTGTTATTAAAAGCTGGAAACTAGGGACATTTTAAACCCACCTTTAGTCTTATAATACCTCAATAAGTTCGTTTTTAACTTCCTCATTTTTTCATTTTTGGTAATTTTGTTGCATTTGAATGGGTAGGAGAACCCTATGAATTCAAATGAAAGATTTGGGCTAGTTTATCTTATTTTTGGGGTATCCATTATATTATCTTTAACCTCTTGTGAAAAAAAGGAAAAGGAATCCGCTGCTTTAAAATCAAAATTCAGTTCAACACAACTCACCGCGCATTTCCCTTATGATTTGGGACCTGCCACAGTGGATGTTTCCAGTTATCCATTAAATATTCAAGAAAGTTATAAGCTATTTTTAGCAGTTTGTTCTTCTTGCCACAGTTCTAGCCGTCCTTTAAATTCTCCTTATATTAAAGCCTATGATTGGAAACGTTTTGTAAAAAGAATGCATATCAAAATGGGCACAAGGGGGTATGTTTTAGAGTCTAAGGATGAAAAAAGAATTGTGGAATTTTTGGTCTATGATTCTAAAATCAGAAAAATAGATAAGAAAGATGAGTTTGATGCTAAGGCTCAAGATCTAAACAAACTGTTTAAAGAAGTTTCAAAAGAGCGAGAGAGTTTACAAGAGGAAGAGACTTTAGGATTGCCAAAAAAAGAAACGCCTTATGTGGGGGTAAAATAATAAATTTTTTGACGCTATCGTCTAACGGTAAGGACGCTGTTTTAAGAATGCGAAAAAAATATTGAAATGGGGAGAAAACAATTTCGTATTCATCTAAAGAACGGAAATTCAGGTTCAAATCCTGATAGCGTTGCCAATATAAAAAGGTCATAAAAATATGATTAAAAAACTTGCTTCTCTTCAACTTTTTTTTATCCTTTCCTTAATATTAATTGTTTCCATGATAAGTGGAACCCTAATCCCTCAAAATTTACCTGCAGAAAAAGTTCAACAAATTTTTTCACCTAGTATGGTTAAAATTTTGTCTAATCTTGGTCTTTTTAATCTTTTTCATTCAGCATGGTTTATTGGGCTTTTAGTTTTGCTGGGGTTAAACACTTCCGCCTGCATACTGATGCGCATTCAAGAAAAAAAATATAAAAGTTTGCCTTGGGGCGCTCTCATTAGCCACACAGCCATATTAGTTATTTTAGCTGGCGGAGTTACCAGCGCTTTATTAGCTGAAAAAGGGGTTTTAGAACTAAGAGTTAAGGAAGCTAACTGTTGTGTCCCATCTAGCGCCAGCAATGGACCAACGATTCATCTTCCGTTTCAAGTTCGGTTAGCGGATTTTAATATTGATACTTATAGCTCCGGACAACATTTTATTCAGGTTAAGAATTTAAAAGAAGGTTGGAGTGAAAGTTTAGAAGTTGAACCAGGGAAAGATTATTTTTTGAAGAAAAGCGTTAAACTAAATGTTTTGCGCTATGAACCTGATTTGCGAGTTGAAAAAGATAGCGCAAGTGGAGAGTGGAGAGCTTACTCTGCTTCCTCTTTCCCTAATAATCCAGCTTTACAAGTGGAAGTGACCGCTTCTCCAACTAAACGAGTATGGCTTTTTGCAAAGTTTCCTGAACTTTCACATCTTTCCAATGGAGCCAATAGTGTGGAAAAACATTTGGATTTGCTTTACCAATATGTTCCAGGGAAAATTAAACAGTTCAAAAGCAAGATTGAGATTTTAAAAGAATCGCAGCTTTTAGTTGCTGCTGAAACATCAGTGAATCATCCTTTTAAGTTTGGGGGTTACACATTTTATCAGTCTGGCTATAATCCAGAGGATCCAACTTATTCTTCATTTCAAGTTGTAAAGGATCCTGGCGTGCCTTTAATCTATGCTGGATTTATTCTTCTTCCTTTGGGGTTAACAATCTCTTTTTATGGAAAGAAATCTCACCCAGTCTATTCAGGTAAAATAAGAAATATTCTTACTAAAATTTTTTCTTCAAAAATACCAATGAGCAACAGTAGTTTTCCGAAAGATTTTAAGAAAGGAGAAGATAATGCATAGCTTTGCGTTTAATTTTTCTTTTGCGGTTTATTTGCTTTCCATTTTAAGTTATGGAATCAGCTATATTACTAAAAAGAAATTTTTAGAATGGATTGGTTTAACTTTTATAATTTGGGCATTTATAGTTGAGATGCTTTATATCATTTGGCGTTGGTCTGGGGGCAATTATGCGCCCATGTCCAATATGTATGAATCCCTTACCCTATTAGTTTGGTTAGTTTCTTTACTATATTTTTCATTTCTTTACAAAATAAGTTCTGAAACAAAAAGATTTCCTTTGCTTGGGCTTGGGTTTTGGGTATCTCTTTTTTCTTTAGTCTTGCTTGGGATCGCAAGCCTTAATGACCGGTCTATCCAATCCTTAATGCCTGCTTTGCAATCTAATTGGCTTTTATTGCATGTTACAACCATCATGATTGGCTACGCTTCTTTTGCGCTCTCTTTTTTAGGAGCAGGAATCTATCTTGTTTGTTTCAGAAAAAAAGTAGAAGAAGAAAAATCTTATGCTTTTGACGGATTAATGGAAAGAACTGTTGTCTTAGGATTTTTATTTCTAACCATTGGCATTATTTTGGGATCTGTTTGGGCAAACTCTGCCTGGGGTTCTTACTGGTCGTGGGATCCCAAAGAAACATGGTCTCTCATTACCTGGTTTTTTTATGCAACAGCTCTTCATTTAAGGAAGAGCCGTAACTGGAAAAATGAAAAGTTTGCATGGCTGTCGCTGGCTGGTTTTATAATCGTGCTTTTTACTTATTTTGGAGTGAACTATCTTTTGAGCGGGCTGCATAGTTATGCATAAAAACAGAATTTGATTGAATTAAAATTAACAATTAAAGAAGAGGTTGAATGGAGGAACTAATGAAAAAAGTGACGTTCATCTTTAGTCTAGCAGGGGTGTTATTATACTGCGCAAGTCAGGCAGCTTATTCAAGCGACCCGGAAAAAGTGGGCGCCTCTACATGTATGGGCTGCCATTCAGATCAAGTTGAAGCGTTTAAGAAAAATACGCATGCTAAAACTTTGCCCGCGGTAAAGAAAATCTCATTTGAAGAATCATGCGAAACATGCCACGGTCCCGGCTCTCTTCATGCGGAAGCTGCTGGGGATAAAACGAACCCCGGTTTCGCATCCATAAAAAATCCAAAAAAATTGAGTGTGTCTGAATCTTCAGAAACATGTTTAAAATGTCATGAAAATGGGAATCGAGCGTTTTGGAAAGGAAGCCAGCATGAATCAAGGGATGTCTCTTGTTTAAATTGCCATAGCATGCATCATTCTAAAACAGATCCACTGATGGTTAAAAATAATGAAGCTGAAACCTGCTATCAATGCCATCAGATCCGAAAAGCGCAAAGCTTGCGTTCTTCCCATATGCCTCTCCGGGATGGGAAAATGCAATGTTCAAGCTGCCATAATCCGCATGGAAGCGCGGGACCAAAACTTTTAGCGCAGAATTCAACTAATGAAAATTGTTACGCATGCCATGCAGAAAAGCGCGGTCCATTCCTTTGGGAACATGCTCCAGTGCGGGAAAATTGCTTGAATTGCCATGAAGCTCATGGATCTCAGCACGATAAACTTTTAAAAGTGAAGCGCCCAAGACTCTGCCAACAGTGTCATATTGAATCCCGGCACCCCACCACAGCAGGCGCAGATCCAGATGCTTTTGAGGCTGGTTTAACCAATATCGGCGGTTCCAGGGCATGCACTCAATGCCATGCGCAAATCCATGGTTCAAATCATCCTGCAGGCGCGCGTCTTCAAAGGTAATAGGAGGTAAAACTTATGAATTTTAATTTTAAGTTAGTGATGAATAAAACAATTAAATTAGGCAGCGGTTTATTTTTTCTTTTGATCTTTGTTCACCCTCTTTTTCCTGCCATGGAAGGAGATTTTGAATTTACTGTGCAAGGCGCAAGAAAAGAAAAAGACTCATCTAAGTTCGATGAATATAGAACGGTTCCTGAAGGCGCCTATGTGGAAAGTTTCAGGTTTAAAAGCCAACCAGAGGATGCGTCCAATTGTTACCTCAACATCCAAAGCATTAAACCAGGATTGGAGGATCAGAACATTCTCTTAAAAGGGGGAAAATATGGGGTGATGGAACTTGGATTTAAGTACGACCAATCTCTCCACAAATTTTCTAATACAGGTAAATCTCTATATGTGCATGATGGTGGAGGATATTTTGGCTTTTCCAATCAACTTCAAACTGATCTGCAAACAAGCACTAATAACGCCCCTTCTGTTTTTTCTGATGTGCCGGCAATTCCACTTCAATTGAGAAGGGATCTGATTAGCGCGGATATTCGTTTGAGCCCAATGGAGAATTTAACCTTGAAATTCACAGGCTCTAATGAAGACCGAAATGGAAGCCGGCCAATCGGAATTGCTTTTGGATATGGATCTTTGGTTGAAGTTCCGGAACCTATCAGCTACAAAACACAAAAAGCGGGATTTATCGCGCAAATGAATCAGGGAAATTTCAACACCATATTTAGCTATGAGGCGTCGTTATTTAAGAACGACATTGACGCAATTGTGGCGGATAATCCTTGGCGAAGAACTGATGGCGCGGTCTCGGCTTCAGGCGCTTCCACGCCTGATAGGGCAAGATTCTCCCTTCCTCCGGATAACCATGCTCATCAATTTAATTTTGGTGGCGGCGTCAATATCCCTATTTGGCAAAGCCGTTTAAATGCTTCTCTTTCCTATGGAATATGGCGTCAAAATGACACGTTTTTGCCGCCAACAATTAATCAGGCGATCTTAGCAAGAGCTCAAACATTGGGCGTCAATATCAATCCGCCCCGATCTAGTCTGGATGGAAAGATGAATGTATTGTCAGCTAACTCGTCCTTATCCATGCGGCCTTTACAGCCGCTTTTAGTGTCTGGGAAAATGAGATATTACAAACTTGAGAATAAAACAGAAGAGATGACCATGGAACAGTATATTCCATATGATTCAACCTCATCAACCTCCACGCCTAAAGGCAATTTTAATCCAGCCCGCCAAAGAAAAAGTTTAGCGATTGGTTATACCAAATTGAGCGCAGGCACGGATGCTTCTTATCAAATTTTGAAATCGTTTGATTTAAACCTAGGCTATGAATGGGAAAAAATAACGCGCACACACCGCGAAGTTGAAAATTCCTACGAACATACATTCAAAAGTTCTTTAAATTTTGTTCTCCAGAATTGGATCCAGCTCCGGCCAAATTACCTCCATGCCAATCGCTACCATCATCACTACAATGCCGAAGAAGTTGCTGAAGAAACCTACCCGATTGGGGAGGGGATCAATGCTCTTGGAAATTTGCCCTTATTAAGAAAGTTTGACGAAGCGAATCGTTTGAGAGATATAACCGGGATTAAAACTATGATTTTTCCTTTTGATGTTTTAACCTTAGCCGCAGAATATAGTTATCGCGTGGATGATTATAATGGAACTTCTTACGGAGTGAAAAAAGATAAAAATCATTCTGTTAGCTTTGATGTAACATATGACCTTGCGGAATTTTTGACCTTGTTTGGCAATTTTGGCCGCGAAGAGAACACATTGGAAATGAAATCAAGATATCGCGCGTCTGGCAACGCAACAACAGCGCCTACTGATTTTGAAGCGGATGATTGGCTGGCTGTTTCAAAAGATATCACAGACACTTTTGGCATTGGCGGCAATGGAGTAATTTCTAAAGACAAATTGTTTTTAGATGCGGACTACAACTTTAGCCGATCTAAAGGGGAGTTAAGAGCTAATAATCCTTCTACTGTTAGAACAGCATCTGCTCTTGCAGTGGATTTTCCACAGACTAAAACAGAACTTCATAAAGTTAACACTTCTTTAAAATGGCGGTTTATGGAAAACCTAACCGCAAAATTAAGTTATCAGTATGAAAAATATTTAGTGGAAGATTTTGCTTTTGAGACTATTCAGCCGTGGCAAACTGCATGGCCGCAATCCGTGTTCCTGGATGCGACTCAAGGAGATGTTGATGCGCACATTGCAGGTTTATCTCTCAGTTATAAATTTTAGTTAGAAGAAATAAAGACTGGTTACATTCTAAGAGGGGGTTGTTTATAATGAAAAAGTTAAAGAAGTACGGCAGCGCCGTTGGAATTATTTTGCTTACATTATTTTTAAGCTGGATCGCTCCGCCGGTGGTTCAAAAGATAAGACATCTTTGTCCAGTGCGTTCTAATGGTGTAAACGAGGCTCAGGCGGTGTCTCAATTTGCTCGAAAGTACAGTATGAGCTGCAATGCCTGCCATACTGCGTTTCCGCGCTTAACCGCGTTTGGAGAACGTTTCAAAGCGAATGGATTTCAAATGTTGGATTCCCAAGATGGGGATGAAACTGGAAAAAATCGTGTGACGGACCGTTTGTTCATTAGCGAGATAGGAAATCTTATTGGTTTAAGAATTGCTTTGAACCCTATCCAAGTTAAAACGAAATCTTTAGATAGAGATAGTAATGGAACGAAAGAATCGACCCTTGTTAATGTGGGGACAGCTGATTGGCTTCAGCTCTTTACTGCAGGTTCCATATTCAAGAACGTTTCCATATTCATTGAAACAGAGATCGCTGGGAATGCTAATAATACGGTTAAAAACAATTGGTTTATGTTAGGCTGGCACAATATTGTGGGAGAAAATGGCGCCATGAGCGCAAGATTGGGAAATATTCCTCAAGCAGATTGGCACGTTATGAGCGGTCGTTTACGCATGATCCCAAATATTAATGTTCAAGCCATGAGTGGAAGGTCCAATTCGGAATCTGCTCCTACAGGTAAATCGAACGACCAGATCGCGCTTTCAGATGCTGTGCCGGGAATTGAAATCTTTGGTTTGCCCAAACTTTGGAATGCTTTTGAATTCGTTTATTCTGGCGTACTTTCTCAAGGAAAGAAGCAGGCGGACGATAAGAACGAGTTGCAAAATTATTCTTCGACTCTAGGGATCAGGAAAAATGGTGGGGATTTTGATGGAAGTCAAATCTCCGTTTTTGGGAATTACTCCGGAGATACAAGCACGACATCCTATGTGTCCAATCGTTGGTTTACAGTTTCACCTGGCGTCAATCTTCGATATAAGGGGTTGGATCTGATTGCCGCTTATTACTACAGCGAAGATTCCAACGGAAACTTGAACAACACCTCTGCGCCTATGAAGTTGAAGTCCAACGGTATTGCGGGGCAAATTGGGTATACCATTAATCCTGCTTGGTGGACCGGCGTTCAATATGACTGGGTGGATTCTGGAGACCGTCCTGCAGAGAATTTCAATAAGATTAGCCCTACGATCTGGTTCTTCCCAAGAGAGAACATACGGATTGGTTTAGTGGGTCGGTTGGACATGGATGGGACCACTGTGAACACAACGCATCCTTCCCAAATTCATGAAATTTTAGCTCACATACGGGCGATGTTTTAACGAATGGAGGTATCACATCAATGAAAAAAATAAAAGTATATTCTCTTGGAATTGTAGGTGTTGTAGCGCTAAGTTCTTACTTGTGTGCGGCACCGCCTGTGGCTGACCCCACACAGAAGCTGTTTCAGTCTAAGTGTGGTTCCTGCCATGGGAAAGATGGAAAAGGGAATGCGGCTATGTCTAAGGTGTTTAAGGTGGAGCCTGCTGCGCTGAACATTGTGGATGAAGAAACTTCCGTAAAAAAAGATGAGGAGCTTCTTAAAATTATTACGGAAGGAAAAAATAAGATGCCTGCTTATGGCAAACAGTTAAAAGCTGAACAACAAAAATCAGTTCTTCAATATTTTAGGGGACTTGCTCCAAAAAAATAGCTGACTTACTGGAATTTGGATTTTTTAAGCATTTTTTTGAATTAAGGTATTGAAAATATGTATGAGAACCTTCATATCTTTACTGTTTTTTTTAAGTTTGATCCATGCTCCTCTTTATGCCCAGGATAATGAGGTTTGCAACTCTTGTCATGGGCAAGAATCGTCTGATATTCCATTCGTAAATCTAAAACAGTTTGAAGGTTCCATTCATGGCAAGAACCCATGCATTTCTTGCCATGTGGATGCGGAAGTAATTCCTCATCCTTCAAAGCCTCAAGCCAGCTCATGCGCATCTTGTCATGAGGATGTTTTAAAGGTTTATGAAAACAGTGTTCATGGCAAGGCAAGAGCTAGAGGCATTAAGGAAGCTCCTTTTTGCAACGATTGCCACGGTGAACATACGATTTTGTCCGTCAATGATCCTGCATCCACTGTTTGGAAAGGAAGAATCACAAAAACTTGCGCCAGCTGCCACGATTCAGAAAAAATCGTTACTAAATTTGGTTTGCCAAAAGACCGTTTAGAAACATTCCAAAATTCATATCACGGGCTTGCAAGCCGAGGCGGAGATTTTAAAGTGGCCAACTGCGCATCTTGCCATGGATGGCACGGAATTCTTCCATCGTCTGATCCGTTATCGTCCGTCCATCCTAAAAATTTGTATCAAACTTGCGGAAAATGTCATCCGGGAGCCCCGTCTAAATTGTTTACGGGTAAGGTCCATGGCAAAAAAAAGACAGAGGTTTTTTTTCTGGTTCGCTGGGTAAAAGTTTTTTATTTGGTTCTTATTCCCTTCGTGGTTGGATTTATGTTTGTTCATAATTTTTCTGATTACCTCCGTAAGACGCTCTCTTATATTTCATCTTCTGGAGTTAAACATGAAGTGAATCAAGGGACAAATTTAGCAGAGAGACTTAACTTGAATGAACGGTTTCAACATGGGTTTCTTCTTTTTGTTTTTATTTTGCTTGCTTATAGCGGCTTTGCCTTGAAGTTTCCAGAAATGTGGTGGGCTTACCCATTTCAATGGATTGGCGGAGAAGTTTTACGCAAAGCAATTCATCGTTGGGCTGCTCTTTTATTCTGTTTTGTTTCAGCCTATCACCTGATCTACATGGTTTTTACTAGGAGAGGACGATTCCTTTTAAAAATAAGTCTGATTCCAAAAATAAAAGATTTAAAGGATTTGTCAGAACTAATGCTTTACAATTTTGGAGTTCGTAAACAAATAAAACATTTGGCATACCCTTCTTATATAGAGAAGGTGGAATATTGGTCTTTGATCTGGGGTTCGTTAATCATGATTCTAACAGGAGCTTTGCTTGTATTCAATGATTTTACTCTGCGTTATTTGCCGTTGTGGATTATCGAGCTTGCAACTTTAATTCATTTTTATGAAGCTGTTCTTGCTTGTTTGTCAATTTTAATTTGGCATTTTTATTGGACGATTTTTGATCCGGATATTTACCCGATGAATTTGTCCTGGCTCATCGGAAGGGTACGGTCAAAAAAATGGACAATTTAGATGTTCAGCGGAAATGGTGGTGGAAAATTCTGTATAAAGTCGGGATTGATATTGTTCCCGGCGCCCCAAGAAAGTTTCTCATTTATTTTAGGAAAAGATTTTTTTATATCGCTGGAGGCGTTGCATTATTTATATTTATATCTTTAATCGGACTTGCAAAATATTCTGAAAGCCCTAGGTTTTGCCATTCTTGCCATATTATGGAGCCTTATTATAAAGCATGGAAAAGTTCTAAACATAGCCATGTTGCCTGTGTTGAATGCCATTATCCGCCGGGTTCCCCAAAAACAATTCTTTGGAAGAAATTTCAGGCTTTGTCTCAAGTGGCTAAGTATGTTACAAGAACTTATTCCTCAAAACCATTTGCGGAAGTGGAGGATTCATCCTGCTTGCAGTGCCATTCAACTCGTTTGCTGGAAGGGAGATTAGTAACGGAAAAAGGAGTTCAGTTCGATCATAAGGCTCACCTCACAACTACGCGCAGAGATCGGAAATTAGTTTGCACCTCTTGTCATGCTCAAATGGTGGTGGGCAACCATATGGAGGTTACTTGGAACACTTGTTATCTTTGTCACTTTAAGGGAATGGTGGAAGGACGAGAACTGCATCCTGTAGGCGGGTGCACAGCCTGCCACAAACTTCCTGAAAAAGATTTTAAAATTGGGAATATGAATTATAACCATAAAGATTTTTCTGGAAAGCGCGGTGTTGCCTGCGCAGACTGCCATCAGGATGTTATTCAAGGCAAGGGAAATGCTCCGAAAGAAAGGTGTTTCACTTGCCATAACCAGCCTGAAAAATTAGATAAGATCGGCGATTTAGCTTTTATCCATGAGAACCATATTACAAAACATAATGTGGCTTGTTTCCATTGCCATACTGAAATGCAGCATAAGGTCTCCATGCCTGGGAAAAAGGAACTTTCCTATGATTGTTCTGTTTGTCATTTAGACCAGCATACTGGCCAGAAAGATTTTTATAGAGGAATTGGAGCTAAAGACGTTCCCCAATCTCCTAGCCCAATGTATTTAGCGAATGTTGACTGTGTGGGCTGCCATATTTCTAAACCTGTAGAGAGCATGGAATCTCATTTTAAGGGAAAAACTTTTAAAGGATCTCATGAGGCAAGTTGCGTGAAATGTCATGGGGAGAAGTTTCGCGGAATAACAGCGCAAGCTAAAAAAGTGATTGCTGAAGAATTAAGTGATGTTAAAAATAAATGGCTAAAAGTAAAATCTTTGCTTGCAGCCTCATCCTTAAACCCAGAAGAAAAAAGAAAGGTTCAAAAAGAATTAAACGATGTGGAGTATAACCTTGCCTTCATTGAGAATAGCCACGCGGCGCACAATATTTATTATGCAGCCCAAATTTTAAGAAAGATGGATAGCGTGCTCTCAAGGTTAGGAGAAAATGTTGGAGTTCCTCTTCCTGACCTTTCAGAGCATCCTTTGATGAGCGGTGGTTTTTGCGCAACCATGTGTCATCAAAAAGTAGGGGTTAAGGTGCCTCCGGAATTTGTGAATTATAAAGGGAAAAAAATGCCGCATAGCGCTCATACAGAAATGATGCCTTGCGTTAAATGTCATGAATTTGGATCTCATAAAGAGATAAAGATGAAGTTTAAAACTGAAGATTGTCAGGCGTGCCATGAATTATAAGAGGGGGGTAAGCAAAAATGATTAGAACTAATTTTGGGTTAGGCGCCATAAAAGTTCCAATGGCAATTAAGATTAGCGGCAGGTTTAAACTTTTGCATTGGGCTCTTTTAACATTTTTATTTTTGGGTTTGAGCAGATGTTTAGTTTTAGCAGAATCCAATAGCTGCGTTGAATGCCACGCTAAGATTGGGAAGTCTGATCCTTCCCATCCCGCGCATAGTTTTATAGAATGGCAAAATTCAATCCATGCTAAAAAAGGGATTAATTGCGATGCTTGCCATGGGGGAAATCCATCCTCAAAAGACGTGACTTTAGCGCACAAAAATATTTCTCGCTCCATGGATCCTGGCAGCAGCATCTATTTTGATAAAATTCCAGATTCTTGCGGCAGCTGTCATGTTCAGGAATTAGAAGGGTTTAAAAGTTCAGATCACTATAAAGAATTAAACCGTTCAGGCAAGGGGCCAAATTGTGTAACTTGTCACAGCTCCATGGCTTCGCATGTGATGACTCCGCGAGAACTAGAATCTGTCTGCACTTTGTGCCATCGCCGTCCTACAAAAGCTTATGCTGCTTTGTTAAGTTTGCAGAGCTCGCGTAAAGCCATTGACCAGTTGCGAAATCACATTCAGGAGGCTAAGATTAAGAAAGTAGAAACAGAAGCGCAATCCACTACTCTTATCCAGTCTGAAAAAAATTATCAAGAAGCGCTAAAAATTTGGCATACTTTTAACATGGAAAAAGTATTGGAAGTTGCGCAAGAATTGAATCATCGAGTTCGGAACGCAATGCATGAACTTGATTTAAAAGGTCAGGGGATTAGAGAAGAAAATCCGCAGAGAAAATAATATTTTAAAGGAGTTTGAAAATGGAAGAAAAAGATTTAAACAATAAAATTTCAAGACGTTCTTTTTTAACTTATGTCATTGTTTCCTTAGGGGGTCTTATGGGAGCGATTCTCACAGGCTTAGGAGGCGGTTATTTTCTCTCTCCGATTTGGAGAAAAAAGGAAGATTCTTGGATTGATTTGGGCTTAGTTAAAGACTTTACAGAGGGTGAACCACTCAAGATAAATTTTACCGTAAGAAAGAGAGATGCATGGTCAACCATTGAAAGTAAATCTTCAGCTTGGATTATTACCGCGAATCAAAAAGATTTTATAGCGTTTGACCCTAAATGCACTCATTTAGGATGCCCTTATCGTTGGAGTGTGGAGAAAAGGCAGTTCTTATGCCCTTGCCACACAGCAACATTTTCTGTTGATGGGGAAGTAGTTTCAGGCCCTCCGCCTAGAGCCTTAGATCGTTATCCAACCAAGGTGGTAGGCGGACATCTGTTGATTCTCCCGCAAGTAGTTGGGAAAGGTAAAGAGGTATAAAAAATGAAATTATTATGGGAGTGGATGAAATCAAGGCTTGCTCTTGCAGAGATTTGGAATGCGCTTTTTAGTCGTCATGTGCCAGAAGCAGAAGGGCTAGTGGGGTGGCTTTATACTTTGGGCAGCGCCTCTTTATTTGTTTTTTTTATTCAGGTGATTACAGGCTCGCTTTTGGCAATGAATTATGTTCCTTCTCCAGATCATGCTTACGACTCCATACGGTTTATTAATGAACAGGTGATCTTTGGAAAATGGATTAGAGCATTGCACCATTGGGGAGCAACTTTTATGGTGGTTGTGGTTTCTCTTCACATGCTGCGGGTTTATTTTATGGGCTCTTATAAATATCCGCGTGAAGCCACATGGATCGTGGGTGTGATTTTATTTTTATTAGTGATGGGGTTTAGTTTTACAGGGTACCTTTTGCCCTGGGACCAAAAATCTTACTGGGCCACAATGGTTGGCGCAAATATAGCTTCGCAAACGCCGGCAATAGGCAGTTATATTGCAAAAATCCTTAAAGGCGGGGATGAGATGGGAGCTGTCACTCTCACCAGGTTTTATGCGATCCATACTCTGGTCCTTCCCGGATTAATATTAGTTGCGATTCTTATTCATTTATTTTTAGTGGTTTGGCATGGAATTTCTGAACCTCCCCAGAAAAATAAAGGATCAGATAAAAAGGCAGGCGCTTAAATATGAATTGGCATCAAGATTATATAGAGCGATATAAAAAATTAAAAGAGCAAGGAAAATCTTTTTTCCCTTACGCTGTTTTAAAAGATACGATCATGGCATTTTTTATCCTAGCTTTGCTTTGTTGGTTCGCTTATCATTTTGGCGCCGCGCTTGAAGAGCCAGCTGACCCAACAGATTCTAATTACAATCCAAGACCAGAATGGTACTTTCTTTTTTTATTTCAGGCTCTTAAGCTATTCCCGGGAAATTTAGAATCAGTGGCAGCGGTTCTTTTGCCTGGTTTAGGAGTTACATTTCTTTTTCTTTTGCCATTTCTTGACACGGGTCCAGAACGGAATTTCCTTAAACGTCCTTTTTTTACTTTATTAGGAGTTGGAACTTTAGCAGGGATTGGCTATCTAACCTATCAGGGAACTGTAAGCCCTTTAACTAATCCAATTATAGAAAAAGATCCTTTGGTGTTTGCGGGTCAAAGACTCTATGTGAGTTTAAATTGTTCTTATTGTCACAAGATTGGAGGTAAAGGTGGAAGCGTGGGGCCTGAATTAGATAAGGTTGCAAGCGGTGAAACCGAAGAATGGCTAGAAAAACATTTTCGTGAACCCCAATCCGTTTCCCCTGGCTCTACCATGCCTAAATTGAATCTTTTGGATGATGAAATTAAAGTGTTAGTTGCTTTTATAAAATCTTTAGGAGGTGGAGAAGGTTTTACAGAGGAAGCCCCAAAAGTTTTTGCGGAAAATTGCGCCATGTGCCATAAGATTGGAAAGGAAGGAGCAGAAGTCGGCCCAGATTTAAGTTTAATTGGAACAGCTCGGGATAAAAATTATATGAGAAAATATATTGAAGACCCTTCCAAATTGAACCCATCTTCTAGCATGCCTGGTTATAAAGGACAATTAACTGATGTTCAAATAGAAGATTTGGCGCGTTACTTATCCGCGCAAAAAGGAGATTAATTTAATCCTTAAAGATCATGGCATTGGGAGAAAAATTAACAATCCAAATGAATTGTTCAAATTAAAGTAGCTTCTTTCTAGTCAATAAAATTCCTGCCTAGATTGACAGAATTAAATAATTCCTTGTTTTTATTTTGCAGCTATAATATAAAAAAATAAATTTTTATTTTTTTAATAAATCTGCTAATATCAAAGGAACTAAAATGAAGAAGCCTAAAAAAGAATCCCAAGCACAAAAATTGAATCAAAAGCCGACCACTCCTTATAAGGAATTGTCTGGAAGAATTGATTCTGTTTATGATGAGTCTAATAAAAAGTTTGAAAAACTTTTTATAGAAATTGTTAATCTTAAAGAAGAATTAAAGTTCATTAAAGAAACAATGTTAACTAAAGAGGATGGACAAAAAATTATTGAGCACATTGATGAGTTTGCCAGACGCGTAGAGACTTATGATGGAAAAACAGTTGTTCAGGATAAACGCCTGCTCTATCTTGAGAATCATTTTGTAGATCATGAAAAACGCATTCAAAAGATTGAAACTATTCTTCCAAAATAATTAAGAACAGGCTTAAAAAGTTTTACAAGATTCGTATAAGAGTTGCTAAAAAAGTTAAGAAATTTAAAATTTGACTGTTGTACAATAGAAATATAATATGTTCATAAGTTTTCAGCAATAAGGAACACGGTTAGAGTCCGTGGCGGTCCCGCCGCTGTAATCCATGTTCTTTTCTTCTTTAAGAATGAAAAGAAAACTTTTTTAAGGAATGCCACTGTCCAGTTTAAAACTGGGTGGGAAGGTTTAAAAAAGAAGGAAAGTCAGAAGACCTGCTGAAAGATTTGTTTTAGTTTTTTTACTGTAGAAATTAGTGTGCAATGGAATCTGATGGAAAAGGGTTCTAACAAAAATAAACTTTGTTAGAACCTTTTTTTATTTATAAAAAAGGGTAAGCCCTGGATGTAAAATCCGGGCCAAAAGGAGAAATCAATGAAAAAATCAAAAAAAGTAAAAATTCAAAAAAAAATTATTGCAGTTAGAAAAACATCTGATATTCAAGGTACAGGTCTAACTCATTACCTATCATTAAATAATAAAATTAAGTGATCTAAAACTCTGCTACGGTTCAATGTTTCAGTATTTAGATATAGGACATTCCAAATATAACTGTTTCATAGAGCCTGATACTGCTTTTTGGGCTTTGGTTCAACAGGATCAGATTGAGAAAACTTTATCTCAAAGAGGAATTTTTCAATCCTTTGCCAAGAAATCTTGGAAGTTTAAAAAGGAAATGGACGCATTACGGTTTACCCAAAAACTTTCTGCTGTTTATTTTAATCCTACTGAAAAATGTAATTTAAACTGTTCCTATTGTTACCTTCCTGAAAAGATGCGAAAAAATGGTGATTCTATGAGTGAGGAACGCATCCTGGAAGCATTAGAAATTTTGAAGAAATACTTTAAGCAAACCTTGCCTAAAGGAATGTTAGGGGAAATTGTTTTTCATGGCGCAGAACCAATGCTTAATCAAAAAGCGGTCTTTGCAGCGATTGAAAAATATAAGAATGATTTTCGTTTTGGAATTCAAACTAATGCCACGTTATTGGATAAGAGAGCAGTGGAATTCCTAACCAATCATCATATGAGTATTGGGATTTCTCTGGATGCTCCGATGGAAGGAATTGCTGATCTTACTCGTAAAAATTGGAGTGGCCAGGGAGTTTATAAGAAAATTGTAGATGCCATGGAACGTTTAAGAGGCTATCCGAACTGGAGTGTGATTTCAACTATTACAAGTAAAAATATGCGTTATCTTGTAGAGCTAGTTGAGTTTTTTCATAGTCACGAGGTCCCGAATTGTCTTTTAAATGTTTTGCGCTGCACCATGTCTTATTCTTGGAAATTAAAGCCTGGAGATCATATCGCGTCAAAATATTTTTTGGCTGCTTTAGATCGTACTTATGAACTTTATAAAGAAACAGGGAGAAAGCTGATTGTAGCTAATTTCGCTAATATCCTTCTTGCAATCATTGCTCCTACAGCCAGACGATTGATGTGCGATATTTCGCCTTGCGGCGGGGGCAGATGTTTTTTTGCATTAGCGCCAAATGGGGATAGTTTCCCTTGCAGTGAATTCATTGGTCTTCCTATGTTTAAAGGTGGGAACATTTTTAAGGATAAGCTTTCTAATATTCTGATAAGTCAGCCTTTCAATCTAGTGACCAAGCGAAAAGTAGAGGATGTTGAATCATGCCAAAGTTGCGTTATTCGTAATTTTTGCGGTTCACCCTGTCCAGCAGAGGTTTATGAAATGAGTGGGAGCATGCGTAAAAAAGGCGCTTTTTGCGAATTTTATAAGGAGCAGGTACATTACGCATTTAGAGTGATCGCAGATGGAAAAGAAAAATCTTACCTTTGGGACCATTGGGATAAGGGTTTAAAAAAGAGTTATTGAGGCAGGAATATCTCATTTAGGCGCTTAATAGTCTCACCTGTAGTCATAAAATAACTAAACTAGAGTAATCTTGGCAAGTTTGTTGCAATCAAAATAAAAAATAGAACCTAAATTTTGTAATTGGGGATTACCCTATTCATATGGAAACGTATGATTTATTTAAAAAATTCAGGAGCACTATCATTTTATGATTAGCGATTCATTTGGCAGAAGAATAGATTATTTGCGCCTATCAGTAACAGATCATTGCAACTTGCGATGTCTTTACTGTTTGCCAATTCAAGGTTTCTCATTTTCCAAACCCGAAGAAATTCTTTCAGATGATGAAATTGAGCGCATTGTAGCCCTAGCCATTAGTTTAGGAATTAATAAGATTCGGATTACTGGGGGAGAACCTTTGGTCCGCCCAGGGATTTGTTCATTGATAAAAAGAATTTCTAGCCTAGCTGGGATTGGAGATATTTCTTTATCCACTAATGGCCTTCTTTTATCTCAAATGGCAAAAGATTTATTCCAAGCTGGTTTAAAAAGAGTAAATGTTAGTTTAGATACACTGCGGCCGGAACATTTTCAAACCATTGCTCGGTTTGGAAGTTTAGAAAAAGTTTTGGAAGGCATTCGCGCTGGTCTGGCGGTTGGTTTTGATCCTCTTAAAATTAACATGGTTGTTATTAAGGGGATTAATTCTAATGAGATTAAAGATTTTGTAACTCTTACCCATAAATTTCCAATTCATGTTCGTTTTGTGGAACTGATGCCTATTGGTGAAACCGGTTATTTTAGCAGAGAACATTGGATGGGTCTTTCAGATATTATGAAAGCTTGCGGAGAGCTTGTTTCTTTATCTCAAGATGAGTCTCCACGTGGGTTTGGGCCTGCAACTTACTTTAAGTCCCCTGGGGCTTTGGGAACCATAGGTTTTATTAGCGCATTGTCTTCTAATTTTTGCAGGCGATGCAACCGGTTGCGCTTAACTGCAAAAGGGGTTTTAGTTCCTTGTCTAGCTTCTGAAAAGGGAGTGGATCTTAAAAATTTAATTAGGTCTGGGGGCAGCGATCAAGATCTTTGTGATTTGATTCGCCAGGCGGTTTTAATTAAACCAGAACGCCATTGCATGGAATCGAAAAATGCAAATGCGCGCGAAATTTTTATGTGCTCTTTAGGCGGGTAGGAAGGGAAACTAAATTTATGGAAGAAGTTAATATTAGTGATTCCTGGGATAAAGTAGAAATTGGGAAGATTGGAATTTGGCTTTTTATTCTTACGGAAATCATGCTTTTTGGAGCTTTTTTCTCAAGTTATGTGATGATTCGCTGGGGAAGCTCTGTTTGCGCTTTGGGAAGAACAGCCTGGCCTCAAACAGGTTTTAAACAAGGTTTAATTCTGGCTTTAACCAATACAGTGATCCTTATCACAAGTTCTTTTACAATGGTCAGATCCTATGAGGCAAGTTGTCATAGAGACGAAAGTTTTTTTAAGAAGTCCCTTTTAGTAACTATTCTTTTAGGCATTCTTTTTCTAGTCATTAAATTTTTTGAATATGCGTTAAAAATTCATCATGGCTATTTCCCGGGAAGCTCATTTCTTGAAACAAATCCGGGACTTACCATCTTTTTTTCTTTTTATTTTATGTTAACTGGATTGCATGCTCTGCATGTGATCATCGGAGTATGTTGGAACTCTTTTTTATTTCGATCCTTTAAAGTTTCTGGTTTTAGCGACCAGTTAACTTCTAAATTGGAATATGCTGGGATCTACTGGCACTTTGTGGATATTATTTGGGTCTTTCTTTTTCCTCTGTTTTATTTAATTTAATCACCAAAAACAGGAGGCTTTATGGAAAAAAATTGTGAACAGTTTTATGGAATTATTTATTTAGTTTTAATAGCCCTTACTGTTTTAACAGTTCTCTTTGCTCAAATGGATTTTGTGAGAAGTTTAACCATACTCTTCGCGCTCTCAATCGCATTGGTTAAATCCAGTCTGATCGCGCTTTATTACATGCGTTTGCGCACTGAGAAGCCGCTTATTTATCTTATTGTTTTAATTGGGATCGTGACTGTATCCATCCTTGCGATTGGGATTTTTCCAGATATTGCAATAGGATTATAAATAAAATTTTAGATGAATGAAAAGTGAGAATTATTTTTGTAGCGCGCGGTTCATGAAAATAAATAGAGATGTCTTGCTTTTGTTTTCTGCTCTAATTTTGTTTTTTGCCTATTGGTTTTGGTTTATAAGAATTGTTCATAAACCAAATGATTTAGAGAGGATCAGCTCACTTCCCTCTTTTTCAATGATTAATGCGCATACTGGAAAGCCGTTGGGTAAAGCGGATTTATTGGGAAAGGTGTGGATCGCTGGTTTCATTTTTACCCGTTGTTCTGGTCCTTGCCCTCTCATTAGCTTAAACATGTCTCGATTGCAAAAACAATTGCCTCCTGGAATTTTTTTGGTTACTTTTACAGTTGATCCGGATTGGGACACGCCTGAAGTATTAGCGCAATACTCAAAAAATTTTCAGGCTGATTCAAATCAATGGTTTTTTCTTACAGGCGCTAAAAAGGAAATTTATGATCTTTTATATGAAGGATTTAAATTGCCGATTTTAGAGGAACCTAAAAATAAACCAGAGTTTCGTATCACTCACACAACCAAGTTAGCGCTAGTGGATCAAGAGGGGATGATTCGTGGATTTTATGATGGCACTGATCCGGGTTCTTTAAAAAAAGTGAAAAAAGACGTTTTAATAATTCTGGAGGAAAAACGTTTATGAAAGTTAAAGATTTTTTAACCCTTACTTTTTTTTCAATGGGTCTAACGTTAATCCTTTGGTTTCTTATAACTTATACAAAGATCATGCCGCAAGCTGCCTCTTATGAGGCAAAGCATGTGGATGGAGCTTTTAATGCCATGTTAGCGGTTACAGTTCCTATTTTTGCCTTGGTGATCACATTTGTGGTCTATACTCTATTTCGATATTCTGCTGGGAAGGATCAATCTGAAGGAATTAAATTTTATGGTTCAGGAAATGGAATTGTGGAGGCAGCATGGATTTTTTTGAGTTTAGCGCTTACCTTAGGGTTAGCAGCTTTAGGCACTAAAGAATTGTTTGCGATCAGGGGAAATGACCAAGCGGATTTAAATATTCAAGTTAAAGCCTCGCAGTTTTCTTGGGAATTTTATTATCCAGAACAAAATATCTTTTCTCCTGAACTTATTCTTCCTGAAGGCAAAAGAGTGCGGCTGCTTTTAAGCTCTGAAGATGTGGTCCATTCTTTTTGGGTTCCTGAATTCAGATTAAAACAGGATTTGTTGCCGGGCAAGGTGGTTAAACTCCTTTTTACCCCAAGCAAGCTGGGTCAATATACGCTTTTCTGTTCAGAGTTATGCGGGTCTGGCCATACCACCATGACAGCGCCTGTGAGAGTAGTTGAAAAAGAACAATTTGCAGCAAGCATTAAAGAACAATCTTGGTAGAACTTTAAAATCAGGATATTCGTCTCAATGTTCATTCCCCAATATTAGGATTGAGCTTAAGATTTAAATAGAAACAACGGAGGGACTTTAAAGATGTTTTATTTTTTAAGAGCTCTTATTTTTGGATTAGTAACTTTTAGTGGGATACTTTTTTCTTTGAGCTACAAAATATCTTTGCAAGCTGCAATGGTTTTGGCATATTTTTCTGGGAACTTAGCGTTTTTGGTTGGGATTGGAGCAGTTCGTTGTTTTAAACAATGGCTATATGGAGAAAAGGATGCAGAGGCTCACAAGGAAGAAACAGGCTGGAAACGATATTTTCAATTTACTTTGGACCACAAGGTCATTGGAGTTCAATATCTAGTTACCAGTTTTGTGATTTTTACCATAGCTGTAACTATGGCTTCAATCATGAGGTTAGAGCTTGCCCGTCCGGAAATGCAATTTTTAAGTTTTGAACAGTATCACACTATTATGGGCATGCATGGAATCAGCATGATTGTAGTGGCTTTAATCGCTATTCTAGGAGGTTTAGGCAATTATTTTGTCCCAATTATGATCGGCACAAAGGATATGGCTTTTCCACGGCTAAATGCTTTAAGTTATTGGATGCTTCCTCCAGCTGTGATTCTTTTAGTTTCAAGTCTGTTTTTTGGAGGTTTTGACTTTGGCTGGACTGCCTATCCTCCTTTAAGCGTACAGGGTCCTTTAGGCAAACTCTCCTTTCTTTTAGCATTTATTACCGTTGGATTTTCTTCAATTTTTGGCGGGGTAAACTTCATGACTACTATTTTACGTTTAAGAGCTAAGGGAATGGATTTTTTTAAATTGCCAATTTTTGTTTGGTCTGTTTTTTCCGCTGGCATTATTGTGCTTTTAGCCACATCTGTTGTAGCGAGTTCTCTGATCCTTGTGGTTTTTGACAGGGCCATGGGAACTTCATTTTTTGATCCTTCCAGGGGAGGGAACGCTTTGCTTTACCAACATCTTTTTTGGTTTTATTCCCATCCCGCTGTTTATATCATGATTCTTCCGGCGTTTGGCATTATCCTTGAAATATTGCCGGTCTATGCCAGAAAACCTTTATTTGCTTATAAAATTACAGCTTTTTCTTTTATTGGAATTGTGATTTTAAGTTTTGTGGTTTGGGCTCATCATATTTTCACAAGCGGCATGTGGGATTTGTTGACCATTCCTTTTATGATTACAACTGAGCTTATTTCTGTGCCTACAGGCGTTGTTTTTTTAAGCGCTTTAGGCACTTTATGGATGGGACAGATCAGACTAAAAGTGCCTATGTTATTCGCTCTTGGCTTTATTTTTAATTTTTTGATAGGAGGGCTTACTGGAATCTTTAATGCGGATGTTCCCAGCGATCTGCATTTGCACGATACCTATTTTGTTGTGGCTCATTTTCACTATACCCTTTTTGGAGGGGTTATTTTTGGGCTTTTTGCCGGTATTTATCACTGGTTTCCAAAAATAACAGGAAGAATGTTTAACCAGACTCTAGGAAAAATTCATTTTTGGCTGATCTTTATTGGATTTAATTCTACTTTTTTACCCATGTTTTGGCTGGGAGCAAGAGGCATGAGACGACGCGTTGCAGACTATCCTTTAGAATTTGGGAATGTTCAATTATGGGTTAGTCTTGCCGCAATACTTATAATTATCGGGGTTATCATTTTTTTATATAACATGGTTCAATCCTCAATTAAAGGAACTATGGCAGACTCTAATCCTTGGCAAGCTCATTCTTTAGAATGGCAGATTCCTTCCCCACCGCCCAAAGAGAATTTTGAGCAATTGCCTGAAGTTAAAACCCTACCTTATGAGTATGGTAAGATTTCTACTTAACTCCTGCTTTTTAGAAAATTAGAATGACTAACTGGAAGCTTAGCTCCTAAAGCGGAAAAGAAGTCCCGTTTATTACAATTTGTCCCACTTTATTCTACCCTATTCAAATAAGTTGGCAATCTTAGTGCAGAATAAAAAGTATTCATTCGGCTTAACCATCATATGGAAAAAGGGGTAGGAAGGGGGTACTTTCCATGGATATTATAGAGCTGCTAGAAGAAGATCATGAAAGTTTAAGGCAAGGGCTAACCAAAATTAGGCAGAATCTACCTCAACCCAACCTAAGAGATACTATCAAGAGCTTTATCGTAAAATATGAACTGCATGAAAATATTGAAGAAGAAATTCTTTTTCCTCATTTAGAGTTACTTTTTGAACCATCACTTCAGAGTTTTAGAGTTAATAAACAATCAATTTTTGTCTATAAGGAAATGCATAAAAAAATTTGGGATTATCTTTCCTCTATTATGCAGTATATGGACACCTCCCGTTATAGAGACTTGCAAGAAGCTTTTTTTAATTTTTGCGGTTACACAGAATCTCATCTTAGTTATGAGGAAAGAGTAATTTTTCCTTTAATGAGGGATCTGCTTGATAATGATGTCCTAGAAGAGCTTGGCAGCCAAGCTCTTCAGAAAAAGATGCACTTTGTAGCTTAAAGTTTAAGAAAGTTCTATAAAGAAGTTTTTATTTTATTCACATGTATGATTGTCCTTTAAATAAAAATTTATCAGAAAAACAGAATGAGACGCAAAAAACTTTATGCGATCTTTGCAGGGTTTTATATTTAGAGGGCTGGTTGAATGCCATTGGAGGGAGCATCTCCATTCGTGATGGGAATAAGATATACATGGGACCCATTGGCACTAAAGTAGAGCAGTCCTGCCCATTGGAGTTTTTTCTTTTTGAGGATAAAGGGAAATTTTTAGAAACAAAAATTAAGGATTTTGAATTTCTAGAACAAAAATCTTTAATGATCTTATTCTATAATTTATTTAATGCGGGATCAGTTATCCATACTCATTCCATGAATGCCATGCTGGTCACCTGGCTCTATAAGAAGGATTTTATGCTTTCCAATGAACTCATGTCGCTTTATTTTCCGGGTTTAACGGAAATAGATGCTTGCAGAGTTCCCATTGTTGAAAATAGTTCCAATGAGGAAAAAGTGATTGAGAATATCCAAGAATCTTTCAAAAAGAATAAGGATATTCATGCGCTTTTAGTGGAAGGACACGGAGCCTATTTTTGGGGAAAGGATTGGGTGGAGGCAAAAGGGTACGCTGATTTTTTTGAAATGCTTTTTGAAGCGGCAGTAAAAGCTAAACAGAATAATTTATAGAAGAAAGTAGTATAATTTTTAGCAATGAAACTTTTATTTTTTGCGCAGGCTGCGGATTGGGTTGGAACCAAAAAGCTGGAAATTCATCTTGAAAACCCTTTAAGTTTGGAAGAATTTATTAAAAAAGTTCCTGAGCTCGCTCCCATTCTTAAACACAAAAAAATCATTAAAGTTTCAAAAAATCAGGAATTTATAAATTTTCAAACGGAGATTCAGGACTCAGATGAAATCGCTTTCCTCCCGCCGGTTAGCGGCGGTTAAATCCGTCTTTATTACCCGCAATCCTCTTTCCGCGCAAAAAGCCATGGGATATTTTTCCAATCCAAAACATGGCGCAATCGTTCTTTTTTGCGGAGTTGTGCGCAATAGGGAGAATGGAGCGGCGCTTAGCGCCATTACTTATGAAGCTTATCTTAAGATGGCGGAAAAAGAGATATTTAAGATTGTTGAGATTGCCAAGAAAAAATGGGATGTCACAATAAAGGTGTTCCACCGCATAGGAAAAATCCTTGTGGGAGAAAACAGCTTAATTGTGGTATGTTCTGGAAAACACCGCCAGGAAACTTTTAAAGCATCGCAATTCGTACTTCATCAAATTAAGTCTAAAGTTCCAATTTGGAAAGTAAAATTCCATAAAAAAAATGGATGATTCAAAAACAGCTTTAGAAAAAATATTTTTAAATATTTTTACATTGCCCTCGGAAAAAGTCCTTTTGGAAAAGTCTTTGGGAAGGGTTAGCGCCAATGATCTTTTTGCGGATTGGGAACTTCCTCCTTATGAAAATTCTGCCATGGATGGTTATGCGGTTCAAGCCCAGGAGCTGCAAGAGGCTAGTCGCGCAAAACCTCTAATCATGCAAGTTGTTGGGGTGCAAAAAGCAGGGAGTTCATTAAAAAAGAAAATCAAAAAGGGTCAAGCCATAAAAATAATGACTGGTTCTCCCATCCCTTTTGGCTGCGATGCTGTGGTTATGAAAGAATTCACAGAACCCTGTAATAAAGATCAGGTTAAGATTTATTTTGCTCCAAAGGCAGGAGACCATATTCGTTCTAAAGGGGAAGATGTGCATAAAGGAGACCTTTTTTTAAAAAAAGGAACTTTGATTCGTCCCTATGAAATTGCTCTGCTTGCATCCCAAGGAGTAACCCGGGTTCCCGTAATCCGTCAAGTAAGAGCAACTGTTTTTTCTACAGGGGATGAACTGGTTAAAGTTTCATCTCCCCTAACTTTTGGAAAAATTAGAAACAGCAATGGGCCAAGCATTGCTGCCGCGCTTTCCCGCTGGAATGTTTTGGTAAAGGATCGCGGCATTGTAAAAGATGATCCTAAAAAAATCGAGAAGATTTTAAAAGAATCTGTTTTGGAGAGTGATCTTATTATTGTTTCCGGTGGAGTCTCAGTGGGGGATTTTGATTTCACAAAAATAGTTCTAGAAAAATTGGGAATAAGAACTATTTTTTGGAAAGTGGCGATTAAACCTGGAAAACCTCTTTTTTTTGGCATGCTTGCTTCTGGGGAAAATAAATCTGAGAAAGCTGTTTTTGGTTTACCCGGGAACCCTATTTCCGCTTTAGTTTGTTTAGAAGAGTTTGTCCGCCCAGCTGTTGAAAAAATGTCTGGGTTCTCGCCTAAACATCCAAGTTACCATTTACAGGGAAAAACAGTGAACTCTTATTTTAAGCCTAAGGATAGGCAGCAATATATTTTTTGTAAGGCTAGGGAAAAGGTTGGCTCTTATGAATTAGAAATTATTCAACCCCAAGGTTCAGCCATGATGGGCATGGCTTCCAGCGCCAATGCTTTAGCCCTTGGCCCAGTAGGATTAGACAAGATTAAAGTTGGAGAAACTCTTTTTTTTCGCTGGCTTAAATAAACCCTTAGATTCGTCTAAATGTAATCTAAAATTGCATGAGAGACTAAAGCGCTTCGAGATCATTTTTTCTATAAGACAATAAAGATTTATGTTTGAACAGTGTTTAATTTATTTGGCTATTTTTTTTGTAGCCTTGCTTTATTCTTCTGTTGGGCATGGGGGAGCATCTGGATATTTGGCAGTGCTCTCTATTTTTGGTTTTATTCCTTCAGAAATGGCATTGAGCGCATTGATTTTAAATCTATTAGTTTCTGCTGTTTCCTTTATCGCATTTAGATCTACCGGTAATTTTAAATTTAAACTTTTTTGGCCTTTTGCTCTTAGTTCCATACCATTCTCATTCCTAGGCGGTTTACTGCCTATTTCTGCCAAAGTTTATAATATCCTGCTTTCTTCCATTCTTATTTTTGCGGCTTATCGCTTAATACAGTTCAATGGAAAAATAAATCAGCTTGAAAAGAAAAAGGAATTTTCTGTTTTTTTAGCTCTTGTTTTAGGAGGAACCATTGGCTTTATTTCCGGACTGATTGGTATTGGCGGGGGCATATTTTTAAGCCCCATTCTAATTTTGTCTGGTTGGGCAGAAGTAAAAGAAGCAGCCAGCATCTCCGCGCTTTTTATTTGGGTGAACTCAACAGCTGGGATTCTTGGCAGGTACTCTCATGCTACTCCTATTGTTTATGGCAGCCTTTTGCCATTGATTATTTCTGCTTTTTTGGGCGGTCTTGTAGGATCTAGATTTGGCGCAACTCAATGGTCTCAAGTAACTTTAAGACGCTTATTAGGATTTGTGCTCCTGATCGCTGCTTTTAAATTATTTTATATCTCTTTTTAACCCGAAGTTTCTGATAAAAGGGAGCGATTGACCCCAATAAATTGTTCTTACCTGATTGATCCTGCTTTCTGGACAAATTTGACCCACTTTTAGTTCTCTTTGTCTCATTCCTTTCTTAAAAGTCTGATTTAAAAATCTATTTTTGGCAAATCTATTGCATATTTGTAAATTAATTAAATTTCGGAATTTTAACTCTGAAACTATATTTATGAATCATAGCATGATCTCTTTTCCATTGACCCTCCAATACGCCTTTAAAGGCTTGGTTTTTATTGCTAAAAATCCTGCTGGAAAAACCATTAATGTTCAGGAAATAGCTGAAATAGAAAATTTGCCGTCTCATTTTTTGGGAAAAATTTTTCAGCGTCTAGTGCTTTCTAATATTTTAGATTCTAAAAGAGGTCCCGGCGGAGGCTATATTCTTTTAAAAAGGCCGGAGCAGGTTCACCTTTTAGAAGTGGCAAATAGTTTAATGAGTTATGATGGTGAAAAAAGAGAGTGTCTTTTTGGTTTGGGAGCTTGTGGAGAGGTTGAGCACTGTCCCATACATGGGGTGGTAAAGACTACAGAAAAAGAGATTGAAAAATTACTTGAAGACTGGACTCTTTTAGATTTAGTTAATGGCAAACAATAGAAATTTTGGGTTGAAGGGGAGGAAGAATAGATATGGGTCATTTTAAGGATTTATTGAATAACAATTTAAGCCGCAGAGATTTTTTAAAGGCTTCTGGAACAACCGCCAGCCTTCTCTTGCTTAAAGAAATGGGATTTGGCCTTCTTAAACCTATCCTGGAGGTAAATAATCCTTTAGATTTTTATCCTAATAGAGATTGGGAGGAAATTTATTTAGATCAATACAAATACGATAGTTCCTTTACTTATGTCTGTTCTCCAAACGATACGCATGCTTGCCGTGTAAGGGGATTTTTACGCAATGGGATTGTGATTCGCACTGAGCAGAATTATGATGTGGGACGTTATGCTGATCTTTATGGGAACAAAGCTACCAATAACTGGAATCCGCGCATGTGCTCAAAGGGATATACGATTCATCGGCGTATTTATGGTCCGCATCGTCTGCGCTATCCTTTAATTCGTAAAGGCTGGAAAGAGTGGGCTGATGCGGGTTTTCCTTATTTAAACCCAGAAAATATAAAAAAATATAAGTTCGACAGCCGTGGAACCGATGATCTTATAGCTGCTTCATGGGATGAGGTTTATGATTACGCGGCTAGAGGGATGATTGCGATCGCTAAAATTTATTCTGGAGAAGAGGGTAAAAAACGTTTGTTGGAACAGGGCTATGAACCAGAAGTTGTGGGGCATGTGCAAGGAGCTGGCACTAGAACCATGAAATTTAGAGGAGGAATGGGTCTTTTGGGAGTGGTTGGGAAATTTGGGATGTATCGTTTTAGCAACATGATGGCTCTTTTAGACAGCCATGTAAGAGGCGTGAGCGAAAAGGATGCGCAAGGGGGACGCAGCTGGGATAATTATACCGAGCATGGAGATCAAGCTCCGGGGCATCCCTTTGTTCATGGTCTGCAGACTTCAGACACTGATTTTTGCGATTTGCGCAGCACCAAACTGCATATTCAGGTTGGCAAGAATTTGATTGAAAATAAGATGCCGGATTCTCATTGGTTTATTGAGTCAATGGAAAGGGGCGGAAAAATTGTGGCCATTACTCCAGAATACAGCCCTCCTGCTACTAAGGCGGACTATTGGATTGGAGTTCGTCCGGGAAGCGATGCCGCTATTTTTTTAGCCATATCAAAAATAATCATTGACCAGAAAAAATATGATGAGGTTTTTTTAAAAAGATTTACAGACATGCCTTTGCTGGTTAGAAGCGACACATTGCAAAGACTAAAAGCTAAAGAAACTTTTAAAGATTATGTTTTGCCTGATATTAGCAGTGGGGCAAGCATGAAACTGCAAAACATGACTCAAGAACAACGTCAAGAGATTGGAGATTTTGTTATTTATGATTTAAAGAGCAATTCTTTTAAAGCTTTAACCAGAGATCAGGTTGGGGAAACATTGGAATTAGCCAATTTAGATCCTGCCTTAGAAGGAAAATGGACAGTTACATTAACGGATGGTAAAAAAATAGAAGTAATGACTCTTTTTGAAATGTATAAGCTGCACCTCAAAGATTATGATTTAGAGTCTGTATGCGAAATCACTCATGCTCCCAAAGATTTACTAAAAAATTTAGCGGAAGATATCGCTACGATTAAACCAGTTGCGATTCATATTGGAGAAGGGATCAATCATTGGTTTCATGCGACCCAGGTGAATCGCGCTACTTATTTGCCATTGATCTTAACAGGGAATATTGGAAAAAAAGGAGCTGGATCCTTTACCTGGGCTGGAAATTATAAGTCAGCTATTTTTCAGGCGGGGAAGGAAGCTGGGAAAGGGCTTGGCTGCTGGGTTGCGGAAGATCCTTTTCATCCATCTCTGGATGAAAAAAATGACGGAGCTCAAATCCCTGTAAAAAATTATGCAACTGACGAGTCCGCTGCTTATTGGGCTCATCAGGATCGTCCTTTAGTTGTAAAAACTCCTAAAGTTGGACGCAAAGTTTTTACAGGAAAATCTCACATGCCAACCCCGTCAAAGGTGCTTTGGTACACGAATGTGAATCATGTGAACAACGCAAAATGGGCTTACAATGTGATTAAACATTCCCTTCCTAAAACAGAATTAATTATTACAACGGATATTGAGTTGACTGGTTCAGTGGAGTATGCGGATATCGCTCTGCCAGCTAATTCTTGGCTAGAGTTTGAAGATTATGAGATTACAGCTTCTTGTTCTAACCCTTTTCTGCAAGTCTGGAAAGGGGGCATTCCTCCAATTTATGATACAAAAGACGATGCTGTAATTTTAGCTGAAATGGCCAAGAAGTTAGGTGAACATCTTAAAGATTCTCGTTTTGAAGATTACTGGAAATTTATTTATAACAAACAGTCTAAAGTTTATATTCAGCGTCTTTTAGACGCTTCTGTAACTTTGCGCGGATACAAAACTGAGGATATTTTAAATGGGAAATTTGGAGAACCGGGCGCAGCCTTAGTTCTTTTTAGAACTTATCCAAGAATCCCTTTTTATGAACAGATCCATGAGAATATCCCATTTTTTACAGATACCGGAAGATTAAATGCGTATTGTGATATTCCGGAAGCGATTGAGTATGGGGAGAACTTTATTGTGCATAGAGAAGGGCCGGAAGCAACTCCTTATTTGCCAAATGTGATTGTGAGCACGAATCCCTATGTGCGGCCTGAAGATTATGGAATTTCCTTGCATGAAGAGGATGCGGATGCGCGCACCGTAAGAAATGTGCGGATGTCTTGGGCAGAGGTTAAAAACACAAAGAATTTTCTTTGGGAAAATGGATTTCATTTTTATTGTTTAACGCCCAAGAGTCGTCATACAGTTCATTCTCAGTGGTCTAGTGTGGATTGGCATCTCTTATGGTCTTCTAATTTTGGGGATCCTTGGAGAAGCGATAAAAGAAACCCAGGATTAGGGGATCATCAAGTTCACATGAACCCTCAAGCAGCTAAGGATTTAGGAATTCATGAGGGAGATTATGTTTATGTGGATTCTAACCCTCAAGATCGTCCTTATATAGGAGCAGATCCAAAAGATCCTTTTTTTAAAGTGGCGCGTCTTATGTTAAGAGTTAAATACAATCCAGCTTATCCTTACCATGTTGTGATGATGAAGCACGGAACATGGATCGCTACGGAAAAAACAGTGAAAGGTCATGAAACTAGGAAAGATGGCCAGGCTATTTCCAATACAGGTTATCAGGCGAATTTTCGTTATGGTTCTCAGCAATCCATTACCAGAGAATGGCAAATGCCCATGCATCAAACCGACCATTTATTTCATAAATCAAAGATCGCGATGAAATTTATATCTGGCGGCGAAGCAGATAACCACATGATTAACACAGTGCCTAAAGAAACATTGGTTCGTATTGTTAAAGCAGAAGCTGGAGGAATCAATAAAGAGGGGGTGTGGAATCCGTCTGAATCGAATAGGTCGCCGGGAAATGAAGATGCTTTTATGAATCAATATCTTCTTGGAAATTTAGTTCGAGTGGTCAAATCTTAAAATGGAAAAAAAAGAATTTGAACAAGATGATCCCATGTCTCTTACGGGAATGGTCTTACCTCTTTCTAAGGAAGAGGGGATTAAGGCTGAGGAAGCCATGGTTTTATGTTTTATTGAAGAATATCTTGGCATGGGGTTCAGCGAAAAAGAAATTTTAAAGATTTTTAAAGATCCATTTTATCAAGCGCCTTACGAGATTTTTCAGACTCGGGGTGAACCTTATGTGCAAAATATGATTTATAAAGTTTTGAATGACGAAGGAGGAGTGTAATGTCTAAAGTCTATAATTGGCAGTTGGGCAGGGATATGCATTATCCTTATGAAGAGGCTCATCCTGAGTGGCAGTTCGCCGCAGTTTTTAATATCAACCGCTGCATCGCCTGCCAAACCTGCACCATGGCGTGCAAGTCAACTTGGACATTCTCCCGAGGACAGGAACATATGTGGTGGAACAATGTTGAGACAAAACCCTATGGCGGATACCCGCAAGGCTGGGATGTTAAAACTTTAAAACTATTGGAAGAAGCTAATCCGGGAAAACAGATTTGGGAAGCTCATGAAAAAGGAGAAAAAGCTCCTTACGGAGAATATGAGGGAAAAACAATTTTTGAAGCAGCTCCGGGTAGAAATTCTGTCTTAGGTTATCTTCCTAAAGATCAGGATTGGCGTTTTCCTAATATTCATGAAGATACCTCAACAAAATATGTGGGTGATAGTCTTGGAATTTCAAAAACAGGTGTTTCTCTGCCAGAGCATAAGGCTTGGTTTTTTTATCTGCAAAGAATCTGCAATCATTGCACCTATCCTGCTTGTTTAGCCGCATGTCCGCGTAAAGCGATCTATAAACGTAAAGAAGATGGAATTGTATTGGTGGATCAAAGCCGTTGCCGGGGATATCGCAAGTGCATGGAAGCCTGTCCTTATAAAAAGACCATGCACAATATTGAAACCAGAATTACTGAAAAATGTATTGGCTGCTATCCCAGAGTTCAAGGACAGGAGCCCCTTACAGGAGGCGTTCCCACTGAAACTCGCTGCATGGCTTCCTGTGTTGGCCAGATTCGTTTACAAGGATTAGTTCCAGTTGATCCTAAAACAAAAGATTGGAAGTCTGATCCTAAGAATCCTTTATATTATTTAGTGCGAATCGCAAAAGTGGCTTTGCCTCTTTATCCTCAGTTTGGAACAGAACCCAATATCTATTATATTCCACCGCGTTGGGTGCCAAGGGACTATTTGCATCAGATGTTTGGACCTGGAGTGGATCAGGCGATTGAAACCTATCAAAATCCAAGTCGTGAATTGCTTGCTGTTTTGCAGCTTTTCCGTAAAGATCGAAGGATTATTTTTCATTATGACATAGAGCAGGGAGAAAAAGCGCATGAAATCCTATTGAGAGGCAAAAAAAGAACCATCTATGACGATACGATCACAGCTTATGGAAAAGAAAATCAGGAACTGTTTAAAGTTAAGGTGGAAGAACCTTTTTATATCAGAGGAAAAGAAAGGACCAATGCGGTTTAGGAGGGAGTATGATTGGAGAAAATAAAGAGAAGGTTAAATTAAAAGAGATCAAACTCAGAGGCGTTATCTATCGTTTGTTCGCTGAATCTTTTAAAGAGCCGGTTCCTATTTTTATAATGCATCATGAATTAGAAATGCTTTTAGCTGAGCTTTCTAATATTGGAGAGATCCCTTTGCCTCCAATCCCTGTGTCTGACCCAAGCGCTGAAATCCATTCAGTGTTTGGACACAATCTTTCACCGGACGTCCCTCCCTATGAAACCCACTACGGCAAATTAGACGTATTCCGTTCCACACAAAAATTAGCGAACCTCTCTGGATTTTATAGAGCATTTGGTTTAGAGCCACAGGCAGGAGATAGAAGGCCTGACCATCTGCCAATAGAATTAGAATTTATCTCTTTTCTTTGTTTAAAAGAAGCTCTTGCGTTAGAACGAGAAGAACTGGAATATGCGGAAATTTCTAGAAACGCTCGCTCAAAATTTTTGTCTGAACATCTTTGTCAGTGGATTCCTTTTTTTACAGAGTCTTTATGTCAAAAAGCGTCTGGAAGTTATTATGCCGGTCTATCAAAAAGTTTATTGGCATTTATTTTATGGGACGCAAAATCTTTGGGAGTTGAACTTAAGCGCGATGAATCAGAGACAGTTAGAAAAGAGGATCCTCAAGATTATTGTACATCTTGCCTTGGAGGAATTTAAGGGATGATAAAATTGAAATGGTTTTTTTGTTTAATTTTTATTTTTGTTAGCGCAGCGGATTCTGCTGATTTAGAACTAAAAACTAAAAAAATAGGAAAAAAAGTTTCTTTGGATCCATTTGATTCTGTTTGGAATAAAGTTAAAAGCGTAGAAATTCCTTTGATGCCGCAACACATCGCGCCTCCCGGAGGAGGCGGGAGCGTTGCAAAGATTTGGATCAAGGCTCTGCAGAATAAAAATGAGATTTTTTTCCGTTTGGAATGGGAGGATCCAACTCTTAATGAGGATCCAACCGCTGCTGAATCTTTTACAGATGCGGTTGCCTTGGAGTTTCCAGAGATTTCCGGGTCCTGGCCTTCTCCATTTATGGGGGATTTAGAAAATCCAATTCTGATTTGGAGATGGTCTGCAAGCGCGCAAAAAGATTTAGATCAAGGGTTTCAGTCTGGAGAAATCACTCATCCAAATAAAACAGCGGACATCTACCCTTTTGATGGAGAAATTACCTTTAGGTCAGGTGAGAAAGCAGGGAATATTATCTCAAAACGTAAGAGGGAAACTCCTATTGAGACTTTAGCTGCGAAAGGATTTGGAACTTTGACGATTCTGGATGATTTTTCTGTAAAGGGTAAAGGCGTTTGGCGGAATGCGCGTTGGCATGTTGTTTTAGAAAAAAAATTGGATGAACCTATTAAACATTGGCTGGAATCTGAAATTCCTTTTGCAGTTGCTGTCTGGGACGGACAAAACCAAGAAAGAGATGGAATAAAATCTTTTTCCATTTGGTATCGGCTTGTTTTAGATGGGAAGAACCCTAAGAATAAGAGTTCACAAGTTTCAAAAGGAGAGATGGTTTATCTCCGCTATGGATGCGGAACTTGTCATGGGAAAGGAGCTTTAGGCGGAATTCATAATCCTAACTCTCAACTAGATCCAATACCCTCATTAAATAAGGTGAAAGAGACTTTTACTCAAGAGGAGCTGCAAAAAGTAATTTTTAATGGCAGAGAGCCGGAAAAAGCCGATCCTAGGGCAGGACCTCCTCCATTTAAAATGAATGGCTGGGGAAGTGTTATGAGTCAGGAGGAAGTTCATAATTTAATGGAATATCTTTTTAGCCTTCAGACTAGTGTGGAAGAATGGAAATAGGAGAAATAAATCTTTAATACAGGAGGTGGTTTAAATGCCTAATATTGGAGTGTGGGATTGGATTATTATTGTGGGAATTGTGCTTCTACTTTTTGGAGCCAAAAGACTGCCGGAACTTGGCAGAAGTGTTGGCAGAAGCTTGAGCGCATTTAAAGAAGGATTAAAAGATGTGGAGAACGAAATAAAAAAAGATCCGGAAAACAAAAATTCTTAAGATGGACTGGAAATTGTTCTGGCTGACTTTTGTAACTATTTTTTTATCTGAATTAGGGGATAAAACTCAATTAGGGGTGCTATCTTTTTCTGCGACCTCTCGTTCTCCTATTACAATATTTTTAGCCGCGTCCTTTGCTCTAACCTTAGCAAGTTTTATAGGAGTTTTATTTGGCACTTTGTTTTCAAAGTTCATTCATCCAAAAACTTTACGAATGATTGGAGGGATACTTTTTATAGCTATTGGCTGTTGGATTTTATTTAAAAAAGATGTGGGGTAAAAAAGTTATGAACATGGCAACTTCATTAGTGGATAAAAATGAGATATTTTCTTTTCGTGAATCAGCGGAGCTATTTTTAAAAGGGGAGATGGATCAGGATACTTTTAAAAAAATTCGGCTCATTCAAGGGGTTTATGTCCAAAGAGAAACCAATCGCTACATGTTGAGAGTTAGAATACCATGGGGCGGGATAAACTCTCAACAGTTGGAACGGATTGCAGACCTTACAGATATTTATTCTGATAGTTCATGTCATATTACCACCCGCCAAAATCTTCAATTTTATAATATGAATTTAAAACAGGTTTGTGAAATGATCACTTATCTTTCAGAAGTAGGCATCACTTCCAGAGAAGCTTCTGGAAACGTGGTTAGAAATATTGTCTCTTGCCATTTGTCTGGTGTGTGTCAAAAGGAATGTTTTGATGTAACTCCTTATGCTGATTTCTTAACTAGGTTTTTAATTCGACGCTCTGAGTTTCAAAATTTGCCTAGAAAATTTAAAATTTCTTTTTCAGCCTGCCAAATGGATTGTGGGTTAACAGCGATACAAGATCTAGGGTTCATTGCAGTGGTTCAAAAGGGTGTTAGAGGCTTTAAAGTGGTTGTAGGAGGGGGCTTGGGCGCTGCGCCAAAGACAGCTCAGGTTTTAGAAGAATTTATCGGTCTTGAACTTTTAATCCCAACAGTTCTAGCGATCCTATCTGTTTTTAACAAAAGAGGGATAAGAAACAATCGCTTAAGAGCGCGCCTTAAATTTTTAGTTGAAGAAATAGGGATTGAAGAATTTAAAAAATCTGTATTTCGGGTGAGAGATCATCTAATAAAAACAGAAACCCTTCCTGTTTTAGACTATGAGGAAGAAGCTCCTTCGCCTTCACTCAATGATGTTTCCTATTCTATTAAAGAGGAATCTCCTGAATTTAACCGTTGGTTTTTTAGTAATTGCGTTTTAGAAAAAAAGAATGGAACTTTTGCAATTAATATACCAGTGCCTTTAGGAGAGATCAGTTCAGAAACTCTGCGTAAAATAGCGAAGATAGCGGATCACTATTCTTTAGGCAAGATTCGTACTACCAATAATCAAAATCTTGTTATTTTTGGCATAAAGCCATTTGATTTAAAATCAGTTTATGATCTGCTTTTAAAAGCTGGTCTTGCCATGCCTTGTAGCAGCCGTTTGTGCGATGTCACAAGCTGCCCTGGAGCTAGCACCTGCCCATCTGCAATTACAAATTCTAAAGCTCTTACCGCTGAACTGATACGTTTTTTTCAAAATGGAGGTAAATCTTTTCAAGAGATCCAAGCATCCATAAAAATATGCGGTTGTCCAAATTCTTGTGGGCAGCATCATACCGCCACACTTGGACTTTCTGGAAGAATGCAGCTTTTTAAAGATAAACAGGTGCCTTCCTATGAGCTGGTTTTAGGGGGACAAATCAAGGATGGTTTTTTAAAGTTTGCTGAATCAGCTTGTAAAATACCGTCAAAAAGAGTGGTTTCTGCGATTTCTCGCATTCTTCATTGGTATAGGAGAGAAAAACAAGAGGATGAAACTCTGGAAAATTTTATTTGCCGTAAAGGGGTTTATTCATTTAAGGATATTCTTGAATCCCTGATAGATATAGAACATTCGCCTCTTGCTCCTGAAGAATACCAGGATTGGGGTGAGGATACTGATTTTCAACTAAAAGTTAAACCAAGCGAGTGCTAAGCTAAATATCATTAGAAAGAAGCTAGATGGTTTGGCTTTTTCTCATTTTCCAATACGAATTTCTGGTTAAATCTGGGATAATCTAATCCCTTCAAAATTTTTAAAAATCCCAATATCATATAAATATCATCATTTTAGTCTGATTTTATGGCAAATTTGTTGCATATATTAGAAATGACAGGGAGTGTTCATTTTAAATCAATTTTTAGCTAAAAGGGGAATTTTATGGATGCTTTTGCAAGATATTTTGTAGTAATGGCATTGATATACTTAGGAGTAGGAACTTCTTTAGGATGGATCATGACTCTTCCCTTTGCTGATTCAGGCGCATTAATCTATAAGATGATTCCAACCCATGTTCACCTAAATTTATTAGGATGGATTTCAATGATGATTTATGGTGTTTTATACCATATTCTCCCGCGTTTTTCAGGGAAAGAGCTTTATTCTAAAAAACTCGCTTGGCTTCATTTTTATCTTGCGCAAATCAGTTTATTGGGGTTAGCTCTGTTTTTCTTTTTAAATCGTTTAGAACCTGGTAGATGGAAAGAGGCTTTATTTTTTTTCGGAAGCATTCAATGGCTTTCCATACTTCTTTTTATTTTTAACATGTTAAAAACACTTTTTGTAAAGAAGGGGGCTTAAAAGATGAAGCAGATCAGTAAAGAGATGAAAGTATCAGAAGTTTTTGAAACTTTTCCTCAAACGCAAATGATTTTTAAAAAGTTTGGATTTGGAGCATTGATGAATCCTATCTTAAGAAAAACATTTGGAAAAGTTACAACCATTGAGAGAGCCTGTTTTCTGCATAAAGTAAAGTTAGAAGAATTCTTATTCTCTTTAAATAACGCTTTGACAGAAACTGTAGAAACTCTGGAAAGTAAGTCAGCTGACCCTTCTTCGCCGCGCCTTTCCCCAGAAGAGCTCATGCAAGTAAATAATATTTTAAATACTAATATCCGCTCTTTAATTGAACGCTGGCCTCAGCTAAAATCAGTATTTGTGAAGTTTTTTGGAGATGGCTGTTTTTCCTGCCCAGGTTTTGGCATGGAAGATCTTGCTTTTGCCTGTTCCATGCATAATAGCGATCCGATTCTTTTTGCTCAGGAATGTTTGAAAAAGATTCAAGAATCTAAGATTCATTCAAGTTCAGAGCTTCTTTACATACAGGCGAGCCAAACGATTAATCAAATTATTGCGCTCCATCCTTGTGTTCTTAGCGTGTTTAAAAAATTCGGAATTGATTCTTGTTGTGGAGGAAACCATCGGATTGATGAAGCTGCAAAAAAGCATGGAATTAATTACGAGGAGTTGGTTAGAGAACTTTTGCTTGAGATTCGCAGGGGAGAGATAAGATGCTGATCAATTCCATGATGAACGAGTACGCGCTTTTAGCAATGATCTATTTAGCTATGAATGAGAATCCTAAAAATTCAAGGAAGATATTGGCGGTAGAGGAAATAGCTAAAAACACTGGAATTCCTTTAAACTTTTTGTCAAAAATTATGAATGATCTATCTAAGGCTAAGCTTGTTTGTTCTTCTAGGGGAAGAAGAGGAGGTTATTTTCTTGCTAAATCCTCTTCTCAAATTACCGCATTGAATATAATGGAAGCCATGAAAGGGCAGGTAAAGCTAAATCATTGTTTAGAGTACGAAGGCTCTTGCTCTGTTTCTAACGCCTGTCCTTTTTACTCCATGTGGATAGAAGCTCAAAACTGTTTAGAAAATATTTTTAATAAATATACGCTGCATTCATTGGCTGTTTGTTTAAGCGGAGATTCTCAAAAAAAAGATTTTCTTTTTTCGCTTAAAACAAAGTTTTCCCAGGTTTAAAAAATAATGGAACACTCTTTAAAGCCTGTTAAATCGTTGGATGTAAGATGGTTGATTTGCCCTTTTCACCAATTAAAAGTGTTGCACGCTTTAGATGAGATAAACTCTGGTGAAATTTTAGAGGTCATGCTTGAAGGGGGAGAGCCCTTAGGATGTATCAGTCTAGAAGTTAAAAAATTAGGGGCTCATCTTTTACGAACTGAAAAAATTAAAGAGACGAGTAAGACGGAAGAGATGCCTGAAAATATTTTGATTTGGATTAGAAAAAAATAATTGTTGGAGAAAATAACATGTTTAACTCAGAGTTGTCATTAAGGCGCGTTTATTGGGAAACCACTGCAGGGTGTAATTTAAGATGCCTGCATTGCAGGCGCATAGATATCCTAGACCATGTTTCTTCCAATGAAATATCCACATCCCAATCTTTTGCTTTGATTGATGATTGCGCGGCAAATGGAAAGCCGGTTTTGATCCTTTCTGGCGGCGAACCTCTTTTTAGAAGAGATATTTTTGAGATCGCCTCCTATGCCTCAAAAAAGGGTTTGCCGGTTGCTTTGTCCACAAATGGAACATTAGTTACCAAAACAATAGCTGAAAAAATTAAGGGTTCCGGGGTTTATTATAGTTCTGTTTCTTTAGACGGGGCCGTGGCTGAAACGCATGACTATTTTCGAGGAAAGGGGAATTTTGAGCGGGCGCTAAATGGCATCACTCATTTAAGAGATGCCGGCATAAAATTGCAGATTAATTTTACAGTGACTAAAAAAAACGTGTGGGAGTTAGAAAAAATTTATGATTTAGCTCTTGCGCTTAACGCGAACGCTCTATATCTTTTTCTTTTAGTGCCAGTGGGTTGCGGCGTAAAAATAGCGGAGAGCGACATGCTCAATAAAGAAGAAGTAGAGGAACATTTGAAGTGGGTTTGTAAAAAAGAAAAAGCATCAAAGCTTGAAGTTAGAGCTATTTGCGCGCCTCAATTTTATAGGGTAAAAGCTCAGGTTTTAAATGAAGATCCACGCAAAAATAATAGAAGGATGGGGTGTTTAGCGGGAATCAATATTTGTTTTATCTCCCATACAGGCGAGGTTTTTCCTTGCGGATATTTGCCCATAACAGCTGGGAATATAAAGGATGCGCCGCTTTCTAAAATTTGGAATGATTCTGTTCTTTTTCAAAGGCTTCGCGATTTTGATCAGTTGACCGGCAAATGCGGACAATGTCTTTTTAAGGAAGCATGTGGCGGTTGCAGAGCCAGAGCCTTTTATACGCATGGCAATGAAATGGCTGAAGAGCCATATTGCCACTATGAACCTACCCCCTCACCACACTAAACGCTCTATTCAAACTCTTGGCTGTAAGGAAATTTTGATACAATAGATTTAAATGGAATCTAATATTAAAACTTCTCTTCGATCTAAGCCAAAATTACAAAATAAGCTGATTGCAAGGCTTAAATTCAGCGAGATTCTTCATTTACCTGAACCTGATTTTGCCAAGCTCATCGCTGAAATTGAGAAAGATCCTGTTTTTTTACAACTTACCTTTCCAAAAGATTCTGGCCCAAGAGCAATATTTAAAAAACGTTTTCCACATACTAGGATCCATCAGAATTTTTATGAAATTAATGAGGAAATAAAAAGCGGGGATAAAGCAGTGGATGTGGAGCGCCTGCTAGGAAACCATAAAGGCGTTCAAGAATTGATCCAAAGGATTGGCAAAAATTCTTTTGAAAATTATTTTCTTTATAGAGAGAGCGCTTACACGCCTCAAGAGATTTCTAAAATTTTAAACCTTAATTTGGAAGAAGTGGATCGAATTCAAAATTTTCTTTTAGAATTTTCCATTCATTCGGAGTTTTTTTGTCCAACGACCCTGCCTCAAGAGTCCCATCACTATACCCCAGTCGCTAAAATTGAAATTGAAAAGAATGGGGAATTTTTTGTTTCTTATCTTTCACCTCACCTTGCCGCGGGAAGATATGTGATTAATCGAGAAAGGTTGTCTGAATTAAGGAAGAAGATGGACTTAAAAGAAAGAAAATCCGTGCTAGAGATTTTAAAAAAATTGGAATGGATCAATTTAAGACAGGATACGCTTCAAAAAATTTTTAAAGAGATCCTTGAAAGGCAGTCTTTGTATTTTACTACTCAGGATTCTTCAAAACTCCTTTCTTTAACCCAAAGAGAGGCGGCCATGAGGATTGGGGTTGCTCCCTCTACGGTTTCTAGGGCAGTAAGCAATAAGACACTTTTCCTCCCTTGGGGGGAAGAAAAACCATTAACTGAATTTTTTTTAAATAGAAAAAAAAAGGCTCTTTTGTTTTTACAAAAACTAATTGATGAGTTTTTAGTTGAACCAAAAAAGAAAATAAGTGATAATTTTTTAAAAGAAACTTTAAATAAGCGCTACCGGCTTAAAATTTCCAGGCGCACCGTCAATCTTTATAGACACGAACTAAAATGAAAAATAAATATCTGCTGTATTTAGGTTTAATGGGTACTTGCACCCCTTTAAGCATGCTGCTTTGGGTTTGGTGGGTGGTGGATGTAGAAGCGCTTACTCAATTAGTTTCAGACAGCACAAAATTTTATACCTTGTTGGGCGGTATTTTGATTTCCATTATTTTTGCAGGCATTACAATTTATTTCATGATTCAAAGCAGGGTGCGCTGCTCAAATTGCGGAGCAGAGATGGAAAGGCAAATCATTCAAGCTGAAAAATTAGCCACTGTGGGACAATTAGCTGGCGGGGTGGCTCATGAAGTGAATACCCCGGCTTCCATTATTTCTGGAAGAGTGGAAACCATGTTTTTAGATCCATCGCATTTTAGAGAACAGGATAAGAAAGATTTGGATGTGATTAAAAAACAAGCGGATCGAATTACGCAAATCACAAGGAGCCTTCTTCTTTTTTCTAAGAGGAATCCAGTGGACAAAACAAAAGTTAACTTGAATGAAGTGGTGAATGAGGCAGTTTCCTTAATTGAGCAGCAATTTAGTAAGCTGAAGATCGCAATAGTTAAAATTCTTTTTCCACAGGCTTTAACTATTTTTGGTCAACATAATCAGCTGGTACAGGTAGTTCTAAATCTTTTAACTAATGCTCGGGATGCGATGCCTCATGGCGGTAAAATAGAAATTCATACCGCTCTATCTTCAAATGTTAAACAGAAAGCGTTGATAACTTTAAAAGATACAGGGGTAGGGATTCACCCGCACTCCTTAGATAAGATTTTTGATCCTTTTTATACTACTAAACAGAGCGGAACAGGGCTAGGACTTTCTGTTTCTTATGGAATTGTTGAAGACCATGGAGGAACCATTCACGTTAAAAGCAAGATTGGGGAAGGCACGACTTTTTTCATTCATTTACCTTTGGTTAAACCTGAATAATGCGTTTGAAAATGGAATTAATTTTTATTTTTTTTCTTGACTCTCATTTTTTAGCTGATTATTTAGGTTAAATAAAAATATGTTTTTTTTAATTTTGAATTCTGGTTCAAGTTCTTTAAAGTTTCAGGTGATTGAAATGGCTAAAGAGGAAGCGCTTTTTAAAGGGATAGTGGATGGAATTGGTCAAGACGAATGTTTTCTAAAGACTGAGGATAAAGATGGTAAAACTCAAGTTTTAGAACAAAAAGTTCCAAATCATGAAGAGGCTTTAGCGCTTGTTCTGGCGCAGCTTAAAAATGCTCAGGTACTAGATAAAATTAATGCCATAGGCCATAGGGTTGTTCATGGAGGGGAGAAATACAGAGCAGCCACCTTAGTTTCAGATAAAGTTCTAGCAGATATTCAGGAATTATCTGATCTTGCTCCTCTACATAATCCGGCAAATCTTTCCGGAATTTATGGCTGCAAAAAGTTTTTTCCCAACATTCCCAATATCGCAGTTTTTGACACAGCTTTTCATCAAACCCTTCCTGCTAAAGCCTATCTCTATGGTCTTCCCTATGAATTATATGAGAAATTTCGTATTAGAAAATATGGGTTTCATGGAATTTCTCACCAATATGTGAGTCAGGAGGCGATGAAAGTTTTAAAGGAAAACATTAAAGATTTTAAAATTCTTTCCTGCCATCTTGGCGCAGGAGCAAGCATATGCGCTATTCTGAAGGGCAAAAGCGTGGAAATTTCCATGGGTTTTACCCCATTAGAAGGGTTGATGATGGGAACCCGCGCTGGATCTTTTGACCCTGAGATCATTATCTACTTATTGCGCAAAGGTTATAAATTAGAAGAGGTAGAGGAGATGATTCAGAAAAAAGGGGGTTTAAAGGGGATTTCTCAAACTTCCAATGACGTCAGAGAATTAAGAGAAGATGAACTTTCTGGTAACCTTAAAAGCGAGCTCGCTTTTGAGATGTTTGTTTATAGAATTCAACGATTTATTGGTTCTTACAGCGCGGTTTTAGGCGGTTTGGAAATTTTGATCTTTACCGGAGGAGTTGGGGAAAAAGCCTATTATTTAAGAAAAAGGGTTTGTGAGCCATTTGGCTATTTGTCTTTAAAACTAGATTCTCGAAAAAATAAAGCCAACGAAACCATTATCTCCACTCCTGATTCAGAGGTAACAACCTTAGTGATCCCTTCCAATGAAGAGCTGCAAATCGCCAGAGAATCTTATCAACTTTTAAAAACATAAATTCCATCCTAGCTAATTTTAACTTTGACATAAAAATTTTATGTCTGGGTTAAATTATTTCTGACTTTGTAATAGAACGTTAATAAATTTGTTGACTTGAGGGGGAAGGGCTCTACCTTTGGAAGTGATAATTCCTAAGGGTCTGGTCAAAGGTCTTCCAGAAATTTCAATGGCATGTAAAGTTTTATGGGTCAACTCATTTTTTATGGTGACTAATGGCAATATGGAAATTCCCGCATCCACTTCCACAGCTTTTTTTAATGTTTCAATATTGTCAAATTCCATGGTGAGCTTAATCCCAACCCTATTCTCATGCAGAAACTGATCCACAATTCTTCTTGTTGGTATCCCTTTTTCAAAAGAGACAAAATTGGTTCCATTTATTTTTTTAATAGCTACTCTTTTAAATTTAGCTAATCGGTGCTTAGGGTGACAAACAATGACCAGCTTATCCCTGCGGAACGCGATCACATCAATTTGAGGCAAAATCTTTGGAAAAGCCACGATTCCTAAATCTGCCCGCCTTTGAATTACCTCATTATAGACTTGACTGTCCCGCATATATTCTAATTTTACGTTTACCTTAGGATACTGTTTTATAAATTTTTTAATATAGGGGGGCAGCTCATGCAGCCCAACTCCATGGATGGATGCCACCCGCACATTGCCTTGAATCAGTTGTTTTGTTTTGTTGAGATTTTGAGACAAAGCTTCAAAACGTTCCAGGATCATTTTCCCTTCCTTATATAGGAGTTCGCCTTCTTGAGTTAAGGCTAGATCATTTTTGTTTCTTATAAGCAGTTTGGTTTTCCAAAGTCTCTCTAATTGTCTTATTTGCTGGCTGACAGCAGACTGGGTGATAAAATTGGATTCAGCGGCTTTAGAGAAGCTCTTTAAATCAAAAATGTCGCAGAATATTTTTAAGGATTCAATGTGCATATATTAGAAATTCTAATAATCACTATTAGAAGATTTCATTATACTTATAGTAAATTCCCTGTTATAATGCAAATCGTTGTTGCGCATAGTTTTTAAGCTAGTTCAAGGATGAGCTTCAATACTTTAGAATATAGGAGATTAAAATGAAGGAGATCATTGCGATTTTAAGGCCAGCTAGTTGGCAGAAAACAAAACAGGCTTTGTTAGAAGGGGGTTTTCCTTCCTTTACAGTTCACCGTGTCTATGGACGGGGCAAACAAAAAGGGCTGCGCTATCTATCCAAGACTGGTTCTTTAGAAGAGGGAATCTTTTTTCTGCCAAAGAGAATGGTTACGATTTTCTTAGAAGAACCAGCTGTGGATTCCTGTATCCAAATCATAACCAAAATTAATAAAACCGGAGCGATTGGGGATGGAAAGATTTTTGTCTTGTCCTTGGGAGATGTGGAACGGATCCGCACTGGGGAGAAAGGAAGCAATGCTCTTATTTGAATCAGAATCATAGAAAAAATTTGGGAGGATGTAATGAAAATTAGAGAATTTCTTAAAGCTGGCCATAGCCCGACTTTATTCAGTTCATTTTTATATTTTGATTTTTGTTTTGCCATTTGGGTGTTAAATGGAGCAATGGCTCCTTATATCAGCGAACAATTTGGATTGTCTCCCTCTCAAAAAGGCTGGATGATTTCAGTGCCAATTATTTCCGGCGCTCTCCTGCGCTTTCCTTTAGGGGTATTGTCTCAGTATATTGGCAGAAAATCTGCAGCCATGGTGGAAATGGGAATGATTACCGTCGCGCTTTTTTATGGCTGGTTTTTTGTGAATAGCTACAGCGAAGTTCTTTTTATGGGCGTTCTTTTAGGAATAGCTGGAGCGAGTTTTGGAGTGGCTTTATCTTTAGGCTCTGGCTGGTATCCAGCGGAATATAAAGGTTTGGCCATGGGCATTGCCGGAGCAGGCAATAGTGGAACTATCTTAGCTACTTTATTTGGGCCTCCTTTAGCGCAAAGTTTTGGCTGGAAGGCAGTTTATGGTTTTTCTCTGATACCAATGGTATTAGCCATGGTGATTCTCTTAATTTTTGCAAAAGAGCCGCCGGATAGAGAGCAAAAAAAATTAAAAGATTATTTGAAAGTATTAGTTGAAAAAGATTCCTGGATTTTAAACATGGTTTATGTGGTCACTTTTGGCGGTTTTATTGGGCTGGCTAATTTTATGCCTACTTTTTTTCATGATCAGTTCGCAATTACAAAGATTAAGGCTGGACAATTTACCACACTGGTAGTGATTATGGGCAGTGTTGCAAGGGTAGTGGGTGGAGTTCTCTCTGACCTTTGGGGAGGGATCAGAGTTCTTAAAGTTATTTTTTTAGTTCTTTTTATAGGGGTGCTTTTAAGTAGCTTATTGCCCTCTATTTATTTTGCCACAGCCATTTTACTTTTGATTTTTGCAGCTTTAGGCACAGGCAATGGTTCGGTATTCCAATTGGTGCCGCTTCGTTTTCCTACAGTGACAGCAGTGGCATCTAGCATGGTGGGTGAAATTGGAGCTTTAGGAGGTGCGATTATTCCCAATGCAATGGGAATCTCTAAACAGCTTACAGGTAACTTTGCCTTTGGATTTATTACGTTTGCAGGGGTGATTGTAATTGCCCATTTTCTTTTAAGAAAAATGGAGAAAGAATGGGTTGGGGAATGGATAGATAGCACAGGAAAATTTTTGTCCTTACAAACCGTAACTCGCGTGCAAATGGCGCCGGCCATGGAGATATACTGATGTTTAGCGTTGGCACAAATCCTATAGAGAAGGTTAAAGCGGAAAAAGATGGTTTTGATATCTTAAATGAGATTGAAACAATCGCTTCAAAAGGTTATGAAAAAATTTCTCCTGGAGATGCGGAACGCTTAAAATGGATAGGTACTTTTTTAAGAAAAAGGACCCCAGGCTTTTTTATGATGCGGGTTCGGATTACCGGTGGAAGATCATCTGCTAAACAATTGACCGCTTTAGCAGAAATTGCAGAGAGATTGGGGAATGGAGTATTAGATATGACCACGCGCCAGCAGATTGAGTTAAGAGCTATTAAAATTGAGTCTGTTCCTCAAATTTTGAAAGCTTTAGAGAGTGTGGATTTAAATAGTTTGCAGACTGGCATGGACAATATTCGCAATGTGAATACTTGCCCTCTTTCCGGGTTAATTCCCAATGAACATTTAGACGCATATCCTTATACGGTTGAATTTACAAATCTTTTTTTAAAGAATAAGGAATTTACTAACCTTCCTAGAAAAATGAATGTAACGATCACTGGTTGTTTAGAAAACTGCACTCACCCAGAATCCCAAGATATTGGCTTAGTTCCTTCTTTAAAAAATGTGAATGGATTTTATCATAAAGGATTTAATGTGCTTGTTGGGGGGAAGATGGGTTCTGGAGGTTTTTACAATGCTCAAGATCTTGATCTTTTTGTTTTGCCGGAAGATGTGGCGAATTTATGCGCTGAAATCGTTTTAGTTTTTAGAGATCATGGTTTAAGAGGAGAAAGAACAAAATGCAGGTTAGCATTTCTTTTAGAGCTTTGGGGAGTTGAAAAATTTAGAGCTGAATTAGAAAAAACTTTTTTTGAAAAATATGGAAAAAAACTTTTAACAAAAGGAAAAGACTTAAGGAGAGAGATAGAAACAGACCATTTAGGGATTATTGAACAAAAGGGGATGGAACTTTATTCTGTAGGGTTGTGCGTGCCTGTTGGCAGGATTTTCTCAAAGCAGTTAAAAGAGTTGGCCAGAATTTCTGAAGTTTATGGAACTTCTGAAATTAGAATAACGCCTCAGCAAAATATGATTTTGGTGAATGTGCCTAAAAATAAATTAAATGCTTTATTGGAAGAGCCATTGTTGGCTCAACTTTCACCAAATCCAACCCCTGGCATGAAAGGTTTAGTGTCGTGCGTAGGAATTGACTATTGCAATTTAGCTCTGATAGAAACTAAAGGAATATCTCTTAAAGTAACAAAAGAGCTTGAAAAACGGATGGGAAAAGATGCTTTGAACCAGATCAAGATGAGGTGGTCTGGCTGCGCAGCTGGCTGCGGAAACCATCATACCGCGGACATTGGATTTCAAGGAATTAAAGCTAATATTAATGGAAAAATTGTGGATGCGGTTCATATTTTTGTAGGAGGAAAAACAGGAAAGGATGCCCGCGCGGCGGAAAAAATTATGGAGCTGGTTCCTTGTGATCTTTTGCCGGATGTTTTAGAGCTGATCATTAAAAATTTGAATTTGCTAAAGAATGTGAGGCGGGATATCGCAGCTGAAGCAAGAGTGGTGATGGTTCCAGCTAGTGGTGAATGAACCTTTGTTACAGGTGTAGTTGCCCAATTTGTTGAGAAATTAGAGAGAGTTGTAAACCAATTTTTTATTTGGAGCTATGCAAGCAAGGTGGTCATCACATATTAGAAAAGGAGGATAAGTTATGAAAATGATAAGAGCCATTATTCGGCCAGAAAAAGAGGAGGATGTGATCAAAGGATTAGAGCTAGCAGGCTGTCCATCCTTAACAAAAATGGATGTGTTTGGACGAGGTAAACAAAAAGGAATTCAAGTGGGCAATGCTGTTTATGATGAACTTGCCAAAACAATGATCATGGTTGTGGTAGAGGATTCCATGGTAGAAAAAGCGAGCGCTAGCATTAGAGAAACATGTAAAACAGGGAATTTTGGCGATGGCAAGATTTTTGTTTCACCGGTTGAGTCTGTGGTTACTATTCGCACAGGAAAACTTGGGATTTAATAAATCCCTGAATAGAATGAACTGGTTGAGGCAGATAGAGAATCATGACCCCACAGAAACAAAAACAGAGTTTAGAAACATCCTCTTTATTGCAGGATTTGCTTAAAGAACAAAATGATTTAACTGCGGTTGAGCGTTTTTCTAAAAGCAAAGAAGCAGGATCTCTGCCTGACCAGGCAAAATATTATCAAGAGCTCATTCCGCTTTCAACTCCAGACAAAGGAGAACAATATGGTTTTGAAGTTGACTTAGATGCTTGCACAGGCTGCAAGGCATGTGTGTCAGCATGTCATAACCTGAATGGTTTAGATGAAAAAGAAACTTGGAGAAGTGTTGGTCATTTAACCGGTGGAAGTGATAAAAATCCCGCGCTTTTTACAGTTACAACCGCTTGCCATCATTGTTTGGATCCAGCTTGTTTAACTGGCTGCCCAACCCAAGCTTATTTTAAGGATCCAAAAACAGGCATTGTCAAACATTTGGATGATCAATGCTTTGGCTGCAAATACTGCACTTTAACCTGCCCATATGAAGTTCCGCAATACAATCCCCGTTTAGGTATTGTGCGAAAATGTGACATGTGCCAAGATCGTCTAACTTCAGGGGAAGCTCCAGCCTGCGTGCAAGCCTGTCCAAATCAGGCGATAGAGATTAAGATTGTTAAACAAAAAGAGGTCATGGAAAACGCTGAAAGTAAATCCTTTTTGCCTTTAGCTCCAGATCCGCAAAAAACTTATCCCACTACGAATTATAAAACCAGCTCTCCTTTCCCAAAGAATTTGCTGCCTCAAGATTATTATTCCATTAAAAAATCTCATTCTCATTTGCCTTTAGTTTTCATGTTAGTATTAACTCAACTCTCCATTGGCGTTTTTACCATGAAATGGATTTCTAATTTTCTTTTGCAAAACTCGTTATCAGAGAAATATTCTTTTTTATTTACGGCTCTTACTTTTTTCTTAGGACAGCTTGCTATGGCTGCAAGTTTGTTTCACCTTGGGCGTCCTTTATACGCTTTTAGAGCTGTGATTGGATTAAAAACTTCTTGGCTAAGCAGGGAGATTGTGGCTATGACAATTTTTAGTTTTTTAACTTTTTCCTATGCTCTTTGTTTTTGTTTAAATCAATGGACAAGTTTTGTCATTCTTAAATCAGCTTTTAATCATTTAGAAACATTGACGGTACTTTGCGGTTTAGCTGCGCTTGGAACTTCAGTCATGGTTTATAGAGCTACCAAACGAGACTCTTGGGATACGAGCTTTACCGCCTGGAAATTTTATCTCACAGCCTTTGTCACTGGCAGCTCTTTTTTTCTTTTACTTTTAGATTTTTTTAGTTTTTATAATAGTGAAATATTTTTTAATCTTGGGCAAACTAGAAAATTTTTATTGCTCGCTATCTTAGGGGGAATCTTGTTAAAATTAAGCATAGAATCTTTAATTTTAAGTCATCTTAAGAATCGTCACTTAAATCCTTTAAAAAGAAGCGCGCTTTTACTTATTGGCGAATTGAAAAACGTTTTTAAAACAAGGATCTGCTGCGCTTTAGTTGGAGGAATTGGGATTCCTGGAATTCTTTTTTTAATGGAGGATTCTATTCAAATTTTTACTCTTTTGCTTGGATCAGCTTCTTTTATTCTTATCCTTGTAGGAGAACTTTTAGAGCGTTATTTATTCTTTACTTCTGAGGGCTCTGACAAAATGCCAGGAGGGTTTTCTTAAATCCGAACATTCAATTTTCTAGTGCCAATATTTGGGTTAAAAATAATATGGGAATTTTAAAGCAGTTTTTTTATCAGGAGTCTGGCCCTTTAACCAGGGAACTGCTTTTAGATCCTGGAAAATTTGGCTTAGGCATGGTTCCAGCTAACTCTTCTCCTGATGCAACCACAACGATGGTTTGCGGCTATTGTTCTGTGGGCTGCGGTTTGCGCATTCATCTTAAAAATAATGAGGCTGTAAATCTTTCACCTGATACAGATTATCCAGTAAACCTTGGAATGGCTTGTCCAAAGGGGTGGGAAGCTCTCTCTCCTTTAAAAGCAGCAGACCGAGCCACAACACCTTATTTGCGTTCTCCTGACAATAAATTAAAACCCATTGATTGGAATACTGCTCTTAATATTTTTACTCAACGTTTTAAAGCGATTCAGGAAAAATATGGAGCAGAATCAGTTGCTTTTTTAAGCACAGGCCAGATTGTAATGGAAGAGATGGCGTTTTTAGGAGCTTTAGCTAAATTTGGCTTAGGAATGGTTCATGGGGATGGGAATACTCGTCAATGTATGGCTACAGCGGTTGTGGCCTATAAACAATCTTTTGGTTTTGATGCGCCTCCTTACACATATAAAGATTTTGAACAATCAGATGTAATTATTTTAGTGGGATCTAACCTTTGCATTGCTCATCCTATTCTTTGGGAACGGATTTGCAAAAATCTTAATCATCCGGAAATTATTGTTGTGGATCCTCGTCTGACAGAAACTGCAATGGCAGCCACACAGCGCTATCCACTTCTGCCAAAATCAGACCTTTCTTTTTTTTATGGAATCGCGCGTATTTTAATTGAAAAAGGGTGGGTGGATCATTCCTATATTGAAAACCATACCAATGGCTTTAATGAATTTTCAAAACATCTTGAATCTTTTACGCCTGATCGAGTGAGCAAAGAAACTGGAATTTCTAAAGACAAACTTTATCAAATGGCTGAAACCATTCACAAAGGTCAAAGAGTCTCTTTCTGGTGGACCATGGGCGTAAACCAAAGCCATGAAGGAGTGCGCTTAGCGCAATCTTTAATTAATCTAGCTTTAATGACAGGGAACATTGGAAAACCAGGCACAGGAGCTAATTCTATTACAGGGCAATGCAATGCAATGGGCTCTAGGCTTTATAGTAACACCACGAATCTTTTAGGATGCCATGATTTTTTGAATGCTTTAGATCGTGAAAAAGTGGCTCAAATTTTGGGATTAGATGTTTCTAGGATACCTCAAGTAAATAGTTGGGCTTACGACCAGATTATTGAAGGGATTGGAGCAGGTAAAATTAAAGGGTTGTGGGTGATTGCTACCAATACATCTCATTCTTGGATTCATCAATCTTTTGTGAATGAATTATTAAAGGAATTGGATTTTTTAGTGGTTCAAGATATGTATTACACAACTGAGACAGCGCAAGTTGCGGATCTCTTATTGCCTGCAACTGGCTGGGGAGAAAAAGAGGGATGTTTTATTAATTCTGAGAGGAGAATTGGCAGGGTAAAAAAAGTGGCTAAAGCTCCGGGACAGGCTTTGTCTGATTTTAATATTTTTAGATTAATTGCAGAGCATTGGGGATGTGGAGAGCTTTTTAAGGAATGGAGCTCTCCAGAACATGTTTTTCAAATATTAAAAAGAATCTCTAAAGGAACTCCTGCTGATATTTCTGGAATTAGAGATTACGCCATGATAGACGAGGCTGGCGGGATTCAGTGGCCATATCCTGAAGGGTTAGAAACAAAAGAAAAAGAGAGGCGTTTATTTGAAGACGGACGTTACTATACAAAAGACTCTAAAGCTCAATTTATTTTTTCAGATCCACAGCCCATGAGCGAGATACCTTCCCAAGAATATCCATTTTTACTTTTAACGGGTCGGGGCAGCTCATCCCAATGGCATACACAAACCAGAACTAAGAAATCAGAAGTGTTAAAAAAACTCTACCCGCAACAAATTTACATGGAGATGAATCCAGAAGATGGCGAAGCCCGAGGGATTAAACCTAATTCTTGGGTTTATGTAGAGTCGCGCAGGGGCAAAATTAAAGCTAAGGCTTATTTGACCCCTACCATACAACTAGGACAGCTCTTTATCCCCATGCACTATCACACCACCAATCGCTTGACCAACCCCTCTTTTGATCCATATTCCCGCCAGCCTTCTTATAAGGCATGCGCTGTAAATGTGCGCAGGATTGAACATTGGGAAGGGGATGAGGAGGAGTGAATTAAATGCCGCAGACTAGCTCCGCAGCGCATTGGTTTTTGTTGAGGAAAAAAGGCAAATGAGTCAAAGGTTAAAATTTGAATCCACAGCGATCATCCTTTCTGGGGGGAAGAGCGAACGTTTTCAAGAAAATAAGGCTTTTGCAGACTGGCAGGGAGAGCCTCTTATTACCCATACAATTAAAAAATTAAAGGTTCTATTTTCAAAGATATTTTTAGTAACTAAAACCCCAGAAATCTATAAATTTTTAGAAGATAAGGAAGTTAGTTTAGTTGAGGATCAAACCTCTCTATTTCATGCTATGGGAGGAATTTATTCTGGTTTAATGCAGGTTAAAACTTCTTATGCGTTTATTTCAGCCTGCGATATGCCTTTGATTCAGCCAGATTTAATCCGGTTTCTTTGGCAGTCCAGAAAAGGTTATAAGGCAGTTGTCCCTATTTGGAGAGGTTTTTTCCAGCCGCTCTGCGCATTTTACTCTAAAGATTGTTTAAAAATTTTAAAAATGATGATTGAAAAAAAATCTTATGAACTAAATCTTTTGTTTGAAAAAATTCCCACTCATTTTATAAAAGAAAAAGAAATGGTTCTTTATGATCCTAAAGGGCTTTCCTTTGAGGACATAGATACTCCCTCTGATTATGAGAGAATTAAAAAAGTTTCTTTGAAATCTAAACTACCATTATAAAATTACTTTGGCGCATGCGAGTTTCGGGTTGAATCCAAATCATGTATAAAAATATGAACTCACTGAGTTTTTCACCTCCTGCCCCAACAACCCTAGATGGTTTTAAAAGGCGCGTTTCTTATTTGCGCGTTTCTTTAACGGATCGGTGTAATCTGCGCTGCCGTTACTGCATGCCTTTAAATGGAATTGAATTTTTTAAAAAAGAAGAAATTCTCTCTTTAAATGAATTAAAAAGGCTGCTAAGAATATTTAAAAGTCTAGGCGTTACTAAAATACGGTTCACTGGGGGCGAACCTCTTTTACGAACGGATTTGCCTGAAATTATTAGAGAAGCGGTTTTATTAGGAGTGGAAGATATTTCTTTAACTACTAATGCTCTTTTACTTTTTTCTCAATTAGAAAAATGTGTTGCTGCGGGTTTAAAGAGAATTAATATCAGTCTAGATACTTTAAGGCAAGATCGTTTTTTAAAAATTACAGGAGTTAAAGGATTAGAATCTGTATTAAATGGAATTTATCGTTCTTTAGAGCTTGGTTTAAATCCAGTAAAGATTAACGTGGTAGTAATGAGGGAATGGAATTTGGATGAAATTCCAGATTTTGTGAGGTTAGCTCAAGAATCTCCTCTGGAGGTTCGTTTTTTAGAGCTGATGCCTACAGCCAATAATTTTGAAGGCACTGCAGGAGTTAGTTTGGATTCTTTTGTTCCAATAGCTGAGATAAAAGATTGCGTGAAAAAGGTTGTTGTTCTTAATAAAGAAGAAGAATATTTAGGGGTTGCAAAAGTTTTTTCTCTTGTAAATGGAAAAGGTAAAATTGGATTTATTAGTCCAGTTTCTAATCACTTTTGTGAATCTTGCAATCGCATTCGCTTGACTGCAAGGGGGGAATTAAAGAGCTGCTTGCACGGATCAGATTTAATAGATTTAAGAACTCCTCTAAAGGCAGGCGCTTCTGATCAAGAAATATCCAGCCTCATTCAACAGGCTCTTTTGTTTAAACCTGAAGAACATTTTATCCGTCCCACTCATTTTCAAAGCCAATCTCTGCGCATGTCCCAAGTCGGCGGCTAAGTCACTCAAAGTCTAAGATTTAATACAGCATACATATGTATTGAAATCCCAAAAATCCTATGGTAATCTATACCCATGAATTCGAAAATCGAATCAATGATCCATAGGATCGTCGAGCAATTTCACCCGCAAAAAATTATTCTTTTTGGTTCCTATGCCCGAGGAACAGCTACAAAGGATAGCGATGTAGATCTTCTGGTGGTTTTGCCTATAGATGGTTCAAAAAAAGATTTGACGATTAAAATTAGAACATCTGTAAACGGCATGGGCATTTCAAAGGATATCTTTGTTGCAACGCCGGAAGATTTAGAGATTTATAAGGAGCTCATGGGCACTGTTATTTACTCAGCTTTAAAAGAAGGAAAGGTCTTGTATGAACGAGCGGCCTAATCAAGGAACGATCATTCAGCAGTGGGTTCAGAAAGCAGAAAGTGATTTTACATCGGCAAAGAAATTATTCACAGTTTCCGAAAATTGTTCCTATGATACAGTCTGTTTTCATGCGCAACAATGCGTTGAAAAATATATAAAAGCGCTCTTGTTGCACCATAGAATTAATTTTCCTAAATCACATGATATCGGAGAATTAATTGAGCTTGTTCCTAAGGGAGATCAAATTCCTCTCACGCCAGAGGAACAGTCAAAGATTTCATTTTATGCAATAGCGGGTAGATATCCAATTGATGGCGTAGAGGATCTTTCAAGGCATGACGCTGAATTGGGATTAAAAATAGCTGAAAAAGTAAGAAACTATATTAGGAATTACCTTAAAATTAACTAAGAATCTATTCCAGATTTTCATACTTCCTGCCATTAAACTGTCAATAACAAATAAGTTCCAGTAATTTTAAACTTCGCTCCTCAACAACCCATTTAGGATTCTCTTTCCTTCGTTTCCATAATATCGGAGAAGAGTCCCGTTTGAGTCACCTTTGAAGCGCGTAAAAAAAATGTCACAAATTTGTTGCAAAAAGTTGAAGAAAAGTTTTAAGTTTTTGGGGTAAGGTTTTAGAAGGATAGAGCAGTTAGACTGCTTGGGTTAATGTTCTATCGCCGACAATGAGGGCCTTATGAAAAAAATCAGCAAAAAACAGTGTGATTTTTGTCACTCTACCTTCCTCCCGGATGTGCGCGCTTGGCGGCAACAAAAAACTTGCTTTAAGGAAAGCTGCAGAAAAAAAAGAAAGTCCAGGGCTCAATTAAAGTGGTTTTTACGCCACCCAGACTACCACGAATCTAGGAAAATAAAGATTAAAAATTGGGCAAAGGACTATCCTGATTATTGGAGATTCTGGAGGAAGAGACATCCGGAATATGTGGAGCGGGATAATTTAAGACGCCAACAAAGTTACCAAAATTTGAAAATCTCCGCAAAACAAAATGGGATCATAAAAATTTCCGACCAGCCAGAAGTGAAAACCTTGCAAGTTCTACAGGAATTTTCCGCAAAACAGAACCTGATTTACAGACGATTAGAAACTTTATTTAATGTACTCTCTCAAAAGAGTTCCCCGCAAAGTAAAAGCATATAGTTTAACCCATCTCTAAAAAGCATAATAATCAAATTAAGAATCAGTGTTTGTTTGCAAATGATATTGGAATAAAACCCTAAAACTAAAGGTTGAAGTTCAAGATCAAAATATTTTTTAGTCTAAAGGAAAGCTCTCTACAGTTATGATTCAGGATACCATAAATAAGCTTGGTTGCTCTCTTTAAATTGTTTCAGTCATTAGGCTTCCTTTTACTTTTTATAGTCTTAAAAGCAAATTTTGCTTTTTCTTTACAGCCTGCTTCTAATCTGGAAGATACAGACCACCATGGCACAGATTGGGTCATTGAGATAGATACAGTGATCGCAGGAGAACATAGGAATATAAAAAATTTTATTATCCAATCAGGTGTTAAGGTACTGGTTTGGCCAAGCACAGTTACTGCCAGTCCTTGGCATGGGGCAAGATTTGGAAAACTTGAACTTCATGCCAGCACCATTAAAATTAATGGAAAACTTTCCGCTAATTCTAGCGGATCCGGCATAGGCGGTTACCCTCGCGGAGCTGGAGAAGGTGGAGGAAGATTCCCTAGCAATGGAGCTGGCCATGCGGGTTTTGGAGGCTCTAATTCTTATGGGAAGGATATGGCTGGCAGCTCTTATGGCAAAGAGGATGAATCTTATTTTAATTTTTCTCAAACCCTTGAAACAGGATCAGAAGGAGGGGGTGGAGCCTCATACCCAGGAAGAGGGGGAGGATATATTTTTTTATCCGCATCTTCCATTACGATCAATACAATAGAATCCAATGGTGGAGATGGCGGAAACCTGAATTACAATGATTTTGGTTACCCGGGAGGAGGCGGCTCAGGAGGCGCGATTCTGATAGATGCGCATTTTATACAGATAAAAGCTATTTCTGTTAAAGGCGGAAATGGAGGTTATGCTGCAAGGAGCGAGTATGCTAATGGCGGTGGAGGAAGCGGTGGAAGGATTAAGATTTTTTACAATTTTTTAGAAATCAATCGTTCCGATGTTAGTGGAGGAAATGGAGGAATACAAAATTACTATTGTTCCAATTGCAGAACCGGGCAAGAAGGATCTTCAGGCTCTTTTTATACAAATAGAAAACCAACTATTCCAATCCTTCAAAAACCATTGACAAAATCATTTGTAAAAAAGTCTCCTTCCTTTCAATGGATGATTAGTTCAGATTTGGATAACACAGCAAATCCCATTTCTTATGAAATGGAAGTTTCAACAGACCCAATATTTAATTCTGTCCTATATGGCGCTAGCCTTTTTGATTCTATTTTGGATTCAGAAACATCATTTAAAGAAGGAATAAATTATTATTGGCGGGTTCGCTCTTTTGACCAACATTCATTTTCAGACTGGTCAGATTCAAGGATGTTTGTATCTGTTTCCACGCCTACCGGCGTTTCCATGTCACGCGTAGCTAGTTCTAGTTTTACCTTAACTTTTGGCCTTAATAATTTAGATGAAAATGATGCGGAAACACCTTATAAAATATTGGTTTCATCAAAACCAAATTTTGATAATGCGCTCTTTTCTAAAGAAGTTCCAAAAAAATTTGGGGAACTTGAGGTGAGTAATCTTCTTCCAAATACAACCTATTTTGGAAAAATATGCGCTCTCCTCACTGATGGATCTGAACTATGTTCATTGATTAACGAACCTGTCACCCATGCTGTACCTCCTAATAATATTGGTCTCTCTTTACTGACTTCCAGTTCCGTAAGGGTATCATGGGAAAATGGCGATAACCCAAAAGGGACTTCCTATGTTGCGCAAATTTCTAGTTTCAGCGACTTTAGCAATGCTTTGAGTTCAACTACCAATGAATTTTCTGTATTCTTTAATCGCCTTTTTCCTAATAATACATACTATCTAAGAGTGGCGGGAAAGAATTGGATGGGAATAGAAAGTTTTTCCACAACAACTATTTTTGTCACATTGCCTAACCTGCCAGCTCAGCCAGTTTTAAATTTAGTTGGCATGAATGTTTTAAACCTTCAATGGAACACAAATGATAATCCTGAGGGGACAGAATATTTAGTGGAAGTTTCAACTAAAAACAATTTTGATTTTTTTGCGCAATCTAGCCTTTGGACAAAAGAAGCAAATGTTAAGAGCGCTTTTTTGCAGCCAAACACGACCTATTGGTTTAGAATTAAAGCTAGAAATCAAATGGGTTTAGAAACAGATTATCTAATTTTAAAAGCAACTGTAACTTTGACTGAATCACCGCCCGTGCCTCAACTAGTCGCGGGCTACGATGAATTAAATTCATTAGGTTATTTTGTAAGAGTATTTCCATCTTTTGGCAATAACCATCCGCAAACAGAGTTAGCTATTCAAAATCTGGAAACAGGCCAATATCTTCAGGGCAATGGAACTACAGACATTCTTCCAATTTGGAAAACAAAAAAAGATTGGGAATCAGCTTTAATTTCTAATGCAGAAGGAGTGTTAAGCGGTCTAGCAATTTATCGCTATCAGGTTTATGCAAAAAATTTTGATCAAATCGTAAATAGCAGCCCTTCCCCTCCAGTCTCTGCTATAACCCCGCCAGAACCTCCTTTGAACCTTAAGGTAAAGGAAAAAGATGACAGCTCATTAGAAGTCTCCATTGACCCTGTGCCGGGAGCTGATAAGTATTGGGTCTATTCTGCAACCTGGGCTAGAGCTTCTTCTTCTCAATATCTCCATATTGGCACTATTACCCCTTCAGCTATAACTTATAATGATGACCTAGATGGAAGCGTTCCTGACCTGCCTACAATAAAGTTGGTTAAAGGTTCTACCACGCAATTATTTTTATCTTGGGATACTCCTTTAATCTTGCCAAGCGAACCTCGGTATTATCGAGTGACTGCAGTTGACAATTTTAACCGTTCTGGAGAAAAAAGCTTGATTGCTATGGGAGCATCTCAAGTAACTCCTGTAATAAGCGACTATGGTATTTTTAGAAACAATCTTTTTTTAAGCTCTACCACAGCGCAATCCTATACAGATAGTAATCTTTCTCCTAACACGACTTATCAATATTCCATTGCGGCAAGATCAAATGAGAATCGCGTTGGAAAGCCCGCAACTTATTTTTTTTATACAGACTCTGAAGGACAACCTCATGAAAATTTAAATCCTAATGAAGAAACCCTACTTATTTTAGGAGTTGAAACTTATGATTCTGATAATGATGGTTGGGGGGATGCGATCAGGATCATCTGCAATCTTCCTCTAGATACCTCTTTAATTAACCCCTCTGAATTTATAGTTACAGCTAGTCCGTCCCAACCAGCAATTAAGCTCATAAGCAGCCCTCAAATTTTTGGAGATACCAGAATTTTTTATATTGTGACTCAAAGCAGTTTTAGTTCTTCCACAGAACCCAAAGTAGAGTTTATTGGGAATAGTCTGCCTAGAAACGATGGAAAATATATTTCTCTTGAAAAAAAGATTTATACCGCACTAGATCGTTTAGCTCCAAGACTAAATAAAGTCAAAGCTGCCACACTTGAAAATTCCAATCAAACCGTGGTTCAGGTAACTTTATCTGAAGGAGTACCAGAAAACCAAGCCTTAAACATAAGTTCTTGGAGAATAGAATCCCCAGTTGGTAAAGTTTTAGATATTAAGCCCAGCGCCATCTATTACGAGAAAAATTCAACCGAGGTAAAACTAATCCTTCCCATCTCTTTGCCAAAATCTAATTCTATTTTGGTTCAAGGTCTAAATCTCCAGGATTTAAAAGGAAATAAGAGTACTGCTGCTTTTGCCACAGCTCCTTCCTTATTAGGCGCTTTTTCTTTAGATTCTAGCGCTGCTAATGCAGGACGTAAACCTTATGGCAGAGCAGTTAATCCAATTGAGCCCATTACCGTATATTTTGACAGAGAGATGGATACAAACACCCTATCCTCTGGTTTAAGTTTAAGGATGATTAAAGACAGCGCTGGAAAACTTAAAAACAGTTCTATACACGGGCGCGTTTCTTTTTCCTCTGAAGCTAAAGAATGTAAATTAGTTCCACAAGAGCCTTTTGAGAGAGGAGCTACCTATCGTGTTACAGTTTCCACATCCGTATTAGATTCTTATGGATTCAACGCGGGAAAAGAGATTTTTTGGGAATTTAAAACAGCGCTGGACAGATCTGTGCAGAATAGTGTTGTGCCATACGACCATTTAAAAGTAATCATAAATCCCGGAACATTTTTTGAAGATATGGGGATTACTGTAAATTTAGATCCTCTTCAGAACGGAGAACAAGCTGAGAAAACTGTTTTATTAAAAGCAATGGAGCTAGAAAAAAGAAGGGGCGCTGGGTTAGGCGCAGAACACCACTATCCATTAAGTTCCATGATGTTTGAAATTTTTGCTGAGAATAGTTTTGGGAAAATATTGAAAGGGGAATTAGGGAATAACGTATTTTTTTCAATTGTCTATTTGGATCAGGACAATGATGGGGTGATTGATGGCTCAAACCCGCAAATTAAAGCTAAGAGTTTAGAGTTTTACCGTTTGGATGAAACAAAAGGCGAGTTTGTAAGGTTGGAGGGAACAAGGATAGATCCCATACAAAAAACAGTGAGTGTCGCTGTCAACCATTTCTCGATCTTTGCTGTGATGAGTTCAATTCAAGCTGAAATTAGTCAAGTCCGAATGGGTCCAAACCCTTGGGAAGTTTCTAAATATTCTTATCTTACGTTAGATTATCTTCCTCTTGGAAGCGAGATTGATGTTTATAGGGTTACAGGTCAAAAAGCAGCTTCTCTAAAAGCGAATGAGAGTAGTGGAATATTAAAGTGGAATGGCGCAAATGAAGATGGCGAGCCTTTAGGCAGCGGGGTCTATTTTTTAGAAATGAGACATGAAGGATCAAAAAAGAGAATTCCTCTTACTTTAATTCGATGATAACTTGTGAAAACATTCAGGAGATAAGACAGGTCAATTTATTCACTTCTTTAACACGAATATTCCATTTTTTAATATATATTTCGGTTGTAAAATTCATTTTCATTTTCGGAGCGCTTTGTTCTGGCATTGGCGCTCAGGTGAGAGTTGGTTTGGCTGTAGAAGGAGCTCAATTTTTAAAGTTAAAAACCAGCGCAAGGTTAGAATCTTTGGCGGGAGCAGGCACAGCCCAAGGCCAAGAACTTTCCAATTTGTCCATAAATCCAGCAACAAGTTCTCAATTAAAATCCAAAGAGCTTTTTTTTAGTCAAGGGTTTTTATTTGAGAATGTTAAATTTTCTTTTCTTTCCTATTGCCATCCCACAAAATGGGGGAACGCGAATATGGACACTTTCTTTTTGAAATACGGGGAATTTGATTCAACTAATGAAGATAGAGAAAAAATAGGGACACAATCCCCTAAAGATTTTTTTATTGGTTTCGGCTGGTCAGCGAATGGAAAGAAATTTCATTTGGAAGAATTAGATCTAGGATTTTCGCTAAAAACAATTCATTCAGATTTAGGAATAAAGAGCGCAAACGCTTTTAGTTTAAGTTTAGGAGCAATTTACAAAACTGCTTTTGAGGGTTTAAATTTAGGATTCGCCATGAATCATTTAGGGTCATCTTTAAAATATGATAGGGAAGAGCTAGCGCTTCCTAGAACTCTTCGTTTTGGTTTAGGTTTTTCTGGCTGGGAATTATCTTCATTCTCCGCAAAGCTCAATAGTTTTGTAGATGAGGTTTTGGAAAGGGATGGAAGCGCTTATAGTTTGCTGGGGATTGAGCTGACTTTACTTAAATTATTAAATTTTCAGATGGGTTATGCAGGTGAAGAAGGTTTTCAAAACCGTTTTCGTTATGGTTTTGGCATAGGCGCCCAAGATCTTCAGTTAAATTATGCTGCCTCCCCTTTAGGCGGTCTTGGAACAAAACATCTCATTTCATTAAAATTGCGTTTTAGCAGCAAACTTTGGAATTTAAAAACATTGTTGTCGAGAAAGATTGAAAAAAGCGTACTGCAAAAAGCAGATGGGGATGAGCAAAATTCATACGCCTTAACTCAAAAAAGAGAGCTGCGTGATTTAAGTTTTCATGCGTTCAAAAGCGACACTGCTGATCCAACTCAGGCAAACTTTGCTCTTCGCAATGAATTTGCAACTCTTCAGGAGAGAGCAGTTAATAAATTAGAATCCACAGATTCTTTACTGCAAGAAGTTAAGAAACCGATCAAAGATGATAAAACTGAAATTAAATCCTCCTCACTTTCTAAAGGTCTTCCAGATTTAGGAGCAGAATATGATAGAGCTTTAAAGTTCATGAGTCAGAGAAATCTGAATGAGGCTATAAAACTATTAAGGAATATCCATGTTCAGAACAAGACGTATGAAAAGGTTTCCAAAAAATTAGTTGCTTGTCTAGAAGCGCGAGTGGTTCACTATTATGCTAATCGGCAATATGAAGAAGCGATGAAAGATATTTTAGAGGGATTAAAGATAGACCCTTTTAATGAACGATTAAAAGCATTTTACGGAAATACGGAAGAGATGTTAAAGACCGCAGAGTTCTCTCCCAAAGGGATAGGTACTAAATAGATGTTTTGGAAATGGAGGTTTTAGGTTAAGTTTTCTAGTGTTTCATTCAGGCTGAATGTTTATGACTCATTCCATAAATCAGGTTGGGGTTTCTAAAAGAAGTTTGAGGTTTAAAGTTAGCTTAGCCTCTATTTTTTCTATTTTTGTCTTTGGTTTGAGCACAGGAACTTATTTCCTATATAAGGAAAGAAATATTCGGATTGAAGGGCTTAAATCAGAAATTATTAAAACTTCAAGTTTTTTGGTGCAGCAGGCTTATATCCTTTTAAAGCAGCCGCAAGAATCCTCTTTATTAAACGCCACTCAAATTGTTCATCAGAATGTGTCTCAAGGAAACTTTGCCTTTGTGGAGATTGTAAAACCAAATGGAAAAGTGATTGTGCCATACGATCCACTAGATTTAAATACCATTCCTACTCGCAGCAACGCGATCAAAAATGGCCCTTGGGGAAGTTTGGCGTTGGGACAAAATATTCTGATTCAAGAAGCTCACTATCCAGATGTAGGATCTGTGATAGAAGGTCTTTTTGGAATCGTTGAGAAAAATAGGATCCTTGGCTATTGTGTTTTAGGAGTTAGCAAAAAACCAATTCAGACCGCGTTCAGAAAAAGCATGATTGCAACCATGACCTTGCTTTTAATTCTATTAGGAATTTCTGTTGCTCTTTCCTGGACATTAAGCCGTATTGCTACAGCTCCTGTGCTTGAGTTAGCTAAGAGAATCTCTAGCTTTAAGGAAACAGAGCATTGGGATCAACTCCAGGTTACTGGCACAAAGGAAGTAGAAATACTCTCTTCCAGCCTTCAAAATTACATTTCAAAAAATAGGCATTATGAACTTTCCATGCAAGAGACTATTAAGGAAAAAACAAAAAGTTTGGAAAAAACTAAGAGCGAAATGAAAGCGGTGTTGGACTTATCTAACCGTTTAAGCCGGGTTTTAGATTTAGACGGGTTGGCAAGAGAGTTAATTGAAACAGCTAAACAGATTGTTTATTGCAATGAGGCTTTTATTTTTTTAAAAGACAAAGAAAATCAAGAATCAATTAGGCAAATACCCAGTACAACTGGAGACAAAAAGGAACTGATAGTTTCCCTTAATTTGATTCAGGCGGTATTGCGTAAAGGGGAAATGGAAATGATTCCAGATACCAGTTCTTTAATTTATAAGGAAAAGTTTGATCCTCTGATACGTTCTTCCGTGCTTGTCCCGATACTTAGTCCTAATAGGGAAAGTTTAGGCGTTCTTTTTTTGGCCATGACAGGAGAATCACAATTCGATCAAGATGAACTCCTTCGTCTTAAAGGGGGAATGAAAACCGTTGGGGTGTTCTTTGAAAATGTATTGCTTTTTTCTGAAAAGGAAAGACTTTCTAGGCACGATTCCATGACTGGTTTACTGAACCGTCAGAACATTATGGAAGAGGTATATAAAGAGCTCTTAATGGCTCAAAGGAGGAATGGCTCTCTTTACATTCTTTTGGCAGACATTGATCACTTTAAGAAGATCAATGACACCTATGGGCATTTGGTTGGTGATAAGGTGATTAAAGAATTTTCTAGAATTTTAAGTAGTTCTAGAAGAGTAGGAGAACATACCGGCAGGTTTGGCGGGGAAGAATTTTTGGTTGTTTTACCTAATACAGATTTAGACGCTGCTCTAGCTGTGGCAGATAAAATTAGTTCTCAAGTCCACAAAAGTTTGATCCAACTTGGCATTCCCGAACCTCTTACTTTTACAATTTCAATTGGAATTGCGGGGATTCCTCAAGATGGTTCCAGCGTAGAGGAACTGATTAATAAAGCGGACAAAGCTTTATATCTAGCTAAAGCTAAAGGGCGCAATCAAGTAGTGGTTTGGAATCAGAAATTAGATCAGCGGATGCCAGAACTATTTTTATCTTAAGGATTCCTCCCAAAATTTTCCTGCCTGGATGGAAATAATTTATTATTGTAGTTTTAAAAGATGAAATTTATACTTTTTATAAACCAATTGCTTTCAATATAAAAGGAGAATAATCAAAAATGTCTTTTCCTATTGAATCAGTAGAAAATAAGATTTTTTTAATTCGCGGGCAGAGGGTAATGTTGGATAGAGATCTTGCAGAACTTTATGGAGTTACTACAAGAATACTGAATCAAGCTGTAAGAAGAAATAAGGAAAGATTTCCAGAGGACTTTATGTTTAAATGTTCACTAAAAGAATTGAACTTTTTAAGATCACAAAATGTGATCTTAAAAGAGGAGGGTCGTGGAAAACACTCAAAATATCTACCTCTTGTATTTTCTGAACATGGAGTGGCGATGTTGTCTTCGGTATTGAATAGCAGGAGAGCGATTCGGGTTAACATTCTCATTATGCGCGCTTTTATTAAACTAAGACAAAGCGCGATCATTAATAAGGAACTTGCAAATAAAATTGAGGATTTAGAAACAGAAGTTAGATTGAAATTAAAAGCACAGGATGGAAAATTCCAACAAATCATTGAGGCTATAAAAAGATTAATGATTTCATCAAAAAAACCATCAATTAAAATTGGATTTAGAACATAATTTTTCTACACAAGGTTTAGTGAGACATCTTTTTATGATGATCTGATAGTTTAATAATGGTAAAACCAATACCAGCGACTAAACAAGCTGCGAGCAAAGTAATTGAAAACCACGTCATTAAATTTAGTATAACCGTATCTGCAAATTTTGTCAAGAAAAATGTTACAAAAATGTTGCAATTTGTTTAAGAAAATTTATAAAGGTTCTGTTACACTTGGATTGTAAGATGAAACTGTCTAAAATCAAAAAAGGTGAAATCAAATGAGTGAATCAGAAATAATTCAAGTGGAGTATGAGGCGATTAAGAAGTTCTGCCAAGGGGACAGAAAACTTGCCTTAAGGGTTATCCAAGAGTGCGGAGAAACCATGAGGAATTACTTTAAGGTTAAATCACCCCTTAAGGTCACATCAGATGAGCTTTGCGGCATTATAGAAGCTGAATTAAAGGTAAAAGTTGAAAAATAAGTGAATTTTTTAATAGGGTTTTTAAGAAAATTATGAAAATGGCAAAAATTGCGCATTTAAGAGTTATGTGTTCTGTAGTCTTTAAAAGAGGATATGGGAGCATTAAAACAGGACAGTCGTAGTAGTAATTTTCTTTTTTTGGTACTTTTTTTCTTTTGTTAATTT
>MGUU01000015.1 GCA_001800135.1 Elusimicrobia bacterium RIFCSPLOWO2_02_FULL_39_32 | reverse complement strand
TAGTTATAATTTAAATCGTACAGAGAAATTTATTCTTTCAATCGCATATCTTAGTTATCCAGTTAATGTTTTAACTCATCATTTATTTAATCTTATTTCTAATCTCACTCGTCCTCTTGGCAAATTGAGATTAGCTCCATTGACAAAAACAGGAGTAGGAGAAGATAAATACGAATGGGATACAAGAGAGCAGGGGATCGAGAATGTAAAAAAGGGGATTAGGAAGAATCGGCCAGACATTCTAAAGAGATATGAAAATTTAAATCAGCTTACACCTAAAAAAAGAGAACAGGAAGAAGAATCATTGAGGAATGAGATATACAGGATCACCTCTGGCCATTTTAAGGTGTGGGGATTGAGTGGGGCGATGGATGATCGGAAAGTTCCATGCTTTCATGGGAGTTATATGAATGCTTTGATAGCAGTGTTCCCTGATCTAAATTTGAATCCATTAGGATTTCAATTAGATTGGTCAAATGAAGGGAGAGCGATTGAGTCAGTTAAATATGTTCTATCCAAAGAAGTAACACAGATTATGCAACAGTATGAAAGAATCGCGCAGTTAAATGATAGAGAGATACATGATTTGAGAAATGAAATTTATAGGATCACTTCAGGTCATTTTAAAGTATGGGGGTTGGGTAGGGCGAGGGATGATCGGAAAGCTCCATACTTTCATGGGAGTTATATTGATGTGTTGATGGCGCTGTTTCCTGAACTAAATTTGAATCCATTAGGATTTCAATTAGATTGGTCAAATGAAGGGAGAGCGATTGAGTCAGTGAGATACATTCTTTCTAAAGAAGTCCCATATATCATGGAGCGATATCAAAGGATCGCTCAGCTAAATGATAGAGAACTGCATGATTTGAGAAATGAAATTTATGGGATCAGACAAGGGCATTTCCAAGTATGGGGATTGAGTAGAGTGATGAATCAGGAATCAGCTCCATATTTTCATGGGAGTTATATTAATGTACTTATTTCTGTATTTAATCATCCAAGATTAGGATTGAATTTACAAGGATTTCAAGATTTTAGAAGAGCTACTTTTGAAAGAAAGTATAGTTGGGGCACTCTTCAGTCAGGGATAGGGAGCGTAAGAGAAGGTATTAGAAGTAATCGTCCAGATATAATTGATCGCTATGAGAATTTAGCGCAACTTAAAGATGATGAGATAGAAAGATTAAAAAGAGATATTTATGGAATTACATACGGACATTTCCATGTATGGGGATTGGGAGCTACAATGACTCAAAAATCAGCTCCTTACTTTCATGGGACTCATATTAATGCCTTGATAGCAGTATTCCCTGATCTAAATTTGAATCCATTAGGGTTTCAGTTAGATTGGTCTAGTGAAGAAAAAGGGATTGAGACAGTGAGATATGTTTTATTCAGAGAAGCACCAGATATGATGCAACGATATGAAAGGATAAATCAGTTAGATGATCGAGATGTGCACGATTTAAGGAACGAAATTTATGGGATCAGCAACGGTCATTTCAATGTATGGGGATTGGGTGCAGCAATGAATCAAAAACTAGCACCCTACTTTCATGGAAGCCATATTGATGTGTTGATGGCACTGTTTCCTGATCTAAATTTGAATCCATTAGGGTTTCAGTTAGATTGGTCTAGTAAAGAGAAAGGGATTGAATCAGTGAGATATGTGTTATCAAAAGAGGCTCCGCATATCATGCAGCAGTATGAAAGGTTAGATCAGTTAAATAAGAGAGACATCCATGATTTAAGAAATGAGATATATGGGATCACACACGCACATTTTAAGTTATGGGGATTGGGCGGGGCGATGAATCAAAGAATAGCTCCCTACTTTCATGGGAGTTATATGAATGCTCTATTAGTAGTCTTCTCTCACCCTAAACTTGGACTCAATCATGCAGGGTTTGTAGAGAAAAATGAAAATTCAGACTCTATCATAATTGCAGAGACTGCTGGGGATGAGTATCCAGACTCTACTCTTACGAGAGAGCAGATGGATAATAGAGACTCAGGCTCTCCACTGATGACAGAAGATACACGCAATGAAGCTGTAAAGAGAGGAATGAATCCAAATGGTTGGATTGCTCAACTATTCTTTGCTCCACATTATGAATTCTTAGATACCTTTAATCCTGTACAGTTCTTTAAAAGCCACAAGGAACAGACTTTAGGTCAAGCCATAGGGATTATACTGATCTGGGGCGCAATGGTAGCAACTATGATAGGGGCGCCATTTGGGATTGATTACCTCATCTCAGGGAGTCCTACTAACCATCTAGGTATTACCCTCCTTAGTTCATTCATTGGTTCTCTCTCCATTGTTGCAGGGATCAGACTAAACCAACTAGCTAGTTACAAATCAAATCGCACAGAAAAGATTATTCTTTCAATCGCATATCTTAGTTATCCAGTTAATGTTTTAACTCATCATCTATTTAATCTTATTTCTAATCTCACTCGTCCTCTTGGCAAATGGAGATTAGCGCCACTGACAAAAATAGGAGTGGATCAATATGAATGGGCTACAAGGGAGCAGGGGGTAGAGAATGTAAGAGATGGGATCAAAAAGAATAGGCATGACATCCTAGAGAGATATGAAAATTTAAATCAGCTTACACCTCAGGAAAGAAAGCAGGAATATGAAGCATTGAGAAACGAAATCTATAGAATCACACAAGGTCATTTTAATGTATGGGGATTGAGTGTGGCGATGAATAAAAAACTAGCCCCCTACTTTCATGGGAGTTATATGAATGCTTTGATGGCAGTATTCCCTGATTTAAATTTGAATCCATTGGGATTTCAGTTAGATTGGTCATCCGAAGAGAGAGGGATTGAATCAGTGAGATATGTTCTCAGTAAAGAAGTCCCGCATATCATAGAACGATATGAGAGATTAGATCAGTTAAATGATAGAGATATAGATGATTTAAGAAACAGTATATATGAGATTAGTAGTAAAAATTTTACGGTATGGGGATTAAGTAGGGCAATAGATCAACGATCAGTACCTTATTTTCATGGAAGTTATATGAATGCTTTGATGGCAGTGTTCCCTGATTTAAATTTGAATCCATTAGGGTTTGAGTTAGATTGGTTATCTGAAGAGAGAGGGATAGAGTCAGTGAAGTATGTACTTTCTAAACAAGTCCCGCATATCATGCAACAGTATGAAAGGATCGCTGAATTAAGTGATAGAGAAATTCATGACTTAAGAAACCAAATTTACAAGATCAACCAAGCTCATTTTAAGGTGTGGGGATTAGATGGGTCAACAGATCAACGGACTTCTCCTTATTTTTATGGAAGTTATATGGTCGCGTTGATGACAGTGTTTTCTGATCTAAATTTGAATCCATTAGGGTTTCAGTTAGATTGGTCTAGCAAAAAGCGAGGGATTGAGTCAGTGAGATATGTTTTATCTAAAGAAGCACCTCATATTATGCAACAGTATGGAAGGATTGCTAAATTAAGTGATAGAGAAATTCATGACTTAAGAAACCAAATTTATGGGATCAAGCAAGCTCATTTTAAGGTGTGGGGATTAAGCGCAGCAATGACTCACGAATCAGCTCCTTACTTTCATGGGAGTTATAAGGATATTCTTATTTCTGTATTCAGTCATCCAAGATTAGGATTGACCCTACAAGGAATTAATGATTTTAGAGCAGCTACTTTTGAAAGAAAGTATAGCTGGGGAACTCCTGGGTCAGGGATTTGGAGCGTAAGAGAAGGTATTAGAAGTAATCGTCCAGATATAATCGTCCGTTATGAAAATTTAGGAGAACTTAAAGAGGATGAAATTGAAAGATTAAAGAGAGATGTTTATCATATCACAGCTGGCTATTTTATGATATGGGGATTGGGTGGGGCGATGAATCAAAAATCAGCGCCCTACTTTCATGGGAGTTATATAAATGCTTTGATGGCGCTGTTTCCTGAACTAAATTTGAATCCATTAGGGTTTCAATTAGATTGGTCAAATGAAGAGAGAGGGCTTGAGTCTGTGAAATATGTGCTTTTTAAAGAAGTACCACATATTATGCAACAGTATGAGAGGTTGGATCAGTTAAATGAGACAAGTGTAAATTATTTAAGAAATAGAATATATAGGATCACACAGGGTCATATTAGAGTATGGGGATTAGGTGGGGCGATAACTCAAAGATTAGCTCCATACTTTCATGGAAGTTATATAAATGTCTTGATGGCTCTGTTTCCTAAACTTAATCTTAATCCCTTAGGATTCCAGTTAGATTGGTTATCCGAAGAGAGAGGGATTGAATCAGTGAGATATGTTCTCAGTAAAGAAGTCCCGCATATCATGCAACAGTATGAAAGGATCGCGGAATTAAATGATAGAGAGATTCATGAATTAAGAAAACAAATTTATGGGATCACTCAAGCTCATTTTACGGTATGGGGATTGAGTGTGCCGATGAATCAAAAATCAGCTCCATACTTTCATGGGAGTTATATGAATGCTTTGATGGCAGTGTTCCCTGATTTAAATTTGAATCCATTAGGGTTTGAGTTAGATTGGTCTAGTAAAGAGCGAGGGATTGAGTCAGTCAAATATGTGCTTTCTAAAGAGGCGCCACACATCATGCGAGACTATGAAAGATTAGATCAGCTTGACGATAAAGAAATGAATAATTTAAGGAAAAGGATCTATGAACTCACTGTTGGGCATTTTCAGGTATGGGGATTGGGCGCTACAATAACTCAAAAATCAGTTCCCTACTTTCATGGGAGTTATATGAATGTGTTGTTAGAGGTCTTCCCTCATCCTAAACTAGGACTCACTCGCGAAGGGTTTGTAGAGAGCACCAGGAATGGAAGTTCAAATACGAATCAAGTGACAGAGACGAGTGAAAGTTCAGCATATAGGGTAATGGTAGAGATTCCTAGAAGTGAAGATTCAGGTTCTAATCTAACGAGAGATGATAGTGGAATTGGGGATTCAGCCTCTCCTCTGATGACAGAAGATACACGCAATGAAGCTGTAAAGAGAGGGATGAATCCCAATGGTTGGATTGCTCAACTCTTCTTTGCTCCACATTATGAATTCTTAGATACCTTTAATCCTGTACAATTTTTTAAGAGCCATAGTGAACAGAGTTTAGGTCAGGCAATAGGGATAGTGCTGATCTGGGGAGCGATGGTAGCAACTATGATAGGAGCGCCATTTGGGATTGATTACCTCATCTCTGGGAATT